>JBEKNB010000006.1:0-140081 GCA_049523255.1 Candidatus Acidiferrales bacterium | reverse complement strand
CGCCAGAAGAGGGATCCGCGGCCGATTAGCTTGTTGGCGAGGTAATGGCTCACCAAGGCATTGATCGGTAGCCGGACTGAGAGGTTGGCCGGCCACACTGGAACTGAGACACGGTCCAGACTCCTACGGGAGGCAGCAGTGGGGAATCTTGCGCAATGGACGAAAGTCTGACGCAGCAACGCCGCGTGGGGGATGAAGCTTCTCGGAGTGTAAACCCCTTTCGACCCGGACGAATGCCCGCAAGGGTTTGACGGTACGGGTATAAGAAGCCCCGGCTAACTACGTGCCAGCAGCCGCGGTAAAACGTAGGGGGCCAGCGTTGCTCGGAATTACTGGGCGTAAAGGGTCCGTAGGCGGTGCGGCAAGTCGGAAGTGAAATCTCTGGGCTTAACCCAGAGGCTGCTTCCGAAACTGCCGTGCTAGAGGATGAGAGAGGCAAGTGGAATTGCGGGTGTAGCGGTGAAATGCGTAGATATCCGCAGGAACATCCGAGGCGAAAGCGGCTTGCTGGATCATTTCTGACGCTGAGGGACGAAAGCTAGGGGAGCAAACAGGATTAGATACCCTGGTAGTCCTAGCCCTAAACCATCAGGACTTGGGGTTTGCCCTGTACGGGGCAAGTCCCGTAGCTAACGCGTTAAGTCCTGCGCCTGGGGAGTACGGTCGCAAGGCTGAAACTCAAAGGAATTGACGGGGGCCCGCACAAGCGGTGGAACATGTGGTTCAATTCGACGCAACGCGAAGAACCTTACCTGGGCTTGAACCGCACAGGACCATCTTTGGAAACAGAGACTTCCCGCAAGGGACCTGTGTAGAGGTGCTGCATGGCTGTCGTCAGCTCGTGCCGTGAGGTGTTGGGTTAAGTCCCGCAACGAGCGCAACCCTTACTCGTAGTTGCCACCCGCAAGGGGGAACTCTACGAGGACTGCTCCGGATAACGGAGAGGAAGGTGGGGATGAGGTCAAGTCAGCATGGCCTTTATGTCCAGGGCGACACACGTGTTACAATGCGCGCCACAAAGCGTTGCAAACCCGCGAGGGGGAGCTAATCGCAAAAAAGCGCGCTCAGTTCGGATTGCAGTCTGCAACTCGACTGCATGAAGCTGGAATCGCTAGTAATGGCGCATCAGAACGGCGCCGTGAATACGTTCCCGGGCCTTGTACACACCGTGCCAACCGCAAGGAGGCAGGCGCTCAAGGTATGACTCATGATTGGGGTGAAGTCGTAACAAGGTAGCCGTAGGAGAACCTGCGGCTGGATCACCTCCTTTCTAAAAGAAAAGGGAGCACGGCCTGTTTCGGTAGCAGGCACGGCTCTCCATAGGCCTCTCACGGGGCCGTTCGGCTGCTCAAACTCCGGGCGAGAAATCGCACGGAGAAGCCTTCGGGTTCTGGCCTGTCTCATTCGATTCGCTCAAAGAGTTTCAGACAAACGCAAAGCCCCGGTTCGATGAACTCGAACCGGGGCTTTTTGTTTTTGCGCCGATCGCGCGCGGGCTGCGACTAGTCGTGATCGCCGAGCGCGTCGAAGAGGAAGGGCAACACGTGGATGTGCTCTTCCTGCACCGCCTGCAGCTCGTTGGGGTCAATGCCGAGGGCCTGGACGATCGTCGGCGCGACCTGCTGGTTTAGGACGAACGTCTTGACCGTTTGCTGCTGGAGGGTCGGGAACGAGACGAGGAGCGCGGTGTGGATGTCGTCTTCGTTGAAGCCACCATGCTCGGCAATCTTGGAGCCGCCCGTAAAGATCACGCCGGTGTTGACCTTGAGGACGATGTCCGGCGTGCGCGGATCCTCGCCAGGACCGCTTCCGGGAACGTTGAATTTCTCGGAGAGCGAATTCAGGGCGAAGATTTCCTGAATGCCCAGCGCGGCTTGATTGGTCGGAGTGCTGAGAGTGGCGACCACGCTCGCAGTGAGCGAAGGATCGGTGAGCCAAATCAGCGAGCCGTCGTCGGAAATATCGAAGGCGTCGGCCGAGCCTATCGTCGCAGTTGGCTGGCCGCCGCCGATTCCGACGCGCTTCTGGACGTCGATTGGCGACTGGCCGTGTTTTGCGGCGACGATGATGAGCGTTGAGCTATAGAGACCCTGGCTCTTCAGCTCGCTGACGAATTTTCCGAGCGACTGATCGATGAATTCGAGTTCGCTTTCGAGGCCCGCCGAGGGAGTTCCCAGCACGTCGGTGTATCCGTTGCCCTTCAGTTTCTCGCCGACGCTGACGGCCTGGAAATTCGTGCCGAAAACGGCCGGCACCGGAGCCTTGCGCGAGCGATCGTGCGTATACCCGTCGATCTCGTTGAGCACGGCCTGGACGTGCAGGTCATCGTAGCACTGGATGTTCTTGAGGTTGGTGGTCCAGCCATCGTCGTATGTGGTATCGGGGAACGGGACTGGGCTGCAGCCGGGAAACTGCGGCAGAGCTACCGGGATGGAGTTGGTCTCGGGGCCGTAGAAATCGTCGACACCCTTGCCGCTGGGGCCGTTGGTCCATTCGTACGACGGATGCTTATCCGTCCACGCGGTGTAGCCGCCGTTGGCTTTGACGACTTCGAAGATCGTATTCACGCGGAGGTACTGGTGCGGCAGGATCGTCGCGCAGCCGTTGTTCGGATCGCGCACGAGGTAGTTCGGATTAAACCCACCGCCTCCATTGAGCTGGGTGAGATCAATGTCGACGGATTCGTCCCAAGCGACGATTGTGCCGACCGTGCCGGGGCAGCTCCCGCCGGGATCCCCGAGGCCGTCCGTCTGCTTGGGCGGCGAAAGCTTGCGGTTGTAGGTGTCGTCGTACCAGAGGCCGGTGGTCGTCGGGGAACCTCCGGTGACGAGCGAGGCGAGGCCGGGGAACGAATCGGAAGGCTGCGACGTGGAATTGTTCGTGTAGGTGATGCCATGCTCGCTCAACTGTGCGAGCGTGGAACCCGGATGGGCGGCCACGTAGTTGGTGAGGTCGAGCGCGTGAAAGCCGTCCACGCTGATCAAGAGCACGTGCTTAATGGGCTGGTCGTCGCGGTCGTCATGACCATTTGCACTGACTGGTGCACTGACTGGCAGCGTGACGATCGCGGCAATCGCGAGAGACGAAATGAGCTTGCGCAGAAGTTGCATGAAGCTTCCTCCTTAGAGATGTTGGTGCCGGAGGAAACTTAGCGGAGGGATAGTCCCTCTTGGTGAACGTAAGGTAAAGCGCCGGTTAAAACGTCGCCAAGACGACGGCGCCGGAATCGATGTTTCGTATCGGTACGGCGTGAGATGCCGCGTGGGGCTATTGCTTCGGCGGTTCGTAGAGCTCGACGAAGGCGCCCGTATCGGGATCGCGCACAAGAGCCACGCGGTAGCCGCCCTTCATCTCGACGATTCCGTCGGACACGACTTTGATGCCGGCGCCCTTCAAGCGGGCGACGAGCGAATCGATGTCGCTGACCTCGAATCCAACCCAGTTCACGCCGATATCGGTGATGCTGAAAGGCTCGACCGGCTTCTTGCGGTTTTCGTACTCGACCAGCTCAAAGCGCATGCGCGCATCGCGGTCGGCGGCCACCGCGAACGTTCCGTTCAGGATGCGCAGGACGTTGCCATGACCGCCGACGGCCGAGTCCATGAAATCGCCGCTGGCCCACTGCGACGGCGCCGCGGGAAGCTGTTCCCCGAGCAGAGCTCCGTAGAAAGCTTTCGCCTTATCCGAGTCGAGTATGACCAAGCCGACGTGGTTGAATCCGGGAGGATTCGCGGGACGCGCGGGACGGTTGTCCATCGCGGGCACAGCGGCGCTTTGCTCGACGATCTCGACGTCCATGCCGTCGGGATCAGTCATGTAGGCGATTGTGCCTTTCGTCTGGCCCGGCGCCGGAATCAGTTTGCCGTCCCAGGTGCGCGGCCAGAGCAGGTTGGCAGCTTTCAGGTCTGACCACAATTTCTCGGAGTCGGGAACTACAACCTCAATATGCGTCGCGCCGGGCTCCCATGCAGTCTTGCCGCCCATCACGTTGCGGCGCTTGATCCCGCGGAACTCGCGCAGGTAGAGAGTGAACGGCTTCTGCTCGCCCATGTTGGTGTTCATCGTGAGCTTCGCCATGCGGGACTCGACGCCCTTGGTCCCGTGGATGCGGTTCATCACGTCGTCCTTGCGCCAGGACTTGTCGACGTTCGGGACTTCGGTGAAGCCGAGCATCTTGTAGTATTCGACGGATTTGTCGAGGTTGGATACCGTGCGGCCATCGAACTCGATGCCGACGACTTGGCCCTTGCTGGCGCCGAACTGCGGCGCGGCGCTCGATGAAGGCAAGAAAGCGACACCCGCCAGCGCGAGGAGCGCGCACACGAAAGCCAAAGCAGTGAAGAGTGAAAACCAGGACCGTGCGGGCGCTGCCTTGCTCATTTCATTCCCCCCCCGAAATCGAACTTGCGGCGTACATCTCCCATCGAGTGCCGTATGTCTACCACGGTTTTGGACTGTGCGTCTACCCGTTTGGTTTCAGGGGATTCGCAGCAGACCGTGCAAGATGGATTCACCGAGGCCGGCGTGCGTCTGACGGGCGGATGGGCCGGGAATCGCACTGGCAGAGGCGGGTCCCGATAGGATCGGGACGCCGGAAACGCGTTTGAAACCCGCCCCTAACCGAGACAGGATAAACGTCGCGGCTGCACGCACCCCGGCTAGGGGCCGGGGACGAAGACTTCGCTCGCGGCTGTGATCGAGACGTTGCGCTGTTCGGTTGTCACCTTGAAGCCGCGGAATTCGCCCTTCTTTTTGTTGCTGCGGGCGGTTGTGAACGTGAGGAAATATTGATTGTGGAGGGCCATATCCAGCTGGTTCAAAAAAGGCGTGAACGATATGGGCGTACTGAGGCCCTGGAAAAACGACTGGCCGCCGGTCTCCTCCGTCACGCGGGTGAGATTGCTCTGCGCGTAGTTCAGGCGAATCGAATTCCTGCCGGAGCCGACGCTTGAGTACAGCGTGTGGATCACGATGCCGGTCCTTTGCGAGTTGTCGATCACGCTCTGGACATCGGGGCTTTGCAGGTCGCCGCGGAGGCGGTCATGGCCGTCGCTGATGAGAAGGATTTCGCGCCGGCCGCTCATGGGCGCCAGTTTCTTCATCACATCAATCGTCGAAAGATAGATGCTGGTGGAAACGGAGCTACGACCCAGAGTGATGCGCAACTTTTTGGCTACGGCGTCGTGGTCAGTGCTGAAGGCGGCCACGGTTTGGGTCATGCCCGAGCTGGCGTAGAAGAGGCCGACGCTCGTCGATTTCGGCTGGTCCTGGATGAAGCGGCGCAGGTCGGAGAGCCGCGGGCCGAGGTTGATGCCGTCGTCGATGAGGATCGCGAGTTGCAGTGCGCCGCGATCGCCCTCCGCCAGGTTCCATGCCATGACGTCTTCCCGGTTTTTCCCGGTGCGAACGACCACATCCTCTTTGCCGAGGGCAGGCGGGGCCGAAAAACTCGGACCGAGAACGGTGACGACGGCCGTAACCGGTACCGTGGAAGAAGAGGCGGGCGATTGGGCGCCGGCAGTGCGCACGAGGGGAACGAGAAGAAGAGAAGCAAGAAGCGAGGCCGTGAAGAGCTTGAGCCTGGTCATGTGAACATCCTCCAATAGAAAGATGCTCCGAGCGCGGGGAAGGCTGCATACAGCCGCCGGCGGAATTTGACCCGAAGGGTTCGCTGGGTTAGGCTTGCGCAGTTTTGAGGGGAATCAAGTCGACTGAAAAAAGCTGAGTTTGCCGGGAGGCTGATATGCGGATGGCGCTGCGCGTTCTTGTGTTTCTTTTGCTTCCGCTGGCGATTTCAACGAGCAGGTGTGTGGCGGCCATGCCTCAGACCACAGCCAATCCGGCACAGGATAAAGATCGTGCCGACATCGAAAAAGCCGTGCAGAACTACATGGACTCGTGGAACAAGCACGACGTGCATGCCGTGGCGATGACGTACACGGAGGACACGGATTTCATCAACAACTTTGGGATGCTGACGCACGGCCGCGCGCAGATGGAGGCCACGTTCGGACCTTTTATGTCGGGGGTTTACAGCGAGACGCATCAAACGGGTCACGTCCGGAGCGTCCGCTTCCTAAAACCCGACGTGGCGGCGGTGGACGTGGATTGGGAGATGACGGGCGCGAAAAATGCCGACAGAAGCGTGCGGCCCACCCGCAAGGGAATTCACAGTTTGATCATGACGAAGCAGAGCGACGGGTCGTGGCTCATCACCATCATGCACGTCCACGAATTCACGAATACGCCGCCGATTACGCCACAGCCACCACAACCGCCCGCGCGATAACGGCACAATCGCAAGGCGAGATCAGGAACCGGAGCGCAAGTCGGCGGCGGGGAGGAAGCGCGGGGGTTTGCGGGCGCGGGTGGCTTGCTCGAAGGCGTAGGCGATCTTGATCAGCTTCGGTTCGCTCCAGGCGCGGCCGAAAAACGAAACTCCCACCGGCATGCCGAAGACAAATCCCGACGGGACGTGGATATTCGGGTAGCCTGCCACGGCGGCGAGAGATGAACTCCCGCCAGTATCGTGGTCTCCATTGATCCAGTCGGTCAACCAGGAAGGGCCCGCCGTGGGCGCGACCAGCGCATCGAGGCGGTGCTTGTCCATCACGGCGTCGATTCCCTCGGCGCGCGTGAGGCGGTGATTTTTGGCGAGCGCGTCCACGTAAACTTTCTCGGTGAGAGGACCTTTCTTCTGCGCCTTTTCGAAGAGATCCTGCCCGAAATAGGGCATCTCTCTCTCCCGGTTCAGCTCGTTGAAATCGATGAGCTCCTTGAGCGAATGCACGGGGGCGTTGGGGCCGGCCGCGGCGAGGAAGGAATTCAAGCCCGCCTTGAATTCGTAGAGTAGAACCTCCAACTCGGAGTCGTCGAATTTCCCGAGCGATGGAATTTCGACCGGATCGACGAGTGCCGCGCTTTCGTGTTTCATGGCGTCGAGCGCGGCCCGCCACACGGGTTCGACGCTTTCGGTAAAGGCGTAGGAGTGCTGCACGACTCCGATGCGCGCCCCGCGCAAGCCGGCGCGATCCAGGAAGCGCGTGTAGTCGGCGGCGATTTTTCCGCGCGAAGCCTTGGTGGCGGGGTCGCCCGAGTCTGGTCCCGCAAGAGCTCCGAGCAGCGCGGCCGCGTCGGCGACGGTGCGGCACATCGGGCCTGCGGTGTCCTGGCTGTGGGCGATGGGGATGATCCCGGCGCGGCTGACCAATCCCACCGTCGGCTTCATGCCCACGATTCCATTCGCCGAGGATGGGCAGACAATCGAGCCGTCCGTTTCCGTTCCGACGGCTGCGGCGCAGAGATTCGCGGACGCGGCCGCCCCCGAGCCGGAGCTCGAGCCACATGGATTGCGGTCGAGCGCGTAGGGATTGTGGGTTTGCCCGCCGCGGCCGCTCCAGCCGCTCGACGAATGCGACGAACGAAAATTGGCCCATTCGCTGAGATTGGTTTTCCCGAGGATCACGGCGCCGGCCTCGCGAAGGCGCCGGGCCACGCCCGAATCCTTGGCGGGAGTGAGCCCCAGAAGCGCGAGAGAGCCGGCGGTGGTCATCATGCGGTCGGCCGTGCCGATGTTGTCCTTGATAAGGACCGGAATGCCGTGGAGCGGCCCGCGCGGTCCCTTGGATTTGCGCTCGGCATCGAGAGAATCGGCGATCGAGAGCGCGTCGGGATTGAGCTCGATGACGGCATTGAGCGCCGGGCCGCCTTTATCGATCTCAGCGATCCGCGCGAGATATCGGCTGGCGAGGCCGCGCGACGTGAACTTCCCGGACTTCATGCCGTCCTGCAATTCGGCGACTGTGATTTCGTCGAGCTCGAAAGACTGGATTGCTTGCGCGGACTCGGCATCGTTCCCACGCGCAAGCGAAGGAAGAGCGAGTGACGCGGCGCCGATCTTCAGTCCTGAGGTTAGGAAATCGCGGCGTGTCGGATCGTGAGCGTCGCGGCCGTTGTTTTCAGTATTAGGTTTGTCATTGGGGCGCATGGGCAGGGATTGTATGCTGCTTTGACGTGAATTTCAGCTTGCGCGCGCGGACTGCCGCGCCTGCGATTGGGTGAGCAGCGAAACGGCGCGGTGAGCCGAGAGCGCCGCGCCTTCCTGCCAGCCGACGAGGTGGCTTACGTGGTCGCCCGCAAGAAAGATCGGGTCATCCGACTGGATGGCGCGCTCGTATCCGGAATACATATTCGGCTCCTCCCCGATGTGAATCCACGAACCGAGATTGTAGGGGATGCGTCCCCAGCAGACGCACACGGGCTTGGTGAGCTCCTTGGAGTGTACAGGATGCAGGTGCTCGATCGCCTGACGCGAGGCTTCGAGCTTGGCGGCAAGGTCCATCCCTTCGAGCGGAGTACCGTTTTCGAGGCCGTAGCCCCCAATCAACACGCCTTTTTCGGAGAACAGCTTGGCGCTGGGATACCACACGAGACTCACCGGCTGGTCGAGGAAAGAGATGCCGCCGTAGATGGAGTAGTCGCGCTCCCAGAAACGCCGCGATTCCCAGGCAATTTTGTAGGCGTGATCGTATGTCACGCTGTCGACCACCTGCTTGACATCGGGCGAGAGGTCGGTATCCAGGTTCTTGAGAATCGAGAAGGGCAGCGCGCAGATGCAGTAGTGCGCGTCGAGGCTATGAGTGGTCCCGGTCTTGGCGTCGCGATACACGACATGAACGCCGTTGGGCGTCTTGCGGATTTGTTCGACCGGGCAGTGAAAGCGGATCATAGGTTCAAGGCGTTTTTCGAACGCAGCAGGAATCCGGTCCATCCCGCCCAGGGGCTGGAACATCGTCGCCTGCCAGGAGAACTGCTCCTCGTACAACATTCCCTCCCACAGGCCGGCGTCGAGCAGGGCGTGCATGTCGAGCGGATCGCGAATGTCGCCGGCCTGCGCTCCCGCGCCGGGCATCACGGTGTAGCCCGCGCGGCTTGAGCCTTTATAGAAATAGTCGGGCGAGAGGTCGCCGTACGTTCTCAGGAATTCGAGCATGCGCTCCTTGTCGACCGACGATATCTCCTGGTCGAGCGCATTGCGGTTGATCGCCTTGGCGAGAAGCTCGGAGACGTGACCGCGCGTGTCGTTTACTACCTGGCGCTGCTCGACCGGTACGCCGGCGTTGAGGCGGTCGCTCTGCATGAGCGCGCTGCGGGAGGTGTTGACCTCGACCTCGAGCGGCACGCCGAACTCACGGCAATAGCCCAGCATCGTCAGGTGCTGCGACGGCAGCCGCGCCGGGCCAGCGTTGAAGTAGCTGGATGCGTCAAAGGCGCACGTCTGCGTCGTGCCGTCGGTCATTTCCACGCGCGTGCTATTGCGGATCGTCCAGTTGCGTCCGCCGGTGCGGCCGCGCGCTTCCAAAATGACGCAGCTATAGCCTGCCTTGGACAGTTCCCACGCCGACACAAGCCCAGCGATGCCCGCACCCAGGATTACCACGTACTTACCTTTGCCCATCGTCTCCGGCAGGCGCAGGACGCTGGCGCGGCTGGGCGGAATCGGCAAAAACCCGAGCGATTGCATGATCAGGTAGGTTGCGCCGAATCCCCCGGCGTGGCCGACTTGAGTGAGAAAGTTGCGTCGCGTGGTCATGGTGTTCTCGTTGGTTGTTTGACTGTGAGCGGAGGCCTCGCAAACGCCCTATCTTCCGCCGAGCCGCATGGGTAGTCCAATTGGTTTAGCGTATCGACCGGATAGGTTTTCTATTTATGCCGAAAGGTGGGGAATTGTAACCTTCGACGCTGATTTCGTTCCTCGATAGTTTCGTGGAAGGCTTCCTCTCGCGCTGAAAAAAGTTCCATGTAGACGGCCTCATCAACCCATCGGCTGGGAAGAGGCATGAGTGAGTGCAAGCGAAGGGTAGCTGGCGGCAGAAGCGTCTCGTTGGGGAATTGCACATGCGAGAGCCCCGAGCGCCAATATCACAGGAAAGCAGACGATGACGTAGCGTGGCTCGACGGTTTGCAACTGCGTCAGGAGGGCCGTGCGGATTAGGACGAATGCAATCAGCAATGCCACTGCGGGATAGCTGCGGCAACGCCACGCGCCCAAGAATGCCAGACCCAGATACACGCAATTCAAAATCTCGAAGCCGAGCGTCACGCCGAAATCCACTGGATTATCCCGCCATTTCTCGCCGGGCGGCCAGACCTTTCCCGAGTAGGGGAGCAATTCGATCCGCGGTGTAAACCAGATCATCCACGCCCGGGACGCGGGAATGAAAAGATAGGTGCGCAGCGGGTGCCGCGCGTTTCGCTCGCGTGCGAGGAATGCGAATTCCCGATCGAGCACGGGCGTCATCTGCAAGTAGCTGTTGTAGCGGCTCAACAGCGCCGCGACGCGAGCACGCTCCGCCGCGGAGTCGAAAGCGGAGCCAGGCAGCGTTTCGATGGGGATCGGCGCTTTCCCCAACTTCCATGGCGCGAGATAGGCGTCCTCAAATCGGACCATCCACGTTTGAGTCCATCCGTAAAAGCCACGGGGAATGAAGTCCCCTTGCGTTTGCGCGTAAGTTGGAGCGAGGAATTCGATTCGGCCGAGTGTACGGGCGTTTCGCACGGCCCAGGGCGTCAATGGCAGGAGCAGACCGACAGCCATCCACGAGATCGCCAGAGCCAGCTTCGACCAATCGACGCGGCGGTGCCAGCGGACACACAGAACAAGCCCCACCGCGACAACTAGAAGGGGCGCCTCAGGGCGCACCAAGGTTCCCGCGCCTACGAGCACTCCACCCAGCAGAAACCATCCGACGCCGGATAGCAGGGACCTCCGGTCAAATGAACGGAGAGGGAGATCCATCGAAGGATGGCCAAGGATGCAGACAAAGACCAAGAGTCCCAGAGCCGTCAGGAATGTGGCGAGAACTTCGGTGAGCGCGACTGCAGTGTAGTTTGCAGTGAAGGGACAGAGCGCAGCGATCCAAAGGGCCGCGGTTGCCACAACCGTCCGGCTGGAAACGGGCGAGAGGCGCGCAGCGATCGCAGCAGTCAGCAAGCAGGTGACCAAGTCGATGACCGCCTGAACGAAGAGGACTGCTTTGCCCGCTTGCCCAAAGACGGCGTATATGGCCGCGAGGAATGAGGGGTATCCCGGCATGCGCATATCGACAGGGAGCAACTGGCCCCTGACGAAAAGGCCATAGACGCCGTGGTCCAGCCAGTTGCGCGCGAGTTCCTCGTAGAATTTCGTGTCGCTTGAATAGGGCGAGAAATGAGCGATGAAAAACAGGCGCAGTGCAAGTCCAGCCAACAAGGCAGGGACCAAGTGTTTGTAGGAGACGGGCGGAAAAATCGGCGTGGCCTTTATGGGATCGCCTTCCGTTGAAATCAAACTGGTTATCGAAGTCCTGGAGAACCCATGATTACTCTGTCGTTCGCGGTCTTGCGAGCTCGGCCGTCAAGCATGTCAGCGGCGTGGAGTTCCTCGAGGCGACCCCGGCCCAGCCAGCGACGTTCCTGCCGCGTGCCAGATCAATAACGTGCTCGTTAGCGTCAGACCTAGCGCAAGAATCATAATACTTGAGATCGTCACCGAAGCCACAACCTCATTTGCGGTGTAAAGATTCAAGCCCAGCCCCAGCATGAACACGCCCGATCCCCATGCACAGTCGCTCGTTTTGAATTTGATCAAGTGCTTTCCGTCCTTGTCTGATTGCGATTCGCAGCAACATCATAGAGCCTGCCGCGGATCACGGGATGTTCTCTTCGGCACAGTTCCGTGCAAGTCCGTCCAGGAATGCATGAGCCGAGATGATGCGATGAGGGCGTGACGCCCGAAGGCCGTTCTTCAGTCGTGGAGGACAACGCTCAGGATGGAACTCTCGATTTGAAGGCCGCCATTGTATTTGATGAAACCCATTTTCTTGAATTTATTCATGAAGAGATTAACCCTGCAGCGTCGTGCCGATCGTAGCCAAAGAGCGTACTACACGATAATCCGGGCCGCCCTCAAAGGTTGTCGCGTGGTCCTATCGTGTGAACGGCCGAACTGGCTGCATGCGATTCGATGAACGTTGCTATGCGGGAGTCGTAAATGAGGTAATTCGCAGATTCGACTTCAGCGAGATGCTTCAAGCGCTTCCTGGCTTGTTCCAATCCAACCACGGCTTCGACCCACAGAGGCGTAGAATCGGGAAGCCACTTAAAGATATCGTACGTGAGATCCATGTCGAGGTCTCCGCTCATCGAACTCTGAAACGACAACCCCTCTGTATACACCCTACCATTCGCCCCGGACGCGATCTGTTCAAAAAGGAACACTTGCTGAACGTCTGGATGAAATGTGTCTACAACGGGACAGACATCGGTGATCATGTCATCTAGTATTTTGGTGGGAGAAAACGAATCCTAAGGCTTCTGCCTGAATTAAGACTGGAATAACCGATTCCGCCCCACACGGTCACTAGAGTCCTCGGACAATGATGGAAATTGGCTCGATGTCTTAGGGCCAGGCCGGAGTGTCCCCTTTCGGAAGAGCTGGAAGAAAAGGAGGTAACAGATCATGCCTTTGCTTCAAATAATGATGGTCTTAATCGTTGTGGGTGTCCTGCTTTGGCTGGTCAACCGCTTCATACCGATGCAGGGAACAATCAAGTCCATCTTGAATGCAGTCGTAGTCATCGCCGTAGTTTTGTGGCTACTGAACATTTTCGGACTATTCCACTCTTTCTCCCGAATGCACATTGGGGCATAGTCGTTCTCTTGCTTCCTGGCCGCATCTAGAGCGGGCCTGTGATGCGCATGATGATGGAGTCTGTTCGGTCCAAGTTATCGCGCTCGACTGAGCCCCGGAATCAGCCGAGGCTCGGCGGAAGTCGAGCCTTTTCCCTTTCTTCAAGGTTGCCATCCGTGGCAATCCCGAGGTGAACAATGGATGAATCTAAACGACGAGCGATTCAGTTCCTGGAGAAAGAAATCAAGACATACGTTGCGCTAGCCTTATTCCTATCGAAGAAGGACGTCCAGGAACACCTGCGAGCGGGAGACAAAGGGGCCTTCTTGAGTCCGGCGTTCTATTAAAGAACGGATGAAAGAGGCTAAGAGACTTGTAAATGAACTCAGACAACCCGATTAGAACCAAGTTCTGCAACCATCGAGCGAGCGAACGCTGACGCTGATCACATGCTTCCCGTTTTACTACGTGGGCCCTGCGCCCAATCGTTTCTCGTCGTTCGCGCTCGCCAGATTTGGACGACTACCGGCACAATCCCCCGTTGCTGAGGTACCTCTCCACTTTTGACCGCCACAAACGAAAACGTTAGATGTGTGCGGAAGCGGACAGATAACCTTGCTGAACCTGTCTAGTATCTGGTTGCGTGGGTAAGCAGGTGAGCCGTGTTGCAAATCAGTCCCCTCGCTTCATTCTGATCGCCTCGCCTTCACACTTGCGCCAACGAAAGGGAATAAGGGACCAATTACGATGCTCTGGGACGATTGTCCTGATGTTGCTCGTCTTATGATGGCTCTTGGGAATGGCCACTTCTTACACGCTGGGTGGGTTCATCCACATCCTGTTGGTCCTGGCAGTCGTGACTATTCTGGTCAAGGTCATCCAGGGCCGAATGGTCACTTCTTGATAGCGGAGTTAACAACATGAAACCAATCTCTTGGGCCGGAATTTTGTTGGTCGTCCTGGGTGCACTCGCCCTCGCTTACCAAGGCATCACTTACACGCGTCAAGAGAAGGTTTTCGATGTGGGGCCAATCCATGCCACAAAAGACACTCAGGAGCAAATCCCACTCCCTCCGATTCTCGGAGGACTCGCGCTCCTTGGCGGAATTGGTCTGCTGGTCGCTGGCGCGAGGCAAAAGGCTTAACGGAAGTCTTCGGTTGGGGATAGTTGGAGAATGACTTCCATTCAACGACTTCCCCCGGCTAATGGCGTGGTTCAAAGCGCCCTCACAAGGTTTCGGAGAGAGCCAACTTCCGCAGCCGCAATTCTGATCATGGAGGTCAGCGATGATACGTAAATCAATTCTTGTTGTCTGTTTGGGTCTGATTGCAACCGCACCACTGTTTGCGGCAAATAAAGAACAAAAGCGACTCCACAATGCCGGGGTCGTGATGCAGGAAATCATGAACACACCTGAGAACATCCCTCAAGAGGTAATCCAGAAGGCCGAATGCGTCATCGTTTTCCCGTCGGTTCTCAAGGCGGCGTTCGTGGTCGGCGCAAGCTACGGCCGCGGAGCGATGGTTTGCCGGACAGGGAAAGATTTTCGGGGACCGTGGGGCGCACCAGCAATGTATGCGCTGGAAGGCGGCAGCATTGGATTCCAAATCGGCGGGCAAGCTACCGATCTCGTTTTGTTGATCATGAACGACAGAGGCGCGAGTTCCATTCTTAGCAGCAAGGTCAAGTTGGGCGCGGACGCCTCTATCGCGGCAGGTCCCGTGGGCCGCGACGCCGCGGCAAACACGGATGCGTACATGCGAGCGGAAGTGCTCAGCTACTCACGTTCGCGCGGTCTCTTTGCCGGCATTTCACTCGAAGGTTCTACGCTTCGGCCCGATGACGACGCTACGGCGGATGTGTACGGCCGCAAGTTTACGGCAAGAGAAATCGTGTTAGGTGGGGAGGCACAGGTTCCTGCATCCGGACGTCTCTTGGTTTCGGTGTTGGAGAAACATTCCCCTCGGAATGAGTCGAAAGAACCTGCAGGCAACTAGGCACCGAGAATTTGCCGCTCTTCTTTGATCGAGGCGAGAAGCGGGCTTCGGGAAGAGCGGCGCTCGGATTCGACACTCGATGCACGTTCGGCAAAGACGGCGGAGGAGAGCGGCGTGAAAGAGAAGCAGGTGCAAGACACAATGGAGGCGGGCAATATTCTGATCAAGGACGGCGCGCTCTTTCCCGAAGAACTGCAGATCGAAAGCGAGTTGTATGTGCCGGGATGGAGACTCGTCAAGGATTGCGATGGGCAGGGATTTGGATCGAGCGGTTCGGGAGGCAGGATGGACGTTCTTCTGCTTGGCCGGTGAAATCAGAGCGATTGCGTTCGGCATTAATGGGCAATCGATGGTTCGTAGGGCAATCAAGCGGATTGCGGCCAACCCGAGGTCGAAGCAATTCAATTCCCTGGAGATCACCCAAGTGGCTAGGAAGCGTTTCCTCGGAGTGCCTTACGTGAGTGTTGGCGCCCAGTCACGACACATTCAGGAAAGCTTGTTTTTTCTCTCTGCCGGGCGCATCCAGGAGTCGGGCCGGACAAAACCGACTGCCACTCGAACCATGGCATGGGAGCTCACGAATGCCAAAGGTCTGGCTTCCGAAGCAACGAACGGGCAGGTCGGCGTGGCAGCGACCCCGAGTGGGTAATTGTTCGAAGAGATGCTCGCATGAAAATAATTCACAAGTCGATGATTACCCTGGCTCTGATCCTATTGTCGACTTCCGTGATGTCCGCTCAGGATCTTTCCAAATACAGGACCTTTTCGCTCGGAACAAGTGTGTCAAGAATTTCAAAGCAGGTGAATACAACGCCGGACACGGTTAGCGTGATCCACCAAAGTCCGGCAGTCATTCAGGAGCTGACGTGGTGGCCACTGCCATCTTACCAATCCTCCGTGCCTGCCGATCCGGTCCAGGAAATTCGTTTTTCGTTCTACAACGGAGCTCTCTACAGAATTGTGGCGACGTACGACAGTGCTTCCACCCGGGGGCTGACAGCCTCAGACATGGCCCGGGCCATTTCGGCCACGTACGGTACTGCAGCCCGACCGGCTGCCAACAGCAATGTCCCGGCTCGTCTGAGTTACAGCAGCACGGATACACAAATCGCGCTCTGGGAAAGCCCCCAATACTCGGTGACGCTTTCTCGCTCCCCTCTCTCGAATTCGTTTCAGCTCGCCATATTTTCAAAACAGTTGAAAGGTCAAGCCGACGCTGCCATCGCCGACGCCGTGAAGCAGGAGCGCGAAGACGCTCCCCAGGAGGAAATGACACGCGTAAAGAAAGAGGCTGACGACCTCGAAACAACACGGCAGACGAACTTGAAGGCATTTAGGCCTTGATGTTGATTTTCACTGATGGCGCGACTCTTTGAATTTCAGAACGGATGAAACGGAGGTTTGAGAAATGACAGTGAATGTGACACCCCTGCACGACCGCGCGCTGGTGCGGAGATTGGAAGAGAAGGAATCCGCCAAGGGTGGAATCATAATCCCCGACACGGCCAAGGAGAAGCCCCAGGAGGGCGAAGTGATCGCGGTCGGTGCCGGCAAGCTCAATGAGAAGGGCGGGCGGATTCCGCTCGACGTGAAGCTCGGAGACCGCATTCTATTTGGCAAATATACCGGCAACGACATCATGATTGATGATCAGGAATATCTGATCCTCCGCGAGGAGGAAATCCTGGCGAAGGTGAGCGGGGTCGCGAAAGCGGCATCGAGCAAGAAGTAGTTTCTCCGATTCGAAGATTTCGGACCGGACAGAGGTCGCAGGCACCCGGGAGGGTATAGTCCCATGGCAAAACAAATTGTAACGGGCGCAAGCTCACGTCAAGCGATTCTGCGCGGCGTTAACATTTTGGCCGACGCGGTCAAGATCACGCTGGGCCCGAAAGGGCGCAACGCGGTGATCGAGAAGAAGTTTGGCGCACCGATCATCACGAAAGACGGTGTAACTGTCGCGAAGGAGATCGATCTGCCGGACCCGCTCGAAAACATGGGCGCGCAGATGGTAAAAGAGGTTGCTTCGAAGACCTCCGACGTTGCCGGTGACGGCACCACGACTGCGACTGTGTTGGCGCAGGCCATCTTTCGCGAAGGCGTGAAGACACTAGCGGCCGGCGCAAACCCGATGGCAGTGAAGCGCGGCATCGAGAAAGCTGTTGAGGTTGCGGTTGAGGAAATCAAGAAACTCCACAAAGATGTGAAGGGCGACATGATTGTCCAGGTCGGGACAATCAGCGCCAACAACGACAACCAGATCGGATCGATCATCGCCGAGGCGATGAAGAAGGTGGGCAAGGACGGCGTCATCACCGTGGAGGAATCCAAGACGATGGAGACGGCGCTCGAAGTGGTCGAAGGGATGCAGTTCGATCGCGGTTATCTTTCCCCCTATTTCGTCACCGCCCCTGAGCGCATGGAGTGCATTCTCGAAGACGTCTGCATCCTAATCCACGAAAAGAAAATCACCTCACTGAGGGAGTTACTGCCTTTGCTCGAACAGACGACCAAGATGAGCAAACCTCTGCTAATCATCTCGGAAGACGTTGAGGGCGAGGCTCTTGCAACACTCGTTGTGAACAAGCTCCGGGGAACATTGCAGTGTGTTGCGGTAAAGGCCCCTGGCTTTGGCGATCGCCGCAAGGAAATGCTCGATGACATTGCCATTCTGACCGGCGGGAAAGCCATCACCGAAGATCTCGGTATCAAGCTCGAAAACGTGAGCCTGGAGGATCTGGGTCGCGCCAAGAAAGTGACCATCGATAAGGACAACACCACAATTATTGCGGGGGCTGGCAAGGCCGTACAGATCGAGGGGCGCATCAAGCAGCTGCGCGCGCAGATCGAGGAAGCCAGCTCGGATTACGACAAGGAAAAGCTCCAGGAGCGCTTGGCCAAGCTGGTGGGTGGCGTTGCGGTGATCAAGGTCGGTGCCGCAACCGAGACCGAGTTGAAGGAAAAAAAGGCTCGCGTCGAAGACGCCATGCACGCCACACGCGCTGCGGTCGAGGAAGGCATTGTTCCCGGCGGCGGCGTAGCGCTGCTTCGCTGTATCCCGGCCCTCGAGAAGCTCAAGCTTTCGGATGAGGAAGCCATCGGTGTCAACATCGTGAAGCGAGCCCTTGAGGAACCCGCGCGGCAAATTGTCCAAAACGCCGGGCACGAAGGAGCGATCGTCGTCGGCCGCGTGCGCGATTCGAAGGATGAGAACTTCGGATTCAACGCAGAGACCGGAGAATTCGGCGACATGATCAAGGCTGGCGTGATCGATCCGGCCAAGGTCACTCGCCTCGCGCTGCAGAACGCTGCGTCCATCGTCGCACTGATGCTAACAACCGAAGTCTTGATCGCCGACATCAAGGAGGAGGAACAAATGGCCGCCGTCGGAGCAGGACACAGCGGTGGCGTGGGAGGGATGTACTAAATCGGTCAAGCTCGTTCAACTATATCGACGCGTGGACTTGTGGCGAGTTCGCACGCGGCTTCGCTACAAGACTGCGGAGCCATCCTCCGAGTGCATTGAGGGCCAGTCTCCCTGTAGTGGAGTGGCCCTTTTTCTTTGCGGTGAAAGGGCACGAGGGTTCACAATAGTTTGTCGTCTCGGAATCTCGAAGCTCTAGAATGAATAAGAATCAACCGCCGAGCATCATCCTTCCTGATCTGGAAGAGCCGATCCGCGCCGAACTTTTCAGCCTCGAGCGGCTCGAGCAGCACGCCGAGAGCCTCGCGGCAGCGCAGATCATCACAACCGCAGTGGGCCAAGGCCGCCCGCTCCTTCCGCGTGTCCTAGAGAACGGCCGCGTGCTCCTTGATTCCTACCGCGCGACAGCTCGGGCGATTCAGGACGAATACGCGATTACACCCGCGGCCGCGTGGCTGGTCGACAACTTCCACATCGTCGATGAGCAGCTTCGTGAGATCCGGGATGATTTGCCAGCCGGCTACTACCGGAAACTACCCAAGCTCGCGTCGGGTCACTTGGAGGGCTATCCGCGTGTCTACGGAGTCGCTTGGGCGTTCGTGGCGCATACGGATAGCCGTTTCGACCCCGAAGTGCTCCGCCGCTTTGTGACGGCCTATCAGCGGGTGCAACCGCTGACGATTGGCGAACTTTGGGCGGTGGCCATAACGCTTCGTGTCGTGCTGGTCGAAAACCTGCGCAGGATGGCGGATCGGATTGTTCGAAGCCGGGCCGCCCGGCAAGAAGCCGATGCATTGGCCGATCGCTTGCTCGGTTCAAGTGGTCAAGCTGAAATCCTTCCAGCGTCGGCCCTCGGCCACTTCGAGAATGCCCCCTTGGAAAGAGCTTTTGCCGTGCAGCTCGTCCAGCGCTTGCGGGATTTCGATCCAAAGGTTCGACCCGTGTTGGCCTGGCTCGATCAGCGCCTGGCTGCGGCGGGAACAAACGCCGATGAAATGGTCCGAACCGAGCACCAGCAGCAGGGAACCGCGAACGTGTCTGTACGCAACATTATCACCAGCATGCGCTTGATTTCCGAATTTGACTGGCAGCAATTCGTTGAGAGCGTAAGCCTGGTGGACGAAATTCTTCGCAACGATACGAACTTTGCCGGCATGGATTTTCCCACGCGGGACATGTACCGCCATGCAATTGAAGATCTGGCGCGCGGATCGAGCCACTCGGAATTGGAAGTGGCGCGACGCGTCGTCCGACGTGTCAAGCAGGCCGCCCCAGGCACGTCTGATGGCTTGCACAATGGAGACAAGTCGAACCAGGATCGTTACACCGAGCCTGGCTACTATCTTATCTCGCGAGGACGCCCTGCATTCGAGCAGGAGCTGGGTTTTCGCGTCTCCACGAAGCATCGGTTGCTCCGTTTATACATTCAAGCCGCAGTCCCCGGATATCTGAGCACAATTGCGATTCTGACCGCGATGATCCTCGCACTGCCGCTGCTGCACTCCCAAGAAAGCGGCATGACCGTGGGAGGCCTCTTGCTCCTCGGCTCTCTCGCCTTAGTACCTGCCTCGGACCTGGCGATTGCACTGATCAACCGCTTAGTGATGGCTTTGCTTGGACCGCAAAAGCTGCCGCGACTGGAGTTGCGGAAGGGCGTGCCAGAAGACTTACGAACGATCGTCGTCGTGCCCACGCTGCTAACCACTCCAAGGGAAGTCGAAGAGCAGGTCGAGCGGCTGGAAGTTCATTACCTCGCGAATCCGGAAGGAGACCTGCGCTTTGCCCTGCTCTCCGATTGGGTGGATGCAACCAGCGAAACCCTGCCGGAAGACGACGATCTGCTGGCGCGCGCGGTCGACAGAATTGCGCTGCTGAACCAACGCTATGGCCCAGCCCCTGGCGGCGGGGAACGCTTTTTCCTCTTTCATCGCAAGCGTGTTTGGAACGAGAGCGAAGGAAAGTGGATGGGGTGGGAGCGCAAGCGAGGAAAGCTGCATGAATTGAACCAGCTACTGCGCGGCTCGGGGAGCACCACGTTTATGGCCGTTGGCGGGCGTCCCCTGGCAAATCTTATGGATGTTCGCTACGTCATCACGCTGGATGCCGATACGCGCCTGCCGCGAGGCGCTGCCTCGCGTCTCGTCGGCACGATGGCGCATCCTCTCAATCGGCCTCGGTTCAGCGCTCGCGATGGCCGTGTGCTGGAAGGCTACGCACTCGTCCAACCGCGTATCACTCCTACGCTACCTACCGATCGAGAGGGTTCGCTGTCTCAAAAAATATTCTCTGGTCCAGGTGGGATCGATCCCTATTCGGCAGCTGTCTCGGACGTTTACCAGGATTTGTTCCAAGAAGGCTCTTACACCGGCAAGGGCATTTACGACATCGATGCGTTTGAACTGGCCATGGCCGGAAAAGTGTCCGAGAACTCCGTCTTGAGTCACGATCTCTTTGAAGGAATTTTTGCCCGGGTCGCCCTGGCCACTGACATTGAACTGTTTGACGAATTTCCCTCGCGTTATGAGGCCGTGACGGCGCGTCAGCATCGTTGGGCGCGCGGAGACTGGCAACTCCTGCCTTTTCTTTTCGGACGGGGCCGCTCGGGGCGCAGGAAGCGGAGTCCGTTCAAGGTTCCGGCGATCGGCCGGTGGAAGATCATCGACAATCTGCGCCGTACCTTGTCCGCGCCCACTGCCTTTCTGACGTTGATCGTCGGGTGGCTGCTGGCACCCGCTTCTCCCTGGCTGTGGACGGGGTTCGTTTTCGCAACCGTCGCAATTCCTGGACTCCTCCCATTTTTCATCGGACTGTATCCGCGCCGGAAAGGTATTTCGAAGAGAAGCCATTTTCGCGGCGTGCTCAGCGATCTGGCGCTCGGCGCGTCCCAGGCCGGCTTGACCCTGACATTCCTGGCATATCAGACCTGGCTGATGTCGGACGCGATTCTCCGGACCCTCACCCGTCTCTTTATAACGCACAGGAATCTGCTTGAATGGGTGACAGCAGCACAGTCGAAGTTTGCCGCCGACCTCAAACTAACGGCCACATATAGGCGCATGGCGGGCGGCATTTTTGTTGCCCTCGCGTCGCTCGCAGCTCTGGCATTTGGGCGACGCCAAGCGTGGGCTGCTGCGGCTCCGTTCATCCTTCTCTGGCTTGCCGCTCCTGCCGTAGCGCGATGGGTTAGCCAGCGCCCAGCGTTGCACGCGGCGCCGTTGTCGCCGGCAGATGCGCAAGCTCTCCGTTTGATTTCGCGACGAACTTGGCGCTTCTATGAAGCGTTCGTTTCCCCAGAGGATAACGCGCTTCCGCCCGACAATTTTCAGGAAACTCCCAAACCCGTCGTCGCCCACCGAACCTCGCCTACAAACATGGGTCTCTATCTTCTCTCTACCGTCTGCGCTTGCGATTTCGGATGGCTCGGTGCGTTCGACACGGCGGAGCGGTTGGAGGCTACCCTCGGAACGATGAGCCGGATGGAATTATTTCGTGGACATTTCTACAACTGGTATGACACGCGTGACTTGCATCCGCTCGAACCCAGATACGTTTCCTCCGTAGACAGCGGAAATCTCGCTGGGCATCTGGTGGCTCTCGAAAACAGTTGCCGGGAGCTGGCGGAGAAGTCACTTCTCGGAGCGCGTCTCCTCGCCGGAATGGAAGATGTGACCCGCTTGTTAAACAAAGCGCTCTCCGGAATTGCGGACACGCCACGCACACATACCGTCACGCGGAAGCAACTCAGCAATGCTTTCGATAGGATGGTGGGTTCTCTCGACTCACTGCCCGTGGATGCCGTGGATTGGGGAAATCGTTTCGCGGAGTGGAGATCCCACGCCCAGACAGTGGCTGACATTGTGCAAGCTTTGGCGCAAGAGCGTGCAGACCCTCCCGAATCTGAGTTGAGCGTCTGGGCGGCGGCGCTTCGGACTTGCGTCGAAAGCCACGTGCGAGATGCTGAGATCCTGATTCCATGGACGCGCTGGAATGCGAAAGAAATTGCCGGCATGGCCCATCGGCGTCGAGACCAGGCACCCGAGTGGATGGCCGTCGAACCGTTTCTCCATTCCGTTCCTACGCTCGCGGAAGCCCCTGACCGGTTCGATGCTGCCCTTCGTGAACTTTCAGCGTTGCGTGCCCGCCTGCGGGGCGGAGTTCCGGCAGATAGAGACACCATCACGCGGATCGATGCGCTGTCCGACGCAATCCGTCGTTCGGAGGTGGATGCCAGTGCGCTCGTTCGGCGCCTTTCAACCCTCACGCTCAGGGCTGAGAGCATGTTTCAAGCAATGGACTTCGGTTTTCTGTTTGACGGCACACGCAACCTGTTTTCGATTGGTTATCGCGTTACGGAAGGAAGTCTGGATCCAAATTGCTACGACCTGCTTGCTTCCGAAGCGCGCCTGACGAGCTTCATTGCCATTGCCAGGGGAGAAGTTCCGCCCTCGCACTGGTTTCGCCTGGGCCGCGCTCTCACACCCGTGGGCCATGGCTCCGCGCTGATCTCCTGGTCAGGCTCGATGTTTGAATATTTGATGCCGGCTCTCGTGATGCGTTCCCCGGCGACGAGCCTGTTGAGCCAGACATGCGAGCTCGTGGTGCGCCGTCAAATTGAATATGGTGCGGAGCGGCATGTGCCCTGGGGCGAGTCGGAGTCGGCATACAATGCGCGCGATCTTAATCGCACCTATCAATACTCGAGCTTTGGCGTGCCAGGCCTGGGGCTCAAGCGCGGTCTCAGTGAGGATGTCGTCGTCGCCCCCTATGCCACCGCGCTTGCAGCGATGATTAGTCCGACTGCGGCGGTGCAGAACTTTGCCCGGCTCGAACGAGCGGGCGGAGGAGGTGCGTACGGTTTCTACGAAGCCCTTGATTACACAAGCACACGCGTTCCCGAAGGCGAATCCGTCGCCATCGTGCGCACTTACTTTGCCCACCACCAGGGCATGTCGTTAGTCGCGATCTCAAACGTGCTGGACGGCGGCGCGATGCGCAACCGTTTTCACGCAGAGCCAATGGTGCAGGCTACCGAACTGCTGTTGCAGGAGCGCACACCGCGCGACGTGCTGGTTGCACGGCCTCGAGCCGAGGAAGTATCCGCTGCCGCACGAGTTCGTGAACTCATTCCGCCGGCGCTGCGGCGCTTCACCACTCCACATACGCCGATTCCGCGTACGCATTTGCTTTCCAACGGCAGGTACAGTGTGATGCTGACCGCAGCCGGCTCAGGCTATAGTCGATGGCGCGATATTGCTGTAACCCGCTGGCGTGAGGATGTCACGCGCGATTGCTGGGGAAGTTTCATCTTTCTTCGCGACGCGCAGACGGGTAACGCATGGTCAGCAGGCTACCAGCCGAGTGGCATCGATCCCGACGCGTATGAGGTGTGTTTTCACGAAGACCGCGCTGAATTCGTCCGGCGTGACCATTCGCTGACTGCCACACTTGAGGTCGTTGTGTCGCCCGAGGACGATGCGGAAATTCGGCGCGTTTCTGTTACCAACCTCGGGACGCGCACGCGCGACATTCAGGTTACATCGTACGCCGAGCTTTGCCTCGCATCACAGGCCGCCGACGTAGCCCATCCGGCGTTTTCGAACCTATTCATCGAAACTGAATTCGTGCCCGATGCCGGCGCACTGCTTGCGACGCGTCGGAGGCAATCCGATAAGGAAACTACTGTTTGGGCCGCGCATGTGGCTGTCGTGGAAGGTGAAACCGTTGGTGACTCGCAATTCGAGACGGACCGCGCGCGGTTTCTTGGACGCGGCCACGATGTCCTCAACCCCGTTTCGATTATCGATGGGCGGCCGCTCTCGAATACAACGGGCTCTGTACTCGACCCCATTTTTAGTTTGAGGCACACGGTGCGCATTCTCCCGGGAGCCACGGTGCGTATTGCCTTCTCCACCATCGTCGCCCCGACTCGCGAGCAGGTCCTGGATCTCGCCGACAAGTACCGCGGCGCGACCACATTCGAGCGCACCTTGGCGCTGGCCTGGACACAAGCACAAGTACAACTGCACCACCTAGGCATCAGCCTTGACGAAGCCCACCTGTTTCAAAAGCTGGCCAACTCCGTCCTTTACTCCGACACTTCGATGCGGCCATCTCCCGATGTGCTCAGCCGCAGCACACTCGACCGCTCCGCACTGTGGGCTCAGGGAATTTCTGGTGATCTGCCGATCGTTCTGGTGCGAATCGACGAAGCAGAAGATTTCGAAATCGTCCGTCAATTGCTGCGCGCCCAAGAATACTGGCGCATGAAGCAGCTATCCACTGACGTGGTGATTATCAATGAAAAGTCCTCCTCATATGCTCAGGACCTGCAGAACTCTTTGGATGGTCTCGTACGTGGCAGCCGATTGCGGCTTTCTGCGGACACGGATAATGTGCGCGGTAGTATTTTTCTCCTGCGGGCAGACCTCATAACTCCGCAGGAACGAACGCTCCTTCAAACGGTTGCGCGAGCAGTGTTGCTGAGCCGACGGGGCACTTTGTCCGAACAGGTGGCTCGATCGCAGCGCGCTGAAATCGTTGCGTCCCCGACCCAGCGACCGCCGCGGCCGGCCAAACGCCAGGACCCACCGGTGCCTCAGCAAGCTCTCGAGTTTTTCAATGGCCTGGGTGGATTCGCCGAACAGGACCACGAGTATGTAACCGTTCTCGGTG
Organism: Candidatus Acidiferrales bacterium; assembly: GCA_049523255.1. Lineage (GTDB taxonomy): Bacteria > Acidobacteriota > Terriglobia > Acidiferrales > UBA7541 > Palsa-295. The sequence continues at coordinate 115,317 of JBEKNB010000006.1, read as the reverse complement.
AAGGTTTGCGGACCCCCGCGCCCTGGATCAACGTGATTGCGAATTCTTCGTTTGGCTTCCTTGTCTCGGAATCGGGTTCGGGTCACACTTGGTCCCTCAACAGCCGCGAAAACCAGTTGACGCCGTGGTCCAACGATCCCGTCAGCGATCCCCCCGGAGAAGCCATCTACGTACGCGATGAAGCCACGGGTGAAGTGTGGAGCCCTACGGCTCTCCCGATTCGCGACGAAATCGCTCCCTACATTGCGCGCCACGGGCAGGGCTACAGCCGATTCCATCATGGTTCGCACGGTATCCTGCTTGAGTTGCTGCAATTCGTGCCGCCGGAAGATCCCATTAAGATTTCCCGGCTCTTCCTAAGAAACGATTCCGACCGCCCCCGCCGCCTTTCCGTGACCGCTTATGTGGAATGGGTGCTAGGTAACTCGCGCGGCGCTTCGGCGCCTTACATCGTCACGGAACGAGATTCGCAGACGGGGGCGCTCTTCTCACAGAGCACATGCGGTGGAGAATTCGCCGGGCGCGTTGCCTTTGCGGATCTTGCGGGGAAGCAGTCCTCCATCACCGGCGACCGCACGGAATTCATCGGGCGGAACGGCACGCTCGCGCGCCCGGCCGCACTGGAACGAAGCGGCCCGCTTTCTGGAAAGTCGGGAGCAGGTCTCGATCCGTGCGCGGCGCTGCAAACCTCGATTGAATTGCGTCCTGGCGCGAAAGCGGAAATCGTGTTTTTCTTGGGCCAGGCAGAAAACAGTGAACAAGCCCGCCGATTGCTCGCACGCTATCGCGCCGCGGACTTAGACGCAATCCTGGCCGAGGCTATGGGCCGTTGGGACAATGTGCTCGGCGCCGTGCAGATCGCCACTCCCGAACCGGCGATGGATGTTCTGATGAATCGCTGGCTGCTTTACCAGACGCTGTCGTGCCGTGTATGGGGGCGGGCCGCATTCTACCAATTGAGCGGTGCATACGGATTCCGAGACCAACTTCAGGACGTCATGGCTCTGTGCGTCGCTAAGCGCGAAATTGCTCGCGAGCAACTACTGCGTGCTGCCGCGCGGCAATTTATCGAAGGCGATGTTCAACATTGGTGGCACCCGCCTTCGGGACGCGGTGTGCGCACCCGTATTTCGGACGACCTCCTCTGGCTGCCTTACGCTGTTATTCACTTCCTTGAAGCCACCGGCGACATGACTGTACTTGAGGAATCCGTACCATTTCTGGAAGGCGATGCACTGGCGGAGGGACAGAACGAATCCTATTTCCAGCCGCGCGTATCAGAAATTCGCGCGACATTGTTCGAGCACTGTGCTCGTGCGCTGGATCGCAGCCTCGCAGTTGGCAGCCACGGACTCCCACTGATGGGCACCGGCGACTGGAATGACGGAATGAACCGTGTCGGCGAACATGGCAAGGGGGAAAGCATTTGGCTCGGCTGGTTCCTGCACACGATTCTCTGGGAGTTTGCCAAGATTGCCGATTCGCGCGGCGAGCATGAACGCGCAGAGAACTGGCGTCTTCACGTGAGTGCGCTCAAAGCGGCGCTTGAGCGCGAAGGTTGGGACGGCGAATGGTATCGCCGCGCCTACTTCGACGACGGTACTCCCCTCGGCTCGGCCGAAAACACGGAATGTCGCATCGATTCCATCGCGCAATCCTGGGCGGTCATGAGTGGCGCTGCCGAACCCGGCCGCGCCGCTCGCGCCATGGCCGCCGTAGACCAACGATTGGTGCGCCGCCCCGAGGGGCTGGTCCTCCTCTTCACACCGCCTTTTGACAACACGCCGCATGATCCAGGCTACATTCGAGGATACGTGCCGGGCATCCGCGAAAACGGCGGACAGTACACACATGCTGCCGCGTGGACAGTCATTGCCTTTGCCGCGCTCGGCGACGGCGACAAGGCCTGCCAACTGTTCCGTATGCTGAACCCAATATCGCGTGCCTCTTCGCGTGCGAGCATGCAGCGCTACAAAGTTGAACCTTACGTCGTTGCGGGTGACGTTTATGCCGAGCCTCCTCACATAGGCCGCGGCGGCTGGACCTGGTACACCGGTGCAGCCGGCTGGCTCTATCGCGCCGGTCTGGAATGGATTCTCGGATTCCGGATGGGCGGCATGACGTTTTCGATCGATCCCTGCATCCCCCGGAACTGGCCCGGCTACTCCATCGAATTTCGTTATCATTCGGCCACTTATCAGATCAGGGTGGACAATCCGTCTCGCGTTTCTCGCGGCGTTGCTCTGACAGAATTGGACGGCAAAGTGCTGCCCGGCTCCGTAAGTGTTCCGCTCTCCAACGATGGTGCCGTGCACCAAGTCCACATCGTGCTGGGCTGACCGGGTTATTGGGCACGGCGCCCATCTGAAAATCGGAGATCTCCGCCGCGATGATGCGTCCCACTGGACTGCAGGGTGTTTGCAACAAGTTCCTCCGACATCTCCGAGCTTTTGTCGTTCGAAACGTCGCCGAGATTCCTGCTGGCTGCTGAGGAGTGCGAAAATGAACAAACCGGGGATTTTGATTGAGATTCCGGGGTTCGGTGCGCGTGAGATACGCACTATCGTCACCGACTACACTGGGACTTTGTCGTGTGGCGGAAGACTTGTTGCGGGCGTAAGGGGAAAACCTAATCGCCCTCCTGAACCTTGTGGATATTCGAATCGTCAGCGCGGCAGGCCAACTCACCGATGCCGTTGTCTGGTGAGATTACAGCGGACTTTGTTGCAGTATCATCGTGCAACAGGTTGGTCATTACAATTCAACCCAGCCGATTACTTTAGCGTTGTGCGAACCACTTTGTCTTACGGAGCGTCCGTTTCATGAGTTGCCCCATTGTTCTATCGTGCTGGAAGGAGCTTTTGCACTGGACCTCACCAGCTATTTCTCCTGCAGCGACGCACATACATAATAGTAGAGAACAGCTTCATCGATATTCTTGCGATTGACCGTGACGGACGTTTTGTCGTGATCAGGCTAAAGGTTGGGAGAGGCGAAACAAGACCGTGGGGCAGTGTTGTACTACATGGGGTGAGTCGATAAGAATCTCGGCAAGGCCCCTTGCCGAGGGATGATTATTGCAAAAGAGATCCCGGGTGATCTCATGCTTGCGGAAGTCTGTGCAGCAGAGAAACCAGACGTCGATGCTCCGCGTCTCACGTGTTAGGTGTATGCTCCATCCGGGGGGGACTGAAGTGAAGAAGCTCGGATTCGTTATCCTCGCTATTCTTGCCGTCGTCATCGTACTGAAAGCTCAAAACGCTACTCCGCAGGGTGCCCCGCCGCCGGGCGGTCCGGGTGCCCGCAACCAGAACCCGGCTCAGGCCGAAGCGGCCGAACGCGGCCGCAAGGAGTTCGTGGGGACATGCGGATCGTGCCACGGGGAAGATGCCACGGGCGGCCGCGGCACCGATCTCATTCGCTCCTCGCTGGTACGCCACGACAAGAACGGCGACCTTCTCGGCCCGGTCATCACCGCTGGCCGTCCCGATCGAGGCATGCCCGGGTTTCCGCTCAGCGAGTCGCAGGTGGCCGATCTCGCAGCGTTTCTCCACGTGCAGATCGACCTGTACGACATGCATACGCGCGTGCCCGGCGGTTATCCAAACGATATTCCCGCCGAGCGGCTGGCGACGGGCAGCGTGGAAGCCGGCAAGGCCTACTTTTACGGGGCGGGCGGATGCTCCAAGTGCCACTCGCCCACGGGCGACCTGGCGGGCATCGGGAAGAAGTACAATCCTCCTGATCTGGAGACGCGTTTTCTCTACCCGTTTGGCAAACCTTCCACCGCAACGGTGACGTTGCCTTCGGGCAAGAAGTTGACGGGGACGCTCCTGCTGAAGGATGAATTCAGCGTGGCCATCCGGGACAGCGACGGCTGGTATCACTCCTGGCCGCTCAGCGCGGTAAAAGTGGAGGTGAAGGACCCGCTCGCCGAGCATTGGACGCTGGCGTACAAGTACACGGATGCCGACATGCACAACCTGTTCACCTATCTGGAGACACTCAAGTGAAGAAGCTGGCCCTCATAATTCTCGCACTCGCGGTATGCCTGCCCGCGCAGGAGCTCGATCCGAGCAAGCTGCTAAACCCCGGGACGGATTCCTGGCCGACGTTCAACGGCGATTATTCCGGGCGGCGTTATAGCACGCTCGCTCAGATCAACCAGAGCAACGTGAGTTCGCTTGCGCTTGCCTGGGCATTCCAGTCGCGCTCGCAGGGCTCGTTCTCATCAATGCCGCTCGTAGCGAACGGCATCATGTACGCCACGCTTCCTGACCAGGTCTGGGCCATCGACGCCCGCACCGGCCGGCAGATTTGGCACTTTCAGCGCCCGTCGCAAGGCGGCGGAAACCGCGGCGTGGCGATGTATAAAGATCGTCTGTTTTTCACGACGCCCGACACGCACGTCATCTGCCTGGATGCGCACAACGGAAAACTCCTCTGGGACGTTCAGATGGAGGACCCGGCCTTCAAGGCCTTCGCAAGCATGGCGCCTCTGGTCATTCGAGACCACGTGCTGGTAGCGGGTTCGGGTGACGCTGCCGATCTTCCGGGCTTCTTAGAGTCGCTCGATCCGATGACCGGGAAAGTTCAGTGGCGCTGGGATAGCGAACCCAAGCCCGGCGAGCCCGGATCGGAAACTTGGCCGCAGGATAGCGACGTAATGAGCCGGGGCGGCGGAATGTTGTGGCTGACCGGCACGTACGATCCGGAGCTCAATCTGACGTATTGGGGAACCGGCAATCCGCACCCTGTCGAAAACGGCGAGCCGCGTCCCGGAGCCAATCTCTATACCTGCTCGATCGTGGCGCTAAATCCCGACACCGGCAAGATGGCTTGGTACTTCCAAGCCTCGCCGCACGACACGCACGACTGGGACACGAACATGACGCCGGTCCTGTTCGACGCCGACTTCCACGGGAAGCCACGCAAGTTGCTCGCACAGGCCGCCAAGCAGGGCTTGTTCTTCGTGCTCGACCGCACCAACGGCAAGGCCCTGGTCTCCGCGCCCTTCGCCGAGGCTAACTGGTATTCGGGTTGGGACGAACGCGGACAACCGATCCCCCGGGCGGAAACGGAGCCCAAGCTCGATGGCGTGCTGGTGCGTTCGGGACAGACAAACTGGAACGCTCCCAGCTTCGATCCCCAGACAGGCCTCTTCTACATCAACGAGCGAGAGGGTATCGGGGTCTTCTATCTGACGATGCCCGGGAAGAAAGCGGAAGGCTGGGCTGGCCGCGATTTCACGGTCGTATCGAAATCTTTTTTGAAGGCCATCGATTATCAGACCGGAAAGATCAAGTGGAGCCGCGAGAGCAGCGGCCGCGGCGGGTTTACCGGTATCTTGACCACGGCCGGCCACTTGCTGTTCACTGCTGATTCGGCGGGAAACTTGGTGTCTCTTGATCCGGCCACAGGCAAGACGCTCTGGCACATGTATCCCGGGGGGACCTTGGGTACGGCGCCGATGACGTACGAATTGGATGGCCGCCAGTACCTGGTGATGCCGGTGGACGGCGTGATCTTCGCCTTTGCGCTGCCAGCCCGCCAACAATAGGATCTCTGACACTTGCTAGGTAAACATGGGCTTCGGCGAAGATTGTGATTTCCTCTTTCGCAAGCTCCGAAATTTGGAACTGAATGAGTCTAGTGAGCCTGCGAGCGATTCGGTATCGTTCCCGCGACGCCGCATACGCCAGATGTTCGGCCTTCGCGGCGTCTCTTAATTGGCCAGCGCCCACCAGTTTTGTTGGCTCTAGTTGTCGTGTTCACCAGAGTTCAGGTTGCGCCCGGGTTGCACTTCTTCCCGTTGATTTCCGCGTTCAAACCGTACGCCGCACGACCTGACACCATTCCTTTGTTTTTGCCGCGAGCCTTGCATCCAGGCTATTCTTTCAAGTACAAGAAGAGGGAATTTATGCTGGATTTCGATGAAGCTTGGGCGGTCGTTGCAGTCTCCCGTAGGCGGCCATGTACGTCCAGGAGTCGAGACCTGAACCCGCGAATTTGGAGTTGGGCATGTTGAATCACGCAAGAGCGTGTAGGAATAGGAAAAGGTTGTTGCCGCCAGCAAGAATTGGTGTGTCAGCGTTTCTTGCGGTTTTGGCGTTGTTTGGGAGTCCGAGACCGGGGTGGGCTCAGGTGGCTGCCGCGATTTCCGGGAGCGTGGAAGATGCATCAGGCCGCGCGGTGATCGGTGCAACCGTCACCGTAAAGAGTTTGGAAACGGGAGCCGTGCGGATCGTGGCGACGGATGAGGCCGGTAACTTTAGAGTGCTGGACCTGCCCCTTGGGCCGCAGGAGGTGAAGGCGGAAAAGAAAGGCTTCAAGGCTACAGTCCGGACGGGAATCAACCTGGAGGTTGGGCAGGAAGCGGTGGTGAACCTGCGGCTCGAAGTGGGCGAATTGGTTCAAGAAATCGTAGTTTCAGAAGAGGCTCCCGTGGTCAATACGACGACAGCCCCGGTCTCCGGAGTTGTAGGAGAGCGCGAAGTGAAGGATTTACCTCTCAACGGCCGAAGCTTCGATAACTTGATTACTCTCAACCCGGGGGCGATCAATTACAGCGCGATGAAGAGCGCTCAAACGAGCACCAGCAATGGGAACACATTTACCGTGGCCGGGAGGCGAACCGCCGAGAACCTATTTTTGCTGAACGGTATTGAATATACCGGATCGAGTCAGCTTGCGATAACGCCTGGTGGCGTTAGCGGCGAACTTCTGGGGATCGATGCTGTCCGAGAGTTCAACGTTCTGACGGACACCTACTCTGCTGAATATGGGAAACGAGCGGGAGCACAAGTCAGTCTTGTCATCCAGTCGGGGAGCAATGCGCTGCACGGCTCGATTTTCGAGTTCCTCCGGAACAGCGCGCTCGATGCGCGCAACTATTTTGCCCAGGGAGCCAATCCGCCCTTCAAGCAGAACCAATTCGGAGGAGCGGCGGGAGGGCCGCTCAAGAAAGGCCGCTTGTTCTTGTTCGGTAACTACGAAGGATTTCGCCAAGCGTTGACGGTCAGCAACGTGGCCGTGGTCCCCGACCAACAAGCGCGCCAGGGTTCTTTGCCAAATGCATCTGGCGTCTACACCAAGGTTACAAATCTTAATCCGTCGATGTTGCAGTACATGTCCTATTGGCCTCAGCCGAACGGTCCTGAGTTGCTCGTCCCTTCGACTGGGCTGCCGAGCGGCACGGCGTTCTCGTATAACAGCCCTAAGCAGTACATCCGTGAAGACTTTGGCACTCTCCGAACGGATTACACCCCGGGGGATCGAGACACTCTCTCGGGAGCCTACACAGTAGATGACGGCAATAGCCTCGTGCCGCTGACGGATCCCTTGTTCGCTTCTTACAGCACGCTGCGGATGCAAGTGGCCAGCGTGCAGGAAACACATATCTTCTCGCCGGACGTTCTCAACACGTTCCGCGCTGGCTTCTCGCGCGCGGGATTCAATCTGGATTCTTCCCTGCTGGCTTCCTTTCCGGCAAACCTCGACTTCGTAACCGGAGCCGGGCCTGGCGGAATCGTCATTGGAGGCGGCGTCACAACCACCGGCCTTGCGGCTCTTACTTCAGCTGGTCCTAACAATGGAGCGGGAGTGTCGAATCGCAGAAACCTCTTCACCTATACCGACGATGTGCTGATCAGCAAGGGCATTCATCAGATCAGTTTCGGGGCATGGTTTCAGCGGCTCCAGGACAACGAAAACAGTGCTTCGCGCCGTCTTGGGCAGGCCACCTTTGCCAGCCTGACGACATTCCTCCAAGGGACCGTGAGCACATTTCAGGTTGTACCGAGCCCGAACGAGCTAGGTTGGAGAAGTTTTTTCGGGGCGTGGTACTTCGAAGATGCGATTCGGATCAAGCCGAACCTCACGCTTCGCGCCGGCATTCGACATGAATTCACCACGGGTTGGAACGAGGAATTGGGAAGAGCCGCCAATTACCTAGTTGGCTCGTCGGGTGTGCTCGTGACTAACCCGCAGGTGGGTGATTCGGTTTTCACGCAGAATAATGCGAAGCGGTTGTTTAGCCCTCGAGTAGGACTGGCATGGGACGTCTTCGGAAACGGGAAGACGGCGGTTCGCGCGGGATTCGGGACGTACTATTCGCTGATTGACGATCTCGCTTTTCTGCTCAACTCTCTTCCTCCCTACAATGGCGCCTTATCGTTTTCGGGCGCATTGTCCTCGATTGTGCCGATTGCGCCCGGCGTGCCGCCGCCGCCCTCCTGCGGACCGAGTGTTCCGGCACCGTGCAGCACTTACGCACCACAGGGAATTCAGGCCAACGCCAAAACTCCGACAGTTGAGGAGTGGAATCTCACCGTTGAGCAGGAGTTGAACCGGAGCACGGCTTTCCGCGTAGCCTATGTGGGATCACATGGATATCACGGCTTTCTCAGCATTGATCCGAATACAATTCCCGCGCAGATTTGCTCCAATCCGAGCGGCTGCCAGGCGGGCGGCGTTGCGACAAATGGCACTCCAGCTACGGCAGCGAATCAAAGCCACGTAGCTCAGGGCGCGGAGTACATTCCCGTGGGAAGGCGGCCCAATCCATTTCTGGGAGCTGGGTTCTTTTGGTTCACCGAGGGCAACAGCAGCTATAACGCGCTGGAAACGGAAGTGACCCATCGGCTGAGCCGGGGACTGCAGTTCCGGGCAAACTATACGTGGTCGAAGAACCTCGACGTAAACTCCGCGCTCACGGGTGCACAGGCCAGCAATCAGGCGCAGATGGTTTTGGATCGCAATGACCTGCGGCGAGACTGGGGACTATCCGCGTTGAACGTCACCAGCCAAGCGAGTATTTCCGCGCGGTACGAATTGCCGTTCGGCCGCAACAAGCCGTGGTTCAATACGACCAGAGGGCTTGAAGGCAAACTGGTCTCCGGCTGGCAGTTGAATGGAATCGTGATGTTCTTGACTGGATTTCCGCTTACGCCGCTGGTTGGCTCGAACCGCTCCGGAGACGGAGATACTAGAAATCCCGACCGGCCTTCCTTGAATCCGAACTTCTCGGGTCCTATCATTCTTCACAACCAGCAGGAATGGTTCAATCCGAATGCCTTCGTACTGCCGGCTGCGGGAACGTACGGCAATTTGGCGAGAGGGACATTCACTGGACCCGGTTTGGCCGATGTGGACTTTTCGCTGTTCAAAAACACTTCTCTGACCGAGAGAACCAACCTGCAGTTTCGCGCGGAGTTCTTCAACCTATTCAACCGGGTGAACTTTGGCCCGCCGAACACAACTGTATTCGCGAGCGGAGCAGTGAGTGCGTCGGCGGGATTGATTACGACGCTGGCCACCAACCCCAGACAAATCCAATTTGGGCTAAAGCTGATTTTCTAACGAAAAAAAAGCGGGCGGCTCGGCTCCGCTTTGAATTTCTTCCCTAGAGTGCCATGGCCCAAATTCGCCATAACACCGTGGCAATGATACACCGAGACAGTTGCTGTTGCCGGGCACCAAGCGCCAGCGTGGCGAAGGATAAGGCGGAAGATCGCTCAGATTTCTACGTGATGCTGGAGCCGCTGTTGAAGGAAGTGGTTTCCCTGACCGAGAAGATCAAGGAGATGGATCGGAAAGTGGCAGATCGCCCGGGAGGGCTATCCGGAAACCAGACTCCTGCAGCAGGTGAAGGGAGTCGGACCTCTGATCGCTCTCACTTTCGTACTGACGTTGGAAGATGAAGCGCGGTTCCAGAAGAGCCGGGACGTCGGCTGCTACGTAGGCATGTGGCCGAAGCGGAGCAGTTCGGGCGAGAATCAGCCACAGTTGCGAATCACCAAAGAAGGGGATGTTTACCTGCGGAAGATGCTGGTGCAAGGGGCTCACTAAATTCTAGGACTACCGCGGGCCGGATACGGACCTGAGGCGTTGGGTTTGAAGTTGGCGGCACGTCGTGGGAAAAGGGCGAATAAGGCCGCCGTCGTTGCGGTGGCTAGGAAACTGGGTGTCTTGCTGCATCGGTTGTGGGTGACTGGCGAAGTCACGGTTTTAGCCCTCATTTGCTCCTTACGGACTCGGATCGGACTCGACTTTTGGCGACTGGTACCATCTGACGAACATTCACTTATTTTGGTACCCGTCATTGCTGGGATGTCGACTCACCGTTCAGAGGGTCGGAGGGGATGCCAGTGCCAACTGGATAGACAATGATCTCGACATCTCCCCAGCCGGAGTCGGCGTCGGCGTTTGCACCAATCTTCTTCCCTATTCCCAGGGTCTTAAGCTGGGTATCATCGAAACCGAAATTGCCAACGAGGTAGGCGCGTACCACCGCGGCGCGAGCCTGCGTCAGTACCAAGTCTTTCTGGGCGTCTCCTATCATGCCGGAATGAACGACCACAACCGCAATGCCGAACTCATTGGCGGCAAGAAACTGCCCTGCGCCATCCAAAGAATCCTGGTTCTTCAGCTTGGCTGTGTCTATCTTGTCGAAAAGGCGCTTTGGCTCGTACGTGAACGTTTTCAGAGGCGAAGCTTCAGGCAAGCGCGAGATTGCGTCTTTCGCCAGATCAGCAGAATCTTCATAGCCGCGTTTCTTGAAATACCCGCGCAGTAAGAAATTTTGCTTCAGCGCTTCCATGTTTTCCTGGAAGTCAGCGATTCCCGCTTGAGCGTGGATCACCGTATCACGCATTCCAACCGTGGTCTGGTCCAGTTCGGTGTACATTTTCTTGTCGTTGATCAGGGCCCCAATCGTTCCCTGACCTTGGTTGACCTTGGCGCTAATGGAACTCAGATTCGCGGTTGCCACAGTGACGTTGGCAAGGGCTTCCCGACTGCTGTCCAGAATGGCGTCCGTCTTCTTGATCAGGTCCGCCATGACCAGCGGAGGCTGGCTGGCGATCGTGTCACCATCCTGTACATTCAACCCTTGAGCGGATCCAAACGAGATCGAGACATATTCATTGCCCAGAAGGCCCTCGGTCTGGATCGCAGCGACCGAGTCCTGCTTGATGATCTCGTGGGTCGAGCGCTGCAGATCCATCAGCACGGTGATTTTGTCACTCGGCTTGTTCGGTAACTCGATACGACGCACGCTGCCGCTGTGGACTCCACCTACTCGCACCTCCGCGCCCGCATCCAGTCCAACTACGGTGCTGAACTGTGCCTTCAATCGATAGGTGGAGGTGAAGAGGTATTGCCGGTCACCGATGATGAAGATTCCTGCCGCCAGAATCGCCAGCGTAGCAATGATGAAAGCTCCCAGCCTGGCCGCTCTTGACATATCTGCTCCCTATGAATCCCGCTTGAAGAATTCCGCGACAAATTCGTCGTCGCTTCTCTCAAGCTCCTCGAAAGTACCTTCGATCACTGCATTCCCTTGGTGCAGCAGTACAATTCGGTCAGCAATAACCTTTGCGCTTTGCAAATCGTGCGTGACGACAATCGATGCAACGTCGTGTTCTTCTTGCAACTTGAGAATCAACTCGTCGATCTCGCGGGATGTGATTGGATCGAGCCCCGCAGTGGGTTCATCGAGCAACAAGATGCCGGGCTCGAGGGCCAGCGCACGCGCCAGTCCTACTCGCTTTTGCATACCGCCCGAAAGATCGCTGGGCATTTTCTTGAGTTCGCCTTCCATGCCTACGCCAGCCAGTAATTCCTTGATGCGGTCCCCCCGCTCCGATGCTGTCATTCTTGTATGACGCCTCAACGGAAACGCAACGTTCTCCTCTACAGTCAGGGAGTCATAGAGTGCCGCGTGCTGGAATAAGAACCCCATCGTCTTCCTGATCTCATTCACCGCTTCGACATTGGAGCTCGTGATCTCCTGCCCGTGGATGCGAATCGATCCCGAGTCCGGCTTCTGCAGCCCGATGATCAGCTTCAGCAGCACGCTCTTGCCGGTTCCACTGCGACCCAGCACCGCCAGAGTCTTACCACTGCCAACCGTCAGATCAATCCCGTCCAAGACCCTTTGGGCGCCGAAGGACTTATGTAAGCCCCGCAGCACCACGGCAGGATTAGCGGTGTTGCACTCGGTATTTTCAATCGCGCGCTTGTCGCTGCTCTCTGTCACCCTCAGCGTAACTGCTTGGTCAGAGTGCATCATGGAAAGAACACCAGGATCAATTTCACCAAAATGACGTCGGCCAAAATGACGAAGAGGGAAGATAAGACGACTGAGCTCGTCGCCGAACGGCCCACGCCCTCGGTACCACCTTCGCTGCGCATTCCCTGGAAGCACGCGATCATGCCGATGATCAGGCCGAACACCGCGGTTCGGAAAGTCGGCGCCAGAAAGTCGCTGAAGCTGGCTCCAGCAAATCCTGCATGGAGGAATTTGTGAAAGGAAATCGGCTCGGCCAAAGTATCCACAATCCAACCGACTGCCACACCGCAGAAATCGGCAGCCAGGGTTAGCAGCGGGAGCATCAGGATGCAAGCCAGAATGCGTGTGAAGGCCAGCAGCTTGTAGGGATTTACGCCGGAGGCTTCGATGGCATCGATCTGCTCCGTTACCTTCATCGACCCCAATTCCGCGCCGATCCCGGCCCCTACTCGGCCGCTAACAACTAGGCCGGTCACGATGGGACCCGTTTCGTGAATGATCGAGAACACGATTGCAGCCGGGAGCATGGACTTGGCGCCGAATCGAACCAAGCTGTAACGGCTTTCCAAAGCGAGGACCGCACCAATGGCGGCACCCGCCAGCGCCACCAGCGGCAGCGATTTGGAACCTACCTCGTCGAGCTGTCGAATCAGTTCGCGACCTTCAAAAGGACGTCTTACCGCCGCCCGCATCACCTGCCAGACAAAAACGCCGAGCTCCCCAAACCACTCGAGGAAGCCGTTGATCGGACTCCAGACTGAAGTGAGAGTAAATCGCATCAGTGACGTAGCTTGCGGCGCGTCCTGGCTGATCCAGCGACGAGGAATCCTGGCGTTGTAGCTCATACCTATGTCTCAGTGGTTCGAGTTTGCCGCCGCTTCCACTCCCGGAGCGTTGCGGCCGGCATGGCGAAATAGCGTGTGCGGTCCTCCGTAGATGAATTCACGCGCGATATTTTCGCCCGCGAACGCCAGCAAGGTGTAGTTGCCCATCCGAAACCCGTCTGCGGCGTCGTAGCGGCTCGGATACCATCCGTAGACGGCGGTCATCGAGCCCGCATAGGGCGCGGCCAGCGCGGGGAACGACAAACGGCGATGCCCGTCGTCGCCGCGGCGTGCCGTCACCGTCGAAATCACCGCATGACCCAGCCGCCGAAACACGCCCTTGCACTCGCAGCGGTAGTACAATGTGTCTTCCCGGAAAACTTCCGCCAGCGCGTACCGCGTCGTCGTCGTCACCATCGCGATGCCGAAGTCGGACCCAACTCGCTCGCCGTACGCTCCTGCGCCCTGCCCCCACTCCGGAGGCGTTTTATCTGCTTGATTGATGCCTCCCAAGATCGCGGCGCCAACGATCGGATAGGGGCCGAGGGTGTCGAAGAGGTAGTTCCGGAGCTTCATCTTCTCCGTCGGACGCCTGTAGGTCAGCGCCAGTTGTGGCTGCGCTGTACTGGGAGACGGACTGGCAGAGGGGCTGGGCGAGGGGCTGGGCGAGGGGCTAGGCGAAGGCGAAACGGTGCTGCTGAAGGACGATCCTGCGCCGGCGGCCGACTGCGCTTTTGCCGCGGACGCAAGCGCTCCCAGGCCCGTGATGGCAATCAACAAAGGGACAACCCGGAACCACTTCATCATGTCAAACTCTCCTTGCCTGCAATTTCTATCTTGCGATCGAGGATGGTTGCAGCAATAAGCCAGAGAGGGGGCAAATCTTTAGAATCAAAAATAGCACCTGGAGACTTGAGCTGTCTGTTCCAAATGGAACACAATTCCCCATTGCTTCCAAGTGTTCCCAAATTTACTGAAGTCGGGCAAAGGCCGAATCAGCAAGTGATTGAATTTGCAGGTAGATGGTTGGTGGACGTGACCGGGATCGAACCGGTGACCCCCTGCTTGCAAAGCAGGTGCTCTCCCAGCTGAGCTACACGCCCACAGTGGTAACTTTCTTTGATTCTAAGGCATTTGTAGCCGGTCGCAAACTCCTAAACGTTACTCTTTATCCCCCTCTTGTGCCGGAACTGCCAAGATTCCATTCTCGGCCGGCGGCGCTCAAGCCGTTTCCGGAATATCGGACGATTCCTCCTCATCTGTATCATCTGTCCCGTCGACTTCGTCCGCGATCGAAGGCGCGATTGGCGTTACGCGGCGCATTTGAAAACCGAGCGCCGTATCGACGAACCCGGCTTCTTGCAGATATGGTGCGAGCAAGTGTTCGCGGGCAGGGGCATCATTGATCTTGCCGATCAACAAACCGGAGCGGTTCGTTTGCCGGCGAATGGCGAGTTCGGCCAATTTCTTTGCCAGATATCGCGCGAATGCACTTCGCTCCGGCTGCGCATCTGGAAGAAAAACGCGCAGTGAAGGATTGCGGCGACGCAAAAATGCGGCGAGGGTTCCGTTAATAAGTATGACCCCGGCGCCGCTCACGCGCGCCATCGCATGACGTGCGGCCGGTTCGGCGGACTCCGCCTCCCATCGCGACCATGGAAGCAAAGCCCCGAAAGGATTCGCCGGATCGGCGGCCACCAGATAGACGACGTCCGGTGGCGACGCGTTGGCGCGAAGTCCGCGCAGCATGTCCACGGCCGCAGGCGAGCCAAACTGGGCAGCTCCCATTCCCGCCACGAACATGCCGCGGCGAATCCAGCCGCTTTCTTCCATAACCTTCAGCGCCGGATAGACCGTGCCATAGCCGCCAGGAATGTTTTCGGCGATCGCCGTCTCGCGCATCACGATGCCGTGACGAGCGAGAAGTTGTTGGGCGATGTTCGCGCTCCACTGTGTAGCATTCAAAGTTGGCGGAACTCGGTTTTGAATTAGCGACCAACGCCCCAGCGCCCCGGCCGAATTTCCAGACCGAATTCGCCGCAGGAACCCCGGAGAACCCGGTTGCTCTTCGGAAAAGCTCGCGCGGTGCCGCTTTGTCTCTCGCGGCCGAATCCAGTGGCGAATAGGATGAAAAGTATCGTTCGTGACGCGGCCCGACCAAACCAGCTCCCACAGTGCTTCGAACGTCTCCCCCGGATACCCGCGGCCGCACGCGTCGTGGATGTTGGCAAAAAATGAGGCTCCCTGCCGCTCAAGAAATCCGATGACCTGCTGCGCCCGCTCGGACGGCGCGGCGCCTCCCGCCCGTGATTCGAGCGGTGGAAGCAGCAGCGGCAAAGACCTAGCGACGTACAAGGCCACACGCCCGTCGCGTTTTCCGGTCCGCTCGACGCCGACCCAGACGACTTCTCCTCCGGCCATCAAAGTATCGAGATCGGCCGGCTGATAGTCTTTGATGCGCGCGGGAAGAATGTCGCGCTCGAGTTCCGAGGCAGGAACCGCCGCTCCTTGCAGCATCTCGATGCTATCGAGAAGGGCGTCCAATCCGCGCCGCGGCACCAAGACGCCCTGCCAACGAGTGGCGAATCGCGCGAACGTGCTCTGCTCGACCGGCTCGACTTCGCGCCGGAGCTTCGCGAGGCTCTTCCGTCGAATCTCCTGCAGCACTTCCGGATCGCACCACTCCGGATGGCGTCCGCTCGGGCGGAACTCTCCTTCGAGCAGGTGACCTTGTGCGTGAAGGCCTCGCAGAGCCGGCTCAATGACGTTCGGCGGCAAGCCGTAACGCGCCGCAACATCCGCAGTGGTGAAAGGCCCGTGCGTGCGCGCATAGCGGCGCACAATGTCGCGCAGCGGCACATTAGACGGCGCGAGGAAGACCTCCGGAAGTCCGGGGGGCAATGGAGCGCCGAGCGCGTCGCGATAGCGCGCCGCATACTCGACGGGAATGCAACGCGACTCGCCCGCGATCGTGATGCGAGCCGCTCGCTGTGAGTCCACCAATTCGTTTAGGGTTGCAGCGATTTCGCCGTTTACCGTGCGCGCGGTGAGTTCCATGCCGGAGAGGTCGCCGAGTTTGAGCAGAAGATCGTGGACTCCATCCGCGTGGCGAGCCTGGTATTCGGGATCGAGAGCCTGTAGCTTCCCTTCGACTTCACCGAGGGCGGATTCGTCGAGGAGTTCACGAAGGTCGGTGTCGCCAAGAAGCTCTTGAAGTTGCGACTGATCGATCGAGAGTGCCTGCGCCCGGCGCTCCGCGAGCGGCGCGTCACCATCGTAGATGTAATTCGCCACATAGGAGAAAAGCAGCGAAGCCGCAAAGGGTGAAGGCTTGGTCGATTCCACGCTGGTCACGCGAATCGCACCGCGCTGAACCTTCGCGAGCAGATTCGCGACCGCCGGCAGATCGAAAGTGTCCCGGGTGCATTCGCGGTATGTTTCCAGGAGGATCGGAAACGACGGATAGCGCGAGGCGACCGCCAGCAAATCGGCCGCTCGTTTTCGCTGCTGCCAGAGTGGCGCGCGCATGCCGGGCCGCCTCTTTGGCAGCAGCAGAGCGCGCGAAGCCGCCTCGCGAAACTTGGCGGCGAAGAGGGACGTCGATTCAAGCTCCTGCAAAACCAAATCCTTGAACCCGTCCGGCGTCGGAAGCAGGATTTCAGGCTGCACGGGCTGGTCGCTGTCCGGCAGGCGAAGAACGAATCCATCGTCCGACCACATCGTTTCCACTGTAAGTCCGCTTTCGCCGCGCAGCTTTGCCGTTACGGCCATGCACCACGGAGCGTGTACTCGGCTCCCAAACGGGGTCAACACGCAGACTCGCCGATCGCCCAGTTCATCGTGGCAAGTTTCGATTAGGATGTCCTCGTCGCTCGGGATTTGCCCCGTCGCCTGAATCTGCTCGTTGAGGTAGCGCAGGAGATTTTCGGCGGCGTTCTCGTCGAGGCTGTGTTGCTCCACCAGCCTGGCGAATGCAACGGGCCGCGGGAGACGCAAAAGCTCGCGCATCATTTTTCCGATGCGCTCGCCGAATTCCACGGGCCGTCCCGCGGAATCGCCATGCCAGAACGGCATCTTGCCCGGCTGGCCCGGCGCCGCCGAAACGACCACACGGTCGTGCGAAATCTCTTCGATCCTCCAGGTGGACGCGCCAAGCACAATCGTCTCGCCCACCCGGCTTTCAAACACCATCTCTTCGTCCAACTCGCCGACCCGCGCGCCCTTCGTCGCGCCCGCCAGAAAGACGCTATAGAGGCCGCGATCCGGGATCGTTCCGCCGTTGATGACGGCCACCCGGCGCGCGCCATGACGGCTGGTGAGCCTGCCGCGCACGCGGTTCCAGGTGAGCCGCGGACGGAGCTCGGCGAATTCCGCGGACGGATAGCGTCCCGAGAGCATGTCGAGTACGCCTTCGAATACGGGCCGCGTCAACGCTGCGTACGGCGCTGCCCTTCGAACCGCATGAAATAGATCGTCCACGTCCCATGTATCAAGCGCGACCATGGCCACAATCTGCTGCGCAAGAACGTCCAGTGGATTGCGGGGATAACGGATGGACTCGATGCTGCCGTCGTACATCGCTCGCGTGATTGCGGCGCAGGCGACCAGATCCGCGCGAAATTTCGGGAAGATTATGGCATTACTGACGGCCCCCACATGATGGCTCGCGCGTCCCACGCGCTGCATGCCGGTGGCAACCGATGGCGGGGATTCGACCTGCACGACCAAGTCGATCGCGCCCATGTCGATCCCAAGTTCCAGTGAAGACGTTGCAACGAGCCCGCGAAGCGTGCCAAGCTTCAAACTTTCCTCGATTTCTTTCCGTTGGGTCACCGCGACGCTGCCATGGTGCGCACGAACGAGCGTCTCTCCCGCAAGCTCGTTGATCGCTCCGGAGATTCGCTCCGCCAAACGCCGGTTGTTCGCAAAAATAAGCGTCGAGCGGTGCGAGCGGACGAGTTCCAGTAATTTCGGATGGATCGCGCTCCAGATCGAAGACCGAGCGGCAGTTTGCGACGCCGGCATATCCACCGGAGACCCGGCATCGCTCAGGCGAGCCATATCTTCGACCGGAACTTCGACGCGGAGATCGAGGCGCTTGGGTTCGCTCGCATCGACGATCGTAATCGAACGATACGCAGGCGCAATCGAAGAGGACTCGAATTCTGCCAGGGACTCTTCGAATCGCCCGGCCGGGACTGCGACTGCCCCATTCGCCGGGATCTTGCAGCCGCCCAAGTATCGAGCCACCTCTTCAAGCGGCCGCTGCGTTGCCGAAAGACCGATGCGTTGCAAGTGGCGGCCGCAAAGATGCTCCAACCGCTCGAGCGACAACGCGAGATGCGAGCCCCGTTTCGTGGGAACGAGGGCGTGGATTTCGTCGACGACCACGGTCTCGACGGATTCAAGATTCTCGCGAGCATTCGACGTCAGCAACAGATAAAACGATTCCGGCGTCGTGATCAGAATGTCGGCGGAATGGCGCGCGAATCGCGCGCGTTCAGTGGGAGGCGTATCACCCGTGCGAATCGCGATCACCGGCTTGTGATATTCCATCCCCAGCTTTTGGGCGGCCTGCGCGATCCCGGCAAGCGGCACTTGCAGGTTGCGCTCGACATCCACAGCAAGCGCTTTGATCGGTGAAATATACACGACACGGCAGCGCTGCTTCTCGCCGGGCACGGGAGCGAACATCAGTCGATTGATGCACCACAGGAACGCCGCCAGGGTCTTGCCCGTGCCGGTGGGCGCGAGAATCAGCGTCGAATCGCCTCGCGCGATCGCCGGCCATCCCAGGCGCTGGGGACGCGTCGGCGCCGGAAAGACTGCGCTGAACCATTCGCGCACGGCGGGGTGAAACAATCCCAGTTTCGCCGACTCATCAGCAGCCTTTGATCGTGTTTTGTCCGGTTGATCCATGAAATTTAGATGCGCCGCGGCGCAGCCCGCGCGGTACGCTTGACAACTCTCGACCCGAAACCTAAAATTATCACAGGCGAATAAAAAACGAAAGTTAAAGCCCCCTCCTTTCGCGTCCTTCGCCTTTCACCATGAGATCGAAAACTGCTGCGTTGCGTTTGCGTGTCGAATCCGCGCTGGCCGGTCGTCTCTCGAGCCCCTTCCAATATCACGACCGCCGGATTGTTGAAACCGTCCCTGCTGGTATCCCTCCGATCGATGATCTCACGGGAGGGCTTCCCCGGGGCAGTTTGACGGAAATTTACGGGCCGCCCTGCTCTGGGAGGACAAGTTTGCTGGTTTCCACGCTGGCCTCTCGAACCGCGGCGTCGGAAGTGTGCGCGCTCGTCGACGCGGGCGATGCATTCGATCCGCACTCCGCCGAAACGGCCGGCGTGCGGCTGAAACAACTGGTCTGGGTGCGCTGCCGGAATGCCGATCAGGCTCTTCGCGCCACCGATTTGCTGATCCAGGGCGGCGGCTTTGGTCTGATTGCGCTCGATCTGAGCGATACCCCGCCGCATGTGGTCCGTTCCGTTCCTCTCCCGGTGTGGTTTCGCTTCCGCCGGGCCGTTGAATCTACGCCGACAATTCTCCTCGTCGTCGAACAGGAATCGAACGCGAAAAGCTGCGCTTCCCTGGTACTCCGGCTTCAGGCGCAAGAAACGAGGTGGTCGCAAACGTCGAAAGACCCCGAGGGACATGCGTTGCCTCACTTGTCGGGCTGCCTGCTCGACGGCTGGAAGAGCCATGCGGAAATGATTCGTTCGCGCGCAAAAGAAGACTGGATTCCGCCGCATGCAATTTTCGTGGACACCGCCGGCAGTTGCACCGATTTCGAAACGCAGGCTGTCTGGAATCTTTCGCACGTGCTATCGCAACACGGCTCAGGAGGGGCGCACAGAAAAAGGTGAGGAATTTTTCAAGTCCCGCTGCTTTTTCATCGAGCTACCATGGCATTCGCTTCCATTTTCGTCCCCAATTTTGCGGTGCAGGCAGCCGAGCGCGCCGAACCCGTCCTCCGCGAGCGCGCATTCGTTCTTGTGGATGGAAATCCTCCCTTGTGCCGCGTGGTTGCCGTCAATAAAAAGGCCGCTCAAGCAGGAATCGAATGCGGAATGACGAAAACCGACGCGGCGCAGTTTGTCGGCGCGGGAATCCGGCCGCATTCCCGAATGCAGGACAAATCGGCGCATGCGGCGTTGCTCGATATCGGCTGGTCGGTCTCGCCGCGAATCGAAGATACGGCGGAGGATGCGATTGTTTTGGACTTGGCCGGCTCGGACTACTTGTTCGATTCGGAACAAGGCATTGCCATCCATCTCATGCAGTGCTCGTCCAAATGCGGCCTGCTGCCGAATGTTGCCATCGCCTTAAACGTCGAAACATCCCTGATCGCCGCGCGAGGTTTCACCGGAATCACGGTGGTTCCTGCCCGGCAGGAATCGAAATATCTGGGTGATTTGCCCGTCGGCGTACTTTCTCCCTCCGTGGAAATTGCTGAAACCTTGAATCGCTGGGGCGTGCACACATGTGGCGCCTTTGCCCGGCTACCGGTTTTGCATCTCTCCGAACGCCTCGGGCAGGAAGGAGTCCGTCTCCATGCGCTGGCGCGCGGCGCAGGTTCGCGCTCGCTTGCAATTGCAGAACAAAAGAGTTTCTTCGAAGAAGAGATGGAACTCGACGATGCCGTTGAGGAACTCGATCCCCTATCGTTTCTTCTGGGGCGAATGCTTGACCAACTCTGCGCGCGTTTGGCGGTGCGCTCTCTGGCAGCCGGGGCGATTCGCGCGCGTTTTGAACTGCAACCATCCTTCGAAAGTACGCTGAATTTCCGTAGAGAAGCGGTCCATCAAAAAAAACCGCCGGATCCGTACGAAAGCAAGCTGGAACTTCCCATTCCAGTGCGCGATTCGAAAATGCTTTTGAAACTGCTGCGGTTGCGGTTGCAATCGCATCCACCCGCCGCCCCCATTCGAAAAATAGCGCTTGCAGCGGAACCCGCCCGGCCCCGCGCAACGCAAGGCGGGTTGTTTCTTCCGCGTTTCCCGGAACCGGAAAAACTGGGACTCACGATCGCTCGCATTGCAAACGTCGTCGGCGAAGGGAATATCGGGTCGCCATCCTTGGCGGATACCCACCGCCCGGAAGAGTTCCACATGGAACATTTCCTTGTTTCTCCCGAAGCCACAGAAACGAAACAAAATAAGAGCGATGCCCTCCGCTCAAAAAAACAAAACAGACACCCTAAAATCCCGGCGAGTTTCCGGGCTTTCCGCCCGCCCGTTCCTGCGCAACTTGAACTACGCGCAGGTCGTCCTTTCCGTGTGATCTTTCGGGGTATGCGCGGAGAAGTGCTTGCTGCTTCCGGTCCGTGGCGCACATCCGGCGACTGGTGGCGGGAAGACCCCTGGCAGCAGGACGAATGGGATCTCGAGATCGATTTCCGCTCTTCTTCGTCGGGCTGCGATGCATCTACAAATCGTCGTCCGAATCGAGGTCTCTATCGCTTTTATTACGACGTACTGCGCCAAGGCTGGTTCGTGCGCGGAGTCTACGACTGATGTACATCGAACTCCACGCGCGCTCGGCGTTCAGCTTTCTCGAAGGCGCTTCTCTGCCTGAGGAACTGGCCGGCGCCTGCGCGGAACACAGCGTGCCCACCATGGCCTTGCTGGACCGTGACGGCGTGTACGGCGCACCCCGTTTTCATCTGGCGGCGAAAAAACTCTCCATCCGGGCCCACATCGGCGCAGAAATCACATCCACCGAGGGCTGGCGCTATCCCCTGCTTGTCGAATCTCGCGATGGCTACCAGAATCTGTGCCGGCTCATCACGCGAATGAAGCTTCGCGCACGGAAAGGAGAAGGCTGCATCCGGCCGGAAGAAATATCGGCGATCGGCAGCGGCCTGATCTGCCTGACCGGAGGCGAAGAAGGCCCGCTGGCGCATGCTCTGGCGCAAGACGGAATGACGGCCGCAATGGAATGCGTGCAGCAGCTCTGTCGCGTGTTTGGCCGGCAAAATGTTTACGTCGAGCTCCAGCGGCATTTTTCTCGCGAGCAGGAAGCGCGGAACCAGGCCGCCGTGGAAATCGCCCGGAAGCTGAAGCTGCCTTTGCTTGCCACCAACGGCGTTTCCTACGCGCAGCCGCGACAACGCGAAGTTTTGGATGTTTTTACTTGCCTCCGCCATCACCGAACGCTTGCGACCGCTGGCCGATTGCTGAGCCGCAATTCCGAGCGCCATTGGAAGACGCCCGCGGAAATGGCTCTTCTCTTCTCCGATCTCCCAGAGGCAATTGCGAACACAGAGATTCTCTCCTCCCGTTTGCACTTCACACTGAACGATCTCGGATACAAATTCCCCGTCTATCCGGTTCCCGGCGGCGAGTCTCAAATGCAATTTCTGCGCCGGCTCGCACACGAAGGCATGGTTTCTCGCTACGGCTCGCAAAATGACCGCGCGCGGCAGCAAATCGATCGCGAACTGGCGCTGATCGAAAAACTCGATCTAGCCGGCTATTTTCTGATCGTCTGGGACATCGTCCGCTTTTGCCGCGAACAGGGCATTCTCGTGCAGGGACGTGGCTCGGCAGCCAATAGTGCCGTTTGTTACGCGCTCGGCATCACGGCCGTCGATCCTGTCGGAATGGATCTTCTCTTCGAACGGTTCCTGTCCGAAGAGCGCGGCGAATGGCCGGATATCGATCTCGACCTCCCGAGCGGCGATCAGCGGGAACGCGCGATTCGGTACGTCTATGAACGCTACGGGAAATTGGGCGCCGCGATGACCGCGAACGTGATCACCTATCGCGGGCGTTCGGCGGCCCGGGAAATCGGCAAGGCTTTGTCGTTCGATCCGGAAACGCTCGATCGGTTGTCCGACCTCGTGGGATCGTGGGAATACAAGGACCCCGGTGATACGCTCGATCGCCAATTCCGAAAAGCAGGACTCGACCTCCAGCATCCGCGAGTCCGCAAGTTTTTCGAGCTTTGCCAAGCCGTGCAGGATTTGCCGCGCCATCTCGGGCAGCATTCCGGCGGAATGGTGGTGTGCCAGGGACAGCTCGATTCCGTCGTTCCACTCGAACCGGCCACGATGCCCGGCCGCGTCGTCGTGCAATGGGACAAAGAAGATTGCGCGGACATGGGCATTGTAAAAGTGGATCTTCTCGGACTCGGTATGATGGCGGTCCTCGAAGACTCGCTTCAAATCATTCGAGAATACTACGGAGAAGAAATCGACCTCGGCCGCCTGCCGGCAAATGACCCGGCGGTCTACTCAGCGCTGCAAAAAGCGGATACCGTCGGCATGTTCCAGGTCGAGAGCCGGGCACAAATGTCCTGCTTGCCTCGTCTTCGTCCAAAACATTTCTACGATATCGTCGTTCAGGTCGCCATCATTCGCCCAGGGCCCATCGTCGGGAAAATGGTCCACCCTTATTTGAGGCGCCGCCAGGGTCTTGAAAAGCCCGAGTGCCTTCACCCTTCACTCGAACCTGTTTTGGCACGCACCCTCGGCGTGCCGCTTTTCCAGGAGCAATTGCTGCGCATGGCGATGATCGCCGCAGGGTTTACAGGCGGTGAAGCCGAAGAGTTGCGGCGCGCGCTCGGGTTCAAACGCTCCGAAGCGCGCATGAAACAAGTGGAGATCAAACTCCGGAGCGGAATGCAGGCAAAGGGCATCCTCGGAGAAACGCAGGACAAAATCATTCAGTCGATCGCCTCCTTCGCCCTCTACGGGTTTCCGGAATCGCACGCCGCCAGCTTTGCGCTGATCGCCTATGCGAGCGCCTATCTGAAATGCCGCTATCTGGCGGCCTTCACGGCCGCGATGTTGAATAACCAGCCGATGGGCTTCTATTCGCCGGCGACGCTCGTGAAAGATGCCCAGCGCCACGGATTGAAATGCAAGCCCATCGATGCAACGCGCTCCGATTGGCTGTGCACGCTCGAAAAGATTCCCGAAGGGCTCGTCATGCGTCTTGGGCTGCGCTACGCGAAGGGTTTGCGCGAAGAGATCGCGCTCGAAATCGTGCGCCAACGCGACATTCGCCGGTTCGCATCGATCGACGATCTCAAGCAGCGTGTCCCGGGGATACAAAAGTCCGAACTGGCCGCGCTCGCTGAAATCGGCGCGTTGAATTCCCTATCTGCCAGGCGGGGCTTCCACCGCCGTGACGCCCTCTGGCAAGTTGAGCGCGCCGCCCGCCGGCCGGGCCCGCTTCTCGAAATAGAGGAAACTGCGCAGGAATCGGCCGCTGTTGTATCTCCAGAAGCAACGACCGACCCGGATGAACCCGCTGCTTCCGACTCGCCTTTGCTGCCCATGACCGATGAAGAAAGATTAGTCGCGGATTTCCGTGGCACGGGTATGACGGTCGGGCCTCACCCCATGGCTTACCGTCGCGCCGAAATGAGAAAACTAGGAATCCGCGCGGCCATCGAGCTTGCAACAACACCCGACGGAACCCGTGTACGAGTTGCGGGGGCAGTGATCGCTCGCCAGCGTCCCAGAACGGCGAAAGGTTTTGTCTTTCTCAGCCTGGAGGATGAGACAGGAATCGCGAACGCCATTATTACGCCACAGATATTCGAGCGGGATCATACCGTGATCGTCCATCATCCATTTTTGTTGCTCGAAGGCACGCTTCAGAACCAGGACAATGTGGCCTCGGTGAAAGTCGAACGCGTTCAGCCCTTGGCGATCACACGTGCGCAAACTGCCTCGCACGATTTCCATTAAGAACTAGCGGAATCATGCGACGTATTCACAGTCGGCGTACAATCTCGCCAGGCTTATCGGAAAACGACATTCTGGATCCTGGCAAAGCTAATAACTCGGGAAGATAAGCATGGCTCCCCGGGCAAGACTCGAATTAACGAGCCTTCGCGGGAATTGTGGGTGCAGGATTGGGTGCAGCTAGAGAGGGGGGAGACCGACGAATACGCGCTTGTTGTCAGAATCGTTCGGCTGCCCTACCGCCTCCAACTCTTCCGAGTGACTGGCAGAACCATTCGAGGGGCTTCATTTCGCAATGCGCCGCCGCAAAACCTCAAGGATTCCAGTTACCAGCATCGCCGGAGTCGGCGGACAGCCGGGGACATATCCGTCGACAGGAATGACGGCATCCACCGCACCGACGATTGCGTGGCTCCCCGCGAAGATTCCACCGCTACATCCACACGCTCCAACGGCAACGACCAGCTTGGGTGCCGGGATTGCCTCGTAAGTCGCCTTGATGGCCTCGGCCATGTTGCGCGTGACCGGACCAGTCACCAAAAGCATGTCGGCGTGCTTCGGAGACGCCACGAAATGAATTCCGAATCGTTCCAAATCATAGTACGGGTTTGTAAGGGCGGCGATTTCTGCCTCGCATCCGTTGCAGGAGCCAGCATCCAATTGGCGAACGTTTAGAGCCCTTTGCAGCAGCGAATGAATTTGTCCGCGCGCCTCTTCAGGACTGGAAGCGAGAGGCGTCATCTCCGCGCGGCTGTCGATGTCCCAGAGCCGCACCGTCTGCTCCTTCGTCACGCCACAGCGAGTGAAATGCGTCGCAACGGCCACGGCCCCTTGTCCTGCTTCCCCGCATTTGCCGCAGCCAATGCATTGACCGTACGACAGCCTTAGGCGCCGACGGCCTTCGTGTTCCTCCATACGTAGGGCTGAAGTAGGGCACACTTCGATCAGCTTCTGAGCAATGTCCGGCGTCAGGCGATCCATAACGATCTCTGGCATGCGGCTGCCGTCGCAATTTCCGAGCAAAGCCTCGACCGGAATCAACGAGCTCCGTTGGCGCAGGCTCCGCTCAATCACGTCGCCAATCATCGGTCACATCCCGAATAGGAAAGGTTAAAACTCTTATTGATTAGCGGAAAATCAGCGATGATGTTGCCCGCCACAGTGAGGGGCATTGCGGGCCAGTTCTGGAACGACGGAGACTTGATGTGGCACCGAGTCACCCGGCCACCGCGGGCCTCCACCCAGTAGCAAAGCTCCCCTCGTGGCGATTCCACGGCAGAAAATCCTTGGATGTCTCCTTGCGAGGTGACGGGAATGAACACGCTTCCATCCGGAAGAGACTTCGCGGCGTCCTGAATCAATTGTGCCGAGGCTGCCGCTTCGGCGATGCGAATTCGCGCGCGCGCCATTACATCTCCGTAATGCGTGACGGGAACTTCAATTCGATGGTTGCCGTAGCCGCCGTAGGGATGGTCACGGCGAACGTCGAGGTCTATCCCGCTGGCGCGCGCCACGGGTCCGACGACGGCGAGGTCCTGCGCTGCTTCCCGGCCGAGGACCCCAGCCGTCTCAAAACGATTCTGGATCGAGGGTGTCTCCAGGATCATACGGGCGATCTTGGAGAAGTCGCGAGAAGCTCGCGCGACAGCCTGGGCGAATTCAGCGGTCCGGCCGGGGTCAAAATCGAATCGTAGGCCGCCCGGAACCGCGACTCCGCGCCAGTAGCGCGTTCCACAGCACTGCACTGATGCTTGAAGCAGGAATTCCTTGAGGCGCGTCGCATACGCTGCGGCCACACTGAATCCGACATCCGTGCAAAGTCCACCGATATCCGAGATGTGGCAGACAAGACGCTCGTACTCGAGTCCAATCAAACGAACGGCCGTGGCTCGTGACGGGACGTCAATTCCGCAGGCATTTTCCACTGCCTGTGTGTAGCACACTGCATGGGCGAAACAGTTATCGCCAGAAACGGACTCCGCGAGCATGGTTCCGTCCTCGACGGATTTCCCCTCGAAGAGTTTCTCGGTGCCTTTGTGAGTGTAGAAATGTCGCAACTCGAGATGCAGAATTGTGTCCCCCACTACGCTGAATCGGAAATGTCCCGGCTCGATGATGCCCGCATGAACGGGGCCCACGGCGACTTCTGCGATACCCTCGCCTTGAACCTGCAAGAAGCGGTACTCGCGCTTTGACCACGGCACGTCATCCACCCGATCGATCATTGGGTACACGCCATCGGGCCAGTTGTCGTGGAAAACCAAGGGCCGCAGATCGGGGTGCCCTACAATCTGGATGCCGTACTGGTCGTGGAGCTCTCTCTCATGCCATGCCGCGGCCGGCACCTCGCGTGCGATGGACTGAAGCGGACCGTCCGCCGGCAGCACGATCTCGGAGTAGGCCGGGTTTCCCACATCACAAACGTAGTGAACCCATCTCGCCCCGTGGGGACCGAGGCTTCCGAAGATAGTGACAAGCCGGGCGCGACCTCCATCTTTGGACTGAGGGAATGTGAGCATCGTTCCCGGAGAAGCGCGTTCGCCATTGGGGAATACGGAAGGCGTGTCTTCCCTCATCGCAATACCGCCATCGCTTCCCGGAGGAGGAGGCCAAACACATAGGGAATCCGTATACCAAAGAAGAGCACGCAGAAAGCAGCCATCCCCATTGCGATGTATTCGGACGGGATGAGCTTTGAATTCTCGGGGTGCCGATCGGGCTCTCCACAGAGCATGCGAAAGAAATGGAAAGCGAACCCGCCGAAAACAACCGAGAGCACCATCAAGAAAAGAATCACCACAAGGTAGTGCGCCTGTGCAAACGCTTCGGACAAGATAGCAAACTCACTGATGAACAGACTGAACGGTGGCAGCCCCACAATCGCCAACCCACCGACAAGAAGAGCCGCGGTTGTTCGCGGCATGGTGCGCGAGATGCCTTGGATCTCATCGATGCGCAGCGTACCCACATTGTGGCGAATGTTACCGGCGCTGAAAAAGAGAAGAGACTTCGCTATCGAGTGATTGAATGTATGCAGCAGCGCGCCGAACAGCCCCAAAGGACCTCCCAATCCCAGGCCGATGGCGATGATTCCCATGTGCTCAATACTGCTATAGGCCATCAGGCGTTTGAGGTTTTGTTGCACCAAAATGAGGAGCCCGGCCACAACCATAGACATCACACCGAAGATAACCAGCAAAATATGAGGAAAAGCCGGCCCTACGGAACGCGAGACAATCGCATCGTAGCGCATCAAAGCGTACATGGCGCAGTTCAGCAGAACTGCCGAGAGCAAAGCGCTGATGGGCGTGGGAGCTTCGGCGTGTGCGTCCGGCAACCAACTGTGCATGGGAACGAACCCGATTTTGGTTCCATAGCCGACGATGACAAAGACGAATGCGAGCTTCACCAAGTGTGGGTCGAGCCCTATGCGCGGTGCGGCATTCATCAGTGAAACCCAATCGAGTGCCGAGGCCGGATTCATGCCCGCCTTGACGGCGGCGAGATACAACACAATGGTCCCGAAAAGGGCAAATGCAATTCCGACGGTGCAGACGATCAGATACTTCCAGCCAGCCTCGACTGCGCCTTCGGTGTTGTAGAAACCCACGAGCAAGGCCGATGCCAGCGTCGTTCCTTCCATCATGATCCACAGAAAACCGAGGTTCGCCGAGAGGCAGACGCTGATCACGGTGAAGAGAAACAAGAAAACCAAGGCGTAAAACCAACGCGGCGAAGAAAAACGGCCTTCTCCCGTGTGGCGCAGGTAGCCCGAGGCGTATACCAGCACAAGGCCGGAAACGATCGCGATGCCCATCAGGAAAAATGCACTCAGGCCATCGGCCCGCAGGTACCTTCCTTGCTGCAGTTCGCCGTGCGCGTGAACCTGCCAGACAACAGCGCCCAGTGCGACGATTTCCACTCCTCCCAGCAAAAGTGCAATACGAGTGGCCGCCCGCGGACTGTGGAAACCAAGGATAAGTCCGGCTCCGAGAACCGGGATTGCGAGTGGCATCAGGAGGAGCATTTCCTCAGCCCCGGAGCCTTCGCAGCTTGGACACGTCCAGATGTTCGAACGTGTCGCTAATGCGGAATGTGAAAATTCCCATCAGAAGCAGTCCCATGAGAATGTCGAAGAAAATTCCAATCTCGATGACCAGCGGCATGCCGAATGTTGTGATCAAAGCGGCCAGAAAAATTCCGTTCTCTAGAACGAGCAGCCCGAGCATCTGCATGAGCGCCTTTTTGCGGCTGACCATCAGAAACGCACCGGTAAGAATCAGGGAAACGGCGGCGGCAAGGGGGTCGTCCGGAACGTGAACGGCCCCGCCATAGGAATGGACGGCCGCATACGAAAGGTAAATTATTGCCACGGCGACAAATACCGACTGAGTCGGTGTTGTGGAGGCTTTCACGTCGCGCACGGTTTTCAGCCTTCTAGTGAGAAGGAAGAAGGCGCGGGGGATCGCAATCACCTTAATCACAAACACCAGCGCGCCGACAATGTAGACCTGCGGAAGCTTTTCCTGGAATGCCGTCGCAAGAACTTCCGCTGCAATGATCGCGGACTGCAAGCCGAAGAGAAGCACGCTTGTGGAGATCCGGCGTGCGACAGCCAGCAGAAGAATCGTGAGAAACAAGAAGACGGAGAACGAACTCAGAATCTTCTCTGTCGCAATCCCGACCAAACCCATTTCCTTACCTCTTTACCCACATTGTAAAAATCACAGCCAGAGCGCTAACGGCGGAAGCCACCCCAAGAAAATCTGGAACCAGATACATCCGCAACTTGGCTACGGCACTCTCAATCACGCTCAGCAGAATCGCAAGGACCGCGATTTTTGCGCAATAGAGCAGCAGTGCGGCAGCCATGCCCCACCCGGAGCCGCTGGCCGCCATCCCCCAAGGGCAAAACAACGCGATCAGGAGGGCGAGCATCGCGTGGAGCTTGATCGCGCTCGCCCATTCGATCAGCGCCAGGCTGGGGCCCGAGTATTCGAGCACCATTCCCTCGTGGATCATTGTCAACTCGAGATGGGTGGTCGGGTTGTCCACAGGCATACGGCCGGTCTCAGCTAGAGTCACCATCGCAAGGGACGTAAAAGCGAGAATATGCACCGCCGAAATGTTGAAGATGTTTTGCCCGAGAGTCCACGCAACCATTCCCGCTATGTCGGCGCGAGCCGCCAAGACGGCGAGCGCCACCAGCCCGAGCAGGAATGGAGCTTCGGCCAGACTTGAGACCAACGCTTCGCGGCTCGCACCCATCCCACCGAATGCACTCCCTCCGTCCAGAGCGCCGAGGGAGAGAAAAAACCGTCCCAAGGCTAGCATGTACACAAGCATGAAGAAATCGCCCTGGGACCCGAGCAACGACGAGGCGTGCATGACCGGCACAAATGCCGCTGCACAGATGGTGGCTCCGAACAGGACTACGGGTGCGAGACGAAACACTGCGGATGAGGTGGGAGGCACCAACTCCTCCTTACGAAGGAGCTTGAATAGCTCCGCGTAAGGACGCCAGACGCTGGCTCCCCGACGTCTTTGCAGCCGCGCCTTCAGGCGCGCAATGACTCCGCGCACGAGCGGCGCAGCCATGATGAGTATCAGCACTTGGAGGATGTCGATCGTGATCTTCATCTCTGGAACCTCAGGAACGTCAGCAGAGAGACGAGCGCCAGAAAGATGTAGAGCAGATAGACCTGGATGTTCCCGGTTTGCAATCGGCGCAACCGGAGCGCCAGCGAGACAATGAGATCGACAAAGGGCCGATAAAGAGCCCGTTCGTAGGAAGTTGTACGCACCGACCGGTATGAAATGGAAACCGGAAAGTAGGGCTGATCTGCTGGGACCTGCTCGACTTTGCGGTCGGGCCGGTAGACTCGGGCGAAGACAAAACGGATCGGCTTCGAGAAAACTGTGGAGGTGTACTGCATGCGGCTCGACAATTCTGGCAGGCCACACGCCCATGTCCGGGCCATTCGTTCTCGACGCTTGAATAAGACCACCAAGGCGCTCGTTCCCAGCACAATCGCTGCGGTCCACGGAGTGATGCGAGCGATGCTTAGGGTTTCCGAGGGCACGCCAGCGCCGGTAATCAACACCTGGGCAAGCGGGACCAGCGGCCGCAACAGGAGTCCGGGCACGATTCCAATCAGAACGCACCCTGCGGCCAGCAAGCACAGCCCGGCGCGCATACCGAGCGGCACTTCCCGCGCATCTTCGGCTCCCGCGCTGCGAGGCCGCCCCAAAAAGGCCACGCCGAAGGTTTTCACAAAGCATGCTGCAGTCAGGCCACCGATCAAAGCCAAGATGCCCACCATTAGGGGCAAAACAATCTGCGCCTTCGTGTCGATCAGGGTAGAACCGGCAAGAAAACTTCGAAATGTCAGCCACTCGCTGACAAAGCCGTTGAAGAGCGGAAGCCCTGCGATTGAGCAGCAACCGACGAGAATGGCCGCTCCAGTGAGCGGCATTCTGCGTTGCAACCCTCCTAGCTCGTTCAGGTCGACAGAATGAGTTGAGTTCGAAATCGCGCCGGCGCCGAGAAACAGCAGACTCTTGAACAGAGCATGGTTAAAGGCGTGCAGCAGCGCGGCGACAAGCGCCAAAGCCGCGCCGAGCGGGGCATGATGCGCCAGGAAAACGAGCGAGGTCCCCAATCCAAGAAAGATGATGCCGAGGTTCTCCACGCTGCTGTAAGCCAGCAGCCGTTTCAGGTCGTTCTCGGCAATTGCATAGAGAATGCCGAGAAGACCCGTCACAGCGGCCACCAGTAAGACGGCGTACCCGGACCACCAGGGGCCGCCACCGAGGAAGTCAAAGGCGAACCGCACGAATCCGTACACGGCCGTTTTTAACATGATTCCGGACATGAGCGCTGAGACGGGGCTGGGCGCGATGGGATGCGCTCGGGGCAGCCACAAATGGAGGGGGATGAGGCCGGCTTTCGCCCCAAATCCCGCAAACGCGAATAGGAAGACCGCGGTCCGGATCCCGGGTGGCACGATCGCCCCCGCCGCGCGAATCGCTCTAAAATCCAGGCCGTGTGAATAAGGGAGGAAAAGAAAAAAGCATGCCGCAACGGCGGCTGCACCCACATGCATCATCAACAAATAGATGAAGACGTTGTGGCGGCGTTCCGTCGAGTCCCCTTCGATTAAGATCAACCCGGCAGACACGAGCGCCATCAACTCCCAACCCGCCAGAAATGCAAAACCAGTAGATGCCGTGACGACCGCGATCATCGACGAGAGAAACAGCGACAAAAATGCCCACGTCCAATTGCGGCGTTGCTCGGAGTAGTGGAGGTCGAAATAGGAAGCTCCAAACAGTGTGACCGGAATGGCCACGGAACAGACCAACAGCAGAAAAAATGCGCTGAGACGGTCGACAGCGAAGGAGAAAGGAAAGGGCGTCGCCCGTGAGAGGTCCAGCACGGGACCGGGCTGCCGCAAGAAACTGGACACAGCCACTACACAACCCGCAAAGCTGGCAATCAGAATTAGCGCGACCGCGAGCCTCCGCGCGCTCTCCGCACGGCTCGCGATTAGGATCAGAGGCACTAAGACAGCAAGGACAGCTAACAGAAGAGCGAACAGCGCGGCAATAGATCCGGTCAGCATGTACCTATTTTCGGCGCCGTCCGTCTTTCATTTCTTCCAGCATTTCCCGCACGCCAACTAAGTGGTTGTTGAAGATGTCCTTTGCCGCATCCAGCAGCTTGAAGAGAGCCGGGTCCGAAACCGAATAGAACACGCTCGATCCAGACTTCCGTCCCACCACGATGTTCCGCACGCGCAGCACTGCCAACTGCTGCGAAACGTTCGCGGGTTCAAGCTGAAGCATCTCGCTCAATTCGTTTACGCCCTTCTCGCCACCTCGAAGGCAATCCACGATCCGGATGCGGATCGGGTGTGCCAGCGCCTTGAAGAACTCGGCCTTGAAGTTGGCAAGCTGTTGAGGCATGCGAATATTCAATTATTCGAATATGCTAGGCTACACAAAGGATGCTGTCAACGATGGTGGTACCGACCGAGTGTAAATCGACTTCGATGCCGCTTCGGAGGGTTACCGACCCGAGTCCACTGGGTACGTCGTATGGTTCCGACTCAGCAACCGAGGAAACCATGCAGTTTTCTAGCCCGTCCCGGAACAAATGTTCTCGAATGGCATGTGGTCTGGATCGGACAGGTGAGGCTTGGAATACGGCTTAGCGGATTTGTTTTCCCCGCAACGCCTCGAAGGACGCGATGATGTCCAGCAGTTCAGCCGTGATCGAGTCTTGGCGAAGCTGCCGGGACCCGGATATAAGCGCACGCAAACGATCGTCGATGTTTCTCTCGGCGACCTGCATCGAGGCTAACCGGCTGGCATTTTCGCTCGCCAGCGATTCGGCAAACGCGCGGAAGAGGGAAACAAACAGATACTCGCGGATCAGCGCCTGGAGGAGCTGTGCTTCGTCCATCGTGAACATTGGGATCACTTTGGACGGCCAGCGCTTAGCTCTTAACCCATTGATCCACTTGGCGTCGACCGGCAGCAGTTGGACGCCAACGACCCGGTACCAGGCGCCGGATAGCGGTCTTGCATTGAACAGAACTACGAGGTCGATGCCTCGTTTCGAGTGCCACTCTTCAATGGTTCGCAGCACCTCTTCCACCGCCGCGCTGATCGCAGACGCTGCACTCGGAACTCGCACCGTATCTTCAACTCTGCGGCCAAGGCTTTCGAGTTGCGCCGCCGCGCGCACGCCGACGGCCAGAGTCGCCTGGCTCTCCCGCTGGATCGCAAGCCTTTGTAAAGCGCGCGACGCATGAGAAACGACTTGGTCGTTCAGCAAACCGCACATCCCTTGGTCGGACCCGAAGACAATTGCTCCCAGCTTTCGCCCCGGCACGTTCTTTGGCGGCACGACGTTGGGCCCGAGTCGCGCGAGAGCAACTTGCAAACCCATTTCGATCGTCCGATTGTACTCGGCCACGGCGTGCGCGGACCTCTCAAACTGCCGGATGTTGACTCCAGCCAGTGCCTTCATTGTCTTCACCACGGATTGAAGTTCCTTGGTGATGAAAATGGACCGTCTCAATGACTCGGCGGTTTCCATACGGATCCGATGACTTCTTCGGCAAGCTTCACGATCGCCCGGCGTTCGCTATCACTGAGCTTTTTCCCGGCGTCGACGGATTCACGGAGCAACGGCAGCCTCTCCGTCAGGACTTGACGAAACCGTCCAGCAGCCTCGGCGATCTGTGCGGGTGGAACATTGTCAAACAGGCCTTCGGTCGCCGCCAATAGGACGGCGATTTGCTCCGTCGCAGAGAGTGGATCATATTGGGGCTGCTTCAGGGCTTCGCGGACGGCGCGGCCGCGCGCTAGAGTCTGCCTCGTTCGCTCGTCGATTCGCGACCCGAACCGCGAGAATACTTCCAATTCTTCGAACTGCGAATAGAACAGCCGCAGCTCTCCGGTGACGGCGCGGTAAGCGGGGAGTTGCGCTTTGCCTCCCACGCGAGATACGGACTTCCCGACGTCGATAGCCGGAAGAATGCCCTTTTGAAACAAGTCCGGCGTAAGGTAGATTTGCCCATCCGTAATCGAGATCAAGTTCGTCGGAATATAAGCCGAGATGTTCTGTTCCTCCGTCTCGACGATAGGCAGCGCCGTGAGGGATCCACCACCCAATTCCTTGCGGAGATGTGTCGATCTCTCAAGCAGCCTTGAATGAATGAAGAAGATGTCGCCTGGGAAACTCTCTCGGCCAGGAGGGCGGCGCAATAATAGCGACATCTCTCGATAGGCTCGTGCGTGACAGCTCAAATCGTCGAACACGACCAGCGTGTCGCGTCCCTGGTGCATAAAGTATTCCCCCATAGCAGTAGCAGCATAGGGAGCGGCGAACTGCAATCCGGAGGGAGCATCTCCGGTAGCCACCATCACGATTGAGTAATCCATCGCGCCGCGGTTGCGCAAGTCGGCGATTACACCGGCCACCGAAGCGCTGCGCTGGCCGATCGCGCAGTAAATGCAGACAACATCTTTTCCTCGCTGGTTGAGGATGCAATCGACGGCAATTCCCGTCTTCCCAGTCTGGCGATCACCGAGAATCAACTCGCGCTGTCCGCGGCCCACGGGGATGAGTGCGTCAATAGCCTTTGTTCCCGTTGCGAGTGGCTCGGCTACCGGAGCCCGATCCATGATCGCGGGAGCCGCACATTCGATGGGCGCACGCAGGTGGCTTTTCAGAGGCCCGGCATCATCCAGCGGCCGCCCCACAGGGTCCACAACGCGTCCCAACAGGCCTTCTCCGACTGGAACGTCCAGCACGCGGTTTGTGCGCCTCACTTGGGACCCGGACTCGATGTTGGTGCAGTCGTCCAAAAGAACCACACCGATCTCGTCCGGATCGAGATTGAAGGCCATACCGAGCAAGTCGCCTTCAAAGCGAACAAGCTCTTCCGACTTCACATGGGGCAGGCCTTGGACGCGGGCGACCCCCTGGCCAATGTATGTGACTACGCCAAACTCTTCGAGAGCCAGATTGGCAACGCTTCTGCGCGAAGCGCCGTCGATGGCTGCCAGCGCATCATCGAGCACGCCATATAAGGGCCCGCGTTTATCCATCACTCGTCTTTCACCTGAACTACCTCGCGATCAACGGCTTCCGCCCGGCGTTCCAGGGCCTGCTTCAGGTTCTCTTCCAAGGAATCCAGATAGCTTTCCGGAGCCCAACCGATCTTGTGTCCGTTCCCGCGCAGTTCGATGCCCCAAGCCATTGTGGAGTCCTTCTCGAACCTCAATTGGGGAGGAGCGCCCAAGCGAGCTTGTAAAATTGCCCCGATCCTTTTCCGTGTTTCCTCGGGTAAATCCACGGCACTGCGCACCACTTGCTCCTTCGTTCCCAGTTCCCGCAGCGTGGCAACGTCGAATGAACCCAGCTTATCCAAGAAAACCTGAATAGTGGATTGCTGCAAATCAGATGAGGAGAGGTCCCCAAGCGCCCGTCGGATGACCGCGAGGATTTCGGTTGCGGCCCGCGTCCTCAGCTCCATGAAGAAGGCTTCTCGCTCCTGGTCCAAGTCTTCGTGCCACTTTCTCTCAAGCTCTCGGACGGAATTCCGCGCCTCCTCCACGAGCTTGGCGCGCTGGTCTTCGGCCTCTTTGCGCGCCTGCGCCATCATTTCGTCTCGCTTTCTTTCCTGCTCCAGCGACCGAAGGCGCGCTTGTTCCGCTTGTCGTTCCGCCTCCTTGCTCTTCTCCTCGGCCTTGGCAAGCTCGCCGGCTACACGGGCTTCGCGTTCGTCAATGGCTCGTGTGAGCTTGCCCCACAGAAAGTGTTTGAGCAGTGCCACGAGCACGAGGAAGTTGACGATCTGCGCGACGACGGTAAACCAGTCGATCAGCACGCGCTAACCTCCGCTTTTCGAACTGATGTAATTCCAGAACGGATTCGCGAAGATCAAAATGACGGCAATGACAAAACAGTAGATGGCGATGGACTCGATCATTGCCAGCCCGATAAACAGAGTGCGGCTGATGGTTCCCGCTTCATCTGGCTGTTGGGCTATGGAACTGAGCGCTTGCACGATGGCCTTCGCCTCGCCGAGGGCGGGCGCAATCGATCCGATGGCCATGCACAGAGCCGCCGTCACAATTGATGTGATGCCGATTATTGTCACGCTATTCATGTTTCGCTCCTCCCCGGTCGAGCTGCGATTGGACGGCGGCGGCAATATAAACCGTCGCCAGAATGGCAAAGATGTAGGCTTGAATCAGGCCCGTCAGCAGTCCGAACATTTGCATGACGAGTGGGAAAGCGAGCGGCGCGATGGCCAGGAACACTCCTACGATCATGGACTCGCTCATGATGTTTCCAAACAGCCGAACTGCCAGCGCCAAGGTGCGAGAAGTCTCAGTCAAGAGATGAAATGGAAGCATGAGGAAGGTCGGACGTACGTAATGCCGGAGGTATTCCGCAACGCCCTGCTGCCGGACTCCAAACACATGTACCGCTACACCGACGCAGATCGCGAGCGCCGCAGTGGTTGATAGCGAACCTGTTGGAGCGCGCCAGCCCGGAAGAACCTCCAGCAGACTGCATATCGCGATAAAGAGAAAAATCGTACCCACAAAAGGGAGATAGGCATCGCTGCGGTCGGGACAAATCTCGCGAATCTGAGCGCGAATTGTTTGCACCACCACTTCGAGCGCGTTCTGCCATCGCGATCGATACAAATCCGCCGTGTCGAGACGCCGTGTGACGAGCCAAGACCCGATCGTAAGCAACAGCATGACGATCCACGTGTATAGGATCGTCGCGTTGAGATGCACGAACCCCCACTGCCAATAGATCGCGTGATCTGGCGTTATGGGCATTTCGTCCTCGCCGCTTGCACACGCAAGGATTTCGAAACCGCAACTCGTCCCATCACGAAACCGGCGACACAGGTCAACGCGTATTGCCAGCGCCCCTTCATCAGGAAAAGGAGACTGGCCAGCACGACCAGAGTCCGAATCCCAAAACTGCCCAATGTCAGCAGGGTGGGATGGCGCGTCGTCAAAAGCGCGCGGACGGTGACCCACAACCCCACGTAAAAAAAGACTCCAAGAGCGGCTCCGGCCAAAAGCCGCGAGAAGATCGAGACAGCGCTCACGGTTGGTCCCTCCTGATCCGCAGCCATGCGTTTGTGCAGCCCAGCACCAGCCCGCTAATTAGTAACGTCAGGGTCCAGGAAAAGCGGCTCGGCCAGCGATGATCAATCCATGCCCCTAAGGCCACTCCAACCAGCGTCGGGACGGCCACCGACCAGCCCACCAATCCGAGAATCGCAAGGGATCCCCAGAGGTCGCCCTTCTGACTGCGCGCGCGCAAGGCGCTCGCCTGCCTCGATTCGACTTGCCGAATCATGCGTTCGGCCGAGGGCGGGAGTTTCGGAGGCGATGGCGACCCGAGATTAGACATTCTTCTTTTCCAGTTCCAAGAGACCCCGCACCAGATCCGCTTCAAGCTTCACTTCTGATGCCAAGGTCTTCTTTTCGCGTTCCTCCTCTGCCTGAAATCGTGCCTCGACGTCCTTTCTCAGTTGGTCGAGGTTGGTGCTGCGCACAGCGGCGCGAGTCGAAACCGAAACTTCCGGCCCGCACTTGACCAGAATCCCCTGATCAATCGCGAGATATTCCTCAGTCCCACCGGTGCGCGCGAAGGCCAGGACGCCGGGCACCAGTGCCGTGACGAAATCGATGTGCCTCGGCAGCAGGCCAAACCACCCGTTCGGGGCTTCCGCCTTGATCTGAGTGACCTCCTCCTGCATGAGAATTTCGGTCGGCAGCCGCACGGTAAGCCTCATTATCCTCGCGCACCACTCCTCTCTCGCGCCTCGTCGATGTTTCCTATCATGTAAAGCGCCTGCTCGGGAACATTCGCGAACTCATCGTTCAAAATCCGTTCGCATCCGTCGAGTGTGTCCTCCAATTTCACGAGTTTGCCGGACTTTGCCGAAAATTGTTCCGTGACAAAGAAAGGCTGTGTCAGAAATCGTTCGAGCTGCCTTGCACGGTGCACTGTTCGGCGATCGTCCTGGGAAAGCTCCTCCAGGCCGAGCATGGCGACAATGTCCTTTAGTTCTTCGTAGCCGGCCAGCGTCTTTCGTATCTCTTGGGCGATCCGGCAGTGTCGGTTTCCAACGATTTGCGGCGTGACCATCTTCGATCCCGACTGGAGCGGATCAATCGCAGGATAGAGCCCTTCACTGGCCCGCTTGCGTGATAGGACAATCGAAGCAGAAAGATGGCTGAAAGTGTGCACCGCGGAAGGATCGCCGAAATCATCGGCCGGCACGTAGACCGCCTGCACGGAAGTGATCGCGCCCGTAGCCGTGTTACAGATACGCTCCTCCAAATCGGCGAGATCGGTGGCGAGTGTCGGCTGATATCCAAGTCGTGAAGGAAGCTGGCCCATCAAGCCGGACACCTCTGAGCCGGCCTGGATGAAACGGAAGATATTGTCGATCAGGAGCAGCACGTCCTGACGCGCATCGTCGCGGAAGTACTCGGCCATTGTCAGAGCCGAATGCCCGACCCGAAAACGGCAGCCCGGCGGTTCATTCATCTGCCCGAAGACAAGCACTGTCTTGTCCAGGACACCAGCCGCTTGAATCTCTCGATAAAGCTCCTCTCCCTCGCGGCAACGCTCACCAATGCCACAGAACACGCTCACACCGCGTTGATGGCCGATGACGTTGTGGATGAGTTCCATGATGAGGACGGTCTTCCCCACGCCGGCGCCGCCAAACAGGCCGCTCTTTCCGCCCCTTTCGAGCGGGGTGAGAACGTCGATCGCCTTGATTCCCGTCACGAAAATCTCGGAAGTTTTCGACCGGCGCATCAATGGAACGACCGGCGCGTGAATGGAGCGCCATTCGCCGCCCTCGATCGGTTGTTTCCGGTCAATCGTCTCGCCGAACACGTCAAACATGCGTCCGAGCACTCTCTCTCCAACCGGAACTTTCAACGTTTCTCGCGTATCGATCACGATAGAACCTCGGGATAGACCTCTCGTGGGAGTGAGGGCGATGCCACGGACAGTATGAGCATCGAGATGCAATAGAACCTCGATTACAACGTCACCCTGATCACCCGCTTTCAGTACGTGGTAGAGAGAAGGGATATGCCCAAAGAAAAACACATCGACAACGCTGCCGCGAACGGCCTCCACGGTTCCCGTATTGCCCGCCGGAGTTGCCATGAACACAATTGCTCAGATTTGGAAATCCAACCAAACCCGTCGTAAATATATACCTTAGCTACCGAGATGGTGAAAGTGACTTCCGTCACAGCATGGGCGAGTGATCCGCGCACTTTGAAATACCAACTTCCCCTATTTGGATCAACCACCAAGATGCGCTTGCGGTTGCTTCTCTACAACTCGAATTTGCACCCAATTGCACCCAAACAACGCTGTTATCAAGTTGTGCGTAAAGGAATGAAACGAAAGAGGAAGAATGGCTCCCCGGGCAAGACTCGAACTTGCAACCCTTCGGTTAACAGCCGAATGCTCTACCATTGAGCTACCGGGGAACCGGGCAAGGTAGGCTTTTAATTTACAACGTCACGCGGCTTGCACGCCACTTTCCTTTCTTCCAATCGTGGCCAAATTTCAAGTACGGCGCTTCCGGAGCACGCGTTTCGCTCGAAGGTCACCTACCGTCTGCGTGAAAGCCGTCTCTCGTCTGGATGGCGTGCCCGGCAAGCAGTCTGGTTCGTCCGGGGCGAGGAATCGCTGAAAATGCTTGTGGATCGCTACTGAAGTTTCTGGGTTGCGGAGTCGTGCACGATCAAGTTCTCGAAAATCGCGAGGACATGCCGCCGATAGCTGACGATCCGTTCGAGCACCGGGCGCAGCGTAGGTTCGCGCTGCGTTTCGCGGTCCCACTTGGCCAGCACGGCCGCGGGCACCGCAATGTCGCGGCGCAACTCTTCGGCTGTGTGCCCGCGCAAAAACAGCCCGTAAAAGAAGGCGGCCTCCCGCTGCGGAAACTGGAAATCCTGCAGCGTTTCGTCCAACGGATTGGGCAATGTGGCCATTGTCGAAAACCGCAGTTTACAGATTTCGACGCCGCCGTCAAGAGTCCTCGCGACCTAAGGAGAAACAGCGTCAGGAAACCGTTACCTCGCGGGGGTACCGCAAGCGGGAACGACTCCGTTGCGGAGGCGGGATAGGCTTCCGCCCCCGCAAGGTCTAGCCACCTTTTGCCATCAACTGAATCCAGATGACCCGCGCCGCCCTACTTCTTCGCTTGCGCGTAATAGTCCGCAACCTGCGCCCAGTTAATCGTGTTCCACCACGCCTCGATGTATTCCGGCCGGCGGTTCTGATATTTCAGGTAGTACGCGTGTTCCCACACGTCGAGGCCGAAGAAGGTCTTGCCGCCATCCATGATCGGATTGTCCTGGTTGGCGGTGGACTCAATTACAAGCTTGCCGTCGCGAAAGAGCAGCCAAGCCCAGCCGGAGCCGAAGCGCGTCGTGGCCGCTTGATTGAACTTCGCCTTGAAATCCGCGAAGCTGCCGAAGGCGCCGCTGATCGCGCTGGCCAGATCGCCCGAAGGTTCGCCGCCTCCGCCCTTCTTCATGATGGTCCAAAAGAGCGAATGGTTCTTGTGGCCGCCGCCGTTGTTGCGCACGGCGGTGCGGATGTTTTCCGGGACCTTGCTGATTTGTGCGAGCAGTTCGTCGACCGACAGCTTCTGGAGGTCGGGGTTGCCTTCAAGAGCCTTGTTAAGGTTTGTGACGTATGCGCCGTGGTGTTTGTCGTGATGGATCTCCATCGTCTTCGCGTCGATATATGGTTCGAGTGCATCGAAAGCATACGGGAGAGGTGGCACTGTGTGGCTCATTTTGGGAGCGGCTCCTTGTGCGGAAGTGGACGTCATGAATTCTGCCTCCTGAATCCTGGTTCCTGCTCCATAATTATACGCGCCTGGCGGGAAACCTTGAAACCACCCGGCTGGATTCTCAAGAGTTCTTCAGGAGGTGTTCATGCCGTCCGCCGAGCACGTGGAACATCATTTCACGGCAACCGCCGCTGTCCGCGACATCGTGATCGGAATGTCCGATGGCTTGACGGTTCCCTTCGCTCTTGCGGCAGGCCTGACGGCCGCCGCCACGGCCCTCGCGAAAGGCACAGGAATCATCGTCACTGCTGGATTCGCTGAGATTGCTGCCGGATCGATTGCAATGGGGCTTGGTGGCTATCTTGCGGCGAAAACGGACTCGGAGCACTACGCCTCGGAACTCCAGAGGGAATACCGCGAAACCGTTGAGCTCCCCGACGTGGAAATCGAGGAAGTCGCGAAAGTGTTCC
This sequence comes from Candidatus Acidiferrales bacterium, assembly GCA_049523255.1. Classification (GTDB taxonomy): domain Bacteria; phylum Acidobacteriota; class Terriglobia; order Acidiferrales; family UBA7541; genus Palsa-295. The sequence goes on along the minus strand of JBEKNB010000006.1, from coordinate 73,855 downwards.
GCGGGTACGGCCTCTCCGAAGAACAGATGGCGCCGGTCGTTTCAGCGATCACCGGAAACCAAAAGCGCTGGGTCGATTTCATGATGCGCTTCGAACTAGGACTCGAGGAGCCGGATCCGGCCCGAGCCGGGCGCAGCGCCGCTACCATCGCGGTGTCCTATATCGTGGGAGGCCTTATTCCGCTGGCGCCGTACATCCTGATGCATCGCGTCCTTTCGGCGCTCTGGGTATCGGTGTGCGTGACGTTGCTTGCCCTCTTTGTCTTTGGCGCGATCAAGGGTCACTACACGGGCGTCAAGCCGCTCCGCGGGGGAGCGCAGACCGTACTCGTAGGCGGCTTGGCTGCCGCCGCAGCCTTCTTTATCGCCCGCCTGATCAGTTAACTTTTTGCCCCCCGGTGCACTTGGAGTGCATACCCGACGGGCCCGAACGGCATCTATAGTATGTAGTACTGCGGTATTGGGGGGTTCGGTCGGCGCGTGGGATGGAGCAATGAATCCGCGATACGAACTGCTTCGAATTACGTCTAATGCATTCATGCACCGGGACAACGCGATGCGTGCCCGGCTTCTTTGAGATTGAAGGAGAGATAGCCCATGAAAAGCAGTGTCTTACACATTCCACGCTGGATAGCCGCAGTGGTGGTCTTGGCCGCCCTGGTTGGCGGGGGAGCGCTCGCCATCGGACTCAGGAATTGGTCGGGAAACGAAGTGTATGGGGCCCCGAAGCTGGACGTCACGTTGGCGCGAAACGCAGCCCCGGTGTCCCTCGCGAACTTTAGCAACGGCTTTGCATCGGTTTTGAAGCCCTCCCTTCCCGCCGTCGTCAACATCCACACGTCGAAAATCGTGAAGCAGGGACAAAATGTCATGCCCTTTTTTAACGACCCGTTCTTCCAACAGTTCTTCGGCAACCAATTTGGGCGGCAGATGCAGCCGCAGCCGGAACGCGAGCGGAGCCTGGGTTCCGGCGTCATTATCACGTCGGATGGAACGATCCTGACGAACAATCATGTGATCGACGGTGCGTCGGACATTGAGGTGCAACTCAGCGATCGTAGAGAATTCAAAGCGAAGCTCGTCGGCACCGACCCGAGAACAGACGTCGCGGTGTTGAAGATCGACGCTTCGGGTTTGCCCGCGCTCGCCTTGGGCGATTCCTCCAGGTTGCAGGTCGGTGATGTGGTCTTCGCCATTGGCGATCCATTTGGAGTGGGCGAAACCGCCACGATGGGAATCGTCAGTGCTACCGGACGCAGCGGTTTGGGCATCGAGAACTATGAAGACTTCATTCAAACCGATGCGGCCATCAACCCCGGGAATTCCGGCGGCGCGATGATCGATTTGCACGGGAATCTGATCGGTATCAACACCGCGATTGAGACCGGCGGAGGTGGCGGGAACGTCGGCATCGGCTTCGCCATTCCGATCAATATGGCGCACTCGGTGATGGACCAGATCGTCTCCCACGGCAAAGTCGTGCGCGGCTACCTCGGCCTCGTTCCGCAGGACGTCACGCCTCAAATCGCGAAACAGTTTGGCTTGAGCGAACCCGGCGGAGCGTTAATCGGGGAAGTCTCGACGGATACGCCGGCTTCGCGCGCGGGATTGAAGCGCGGCGACGTCATCCTCAAGGTGGACGGCGAACCGATCAGTTCTGCGAACGATCTGCGGTTGCGGATCTCGCAGACCGCGCCCGGCACGAATGTCAAACTGGGGATCGCGCGCGACGGCAAGCCGCTGGATGTCAACGTGACCCTCGGGGAGTACAAGGACAAGCAAGAAGAAAGTACCGGCGATGCCGAGGGTAGCGAAGAAGCGCTGCATGGAGTTCATGTGCAGGAGTTGACTCCAGACATCGCGCAGCAGCTGAACTTGTCCCCGGGAACTCACGGCGTCGTAGTCTCGGACATTGACCCCGCGAGCCCGGCGGCCGCCGCTGATCTCCAACGCGGTGACGTCATCCAGGAAGTCAACCATAAACCCGTTAGCAACATCGAAGAGTACAGGAAAGCGCTGGCCGGCACAGGTGATCAGCCGGTGCTTTTGCTCGTAAATCGAGGCGGCACGACGCAATACGTGGTTGTGGAGTCGCACTAAGCAAGAGGACGGTTTGAAGAGCGGAGCGTGGTTTCACTGCAGGCCACGCTCCGCTTCTCATAGGATTGGGAGGCGTACTTACTTTCCGGTATTCCCCGCCGAGACCGGATCTTTCAAAATTCATCTCCCAGCTGTATCAGAGCAACGCTTCCGGCGTATGGTGCTAGGGCGTGCCAACGAATTGCATCGCAACCACTCCTAGCGGGGTTGATTTTCGGGAGCAGCAGCGACGCGCGGCCAGTGCTTTCCCCCAATCCCCAACCCGTTGGGTTGTCGTTTTAAGCACGACTGGGGGTAGAATAGTACTTGGGTTCTATTCATCCCAGCCTTTGGTTCTAGTACTTAAAATACTGTGCGTTATATGTGTGTCGACGCACACCCGCTCTTCACGAAGGGCACTTGGGGTGAAATGTATGGCACCGGTAAAAAGTCGAGCCGTCTTCACTGAGTCGCTGCTTCCCGCTGGCCAGCGCCGTTGGGGATCATTCGGCGCGGGATTGGGTCTCGAGTGCATCGCGCTGATTGGCCTCCTGATCATACCCTTGTTCATGCCAGAGAGATTCGAGGCCGTTCAGCACTTTTGGGTCACGCCGATCGAGGCTCCGGTGGTTCAGCCTTGGAAGCCGCAGCCCCCGCAGAAGCCGGTCATCGTGGAGCGGGAAGTCGTCAAAGAAATCCCGAAGCCCGTCGAGGTTGTCCCGCCCAAGCCGAAAATCTATAATCCCGTGATTACAACGCCGGTAGCGAAGGTTGTCACGCAGCGTAAGGTTTTGCAGCCGGAAGTCGAAGTGGCTAAGGCGTTCCCGGATCCGACCCCGATGCTCTCAATGGGCAGCTCCGCCGTTCCAACTTTGAGGAGACCGCGCGAGGCGGTTCAGACGGGCGGCTTTGGTGACCCGAATGGCGTCCCCACCAACGGAAAGACGGATCGCAACGTCAACATCAACCAGCTCGGCGCTTATGACATGCCTGCGGGCCCGGGCTCCGGCAACGGCACGGGCGGCGCGAAGGGTGCCCGTGGTGTGATCGCCAGCACGGGCTTTGGCAACGGCGTTGCCGTCGGCGGGCCCGGCGGCGGAGGTCACGGTTCCGTGCAGCAAGGCCTTTTCGCCGATGAGCATGCAGCTGCGGCGGGCCCCAAAGTGAAGCAAACGGCCGCTGTGTCGAATACGAAGCCGGTCGAGATTCTCTTCAAGCCTAAGCCGGTCTACACCGATCAAGCTCGTAACATGAAAATCGAGGGAGATGTCCTCCTGCAGGTTGTCTTCACCTCGTCGGGCGAAGTCAAGGTCGAGCGCGTGGTGCAGGGACTCGGTTATGGCCTTGACGAATCCGCCCAGTCGGCCGCGCGCCAGATTCGTTTCCATCCCGCACAGCAAGAGGGCCAGCCGGTGGATTTTCCTGCCATCGTCCACATCACATTTGAATTGGCGTACTGAAAGGGGAATGCAATGCGCACCTGGAAAACCTTTGGCCTGTCAACGATCCTCCTAGGCGCTCTCGCGGGTGTCGCTGCCGCACAAACGACGCAGACGGCTGACCAAACTCAGCCCCAGACGGGTTCTTCGACCGCCAGTCCCGTCACCACGGTTAATGAGGCTATCGATCGAATCATCGCGCGGGAGCACGATGAAAATGCCACCGTGCGGCGCTACAACCCGATCATTGAAACCTACATTCAGGACATGAAGCCCGACAAGGACATGGGCTCTGTGCCGGATAAAGACCACTACTTTCTGGGTCAGGCCAACCTCGCGAAGGGCGTCGTGGATAACTCGATGCTCACAAAAAAGAAGGGCAAGCTGGACGAGTTCAACCCCCTTTCGCACGTCTCGGGTTTCTTCACGTCTTCTTACATTCCAGCGGGCTTCCTTCAGATGATCTACCTCGACACAACTGGATTCGACCGCCAGCACTATCAATTCGACTACGTCGGCAGACAATTTCTGGGCGAAGTTCGCTGCCTCGTGTTTGACGTCACGCCACTACCGAAGTCCGGCAAGGGGCGTTTCAAGGGCCGCATCTGGGCCGAAGACGAGGGCTACACGATCGTTCGCTTCAACGGCGTCTATACGCCAGTTGCTGGGATTAATGGGTTCAATCTCCACTTCGATAGCTGGCGGCTGAACGTCCAGCCTGGACTCTGGCTGCCGGCCTTTGTTTTCAGCCAGGAATCCGACCTTAAGGATTTCATGGGGAACCATGTCCGCTTCAAAGCGCAGACGCGGCTCTGGGGCTACAACTTGGGAAACCTGGGTCACGAAGAAGAGTTCAGTCAGTTGACCATCGAGTCTCCCACTGCCATTCAGGACCAAGCTGCCAACCAGCAGGATCGTTCGCCCATCGAGTCGGAGCGCGAATGGCAGCATGAGGCCGAGGTCAACGTGCTCGACCGCTTGCAGCGGACTGGCCTGCTCGCGCCTACGGGTGAAATGGACAAGGTTCTCGAGACGGTCGTCAACAATATTGAGGTCACCAATAACCTCGACATCGAGCCGGACGTCAAGTGCCGCATTATGCTCACCGGCACTCTCGAATCTTTCTCCATCGGCCACACGATTGTCATCAGCCGGGGCTTGCTCGATGTTCTCCCCGATGAAGCCAGCCTCGCCACGATTCTGGCCCAAGAACTGGCGGACATCATCGTCACGAAGCCTTCGACCGATCAATGGGGTTTCAATGACACGACCAACGTCACCACCGTCGAGGCGGTCGGACACTTTTCGTTCCGCGATAACCCCGACCAGCTCCAGGTCGCTAGTAAGAAGGCCCTGGAGCTTTTGCAGAACTCGCCGTATAAGGACAAACTCGGTAGCGCCGGTCTTTTCCTGAAACAGCTCGACGCCGAATCGAAGCAACTGCCCGCGTTAATCAGCCCGCATCTCGGCAACCGCGTGATGGCTTATACTGAGTTGACGGGTTCCGCGCCGCAACTCCAGCCCGATAAGCTCGATCAGATCTCGGCCCTGCCGATCGGAGCGCGCGTCAAGCTCGATCCGTGGACCGATCGCGTCGAACTGCTCAAGGCCAAGCCTGTCCCGCTGCTGTCGGCACGCGAGAAGATGCCGTTTGAGGTCACGCCCTTCATGCCGTTCCTGACTCGCTATCAAAAGCCCGGTTCGAGTCTCTCGGCCGGTCCAGCCAAGGCGGATCTGGCGAAGAAGGAACAGCAGCAACCGCAGTCGCAGCAGTAGAGAACTTCGTTTCCCGCAGGAAAAAGTCCGGCGCGAGTTAGGTTCTCGCCGGACTTTTTCTTGATGTCCCCTTTCAAATCTCAAATCTGCAATCTCGGATCCGGCGCCTCTCCGTAGCCTAAGCTATTCCCAATTCAGCCGCGGATGAGCGAAACTCTTGGGGCCATGCCGCGCCAGCATCTCCTCGAATACTTCCGCCCCGATTCACGCCCGCTGGACGAACTCGCCGTGGCCTGGCACCGCGGCTATCGGATGATACGGTGGATGTACTCCGACCTGCTCCGTGTCTCAACGCAAGTCGCCGCGGAACTCCGGTCTCGCGGAATCAACAAGGGTGATCGCGTGCTCCTCTGGGGAGAGAACTCCGGCGAGTGGATTGCCGCGTTTCTTGGATGCCTCTTCTGCGGCGCCCTCGCCGTGCCGATGGACGCCATTGCCGAAAAGACCTTTGCACAGCGCGTCACCGAGCAGGCCGCGGTCCGTCTCGCTGTCGTCGGACGCGGTTTGCCTTCGCCCCTACCGCCGTCGGCCACGCTTTGCTTGGAAGATCTCGCCGAAATCGTCGGCCATCGTCACGTCGATGGCTTTTCGCCAGCGCCCGCCGCGCTCGATGACCCCATTGAGATCGTGTTCACTTCGGGGACTACGGCCGAGCCGCGCGGCGTCGTTCTCACGCACCGGAATCTTCTCGCGAATCTTGGACCCATCGAAAGCGAGATCAACCGCTACCGCCGCTACGAGCGCATCTTTCATCCCCTTCGATTCCTCGATCTGCTGCCGCTGAGCCACGTCTTCGGTCAGTTGCTTGGAATCTTTCTGCCGCAGATTCTCGGGGCCACGTCCGTCTTTTTCGATACGCTGAACCCCGCCGAAGTGATCGGCGCGATTCGCGCCGAGCGTATCTCCGTACTCGTCACCGTTCCCCGCCTCATCGAATCCCTGCGCGACCATGTCGAACGCGAACTCGCCTCGCTCGGCCGGCTCGAAAAATTCCGGCGGGACTTCGACGCGGCCGAGGGCGAGCACTTTCTGAGGCGCTGGTGGCGCTTCCGCGTGATCCGCCGCCGGTTCGGCTGGAAATTCTGGGCCGTGATTTCGGGTGGCGCCGCGCTTCCTCCCGCCGCCGAACAGTTCTGGACACGCCTCGGCTACGCCGTCATCCAGGGCTACGGCCTCACCGAAACGACCTCACTTATTAGTCTGAACCATCCCTTCCGCCTCGGCCGGGGTTCGATCGGAAAGGTTCTGCCGGGTCTTGAAGTCAAGTTGTCCGCGGAAGGCGAGATTCTGGTGCGTGGCGAAAATGTCGCGTCCGGATATTGGAAAACCGCCGGCGTCATCCCTGTCCTCGACCCGGACGGCTGGTTTCATACCGGCGACCTCGGCGAGCGTGACGCGAACGGGAACCTCTACTTCAAGGGCCGGCGCAAGAATGTCATCGTCACGCCGGAAGGCCTGAAGGTCTACCCGGGAGATCTCGAGGCGGAGTTACGCAGGGAACCGGGCGTGCGCGACTGCGTTGTCGTCGGCCTTGCGCGCGATGGCAACGCGGAGCCCTGCGCCGTGCTCCTGCTGCGAGACGTGCCGCCCGGAGACCCGCAAGCCGACTCTGCCGCGTCGGCCATCGTGCAGCACGCAAACGAGCGCCTCGCGCCCTTCCAGCAGATGCGCCGCTGGCTCGTCTGGCCCGACAACGATTTCCCGCGCACGCCGACGCAAAAGCCGGTTTTGAGCCGCATCCTCGAATTCGCCGAGGCGCGGCTTGGTGGTCGCGGCGCCACGCCAGTGCAACCAGCGTCGACGCCCCTTGCCGAACTGCTTGCGCGCGTCTCTCACGGACGCGCGCCACAAGTAGGCTCCCCGGCCGCGCTCAATCTCACCTCGATCGAACGTGTCGAACTCCTAAGCGCTCTTGAGGATCGCTATCAGGTGGATCTGAGCGAAACCGAATTCGCATCCGCCGATACCGTGCAGGCGCTCGAACGCCTCGTCGAACAGCCGTCGGAGCGCGCCGCCGCTTTCCACTACTTGCGCTGGCCACAGAGCTGGCCTGTGCGTGCCGTCCGTTTTCTCGTTTACAGCCTGCTGGCCCGCCCCGCGATGCTGATCCTCGGATGGCCTGGCATTCGCGGTCGGGAAAATCTTGGCGGCACGAGTGGGCCCGTGCTCGTCATCGCGAATCACATCGAATACTTCGATCCCGCCTACGTCCTTGAGGCATTGCCGGCGCGCTTCCGGCGGCGTCTCGCCGTGGCCATGGATGGCGAACTCCTCGAATCCTTTCGCACTCCTCCGCCCCGCGCTGGCTTCTTCGCGGGGTTGCTCGGCCGCGTGAAATACTTCCTCGTCGTTTCGCTCTTCAATGTCTTCCCGCTTCCTCGCCACGCCGGTTTCCGCAAGAGCTTCGCCTTTGCGGGCGATCTGATCGATCGTGGATGGAGCGTTCTGGTCTTTCCCGAGGGAGAGCGCACGAAAACCCTTCGGATGAATCCCTTCCGCTCCGGAATCGGCCTGCTCGCCACGCGACTGGGCGTGCCTGTCGTTCCCGTTCGTCTTGACGGAATCGCCGAGTTGAGGGCCGCCGGCAAGCATTGGGCGCCCCCCGGCCGGATCAAAGTTTCGATCGGCGCACCGGTACGATTTGCCGAGACCACTGCCGCTGAAGAAATCGCACGCGATCTCGAACGCTGCGTTGCTGCCCTCGCAGAGACAGGCCAGAAGTCGTAGTGTGGGTGAGCTTCGTGCTTTCCCGGTAAACGCCGCCCGTCCGCCCTCGGCGCGTTCCTTGGTACAATGGTCTCTAAGCTTCGGGGGAAGCGGAATGATTCATCGCTTTGTCTTTCATAACGACCGCGTCCAGCCTATCGATCAGGTGCGGTTTTCGCCCGGCCAATCCGGCCTGCTGAGCGGCTGGGGCCTATTCACGACCGTCCGCGTTGTCGAAGGCATCCCGTTCGCCTTCGAGCGCCACTGGAAGCGCCTCGCACGCGACGCGCAGCACACGCACTGCCCGTTCCCGTTCGACGCCGAAGAAGTCCGTGGCCGGCTCGGCGAAGTCCTCAGCGCTAATAACGTGCGCGAAGGCTGCGCCCGCATCTACGTGATTTACAATCAGGTTGGCTTCTGGCGCAGCGACGAAGATTTCCCCGCGGCGGATCTTGTGATTTGTTCGTCGAATCTTCCGCCGCACCGCGAACTCGTCCGCCTCGCCCTGCGCGCGCACGGCCGCCATGCCGCCTCGCCCCTCGCCGGCGTGAAGGTCACTTCCTGGCTCAACAATGTCTGGAATCTTTACGAAGTTCAGCAGGCTGGCTACGACGAAGTCGTGCTTCTCAACGAGCGTGGCGAAGTGGCCGAGTGCACGGCCGCAAATATCTTCTGCGTGCAGGGTGGCCGCGTGCTCACGCCGCCGCTTTCCGCCGGATGCCTGGAAGGCGTCACGCGCGGCATCGTCCTCGAGATCGGCCCACAGGCCGGCGTGCTCGTTGAAGAGCGCACTCTCTTCCCGGAGGACTTATACGCCGCCGACGAAGTTTTCATCTCCTCGACGAATCGCAGCGCCATCGCCGCCCGCGAAGTCAACGGACATAAGATCGCCGCCGCTCCCGGCCCCGTCGTGCAGAAGCTCGAAAAAGCCTTCGCCGCCTATGTCCACGACTACGTGGAAGCCCGCGTCGCCGCTTCGAGCAAGCGCTGACCTTGAATCGCCTGCCGTTGCTCTTGGAATCCCCGGCGCTCTGCGGCTAGTGCCGTTTCAACTTGTTGCGCCGAATTTCCGAGATCAATAACACGGAACAGTGATTCATCGGCCCCCTCAACTATCTTGGCCCGAAAAGTTGGAACGGCGCTAGTGAATGAACAGGCCTGCCGCGCCGACCGCCAGCCCGCAAATCCCCAGCACCAATCCGATGCCCCAGAAGATTCGTTTCCGCGTCAGCAGCGTGATCGAGCAGATTACCAGCGCCGCCTCGAGCAGCACCTCGCCCAGGTCGAAGCGGTCCGCCCGCCGCTGCTGTTTCCTTACTTCATCCTCGGCTTTGTTGGCCTCGGCCTCGATATCCTTCATCTCGTCGCGATAGCGTTCGACTTCCTTGTTGTATTTGTCCTTGAGCTTTTCGATCTGGTCCGACTTCTGCAGCGCGAAAACCGAGGTCTCGTCCAGGAAAAGCTCGTACGTGTGCCGCCGGATGTCTTTTGCTTGGTAGTAAGCCCACTGATCGGTCGCCCTCGTTTGGAGCAGCAGCTCCTCGGTGTGCGCGCGATGGCCCATCAGCGAAACCGCCGCAACCAGCACCGCGAGGATCGCCATCGTCACGGTAATCGGCGCAAGACTCGCATGGCGCGCGCCTTCTTCCGCCTGCTCATGCAGTTCCTGTAGTTCTTCCGCCATTCTGCTTCTCCTGTTGCGCGTCTGTTTTTCGCGTGCAAGAGGATATCAGAATCCGCGCGCGCCCGGCCACCCGGCAGCCGCCCTGCGCTACCGCCCAATCGTTGAGTTCCGGTACAATTCATGCCGCAGGGCAAATGAAGGGAGCGATCCCATGACTGAACTTGCCAGCAAGAACTGCGTCCCGTGCCGCGGCGGAGTCCCGCCGCTTGCCGGCCAGGAACTCGATGCGCTCGCCAAGCAGGTTTCGCAGTGGAACGTGGTGAACGGGCATCACATCACGCGAAACTTCAAGTTCCCCGACTTCCGCCAGGCTCTCACCTTCGTGAACAAGGTTGGCGAGGTCGCCGAACAGCAGGGCCATCATCCGGACATTCTGCTGTCCTGGGGGAAGGCCGAAGTCACCACCTGGACGCACAGCATCAACGGCCTCACCGAGAGCGATTTCATCCTCGCCGCGAAGATCGACAAGCTCTAGAGTGCCTTCCAGCCTGAGAACCGCCTTCCGCGATAGCGCCCTCTTTCACTGGTACAAGAATATCGCCGCGCCCGTCGAGTATGCCTGGTGGCGCGTGCGTGGCTCGCCGGGACCGAAAATGCCTCACCTGCTGAAGCAGCGCGCCATCCAGCAATACGCGCGGGAGTTCAATCTTCCGGTCCTCGTCGAGACCGGCACCAACTACGCTCACATGATCCACGTTCAAAAGAACCATTTTCGCGAAATCTACTCAATTGAACTTGACGCGCACAAAGCGGAAAGCGCGCGCCGGAAATTCTCCGGGCGGACGAACATCCATATCCTCGAAGGCGATAGCGGAGTGGTCTTACCCAGGCTCCTTTCGGCGCTCACGGGTCCTTGCCTGTTTTGGCTCGATGGCCACGACTTCGAGATCTCGACCCCAATCAAGCAGGAGCTCGACGCCATCTTCAAGGATTCGGCCCGGGGCCACGTGCTGCTGATTGACGATGCCAACTGGTTCGACGGCCGCGGCGATTACCCAACCCTCGATGAGCTGCGTCGGCGCATCGCTCGCGAGTATCCCGGCCGCGAAATGGAAGTGAAGGACAACATCATCCGCATCCACCCGCCTAGGCGGCAACCTTCCTCGTCGGAGTAATCCTTGCACTGAGGCAGGCCGGTGGTGGATGCGGCCACCTCATAGCCGTAGCACATATCCGTATTCGCTCATCGCGAGGAAAGGACGCAGCGACTGCGCGGGAGAAGAAGACTGCATGGAAAGTCAACTCCGTGTGAAATTTCCCTTGCGAATATGGATTTTATAAGTAAATTAAGTATACTAAGTAACCGTGAGGATACCTGGCGGTTGGTTATCCACGGAAGACCTGCTCGATTTACCGAGCATGATTGTTCTGCCTAAAACATCCGGAGGGCCATGGAACATTAAGTCTGATCAGGAGGCCGCTCATGCTGCACCAAGAAAAGAGGCCCTTCGATCTGCAGACTCTTCTTACCAAAGTCGGCTTGCCAGGCGCAGTTATGGAGTACCGCAAAGGACAGATCATCTTCTCGCAAGGAGACCCCGCTAGCACTGTCTTTTACATTCAGAAAGGTGGAGCGAAGCTCACGGTCTTATCCGACCGGGGGAAAGAAGCGGTCATCGCTCTTCTTAGCGCGGGCAATTTTATTGGCGAGGGATGCCTGGCGGGTCAGCGTGTGCGCATGGCGACTGCGAGCGCGATTGGACCCAGCACCATGCTTAGCGTTGAACAGAAGAAAATGATGCGCGTCCTCCACAAACAACAGGCGTTTTCCGATCTTTTCATGCGCCAAGTGCTTTTGCGCAACATTCGAGTCGAAGCGGATTTGGTAGATCAACTTTTCAACCCCAGCGAGAAACGGCTGGCCCGGGCGCTCCTGTTGATCGCTCACTATGGCAATCAAGGCAAACAGCAGACTGAATTTCCCCCGATCAGCCAGGAGACTCTGGCAGAAATGATTGGGACAACCCGTGCGCGAGTTAATTTTTTCATGAACAAGTTCAGGAAATTGGGTTTCATTGAGTACAAGGGTGGATTGAAGGTTCACAATTCTCTTCTTAGCGTCGTCCTCCACGACTAGCACGCCCCGATCCGCCCCCGTGCGTTCCTTATGACGGACGAACCGATGGGATCTGAGTGCGAGAGGCTGGGTATCCGGTACTCGCAGGGGTGGGGTACTTTTGCGGGTCGCCATCCCTTACCCTGCCGCGTCTTTGACTCTGTCCCGCCGAGCCTTTAGACTTGGCTCGATGGGTTCCTTTTCGCGCGGCTACGGCTACCGGTTCGATCTTGGCGGGTACTTCCCGCGTGCCATCAAAACGCTTTGCATCGCCTGCATCAGCGTCTTTGTTCTTCAGGAACTTTCTCAGTTTGTCTTGGGGCCGTCGGCTGCGAGATTCTGGGGAGAGTGGTTCGGTCTGGTGCCCTACGCGGTGGTCCACGGCTTCAGGCTTTGGCAGCCGTTCACCTATCTGTTTCTCCACGCGGGGATCCTTCACATTCTGTTCAACCTGCTCTACCTCGCGATGTTCGGTGCGGACCTCGAGCACACCTGGGGCTCCCGGCGCTTCTACACCTATTTCTTTCTGTGCGGAGTGGGAGCGGGCGTTATAAACGTCCTTGTGAAGATGGCCCTCGACCCTCACGGCCTGGGAACGGCCTTGAATCCTACCATCGGCGCATCCGGCGCGATTTACGGCATTCTGCTCGCGAACGCCGTCCTGCTCCCTGACCGTCGGGTATGGATGTTCCCCTTGCCGGTGACTGTGTCGATGAAGATTTTCGTCATCATTATGGGGGCCATCGAGTTCTTCGGCACAATCGGTGCCTCCGGCGACAACGTGAGCCACGTCTGCCATCTGGGCGGGATGCTGGTGGGCTACGTCTACCTCCGCCGCGGATCTTTCCTCTACAATTTCCGCAACTATTTCTCGGATTGGAAGCGTCGCCGCCTGCGCAAGAAATTCGAAGTCTACGTCCGCGACCACCGCGAGAAGCCGCCCTCCCACCCCGACAACTGGGTCAACTAAAAACTCATCGTTTTCGCGGGATGGCTTTCCAAGGGTGGGTCTCTGGATTCACTTGGCAACGGCAAAATCGCTGACAACCGCGTAGAGGAATTCGATCCCCTTGCGGAATGAGTCGAGTGGGATGCGCTCGTCGTCCGCGTGCATTCGCCCGTAATCCTCCTCCGTCAGCGGAAACGGCACCAGTCCGTATGCCTGCACGCTCCGAAGGCGCAGCGGCGTCGAGTCCGTGGCGCCTGTGGACATGTACGGCACCACTGCGGCGCCCGGAAATTCCTTCCCCGCGACGCGCGCGATCGAGTTATAGAGCTCCGACGTCACTGACGACGATGGCGCGGACTCGCCTCCGCCCGGCTCCACTTCGAAGCGAATCTGGGGATCGTTCACGAGCTGCTGCAGCTTCGCGACCAGCGGGTCGATCTGGTTGCCGGGAAGCAGCCGGATGTTCAGCACTCCGCGCGCCTCCGACGGAATCACGTTCTGCCGCACTCCCGCCTGCAGCATCGTCGGAGAAATCGTGTCCCGGAGCATCGAATTCCAGCTTGGGTTTGCGTTGGAGGCCCACCGCGCCGCGTGATCGCCGCGGTCGGATGTATCGAGTGCGCGCAGCCATTTGCCGGTGTCTTCGTCCTCGACGGCCGCAAGCCCCTGGAAATATGCTCGCGTCACCGCGTTGAACTGTACCGGTGTTTCGTAGGTCCCGATCTTCGCAATGGCCGCGGCCAGATGCACCACGGCGTTGTCGGAACGCGGAACCGACCCGTGCCCCGACGTTCCCCTCGCGATCACGTCCACATCGACGTAAACCTTTTCGCTGGCTTGCACGCCGACGTACTGAATCTTGCCGTCTTCCACGTTCACGCGCCCGCCTTCGTTGATGGCGTAGCCGGCCGCGATTTTGTCCCAGTGTTTCTCGACGGCGAACTCCATCCCCGTGCCGCTGGCCTCCTCATCTCCTTCAGCCAGCAGGATCACGTCGCGATTTAATCGCGCGTTCGAGCGCTTCAGGGCCACGAGCACCGCCAGATTCGCAACGGTCATGCCCTTGTCGTCGATCGCGCCGCGCCCGTAGAGGTAGTTGCCCTGAATCACCGCGCCAAAGGGATCGACGCTCCATTTCGTCTTATCCACGCCAACCACGTCGAGGTGCCCCATCAGCAGCAGCGCGCGCGATGGATCGGGCACGGGGCTCGACGACAATCGCGCCACCAGAAAGCCGCGCCCGGGCGCGCTCTCGAAAATCTCCGAGTGGATTCCCTCGCGATCGAGGATGCCCGCCAGATACTTCGCGGCGGCCAGCTCGTTGCCCGGCGGATTCGTCGTGTTGATGCGGATCAGCGCCTGGAGCCAGCCGAGGGCTTCGCTTTCGATCTGCGATATGTCCGCGGACACCGGAATCGCCGTTGTCGGAGGCGCTGTGGGCGGCCCATTTTGGGCGCCGCGAGCGTAGATCGGCGCGACGCACGCCTGCGCCCCCAAAAGCGCCAGCAAGAAAATAGTTGCGATCCTCCGCGCCATCCCTTTTGCCTCCCGGTGAATCTTAAAGTCTATCGCACCGGCTGGACCCGTCATACGACCCCGGCGGCATGGCGTGTCCGGAATGCACACGACCGGCATTGACCATCCGGGGCGGACCGTGGCAGCATCCAAATCGGGTGAGGTAATCATGCGACTGAATGCCTTGTTTCGCGCCACTTTGATGACGGCCCTCATCGCCGCATTGGGCGTCCCGCCCGCGGCGTGGACGGCCCTCGCGCAGGAAGAAGGCCCCCAAACGCCCCCTCCGTCGCAGCAACCGCTGCCGCCTAAGCAGCCCAGCGGACAGCCCCAGCCGCCCGCACCCTCGCAGCAGTCCATGCCGCAGGTGGCGATCTCGGTGCAGTCGAATCTGGTGAACGTCGATGCGGTCGTCACCGATCAGGACGGAAATCTCGTCACCGGCTTGAAGCGTGAAAACTTTCGCGTCCTCGACCAGGGCCAGCCGCAGCAGGTCACCAATTTTGCGCCCAGTGACGCGCCCATCACGATCGTCATGCTCGTGGAATTCAGCGCCCGCATGGGCGGCTATTTTGGATACAAAGCGCAGTATTGGTCCGATAACTTCCTGAATGAACTCAAGCCGAAAGATTGGGTCGCGCTGAAGACCTTCGATCTTCGCACGACGCTCCAGGTTGATTTCACGCAGGACAAGCGCGAAGTCGATCAGGCGATTCGCACCCTCGGCTTTCCCGGATTCCACGAGGCGAATCTCTTCGATGCGGTCTACGAAACGGTCGATCAGCTTCGCGACGTGAAGGGCAAGAAATCGATTCTCGTGATTGCCACGGGCTACGACACGTTCAGCAAGCATACGTTGGATCAAATCCTCCACCGCCTGAAGGAAGCCGACGTGACGATTTTCTGTGTGGGCACTGGCGAGGAGATTCAACTCGATACCCGCGACGGCGGCGGCGTCGGCTACCTCCAGGCGCAGAACCAACTCACGACCTTCGCGCGCATGACCGGCGGCTATGCGTGGTTCCCGCGCTTCGACGCCGAGATTCCGGGCATCTTCAACTCGGTCGCCCAGTTCCTTCGCAACCAGTACACGCTCGTCTTCTCGCCCACCACGCCGCAGGACGGCCGCTATCATAAGCTCACCGTCGAAGTCGTGGACGATCAGGGGAACCCGCTCGAGCTCGCGAACAAGAAGGGCAAGAAGAAGAAAGCCGTCGTGATCGCCCGTGACGGCTACACCGCCCCCAACGCTCCCTCCGGAAATTGACGATCCGATGAGGATCGTCATCCCGAACGGAGCAACGCGAGTGAGGGATCTCTCTTCACGCTCCGCTAAACCCGCCCCATCGCAGGGCTCTGAGTCTCCTCGGTAATACGGCCGTCCAACAGATGTACGGTGCGATCGGCGATTTCGGCGTAGCGCGGATCATGCGTGACCATGCAGATAAGCGCGGTGGAAGAGCCGCCCTCAAAGAATTGAGTGTAGCGCCGCGGCCTCCAGCGCGACATCCTGGCATTCTTTCCCTCGCCCGTAAAACGTTGGTTACCGGCCCGCCTTAATTAACCCTTAAAGGCTCTACTCAGCTTATGATATGAATTCCTGTCCCCGATTTCCCGAGAGGCGCTCGATCCATGTTTGAGCAGGTTTTCAAGAATGTTGATGACGTTCTCTGGAAGGAAGCGGGCTGCACCACCGAACTCGATTACACCGAGCAGACCTCCTGGCTCCTCTTCCTCAAATATCTCGACGCGCTCGAAGAGGACCGCGCCACGGAAGCCCAGATTCAGGGAAAGAAATACGCCTTCCTCCTGGAAAAACCCTACCGCTGGGAAACCTGGGCGGCGCCCAAGGGCAAGGACGGCAAAATCGACCACAACAAGGCCCTCACCGGGGACGACCTGCGCGACTTCGTCAATGGCAAGCTTTTCCCCTATCTGCACGGCTTCAAGCAGCGCGCCAGCGGTCCCAACACCATCGAATACAAAATCGGCGAAATCTTCGGCGAGATCAAAAACAAGATTCAGAGCGGCTACAACCTTCGCGAAATCATCGACCACATTGATGAGCTTCGCTTCCGTTCGCAGACCGAAAAGCACGAGCTCTCGCACCTCTACGAAGCCAAGATTCGCAATATGGGCAACGCCGGGCGCAACGGCGGCGAGTACTACACCCCGCGCCCCCTCATTCGCGCCATCATCCAGGTCGTAAAGCCGAAAATCGGCGAGCGCATCTACGATGGCGCCTGCGGCTCCGCCGGCTTCCTCTGCGAAAGCTTCGAATACCTCAAGTCCGGCGGCTCCTTTCTGAACGGCGCTTCCTCCCAAGGTTTAGACGTAGCGCCGGGTTCTTCAGCCCGGCACTCTTCTCTTACGACGAAGGATTGGAAAACCCTCCAGGAAAAGACCTTCTTCGGCAAAGAGAAAAAATCCCTCGCCTACGTCATCGGGATCATGAACATGATCCTCCACGGCATCGAAGCGCCCAATATCGTCCACACCAACACGCTTACCGAGAATCTCGCCGACATTCAAGAGAAAGATCGCGTGGAAGTTGTCATGGCCAACCCGCCCTTCGGCGGCAAGGAACGCAAGGAAATTCAGCAGAACTTTCCCATTCGCACCGGCGAAACGGCCTATCTCTTCCTCGAGCACTTCATCAAGATGCTCAAGGCCGGCGGCCGCGCCGGCATCGTCATCAAGAACACCTTCCTGTCCAATACAGACAACGCCTCCGTGAGCCTGCGCAAGCTGCTGCTCGAAAGCTGCAACTTGTACACGATCCTCGATTGTCCCGGCGGTGTCTTCCAGGGCGCGGGCGTCAAAACCGTCGTCCTCTTTTTCGAAAAAGGCGCGCCAACTCGCAGAATCTGGTATTACCAGCTCGATCCCGGCCGACCTCGGAAGGCCGGAGGATATCGGCAGGCTCTTCGCAGGATTCCAGAAATACCTCTACGAAAAGGCAGCTTGAAAGTCGGCGCAACCAAGGACGGCCTACTAGGCCTTGTTCTGCATGACCGTGACTGCCAATCAGCGGGGGGCGCGGTGATTCACGAACTTGTTGAGCAGGAGGCGGGTCAGGCGCGCCTGGTCGTGGCGCACGACGCCGTCTTGCTGAAGCAGGTCGCCCGTAACGTAGCGAAGTCCCATGCGTTCGAGCTCGCCGAGAGAAGGATCGACGGGCGCTGCGCCCTGCGCCGCATACCGCCGCAGCAGGGGCCGGGACACGGGCTTGCGGTTGATCACGACGAAGTCGAAGATCTTGCACCCCGTGTGGTCGTAGATGGCGCGCACATGGTCGGCAACGGAGTAGTGCTGCGTTTCGCCGGGCTGCGTCATCAGGTTGGCGATGTAGACGCGCGTGGCGTGCGAGTTCGCGATGACCTCCGCCATCTGCTCGACCAGCAGGTTGGGAATGATGCTGGTATAAAGCGAGCCGGGACCCACCAGGATCAGATCCGCTTCCCGGATCGCCTGTAGCACTTCCGGCAGCGGCCGGACGCGGCGCGGCACCAGCCGAACGCGCACGATGCGCTTGCGCGAGCGCGAAATATTCGTCTCGCCCTTCACCACCGCGCCGTTCTCAAGCTCGGCCTCGAGCGTGACGTTCTGTGCCGTCGAAGGGAAAATCCGCCCGCGAATCGCCAGCACCTGCGCCGAGACCTGAACCGCGCCCGCAAAATCTCCGGTGACGTTGCTCAGCGCCGTCAGGAACAGATTGCCAAAACTGTGTCCGGCGAGCCCGCGGCCCAGCGGGAAGCGATACTGGAAGAGTTTTCCGAGCAGGTGCTCGTCGGCCGAGAGCGCGACCATGCAGTTGCGGATGTCGCCCGGGGGCAGGACGCTGTATTCGCGGCGCAAGCGGCCGGAGCTGCCGCCGTCGTCCGTCACTGTCACGACGGCGGCGAGATCGGCGATGGGCCGGTTCGCGCCGTTCGCGCCGTGGCGCCGCCGCTCGGCAACGTGGTGTTTAAGCCCGCGGAGCACGGACGAGAGTCCCGTGCCACCGCCGAGCGCGACCACTCGCACCGCCAATGCGGAACGATGTTCCGAATGTTTTTTCACGGAGAGATTCAGGAAGTCAGCCGCCCGAACCTTCTCGCTCGGGGTAGAGCAACTCGGTAAAGCGCGGGTCTTCCTGCAAGAAAGCGAAATCTTCGTCGTTGCGCGCGTGGTAGCGGTTCTCGGGGCGCAGCTGGATGGCGATTTTCAGATTCTGCATCGCGGAGTCGGCTTCGCCGGTCAGGCAGTCGAGCGCGGCCATCGCGTAGACGATGTGGTCGGCCTTCGGCGCGGCCTTGTGGGCGCGGTCGAGATGCTCGCGCGCCTCGTCCCAGCGGCCCAAGTTCATCAGCGCGACGCCCTGCGTGTAGTGTTCCTCGGCGGACTTGGGCGCCGGCGCCGGGGCGCGGGAGATTCGCTGCTCGCAGATGCGCAAATGGACCTTCGCGCGATCCGCCAGCTCCCTGCTCGGCCCTTCGAGCACACGCTCCAGCACTTCCTTCGCGCGCGGGAACTTTTGCTGCTGAAAATGCTTCAGCGCCTCTTCGTACAATTTGAGCTGTTGCTGCTTGGCTGGGGCGTCGGGATCGGGAGGCGCAGCCTTGGATTTCGATGCTAAGCCTTGTTTAATCAATGGCTTATGGTTTCCGTTCGAGGAATCAGTGGCTCGGACTGCGCGACGCTTCACTCTACCACCCCATGAATTAGAGAAGCAGAACGATAGCAAAATTGGCGAATTGCGTCAAATACAGGCTCGTTAGCGTGCCATTTTTGGCACTTTAGCGCAAACCCGCCCAAGGCCGGTTCAGGCCCGGTTTTGAGGCCGCCGAACCTACTGCCGGAAGATGATCTTGATGCCGCAGCGCCAGTTTTCGTTCAGTCCGACGCACGTAACCTTAATGTCTGGTGAGAGATAGCGCAGGAGGGTCGAAGTGGTGGAATGGAAGCGTAAACCGGGCGCGACGAGCCAGACGAGCGGCGGCTTCGGGTCGAGTTCCACTCCGACGAAATAGCCGAAGCGCTGAAAATCTCGCTGAAGCTGATGGCGCCGGACGCGGAGCCAATAGTCGACCGCCTGCATGGGCAGCTGGATGTCCTCGCTTGCTTTCAGTTCGATCACGACCAGACGACCGCGGCGCGTCACGCCGAGTAGATCGAGCACGCCGCGATCGCCGGCCGAGAGCGCAGGGACTTGCGAGTAGAGATGACGCGGATCCAGCTGTGCATCGAGCTTATCGGGATTATCCAGCACGAGCGTCTCGAGCCAGCGCTCGGGAGCGGCGCGATACAAAGAATGTTTTGTATCCGTAGCGAGGGAACTGCGGTGGAGGCTGAGTTGACGAATCAATTTCTGCAACGCGGGTTCGGCGGCGCTGGTGAGATTTTGGAGACGGTCGCCGAGGCCAAAGCGGATGCCTTCGCGAGACCAGCGGGCAAACGCCAGACCATGAAAGCAGAACGTCACTTCCTTGGCTCCGGGCATGACGCTCGAGCGGATGTAGCTCGAATTTTCGTCGATGGCGGATGCGAGCGGAGGAACGCGCGACGCGGCATCGCGGGCTGCACGCAACGCAGACTCGGCCTCGCGGCGCGGCGTGAGCCAGCTCTCGAAATTTCCGGCCTCGGCAAGATCCATCTTTCGCATCTGGCAATCGGGACCCTCAAATTCGAAGATTTCCGCGCGCGCGGCCGAGGAAAGAGCCAGAGCGCGCTCGCGCAGAAACCGGCTGGCGCCCGCGGGAACAAAGAGGCGCAAACCTTCGACGGCATGGCGGTCGGAGTGGTCGCGAGTCCAGCCGAGCCACAGGATCGCAAAGGCGAGCATTCCCTCGATTGTCGCGGCGCTTCCGCCCGGCGCAGCCGCCAACAGCGCCCATGCGCGCGGACCTTCGCGCATGCGCCCGCGGACGTACAGGCCGGAGAGGGAGTGTTCGAGATCGGGCGAAACGGAGAGCGAGTCAATGGAAGCGTCTGGAAAGCGCTCGGCGAGAATGCGCTGGAAGAGCGCACGGAATTGCTCGCGGGTGACGCGTCCGGGGGAACGAGGCCCACCGGTGCGGAGGAATTCGAGGCGTCCGGGCTTCGAGCGGCCGAAGCGCTGGACTTCGAGCACGATGCGATCTGGAGATTGTTCGCGGATGCGGAGAACGCGACGCGTCAGGTTGCGCTCGCCGGACCACAGGTGAACGAGTGACGCCTTGCCGCCGCTGCGGAGTTCGCAGTGCAACCCGGCCATCTCCGCAAACCATTCGCCGTCTTCGCGGACTTCCGCGCTGCCGGAGCACGCCATCGCGCCCAGGGCGCGATCGAGATCGGCCCAATCGTTCGTCGGAGACTCAGAAGACATTGATAGACAAACCGCCGTGCGTTTAGAAACAGGGCTGCCGATTACTCGAAAACCAGGCCGGTGACGCGGACCGTAGGATACTGCTGATCCCACTCCGAGGGAATTTTTTGTTCGATCGTGATCTGGAAGCCGCGCTGTTCCCCGGCGCCGAGTGGTTGGTCCGTGGGTTCAATGAGCCGCTGAGTATCGCGCAGGATCACCTGATTGAACGGATCGTGAAACTCGACCGTGGCCTCGAGCGCGCGCACCTTGCGCGCGCCGTCGTTCGAAACCGTGCCTGAGACGTAGACGAACTCCTGGTCCAGGTAATTCGAGGCGTGAGACAGGTCGAGGTTGTGAAAATGGATCCTGCCCGCGTAGGCCTGCTCGCCGGCGCCGAACGGCAGCCTGGCGGCGCCGGCGCCGACCGGATGGGGTTTCGTTCGACGCGTGAGGAGGAGAAGACCTCCGAACAAAAGCAGAACCACCACGGCCCCGATTACCAGAATCGAAACGATCCGGCTCCGCTCTTCGCGCTCTGCATTGCTTACGGGTTCGAGATTGTCCTCAGGTTCCATCGCTCTTTCATTTTCCCTCAACTGCCGAACGACAAGCGCAGAATCAGCGGCTCGGGAAGGCCGGCGCGAGTCATGCGATCCTGCACGGCTTCAATATTGTACGGGATGCGCCAGAATTCCACTGTCTGGCTCTCGATGTCCGCTATGGCGAAGCCCGCGCGGGGATCGCTATCACGGGGTTGGCCGATCGAGCCGGGATTCAGCAGGTAGGTCGTGCCGGGCTCCATCGTGAAAGTCGCGAACGGATGGCCGCCCGCGGGTTTGAAGGAAAGAACCAACACGTCCTCGCCGCGAAGAGCGAAACCGCCCTGAAGATGCGTGTGGCCGAAAAACGACAGGGGCGAGTGGGCGTTCAATAGGCCGTCAACGGCCAGCGCGGGCGAAAAGACATATTCGTCTTCGTCGTGAAGCGAACCGTGAAATATGGAAAAGCCATCCACGGGGATGGGTCCGCGAGGCAGCTTTTCCAAGTATTCGCGATTCTCGGGACGAAGCTGATCGCGCGTCCAGAGCACGGCGAAGCGCGCAACGGGATTGAATTCGTCGGCATCGGCCAGGCCGCTGACGGCCTTGTCGTGGTTGCCGCGGATCGTGACGGCTCCGAGCGAACGGATCCGGTCAATGACTTCATTCGGATCAGGGCCGTAGCCGACGAGATCGCCCAAGCAGACAGCCTTCTGCCATCGGCCTTTGGCCGCTGCGAGAACGGCCTCGAGCGCCGTAACGTTCGAATGAATATCGCTGAGGATCAGGTAGCGCATCCGTCTGTTGCCGGGGCAACCTGCGAATGATAGCAGATGAAACGGATGGTGGCTTCACTACGAGACTGCGGATAGTGGTGTCATTCAAATGACACCACTACCAGACTGCGTGGTGGTCAGTTTGCGAGTAGCCGACGATTCGGCCAGAACCCCATCTTTCGCTTCCCACAACGCCGTCTGTTTGTTGCCATCGACCGGCTCTTGTGCGGCAATCCGACTTCATTTTGCTTCGTAGCTAACCTGGAATCCTCGCCTTCGGCCTGTGACGCGCGTCACATTCTCGAGTGACGGGCTTCTCTATCCCTGCCGCCGTCCTTCTGCGAAGATGGATGGGGAAGACGGGGGGAGACGACCGTGAGAGGGATGCTTAGGCTTGCCTACAAGCTGCTCGTAAATGACAAGGCCAAGTTCACGGCATTGCTGGTCGGTATCACCTTTGCAGTGTTTCTAATGATCTTTGTTACCTCGATGTTCAGCGGGGCCTTGAACCACGCCTCTGCCACAATCATTAACATTGGAGCATCCCTGTGGGTCATGGACCCGACCGTCGAAACTGTAACCAACTCGGTCGGCATGCCAGATTACGTGCTGGACGCGGTTCGAAGCATGCAAGGCGTGAAATTTGCCGTTCCTCTCTATTCGGGAGGGGCTCTGGTCAAGCTTTCCGATGGGACATATCAATCCGTCACGGTAATCGGCTTGGATGATACGAGCCTGTTTGGCAGACCCGCACTCCTTGAGGGAAAGATCGAGGACATTTATGCGGAGAGCGCATTCATTGCGGTGCGGGATGCGGAGTTTCCCAAGCTCGAGAATCCCCACATCGGCTCCGAGCTCGAGCTGAACGATCATCGTGGGGTCATCGTGGGGATCGCCAAGGTGACGACTTCTGGCTTGTACGGCATTCCGACCCTGTACACGACCTATGAGCGAGCCATCCAGTACATCCCGAATCCTCGGTACACAATCTCGTATGTGCTCGTCGAACCGAAGAGCAAGAGCGATATACCCAGGATCGAACAGCAAGTCGAGGCGCTCGGCTATCGCGCACGAACCGAGAAAGAGTTCATGCAAAGGACCGCGCACTTCTTCATCTACGAGACGGGCGGCGGCACCAATATCCTAATTATGACCGCGATCAGCTTCATTGTCGGCCTGTCGATCTCGGGTCAAACGTTTTACGCGTTCATCCTCGAAAACCTGGAACGGTTCGGAGCGCTGAAGGCCATCGGCACAAAAAGCCGCGACCTGGTGGGCATGATCCTGTTCCAGGCCACGTTCACGGCATTGACTGGCTACGGTCTGGGAGTTGGGCTGTGTGCATTCTTGATCTGGCTAGCAAGACTAAGGCTTCCCATCTACGCGGCCATGATTACCTTTAGCAATCTCGCGATTGCCTTCGGATTGGTCGTCATCATTGCAGCGGTCTCCAGCTATGTTGGGATCCAACGGGTTCTAAGAATTGAGCCATTCGATATCTTTCGAGGATGAGATGCCGAACGTAGCCATTCAAGCGAGCGGGTTAGTCAAATGGTTTGGCGAAGGTGAAGCCAAGACGATGGCGCTCAGCGAAGTCAACCTGGAAGCTCAATTCGGCGAGATGGTTTACATCGTGGGCCCCTCAGGTAGCGGGAAAACGACTTTGCTCAGCGTTCTCTCCGGCATCCTCAGACCGAATGCAGGGAAGGTTCTCGTGGAAGGAGTGGATATTTGGAGTTTAAATCCCGACCAGCTTGCTGACTTCCGGCTAGGGAAAATAGGTTTTGTATTCCAGGACTATCACCTCTTTCCCCGCTTGACCACCGCGGAGAACGTGGCGATTCCGCTGATCCTGAAGAGACAGGAATGGGATGAAGCCATCCACGTGGCGGAGAAATATCTCGACATCGTTGGACTGAAGAGCCGAGCAGAGTTGCCTCCGGTGAAGTTGAGCGGAGGAGAGCAGCAACGGGTGGCCATTGCCCGGGCCATCGCCGGTCAGCCGGATATTCTGATTATGGATGAACCGACTGCCTCGTTGGACGGAGATACGGGCAGCGCGATTGTGAGTTTTGTGCAGAAGAACGTCCTCAACAAAGATCGCTGCATTCTGGTCGTGACGCATGATTCCCGGATTTACGAATTCGCGACGCGGATCCTGAAGATGGAAGACGGCCGCCTCAAAGGGTCGGAAGGCAAGGCAGCGTGAAAAACAGACTCATTTTCATCGTCGCCGTGATCGGAATCCTAGGTGGGCTTGTGAGCGCAGTCTACTCCGCCATGACGCAACCGGCGCTACCCCCGGCCTTCAATCCAGCGGCGAGCCCCTATTCGAGTGCGATCTATGCCGAAGGCATCGTCGAGAGCGCGCAGAGCAGCGGGGAGAATATCAACATTTATCCGGAAATTGGGGGCACGGTCAAAGAAATCCTCGTTTCCGAGGGCCAGCAAGTCAAATCAGGCGAGGCGCTGCTTCGGCTCGATGATTCGATCCAAAGAGCGACAGCGGAGCAGCAGGGTTCACAGGCAGAAGCTGCGAAGGCACTTTTGGAAGAACTGAAAGCGGAGCCGAGAAAAGAAACGCTCGATGTCAACGTCGCGCAAGTGGTGTCTGCCGAGGCCGCCTTGAAAACCGCCCAGGATACTCTGGAGAAAACGCAAGCGTCTTACGAGATGGACCCGCGATCTGTAAGTAAGGATGCGTTGGACGACGCAATCAACGCCGCCGCGGTCGCGAAAGCGAATCTCGAAGTTGCCAGGAAGCAGTACGAATTGACGAAGGCAGGAGCTTGGATTTATGACATTCGAAGTCAGGAACGGACGGAGCACGCGCTGGAAAAGGCCTATGCGTCCTCGAGCGCGCTGCTCGGCAAGTATACCCTGCGAGCGCCGCGGGATGGCGTCGTGCTCTCGATCAATACGATCGTCGGGAACTATGCGTCCCCTCAAGGATCTTACGACACATACACACAGGGTCAGGATCCTGTCATTACATTGGGAAGTGCTCCCACTTCCCTTCACGTTCGCTGCTACATAGACGAAATTCTGGTACCACGGCTGCCCTCGGGCTCCAAAATGAAGGCGCAAATGTCCATCCGTGGGTCGGATGTCAAGATTCCGTTGGAGTTCGTCCGTGTGCAGCCGTTTGTTTCTCCCAAAATCGAGCTTTCGGATGAACGCCAAGAACGGGTGGATGTCCGGGTTCTACCCGTGATTTTCAAAATCGAGAAGCCTACGAATGTGAATCTCTATCCAGGTGAACTGGTTGATGTCTACATCGGCGAATGAACGCTGCGTCAGGATTGGACGGACCGCTTTTGCGGTTGCGCTCGCGACGATTCTCCTGCCGGTCATGGGTTGCAGCGTTGGTCCCAAGTATGTTCGTCCACCGGTTCAGAGCCCGCCAGCCTACAAGGAGCTTTCAGAGGCCGTCGCGAATGGATCGGATTCTTGGCGGACGGCCCAGCCGAAAGATGGCACAGCCCGCGGAAAGTGGTGGGAGGTATTCAACGATCTGCAATTGAACGAACTGGAAGAGAAGGCGAGTTCTTCCAACCAAGAAATCGCGGCGGCGGCGGCCAACTTTCTCGCTGCGCGGGCTATGGTTCGCGAAGCTCGGTCGCAATATTTCCCGACCGTGACCACCAATCCAAGCATCACCAACGAGCGTCCATCGCCGGCGCAATTTGGCGGCTTGCAAACGGGGACCTCTTCGACGTCCGGATTGACCGTCAAGTCATACACCGACTATTCGCTGCCTTTTGATGCTTCCTGGGAACCCGATTTCTGGGGACGCATCCGGAACACCGTCAGAGCAAACATTTACGCCGCGCAAGCCAGCGCCGCCGATCTCGAGAACGTTCGTCTGACCGACCAAGCGGAGCTCGCCGTCGATTACTATGAGCTTCGCGCGCAGGACTCTCTAAAAGAGCTGCTTGATTCCACGGTCGTCGCCTATCAGGACACTGTGGATCTCACGACGAGCCAGTACAAGGCTGGCCTCAGCAACGACGAAGCGGTGGCGCAAGCGGAGGCTCAGCTAAAATCTGCCCAAGCTCAGGATACGAACCTGGGAATCCTGCGTGCCCAGTATGAGCATGCCATCGCGACTCTGACTGGCCAGCCCGCCTCGGCATTTTCCCTGCGACCGAATGCTTTGGCGGCCAATCCTCCTGCAATCCCTGTTGGGATTCCGTCCGAGCTTCTCGAGAGGCGCCCGGACATTGCGGCCGCCGAGCGTTCCGTGGCTCAGGCGAACGCGGAAATTGGCGTGGCCAAAGCTGCCTATTTCCCGACGATCCTGCTCGGCGCGTCCGGTGGATTCGGAACTTCCTCGGTCGCGAACTGGCTTACGTGGCCGAGCCGCTTTTGGTCCGTGGGCCCAAGTCTCGCCGAAACAATTTTCGATGCAGGTTTGCGCAACGCAACCGTTCAGCAATACCGCGCGACGTACGACCAAACCGTAGCGAATTATCAGCAGACCGTACTCACAGCGTTTCAGCAGGTCGAGGACAATCTCGCGTCACTCCGAATCTTGTCGCAGGATATCGACCA
Organism: Candidatus Acidiferrales bacterium; assembly: GCA_049523255.1. Taxonomy (GTDB): domain Bacteria; phylum Acidobacteriota; class Terriglobia; order Acidiferrales; family UBA7541; genus Palsa-295. The sequence continues at coordinate 47,455 of JBEKNB010000006.1, read as the reverse complement.
ACAAGACGCCGCTGTACAGGCCGCCACGAGGAACCTTCAAGAAGCCACCGTCCGCTACAAAGCTGGACTCGATCCTTACCTGAACGTGATTGTGGCGCAAACCGCTTTGCTGAACGATCGGCAAACCGCTGTGACGTTTCGAATGGAGCAAATGGTTGCGGCGGTCCAACTCATCAAGGCTCTCGGAGGCGGCTGGAATGCCTCAGAAATCCCCACTCCAAGGGAAGTGGAAATCAAGGCTGCGGACAGCGCGCCGGGAGTGGCCGCCCGATGATTCGCATGACTCGGGTCGATGACGCGCACTGTTTTGGGATTAGCAGAAGTGCTGACAACCAGATTCAGGAAAGGAACTACGATGCCTCACCAATCTTGCAAGCGAATAGAGAGTCTCTATCGGATGCTGGCTCTGAGTTTGATAATCTGCTCCCCGGTGGGCCTTGCCGTCGGTTCGGGACTAAAGTCTCAGTCCTCTCCGTCATCTGCAAATGATCGGAGCCAATCGGACTCGCAAGCAAAAGCGGTCATCGATCGAATGGCTGCCGCAGGCGTTCTTCACCCGAGCACTGTCGCAGAAGTGCGGAAGGCTTACTCGTTTTATGCAACTTTCTCGGGGAAGCCCGAACAGGTCTTTCGCGTCGAAGACCGGAAAATCCCAGGTCTGGCTGGTGAAATTTCTATCCGTGTGTATAGTCCCAATCCATCGAGCAGTCTTCCCATCTTGGTTTTTTTCCACGGCGGAGGGTTCGTGGCAGGAAACCTCGACGTCGAAGATACGCCTCTCCGCAGCGTGACCAATCGCTGTGGCTGCATCGTCGTTTCGGTAGCGTACCGACTCGCCCCGGAGAATCCATATCCTGCAGCTCCAAATGATGCGTTCGCTGCCACAAAGTGGGTGGCGGAACATGCCATGGAACTCGGTGGCGATGCCCGCCGCATCGCGGTCGGCGGGGACGGCGCGGGTGGCAACCTGGCGGCAGTGGTTACGTTGATGGCGCGCGACCGCAGTGGTCCACGCTTGGTCTATCAGGTATTGATCTACCCCGACGTCAGCGCCATTTTGCTCGGCTCCCGCTACTTGTCCAACGATCCGATCGTAACGCCCGACGCCCGGATCGCAACCCTTGGTGCATATGTTCCTGCATTAGCCAATCAGGAGGATCCCTATATTTCTCCGATTAACGCGAAGAGCTTAAAGGATTTGCCACCGGCCTTACTGGTAACCGACAAAGATGATCCCACCTGGGACGAAGGCGGAGCCTACGCGAATCGTCTCCGAGAGGCGCACGTCCCCATCAAGGTGTTTCAATATCCCAATGTGATCCATGGCTTCTTCTTGATGGCCGGAGCGTTGGACGCTGGGAAGAAGTGCATCGATGAAGTGGGCGCTGCTCTCACCGAGGCATTCAAGAACGTGCCGATCTCTTCATCCGTGCCGCCCACGCATGACTGATTCGAAGTTAGCGCCACAGTGCACGGACGGAAGATTGTCTTGCTGGATAGGTCCCCTCCAAAATACTGGCCAACGACAGAATCAATGCCCCCAGCAGTCTGCGGCGCGAGGAGAAGTAGCCGAATGGGAGCCGTAAGCGACACCCATTCCTGACTGCGTCGCTCGCGTTTACCGGATCAGCATTGCGTCGCCGTAGCTATAAAAGCGGTAGCCGGAGTCCACGGCGTGGCGATAGGCGCGCAAGATATTCTCGCGGCCCGCGAAGGCCGCCACCATCGCCAGCAAAGTCGACTCGGGCAGGTGAAAATTCGTGAGGAGTTGATTCACGACGCGGAACGGCTTGCCGGGGTACAGGAAAATGGTCGCTTCGGCCTTTCCCGGCGCGACCGGCTCAGGGCCCCCGGCACCCTTTTGGGTGGCGTTCTTTTCGGCGGCGTCTTCGAGCGCCCTCACGACCGTAGTACCGATAGCCAGTATGGGGCGCCTCTCCTGCTGCGCTCGCGCGAGAGCCGCGGCCGTGGCCTCGGGAATCTCGTAGGCTTCCGCGTGTATCCTGTGGTCCTCGAGGCGCTCGGTGCGGACCGGCTCGAATGTGCCAAGGCCGACCTCGAGAGTGATCTCGGCGACTTCAACGCCGCGTTCGCGAATCCGCGCGAGGATTCCGGGAGTGAAGTGCAATCCGGCGGTTGGCGCCGCGACTGCGTTTCCCTGCCGCGCGAAGATCGTCTGGTAGCGCTCGCGGTCGAGCGGCTCATCCGCGCGCTTGATATAAGGCGGCAGCGGAATGTGGCCGAGGCGGCCAAGCGCTTCGTGAAAACCGTTCTTCGACGCAAAGCGCAGGATGCGCAGGCCGTAGTTGCCTCTCCCCTCGACACGAGCCTCGAGTTCGCCTTCGCCGAAGACGATGCGCTCGCCGACGGGCACTTTTCTTCCGGGCCGCACGAGCGTCTCCCAGGTCTCGGCGCCCGTTTGCCGGACGAGAAGCACTTCGATAGGCGTTTGCAGGAATTCATGGCGGGCGGGATTGTGGCGGCCGGGCGGTTCGGCATGGATGCCAGCCCTGCGGCCGAAAAGCCGCGCGGGCAGGACGCGGGCGTTGTTGACCACGATCAGCTCGTCGCCGCGCAGCAGGTCCGGCAGCTCGCGGAAGTGGCGGTCTTCCCATGCGCCCGTGGCGCGGTCGAGAAGGAGCATCCGCGAGGCGTCGCGGTCTTCCAGAGGGCGCTGCGCGATTCGCTCGGGCGGCAGGTCGTAGTTGAACTCGCTTACATTCATTGCATGTCTCAGGGACTAAAGCCCCGTTATTGAGTCTTTTTATGTGGGAGCTGAAGCTCCGCCCCCCTTAAAACCACTTATGAGACAGGTCTCAGAGTTTCGCGGCGATTTCGGCGACCTGCATCATTTCTTCGTGGATGAGGCCGTTCGATGCGAGAAGGTTGGGACCGCCCACGCGATAGGGGACTCCGGCGAGATCGGTAACGACTCCGCCGGCTTCGCGGACGATCAGCGCTCCGGCGGCCGTGTCCCACGGCTTCAGATTGAACTCCCAGAACGCGTCGAAGCGCCCACATGCAACGGAGCAGAGATCGAGCGCGGCCGAGCCATCACGGCGGACGCCATGCGAGCGCAGCGTGAATTCCCAGTAGTAGTTGATATTCGCGCTGCGCTTGCGGTGGTGGGTCGGAAAGCCGGTGGCGACGAGGCTGGTGGCCAGTGTTCCCACCGACGAAACGCGAATGGGCCGCTCGTTGAGCCAGGCGCCTTCGCCGCGCACGGCGCTGAAAAGCTCCTCGCTCACCGGGTTGAACACCACGCCCGCAACCGGCTCGCCGTCTTCGCTGAGGCCGATCGACACGGCGAAGCACGGGTAGCCGTGCGCGAAGTTGGTGGTGCCGTCGAGCGGGTCCACGTACCAGCAGTATTTCGCGCCGGCAGCTACGGCGCCGCCGCCCTCTTCGGCCACAATGGCGTGGCCCGGAAAACGTTCCTTGAGGCGAGCGACGATAATGGCTTCGGAGCGGCGGTCCGATTCGGTGACGATATCGACTTCACCTTTGTACGAAATCTGCTTGGGGCGCTCGAATTCCCCGCGCAGGATCGCGCCCGCCTCGCGGGCCGTTTCGATGGCGGCCTTGAGGAACTCGTTCATCGCGGCGGGCCCGGCGTGAAATATTCCTTGCGGTAGCGCACGACGTAGTTGCCCTGCACTTCGACCTGCACGTGGCGATCGCTCGCGGGCGGCGGCGTGGGTCGCGGATAGTAGCCCAGCAGATACTGCGTGCGCAGTTCGCGATCGATCTGGTCGAACATCTCGTCGAGCTGGCTCATGTCGTCGAGAGTGAACATCGCGCCGCCGGTGCTGTCCGTAATCGTGATCAGCGCGTGCTCGCCGGCGGTGTTGCGCCCGTTCTCGTTTTTCACCGGGCGAATGACGATGGTATAGAGCAGCGCCCCGGAAAGAACGGCTGCATGCCTCGCGTCGTCGAATTTCGCCACGCTCGTCGTCTCGCCTGCATCCGTGACGAGCACGATCGCGCGCCGCCGGCCCTCCGGGCGCCGCCTGAGGGCGTTGGAGCCGAGGACGACCGCATCGTAGATTGACGTCCCCGCGCCGGGCACGATGTGGCGCACGGCGGTTTGAAGCCTCGGCACGTCGCTGGAAAAATCGGAGAGCTCCGTCACCGACTCCGAGAATTCGAAGACGCCAAGCGTATCGCCCGGGCGCACGACCTGCCGGATGAAATGCGCCGCGGCTTCCGTTTCGAACTTGAGGTCTTTGAACGTGCTCATGCTTGAATCGACCATGAGCGCGAGATCGAGCGGGCGGTTCGTCTCGGCTTCGAAGCGTTCGATCTTCTGCGGCACGCCCTCTTCGGAAAGGGCGAAAACTTCCTGCGTGAGATCGGGGACGGGCCGGCCGTTCGCATCGGTAACGCTTGCAAGGATGTTGACGAGATCCGTCTGGACGCGGATCGCGCCGGGGCGCCTCTCTTGACGAGCGTCCAAACCGAGGGGAATCGCCAGAGCGGCCGCTCCCACCAACGTGCATGCAAAAAAAATGTCCATCGCTGCCAGAAATCTCTTCATCTAGGAGGTAGATTCATCCGGGCGGGAAATGGCTTCCTGGGGGAACGGCTCACCATCGGCCCAGACCGCGCCGCCGACGAAATACTCCTTTTTCCAGATGGGGACGGTTCGCTTGAGCGTGTCGATGACGTAGCGGCAGGCATCGAAGGCGGCGCCGCGGTGCGGCGAGCTGACGGCGATCAGCACGCTCGTCTCGCCGATTTCGAGGCGTCCGAGGCGGTGAACAATGGCGAGGCGGTGAATCGGAAACTGCGCGCGAATTTCGGCGCCGATCTCGCGCATCTTGGCGTAGGCCATTGCTTCGTAGGCCTCGTAGTCGAGATAGAGCGTCTGGCGGCCCTTGAAATTGTTGCGCACGAAGCCGTCGAAAACGACGACCGCTCCGTCTTCCGGCGCCTTCAGGCCCTCGACGATTTCGCGCGGCTGGATCGGCTCGCGCACGAGCTGAAAGATGTCTTCAGCGATGGCAGCTTGCTGGCCGCCGCTGACGGGCGGGAGAAAAGCGACTTCGTCCCCGCTGGAAAGCGGCGCCCGCCAGGTTGCATATTCCTGGTTCACGGACGCGGCAATCGAGGGACGGAAGTCGACAAGCTTCGGGAAACGCCGGCCATAGCGCTCGAAAAGGTCCTCGACGCGAGCGCCATCGGAGATCTCGGCGTCTTCCTGTGCCACGCCGGTGATGTCCTTGAGCTGGCCGAAAAACAGGACGCGCACGCGCATAGCTTCATTCTATCGCGCGGCCGCACGAACGAGAAGCGCCCGGGAGTTCAACGGGGCTGAAGCGTCTAGCGGCCGGATGCCGCTTGCTGCGCGAGGTGGGCGACGTCACTGAGGCGGGCCGAAGCGCGCAGCATGGCCGCCGCGAGCGAATCGGCTTCATGGCGCAGCGCGGCTGGATCGTTGCGGTCGAGCGCCTCGGTTTCGCCGGGGAGCAATTCGGCAGCGTAGCCCGCGTAACTGCCGGGCGCATAGATCGTGTGCTTGAACCAGGGGCGGCCGGCGAGTCCCTCGGGCGCAAGAAATGCCTGCTCGACGCTGACCAGCGCGCGGTTGAGCGGCGCCGCCCTGGCGGGATCGAGCGGCGCGTCTGAAATCCCGCCGAGCGCCTGCGAAGCGCGCGCCGCGGAGGCCGAGAGGTGCGCCGCAGCGTCCAGTGTCGGCTCCAGGCTGTCTTCTTCCGCCTGGCTGACCGCGCTCGCGCGCGTGAAGACGTCGGTCGCCGTGTGTTCGATCTCCGAGGCGTACGCCGGATAGTCAAACGGCAGGATATCCGCCTCGTCGAGCCGCAGCGCGATGGTTCCGAGAATCCGCGCGAGCGCAACATGATAGGCGAACGATGGATCGCCGAAGTGCTTCATCCAGTAGAAATCGTCGTAGAGCGAGTGATACACGCCGTAGTTGCCGCCGAACCCCATGTCGATCGAAGGAATCCCGGCGTAATCGAAAAACGGGCAGAAGTCCGAGCCCGCACCCAGGGCGGAGATCGGGGCTTTGCCGGAAGATTCAGCGTGCGGCGCCTGCCGTGCGGTGCCGGAGGGCTGCTGCTTCTCCCGGGCCGCCGCGGCCTGTTCGCGCCAGGCATCGTAGACGCTCGCGCCGGTGTCCGGATCCCGGACCTCGCGGGTCGCGTCGCGAACCAGATCTTTGAGCGACGGTGGCGCCGATGCCGCGAAGTCTCCGCCGGCCACACCGACATCGGTGTTGATGTATGCGACGGCCTTGGCCTGCAGCTCGGCGCGATTTGCCTCGACCCATTCGGTCGAGCCGAGAAGGCCGGGCTCTTCGCCGTCCCATTGGCAGATAACGATGGTACGGCGTGGTTTCCAGCCCGAACGCGCGAGTTCGCCGAGCGCGCGCGCCGTTTCGAGCATCGAGGCCGTTCCGCTGCCGGGATCGGCGGCGCCGAAAACCCACGCGTCGTGATGATTGCCGAGCACGACCCATTCGTCGTCCGACGTTCCATGCAACGTGGCGATCACGTTGTAGATCGCCCGCTGGGCGTAATCCATCACCAGCTTCATGTGGACTTCCGCAGCGCCGGGGCCAACGTGATACGTGAACGGCAGCCCGCCCTGCCAGTCATGCGGGACGTGCTCTCCTCCGAGACTCGAGAGAATCACGGCGGCGTCTTGGGCGTTGATCGGCATCGTCGGAATGCGCGGCAGATTGGCGGCGTCCGCAGGGACGATACGCCGCGCTGCGGAAGTTGCGGCAATTCCCGGCGTCAGCGGATCGCCAGGGTACAGTTGCGTATACATGATCGAACCGCGCTGAATGCCGCTCATCGGCCGCCACGGCCCGCGCGGATACGGGTCGCCCACGGCAAAGCCGTCGTCTTCCGGGTCGGAATAGAGAATCAGGGCGGCGGCTTTGTGCTCCTCGGCGAGCTTCGCCTTGATTCCGCGATAGCCTTCGCCATAGCGCGCCAGCACGATTTTTCCTTCGACGCTTACCCCCAGTGATGCGAGTTCGTGGTAGTCCTCCAGTGTGCCGTAGTTCACGTAGACCACCGGCGCAGTCACTTCTCCGGAAGGCGAGTAGGCGTTGAATCCGGTGACGGCGCGCTCGTCGTAGGTATCCCGATCGCCATCGAAAGGCTCTTCCTGCGACGCGAGAGCCTTGCGCGCGGGCTTCACTAGTTCGAGATTTACCTCGCGCGGCTGAGGGAGCCACACGCCGTAGCTGACGATCTCCGCGTCGAAGCCGAAGCTGCGGTATTGATCCCGCAGCCATTGGGCAACCCGATGGCTCGCCTCGGTTCCGGCCATGTGCGGTTCGCTTGTGAGATGCCGCAAATTATTCTCGGCGTGTGTCGCATCGGGAATGCTCCGAAACCTTTCCTCAAGCTCGCGCTCTGCCCCGACACGCGCCGAAGTAAATCCGGGAATGCCCCCGGTGGCTTGAGCGCCTCCGGAAATGGCCACTGGAAACAGGAGCAGACTGGCGATAAACCCCGCGACGGCCATGCGCCGCAATGAAAGACTCATCCCCCACCCCGCGAAAATGACTCGTGATTCTATCGCATCTGGCAATTCGTGCGCTTGACGTGGCCAGCAGAACGGCTTAGCTTAAGCTGCTTTCATGCGGGAGCGTGTACGCGGGCAACACGATGAAAATCCTGATTTCAGGAGCATCGGGGCTTGTCGGCAAGGCGTTGGCGAGCGCCTTGCGGGCGGAAGGCCACACCATCGCGCGCCTCGTGCGCCCGGGCGGTGCTGCGTCAGGCGGAGACGTTCTCTGGGATCCCATGGCCGCGAGCGTGGACCTGCCTGCAATGGAGGGTTTCGACGCCGTCGTGCACCTGAGCGGCGCCGGCATCGTGGGAGGCCGCTGGACGCCCGCCCGGAAAGCGGTCCTCCGGAGCAGCCGGATAGATACCACCCGCGTCATCGTGGATGCGCTCGCGAACCTGAAACAAAAGCCCCAGGCGTTCATTTGCGCTTCGGGGACCGGCTACTATGGCGACCGCGGCGACGAAATCCTTAATGAATCCAGCAGCGCGGGCACGGATTTCCTGGCGCTTCTTGCGCGCGACTGGGAGGCGGAGGCCGCGCGCGCCGAATTGAGCGGCATCCGCGCGGTGATGCTTCGCTTCGGTGTGATTCTGTCCGCCAAGGGTGGCGCTCTGCCCCGGATGCTGCTGCCTTTTCGACTTGGGATTGGCGGGCGGTTCGGGACGGGCAATCAATGGCTGTCGTGGATTGCGCTGGAAGACACAGTGGAGATCATCCGTTCTGCGATTTCAGACGCACGGCTCCGAGGCCCTTTGAACGTCACATCTCCAAATCCAGTCCGAAACGCTGAATTCACGCGCGTCGTGGCGGCAGCTCTTCACCGGCCGGCGATCTTCTCTGCGCCCGCATTCGCGCTGCGCCTTGCGCTCGGCGAGATGGCGGACGCACTGCTGCTCGCAAGCCAGCGCGTTCGGCCCGGGAAGCTCCTTGAAATCAGCTATTCCTTCCGCTTCGAAACCCTGGATGCTGCGTTGCGAGCAGTTCTCGCCAAAGCGTAGATCGCTGTGCCAAACGAGCTGCCCCTCATCCCAATCCGGGGCACGTGCGTTCCAATGTGGAACAACAACAAAGACCACGTCGATATGACCACATCTCCGCCGCCATACTCTTGCCAGCAATCCTGATTCTGTCCTCGTGCTAACTGACCCGGAATCATACGTTCATTGAATCTTCGCCGTCGGCTCGCGTAACCAAAGGCGCTGTCGTAGCGCTGCCCCACTGTGGCACATCTCTTGCCTTGGCTCACATGCATGCAAGACTGCAGCAGCCCGAAAAACTCGCAAGCACGGCGTGCGCATCTGCTTTGCCTCGCGATTCTTTGCGTTGGCGCGCTCGTGGAATCTGCTTGCGGGACCACCAGCGCACCGACGACGACCCCATCCGACATCGTCGTGACGGTTTCGCCAGTCACAGCCAGCGTTCCGACGGGCGGCGCGCAAGTATTCACCGCGACCGTCACCGGAGCGGACAATGGCGCGACCGGCGTCACCTGGAGCGTCAACGGAATCTCGGGCGGCAATTCGACCCTCCGCACGATCGCCGCGACCGGCGCGACGACCGCGCTCTATACGGCGCCCAGCGCGCCTCCGTCCCCGGCCACGGTGACCGTGACCGCAACGAGCACGACCGACCCATCGAAATCCGGCAGCGCCGGCGTCACCGTCACGTGCGCGGCGACGAATTCGATTTTGCCGTCATCCGCGAGTGTCGGCCTCGATCAAACGCAACCATTCACCGCGTCGTTCTGCCTCGCCGCTGGCGCGAGCATCGCCTGGGACGTGAACGGAACTGCGGGCGGCAATTCGACCCTTGGCACGATCGCCGCAACTGGCCCGAGCACCGCGCTCTACACAGCCCCTGCCGATCTTCCCTCCGTCAACCCTGTCACCATTCACGCGACGGTGAACTCAGGCGGCGCGAATCCGCCGACCGCGTCCGTGACCGCCACAGTCACGAGCGGCGTCAGCGTCAGTATCTCGCCTCCCGTCGCAACGCTCTCCCCCGGCCAGCGCGCTTCGTTCACACCAACCGTTGCCAACACTCCTGATGCCACCGTGACCTGGTCCGTCAATGGCGTCCTCAACGGCAATGCCGCCGTTGGCCAGATCTGCCAGCACGGAACGAATCCCTGCATCCCGCCTGCGGCGCCTTCTTCGGGCAGCATCGATTATGTCGCGCCCGCTTCTGCGCCGGCCGTGAACCCTGTCGCGCTCGTCGCGACCAGCAACGCCGATTCGTCGCGCAGTGGCACCGCGATGATTACGATTTCCGGCGCGGCCGGCGCTGTCACTGTCGCGGTCTCCCCGCCGTACGCATTCGTACCAGGTTCCGCAGGCACGCCCAGCACGGTGCAATTCTCCGCCTCCGTAACCGGCACCACGGACACCAGCGTCACCTGGAGCGTGCAGAGCGCCGTCGCGGGCCAGGGCTGCGCCGGGGCGGCCTGTGGCTCGGTGAACGCGAGCGGCCTTTACTCCGCGCCCGCAGCGGCTCCGTCCCCGAACGCGATCTCGGTGATCGCGACGAGCGCGGCCGACCCCACGAAATCCGCTTCGGCTACCGTGGCTCTCACGGACGGGCCGGCGATCGAAACGCTCCTGCCGTCAAGCGTGATGGCCGGCGCGGTCGAGAGCTTCCCGCTCGCGGTCAACGGGGCAAATTTCGCCTCCGGGAGCGGAAGTTCGGCTTCGGTGATTCTGGTCAACGGTGCGCCGCGCAGCACAACCTGCGCCGCAGCCACAGCGTGCACCACCGTCTTGAATCCGTCCGACGTGCAGTCCGCGGGCACGCTCACCATCCAGGTGCAGAACCCCGGCGCGCCCTTGCTTTCGAATCCCGTTCCCTTTGTAATCGTGCCCTTCGACGTCTCCGTGGACGCGATTTCTCTCACCTCGGCGCAGCCCATCGCCTCCGGGCAAGACATCGTCGTGGTCGAGCCCACCACCGCCGCCGCATCCTCGCCGGTCAACGTCGATTTCATCGGCCTGCTCACCGGCGGAAACACGTGCGGTGTGCAAGGTTCGCCACTTACCGTCACGCGGCCGTCCTCCGGCCCAGTCACGGTGAGCATCTGCGTTCACGGCAATGGCCTCGATCCTTCGTTCACCTACGCGTTCACAGGTCCGAGCGCGGCGCCCGGAGGCAGCGACATCGGCGTGACTCCCTCGGCCATCACCGGCCTGTTCCCGAACATGATCCAACTCGATTTGCAGATCGCCAGTACAACTCTTCCCGGCGTACGCACTCTTTTCATCACGACGCCGAACAACGATCGCGCCGCCGCAACCGGAATGCTGGAGGTGAAGTAACCATGACTCGCATCCGCAAGACCTTTGCTCCCGCCGCCCGATACCTCGCGTTGCTCCCGGCATTGCTCGCAATCAACCTCGCCGCAACGGCAACCACGCTCACGCGCATGTCCCTCGCAACGATGTCGCAAAAGGCGCCTGTGATCGTGCGCGCGCGCTGCCTGGGCAATTCGACCGGCTGGGATGCCGGCGAAATCTGGACCTTCACATCATTCGAAATCGAGGACGTCTGGCGCGGCGCCGCGCCCGCACGCATCGTCGTGCGGCTTCTCGGTGGCCGCGCCGGCAACATCACGTCCAGCGTCTCCGGCATCCCGCGGTTTCACGCCGGCGAAGAAGCCGTGCTTTTTCTCGAGCCCACGCCGCGCGGCGATTTCTCCGTGGTGAGTTGGCAGCAGGGAACCTTCCGCATTCGCCGCGATTCCCGCACGGGCGAGGAAAGCGTCACGCAGGACACCGCATCGTTCGCAACCTTCGATCCGGCCACGCGCCAATTCGAAGCCACCGGCATACGAAATCTGCCCATCGATCTTCTCCGCGCGCGCATCGAAGCCGCCCTGCGAAGCACGGGAACCAGGAGGACACAGTGAGACCTGCGCTTGCCATCGCAACGGCCGCTCTGCTCGTTTTCAGCATGATGTCCGGCCACCCGGCCGAGGGCTACCTCCTCGACACAACCGTTCCTCAGGGCGGCGGGTGCCCCGCGTCCGATCGCTGGAATCTGTCGCTTGCTTCGCCGCTCAGCCGGCGCTGGAGCACGTCTCTCCCCCTCGCGCCGCAAACGGTCCTCACCGTTGCGGCCGGAGGAACGAGCGCGCAGTTCGACGAAATCGAACAGGCAATCTCGGATTCCTTCGGCGCATGGTCCGGCGTCGCCGGCACGACATTCAACGCCACTGCTTACCCCGGGCTCATCGGCCCGCTCGCGCGCATCAGTGCCGCGAGTTCCTGTACGAACGATCAGGAAAGCAACGTGGACGGTTTCAACACCATCTGCTTCAACCAATCGAGCATGGGATTCACGAGCGGCGTGCTCGCGTTCACGCGCGTGATCACCGCAAACGCGCCGGGCGTCTCCGTTGGCTCGAGTCCTCCCGCCGCATTCGCCGGGCAGATCCTGGACGCGGATACCCTCTTCCGCAACGATGGCCAGGCCATGTTTGTCACGCCCGCAGCGCTCGCCACCCCGCAGGGCCAGGGCGCGTACGATCTCGAGTCGCTTCTCGCGCACGAGATCGGCCACTGGTTCGGTCTCGACCATTCGGCCGTCTGGCGCGCGTTGATGTTCCCTTTCGCGCCGCCGCCCGGCCAGTTCCTCGGTGACCGGCCGACCGCGCAAGCGCCCGACGGCCCGCTCTCCGACGACGATCGCGCGGGGATTCGCCTGCTCTATCCCGATCCGAACGACGCAGTCAACGTGGGCGCGATCCGCGGGCGCGTCCTGCCCGCCAATCCGTTCGCGCTCGCGGAGATTCCCGCGCCATCGCCCGGCGCGGTCGTCACGGGAATTTTCGGCGCGCACGTCGTCGCCCTGGATGCGGACACCGGGGCCGTGATCGCTGGAACGTTGGGAGGCTGGAGTTGCGATGTGCTGAATTCCTCGCTGCAATTCGATGGCTCGTTCGATATCGAGCGCCTGCCTGTGGGACATAACTACACGATCTACGCCGAGCCGCTCGTCGGCCTCGCCACGCCGGGCGACTTTAGCGACGCCTTGATCGACCTTTGCTCGTCGAGCGCCGCGTCGGAATGCACGACGCCCGCGGCCGACACCAATTTCAATCCTCGCACCCGCCCGGCCGCGCCTTGAAGCCGCCGCTCCAGCCCCAAAACAGAAGCGGCTCCCGGGAAGGTGCGGGAGCCGCTCTGGGGTATTGCGCGTACAGACTGGCGCTACTGAGTCGGCATGATCTCCTGCGAGAAGCCGATCGTGTTGATCGTCCGGAGCACCGGTGTGAGCGGGGGCAGCCATTGCGGCCCCTGCGTGAAGTTGGTATCAAAGCTGTATTGGCGGTTGGGCGGATTGTAGACCGTGTTATTGGTCTTATAGAGCCCTATCCCTTGCCGGTTGTAGTAGAAGCTCACCAGCGAGCCTTTGTAGTAACAGTTCACGCCGCCCCAATTCTCCAGAAATCGCAGGAAGTTGTGGAGCCCGCCGTCCGTCCCGTAGTCCTCGGGTTGCCCGCTCGGCTGCGGAAAGGGAATTCCCTTTCCGCCAATAATTGCCACGCGATACGCCGTCTGCGTGGCTGGCCGGGAGGTGTAATCGTACGGAGTGATGAAGCTATTGACGTCGTTCCAACTGTCCGAAAGCAACGTCACGGCGTCAGCAGAAACGGAAGCAGCCACACTGCTGCCGCTCCACGTGCCGTTGTTCGGCGCGTTAAAATCGCCCTGGATATAGGCAGGATTCTCGGCCGCGATCGTGAGACCGCAGGGCGGGTTCGGGCTGGCGCCGTAGCAAGACGTGCCCAAGTTAAGGGTCTGGCCGTCCACGATCTTAAGAGCGCGCCGGAAGAAGACCGGGGGATTCTCCCGGGCATCCTCGTTTTGAACGTAGACAGCCCCGGGCCAAGCGTTGCCTTGGCTCGTGCAAAATGTCGGATCTGATACGAGGACAGAGGGGTTGGGGGAGGTGCCTGTCGGTAGAAGACCAGTGATTGCGTAATAGGGCACAGTTTCAACGCCGCCGTACTTTCTAAGAATGCCGTCACCTTCGAGGTCTTCACCCGGATCTGGGGTCCCCCCGTTCGTCCCACTCGGGCAACCATGGGCAGCGTCCTCTGTCCCGTTCACGATGTCGTTATAGCCGTACGATCCCGTTTTCACGGGCGTGGCCAGCGTCGAGTCAGCCAGTTCGCCGCGCCGATCTGAGAAATAGACGGCGAATCCTGTGCTGTTGAGGAGTTTTAAACTCGATTGGTTATTATTGAACCATGTGGCAAGGTTTGCCGCGTCGAGCTCGATGTAATTCATGACACCTGCAGCCGTCGGCAGTGGATTGGCAGAGCCGCCCGGAATATCCGAGGGTCGTGAAACGGCCTCCCTGGCATCGAACAGCACGTTGGGCCAGTAGTCGTACCCGTTTGCCGTAGGTGTGCCACATCCTCCGCTTGTCGCGCTCGTCGGGTTGTCCCGAAGCCGTGCGAGGCGAATGATGGCAGTGGTATGAGGATCGGTACATCCCACGGTTGGGACCACCGTGGTAGGACCCTGCGCTTTGATTACAGTCGAGTCCGAAGCCGGCAGTTGAACCACGTTTGGCGCCACCGTATTCGTGCAGCTCCCATGGCTTGGCGGAGTGCACGCCCCTTGGGGATTGATATTCCGCCCGATGATCCCCAGATTCAGGATCGTCTTAGTAATGTCGTGGAACTTGTTGCTGGTGTCCTGGTATTCGATCTTTATGCATCCGGTGATGATCGGCTTCCCATTCTGAATCCAATACCCGTCTCCCAGTGTATAAGGTCCCGCAGCGCCGGTATTTGTGGCACCTGAAGTTGGCAACGGATAAAAAGGTGCCGTCGTGGTGGTCCACCACGAGTGTGATCCGGACGGGATCAGCGTCGCAAGGTCGACCGGGTCCGTTGATGTATCGATCCCATCCAGGCTCATCATGTCCGAGGTATGGCATCCGCCTGCCGGGTTTGTTGGTTGGCTGCCGGCATAATCATCGAGTAAAATTCTGAGCGTGGCCTGCGAGAAATATTGCTCGCTGAATTCGGCCGGATTGCTGGCAAGCTCACCCGGGACAGCCCGGCGGATCAAGGAGATGGGCGCCGTGATTCCGCCCAGGGCTGTAGACGTCAAGCTAAGGGGCGCCACACCGTTTTGAAGCTCGCCATTATAGGAATTTACGATGGTGCTCCACGAGGAATTCGCCGCAGTGCTCACGTTTCCATAGACGCTGCTGCCGGTCACGCTGCCTTGGCCCAAACCCAGCGGGAGCCACGGCGAGTTATTGTAATTCGGTGAAGTGGCCGTTGTGCTTGTATTCTCCACCGTTGAAATCGATACGATTCCGGAGTAATCGCCTCCTGCCGTAATTGTGCTCCCACCGGGCCAACCATTTTCAAGGTTGGTCCGGATCACCTGGCCGGCTACCGTCACCTTGTCGTTGATCAACAGCGGGCCCGAATTAGGCCCGAGCCAAAGGTTGCCGTTCGTGTGAACTCGGCCGCCGAAATTGAACAGAGGGCCGTTGAAAAATGCCAGGTCCGAATCCGAATACACGCCGAACTGAAACACAGGGATCGAGACAAGCTGAACCTGCCGGTGGAGCTTCACTTCGGAACCGCCAAGCTGCTGCGCGGCGACCGACAGCGTCAACTGAGTGATCAGCCCTTGCATGCCCGCGTACGGGCTGGGTGGCAGGATCGTCGCATTCGTCGACGTTGGCGTGCAGGGCGACGCGAGTGGCGATCCGCACATGATCTGGTACGTCGAACCCAGCGTATTCTGGAACGTGATGCCCTGAATTGTCGGAGCCCCCAACGGCGCAGCCCCCGATGTGATCGATGTCAGGTCCGATGCGACCACGGAACCCTTCGTGGCGAATTGGTTACCCAGATCGGCCGTCAGCTTCTCCATGCCGGCTTCCGCGCCGTAGAACGCGACGGACCGGTTTGCGTTGTTGCCGCCCAGCCGTGCATCCGTCATCACCATCCAGGACATTCCCACAATCATGGCGGAGATAAGGACCATGATCAGCATTACGGTGATGAGGGCAACACCTTTTTCTCGTCTCGCTCTCAAAGCTCTTCTCCTTTGGAAGCCATCCCGCTTTCGCCTCGCCTCAAGGCCCCGGACTCGCCGTGGTTTTCGTCGTGAAATCGTTCACGAACGACATGCTCCGGACGCTCACTTGAGTGCTCAGGCTGTTATGGAAGTAGTCCGAGCCCGGCGCGCCGGTGAACGGGTATTCCGATCTCGCTTCGAGAGTTACGTTGACAGCGCGAATCTGCGAGGGAGAATCGGGGCTGATCGGCGTAGGGGCGTCGCCCGGCCCGATCGTGTATGTGCCGGCCGGAGCCGAGGAACCGGTAATGTCGTAGCTGAAGCTCAAGTTTTCGATACAGTCGCCGATGGGCTGTGGCGGATTTACCGGAGCCGCGGACGGGTACCCGGGATAGTTCACCTGGCGTATCAGTTGTGGGCACGATGGATTGGTCGTCGAATCGATATAGTAGCTAATCATCCACACGCGCGTAATCGTCGTCGTCGTCGTAGACGCTTGCATTGCCTGAACGGTACCGTCTGGATACGTGGTGGCGCTTAGTCCGTTCAATCCGGCAGGGTCGCCGGCGGCAAAATTGATTGTTTGGCCGGAAACGCTTGTAACGTACTCAAGGGCTGTACCATTCCCATTCGTAAAGAGGAGCAGATTCCCGACCCCGATTGGCGTGGGCGTGCCCGGCATCGTGAAACAGCTTGAAGCCAGAGTCACCGAAGTGCCACTCGCATTGATCGTACCCGAGCAGGTTGGGCTCGATGCCGACGCAACCGGAAAGCTGTTCAGATAATGCCCGCTCGCATCCGAGAGGGTGTTGTCGGCGTAAAGAATATTGATGATGTCGGTTTTAAGGCCGCCGTCCAGGACGGCGTTTGTACTGGTACTGACAGTCTTCGCATCTTGGCCGAGTGTGTATCCCGGCGTGATGACGGGCAGCACTGTGTACGTGGTCGGGAATGTCGTTACGGGAGTGATGATACCCGGACGATTGAGGTTCGACGCGCCTGCGCTGGTGAGAGGAATGGAGACTCCTCCCGGCGGCATTCCCTCTCCTGCCTGCATCAGATCGCGAACCAGGAAGTGCATGCCGGCCCGCAGATTTTCCTGCACGTTCGCCGCCAGGACCACGCTATTCGCGGTTCGCTGCGCCTGTATTAGCGCGCCGACGGTCGCGCCGACCACGATCGTCAGGATCGCGATCGCGGTCATCAATTCAATCAATGAGAATCCGTTTCCCCGTTTCATTCTGGTTCCTCGCGGCGCTAGTCGAAAGCCGAAATCAGTGAGTTCAACGTGTAGCTGCGCGTGAAGCGCCCGGTCGTGTAGTTCACTGTGACCTGAATCGAGCGCAGGTTGGGATCGCCGTTGAAGTTGGTGATGGTGATCGTGCGCGTAAAGTTCCCGAGCGGGTACTTGATGTCATCCGAAGTCCCCAGTTTCCCATCCGGACCCGGGTAAAGAATGTAGTCCAGAGGAGCCGAATTATCGTTGATCGAACCGACCAGCCCGTCGGAACCCGGCTGCCGGATCGGCTGGGGAGTCGAATAAAACAGCCCCGTCGGATTGCCCGCACTGTTGTTCGAAACCTGAGCCCACGTGACCGCGCTGTCGTATTTCGCCGTGAAGATGGTCTCGATGGCCTGCTCCGCTTTCTGTTGCGCGATGAAATCAGCCTGCGAACCCGACATGTACGCCAGCGAGTCCGCGAGCATCGCGGCAAGCCCCAGGACGCCGATCGACAGGATGCCCACCGCAATCATCGTTTCGAGCAGCGTGAAGCCTTTTTCCCGCTGCCGAGTTGTTCGTTTACGCATCGTCGCCGTCTCCTTCAGAACTGGAACCAGGATGTTGCCGGCGCGCTCCCGCCCACGCCGTTGGACCTCCAACCCCGGACGCGTCCCGTTGCGCCCATCACGGTCACCGCTCGCGCCGAGGATTTATTGCCTGCAACACCGAGGAAAATCGTTCCGTCGATGGGCGACAATGTCACGCTATCCACCAGTTCGCCGTCGCTCTGAAAGAAATACGATCCGGTCGGGGTGGTACTCGTACCCTCGATAACGAAAGAAATCGCCGAACTATTCCCGTATTTGTCCGGAGTGTCCGGCATGCCCGAGACAACGGCGTACTGTAGCGGCGAGGGAATATAAACCGTGCTCAAGATAGGGTTCGTTGTTCCCGCGCCCGTTGTAAGGGTGTTCATCTGCGTGATAACGACTTCCGACTGCCCACTCACGACCGGGAATGAAATCTGCACGTAGCGGCGATTGGCAATCGAGTACTCGCGCGCCTGCCTCAATTGGTCGAGCACGATGCGCATGGCGCTATCGGAGCGCGCGTATTGTAGGTTCGGAAGCATTTGAGTTATTGCCATGGCCGCAATCGTGATGGCGATGATGCACACGACCGCCAGTTCGACCAGCGAAAACCCACTCTCGCCATTCCGGCTTCTGCGGATCGTCATCGGCTTTTTCCCCTGCTTTTCCACATTCATACCCAGCCCGGAGAGATCTTTGGACTGGCTCTGCCCATGGCTGTTTGTGCATGTTTCAGGCCAGCGCCTTGCCTCTCTAATCGATTGACAATACAGGTCTTATGGGGCATGCCACGAAGTGCTCATCATGGCCGGCTGCTTCGCGGTGTAGAAACGTAACCGATGCGTCCATCCGCTACCGATTTCCAATAGGCTGCAGGGCACAATGCCGATAGACCCGCGGTTGCCGGTCGCTAAACCCTAGTCCATGGAGACGCTTGCTTGGCCGGAACTAACATGGGTGCACAGAGGGGTGCGCTACCCGGATGCAAACAAGGGAGCGGGAATCAAATTCACACGCATGGGCTGGGGACCGCGCGGCTTGGCGAACTTCTGCGGCTACTCAACGTCTGCGATTCGTCGCCTATTTTAGCGACTTGTTCAGGAACGCAACCGTGCGCGCCCACGCATCGGCTGCGGCTTCCGGGCGGTAGCCCTTCGTGTTCGTCGAGTTTTCAAAGGCGTGCCCGGCCCCGTCGTAAATCTTGATGTCGACCCGGTGGTTCATCCCTTTCATCGTCTTCTCGAAAGCGTGCACGTCGTCCGGCGTGATCCCGCGGTCTTCCGCCCCGAAATTTCCGAGCACGGGTGCAAAGATCTGCTGGATGTCGTTCGGATCGGTCGGCAGCGCTCCGTAGTCCACCACGCACGCCGCCAGGCGCGGCTCGTGGATCGCGAGTTGCAGAGAGTATCCGCCGCCCATGCACCATCCGATCGATCCGATGCGATCCCGATCGACATCCTTTCGCGTGCCGAGATACGCGAACGCCGCCTTCAAGTCGCTCACCGCACGGTCCTGAGGCAAGCCGCGCATCAGTTCGTGCGCTTCCTCGGGATCGGACGTCACCTTTCCACGATACAGGTCCACTGCCAGCGCGACGTAACCCTGGTCCGCGAGCTTCGTCGTCTCGTCTTTCACCCAGTCTGTCAGCCCCCACCATTCGTGGATGACCACCAGAGCCGGATAGCGCCCCGCCTTCGACGGCGTCGCGAGGAATCCTCCCACCGTTCCCGTTCCGTTCGGAATCTCCACCGTCTCCGTCTTGGGTGCGTCGCCATGCACCACCGCAAGCGCGGCAACCAAGCCGAGCAGCACAACCCCTGCGAGGATTCTGAATGCCTGCTTCATCTGTCTTCTCCCAATTTCACCGCCGCCATTTCCGCCATCACGGCGCGCGCTCCACCTGCACGGCCGTGCCGTACGCGATCACCTCGGTCGCGTCGTAGCGCATCCCGATCACGGCATTCGCCCCGCGCTCGACCGCGTGCTCCATCATGACGTCGAGCGCCTGCTCGCGCGTCTGCTCGCACATGTCCTCGAAGAGCGTGATATTCCCGCCGATAACCGTTTGCAGTGACGCGCCGAGCGTCCCGAAAATGCTGCGCGACCGCACCGTGATCCCGCGCACCAGCCCGAGAGTTTTCACCACGCGGTATCCTGGCAGCTCAAACGCCGTCGTCACCATCGACGCATTTACGCTCACGTTCATTGCCGATCTTCCTCTCCGCTCGGGCCGGCTTCGTCCCGCGCGCTCTATCGAGCCGTTGCCCGTTGCTCTTGTACCGGCGCTTTCTGTTTCAGCAGCTTGATGAACTCGCGCATCCACGCGGGATGATCGGGCCATGCGCGCGCCGAAATCATCTGCCCGTCGATCACCGCGTCCGAGTTGACGAACTCCGCGCCGCCCGCGCGCACGTCCGGCTCAAGCGCCGGATACGCCGCCGTCCGCCGCCCTTTCAACACGCCCGCCGCGAGCAGCGCCAGCGCCGCGTGGCAGATCTGCGCCACCGGCTTATCCTGCTGGAAAAAGTGTTGAATGATTTTCTGGCAGTCGGCGTTGTTTCGAATGTACTCGGGTGCCCTGCCGCCGGGAATCACTAGCGCCGCGTACTCGGCGGGATTCACGTCCGCGAAAGCGAGGTCCGCGTCCCAACTATAGCCGGGCTTCTCCGTGTACGTGTCGTAGCCCGGCTCGAAATCGTGCACCACGAAATGCAGCTTCTTCTTCGTCGGCGCCGCGATCTTCACGTCGTATCCTTCTTCCAGCAGCCGCTGATACGGATACATCACTTCGAGCGATTCCGCTGCGTCTCCGGTAAGAATTAGAACTTTGGGCTTTGCCATGATCGATCTCCTGAATGGGCTTCTGTCTCGTTCCCGGGGGCTGGTCGGCTCGCTTTTCCGTCGCGAGAATACCACACCGCGCCGAGCCCTAAGAGTTCAGATGTATCTCGGGCACGGCGGGTCGCAAACGAAATTGCTGGCACGATCCGCTGCTATACTCCATCGAACCGCTGACGGGAGGATTCGCCATGCCGGAACTCGCTCCGATCGTCGCTTCCACGCTCGCCGAATACTACGAAGGAGTCCGCGACCGCGTCCACGAATTGGTCGCGCCTATTTCAACTGAGCAACTCTGGGCGCGTCCGTATCCCTACGGCAACAGCATCGGGCATTTGCTCCTGCATGTTACCGGCAATCTGAACTATTACATCGGAGCGCAAATTGCCGGTACGGGCTACGTCCGCAACCGGCCTCTCGAATTCACCGACGCCGCGAAACGTCCAAAGGAACAGGTGCTCGCCGATTTCGACCGCGCCATCGACATGGTCACCTCGACCATCCGTGCTCAATCGCCGCAGGACTGGGTCGCGCCATATTCCGCGGCACTGGAGCCGGCTGCCCATGATCGGTTCACGGTCATCATGCGCATGGCCGCCCACGCTTATCACCACGTCGGCCAGATCATCTACCTCGCGAAGGAACTCACGAAGCCCACAGCGTAACCGCGCGTCACCTGCGCAATTGAGCCAAGGCATGCGCAACGTCCATTTCCGGTAATGGGCTGCCGATCACCCAAGCTCGCAAATCACCAACGATTGCCGCATAATTGTTCCCAATGCATCTCCCACAATGCAGGCCACACTTGGTGCGGTGGGCCGGGCCACCTCGTCTATGACGGGCCTCCGCCGGGGATCAATCCGCCTGTTCCGTTTTGCCGGGATTGATGTCTTCCTCCACTGGTCCTGGTTTGTGATCGCGGCTATTGAAATCCAGACCCGGGCGCGAAGCTATTCCTCTCCAATCTGGAACGTGCTGGAGTACGTAGCCATCTTTCTTATCGTCATGCTTCATGAGTTCGGCCACGCGTTGGCCTGTCGGCAGGTGGGAGGAAACGCGAATCAGATCGTGCTGTGGCCGCTCGGTGGGGTGGCGTATGTGGACCCGCCGCAGCGGCCCGGCGCCACGCTCTGGAGCATCGCTGCGGGGCCGCTGGTGAATGTGGCGCTCCTCCCGATCTTGGCGGTGCTCGTCATGTTGAGCGCCTCGGCTGGTTGGGCGGTGACGATGCCGGATCTTCACGCGTTTCTGCGGGCGGTCTGGTGGATCAACCTCGGCTTGCTGATTTTCAATATGTTGCCCATCTACCCCCTCGATGGCGGACAGATTCTTCGCTCGCTGCTCTGGTTTCCGATGGGGCGCGCCCACAGCTTGCTGGTGGCCACCATTCTCGGCTTCGTCGGCATGGCGGGGTTTATCATCTTTGCCTTTTGGACGCATTCCGTCTGGTTCGGCGTTCTGGGTGTCTTCATCCTGATGAACTGCTGGAGCGGGCTGCAGCACGCGCGAGTGTTGCTGCGTATGGCAAAGCTGCCGCGTCGCTACGGGTTTGCCTGTCCGTCGTGCAGAACGGCGCCCCCGTCGGGAGATTTTTGGGTATGTGGACAGTGCAACAAGCCATTCGACGTTTTCGAAACGCAAGCCGTCTGTCCGCACTGCGCGGCCCACTATTCGACCACGCGCTGTCTCGATTGCGGCCGCCTGTCTCCGATGACCGACTGGTCCGCTCCCGTCCTTGTACATCCGATCGGGTAGCCGCCCCGACCTCCTATAGACACCCCGAAAACTACCAAGCCGAGTTCTTTACACCAACAACTACTTGCGCTCTCGCTCACAACGTGCCAGCCTAAAATCTGATTTGTGAAGTACGAGAACGAGAAAGGGAAGGGACAAAAGATGAGACGCGACGCTGGGCTCGGTTCCGAAGGCGCGCTGTCCTGTCGCGCCCGCGGAGGTACTCGTTCGGGCCACGAATCGGAATCTCGGTGCACGGGTTGGCGCGCGACACCGGGACACTCTTCACCAGCCGCTTGCCACGAATCACTCGCCACTGCGTCCTTCTACCCGTCACTGACTGCCGAGTAAAATATGCTGCAACTAATTGAAAACACGAGATGGTGGTGCCTCTTACCCGTCAATGGAATCGACCCCCTTTGGCAATGTCGCAGCGGCTCGCCAGCCCCGAAAACCGTTTCGCGGACTGCCTTCCATCGGGGTAGAATCCCCATCTCGAATCGCACGCCCGCAAAGGAGCCATCCCGATGAGCGTCACCTCTGCCGCAGGATCCTCCGCTTCTATCGTCGACGCGATTAAGGAAAAGGCGCGAAGGCTGAGCATCCTCTCCATGATGGCCACCACCGCCGCCGGATCGGGCCATCCCACTTCCTGCATGTCGGCTGCGGAGCTAATGGCTGGACTTTTCTTCTACGCGATGAAAATCGACCCGAAGAATCCCAACTCCGGCGACTCCGACCGCTTCGTTCTCTCGAAGGGCCACGCCGCGCCCGTGCTCTATGCGGCTCTCGCGGAATCGGGCGTTTTCCCCATTTCGCGCCTGATGACTTTGCGGCAGTTCTCGAGCGAGCTCGAGGGCCATCCTACGCCCCGCATTCCCGGCGTGGACGCGGCGACCGGCTCGCTCGGCCAGGGACTGTCAGTCGGCGCGGGACTTGCCATCGGCGCGCGCCTCGATAAGAGTCCGACTCGCGTCTACGTCCTCCTCGGCGACGGCGAGATGGCCGAGGGGCAGATATGGGAAGCCGCGGAGTTTGCGGGTTACTACAAGCTTGACAACCTCACCGTTCTTGCCGACGTGAACGCGCTCGGCCAGAGCCAGCCAACGATGTACCAGCACGACATGGAAACGTACCGCCGCAAATTCGAGGCGGAGGGTTTCGCCGCCGAGGTGATCGATGGTCACGACGTCGCGGCTGTCCTCGCGGCGCTCGATCGCGCGAAGGCCACCAAGGGCCGCCCTCAGGCGATTCTCGCGCGCACCATCAAGGGCCACGGCGTCAGCTTTACTGCTGGCAAAGAGCACTGGCACGGCAAGGCGATGTCGAAGGACGAACTCGCGAAGGCTTTGCAGGAAATTGGCGAAACCATCGAAGTTCCTCCTGATCCGGGAAAATCTTACGCCAGGGCTTCCTTGCCGCAGCCCCCGGATTTCCCCGCGCCGGCCGCGCCGGACTATCCCGACGGTAAGCCGGTTGCCACGCGCGAGGCCTATGGTTACGCTCTCAAGCGCCTGGGCGCTGTGAATCCTCACATCGTGGCCATCTCCGCCGACGTGAAGAATTCCACGTTCTCCGAAATCTTCGGCAACGCCTACCCCGACCATTTCTACCAGGGCTACATCGCGGAGCAAAACATGGTCAGCACGGGCGTGGGGCTCGCCGCGCGCGGCAAAGTCCCGTTCGTTGATACGTTCGCGTGTTTCCTATCGCGCGCCTACGATCAGGTACGCATGGCAGCCATCAGTCGGAGCAACATTAATCTCTGCGGCTCCCACTGCGGCGTATCGATCGGCGAGGATGGCCCGTCGCAAATGGCGCTCGAGGATCTCGCGATGTTCCGCGCCATCCACGGATCGGCGGTTTTCTATCCGAGCGACGCCGTTTCCGCGGAGCGCCTGACCGAGACCATGGCACGGCGAACTGGGATCAACTACATGCGGACGTCGCGCCCAAAAACTGCGATTCTCTATTCGAAGGATGAAAAGTTTCCCGTTCCCGGATTCAAGGTCCTGGGGAAAAGTCCGCAGGATCGAGTGACTGTGATCGGCGCGGGCATCACGGTGCACGAAGCGCTGAAGGCGGCGGACGAATTGAAGGCGCAGGGCACGGCGATTCGCGTGATCGATCTCTACTGCGTGAAGCCGCTCGACGGCAACGCGCTCGCCGCGGAAATCGCCTCGACCGGCGGACGGATTGTGACCGTCGAGGACCACTGGCCGGAAGGTGGCGTCGGCGAAGCGGTTCTCTCGGCGCTCGCGCAGGCCGGCGTTGCGCCGGCGGCGTGCCGGCAGCTCGCCGTAACCGGCATGCCTCATTCCGGCAAGCCGGAGGAACTCGTCGATGCGTTTGGCATTTCCGCGCGGCACATCGTCGCGGCCGTCCGCGGGATCGTCTGAATTCTGCGGAATCCCAAGACAGGACAAAACCAGTGGCCGCTGAAAAAATGGTAATGGTAGGCGTGTTGCCCGAAGTGATCGCGATCGATGCCGGCGATCAGGTTGTCTGGTTTTCGAATGCGGGCAATATCAAGGTCGAATTCGATCCGCAACGCTGCCCGTTTGCTTCAAACATCCTTCAGGCGCCACCCGGCGTGCGCCTTCCGAGCGGCGCGGTCCGCCCGGGACTGAACCCCGGCTCGTACAGGTATCGCTTGTCCCTCAACGATGTGATGGTGGCCCACGGTGAAGTGCTTGTCCGTGGCAAATAGCCTAGTCGCCGGCGAGGGCAGCGCGATCACGAAGATTCGCGGGCCGCTCCTGAGCCATCGAGTCCGCGAGGACGCGGCGGACCGGCGCGAGCATCGAAGCGGGTACGGGCCGCTCGCGGGGAACGCTCAGCTCCGCGACCTTGCGCGGAAACTCGCGGCGCCGGTCGAGCCATAGGCCGAACTCCTGTAAAAGGTCGCCGGCGAGGTTCGGGTCGTCGGTGCGCTCCACGCCCCAGAAGCGAAGCCGCTCCTCGTTCTTCTGGAGGAGCTGCAGGGACTCCTCGAGCTTCTTGATCGCCGCGTTGAACGACGAGGCAAGGAAATAGACTGGGAGCGTCCATTCCTGCCCGTGCCCTCCTAAAATCGCCCGCACGCGGACGTTGTATTTGCCGTTCTGGTTCCGCTCAATGGCGCAGAAATAGTCGTTCGCGCCGGTCTTGCCTTTTGCGGACATAACGCTCCTCAGCTTTCCGTTCCCAACTGTCGCGTGGCGTCCCACCTCTCGGGACGCCCGGCGAACGCTTCTCTCCGCCGCAGGGAGTGCTTCAAACCTGCTGGCCTCGAACCTTTTCATCGGCATGGTGGTGCTCCTCAGGGAAGGGCTCTTTGCTTGTGCCGCCAAGACTCCTCAGGCTGGGAAGGCTCCCGCCTGCCGATCAGACCCCGCTGGCTTCGGGGCAGGCTCTGCGGAGGCCCCTATTCTAGCGAAGTTCGCGGATACTGGGCAAGAACAGAATAAGTGGCTTAGTATGTGCTAGTTAAGGACTTAGCTAGAGTGCGTGATGCGGTTCATCGCGTCGGAATTAATGGTGAGCTTGCCTTCCTTCTTCAGGCGGTCCACGAGGGCGGTATGGAAGGCCTCGAAGGCCGCGTTCTGCTTCGTTTGAAGGATCTGCCCCTGAATCGTGTCCTTCTGCTTGGCGAATTCGTCAGGGCTGGGAGCGTCGTGCTCAGCGACGCGATAAACCACCCAATTGTCGCCAACCTGAGTGGCGGAACTGACCTGCCCAACCGATATGCTGAAGGCTGCCTGTAGCTGTTTGCCGGTGCCAACATCGGGAATCGAGCCGGAGCGGGCGAACGGATCGGATGTCTTGACGGTCAGACCGAGCGACTTGACAGCCTGGTCGAGGGCACCGCCCTGGGCGTTCTTGGCGAGTTCCTCGGCTCGGCCACGCGCGAGGGCCACCGAATTCTCCTTCTGGTAATCCGCGAGGACCTGGTCATGCACTTCGGCGAGAGCGGCCTGATGGGCCGGAAGAATGTCTTTCACCGTCAGAACCGCGAAGCCGCTATCGACTTGGATCGGCTGGCTCAGTTCGCCCGGGCGCATTTCGAAGAGGGCCCGATGCAGATCCGGGGAGTTGCCGAGTGTGCCGACCGGATCGGTGGCGGCCACCGGAGGCGTGCCGCCCAGCACGAGATCGAATTTCTTGGCCAAGTCATCCAGAGACTGGCGGTCGGATTGCCGAACGGCGGAGGCCAGCTTGTCCGAGATGTCGTTCGCTTCCGCGCTCACCTTCTGATCGAGGACAGGCTGGAGGATCGAATCACGAACTTCCTCGAAGCTCTTCGTGTGGGCGCTTTCATGATCCAGAACCTTGATGATGTCAAAGCCGTACTCCGTCTTCACAAGGTCCGAAATCGTGCCTTTGGGAAGACTGAAAGCGGCCTGCTGAAATGCCGGGACGGTCTGTCCTTCGACGATCCAGCCTAGATCGCCGCCTTTCGGCTTGGTCGCATCATCCTCCGAGAATTTCTTGGCGAGGTCCTCAAAATTGGCGCCGTGCTTTGCCTGCTTCAGGACGCCTTCCGCCTTCAGGCGAATCTCGGCGATTTCGGCATCGGTCTTGCCGACCGTCTTGAAGAGAATGTGCTCGGCGTGAACCCGGTTTTCGACCTTATATTGATCGATGTTGGCCATGTAGTAGGAACGCAGGACATCGTCGTCCACGTGCGTATTCGCGCGCAATTTCGCGAGATCGAGCAGGGCGTAGCGCCCCGAACGCTTCTCGGGAATCTGATAGTGCGCGGAGTTTTTCGCAAACCAAACCGCAAGATCGGCTTCGGAAGGATGAATGGACGCAGCCAGATCCGCCGGCTTGATCAGGGCGTAATCGATTTTCACTTTTTCATTGCGCCAGCGAAACTCCTGCTCGACTTCGGCAGGACTAACAGTGATGCCATCCGTGACCAGTTCGCGGAACTTTTGCTGAAGCATATCGTCGCGGACGGCGCTTTCAAACTGCTCGACGGACATGCCCGTGCGCGTCTCGACCTCGTTGACGTAGGCGTCCTTTTGCCAGACGCCGCCCACCCAGGCAGCCGGCAGGATCTCCCTGAGCCGCTCCGCCTGCTCGTCAGGAGTGACCTCGATGCCGAGGCGGGTGGCTTCAAATTCGAGAGCCTGCTGGAAAATCATCTGGTCAAGAATCTGGCGGGCGTAGATGCCCCGCATCATTTCGGGGATGGCCTGGTTCCTAGTGACCTGATTGAACTGGCGCTGAAAATCGACGACGGTAATGTCGTGCCCGCCGATAGAAGCGACGGCGTCAGGGCTGCTACCGCCGACGGTGCCGCTCATCAACCCGGGGATCAGCGTGACTACCATGCTCATGATGATCAAGCCGAGGATCACGGCCATGGAAATTTTGATCCACCGGTTGCGATCGAGATCCCGCTGCTGAATGCTTCTCAACATAGTGATGGCTTGCGCGCTCCCCCCAGATACCCAAACCCGTCAATTATAGAGGACTAAGCGCCAGAATCCCAAAACGAATTGGGACTGTGCTCAACGGTTTGCAGGGTCGGCAGACTCAACCCGAACGGGTGGGTTCTAGTTTTGCTGCGGCATCGCGGAGAGCGTTTTGCGGATTTCGTCCGCCTGGCTGTAGTTGGGGTTGATTTGGAGCGCGGATTCGAGTTGTTTCCTCGCCATGGCGTAATCGTTTGCCTTCTGATATGCAAGGCCAAGGTGATAGTGGTAGGTGGGGTTCTTCGGGTCTTCCTTGACGGCCTGTTGAAGCATGTCGATGGAGGCGTTGTAAACGCCCTGACGATAGTAGGCCCAGCCAAGGGTGTCCGCCGAAGCGGCGAGGTTGGGCAGGCCACGGCGCCCCGTCTGCGCGAGCGAAAGAGCGGTGTTGACGTCGCCTCCGTGTTCGAGCATTAGATAGGCGAGGTTGTTTGCCGCGACGGCATAGTCGGGCTGTATCTGCAGCGCCTTCTGATAGAGATCCTGCGCCTTCTGCCATTCACCGCGTGATTCAGAGATCCCGCCGAGAGCGGCATAGAGGTGGACGTCGCGCGGATTGGCGTCGAGAGCGCGCTGGTAGTTGGCAATGGCCTGATCGATCGAGCCGCGCGCAACCTGCACGCGCGCGAGCAGGGCAAAGGCCGGCACGTCGTTCTTATCGAGATCGACGGCCTTCTGGAGTGCCGCTTCCGCCGCGGCTGAATCCTGATTCTGCAGTTCGACCTGGCCGAGGAGAAAGTACAGACCGCCCTTGTCCGGCGCGCGGGCAATCTGATCCTTTACGAGGCGCAAGGCCTGCGCGGGCTGCTTCTGCTCGAGGTCGATATTGACAAGACCCGCGAGGGCCTCGGCCGAAGCGGGATCGAGCGCGAGCGCTCGATTGTAGAACTTCGCGGCCTCGCCAAACTGCTTTTGCGCCGCGCGCAGATCACCCATACGCTCACAGGGCGTGGCATCCTGCGGCGCGATTTCCATCGCTTTCTTCAAGTCCTGCTCGGCGCCTGCCGCATCACCCTTCGAGAAAAGCGCGCTGGCATGGAAGAGATATCCTTCGGGGGAACGGGGCTCGATCCGGATCAACTCTCCACTGCTATCGGCAAGCAGAGCCGTGTTGCCCGAGCGCGAAGCGTACGCGGCAAGCGCGCGCTCGGGCTCGGCCATGTCCGGACGGAGTTTTGCCGCCTGCAACCACTGCGACTGAGCCTGGCCGAAATTCGCCACCGCCGCGTAAGCCGTGCCGAGATGCAAATGCCCCAGGGCATTGTCCGGCGCGGATTTCACAGCAGCTTCAAGAATCGGAATCGCATCGGAGGCCTTGCCCTGGCGCGTGAGAATTTCTCCGCGAAGGACCTGCGCGTCGTAGTCGGCGGGAGAGCTCTTAAGGACGGCGTCGTCGATCTTGGCCGCGTCGTCCAAGCGATTCTGGAGCATGAGAACTTCAGCGTATGTTTTCGCGAGGACGAGATCCTGCGGGTGCGCGGCATAAACGGAAGCAAACTCCGCCACCGCTTTGTCCAATTGACCTTGGCTCAAGTAGAAGCCGCCGAGCATGCGATAGGCGGACGGATTGTCCTTGAGCGCGGGTGAATTCTTGGCGTCCTGCAAAGCCTGTTCCGCGAGATCTTTCCGGCCTTCGCCCAGGTAAAGGTTGACCAGGGCGGTACGAAGCGCCGGATTGCCGGGGTCGATGGTGACGGCGTTCTGAAATTGCTTCTCGGCTTCGGGCCAGCGTTTCTGCGACTGGTAAAATTCCCCGAGGGCCACGGTTGCCGACACGGACTTTGGATCGAGGACCAGGGCCTTCTGCAAATTCCGTTCGGCGGCGACGTCCTTATTCTTCGCCTGGAGGAGCGCGAGATTCACGTAGGAGGCCGATCGGTTGGCATCCATCTGGATGGCTTGCTGAGCTTCATCGATTGCCTTCGGGAGGTCTCCCAGCGCGGCGTCCGCTTCCGAGAGGACGACCTGGGCCTGCGCGTTTTGCGGTTCGCTCTTCAGGATGGCTTCGGCGTGGTCGTGAGCGTCGGAAGGCTTTCCACCCGCGAGCAGCAGAGTCGCGAGATCGAGCTGTGCCTTCTGATTCTGGGGCGCAATCTCGACGGTTCGGATCAATTCCTGATATGCGCGCTGCAGAGCACCCTCTTTGAGGTAGCAGAGGGCAAGCTCGTAGTGTGCGTCCGCGAATTTCGAATCGATCTGGATCGCGTTCTCGAATTCGATTGCGGCCTCGCGATACTTGCCCTGCTGAAAGTAGGCCGTTCCCTTGTCAAAATACTTTTGCTTACGGACTTGAGGATCCCTGGAGCAGCCCGCGAACACAACAGCCAAGAGGGCGATCCCCACCCAGAAGGGCCATCGCGTGATGAACGATCTTTCGGTGGGTCTCATGTTCGATTCTCAGCCAGTTTCCAACTCACAACCTACCTCAATTATCCCGCAGCGTGGAGGGTGAAGATGGACTGAAGTTCCATCAGAGTATCTAGGGAAAGGAAGTTCCCCAATTTGGGCAGAGATGGACACAATTTTTCCCTCAAATGGTCACTATTTGGCACAAAAGTACGCGCAGGGAGCTACTTTCGGATACCGTCAATTTCCGGCTAGCGTCACAAGTCAAACATTCCCCATAGATTAGGAACAAAGGGAGGGTTGTTTTGCCCCTCCATGGAATGCCTTGGGGGTTTCTTGAGCCATGACAGCCCCAAGCGCAACTCTAAAACTAGTTAAGTTGTAGATAAAAGAATGGATAGACCAAAAGTAAACAGTATCTGAGAGCATCCGGACCCGTGGCCCCCGCATTGCACACAAGGGGTGTGGGTGACGGTCCCCTCGACGGGAACCGAAGCCCGATTACCACCAACGATGAACTCCAGACTTGAAACAGACGCGCGCATGATCCTAACCGACGCGACTCGGATGGGCGATAACCTCGGCTTCGTGAGCGGGTTAAGCCCAGCGATGTTGACGCTGGAGAGCGTAATCGGGGACATCGCGCGTACCAATATACCGGTGCTTTTGGTGGGAGAAAGCGGCAGCGGGAAACAGATGTTCGCGAACCGGATTCATGCGCTTTCGCCGCACTCCGAAGAGGCCCTGGCGACAATCGCGTGCGCGTCCATGACACCGGAGGGGATTTCGGCCGAACTCGGACTCAACGGGACCGGTCTGAGAATGGACAACCCGGCGGGAACGGTGCTCTTCGATGAGATCAGCGAACTTGACCTCGCGTGCCAGCGTTACCTGCTGCATGCGCTTCCCGACGGTGAAGCAATGCCGCGCGCCGGAATGCTGACGGCGCGAGTAATCTCCACGACGAGCCGGAATCTGGACGAGGAGATGCAAGCGGGACGATTCCGGAACGAGCTTTTCTACCGAATCAACGGAGTGTGCCTGCGCCTGCCGCCTTTGCGCGAGCGGAAGAAAGACGTTCCGCTGCTCGCGGAGCACTTCGTGGTGAAGCATGCGGCTCTCTTCGAACGGCCGCGCCGAGCGCTGAGCGCTCGCACGCTGCAGATTTTTTCGGAGTACAGCTGGCCGGGGAACATCCGGCAGCTCGAAAACGTGGTGAAGAACATCGTGGCGCTGGGCGAAGAGGATTTGCTCGTGTCCGAGCTTGTTACAAGCTCGTCCGAGAAACGGTCCGTTGTGACCAGCGCGCGGGTTGAGTCCCTGAAGGCGGCGGCGAAAGCCGCTTCGCGCGAAGCCGAACGAGAACTCATCCTGAAGGCCCTCGAGCGAACGAGATGGAACCGCAAGCGCGCCGCGCAGGAGCTGAAGATCAGCTACAAGTCGTTGCTCTACAAGTTGAAACAGATCGGCTTGCCAGATACGGAAACGAATTAGCGAGGCAGGTGAAAAGATAATGGCGAGACAAATGCGTTTTTGGGCGGTGCTGGCAATCGTGCTGCTGGCGGCCTCCGTGCAGGCGCAAGAAAATGCAAAGAAGCAACCTGCCGCACAAACGGACGTCGCAGCCGGATCGGCGACAGCGGATCCGAATTACATCATCGGTCCGCAGGATGTGCTCGACATCAACGTATGGAAAGAAACCGAGCTGACGCGGACGGTTCCGGTCCGGCCGGACGGCAAGATTTCGCTGCCGCTGCTGAATGACGTTGAAGCGGGAGGACTGACGCCAGTGCAATTGGCGGCGGAGATCACAGAGAACTTGAAGAAGTTTATTGCGAATCCTCAAGTGACCGTGATCGTGACGCAGATCAACAGCCAGCGCGTGTATATCCTGGGCGAAACAACGCGACCGGGAGCGTATCCGCTGCTGCCCGGCATGACCGTGTTGCAAGCGCTTTCCAGTGCGGGCGGCTTCACGCAATTCGCGAGCTTGAAAAAGATCTACGTGCTCCGCAAAGAGAACGGCAAACAAGAGAAGTTCCCATTTAACTATAAGGCCGTCGTCAGCGGGAATCTGACCGAAGAGAACATCGTGCTGAAGGCCGGCGATCAGATCGTGGTGCCATAGGAGCAGGAATGCGCAGGGTGCGTCACAATTCGTGGGCTGGCCTCTTGATCCTAGTGCTGGCGGCAGTGCCAGCGAAGGCCCAAGATCAGCAGAGCTCCGGGCAGAATCAGGACCAGCAAGGCCAACAAGACCAGAATCAATCTCAGGGGGCTACGCCAATTCCGGCGTATCACTCGCCTCTTGCCTCGGCGGCTGATAACGGAGGTTCCGAGCCGGCCGCCGAGCTCCCAGCGCCGGACACGCGGTCGCTGGCGGGAGCGCAGATCCTAACGGTGGCCGGTCCCGAGACGGTCCACAGCTATTGGCAGCCACATATCGATGTCTCCGGAACGGGCGATTCGAATCCGCAGGAGTCTACGGGCGGCAATAGCTGGGGGACATGGGTTTCGATTTCCGGCGGGGTCGACTTGCACCGGACTGCGACTGATTCCGACCTGACATTGACCTACGAGGGCGGCGGGACGTTCTCGAGCGGAAACAGTGTAAACAACGGGATCGTGCAGCAGTTGGGAGTCACCGAACGAATTGCGCTTCGACGCTGGACGCTCTCTTTCTTCGACCAGGTTTCTTATCTGCCCGAGGCGGGTTTCGGGTACGGCGGCCTGGGCGGAACGGCTCTTTCGACCGGATCGGCGGGGCTTGGATCCACTTTCACAAACGGTCAAACCATCCTGACCGGGCAAGGCCAGAGCGTGACGAACTCGTTTGTCACGGAAGCCGACTTCGCCTTGACGCCACGCGCGTCGTTCACCTTCGTCGGCGGTTATTCCATACTGCGCTATTTCGACAGTGGCCTGCTCAACTCTGGAGACGCGACTTTCCGCGCCGGCTACAACTACCTGTGGAGCCGGAAGGACACGCTCGCGGCGTTTTATACGTACAGCGCGTTCCGATACACCAATTCCAGCCAGTCGATCGACGAGCATACGATCGAGGCGTCGTACGCGAGACGCGTGACCGGGCGGCTCAGCTTTCAGGTCGCGGCTGGCCCGCAGGTTGTGCTGTTTCACGAGCCCCCAACCAGCGGTTCCGGATCGGGCGGCGTCACCACGCCGAATTCCAGCACGCAGCTCTATTGGGCATTGGACACGTCCACGCAATACCGGTGGGAGCGAACCATGCTGGGGGCGGCGTACGACCACGGCGTGACCTCGGGAAGCGGTGTGTTGGCGGGCTCTGTTACGGACACCGCCTCGGGTTCAGCAACGAGGCAGATGTCGCGAACGTTCTCGAGCGGCATAACCGGGGGCTATTCGCGCAACAAGGGGCTCGAAGCGACCACCGGAGTTCCTACGAGTCAAATCTACGACTATTGGTTCGTGGGTGCGAATTTTAGCCGGCCTTGGGGCCGGTCGCTGGGGCTGACTTTCTCGTACCAGTTGCAATACCAAAACTCGAATGCGCGGTTCTGTATCGGCGAAACGACGTGCGGAACGAGTGTGATCAGACACCTGATTTCAGTTGGATTGGGCTGGCACGAGCGGCCGATCGTGTTCTAGCGGGAACAGCAGTACTCGGTAGACGGACAGAGATATGGACAACGAAGCGAGGTCAGAATGGTTCGGCGCGAATTAACTCCGGCGGATTACATAGCGATACTGCGCAGGCGGTGGGTCTTGATCGTCTTGCTGGCAGCGGTTGCGTCGCCGCTGGCGTACGGGGTGTCGAGGTTTCTGCCGGCGCAGTACAAGTCGCAGACGCTGGTTCTTGTGGAACCGCCCACTGTGTCGTCCAAGGTTGTTGAACCGGTGGACACAGTGAATGTCAGCGAGCGGCTTGGGAGCATGCAACAGCAGATTTTGAGCAGGACGCGCCTCGAACCAATCATTCGACAATTAGGACTCTATCCTCAAGAGATCAACCGCGTTTCGATGGACGATCTGGTGGCGCGACTACAAAAAGCGGTTGAAGTGAGCCCCGTGGAACCGATGGCCGAGACAAGGGCAAACAATCTGCCGGGCTTTTTTGTCAAGGTGACCCTAGACAACCCACGGATGGCGCAACAGGTGTGCACGGCCATCACGTCGATGTTTATCGAAGAGAGCCTGCGGGCTTCACAACAGCGCTCCGAAGTAACGACGGAGTTTCTGTCTCAGCAGCTGGACGAGGCGAAGAAGAACCTCGATGCTCAGGATGCCCGGCTCGCCGCGTTCAAGAGCCGGTACCTAGGTTCATTGCCCGATGAGGAGCAGACGAATCTGAATCTTCTCACAAACCTGACATCGCAGCTCGACGCCGCCACCCAGGCGCTCTCACGAGCACAGCAGGACAAGAGTTTCGCCGAGTCGCTTTTGACGCAACAGATCGCTGCCTGGCAAGCGACCCAAAGCGGGCGGAATCCAGACACCCTCGAACAACAGCTTGCCGCTCTCCAAACGCAACTGGCAACTCTGCAAGCCCGCTACACGGACGATTATCCGGACGTCATCAAGGCGAAAAGCGATATCGCCACCCTACAGAAGAGGATTGCTGAAAACAACTCTCAGCAAAATGCGGGACAAACGGACAAAGCCAAAACGACAGTCGAACCCGCTCAAGTCACGCAACTGCGGGCACAGATTCATACGTACGAGCAGGTGATCGCAGAGAAAACAAAGGAACAGGAAAAAATCAAGGAACAGATCAAGCTCTATCAGGACCGCGTGCAATCCAGCCCGGTGGTCGAGGAGCAATATAAAGAGCTGACGCGAGGCTATCAGACAGCGCTTGACTCCTATAATGATCTTTTGAAAAAGCGGAACGACGCGGAAATGGCGACCGCTCTCCAGCAGCAACAAGAGGGAGAACAATTTCGGGTGCTCGATCCGGCCAATTTGCCGGACGAACCATCCTTCCCGAACCGGCCCCTTTTCGCATTGGGCGGACTGGGCGGAGGATTGTCCCTGGGATTGGCTCTGTCGTTTCTGCTCGAAATGCGCGATACATCACTCCGAAGCGAGCGAGACGTTGAGTTCTCACTTCGGTTGCCCGTGCTGGCCCTGATTCCAGCAATCGAACCTGCTTCAACCGGAAGGCCCAGGCCGAGTTCCGGTCGTCCTGGAGCGAATGCCAGTCTAGGACTGGGCGTAAAGGCCTGAGGAGAACATGTACCAGAAATTCTTTGGGCTTCGAGAGAGCCCCTTCAACGTCAATCCTGACCCGCGCTATCTGTTCATGACGAATCAGATTCAGGAAGCGCTGGCGGGGCTGACCTACGGCATTCAAAACCGTAAGGGGTTCATCCTGCTCACAGGCGAGGTCGGCACCGGCAAGACTACGCTCTTGAACCGACTGCTCGACTGGTTGCGCGGACAAAGAGTGGCGACCGCGTACATTTTCAATTCTCGGCTCGAGGTCAACCACCTGTTCGACTTCATGATGGCGGAATTTGAGATTCCCTGCGAGTCGCGCGAGAAGAGCCAGATTCTATTGCGTCTCAATCAATGGTTGCTGGAGCGCTACCGCGCCGGAGAGACGGCCGTTTTGATCGTGGATGAGGCGCAAAATCTTTCCGCCGAAGTGCTCGAAGAGATCCGGCTGCTGACAAACCTCGAGACAACGACGGAGAAGTTGCTGCAAATCGTGTTGACGGGTCAGCCGGAACTGGAAGAAAAGCTCAAAGTGCCGCAACTGCGACAGCTCCGCCAGCGCATCACGCTGCGCTGCAGGACGGCACCGCTCTCGCTCGAGGAAACGTTCGGCTACATTGCTGAACGCCTGCGCATCGCCGGCGCGAACGGCGAGCCAGTTTTCTCGAAAGAGGCGATTCAGACGATCCACCTGTATTCGCGCGGGATCCCTCGCGTGGTGAACCTGCTATGCGAGCACGCGCTGATCAACGCTTATGTGGACAGTCTGCGGCCTGTCCCGGCGAATCTGGTGGAGGAAGTGGCGCGAGAGTTTCAACTCGATGAAATTGCGCCGATCGCCGGTGCGGGGATCTCGTCCGGCGACGGAACGAGCACGCAGGCGCTGTTGGACAACTTGGACGAGCTGCTCGGACGATTGCGCCGGGTCAATGTGCTGCCATCCCGCGAAAGGAAATCATGAGCCGCATCCACGACGCTCTTAAGAAGGCCGAACAGGAGAGGGCCGCAATTCAAACGGCGGAGCCTGCACCTTCTTCACACGACACGCTGGTTGCAACACCGGTGCCGGAGGACCGCAATCCTGAGGTTGCGACGGCCACGATCCAGCACGCCGCTCATACGGCAGCACCCATTTCCGACTATCTGCGTTTCGATGATCTGCGAACGCACGGTGTTCGCGTACACTGGCGCCTCGATCCGAACGTAAACGTTTTTTTCAATTCCAGCCTCAGCCCGCACGGCGCCGAGCAGTTTCGGACCCTTCGATCCCGGCTCTATCAAGTGCGGAGCAATCAGACGTTGCGGACCGTGCTGGTGACGAGTTCGGTGCCGGCGGAGGGAAAAACATTTGTGACGACCAATCTCGCACAGGCCATCGTTCGCCAGCCCGACCGCCGGGTGCTGATGATTGACGCCGACCTACGCTGCGCGCGCCTTCACGTACCATTGGGGGCGCCCTCATCCCCCGGCCTGACCGAGTACCTGCTTGGCGAAGCCGATGAAATGCAGGTGATTCAGCACGCTCAAGAGGGGAATCTCTGTCTAATACCGGGCGGCAAGCAGGTGACCAATCCCAGCGAGCTGCTTTCGAATGGACGCCTGAAGAAGCTTCTCGATCGAGTCATTCCGGTCTTTGATTGGGTCATCCTCGATTCGCCGCCATGTTTGCCCATTGCCGACGCAAGCATTTTGGCTGAGGTGTGCGATGGAGTTCTTCTCGTGGTGCGCGCTGCCTCGACACCATCCGAGGTTGCCCAAAGAGCATGCCAGGAGTTGCAGGGGCGGAACCTGGTGGGAGTTGTTCTCAACGGCGTCGAAGAGAATCACATGCATGGCTCTTACTATTACCAGGCTTATCACTACGGTCCGACTCCCGAAAACAAAGAAGGCGAGGCAAACTAGCACGAGGATGACACATTGCGTCTATATGCCAAATAGAGGCAACAAAAATTCGCAGACGACCGAGGCAACCGAGGGGAGGTCGAGTATCGTGCTGCAGGAGATTTTTATAAGTCTTTTGTTATCCGAGATATACGGAGAGGAAAAGAATTGCAACTCTTGGGATAGCAATATTCACAGAAATGCTCTTCGGCCGTTCGTTCTGTCGCAAGGGCGGCGGGTTAGTCCCTCTAATCAGCTTTGATTCAGGCTGTTGCGAGCTTTTACTTGTTTGGTAAGGGCGAGCAAACTTTGGCGGTTTATGTGCAGAGTCCAGATGGGACTCCAATGGCGGTAGCTTGCATATTCTAGGGAAGATGGCAATGAAGAGAGAGGTCAGTTTGGCGGAGTCGGAAAGTCTGATGGCAGGAACAAGCCATCCGTGGTTTGCTGTGCAAGTGCGCACGCAGCGCGAAGAGGGCGTTGCAGATCACATGGAAGGCAAAGGCTACGAGTGGTTCTTGCCGACTTACAAGCGCCGAAAGCTGTGGTCCGACCGAATCCGGGAGGTACAAGTTCCCCTGTTCCCCGGCTACCTTTTTTGCCGGTTCAACCCCCAGGATCGTCTGCCAATTCTGAAAACGCCAGGCGTAATTAAAATCGTGGGCTACAACCGCGTGCCCATCCCCGTGGACGAACAGGAAATCGCGGCGATTCAGAAGCTCGTTGCATCGGGCATTCCCAATCAGCCGTGGCCCTATCTCGCGGTCGGTGATCGGGTGCGGATTGAGTCGGGACCATTGCACGGCTTAGAAGGAATCCTAACCAGTTTCAAGGGAAATCATCGGCTCGTGCTTTCCGTTACGCTCCTCCAACGGTCGGTAGCGGTTGAAATCGATTCCGCGTTCGTGGAGTCGCTGGGAGCGTCGCGTGTTCGGCAAAGGACCTTTCGCCCAGTGGTGGCGAGCCTGTAATGACACTTGATGGGAGTCGACCTGGATGGCTAAGAGTTTGCGGCAGAGGGAAGAGATAGCGTGTTAAACCGCGCGTCCATTGCGAAGTTGACCGATCCCCAGGGTCGAAAAAAGCCGGCCAGCGGCTCTGCGGGCGCCGACGTGATGGCTCACTTTCTTTCCGAGGAACAGTTCCGGCGCATGCTTTGCCGCGAGAGAAAGCGGTCTGAGCGCTCGCGGAAGCACTTGCTTCTCATGCTCGTCGATGACGGAAAGGGCGTCATCCAGCAGCGCAAGAGCGACTCTTTCTTGAAGCAGGTTGCAATCGTCCTGTCCTCGACCATTCGCGAAACCGACCTAGCCGGCTGGTTTGAGGCAGAGTCCGTCTTGGGGTTTATTTTCACGGAATTCGGAGATGCAAACGTCAGTCTGGCCGCGAAGACAATCGAGTCCAAGGTCGTCGCCGAACTTCACGGAAGTTTCAAGGCGAACCAACTGAGCCATTGCCAGATTTCGTTTTACGCCTTTCCAGACGAAAGAGACGTGGACGGGCGGGCGCGACCCGTTGATCCGGTGCTCTATCCGGATCTCCTTGAAGTCGAGAAGAAGAAGAAGATTTCTCTGATCACCAAGCGGGCGATGGACCTCGTCGGTAGCACGGTTGCCCTCATTCTCTTGGCGCCGGTGTTTGCAGCGCTGGCGATCGCTGTGAAAGTTACTTCCAAGGGACCCGTTTTCTTCCGGCAGCGTCGCGTCGGCCAGTATGGCGTACCCTTCACATTCCTGAAGTTCCGATCGATGTATGTTTCCACAGACGCGGGCATACACAAGCAATATGTCCAGAATTTTATTGCCGGAAAGGCCACCCTCTCGTCCAGCGCGGACGAAAAGAAACCGGTCTATAAACTTACCAACGATCCGCGGATTACCCCGATCGGCAGATTCATGCGACGGACGAGTTTGGACGAAGTGCCGCAGTTCTGGAACGTCTTGGTCGGTGAGATGTCGCTGGTGGGGCCGCGCCCCCCCATTCCTTACGAAATCGACGCGTACGACATCTGGCATCGCCGCCGTCTGCTGGAAGCCAAGCCCGGGATCACGGGATTGTGGCAAATACACGGGCGAAGCAAGACGACGTTCGACGAGATGGTTCGCCTGGATTTGCATTATTCGAGAACCTGGTCGCCGTTGCTGGACCTGAAGATCTTGTTGAAAACTCCAAGGGCGGTAGTTTCCGGTGATGGCGCCTACTAACTAATTGTATGGCGCGATCCGCCATGGAGTGTGGCGGCATATCGGACTGTGACTCGTTTCGCTGTTCAGCGTTCGGCTTGCCGCAAGCGTAATTATTTCCCGCACGACGATTGATGCTAGGGTGAAAACAATGGCCACTAGTCCCAGCATAGGTTCTGGCACGAAAATTCCGGTCGGAAGCGACTTGAGCAAAGACACGATCAAGATAGGCGTGATCGGATACGGTTATTGGGGTCCGAACGTAGTTCGGAACTTCCATGCACAGGAAAAGTCGCGAGTCGTTGGAGTGTGCGACAAGAACCCCCAGTCGCTGCGCCGTGTTCGACAGGCTTACCACGACATGTATGTGACCGAAGATTGCAACGAACTGCTGCATGCGACCAATGTAGATGCGATCGCGGTCGTCACGCCAGTGTGGACGCATTACGAGCTCGCCAAGGCCGCTCTTGAAAACGGCAAGCATGTCTTCGTTGAAAAGCCATTTACGTGCAGTTCAGCGCAGGCGGAAGAGCTGATCGAACTGGCCGACCGAAAAAATCTCAAGATCATGGTCGACCACACGTTCCTGTTTACGGGCGCCGTGAGGCGCATCCGTCAGTTCATCGATGACGGAACGCTGGGAGACCTCTTCTACTACGACTCGACTCGCGTGAACCTGGGACTTTTTCAGCACGACGTGAATGTCGTATGGGATCTGGCGCCGCATGACCTTTCCATCATGGACTATCTCATCAAGGAAAAGCCGGAAGCCGTGGTCGCCACCGGAGAACGGCACTTGAACGGCGTCGCGGACATCGCATTCCTTACGATCTACTATCCGAACCAGCTGATCGGCCACATCAATGTGAACTGGCTTTCGCCCGTGAAGGTCCGTACGACGCTGATCGGCGGCGAAAAGAAGATGCTGGTTTGGAACGATCTCGAGGCCGACGAGAAGATTAAGGTTTACGACAAGGGAGTTGAGATGACTTCGGGCGAAGAGGTCTACAAAACTCTCGTCAGCTACCGGACCGGCGATATGTGGGCACCGAAGGTGGAGCAGGTGGAAGCACTCAAACTCGAGGCCGCTTACTTTGTCGATTGCGTCCTGAACAACAAGAAGCCCTTCAACGATGGAGCCGCCGGATTGCGGGTCGTAAAGATCCTCGAAGCAGCCGACAAGTCCCTCGAACAGAAAGGCAAGATCATTCACCTATGACGGATTATCTCGCGATTACGCCGGACGTGAAGCTCGGCGCGAACGTAAAGTTGTCGAAGTTTATCAACCTCTACGGCTGCGCGATCGGCGACAACACAAAAATCGGGGCGTTCGTGGAGATTCAGAAGAACGCAACGGTGGGAAAGAACTGCAAGGTTTCGAGCCACACGTTCGTCTGTGAAGGCGTGACGATCCAAGACAACGTGTTTATCGGTCACGGCGTGACGTTCATCAATGACTCCTACCCACGGTCCACGGCGCCCGACGGGCGCTTGCAAAATGAGAAGGACTGGAAAGTTGAGCCGACGCTCGTGCGGAAGGGAGCCTCGGTCGGTTCCGGAGCGACGATTCTCTCGAATGTCGTGATCGGCGAAAACGCCATCGTCGGCGCGGGCAGTGTTGTGACGAAGGACGTTCCGGCAAACGCGATCGTGGCAGGAAATCCAGCCAAGGTTTTGCGCTACGTCACTGAGGACTCAAAGGTCACCCAATGAACGACAACGGAAGAATTGCCTTTCTCGATCTGGCCAGCCTGCATCAGGAGCTCGAAGCCGAACTGGTCCCCGTCTTTCAGAAGGCCTTGCGAACTGCGGGATTTGTCGGCGGGCCGATGGTCGGGGAATTCGAGCGGGAATTCGCGCGGTTTTGTGACACGGCCCATTGCGTAGGAGTTGGAAGCGGCACCGACGCGGTCCGATTTGCCTTGATCGCCGCAGGCGTCCGACCGGGCGATGTTGTCATCACAGTTTCGCACACCTTCATCGCTACTACGGAGGGCATCAGCCAAGCAGGCGCACGGCCGGATTTCGTGGATATTGACGAGCGCACGTACAACATGGACCCAGTGAAGTTGCGGGAGTACCTCGAGCGCGAATGCTACGTGGACCGCGAGACCGGAAAGCCCTACCACCGCAAGTGGAGAGCGCCCGTGACGGCGGTTGTTCCAGTGCACCTGTACGGGCAGATGGCGGACATGGATCCGATACTGGATATCGCGCGCCGTTACAAGCTGGTGGTCGTGGAGGACGCGTGCCAGGCTCACGGCGCCGAGTATTTCTCGAAGAAGGAGAATCGCTGGAGAAAAGCGGGATCGATGGGCCAAGCTGCTGCCTTCAGCTTTTACCCTGGCAAGAATCTCGGAGCATGCGGAGAGGCAGGAGCGGCAACTACGAACGACGAAGAAATCGCCCGCAAAATGCGCATGCTACGCGATCATGGCCAGTCGAAGAAGTATTACCACGACATCGAAGGATACAACGGCCGTCTCGACGCCATCCAGGCCGGGTTCTTGAGCGTCAAGCTGCGCCATCTCGCTGAATGGAATCATAAGCGGCAAGAAGCAGCCCGGCGCTACGACGAGCTGTTCGCATCGGTCGATGGCGTCACGACGCCATTTCGCCCGGACTGGTCGCGCCACGTCTACCATCTCTACGTGATCCGTGTTCAGGATCGCGACGGCCTGCAAAAGCATCTCGCCGAATCAAAAGTCGACACCGGCATCCATTATCCAATTCCCCTCCACCTGCAAAACGCTTATGCGAGCTTCGGGCACAAGGGAAACGACCTCGCCGTGACCGAGAGAGTTGCGTCGCAGATCCTTTCGCTGCCGATGTATCCGGGATTGAGCGACGAGCAGCAAAAGCGAACTGTCTCGGCGGTTCAACAGTTCACGTCGGCGCGTGAACCTGTGGCGAAGCTGTAGGAAGATGCCATCCCCAGAGTTCAGCCGGAGCTTCCGGGAGCTGGGGGGACTGAACCAGGGGACAGTCCAAATTGTGTCCCTCGGACCAGTTGTCCTGCTTCTTGACCCAGTGCTAACTTCTGTCGTGGAGGAAAGCACATGGATCGCTCATACCGCCCATCAG
The DNA here is from genome assembly GCA_049523255.1 of Candidatus Acidiferrales bacterium. Classification (GTDB taxonomy): domain Bacteria; phylum Acidobacteriota; class Terriglobia; order Acidiferrales; family UBA7541; genus Palsa-295. The sequence continues at coordinate 5,320 of JBEKNB010000006.1, read as the reverse complement.
ACTCATACCTAAGTTCTACTGAAGCACTTCCGCACCCATATCCGACGAATTTGATGCGATCTCTTTTTCGAAATATGGCTCAACTATTCAGGGCGCACGCCGATCTTAAGATGCTGCTGCTGATGGCAGGACTTCTAGTGTTACCTGCCCTTGCCTCGGCATCCGACATTTACGTTGCGCAAAACGCTGTCGGCAGCAACTCCGGCGCTGATTGCGCCGACGCACACGCGATCGCGTGGGCAAACAGCGCTGCGAACTGGGGCTCGGCTGCGGGCCAGATCGGGCCCGGGACAACTCTTCATCTCTGCGGGACGATTGCGGTGCCCGGGGGAAGTGCGGGTCTTGTTGTGCAAGGGAGCGGCACATCGGCAAGTCCGGTCACGATCAAGTTCGAAGCGAATGCTGTTCTGCAGTCAGCGTACTTCAGTGGATCAAACTTTGACGGGTGGTGCACATCAAATTGTGGTGGCGGTATTCAGGTTGATGGCGTCAATTACATTATTGTCGATGGCGGGACGAACGGAATCATTCAGAACACAAGCAACGGGACGAACCTTGCGAACCACCAAGATTTCAGCGATGGTATCCACATCGCAGGGAATAATGTCATTGTCCGGAACCTGACAATTCAGAACATATACGCGAATGCCGGATCTTCGAGCAGCGCAAGCGACGCCAACGGTTTGCATACAGCAGATATTCGCGTCGATGGCGGCTCCACGAACGTCATGATTTGCAACAATACGCTCAATAATGCCCGCGCCGGGATCACTTCGGACACCTCTGGTGGCTCGGCTGGCGGGAGCGGCACATGCCAGTCGAACGCCTTCACGACTGGCGTGAACTACTACAACAACACTCTGACGGACCACGCCTGGCAAATGGGAATTAATGGCGGTGGGACGGTCAATGTCTACAACAACGACATCGGAACGAACGCGAACTGGCAGTACCCCTCGAGTTCGTATCACACGGATGGGCTGATCGTGTTTGGGGACTCGTCACCGATCACAGCCTACATCTATGGCAATTACTTCCATGGGGACCTCGGGTTGGGAAGCCCAACGGCGGAAATCTATTGCACGTATGGAGGAACTGGGAGTGGTTCCATATGCAATATCTTCAACAACGTCATCGTTGGCACCGGAACCTCAGCGACAAATGCAGTCGGTATATGGGTGGGTGCCAGCATTTCAAGCAGCCCTATCGGCCCCATCTACATCTCTAACAACACTATAGTCGGATTTAGCATGAGCATCTTCCCTTATGGGGCAGTCAACGGCGGGTTGGTCATCGAGAACAATATTGGCGTTCAGAATGGCAACGGTTATTTTGTCGTGGAGAACAACAACACATTCGCATCGGTTCTAACAGCGTGCGACCACAACAACTGGTATGGCGGACGCGGCCTGCCATTTTCGGACCCTTCAGGCTATTACAATTTCTCAACGTGGCAGTCCGCCGGCTACGACGGCAATGGATCGTCCGGCAATCCGAATCTTGACGGAACCTATCACCTGCAGTCGGGTTCGTCTGCAATCGGACTTGCCATCAACCCAACAGCCTTGTCTGGTCTAGCCAGCATGATAAGTGCTCTAGACTTTGCTCCGCTTGATGACGGAGAGCCATCGATAGTTGGCGTGAATGGGACGAGCGACGGAATTGTGCGAACGGGTAGCAAGTGGGATGGGGGCGCATATCCATCTAGCTCCGCGACGGCAGCCGGGCCGCCTGCGCCGCACGGCCTGGCAGCAGTGGTGGTGAATTAAGATGGCAAGGCTCCCGGCCAGACAGCGGCCACGATCAGGAACGGGAGCCTTTCCTCCGTTTCTTGCAGGGCAAGGTGTTTTCACCAGCTTTAATAAGTAACTGTACTTCCGTAAGCGAAGTCTCCAACCCTACCCCCTCTAGGCTACTCAATAAACCAATGAAAATCCTTGTCGCTATAGCGAATTACGGGACGAAGAATGACTCGTATCTCGCACGGCTGTTGACCGAGTATCGGTCGATGGCGCATGAAGTTGATTTTGTTTTGCTTTCCAACATCGCCAAGAATCTCGGCCCGGATGTAGAAGTCAGGGTTGGTTTGCCGAGTGAAGATCCGTGGTCGCTGCCCTTCGGTCACCAGCAGATTTTCGCGGAACGTCTGAGCAAGTACGATCTCTTCATCTACTCCGAGGACGACACACTAGTCACCGAGAGAAACGTACGGGCATTTGTTGAGGCGTCGAGCGCGCTGCCGGAAAACGAGATTCCGGGTTTTCTCCGCTACGAACAAGGGCCGGACGGCCAGATTAATTACTGCGACGTGCACGGTGGGTATCACTGGGATTCCCAGTTCGTTGGCTCTCGAGGCAAGTACACTGTGGCATTCTTCACAAACGAGCATGCTGCCTGCTACCTGCTGACGCGCCAGCAACTTCAACGTGCGGTGGAATCCGGCGGTTACTTGGTAGGGCCGCATAAGGGAAAATACGACCTTCTTTGCACAGCAGCGACTGATCCCTATACACAGTGCGGTTTCAAGAAGGTGATTTGCATCTCAGACCTGGACGACTTCTTGCTTCATCACCTCCCGAACAGATACATCGGGAATCTTGGCGCTGAGGGCGCGGTAGTTCGCCGGCAGGTTGACGTTCTTTTGAAGATGGCGCGAAATGGAGGCGGGCGCGCCACACTTTTTTCGACGGAAACAAAGCTCAAAGACGGACGATACTCGAAGGACTACTACGAACCGATTCGGCCGGACGTCGTTTCCGCAATCCCCATCTCAACTCGAAGTATTCTTTCCATCGGGTGCGGATCAGGAGCAACGGAAACAACGCTGGCGAAGAAAGGGCTGCGAGTCGTAGCTGTTCCCATTGATCCCGTGATTGCCGCCGGCTTGGAAAACGAAGGAGTGGAGCTGGCCAAGGGAGATCTGAAAACTGTCCGAGGGCAACTCGCTGGCGAGAAGTTTGACTGTCTCTTGATTTCGAACGTGCTGCACTTGGTTGATGATCCCGTCCGCTGGCTCACTTCTTTCAAAGATTTGTTGTCGGCGGGCGCGACGGTGATTGCTGTGGTTCCTAACCTGTCAAAACTACCCGTGATATGGGGCAGGGTTCGGGGAGAGGGGAGGTTCAAAGATCTAGGGAGTTTTGAAAGGTCTGGCGTCCACGTTACCTCCCATGGGATCGTGGAAAGATGGTTCAAACGCGCCGGAATTGTCGTGGAAAAGACAATTGATGTCTTGTCCTCGTCTCAAGCGCGAAAGGTGAGCAGGTTGTCGCTGGGTCTAGTGGATTCGTTGTTGGGTTCGGAACTGATCGTTGTCGCGAAAACTGTCGCCTCCCACTAGCAGCTGGTAGAATTTAGGACTGATGGCAAGCCAGAGATCGTTTCTAAACGCAATCAAGTGGTCCTACACGGCAACCTGGGGCGAGCGGGCTTTTTCCGCTGTATTTACCGTGGTGCTGGCGGCGTTGCTCGGGCCCCGGGATTTCGGCATCGTTTCGATCGCGCTGGTCTATATCGTGTTCCTGCAGATGTTTCTGGACCAAGGCCTGGTTGCCGCACTGATTCAGAAGAAAAATCTCGAACACGAACATGTAGACGCTGTATTTTGGATGGTCTTAGGGCTTAGTTTTGTTTTGTCGGGGCTGAGCATACTTCTAAGCCGATGGTGGGCAGCTGTAAATCACGCTCCACAAGTAGCGGCGATTATTTCGGTGCTTTCACTGTGCATCCCGATTGAAGCGCTGGCCATTGTCCAGAAAACGATTCTTTCGCGGGAAATGGACTTCAAGACGCTCGCGATTCGTTCGAACGCCTCCGTTGTATTCAGCGGCCTGATTGGCATAGGAATGGCTTACGCAGGGTTTGGCGTCTGGGCGCTGGTCGGGCAACAGATTTCAAGAGATCTCTCCTCACTGGCGCTACTTTGGAAGCTTAGCTCATGGCGTCCGAGACTTCAGTTCTCCGTCGCACATCTCAAAGAACTTATGGGGTTTTCCGTTTCAAATTTCGTAGCTCAGTTGGGTATTTTTGCCGACACTCAGACGAGTTCCATTCTGCTGGGTTTGTTTTTTGGCCCCCTAGCAGTAGGCCTCTACCGGCTGGCAGACCGGATCGTGAATAACATCCTGGCGGCAGCCACATGTTCCATTCAATGGGTCTCGCTGCCCGAGTTCTCACGCTTTCAAGATCAACCCGTGGAATTACGCAAGAGCGTGATCACGTGCATTCATCTCAGCTCAACAGTTACATTGCCTGCACTCACTGGTCTCGCAGCAGTGAGCGGGCCTTTAATGGCTACGCTCGGACCCAAGTGGATTCCGGCCGCTGGGGTGCTAAAGATACTGTGCATTTTGGGTATGTTACTAACCTTGGCTTTTTTCACCGGGCCACTGCTTCAGGCGCTGTCGAAGGTTCGTCTTGTGGCGATCCTGGAATGGGTTCGTACCGGGATAGGGATGGCCATGTTGGTGACGGCTGGTCTTCTGGTTCGACATGGCGCAGTCAATGAGCAGATTCTGGCAATCGCGTTGGCGCGTCTTGTCACAGCAGCGCTGCTGGTCACGCCTGTTTTTGTTTACCTACTGATGCGCATGGCTGGGATTTCATTTCGGGATTTACTATCGTCGATCGCTCCGTCTGCGTCAGCTTCCATGGGCGTAGCGGGAGCGGTCACCTTGGTTCAGTATATTGGAGGATTCGTGACCGATAGACCTCCAATCCTCCTGGCCGGAGACGTCGTGGTCGGCGGAGCGACCGGCCTCGCGATTCTATTCCTGCTTGATGTGCAGTTGCGGACTAAGGTCACTGGGCTGGTCCGAAAGACTCTCGGAGCCGAGACCCTAGCCAAAACGCCAGCATAGATTTAGAAAGACTTCGCTGCCGCGACCACGCCAGACAACACCGAGTGCCACTATGAAGGTTTCGATACTCATTCCGACTTACAATCGCGCGTACATCATTTGCCAGGCGCTGGAGAGTAACCTACGGCGATTTTGAAATTGTCGTGGTCGACGACGGATCGACGGACAACACTCGCGAGGTGATCGAGGGACTGCAAAGCGAAAAGATACGCTACGTCCGACACGAGCAGAATCGCGGATACAGCGCAGCTTGCAACACGGCAATATCGCAAGCAAAAGGTGAGATTCTAGGTTTTCTCGATTCGGACGATCGCTGGAAGGCGGACAATCTGGAACGGCAGGTGGGATTCCTCGCGCGGCATCCGGAGGTAGGTGCGGTCTTCAGCGACGTCGAGATCATCACCAGTTCAGGTCTCATTCCATCGCTAACTGCACTGATGAACTCGTTCCCAAAGCTTCTC
>JBEKNB010000005.1:0-181972 GCA_049523255.1 Candidatus Acidiferrales bacterium | reverse complement strand
CGATCTGCCACTTCTCTTCGGGGGTCCGATCTACGCGTGGTTTCCTGCCCATGTTGCCTCCTGTTTGGAGGCCCTGATCTTACCTAACTGAGGTGTCCGGTTTTAGCGGGGAGCACTACAGATGTATGCTTTCATCTAGGACTGGGGCAATGTCGATACTCCAAAATTTGATTGCGGTGGCGTAATCAAGCAGAATGCATCCACACATTGACCGACTCGCAGCCTGAATGCCTTTCTTATGGGAAGCTTATGACTCTTTCACGGATCTCGTACGTGCATCGGCCTAGTATCACTGGGTCGCATGAGCCTGCTCTTAACAACTTCGATCCGTTCCGGGGACCTGCTCGATCACTACCAACTTGAAGATCTCGTGGCGACTGGCGGCATGGCGTCAATCTTCCGTGCCACGGATACGAAGACGGGGCGTCCCGTTGCCATCAAGGTTCCTCATTCGGAGAAAGTAGGCGATCGCCTCGCTCTCGAGCGTTTCCACCATGAAGCTGAGATCGGCAGAAAATTCGACCACCCCGGACTCGTGAAAATGCTGCCCAGTGACGGCGCCAGCGGTCGCTACGCAGTCATGGAGTGGGTCGAGGGGCGACTGCTCCGGGAAATCATTGACCAGGAAGGGAAGCTGCCCATTGAGCGTACCATCCGAATCACTCTCGCGATCTGTGACGCGCTCGAACACGTTCACAGCCACGGAATCGTGCATGGTGATCTCAAGCCGGACAACCTAATGCTCGACGCGGAGGACAACATCAAGCTCATCGACTTTGGTATCGCTCGCAAAACAAAAGTGAATCTGTGGAAGCGAGCGCGGCCTAAGGAGGCGATGGGAACACCGGGTTATCTGTCGCCGGAACAGATAAAAGGGAAGCGTGGCGACGCCCGCAGCGACGTGTATTCCCTCGGCATCGTGTTGTTTGAAATGTTGACGGGAGAAGTGCCGTTCTCGGGCCTAGATCCAGTCACTGCTATGAACCTACGGGTGTTGGTTGATCCCCCGCCCGCTTGCGAAATCAATCCCGACATCTCGCCCCGGCTACAAGTCATTGTGCATCGTGCTCTCGCACGCGACCGGGCCAATCGCTACGCGAGTTCCCACGAGCTTGCTTCCGATCTGTCGGAGTTACTCGCACACGAGGCGGCGCAGCCGCTGGAATCACTCGCCAACTTCTAACGACCGGTCTATCGGCAGACTGAAGTAGAAAACGGAGCCTTCTCCCACCTTGCTCGTAACACCGATGGTCCCGGCGTGCGCCTCGACAATCGCCTTTGCTATAGGTAAGCCCATGCCCGTGCCCTGGATGCGGAACCGGTGCTCCTTGCCGCGGTAGAACTTTTCGAAAATGCGCCCCACCTCAGTCTGGTCGATTCCCGGCCCCCGGTCCGCGACGCTGAAGAAGACAAGCCCGTGCTTTGTCTCCGTGCGGAGCGTGATGGGTTCTCCCGGAGAGGAGTATAGGTTCGCATTGCTGATCAGATGAACGAGCACCTTAGTCGCCCAGAATAGATCGGCTCTGACTGTCACCTCTTCATTGGCTATCCCACGCTCAACAGGCCGGGCGCCCAGGATGCTTTTGCAGTCAGTCAAGGCCGTCTCGATCAGCTCACCCACGGAATGGCGCTGGAAATCGAGCTGGATTTGGCCAGATTCAAGTCGCGACATCTCGGATACTTCATCAACCAGGTGATCGATTCGATCGCATCCTTCATCGATCATAGCTAGGAGATCTCTGCATTGCTCTCGGTCGAAGTTTAGGTCCGAAAGCATGCCGGTCACGGATATCTTCATCGCGGTGAGCGGCGTCCTAAACTCGTGCGTGATCGCGTCCAGCAGAGCTGATTTCAGCCGTTCGTTCTCTCGCAACGCCTCGATCTTTCCCACCTGTTCAATCGCGCGTGCGCGCTCGATCGCAATCGTCACCAGCGATCCCAGACTCTCCAGCGTCGCCTCGGAAAGCCCCGTTTCTGCGATGCCGATGCTTCCCATCACGTTGATTCCCATTCGCAGCGGCACGAAGCAGAGGCCTTTGTCGGCTTCGACCTGAACGTCCCTGTAACTGAGGCTGGCCTTCAGCTGTCCGGCATCAATCTGGTGCGAACCGCCGGGCGAATAGAAGATTGTCTGTCCTTCGGCAAGAAACAGAGCCGCAGCTCTTGCGCCAAAGGCATCCACAATATCCGCCGGGATCGCATCGCACAGCGCCAGCGAGTTGCCGGCGCTCAGGAGTCGTTGGCTCAGGTTGTACAACTGCTCGGCTTCCCGCCGCTGGCGGTGAGCTTTTCGCGCTTCGCGGCGCGCCCACGCCGAAAGCGTGCTTCCCACCACCGATGTGATTAGGAAGGCGGATAGCGCCACCCAATCTCGATAGTCCGTGATATTCCAAGTGTTAACTGGGGGGATAAAAAAGTAGTCGAAAGCCAATGTGGCTGCCACGGACATGACAACCGCAGTTCCGAGCCCGCCAACGGTAGACGCAATGAGAATTGCAAGCAGGAAAGTAAAACCGACCGTCGTCTCGTTAGCTAGCGTTTCGTGTCGATAGATCGCCGTGATCAGAAGAACGACCGCGACACCCACCACGGGGGAGCCAATGGCCCTGGCGATGCGCTTGGACGTCCAAGAATCGTCCTCGTCCGAAAGACTGGTTCCTGCGGGATGACTGTGGGAATGGCCGGAAAAAGGCGGCCGACGAAACTCGAAAGACGCGGCCGCGTTAGGGGTCACCGATTTGGACGACACAGCATCACCGCCCGCCGGGCTTCTTGGCCAGCCCAGCTATTGAACAATCACTCTGTCAGGTTACAAAGATCTGGACGGCGCGTCAAACTCATTAAACTTATGGATTGGATCGATCCAGAACACCAGAATGAATCTCTTATCTGCAATTTATACAGTGCTTAGCAACAACTTACGCAGTTCGTATCTGCGTTTCTTATTCTCTCCCTGAGGAGACTCACACAACCCGACGGTCGCGCGGATCGAGCTTCCAGTTTCGGGCGACACGTGCTGTGGGAAACAACAAGAGTCCCGAGGAGAGACCATGATTAGGAAGGCGATGTATCAAGCTGTAGTTGTAGCCGGCGTTCTCGTGTTGTGCTCGATGTTCGCTGGCGGCACCAGCGCCCAGCCGGTGTCGCAACACGTCACTCTGACTGGATACGTAAGCTGCACGACGTGTCTTTTACCGAATGCGTGCAAGGCTCAGACGCGGCTTTCCTGCACTCAGTGGTGGGTTAGCCAAGGAGCTGCTTACGTGCTCGTAGTCGGCAACAGCCACTATCGGCTGTCCGGCGCCGATAAGGAGCTGACGAAAGCAGCCGGCGACACGGTCACAGTTACCGGGGATCTGAATGGCACAGAGCTCGCGGTCGCGACCGTGGAGACCGTGCACAAGGAAAAGTAGTACTTGGCAAAGCAGGCGGTTCAACCTCAACTTTGGCACGGTGGGCGTGGTAAACGCCGGGGGCCTCTCGTGGCGGGTGGCGAAGGGCTTCGCTGATCCCCACGAGAGGCTGTCTCTTTGCGAACGACGTGGCTGAGAAACAGCATGCGCCACAAAGCAGTTTAGGGGCTACACGTGGGTTCAACCCTCTTCCGCACTCCACAAGAGAATCTGCGCCGGGCGCAGCATGTTGTGCCCTTACAAAGCCCAGTTGTTGTTATGGACCGGCGGATAGCCGGGTTAAACGTGCCCCATCGGCTGCAAAAATCGACACGATGAGGTGATCGACCAGCGGGACACCCTTGCTGTCCACCGTCATTTGACACGTAATCAAAGGGATGGTGACATCCTGACTGGGGATGACGATACTCGAAGACCCAACGCAGTGAGCACCAGCAGGAGACAGTGCAGCCGGTCTGAGCTGCATTCCCTCCTTCCATTCCATCTGGAATTTCAATGAATACGAATCGCCTCGGAAAATAGAGGAAGGCCGATTTGACAACGCGACAGCGCATTGGCCGCCTGCAATGCGAATTGAGGTCGTCAATGATTCGGGATAGTACGTCACAACCCTGCCGCGTTTCTTAAACTCGAACCGATGGTTGATCTCCGTTCGTTTCAGATCGTCGAAAAAATTCCCGGACGTTACCGTGCCATCAAGGGCAAGGCACCCGTCGTCCAAGTGGAGTAATTGGGCGCCGAAATCAACCGCGCCGTCGTAGGATGTACTATTGTGACCGCGAGCACGCGCACCCATGGGAAACATGCCAATGATGAAAATAAGGAGAATCCCCGTGGGATAACGGCATCGGCTCAATGGTGCTCGGCTCCTAGCGAAGTCAATGAAACCTGACGTCTCGTGGCGTTTGGCGAATGACTCCGCCACTCGCCGCGACGAGGCCGCCTCTAGGCTGGGCGCGGCACGAAACCCCGTTCAGCGGCGCTATAGCTCTTCCCTGCCGCCTGGATACGGCCACTATCCACAAAATTGAGGAAGCGCCGAGCCAATTCCTGAATGCGCCCGGCTTGGCGCAACCGGACAGCCTCCGCCGGAATGAGATCCCTGCCCACACCGAGCGCAGTGGCGCCTGCCGACACGAGGTTGAAAGCCGTTAGCTGGGTCACGCCTCCGGCAGCGATGAGAGGAACATCGGGTAAAGCAGTTTTCAAAGATCGAATGTAGCTATCTCCACCGGCTGCATCGCACGGAACCACCTTCACGAAATCCGAACCGGCGTTCCACGCTGCAATGATCTCGGTCGGCGTAAATGCCCCGGGGAAAACGACGACGTTTTCCTTGGCGGAAAATTCCACAACCGGCAGAACCAGCCCGTCGCTCGTGAGAAATTTCGCGCCTGCGCGCAAACATTCCTGAGCTGTGGCCACGTTCGTGATGCTTCCGCCACCTACCATCATCTTTTTTGGGGCGCGCTTCACGACATGGGAAAGCACCTTGATCGCTCCGGGCACATTCATGGCAATTTCGAGGACGGCGACGCCACCTTGGGCGAGCGCTTCGGCCACAAACAGGGCATCTTCCGCTGAGGTCACGCGAACGGCAGGAACGACGCCAATTTCTTCAATGCGGGAGCAAATCTCTTCCTTTGTCACCGTTCCGACTGGGGAAGCTTCAAAACCAGGGCCATCGACGACCGATCGCGTGATTTGAGTCATGGTGTTTGACCTCAGCCGCATGTACGACCAAAGCACAGTTGCCAGTGCGGCTAAGCCATAAGTGAATCATAAAGACTATATATGCTCCAATAGAAAAAACGGATATGTCACACAAACTGCCCGATGGCAAGGCAGATGGGGCACGCTTCGTGCCTGTCCGTGCCAAAAGCCTCATTCGTGCATGTTTGGCGGCATCGAAGTTGCTCCGGATATAGCAGCTACAGGGCAGTGTTCTCCACATCTTTCGTGGTTCCTGAGATGCCTGCACGGGCAACCCTCTCGCCCAGGAAACTATCCGTAAGTCCGTCGAGCCAACCAGCCCTTTTCTCGCCAGAGTTGCGGAGCATCTCAATTATCTGATCCTTACTCCGTTGCGCCTTCTCTTCCGCGACCAAGCGCTGCATCAACGACGGGAAGTTAAATCCCTCAAGCGAAGATCGGCGCTCCTGGCCATGAATTTGGTACTGAAAGTTGTGCGCCAGTGAAATATGCGCCAACAACTCGCCAACAGTACGTGTGTTTGGGGCTGGTCGAAAACCATATTTTTCTTCAGGAAATTCTTGAGCAATAGTAATCGTGATCCGCTTCTCTCTTAGGTCGCCTTCCCCAATCGGTTCTGATCCCCGGTCAGTGGGTTCAGTTAGCCGCGTGCGTCGACTACTCCGGCTGGAATCCGCGTTCTTACACAAAATACGCAGCTTAGCGGTGAGCGTGACCAACAAAGACCTTACGGATGTCTTATGCCTTCTTGATGCCTAATCCCGTAGATTCCTTGTGATACGCAACCGTGAACTCGTTGGACTGGGGCATTCATGGGAGGAGGGCTCACATGGTAGCAATCACTTTCAGCGTGTTGAGCGTTGTGGCCTGCGCCTTCCTGATCTATGTGCTCGTACACTTTCATCGTGAATCCGCGAACGCGGGGAAAAGACACCATGGGCACTCGAAGCTGTCCACTGTTGATTTACTTCGCGTAAAGCGGGCTCTTCAGTCCACGAGGGCATCTCTCCACGCGGGTAAGGGGCAGCAGACGAGGACTGAAGCGGTCATGCGACGAGAGATACTGATCAGTGGGATTCTGGGACTGTTCGGACTCTTAGCGCTATTCGTCTTCGTCATGCTGCTCAACTCGTCGAGCACCTGGCATCACTGATCTTGGCGCTCGACGAGATGCCATCGCAAGATCGCCCTTGTGCGGATTATCGGTGCGAGTTCCGCTTTTGCGGACGGTGTTTGCGCAGAACACTCTTGTGAAAGCTAATGTTGAACCGATGTAATATCGGCTTCCGAGGGCGGCTGTGAGCGGTCCTAACCTCTTGCAGTACGCATTCTTTTTACCCGTCGTTGCGGTGCTGGTGAAACCTCTCGGCGGCTACATGGCCCGTGTACTTCAGGGTCAACCAACCTTCCTTGACCCAGTGCTGGTTTAAGACCGCCGAAGAAGCCTTTTTTCCTGTTCTCCCAATTCAGCGGCGCGACTTGGCGGTCTGCGCCACTGCTACGACCGAGCGGCGTAGACGGAGTACAGGGTTTTATGGCGATGCGGACTTGACGCCGATCCTCGCTTTCCTGCGCGAAGTAGTTAAACCTTGAATCCCTGTGGGTGCGCTGAGCTCGGTTACGGAGCGGAAAACTAAACTATTGTAGACGGGTCCTCGTCATGAGGTACTCGTCGATCGCTTTCGCGGCGCTGCGGCCTTCGGAAATCGCCCACACCACCAGAGATTGGCCGCGCCTCATGTCGCCTGCCGCGAAAACTCCCGGCACTGATGCCGCGTAACCCTGCGTGGCCACATTGCCGCGAGCGTCCAGTTCCAGACCGAGTTGATCGATCATTCCGTGTTTCACCGGTCCGGTGAAGCCGAGCGCGAGCAGGACGAGATCCGCGTCCACCGCGAACTCCGTGCCGGGCATAACCTCAAACTGCGGGGGCGGACCCACGCGGATCGCGTGCAGCTTTCTCACGTGGCCGTTCTTGCCGGTGAAGCTCGTCGTCGCGACGGCCCAATCTCGCAGGCCGCCCTCTTCATGCGAACTCTCGCTTCGCAGTTGCAGCGGCCACAAAGGCCAGGGTGTGCTCGGGGCCCGGTCCTGGGGAGGCATCGGCATGATTTCAAATTGAAGCACTGACTTCGCTTTTTGCCGGTGGCAGGTCCCCAGGCAGTCCGCGCCGGTGTCGCCTCCGCCGATGATCACCACGTTCTTGTCCGTCGCCAGGATTTGATCCGAGACGTCGTCGCCCGCATTGCGCTTGTTCTGCTGCGGCAGAAACTCCATGGCGAAATGGATGCCCTTCAGATCGCGCCCGGGCAGTTTCAAATCCCGAGGATTCTCGGCGCCCCCGGCCAATAGAATCGCGTCGAATTCCTTGTGAAGATCCGCGGCGGGGATGCCGTGGCCCACATGGGCTCGCGTCTCGAACCGAACGCCCTCTGCGGTCATCTGCTCGATCCGCCGGTCGAGGACGCTCTTTTCCATCTTGAAGTCGGGAATACCGTAGCGCAGCAACCCGCCGATGCGGTCTGCCTTTTCAAACAATGTCACCAGGTGGCCTGCGCGATTCAACTGCTGTGCAGCTGCAAGACCTGCCGGCCCCGACCCCACGACAGCAACGCGCTTGCCCGTGCGCACCGCGGGCGGTTCGGGCTTGATCCATCCTTCCTTCCACGCCCTCTCCACGATCATCTTTTCGATCACCTTGATCGTGACGGGCGGCTCGTTGATGCCGAGCACGCAGGCCGCTTCGCAAGGAGCCGGACAAATGCGTCCTGTGAATTCGGGGAAGTTATTCGTGGAATGAAGCACCCGAATCGCTTCCTTCCAATCGGCGTGATAGACCAGATCGTTCCAGTCGGGAATGATGTTATTCACCGGGCAGCCGGTGTGGCAGAACGGAATGCCGCAATCCATGCAGCGCGCCGCTTGCGTGCGCACTTTCTCTTCGGGGAACGGCTGGTAAACCTCGAAGTAGTCGTTGACGCGCACCTCGACGGGGCGGCGCTCTGGCACCTCGCGCGTGTATTCTTTGAAGCCCGTGACCTTACCCACCGCTCGCCTGCCCGCGCACTTGTTTCGGGTCGTACGCTGCGATGACGCCCGCTGAGACTCGCGGGATGCCGAGAACGCGCTTGTATTCATGCGGGAATACCTTCACGAATTTCGGAAGCGTGGTTTCCCAATTCTCAAGGATCCACTTTGCCTGCGGGCTATCCGTATTCTCACTGTGGCGCACGATCAACTCGTATAGGGTTTCGATGTCTTTCGGGTCCGTGACCGGCTCCAGATCTACTTCCGTACGGTTGCAGCGAACCGTCCCGAAGTCGCCCGCTCGGTCCAGCACGTAGGCGATGCCCCCCGTCATGCCGGCCGCGAAGTTTCGGCCGGCCCGCCCGAGCACGACGATCAGCCCGTTCGTCATGTATTCGCAACCATGATCGCCCACGCCTTCCACCACGGCCGTGGCGCCCGAATTGCGCACGGCGAATCGTTCGCCTGCCATGCCGCCAAAGTAGGCTTCGCCGCTCGTGGCTCCGTAGAGACAAACATTGCCGATCAGGATGTTTTCTTCCGGTACGAACTCCGACTTCCGCGGGTGGCGGATAATCAGCTTGCCTCCGGAGAGCCCCTTGCCGACGTAGTCGTTCCCCTCACCTTCCAGTGTCAGCGTGATCCCTTTGGCCAGAAATGCGCCGAAGCTCTGCCCGGCGCAGCCCGTGAAGTCCACCCGAATCGTGTCGTGCGGCAGGCCGGAGGAACCATATTTCCGGGCGACTTCTCCGCTGAGCATCGTCCCCACGGTGCGGTGAATGTTGCGTATGGTCATGCTGAGTGAGACCCGCGAGCCGTTCTCGATGGCCTCATGCGCCATTTCGATCAGCTTGCAATCGAGCGCCTTGTCGAGGCCATGGTCCTGCGCCTGCATTGAGCGGCGCCCCACATGACTTGGCATCGGAGGATCGTAAAGAATCGAGGACAGGTCGATTCCCTTGGCTTTCCAGTGCGTCACGTCCTGGCGCTGAGTCAGACAATCGACGCGGCCGACCATTTCGCTCACGGTCCTGAATCCGAGCTCGGCCATGATTCTCCGCAAATCTTCCGCCACGAAGAAAAAGAAATTGATCACATCCTCGGGTTGACCGCGGAACTTCTTGCGGAGTTCCGGGTCTTGCGTCGCCACGCCCACTGGGCAAGTGTTCAGGTGGCACTTTCGCATCATGATGCAGCCCATTGAAACCAGCGGTGCGGTCGAAAACCCGAACTCCTCGGCCCCGAGCAGGGCTGCGATGGCTACGTCGCGTCCAGTCTGGAGTTTGCCATCGACCTGGAGCCGGACACGGCTGCGGAGATCGTTGAGCACCAGCACCTGCTGCGTCTCGGAAAGCCCGAGTTCCCACGGAACGCCCGCGTGGCGAATGGAGCTAATGGGCGAAGCCCCGGTCCCGCCGTCGTAGCCGCTGATCAAGATGACGTCCGCGTGAGCCTTCGCCACACCGGCCGCGACCGTTCCCACTCCCACCTCAGCAACCAGCTTCACTGAAATCCGCGCCCGCGGATTGGCGTTCTTGAGATCGTGGATGAGCTGCGCCAGATCCTCAATGGAATAGATGTCGTGGTGCGGAGGTGGCGAGATCAGTCCCACCCCGGGAATCGAATGGCGGATGCGCGCGATGACTTCGTCCACTTTGTGGCCCGGCAACTGGCCGCCTTCGCCGGGCTTGGCGCCCTGCGCGATCTTGATCTGCAAATCGTCCGCATTGACGAGGTAGCTCGTGGTGACGCCGAAGCGCGCCGACGCAACCTGCTTGATGGCACTGCGGCGCAAGTCCCCGTTGGGATCGGGCACGAATCGCTTCTCGTCCTCGCCGCCCTCGCCTGTGTTGGACTTTCCGCCAATGCGATTCATGGCGATCGCCAGCGTCTCGTGCGCTTCCTTGCTGATCGAGCCGAACGACATCGCGCCAGTGGCGAATCTCTTCACGATCTCAGAGGCAGGCTCGACGTCGTTCAGCGGAATCGGCGGGCCGGCCGGTTTCAGATCGAGCATGCCGCGCAACATCAGGAAATCGCGGTTCTGCTGATTCACGATATGCGCGAACTCCTGGAAGGTCTCGAACTTCGACTGCTGCACCGCATGTTGGAGCTTGCTGATTGTCAGAGGGTTCAGAAGATGGCGCTCGCCCCGCACGCGGTACTGATATTCGCCGCCGACGCGCAGTTCCGTGTCGGAGTCGCTGGGTGGCTGCATCGCGAACTGGTGTTTCAGGATCGACTCTCGCGCCAGCACTTCGATGCTGACGCCCTCGATCCGCGAAGCCGTTCCCGTAAAGTAGCGTTCCACGAGCGAACGGTTCAGTCCGATGGCCTCGAAAATCTGGGCACCCTGGTAACTTTGCAGGGTCGAGATGCCCATCTTCGAGAAAGTCTTCAGAAGCCCCTTGTCAGTTGCCTTCATGTAGCTCTTGAAAACCTTGTCCCACGTGTACTCCGCCGGGAACGCACTATCCATGTAAAGATGTTCGAGCGTCTCAATGGCGAGATATGGATTCACGGCGCTCGCGCCATAGCCTAGGAGCAGTGCAAAGTGCATCACTTCGCGCGGCTCGCCGGACTCGACGATCAGAGCCACCTGATTGCGTGTCTTCTCGCGGATCAAATGATTGTGGACCGCGGAGAGAGCGAGCAGGCTCGGAATGGGCGCGTGCGTTTCGTCCACGCCTCGATCGGACAGAATCAACAGCGTGTAGCCGGACTTGATCGCCAGCGAAGCGCGGCGACACAGCGAATTGGTTGCCGTTTCGAGTTCCTCTTCTCCTCGGTCTATCCGAAAGAGCGTCGGCAGCGTCGTCGCAAGGAAGTCTCCCCAGCTGAGGCGGCGGAGCTTCTCCAGTCTCCAGTTGGAGATAATCGGATGGCGAAGCTTCAGCGTATGGCAATTCTTTGGTGTCTCGTCGAGGATGTTTCCCTCGGAACCGATGTAGCTGTTCAGCGACATCACGAGATCTTCACGGATCGGATCGATAGCCGGGTTCGTCACCTGGGCGAACATCTGTTTGAAATAACTGAACAGCAATTGTGGTTTGTCCGAAAGACACGCGAGCGGCGTGTCAATCCCCATCGATCCCAGCGGCTCTTCGCCCTTTAGAGCGGAGGGGTGCAGGATCGTTTTCAGATCTTCATCTGTGTAACCGAACGCGCGCTGGCGCATCAGGAGCGTTTCATGGTCCAGGGACTGGACGTGCCTGGGGCTCGGGAGATGATCGAGAGTGATCTGGTTTTCCTTCATCCACTGGCCGTAGGGCTGCCGCGAGGCCAGTTGCTTCTTGATCTCGTCGTCTGAAATCAGCCGCTTTTGTTCAGTGTCCACCAGCAGCATGCGGCCCGGCGCAAGCCGTCCCTTCATCCGCACGTCCTCGGGCTTGATTGGAAGTACGCCGGCTTCCGAGGCCATGACGACCATTCCGTCATGAGTCACGAGGTATCGTCCCGGCCGCAGGCCGTTCCGATCGAGCTTTGCGCCGATGACCCGTCCGTCGGTAAATGCGACCGCAGCCGGTCCGTCCCACGGCTCCATCAGCGACGCATGGTATTCGTAAAATGCTTTGACGTCCTCCGGCATAGTGGGGTCGTGCTCCCACGCCTCGGGAATCAACATCGACATCACGTGCGGGATGCTGCGCCCCGCCATCACAAGTAGCTCCACCGCGTTGTCGAGGTTGGCCGAGTCGCTGCCGCCCGGTGCAATGATCGGAAGTAGTCTCTGCATGTCCTCGCCGAACAGAGGAGACGCCAGCACGGATTGCCGCGCGTACATCCAGTTCACATTCCCGCGCAGCGTGTTGATCTCTCCGTTATGGCACACGTAGCGGTATGGATGTGCCAGTTGCCAGCTCGGGAACGTATTCGTGGAGAAGCGCTGGTGAACGAGGCACAGCGCGCTCGTCACCTCTGCATCCGACAGTTCTTTATAGAAATGCATGATCTGCGGAGCGAGCAACAATCCCTTGTAGACGATCGTCCGCGACGACAGAGAAGGAATGTAGAAGAACTCCTTTTCCTTCAGGTCGGTCTGCGTGACCGCAACCTCGGCATGCTTGCGCAGCACGTAGAGTTTGCGCTCCAGCGCTTCCTGGTCCATCCCCGGAGGTCGGCGGATGAAGATCTGTTCGATGTAGGGTTGGGTGTTTCGCGCAACGCGCCCGATCGTGTTTCCGTCAATCGGAGTGTCGCGCCACCCGAGCACGGTGAGCCCGTGTTCGCGCGCAATCCTCTCGAGGATGCCGGCGCAGAGCATCCGCTCCTGGGGATCGACCGGGAGGAATACCATTCCGACCCCGTATTCGCCCGGCGCCGGCAACGTAAACCCAAGGCGCGCGCATTCCCGCGCGAAGAAGGAATGGGGAATCTGAATCAGAATGCCGGCGCCATCCCCTGTTTCCGGATCGCAGCCACAGGCGCCCCGATGTGTAAGGTTGATCAGGACTTGGATGCCCTTCAGCACGATGTCATGAGACTTCTGGCCGTCGATGCGGGCAACGAATCCGATGCCGCAACCGTCGTGCTCGTGCTGCGGGCGGTATAGTCCCTGAGCCTTGGGGAGCCCCAATGGGGTACAGTTCAGCCTTGTTTTGTCGTCGCTCTTCATTGCAGTTCAGACCAGCCCGAATATGGCGCCAGACACGGACGCCTTCCGCTCGGCCACTTCTGCTTGTCCTGTGGGCCCTGGGAATTGCCTCTGCGCCATGTTTAAGCCGGGATTTCCATTTTGACGTCCCGGGGACTGATGCTGATAACGTACACCCACCCCCGTCAGTATGCAATGCTCCAGCCAGGTTTTTGAGTGCGGAGCCTTTCCAACGGCTGCGGCAAAATCTCAAAGCCGAAAACTGACGCTTCTCCCACCCATTCCTCAAACACTTTTCCTTCTCCAGTCTCGCTCGGCACCGAAATCTGTTTCGGTCTACCGCTCTGTGCTCCGCAAAAATTCCACAGGTCGCTCATTTCTCCGGTTCCACGAGGTCACTGGCAATTCCCAATCGCGCCGCAGCTACTCATCGGGGGCGCGGCGTGAAGTCGCTTCCTCGTCCACCCAATCTTCCTCTGTATGCGTCAACCCACGACGGCCCGGAATCTTGCGTTCCGGTGCGGATCGGTAGAGAGGGCAGGAGCGAGGACCATAACAGAATGTTGGGAGACCAATCCGAGGCACAAGGCGAATCGCGCCATTTTCGACGATGAGATTTTGGCGAGACACAGGAGCAAACGGATGATGCTAAATTCCACTATTGCAAGTCGTTCGAGTTTCTTGACCATACGCCCTGGTTCACGGCTCGTCGCGCACAAGGACGGCCCCAGTGGACATCGGTTGCACGGTTCGTTGATAGATCTCGAGATATCCCGTGGCCTTGGGCAACCTTGGTTCGCCCAGACGCGCCCGCCGCGCGACAAGCTCTGCCTGGGGGACTTCGATATCAAGGATGTGTTTGTCGAGGTCGATGGTGATTCGATCACCATTCACGACCAGCGAAAGCGGCCCTCCCACTGCCGACTCGGGTGACACCTCGGCAACGGTCAATCCCTTGTTGCAAAGCCCGGATAGCTGGCCGTCACTCACGAAAGCAACCTCGTTTTGCAGACCGGCAGAATCCAATGCGAACACGACCTGCGACGCAGGTCCGGCCATTCCCGGCCCACCCTTAAGTCCCATGCCGCGGACGACGAGGACGTGCCCCGGTTTGACATCCCCATTGGCTATGCTGCGCATGGCTTCGCCGGCATCTTCGTAGACGATCGCAGGGCCCGTAAACCGAGTCTTGCGGTCCGGCCCTCGCAAACCCAGTTTTACGATGGCGCTTTCGGGTGCGAGGGTGCCGCGGAGAATGACGATCGGCGGCTTGCTCGAGAACGGACGGTTGATCGGGCGGATCACCTCGGGGTTGTGCACAACGGCGTCGGACAGGTTTTCGCCGACCGTCCGCCCCGTGACGGTCAAGGCTTTCAGATCGAGAAGCGGCGCGAGCTGTTTCATGAGTGCCTGGGCGCCGCCCGCAGCTTCGAAAGCCTCGATCGAATCCTCTCCGTTCGGGCGAACCGCGCTGAGGACCGGTATCTTCTCGCCGAGGTCGTTGAAAAGCTTGAATACATCAAGGTCGACTCCGGCCTCGACGGCTGTCGCCTGCAGATGCTTGATGCAGTTGATCGAGCCGCTCACGGCGAGCACTGCCGCTGCGGCGTTGTGAAATGCACCGGGAGTCAAAATATCCCGCGGCTTGATGTCTTCGAGCACCAGTTCGACGATGCGCTGGCCGGACCGGCGCGCAAGTTCCTTCATCTTAGGGCTGTTCGCTAGGACGGGTGCGCTGCCGGGAAGGCTCATTCCCAGAGCCTCGCACACGACGTGCATGGAGTTCGCGGTCGCCATCCCCTGGCACACGCCCGGCCCCTGTATGGCGTTCTCGCTCATGGCAGTCAGTTCTTCGCGCGAGAGCTTTCCGAAAGACGCTTGGATCGATCCCAAAAACACGTCTTCAATGTCCACATGCTTGCCCTTCACTTCGCCGCACGGCTGGTATCCGCAGATCACGAGAATGGTCGGGACGTTGAAGCGCCCTGCCGCCATCAAATGGGCAGGAGGCGTCTTGTCGCAGGAGGACAGGCAGATCATTCCGTCGAGCTGCGCGCCCTCGACCGCGATTTCCATGTCGTTGACGATCAGATCGCGGCTCGGAAGAATGTATCCGCCGGCATGACCGGCGCTGATGATGAAGTCGCTCGGCGCCGCCGTGCGAATCTCAAACGGCAGACCGCCCGCGGCGCGGATCGCATCTTTGACGATTTTCGCAACGCCGTCCAGGTGGCTGAAGCAGATCGCGAGTTCGGAGGAGCTGTTCACCACGGCAATCTTCGGCTTCAGCATGTCCTCTTCGGTGAGCCCGAGCGCTCGCCACTGTGCCCGACGTACCGCCGCTCGTGGAGAATCCGGCGGGAAATTGCTGCGTAGCGCTTTCTTCATGATCGTCCTCCCATTGGCAATACAAGCAAGCCGGTTGCAAGGCTTGGTTAGTCCGGAATTGGCTCCGTCACGGTTCGATCGGGCTGGTCCGAGCTGGGGAGCTCCTTCATGGCATTCGACAGCATGAAAATGATGCTCGCGGTCGCCACAGTCGGAAGCGCCGCTAAGATGAATAGCTGGCTTGGCGTCCAGTGTAGGGCGAGCAGCGCTCCCGCGATGGTCGGTCCTAGGATCCCGCCGATGCGTCCGATTCCAATGGCCCAGCCTGAGCCGGTGGCGCGGATTCTTGGCGGATAGATCTGGCCTGACATGGCGTTGACGATGTTCTGATCCCCAATCAGGAAGAAGTAGAGGCAAGAATAGACCATCATAAACGCGGCATAGCCCGAGCCGAACTTCCCTAGGACTACGAGCAGCACTGCGGCGCAACTATATCCGAGTGTCGCTACGCGAAACGGACGGTACGATACGATCAAGCGCGCAGCGGCTAGGGAGCCGAGCAACCCAGCCCCTTGCGCGGCGGCGGTGATCCCAACGACTTGTTTGGGCGTGATGCTCATGCTGTTGAGCAGGGTCGGAAGCCAATTCGTCAACGAGAAGAGAGTGATCAGGCTGACGAACAGGCTCATCCACAGCAGGCTCGTCCGGTGTGCATAGCCTCTCCGGAACAGCTCCGGCACTTGGAGCTTTTTCTCATAGGCCTGATCCATCAAGAACCGGCTATCCGGAGGATAGTGAGTCCCGGGCACCAGCTTTACGATGATGCGGGCGATCTCAGCGCCGCGTGTCCCTCGCGAGATCAAGTAGTTGAGCGACTCGGGCATGGCTACGATCAGCACGGGCGCCAGCAGAATCGGCAGCGTGCCCCCGACGTAGAATACGCTCCGCCAGCCAAAGCGCAGAAAGTAGGCGTTGACGACGCCCGCAAATACCCCGCCAATCGTATATCCGCAGTACATGATCATCGTCAGTGCTGCGCGGACTCGTTTCGGGCAGTAGTCCGAGGCAATGGTGATCGCGATCGGCGCAGCGCCACCCAAACCAAGGCCCGCAATCAGACGCCAAATTATCACCATCGAATAAGAAGAAGAGAGGGCCGTCGCTAGCGTGGCAACTCCGAAATCCAGTCCGCAAACGACGAAGACCCGCTTGCGCCCCCAGCGGTCGCCCGCGATCCCGAAGAGCAGTGCGCCAAGCATCAACCCCAACTGTCCCGCCGAGAAGACCGGGCCAAGCATGGGCTTCGAGATCGCCAACGCCTTCGCCAGCGCCGGTGCGGAATAGCTGATCGCGTTCAGATCGAAGCCCTCAAAAAAAAGCAGGCACGCGCAAAGCCCGACGACCCGGATGTGAAACCTGTTGAGTCGGGTATTGTCGATCAGCTCGGAAACATTGACATCCAACGAGCCCATTCGATCCGATTCCTTGTGTTAACGCTTCACGCGCAGCATCCTTGATGCAGCAGCATATCAGTCAGGCAGATTAATCTCCGTCGCAAGCGATGTGACTGGTTCGGCCCAGCCCTGTGCCGCGTCCCTCCGCAACAAGCGCCGCTGGATCAGGCCGAGTATGAAAACGCCCACGCCCACCACGAAGGGACAAACCGCCAAGAGCGCGAACAAGATCCTCACGGGCAAGTGAGTTGACAGCACCACGCCCCCAATCACCGGTCCGATTACCGACCCGATCTTCGCAATCGATGTGGCCCAGCCCGCGCCATTCGAACGAAACGCGCTCGGATAAAAAATCCCCGCAATGCTGTGCAGGCCGAAATGCGCACCCACGAGGAGCATAGTGAGGAAGAAATACATCACCAGAAACGGCGTTCCGCCGATTCTGGCTAGCCCCATCGTGAGGAGCAACGGCACCGTCAGCACGGGAAAGACGGCGATGCTGATCGCGCCGCGCGTATCCGTGAAGCGCATCAGCAGCAGTCCGCCAAGCGCGCCGCCGAGCGAGCTGATCGAGGTCGCGTATGCGGCCGTGGACCGGCTGAACCCGATCGTTTGGAGAATAGTCGGCCCCCAAGAGACCCTCAAGAAGATCGCGATCGAACTCGCGATGTAGGCGGTCCACAGCAGCGGCGTGATCCAGCGCAGTTCGTTTCGAAAGAGCGCCGAAACCTGGAAACCCTTCCCGCTTCGGCCCAGTTCATCCGAGACGACGAATCGATCCGACGCATCGATCACCCGGCCGGGCGCGAGGCGCCGGGCGAATCTGGCAATCAGATCCGGACGCTTGCTTTTGTTCGCGAGAAACTTGATCGATTCAGGCAGGAGGAAAATCAGAAGCACGGTGGCCACCAGTGCCGCACAACCGCCGAAGATGAAGACCGACCGCCAGCCGTAGGAAGTGAACCAAATCGAGAGTGGCCCAGCGAAGCTGTCACCGAGCGTATAGCCGAGCATCAGCAGCGTGACCACCGTCGACTGGTAGCCACGCGGCACGTAGTCGATATTCAAGGCCCAGGCGAGCGGAAGCAGGCCGCCGATCCCGATGCCCTGGAGGAAGCGCAGAGCCACGAGTTCCCGATAGCTGCCGGCCAGAGCCAATCCGAGGGTGAGAATGCCAAAGGATATCGTCGCAAGAATAATCGAAGGACGCCGCCCGATTCGATCTCCGAGATAACCGAACAGGAACCCGCCCGCCATCGTGCCGGCCAAGCCGGCACTGAACACGTTGCCCATCATCAATTTGTTGAGGTGCAGCGCCGCCGACACCTCCGGGGCCACGAGCGAGATCACATTCATGTCGAAGCCATCGAAAAACGTCACCAGCGCGCAGACGAGGATCAGTCCGATGACGAAGAGCGTGACCTTCTGATTTTCGATGATTTCCGATATGTCCGTGGTGTGGCGATCGGCCATTCGATTAGCCCGCGGGCCGTTCCTGTCGTTTGGTGACCTTCACGATCCCCTGGTCCGCATCAATTTCGACCCAATCGCCGGTTTCGATGACTTTGAGCGGGTCCTGGTCCAGATCGGTCACCGCTGGCGAGTGCGTCACGACCGCGCCAAGCGCGATTTTGGTGGTCATCTTGTTGAAGATCATGCCTCGTGGTGCTGCGCCTGCCAGGCGCGCCCTGTGGAAGAAGGAGGACCATCCGGAGGATCCTTTCGCTCCAGGGAAAACCAGGATTTTGTCCTTGAAGCTCTGCCCTCGGAGTTCGTGGCGCAGCTCGATGATCGTGCCCGTCTGTGGATCGATTCCACCCCAGCCGGAAATCGTTTCCTTGGTCACGAGAGCCTCGCCCTGAGTCGAGCCGCCGACAACCTTTCTTCCGTGCAAGACGATCATTTTAGGGCAGGCCTCCCGACCACGTCCCCGTTAGCGCCGCGTCGATGCAGTCCTTGAGCGAGCCGAACCACGTTTGAACGCCGGTAATTGCGGGCAGGTAGTGGGCCTGCTTCGCCGAGTCAGTGGCGACGACTCGCGTGCCCCTGGGCATCATCCGGGAGATCGCAGGGCAGGAGTCGCTCAGAATGTGCCCCCCCGCCTCTTCTATGATTTTCGTATAGCCGCTGCGGTCGGCGAGCTCCCGGAGCGCGCGCGGCGTGTGGATCCAGAGTTCCGTGCCCGGGTGCAGCCGCTTTCCTTCGAGCTGCCGAGCGGCCTGCCAGACCTGTTCGATCGAATCGTGCGGGCAGCCGAGCATCACGAAATCGACCTTACGGTCTTTTGCCGAGGAATTGAGATTCTCGTAAGCGATGCGCCGCTCCTCCTTGCCGTATCTCAGCGTCTGGACCGGCTGGCGAGGCCCGAAGGCAGCTTCCACGGACGGAGCTTCCGGCGTGACGCCCGGGATGTGATACATCTCGACGCCGCCGGACGAGGATGCAGCAGCCCCGAAATGCTTCAGCTTGATGAGTTCCGGTTGGGATATCTGTCCGCGAAGGACAGGGATCTCGTTTTGAACGATCTCCCCGACGTAATAGCCGATCAGACCCCAATCCATCATGTCCTCGACCGGCACTTCCACTTCCACGAGATGTGTGCCGAACCTATTTTCCGGAAGATGATAGCCCCAGTAGGGGATCTTGCCTGTCAAGCTGGCGGCCCCGGTGCTCTCGGTGCCTTCAGTATTGGTGCGTGCGCCCAGGACCGAGTTGCAGTAGACGACTGCCGAAGATTCCATCCAGGCGCAATGCTCGCCCTTCACGGGAACATTGCCGACCTGATATGGCGTGCAGGTGGCCATGATATGGATGCCGCGAGAACCGAAAAACCCGTCGGCCTGCTTCTGCAGATCGAGCATCTCGCGCGACCCGTCGTGGAGGCTGGCTGTATCGGGGCCGAACTGCTGAATGAGCTGGCAGGTATAGACCTTGACCCGCGGCACGTTGATGACCTCGTCGCTATCGAGATTCATCTCGGAAAAGCCGGCGTGGAGTCCGTACTCAACACCTCGTTTCTTCGCGATCTCGAGCTTCCACGGTGAGGGGGCGGTCACCGCACCGCACACATTATTCGTGTCGACGAGGCGTTCGGCCCCGAGCGCTTCGCCGTATCGAACGAGAAGCTCCATGGCCTTCTGAACCGCGCGGCCTTCGCTGCCGTCCAGCATCGCTTTTTCGGAGTTGGTCAGTCTCATGTCTCGCTCGATTTCATGTCGATGCTCATTCCTGACGCCCTGCGACACCTGCGTCCTAATCTTCGAGATTGCGGGCGAGCCGCTTCCGTAGCGCAGCCGTGTCGATCTGATGCACGCTGCCGCCGCCGGCCAGATCGAGCGCGTGCGCCGCGGCCGCTCCCATCGCAATGCAGGGCCCCATCACGCGAACGCTCGACAGCGCGGCCGCGTCTCCGTCGATGCACCGTCCGGCGGCGACGACATTGTCCGCGTCCGCAGGAACGAGGCTGCCCAGCGGCACGTAATGAACGTGGTCGGCCCCAAAAGGCTCCCAGAGGTAGCCTTCCGGCTGGCCATGCAATTCGATTGGCCACGCAGTTCGGGCGATCGCATCGCTAAAGTGCGTACCTGCCCGCACCTCGTCCGCAGTCAACTGGTAGCGTCCGACGATCCAACGGGTCTGCCGAATTCCGGGCAGGCCATAGGCGCGCACGCTAGCTTTGCCGAAGGCGTCGGGAAATTCCTGCTTGAGAAAGCCGACCACTCGGTCCGCCTGCTCCTTGCCTTCGAGCGCTTTTTCGCTGGCTTCGATCGGATCGAGCGGAGTTTGGACGTGGGTCATGTTGATCACCGCCGTCCCCCGCTTCGGGAAGAAGAACGCAAACCCATCCTGCCGGACCAGGCCATACTCGCTCGCCTTCTCGCGAAGACGCCGGCTGTAGTCGTCCGGGGTTGGCTTGTGCTCTTCGTTCAGATTTTCGAGCACCACGATCTGCGTCCCGTAGATCGGCACATCGGGCTGCCGGCAGGGAAGTCCGGCCAGCCAAGCCAGAGCCGCGTCCCCGGTCGCGTCGACGAAGCCGGTTGCCGTGATCGCGAGATCGCCGTAGCGCGTGGCGAGCGAAAGTTCCGTAATCCGTCGATTCTCTAGCTTCGCATTCCTTAGTACGGCTCCGAGCACCACTTTGACTCCGGCCGCTCGAACCCGGGTTTCGACCCACCGGCCGAGAGCGACCTCATCGTAATAAACGGTGGTCGTCATGGCACCGTTTATAAGGTGGGCTGCCCCTTGCGCGCCGAGGTCACGGATGATGTCGTCCGCGATCCCGTGGGTCAGTTGGCGTCGGGACGGCGCGTTCGAGAAGAGGCCGCAGATCGTGCCGATGATGGAGTTGACAGCCTGACCGCCGAGGCTCGGCAGGCCATCGACGAGAAGCACCTTGCGTCCGAGGCGAGCTGC
This sequence comes from Candidatus Acidiferrales bacterium, assembly GCA_049523255.1. Lineage (GTDB taxonomy): Bacteria > Acidobacteriota > Terriglobia > Acidiferrales > UBA7541 > Palsa-295. Next base: position 161,027 of record JBEKNB010000005.1, on the reverse strand, counting down.
TTCGAGTGCAGCGGAAACTCCGGAGATCCCCGAGCCGACCACGCAGATGTCCGCTCCGACACGTGTGGCGGAAGAATCCTTAGACTTGACGGCGATTCTCGTCGGCAGTTTGCTGGACGCCCCTTCAAGCATTCTCGACCCTCGGACCTTCCTTGGATTTGCGTCGGACGTTCGCGAGTCTGCCGCGAGAAAACACGCCCAGATTTGGCCGCAGCCGTCGAATTGTACCACCAACAGAGACTGTCTAAAGGCCGCACTCTCGCTCGCCGGCCAAGTCTGAGCGGTTGATGGTCTCGATGGAGTAACCAGGTATCAAGCTCCGCATGTGACATCGATAAAATGGTTCGATCCGGGCCGCTATACGCTTCAGCTTCTTGGGAGCCTCCGCAATGTGGGGGAGATTCGATACCTGTCTGCACCAAGAACCTCGTTCGTATGCGTTTGTCAGCGGCGAAATTTCTCTGACAGCCTCGATCTCATGGATTCGGTGCGGGCCCGTTCGGTGACTGCGTTTAACGACACCAACAAAACAGAGCGAACGACATGTCCCAGTCGAGGAGTGCGCAAAGAAGAGCGGTGCTTGTTCAGGCGGCGACGCGTTCGTAGCGATGATGGAGTTCGCCAACCTGTGGGATTTCCAGGACCCGACCCAGCGCCGCAGACTGGATCGGTCGGCTGACGGGTGGGTCCTTGCCCAGCTACAGGTGAGTCCGCGCTCGCTCGTAGTAGTCGAAGTAGGACTTCAGAAGACGTCGCGGACCGGCTTCATTGAGGACGATCACATGGTCCAAGCCCTCGCGACGGATCGACTCGATCTATCTTTGCGATCGGTGGCGTTGACGGTCAGGACAGTTTACAGGAACAGAGGCAACAATCCGAGCAGCGCCAACGCTGTGAGAAGCGCGAGCCCCTGCGTGCCGGTACGGCGATCTCCGAAAGCGTACGCATAAATGCCCTTAATCAAATTGTTGCTCGCTGCGGCGATGACGATCGCGCCTCCGGCGAGCGTAACGGGCGTCAGCGCCGAGCCGGACTCCGCGAGGCTCAAGATAAAAGGATCAACATCGGTGATTCCCATCACTCCAGCCAGCGCGAAGAGCCCTGCACGACCTAAGTAGAGCAGCGCGAGATGCGTGATGAACAGCATTCCTACGAACAGCCCTGCGAACAGGAACGCCGCGGCCAGCTCCAGCGGATTTTTCGGCTGCAAGGTTTGCTCTGCTTTTGGACCACCGTGATCCAGCATACGCATCCAAAGCCAACCACTGAGAAGAGCGGCGGCGGCGAGCAGCAGGAACGGCAATCCGAGCCGGTAGAACAATTGGCGATTGAAAATGCCCAGGAGCGCAAGCAGGCGCAAGTACATGACACCGGAGGCAGCAAGCATCGAGCCAGAGTATAGATGCGGGCGTGACTGCTCGCGGGCTCGTTTGGCGAGCACCACGGTGGCGAGCGTGGAAGAGTACGCTCCACCCAGCAAAGCCGCAAGCAGAACACCGCCACGTCCTTGCGTCCACATCTGCAAGAGATAGCTACCGTAAGAAATGGCGCTTACCGCGACGACCACCAACCATGTTTTGAAAGGATTAAAGCCAAACGTGCCAAACGTCCGGTTCGGCACGATTGGAAGGATGACTGCCGTCAGCAGGAGAAACTTCGCGAACGTCAGAATTTCATCGCTTGGCACTCGCTTGGCGAGGCTCTCGAGTGCCGTCTTCAGTTCAAGCAATGCCAGCCCGAGCACCGTAAGTGTGGTCGCGATCCAATACTGCTCGCGCGAAACCAGCGCTCCGATCACGTAGGTCACCAGGCCTGACAGCTCCGTTGTCATCCCGGCCAGGGCCACTCCCTCAAGTTTGTGCCGGTAGGATTGCCAGAGAAACGCTCCGACGACAGCGAAGCCGATAGCAGGCAGCAGGAGATTCCCTTCCGAAAGCAGGCAGAGTGTATAGCCGAGCAGGCCCAGCAGCGGAAACGTGCGAACTCCGCCAAATCGGTACTGCTCCGATATCACCTTTTGTTCTTCGCGCTCGAGACCGATCAGAAAGGAAAGGAAGAGCACCAAGACGATCTGTGCGCCTTCCTTGGGGATAAATTGCATCAGAGTATTGCCCATAGCGCCGCTGAACCGCCGCGATTCTCGCCTTTCTTTCGCGTCATGGCAATAGCTCTCAGACTTGACTTGCGAAAGACTCGCGCCTAATCCCGCGCCTGATCTTTCAGGACGGCGGGCCCTGCTTCACCACGCGCCAAGAGCTCTCAATTTCTTCAAGCGTCCGCCCCTTGGTTTCAGGCACGAGCGTGTAAGAAAAAATCCAAGCCCCGATCCCGAGCGCTCCATACAGCCAAAATGTCAGGCTTGGCCCGAGGGATTGCAGGAGGGTGAGAAACGTCAGCGACACCAGAAAGTTGGAGGCCCAATTTGCACCGGCCGCGATGCCTTCCGCTCCTCCTCGAATCCGGAGCGGGTAGATCTCCGAAATCAGCAGCCAAAAAATCGGTCCGAGGCTGATCGCGAACGAAGCTACATAAGCCATCAACGTGATCACGGAGATCTCGGCGACACGGCCGCTTCGCGCCGGCAGGTGAAAGATGTAACCGAGAACGCCCAGGCTGACGATCATCCCCGCGATGCCGGTCAACAACAGCGGTCGCCGTCCCACACGGTCGATCAGCCACATGGAGACAACGGTCATGATTACGTTCACCATGCCGATCCCAGCGGTGGCGAGGATGGCGCCCGAAACCGAAGAAATACCTGCGGACTGAATGATCCTCGGAGCGTAGTAGATGACTGTGTTAATCCCGGTAACCTGCTGAAAAATGGCCAGCCCGATCCCGATAATCAAGGCCGGGCGCACCTCTGGCAGAAGAAGATCAGAAATCTTGCCGCGCTCCTCTGCTTGTTGCAGCGTCGCTTGGATCTCCCGAAACTCCGCATCCACATTGTCCGTCCCGCGAATTTTCGCCAGAATGCTTCGTGCCAACGGAATGTGCCCTCGATTGGCGTGCCAGCGCGGGGTCTCTGGAAGAAAAAGCATTCCCAATCCCAGCAGCACGCCGGGCACTACTGCGAGCCCCAGCATCCATCTCCAGTTCTCCGTCTTCGCAAAACCATAATCCACCAGATAGGCCGCCAGAATGCCGACCGTAATCGCAAGTTGAAAGAGGGAAACCTGCCACCCGCGCGCGTCCGCTGGAGAGACCTCGGAAATGTACAGCGGCACCGTCGAGCTGGCGAAACCGATTCCAAGTCCCACGATCGTGCGGCCGATCGCCAGCGCTGCGACGGACATCGCGGCTGCGCACAGAATCGCACCGGCGATGAAGATGAGAGAAGTAACGATCAACATCATCCGCCGGCCGAACCGATCGGCCAGGCGTCCGCCGCTGAGCGCTCCGATGGACGCGCCGACGAGGACCACGCTGACGACGAATTCCTGCTGGAATACCGAGAGTTCAAAGCTCTTCCGGATAAAGATCAAGGCGCCGGAAATGACGCCGGTGTCGTATCCGAAGAGCAAACCGCCCAGCGCTGCGAACGCAGCCGCGACGTAGACAAATCCCCCGCCGGCCGGGTGCACCGAAATGGATGTCTGTCGGGATTCTCCTTCAGAGAACATGGCTCTCGATTTCCGTTTACTTCCACTCCGCCATCCTTCAGCGGCGAAAATTCACGGCGAACTCGACGACCTGACGCCCGACCGTGGCAAGCTGCGAGGCGGCCTTTTCATCCGTGCATTCGCCCGCCGCATTGAAGACCGGCCCGGCAGTATTCAACGCTGCACCCAGCGGCGTCGGCCAGCCGCGCAGGGCGTGAATGATCGACCGGAGCGCCATCAACGTGCTTCCGCACGCCTGCCAGCCAAACGCGGTCACGATGCAACCGACCGCGCGCCCGTCGAGATAAGCTCTCTTGTCTTCGCGAAGGTCTTCGAGAAGGTCGATCGCGTTTTTCACCAGCCCCGATACGCCTCCGTGGTAGCCGGGGCTCGCCACAATCACGCCATCGGCGGCTCGCACGGCTTCGACGAATTCCCGTTCTTCCGGCGTGCGTTTTTGACTCTCAGGTGAATAGGTAGGAAGCTTGCATAGGAAGAGACCGCCAAAAGATCGCGTGCGCGCCCCGGCCTCTTCCGCAGCTTTCAGCGCCGCGAGCAGCGCGCGCTCGGTTGTAGACGCCGCCCGCGTGCTGCCCCCGATGCCGACCACGAGTGGCTTCGCGGAGGAATCGTGCGCTGCGCTTTTCGTCATGAAAGCCTCGTTGCGGCCGGTGGGCCGCCGCAAACGGCCCCCATACTAGCAGAGAGCCAGTGTTTCCACGATCTTGTCGTGAACGTAGTGCAAATCATCGGGCGAGATCGAGTACGGTGGCAAGACATAGACGATGTTGCCCAGGGGCCGCAGCAGCACGCCCGCATCGAGGAAGAACTTGTAGAGCTTCGGCCGCAGCTTTGACGCATACCCCGGGTCATCCGCGCGCAGTTCGACTGCAGCAACGGTGCCGATCGATCGAACGTCGCCGACGGCCGGATGGTCCTTGATTGCGCCGAGCCGTTCACGGTGAATTCCGGCGATCCGGCTGATACGTTCGAATACGGGCTCGCGTTCGAAAATTCGGCAGCTTGCTACCGCGGCAGCCGCCGCGATCGGATTCCCGGTGTACGAATGCCCGTGGTAAAACGTGCGTGCGCGATCTGCACCGACGAAGGCCTCGTGGATTTGCCCGGTGCAAACCGTCGCGCCCATGGGAAGAACGCCGCCCGTCAATCCCTTCGACAAGCACATCAGGTCGGGAACCACGCCCGCTAGTTCGCACGCAAACATCTTCCCGCAGCGTCCGAAACCCGTGAGAACCTCGTCCGCGATCAGCAGCACGTCGTACTCGCTGCAAAGGCGGCGGACGCGCTGTAAAAACTCGACGGGATACACGATCATGCCGCCCGCGCCTTGCAGCAGCGGTTCCACGATGATCGCCGCAATCTGGTCTTGCTTCTCTTCGAGCAGCCGCTGCAATTGATCGACGCAGTCGATCCTGCACGTCGCGCGGGTCTTCCCCACGGGGCATCGATAACAATAGGCGGAATGGACGCGATGGACGGAGAAGAGCAGATCTCGAAAGGGATCGGTGAACGCAGATGCAGCGCCCACCGACATCGCCCCCACCGTATCGCCGTGATATGCGTGCTCCAGCGCGACGATTCCTTTCTTCTCCGGGTGCCCGACATTTAGCCAGTACTGCACGGCCATCTTAAGCGCGACTTCGATGGCCGTCGAGCCGTCATCGGAAAAAAAGATGTGTTCTAGGGGTTGCGGCAAAATCTTCCGCAGGCATTCGCCCAGCTTTTCAACCGGATCGTGCGTGAAACCAGCGAGCAACACGTGATCGACCCTGGCCGCTTGTTCGGCGATTGCGGACACGATGGCCGGATGCCCGTGCCCGTGCAGGTTGACCCACCAGGACGAAATCCCGTCGATCAGCCGCCGGCCGTCCTCCGTGTACAAGTAGGTGCCTTCGGCTCGTACCACTCGGATCGGCCGCGGATCGAGCGCCTCCTGAGTGAAAGGATGCCAGATTTGCAAGCCCGCGTTCACGGCCGAAAAACCTTGTGATCGAAATGCCGGTTGAAAACCGCTTGCAGCGCCCCGGGATCGATTCTCTTCAACCGCGGGACCGTGCCGGCTACCCGAACGTCGCCGTAGTGCTCGATGGCCCTGCGATTCTCTCGGTCCGGCTTGCCCACCATGATCACGCCCCGCACGTCCAGCCGCGCGGCGCGCAGCGCGGCGAGCGACAGCAACGTGTGATTGATCGTTCCGAGCGAAGTCCGGGCGACGACGAGAACCGGCAGCTTGAGTTGGCGCATCAGGTCCGTCATGAGCTGCTTGCCGTTGATGGGAACGAGCGCGCCGCCCGCGCCTTCCACCACGAGGTTTTGGTCGGCCGGAATCTCGGGCGTCCGGATTTTTCGAAGATCGATTCGGACTCCCGCTCGTCGCGCGGCGAGATGCGGAGAAACCGGCGGAGCAAACTCAAAGGCCTCGGGGATGGTCCGCGTCGGCCGGAGTTGCGCTAGGCGGATCACCGTGTCGCGATCCATCCCCTCGCGGCTGCCCGTCTGAATCGGCTTCCAGTAGATTGCGTCGAGTGCAACGCAAAGCAAGGCCGAAACGACGGTCTTGCCTACGCCCGTGTCCGTGCCGGTGATGAAGAAACGGCTAGGCATGCACCGCGCCGGCGGACGTCGTCGCCTGCGGCGGGGATTTAGCCGCGGCTCCCATCGCGGCGACGAGGCGGCGAACGTCCTCAAAGGTGTTCTTGCTGGTCAGCGAGATTCGGATGCGCGCCGTTCCGGCCGGCACCGTCGGCGGGCGAATGGCCTTCACTGCGAAGCCGCCGCGTTGTAACTCGCTCGCAACGTGCAGGGCCATTTCGTTACTTCCGAGGATTACGGGCACGATGTGCGTCGCGCTTGTCCCGCAGTTGAATCCAGCCGCGGCCAGCGCGTCGCGCAAGGCGAACGCAATCTCGTGAAGGTGCGTCCTCTCACTGTCGGCTTCGCGCGACAGGGCAACCGCCGTTCGGATCTGGCCCGCCAGATAAGGCGGCATCGCCGTGCTGAACACGAATGTGCGCGCCTTGTTAACGAGATAGTCCCTCAACGTTCTCTTGCCGCAGACGAACGCCCCCGCGCTCGCCAGCGCCTTCCCGCACGTATGCACGACTGCGAGGACATCGCGCTCGGCTCCCCATTCGGCGGCGATCCCGCGCCCCTGCGGTCCCCAGACTCCCGTCGCGTGTGCCTCGTCGATAACCAATTCGGCCTTGTATTCGCCCGCCAAACCCATTAGGGCGTCGATCGACGTGATATCGCCCTCCATGCTGAACACGGTCTCGGTAACGATCACGCGCGCGCCCGAGCCGCGTGCGTGATCGCGCAGCGCGTTTTCGAGGAACTGCAGGTCGCCGTGGGGGTAGATCACTTTCGTCGCACCCGAAAGCCGGATCCCGTCGATCAGGCTCGCGTGGTTGAGCGCGTCGGGAAAAACCACATCGCCCGGCTTCAGCAGGGAACTCAGCAGTCCGATGTTCGCTGCGTACCCTGAGCTGAAATAAAGCGCGGCCTCGGTGCCCGCAAAACCCGCGAACTCCGCCTCCATCTCCTCCCACTCGCGGGAATTGCCCGAAAGCAACCGGGGGCCCGTCGATCCAACTGCGTCTGCCTTCGCGACCGCTTCCGCGACGGCCTGCTTGAGTCGGGGATCCGTCGAAAGCCCCAGGTAGTCATTCGAGCAGAGATTGATGGGAGTTTTCGTTCGGTCGATCGCCTCGAGCACGCGAAACTGCGATTGCGCCCGCAGGGAATCGAGCTCCCGCTCGATGCGTTTCAGGACCGCGTCCTCGCCCCTCTCAGGCACCTTGCATCGCCCTCATGCCGAGATTTTCGAGAAGTTGTCGGTCCGCGTCCGCCGCGGGATTCGGAGTCGTCAGCAGCTTTTCGCCGCTGAAAATGGAATTCGCGCCGGCAAGGAAGCACAAGGTCACCGCCTCTTGCGACATCTGCCGCCGCCCCGCCGCAAGCCGCACGCGGGACGCCGGCATCAGAATCCGCGCCGTCGCGATCGCTCGGACCATCACGAGCGGGTCGAGTTCCGCCGCGTCCGCGAGCGGCGTCCCCTCGTTTGCCACCAGCATGTTGATCGGCACGCTCTCCGGGTGCGGGTTCAGTCGCGCGAGTTCGTACAGCAGCCCAACGCGGTCTTCGTCGCTTTCGCCCATGCCGAGGATACCGCCGCAGCACACCGTGATTCCCGCCTTGCGCACGTGCGCGATCGTTTGCAGGCGGTCTTCGTAAACGCGCGTCGTGATCACGTTCCCGTAGAACTCAGGCGACGTATCCAGATTGTGGTTGTACGCGGTCAGCCCCGCTTCTTTCAGCCGCTTGGCCTGTGGCTCGGTCAGCATGCCCAGCGTACAGCAAACTTCCATATCGAGCGCCGCGACCGCACGGACCATATCGAGCACACGCTCGAAATTCTCGCCGTCCGAAATTTGCCGCCAGGCCGCACCCATGCAAAAGCGCGTGGCGCCTTCGTTCTTCGCGCGCTTGGCGGCTTCGCGGACCGCAATAGGATTCATCAACTCTTCGCGGACGACACCGGTCTCGTAGTGGGCGCTTTGCGAGCAGTAGGCGCAATCCTCGGGACACCCGCCCGTCTTGATCGAGAGCAGCCGGCAGAGCTGCACTTCTTCCGGACGGTGGAATTCACGATGGGCGAGCTGCGCCTGAAAAATCAGTTCGGGAAGCGGAAGATGATAGATGCGCCTGATTTCGTCGCGCGTCCAGTCGTGTCGAATCGCAGTTGGCAAAGGGGCCTCGTTTCGATTTTCAAAGATATCAAAGTTCGAAGCCCCCGAGTCGGGAAAACTCGAGGTCTCCTGGGGACGGGCCCTCGCGGAACTCGAAGGTTAGAAAAGAATAAGTCCTAGGGCGTTTCCCAGCGGCCGGATTCAGCCGAACGGAAAATCGCCTCGATCGCTCTCATGTTGAGGATCGAATCTTCGAGAGGGACGGGAACTTCGCCCTCCCCGCGGATTGCCCGCGAGAAGAGGTCGCCCTGAATCGTGAACTGGTCGCAGGTGGGAATCGTTTCCGCGGTGATGCCGCTTCCTGTCGGATCGCTCGGATTGTCGTCGATCAGTATCCGGCTCGGCTGGTCGTTGGGAGGGTTGACGGGTCTCTCGATGTCGATCCGCCCCGTGGTTCCCAGCAAAGCCATTCGCTGGTGATATGCGATCTGCGTGCTGCATGTGAATGTGGCCTGCCCAAAAGGGAATTCGAGGATCGCCGATGTCAGCCGGTCGGTCTTCGTTTCGGGGTCCCGCTCGATCAGTCCCAGCGCGCGCGTCGGTTCCTGGCCGGAGATGAACCGCGAGAGCGTCACCGGGTAGCAGCCGATGTCGAGCAGCGCCCCGCCGCCGTATTCGGGCACGTTGCGGACGTTCTTGGGGTCCCGGTTGAAGTAGGTGAAGGATCCCGAGACTAACCGCAACTCGCCGATTCGGCTCGCCCGCACCAGTTCGCGCGCCCGCAGCCATCGCGGGTGCGTGCGCACCATAAACGCCTCGCCGATCCTCACTCGGGTGCGGTCGCGCACCTCAAGCAGGCGCTTAGCCTCCCTCACGCTCACGCTCAGCGGCTTCTCGCAGAGGACGTGCTTTCCTGCCTCCGCCGCCCGGATCGACCACTCCACGTGCAGATTGTTCGGCAGCGGATTGTAAATCGCCTCGATCGCCGGATCGGCCAGCAGTTCTTCGTACGATCCGTACGCCTTGGGCACCCCGAGCGCCTGCGCCGCGCGCTCGGCCTTGTTCAAATCGCGCGAGGCCATCGCCACGACCCCGCTCCAGTCGCCCTTCTGCATCGCTGGGATCACGCGCCGGACGGCAATCGACGCCACGCCCAGCACTCCCCATAGAACTTTGCGCGATGTCAAAGTCTTCGGCTCCAATAGCTGCGGCATTCTATCGCAGCCCGGAGAAAACCCTCAGGCCTCTTAGTTCTTGGTTGGTGGAAGGAAGGTGCTTCAGCTTGCGGGGGCACGGCGCCTGTCACGGCCTCTTGGGATGCCGTGCCCGTTTCTGCTTGAGATATGGTTCCCGTCAGACTACCGGGCCGAGGCCCCAACCGGCTTGCGCGTAGCCTGAGCGCGTTCGAGTTCGGCGAGCCCTTCGAGCAGATCCTCGACAAGGTCTTCCGAGTTCTCGCATCCGGGCGAAAGACGCAGGAGCGTGTCCGAAAGGCCCAGTTCGGCGCGCGCCTCAGCAGGAATCGACGCATGGGTCATCGTCGCCGGATGGCAGATCAGCGCCTTTACTCCGCCCAGGCTCTCGCCCAGCGTGAAGTAGCGCCGCGACGACGCGAACGCCGCCACGTCTTCGACGGTTCCATTCAGGTCGATCGAGACCATTCCGCCGAAGCCGGTCATCTGCCGCTTCGCCACTTCGTGGCCCGGATGGCTGGCGAGACCGGGGAAGTAGACCTGCCGGACCAGCGGATGGCCGTTCAGCGCGTTGGCGATGGCGAGGGCGTTTTCTTCGTGCCGCTGCATTCTCAACTCGAGTGTTTTTAGGCCTCGCAGCGTCAGCCAACAGTCAAACGGAGACGGAACCGCGCCCGTGGCGTTTTGCAGGAACTTGATCGGCTCGAAGACCTTGGCGTCCTTGGCGAGCGCCGCGCCCTGGACCGTGTCCGAGTGCCCGGCGAGATATTTCGTCACGCTGTGGACCACGATGTCCGCGCCCAGTTCGAACGGCTGCTGGAAACAGGGAGTTGCGAACGTGTTGTCCACCACGACCAGCACCCCCTGCGCGTGCGCGATCTTGCTAGCTGCCTTGATGTCCGTAATCAGCAGCCGCGGGTTCGTCGGCGATTCGATCCAGAGAAAACGCGTCTTTTCCGTGATCGCCTTCTCGACCGCCGCCAGATCGCCCGTGTCGATCTGCTTCACGGCCACGCCGATCGGCTGGTACACCTTGTTCAGAATCCGGTAGGTCCCGCCGTACACATCGCGGGGAAGCACCACCTCGTCGCCGGGTCGAAGATACGCCTGTAGCACGGCGTTCTCTGCCGCCAGCCCCGACGCGAACGCCGCCGCGTACTCCACGTTCTCAAGCGCCGCGAGCACGCCCTCAAGCCGCTGGCGCGTGGGATTGTTCGTCCGCGAGTAGGAGAAGCCCTTGTCTTGGCCGGGTGCTTCTTGCTCGTAGGTCGAAGTCTGAAAGATCGGAGCGACGAGTGCGCCTGTTTCCGGTTCGGACGGCTGGCCCGCGTGGATCGCTTTGGTGGAAAACTTCATTGTGTCACTCCCTTTTTGGCCTGTGCCGCCCGTGGGGCTTTGCGAATGCAATAAAGCCCGCGCAGGCGCCGCTGCGCCATAGTGTATAGAAAGCATGGGATCCGAAAAGCGGATACCCGCGCCCTCTTGGACTTCAGTTTGGGAGTTGAATCTTCAATCGACCGGGGTTCCGGTCAGTTGAGGATCTTATCTCTCCCCACTGGGCAGGAATTAGCACCTTGGCACTAGAACCAGGTTGCTGTGGCTTCCTAGGGCCTGTCCCCTCAGCCACTCTGGATAAGCGCTGCCGGTTAAGCAGCACCGGAATCGTAACAAAAGCTGCGTAATTTGGTCAATAGCAAGCTCGGCCCAAATGCCGGCCCGGCGAGGAACGTCATCCTGACATTTGGTCGAACATTTTCTGGAATTTTCCAGCCGCCCGTGTGCTGGCCCCGACACATGAGAGAGCATTGCGCTTGGCGCCAGTAATTCCCTCGCGTCTAGTCCCGCCAAATAGGTAGACAGTCAATTACCGCACCAGTTCTAATGAAGGAGCAGGAAGGGCTATAGGACTCCTGGGGGAACGGCCATGAAACATCTTGCAGTTATCTGCGGCGCGATTTTGATCTTTGCTTGCGGCGTCTCCGCGCAGGTCAACCCCAACGCAGCGAGCCCAGTTCTGCTGGCGTCCTCCAGCCCAGGATCTGCCGCTGCCGGGCCTGCGGCCCTGCTGTCGCTCGCCCCGATGCCGGAACCGGATCCCGATCCGCCGCAAGGCGTCTACGGAGTCTTCCCGAGCTATCACTGGCAAGCGTACGCGGGATATACATTCCTCCGCTTCTACGAGATCCCCAATGCTGCGGGGAACACAAACGGCTTCAATTTCTCGGTCGACTACTACGCCAAGGACTGGGTTGCCGTGGATGGCGAACTCACGGCCACATTCGGCTCGCAAGGCGGAGTCGGCACGAGCCTCGTTTCAGAAATGGGAGGCATGAGGTTCCGATGGACCATGCCCGGCGGGCTCGCGATCTGGGTTCACGGCCTGGCCGGCGCGTCGCACTTCTCCCCGCAGACGCCATTTGGTGGTGAAGACGCGTTCGGCTACGAAGCGGGCGGCGGAGTCGATGCCTCGCCGCACCACAAACGCCTCGGGTATCGCTTGCAGGCCGACATGGTGGGAACGCACTACTTCGGAGCCTATCAGTACAGCCCGAAGATCTCCGTTGGCGTCGTCTACCAGTTCTAATGCGACCCCCGGGGGCGATTTCGATGACCCCCGAGTCCCGTCCGTGCCCGTCCTCGCCTCAAGTCATAGCCGGTTTGGCCGAAGAGGGACTTGACGTTCGGCAGAACGGATCAGAAATCGCGAATTCGGCCAGAGGTCACAGCTTGTATCCGATCTTGCGGACGAACTCGTGGCGGTATTTCGCGTCTTCGGGGCCTTCGACGCCCTTGGGGGAACTGCCGTCCACGACCCCGAGGACGCCGCGTCCCTGTTCGGTCTGGGCGAGGATGACCTCGACCGGATTTGCGGTCGCGCAGAAGATCGAACAGACCTCGAAGCAGTCGCGGACGCGGCTCAGCAGGTTGATGGGATACGCCTGGCGGATGAGGAGCACGAACAAGTGGCCGGCGGCGGCTGATTGGGCATTTGCGATCGCCGCGCGGCGCAGCTCGTCGTCGTTTGCCTCCACTCGGATGAGGCATGGCCCGGAGGCTTCGTTGAATGCGACGGCGAATTTTGCACCGGGCACCGTGTTGACGACCGCTTCGTACAGATCCTCGGCTGTCTTGATGAAGTGCGACTGCCCGAGAATCAGATTCGCGCCGTCGGGAATTTCCATGCGCACGCTCAGAATCTCCATTTTTTCATCCTCACCGGGCAAAAATTTCCGACATCTGGAATGCGCCCATTTTTTTTCGAGCGATGTGAAAAGCGAAGTTCATTATCGACAACGCAAATCCGTTCGGCAAGCAGCGAAGGAAGTTGGCAGTGTGCGTGCATGGAAAATTTCTGGAAGCGTGTATCGTTTCTCACGCATCTGATGAGTAGTTGGCGCGATTGCAGACAGGAAATGCGATCGAGCCGCAGAGGAAGCCGGGGATAGAGATGATCATCAAGAGTCTCCAACAGGCGAAGCGAATCCTCAGAATCGTATTTGGCTTCACCCTGCTGGCGATCGGAATCGTCATGATCGCTACGCCGGGGCCAGGGTGGCTGACGATTCTTCTCGCGCTGGGCGTGCTGGCTGCCGAATTCGTTTGGGCGCGGCGAATCCTCGACCGGCTGAAGAGGGAAGGCCAGCGTCTGCGCAATACCGTCTTTCCCCCGGCCAACCGCGCTGCCTGACTTCAGTCCTCGGCCCTCCCGCGGGCTCGATTTTCCTTCTTTCGAACCATCTCCAGTTGTGATCTCATGCCCTTTTGCTGCTAGGAGGCGCCCGTGTCCCCCAATTCGCAGAGTCGTTGGGCCAAGAAGTGGGCCCTCGTCACAGGAGCCAGCGCTGGAATCGGCTGGGCACTGGCTAAGCAACTGGCTGCGGCCGGCGCGAACCTCGTTCTGACGGCGCGGCGGACCGACCGGCTCGCAAAGTTGGCGGCGGATCTCTCCTCGAAGCATGGTGTGAACGCCGAGGTCTTCGCCTGCGACCTGGCCCAGCCCGGCGCCGCCCGGGAGATTCGCGCGTTCACAGCCGGGAAGGGCATCGAGGTCGAGCTGCTGATAAACAACGCCGGGTTCGGGGCGTTCGGCTATCTGCACGAGGCCGAGGAATCGCGCCTGCTCGAAATGATTCTGGTGAACTGCTCGGCCGTCGTACATTTGACCCGCCTCTACGCGCCGGAGATGGTCGCGCGGCGGCGTGGCGACATCCTCATCGTGGCGTCCACGGCTGCTTTCCAGGCCGTGCCGTTCATCGCGGCCTACGCGGCCACGAAGGCGTTCGACTTGCTTTTCGCGGAGGGCATCGCCGAAGAGTTGCGGCCTTTCGGGGTGCGAGTCTGCGCGCTCTGCCCCGGCTCGACGAACACCGAGTTCCAGCAAGTGGCGAAGCAACCCGACCGCATGTTCCGGGTGGCGGAAACGGCGGATAAAGTGGCGCGCGTGGGCCTCGAAGGGCTGGCGCACGGCAAGAGCTGTGTGATCTCCGGCACGGGGAACCGGCTGATGGTGCAGGCCGAGCGCATCGCTCCCCGGCGCTTCATTGCCAAGATGGCCGCCAGGATGATGCAGCCTTCGGGCGAAAACGCGAGAGAAGAATAGGCCAAGAGTGCGCTCACTCTGGGTACCCCAAGTGTAGCGATTCGGAAAATCTTGGCGCCGTGTTTTCAGCAGGTTAAGACGGCATCTGCTCGACAGTGTAGCGATTAGAATTTCACTCCGCCCGGCGGTGATCGCCGGCCCCAAGGGCGACGCAGCCCGCCCGGGCCGGGAGCCATCCCCGTTTTGTGAGTTCCACCTTCACGTTCATCCTTCGTCCTGAAGGCCGCAAAGGCCGACTTCAAGCATTTTCAACCGTGGCATGTTGTGGGGCGGAGCGCAAGTGGTAAAGCCTGTGGACTTTTTCTGGACGATGGGCGCCAGGAAGTAGCGCTTGGGACGGCATGCCTTCAACTTTCGTGGTGCGGTGCACGAAGCCTCGACATCAGGTGGTCGAGAAAGCCGAGTTGGCCTTTCAGCAGCTTGGCTCTGGCTGCTTCGATGGGGAACCAGTCGGCGCGGTCTACCTCGGGGAACTCGCGCGTCTGTCCGGACTTGGGCGGCCATTCGATTGAAAACGTGTTGCTGTGCAGGCCAGCCGGATCGCAGTCGCCTTCAAAGGCCCACGCGCTGATGATCTTGCCGCTGGGCTGCCGAATTTCGCCGAGAGGAATCAGCTCAGATCCGGGTTCGAATCCTGTCTCCTCGCGGAATTCCCGGTTGGCTGCTTCGAGGGGATCTTCACCGTCGGAGTATTCACCCTTGGGAATCGACCACGCGCTTTCGTCTTTGTTTTTCCAGAGCGGGCCGCCGGGATGGACGAGGAAGACTTCGAGAGCACGGTTTCGCCGCCGGTACATGAGCAGACCCGCGCTCAGCTTTGGCATTTCGCAACGCTATCATTCTTGCGCGATGGGTGAAACCCCGGTCTCTCAGGGTAGGGCGAAGACGAGCAGCGCCTGGTTGCTGCCGGAGCCCCCGCCTGCGGCCACGATAGCGACGTACTGCTTGCCGTTCTTGCCCTGATACGTAATCGGCACGGCGCTCGCGGTGTATTCGAGCTTCGTAGACCAGAGTTCTTTGCCAGTCTTCGAGTCGAAGGCGCGGAAGCGGTCGTCGCTGGTCGCGCCGATAAAGACCAATCCTCCCGCCGTCGCGATAGGGCCGGCAAACGCCCCGGGCCTGCCGGTGTGCTGCTTCGATTCGGGTAGCTCTTCGGTGATCCCGAGCGGGACACTCCACGCTATGTCGCCTGTCTTCACGTTCACTGCAACCAGGCTCTCCCACGGCGGCTTTTGGCACGGCCACGTGCCGAGAACCTTGCCGTTCGCGTCTTTTGCCGGGGCGCTGAACGAGCCGTACTGGCTGCCCGACCCGCTGCCCCGGTGGTAGGCGACTTCCTTGTTCACTGTGTCCGGACTGTACCTTGGATTTTTCTCGAGCCAGCCGCTTGAGCCCTGATTCTGGACGTTCACGAAGACGTAACCCAGCTGGAGATCGGACGCCGTGCCGCCCCAATTCGCTCCGCCGGTTGCTCCCGGGAAAATGAGGGTGGTCTTGGTGTCTTTCGGGTCGGTTCGAACAACCCAGGGCGTGAACGGACCTTCCGTGACGTAGTTGCTCTTCTCCCATAGTTCATGGCATGCCTTGGCGTGGTCAGCAGTCGTATCGTCGGCCGTGACGATATCTTCAGGGCCGATCGACACACGGGCCAGCGGCGGCGGCTTCACGGGGAACGGCTGCGTAGGGGAATACACTTCACCGGGGGCGTCGCCCTTGGGAACCGGGCGCTCTTCAATGGGGAAAATCGGCTTGCCGGTGAGGCGGTCGAGAACGAACATATAACCGCTCTTGCCCACCTGCACGACTGCCGGGACTTTCTTGCCGTTGTGCATGATGTCGAGAAGGGCGGGTTCCGGCGGCAGGTCGAAATCCCAAAGCTCGTGGTGGACTGTCTGGAAATACCACCTCAGCTTTCCCGTGTTCACATCGACGGCCACCAGCGTATTCGAGAACAGGTTGTCGCCGGGGCGGTCGCCGCCGTAGTAGTTGGCGGCGGGTCCTCCGATCGGCATATACACGATGCCGTTCTTTTCATCGACCGTCATAGTCATCGACCAGACGTTCGTACCGCCGCGGCCTTTCCAGCCATCCGCGGGCCAGGTATCGTGGCCGGTCTCGCCGGGCCAGGGGATCGTGTGGAATGTCCAGAGCTTCTCGCCCGTACGGGCATCATAGGCTCGCGAGTCACCCGGAATTCCAGCCCAGACCTCGTCCTGCGGATGGAGATTCGTTTCTCCCGGGCCGTAGACGTTGGCCCCGACGAGAATGGTGTTCTTATAGATGGTCGGGACTTCGGCGAACGGAACGTCCATTGTAATTTCGCCGTTCGTGCCGAAGCCGGGGTCAGGAGCGCCCGTTTTGGCGTTCAGCGCGACCATCTGGTGGCCGCTGGTGAAGAAGATGCGCGGAGTAGCGCTCGCATCACCGGGCCAATAGGCGACGCCGCGGGAAGAGACGAGGCCGGTCTTCCGCTCGTAGCGCCAGATTTCCTTGCCGGTTTCGGGTTCGAGGGCCTCGACACGGTTTCCCGCCGTCAGATACATCACGTCGTTGACCACGATCGGTGTCACTTCATTGAAACTGCCAGCCGATGGGCCCACACCGCCCGGCCGCATGGGATAGGACCACGCCAAGGTCAGCCGCGCGACGTTATCGGGGTTGATCTGTGAGAGCGGAGAATAGCGCGTGGAGGCCAGGTCGCGGTTGTACATTGGCCAATCGGCGGCGCTCTGAGCTCTGGCCACCGGCGTCACGAGCGGAGTCAGTATGGCCCCAACAGCAAAAGAATACAGTAGATGCTTGAAACGCACGAAGTTCCCCCCCAAGCTGAATGCCTGCCGAGCCGCCCGCGCGGCGGCGTGCCGATGGCCGCGAGCCGGCGAAGTATAATGTCAGCAATCACGCTCTGCAAACTGAATTCGTCGGCCAGTCTCGATTCGGCCGGCCCGGCGGATTGCCGAATCGCCCCCCGTGTGAAACGCTCGCCGCACCCACTGGCGGCGCCGTTTTTCCATCGCGAGGGAGTGGAAACCGCTTGCCCCGTATTTGAAGTCACTCCTCTTCCTTGCCCTGAGCCTTGGCGAGCCGGTCGATCACGCCCATGTCTTCGAGTGTCGTCGTGTCGCCGGAAATGCCGCCCTTGTGAGCGAGTTCCCGGAGGAGGCGGCGCATGATTTTGCCGCTGCGCGTCTTGGGGAGCAGGTCGCAGAAGCGGACATCGGCGGGGCGCGCGATGCTGCCGATCGTGACGGAGACGTGCTCCATCAGGGCCGCGCGGAGGTCGCCGGAGGGCGAGTGACCCGAGCGCAGCGTGACGAAGCAGACGATGGCCTCGCCCTTGATTTCGTCCGGCCGGGCAACGACAGCCGCTTCGGCCACGGACGTATGGCTGACAAGCGCGCTTTCGATTTCCATCGAGCTGAGGCGATGCCCGGCGACCTTGATGACGTCATCTACGCGGCCGAGCACCCAGATATAGCCGTCCTTGTCGCACTGCGCGGCGTCGCCGGCGAAATAGACGCCGGGGATTTTTTGCCAATATTCGCGGGCGTAGCGCTCGTCGTCGCCAAAGATGGTGCGCAGCATCGAGGGCCAGGGCTTCTGGATGGTCAGGTAGCCGGTCTCGCCGGGAGCGACCGGCTCGTTTTTCATGTTCACCACCTTGGCGATCACACCGGGCAGAGGCAGGGTCGCCGAGCCGGGCTTCGTGGGCGTGGCGCCGGGGAGCGGCGCAATCATCATCGCGCCGGTTTCGGTCTGCCACCAGGTATCGACGATCGGGCAGCGATTCTGGCCGATGGCTTCGAAGTACCACTTCCACGCCGCGGGATTGATCGGTTCGCCGACCGTACCGAGGACGCGCAGACTTGAAAGATCGTGCTTGCTGAGCCAGTCGACGCCCCAGGACATGAACGCGCGGACGGCCGTGGCCGAACTGTAGAAGATGGTGACCTTGTAGCGCTCGACGATTTCCCAGAAACGATCCCTGCGCGGATGGTCGGGCGCGCCCTCGTACATCACGATGCTCGCGCCGTTCGCGAGCGGGCCGTAGACGATGTAGCTGTGGCCGGTGACCCAGCCGATGTCGGCGGTGCACCAGTAGACGTCGTCGTCGCGCAGATCGAAGACGAGCTTGGCGGTCCACATGGCCTGAAGCAAATAGCCGGCCGAGGTGTGGAGCACACCTTTGGGTTTGCCTGTGGTTCCGCTGGTGTAGAGGATATAGAGCGGTTGCTCGGAATCGAAAGGCGCGGCGGGACAATCTTTCGAGGCTGCCTTCTCCAGATCGTGCCACCAGAGGTCGCGCCCCTCCTGCCAGGCGACCTTCTCGGCCGTGCGGCGGACGACGATCGATTTTTCGATCGTGGGGCAGTTCTTGAGGGCGGCGTCGGCGGTATCCTTCAAGGGAACGACTTTCCCGCGGCGATAGCCGCCATCGGCGGTGATGAGGATTTTCGACTTTGCGTCGGCAATGCGGTCGGCGAGCGCCGTCGCGCTGAACCCGCCGAAGACGACCGAATGCACGGCGCCGATCCGCGCGCAGGCCAGCATCGCGATGGGCAGTTCGGGGATCATCGGCAGATAGATGGCCACGCAATCGCCGGTTTTGACGCCGAGCTTGAGCAGCGCGTTCGCGAACCGGCTAACGCGCTCGAGCAGTTCGGTGTAGGTGAGTTGCAGGGTCTTGCCGTCCTCGGCTTCCCAGAACAGCGCGGGCTTGTTGGGCGTCTTCGCGACGTGCCGGTCGAGGCAGTTGTATGAGACGTTCAGCTTTCCGCCGACGAACCATTTTGCGTGCGGCAGCTTCCATTCGAGAACCTGCGAAAATGGGGAGAACCAATCAAGCATTTTCGCCTGCTCGCCCCAGAAGCCTTCGGGATCGCGCTCGGCGCGATCGTACAGCTTGCGGTATTCCTCGAGCGATTTAACGTGCGCACGCTTGCTGAACTCCGCCGGCGGCGGGATCGGCTTCTCTTCAAGAACGTGCGGGTCGAACTCTTGCATCGCTCCTCCTCGGGCGCCCGGATACCTGACGGGTTCGCGGGCCGCCGGCGACTCCGTTGCCGGCTATAAGCGTTAAGCGGCCGGCCCATACGTTATTGGACGGGGGCGCGCCGGTCAAGAACTCGTGTACCCGCGCCGGACGCGGTGGCGGCATCCAAGTTTCTGGAACCCAAAGGGCCTGCCCCCGGAATATGTAACGAGAGCCGGAGCGGGCCGTCGAAACATTCGAGATGATCAAGGCCACCGAATTGAGCGATGAAGGCCTGATTGGCCGGATGATCGTCGGCGATGAGGAAGCGTTCACGCTGCTCTATCGCCGCAGGCATCCGTCGATCTATCGCTTCGCCTTGCACATGACCCGCAACTCGGCCGTTGCCGAAGACGTCACCCAAGAGGTTTTCATGGCGCTGATTCGCGACGCGAAACGATTCGATCCGGCACGAGGGACGGTCGGCGGATTTCTTTTCGGCATCGCCCGGAATTTTCTGCGGAAGCGCTGGGAACAGGACCGGCGGCTCGTTTCCTTTGTGGGCGATGCGGATGATCTCGGCGAGTACGCGGCAACCGCCCCCGCGGGTTCCGGGAACTCGACGCCGCGAAACGGCTCGTACGGCAACGGCCACGCCGGCGCGGGACACGACGAATTTGCCGCGTTCGAAACGGTCGGGCGCGTGCGCCAGGCGGTCGCGACGCTGCCCGAGAACTATCGCGAGGTCGTCGTCCTGTGCGACCTCGAAGAGATGAGCTACGAAGAAGCGGCGTCGGCGCTCGACTGCCCGGTGGGCACCGTGCGTTCGAGGCTTCATCGGGCGCGGGCCATTTTGCTGGAGAAGCTGCGAGACGTGCGGGTAGTGAGGCGGGCTCCGGCGGTAGGCGCATGAGCGGGGAGGCAAGATTTATGGACTGTACGCAATTTGAAGAAGTCGTTCACGATCTCGATCGCCCCGGAACGCGGGGGGCGGCGCTGCGCGACGGCGCGCTCGCTCATGCGGAGTCTTGCAGCCGCTGCGGGCAACTTCTGACCGAGTCGGAATCGCTGGATCTCGCACTGCGAGCGATCGCGGCGCACGAAGCCGTGCGGCAGGTGCCTCGGGCCATCGAGGCGGTGCTGTTGCAGAAGTTCCGCGAGGCGAAGGCAGCTTCTCCTCGCCGCAGCGTGGCCCGGCAAATCGTGGCGTTCGGCATCGCGGCAGCGGCGGTACTGGCATTTGGGCTTGCGCTGCACAGGTATGCGCCGGGTTTGAAAACCACGGGGACGGACCAGGGAAATCAGATAACCAGCTTGGCTTCCATGGCAAGTGAGGGCGAACAGACGGCTTCGCTGGCGGGGCAGGACGATTCGGAGGTGGCGGCTTCGTTCATCCCATTGCCGTATGCGGACGACCCGCAGGGCCTCGAAGGCGGTGCGGTAGTGCGTGTGGAGCTTTCGGGTCCGGCTCTTGCGTCCCTGGGAATGCCGGTGACGCTTGCCGGGTCGTCCGAGAGCGTCCCGGCCGATCTGCTGGTGAGCAACGACGGAACGCCGCAAGCGATTCGCCTAGTCTCACAGGAAAACGTGAACCGGGAATTTTAGCTGTTGACGGAGGACTCAGACATGAAGAGCGGGAGAAAGTTGATCGGAATCTTTGCGATGGCGGCGCTCGTCGCTACGGGTCTGGCGCAGGCGCAACAGGGGCCTCCCCCGCCTCCGGGTCCGGGAGCGGGCCGCTTCGCGTTTGGGCCGGGACCGGGCGCGGGACCGGACGACGCTATCGCATTCCTCGGCTTTGAAGAGGGTGTCGGCGGCAAGACCGTGACGGGCGCGGCGTTCAGCGCGGCCTTTTCCACCCAGTCCACGCAGACGCTCGCGGACGGCAATCAGATCCAGCGCAGCACGACGGGTTCGTTTGCGCGCGACAGCCAGGGCCGCACGCGCCGCGATCTGACGCTGCCGTCGATTGGTCCGTGGGCGGCTTCGGGCAAGGCCGCGCCGCACGTGATCTTCATCAACGACGCTGTGGCGGGCACGCAGTACATCCTCGAACCGGATCGGAAGATTGCGCGGACGGTGCAGCGGCCCAACGCCAGACACCACCACGGCGGGCCGCCTTCCGGCCAGGCTGCGACGGGTGGGCCGGGGGCGTGGAACCATCAGAAGGACGTGGTCACTACGTCGCTCGGCACGCAGACGATCAATGGCGTTGCGGCGGAGGGCACGCGTTACACCCGCACGATTCCCGCTGGCGCGATCGGGAACCAAAACCCGATCGTGATCACCACGGAAAGGTGGTATTCGTCCGATCTCCAGATGGTCGTTTTGAGCAAGCGCAGCGACCCGCGCACGGGCGAAACGATTACGCAGTTGACGAACATTCAGCGCACCGAGCCGGATGCGACGCTTTTCCAGGTGCCGTCCGATTACACGGTGAAACAGGGCGGCCCGAACGCCCTCTACAGAAGAAACCGGCTCGAGCAGTAGCCGGCGCAAAGGCGATTACGCTTTTCTCTCCGCACCAACTTGCGGGCGGGCCCACGCTACGCCCCGCCCGCAAGCCCCCCTACTACCCACAATCGCTCCTGCTATAATTCGCCGAAATATATGGCACCGATGAACGAACGCGAACTTCGGAAGCAACTCGAATCGGAAGGGTTTCCACATACGTTCGTCTGGCAGGATGGTCCCGACGCGTTCTATACCGACCACACGCACGCCGGGCTCACCGCGCACATCATTCTCGATGGCGAGATGACGCTCACGATGAAAGGTGCGTCGCAAACGTATCGAGTGAGCGACCGCTGCGACGTTCCCGCCGGTGCCGTGCACTCCGCGCAGATGGGACCGCACGGCTGTCGCTACCTCGTTGGAGAGAAATAGAGGGCGGAATCGAACGATCAGGCAAGAGCGCGGTCGAGGAGTTCGACCACGTGCAGGACTTCGTGGCCGGTGCGGTGGATCGCAGCGCCTGCGCGGAGCTGCAAAATGCAGCCGGGGTTCGCCGTAACAATCGCCTGCGATTTCGTCACGCCCACCGACTCCATTTTCAACGCGAGCAATTCGAGCGACGTTGCCGTCTCCGTGACGTTGTAAACCCCGGCCGAGCCGCAGCACTGGTCCGCGAGCGGCATTTCGACGAATTCAACGCCGGGCACAGCGCGAATCAGTTTGCGCGGAGCTTCGCGGATCCTCTGCCCGTGCGCGAGATGGCAGGAATCCTGATACGTCACGCGCAGGGGCACCGAGCGCATCGGAGCGGCCAGCCCCAGGTCCGCGAGGAATTCGGTCACGTCGCGCATCTTCCCGGAAAACTTCAAAGCTTGCTCGTGTGCCGGATCGTTTGCTGCAAATAGGTGTGTGTACTCCTTGAGGGTCGATCCGCATCCCGCGGCGTTTGTGATAATCGCGTCGAAATCTTCGATGGGGAACGCCGCGAAATTCGCACGGGCGAGAGCGCGCGCCACGTCGCGGACGCCCGCATGCCCCGCAAGCGCGCCGCAGCAGACCTGCGCTGCGGGAACCACCACATCGCAGCCGTTTGCTTGCAGGACGCGAATCGTCGCTCGGTTGAGTTCGCTGAATGTGACCTGCGCGACGCAACCCGCGACAAATGCGACCCGCGCCCGGCGCGCGCCTTGGGCCGGAAACGTCCGCCCGAGGTCAGAGAAGAAAAACTTCGAGTCAATTTTCGGCAGTAGCCGTTCGCGGTCGTCCAGTCCGAGCAATTTCAAAATGCCCGTCCCGCGCGCGAACGTGGCCATGCCCGAGCGCTGGTAGATGCGCAACAGCCGCGCGACGGTGGCGATGCGCCCAGGGTAGGGAAGCAATCGCCGAAAGACGAGGTTGCGCGCCATGCGCGAAAAAAGCGGCCGAGTATACTGCTGTTCGATCTGCGCTCGTGCGGCTTCAACGAGCTTGCCGTACTCGACGCCCGAGGGGCACGCCGTCTCGCACGCGCGGCAATCGAGGCAGCGATCGATGTGCGTGACGAATCCCTCGCCCAGCTCGACCCGTCCGTCGTCCACGAGCTGCATCTGGCGAATCCGCCCGCGCGGCGAGTCGGCTTCCTGATGCCACAGGCGGTACGTCGGGCAATGATTAAGGCAGAGCCCGCAGTGAACGCAGTGCGAGTAGTCGGCGTACTCGGGCTTGTCCACGGCGGAAAATCCGCTGACCCCGGAAGCCACGCGCTATATTCCTCCGACGAATCGTCCCGGCGCCAGAATGCCCGGCGGGTCGAACACTTTTTTCAGTTTGCGCATCTGCTCGAAATCGCCGCGGCCGATGCCCCAGACTTGCAACACGCTCTTCCATTCGACAGGGCACCAGGGAATCGTGGCGTTTCCGCCAAGCGCGGCGCATTCGGCGACGATGTCGTTCGTAGCGCGGACGACCCGGCTTAGCGCTTCCGGATTCTGTTCGCTCGGCAGCAGGGCGAAATAGGTCACGCCCACACCGCGCGCGAGAGCCGCCCACGGCAGTTCAGCCGCGTCGGCTGCCTTGGCCGCCGCGTCGAGGATCTGCTGCATCCGCGCGGGCACAACGCCGAGCTTCGCGATCGTCGCCGCCGGCGAAGACTTCAGAGCGGCGGGAACGAACTCGCGCGTGCGGCTAGAGGCGCCCAGCACGCGATCCGCTTCGTCCAGTGACGCGAACCCTGCGGCCCCCAATTGCTCCGCCATCCGGCGCATCTCGTTCTCGCACCGCTCGAGAACATTCGGGGTTCCCGCGAAGCTTGCGACGAGCGCCCAGCGCGTCGTCGAGAGCGCGCCGAGATCATCCGCAAGCAGTTCGGCCGCACGCGGGCTGAGGATCTCGGCGGTCAGCGGCCGCAACGGCGAGCGTGCCACGAAGTGGCGCAGATCGAGCGCGGGCCTGGCGCTTTCAAGGGTAACCACGAGCGTGCGCGCACCCGCGGGCAGCGGGAACGTCCGGAAATTGATCTTCGTGATGACGCCCAGCGTGCCCAGCGCCCCGATCATCAGCTTGTGCAGATCGTAGCCCGCTACGTTCTTCACGACGCGCCCGCCGCTTTTCGCCGGCGCCCCGTCGCCCGTCACGAATTCCATCCCGAGCACGTAATCGCGCGCCGTGCCATAAAATTGCCGCAGCGGCGAATCGACCCCCGACGCGATGGTGCCGCCCACGGTCGCGCGCTTCATGAACGGCGCGTCGAGCGGAAGGAATTGCCCGTGCTCGGCCAGCACGCCTTCAAGCCGGCTTAGCGGAATTCCCGGCTCGACTCCGAGCGTCAGATCGCCCGGATCATACGCCGCGACGTGGTCGAGGCGCGTCATATCGAGCGCCAGATCGTACTGCCGCGGCGGCGCTCCCATGTCGAGCTTCGTCCGCGCGCCGCAAGCGACGATGCCGAGTCTTTCGGCCGCTGCGAACTTCACGATCTCAGCAACATCTTCGCTCGACCCGGGGCGCACCGCTGCGCCCGGAGTCTTGCCACAGATTTCGTACGCTCTGAGCTGCGCGGGATCGGCAATGACGTTCGATGGCCCGGCGATTTCGGTGAGGCGCGAAACAATCGTTGTGCTCGCCGCGTTCATGCCGGGGCTGGTCCGGAAGCTGTCGCTGGGACGGGCCGCACGTGGATTTCGCCGCAGCTTTTCTTCGTGGGGAAAATCTTCGCGGGATTAAGCAGGCCCGCCGGATTGAACACGTCGCGGACGCGCCGCATCAGGTCGAGATCGGCCTCACTGAAGAGCAGCGGCATCAGCCGGTCCTTCTCCATTCCCACGCCGTGCTCGCCGGTGATCGAACCGCCGACCTCGATGCAGAACTGGATGATTTCATCCGAGGCCGCGACGGCGTTCCGAAACTGCTGCGGGTCGCGCGCGTCGAAAAGAATGATCGGGTGCAGGTTGCCGTCGCCCGCATGGAAAATGTTGCCGATCGCAAAGCCGTACTTCTGGCCGACCTCGCTGATCCGCCGCAGGGTTGCCGGAAGTTTCGTGCGCGGGATCACGCCGTCCTGTGTGTAGTACGTCGGCGAAAGGCGGCCGACCGCGCCAAACGCGTTCTTGCGGCCCTTCCAGAGCAGGTCGCGCTCGCGCGCATCTTGTGCCACGCGCACTTCGCGTGCGCGGTGCAGCCTGCACACCTCGGCCACTTCCGCGGCCTCGTATTCGGCGGCTTCGCGCAGGCCGTCGACTTCGATCAGCAGGATGGCGGCGGAATCGAGAGGGAATCCCGCGTGGACGTAATCCTCCACCGCGCGAATCGTCCAGCCGTCCATCATCTCGCACGCCGCCGGCGTGATTCCGCGCGCCGTGATCTCGACCACCGTTTCCGTCGCGTCGTCGACGGATTCGTAGATCGCGAGCAGCGTCTTCGTCATTTCCGGAAGGTGCGTGAGCTTCACCGTGATTTCCGTGACCAGCGCCAGCGTTCCTTCGGAGCCTACGAACAATCCGGGCAGATCGTAACCCGGCGAGTCGAGCGCCGCGCCGCCGAGATGGACCAGTTCGCCGCTCGGAAGCACCGCTTCCAGCGCGAGAACGTGGTTCGTCGTCACTCCGTAGGCAAGCGTGTGCGGCCCGCCGGAATTTTCAGACACGTTGCCGCCGATCGTGCACGCCTTCTGGCTCGAGGGGTCGGGCGCAAAATGCAGCCCGAGATGCTCCACGGCCGCGCTCAAATCGGAATTCACGACGCCTGGCTGGACCCGCGCGCGCTGATTTTCGGCGTCGATCTCGAGGATGCGATTCATGCGCGCGAACGATGTGATGATGCCGCCCTGCCGCGCGATGGCGCCGCCCGAAAGGCCCGTGCCTGCGCCGCGGCCGACGAGGGGTATTTGGTAGCGGTTCGCCAACCGGACGATTCCCACGACGTCCTCCGCCGTGCGCGGAAATACAACGCAATCGGGACGCGCCACATCGACCGAACCGTCGTATTCGTACAGCAGGAGGTCATCCGGCTTGTGTAGGACGTCCCCCCGGCCGAGCAGCTTTTTCAGATCGTGAAGGAGCCGGGAATCGATCTGCGTGGGAGCCATGAGTCGTCGTGCGGTCACTATAGTCGCGGCGCGAGTGGCCGTCAACGAGGGCGCGCTCTGGTATATTCTACTGCACGGCGCAAAATCCTTTCTGCGAGGCACACGTGGCGAAGAAGCCGAGGGCCCTTGTGACGCGGCCGCTGTTTCCGGCGGCGCGAGCGATTCTGGACAAGAATTTCGAAGTCGAATACTGGACGCAGCCCGAGCGGATTCCGCGCGCCGAATTGCTCCAGCGCGTGGCGGACAAAGACGCGCTTGTCTGCCTGCTCACGGAAAAAGTAGACGAAGAGCTGCTCGCGACGTCACCCGGGCTGCGAATCGCTTCCACTGTCTCGGTTGGCTTCGACAACATCGACGTGCCCGCCTGTACGCGCCGCAAGGTCGTGGCCACGAATACGCCGGGCGTCCTCGACGACACGACGGCCGACTTTGCCTGGACGTTGCTCATGGCGATCGCGCGGCGGCTCGTCGAAGGCGATGCCTGGATGCGCTCGGGCACTTGGCCCGGATGGGATCTCGACCAGCTCCTCGGCGGCGACGTTTGGGGAAAGACCCTCGGCGTGATCGGCTTCGGGCGGATCGGCCGTGGCGTCGCGCGGCGCTCGCAGGGATTTGGGATGCGCGTGCTCTACCACGATCAAGCCCGCGTGGCGGCCGACGTCGAAAGGGAATTGCATGCCGAATTTGTCGATCTGAATCGTCTTCTTCGAGAGTCGGATTTCATTTCGCTGCACGTCCCGCTGCTGCCCGAGACCCGGCACCTGGTTTCGAAGGATGCATTCGGAAAAATGAAGCCGACCGCGTACTTGATCAACACGTCGCGCGGGCCTGTCGTCGACGAAGCCGCACTCGTCGAAGCGCTCGAGCAGAAGCGAATCGCGGGTGCCGCGCTCGACGTCTACGAGCATGAGCCGAAGGCCCATCCCGGCTTGATCCCCCGGCGTGACGTGATTCTCGCGCCTCATATCGCGAGCGCTTCGGTGGAAACGCGCACGAAAATGGCGGTGATGGCGGCGACCAACGCCTCCGCGCTTTTCGAGGGTCGCCGCCCGCCGAACGCCCTGAATCCGGAAGCGCTCGGCCTTTAGTTTCGTGTCTTAGGGGTCGGAGCTCCAGTTCTGACATAAGACAGACGGTGCGAAGCCTGTACCTTTGCGCTGTCTTTTTCGCGAGATGTAGTTGCAGTAGTCTGGCCAGACTTTTTGCATGGAGGCAAAGTTGCCACTCGTCACACGCAATCACCCGAAGTTGACCCTCGAAGGCGCGCGGGCTGTTCTCGCGGCCGCGCGGCGGCACGCCGAGGCAATTCAGGTCCCGATGAATGTTGCCGTCGTGGACGAGGGCGGCCACCTGCTCCTCTTCGAGCGCATGGACGGCGCCAAGCCGTCGTCCATCGCGATAGCCCAGGTCAAGGCGCAGGCCGCCGCATTGCGCCGCGCGCCCACCGGACCGGCGATGGCCGGCGACCAGGTGAATGTCGCGCTCGCGCTGGGACTCGCCGCCGCTGCCTCGGGCCATCAGACGCCCATCCGTGGCGGCGTGCCGCTGGTTGTGGACGGCCAGGTGGTCGGCGCGATTGGCGTCAGCGCGGGGAACGAAGATCAGGACCTCGACGTTGCGCGAGCCGGGGCCGCCGCGGTCGAGAAAGCGTGAAGGAAGTTGCGCAACGCGTGTTCCGCAAGACTCTCGCGGCCATCGACGTTCCCGCGGCGCTCGAGAGGAAGCTCGCGCGCAACGGCTCTCGAATTTGCGCCACTGACGCCACGATCGACCTTCGCGAATTTGAAACGATTCTCGCGATCGCATTCGGAAAAGCCTCCTTCGCGATGGCCGAAGGTCTCGTCCGCGTTCTCACGCCCGAGTTTCCTATCGAGGGCATTCTCGTTGTTCCCACCGCGCCGCCGCGCGAGCTGATTGGATGGAGGGTTTTCAACGCAGGGCACCCCGTGCCGAACGCGGGCAGCTTTGCCGCCGGCCAGGCGATTCTCAACCGGCTTGCGCGCTGCGATGAGCGGACGCTGATTTTCTTTCTGATTTCAGGCGGCGGCTCGGCGCTTGTCGAACAGCCGCTCGATCCCTCCCAAAGCCTTGAGGACTTCCAGAAGCTGCACGCGGCGCTCGTCACCTGCGGCGCGTCGATCGATGAGATCAACACCGTGCGCAAGCACCTCTCCGCGACGAAGGGCGGGCGCCTCGCTGCCGCCGCGCCCCGCTCGATGAAGCTGACGTTCGCGATCAGCGATGTCCCGCCCGGCCAGGAGTCCGCCCTCGCGTCCGGCCCGACGCTGCCCGATCCCGGCAACGTTCGCGACGCCGAACACATTGCGCAGGCGTACGGCCTCTCCGGCAAGCTTCCCGCCTCGCTCCGCGCCGTGTTCGAGAATCACGCCCTGAGGGAAACTCCCAAGCCGGGCGACCCTGCGTTCGCTCGTTCTCATTTTGTTCTTCTTCTCGGCGTGCACGATCTGTTCCATGCGGCCCACCATGCGTGCGAGGAAGAGGGTTATCTCTGCCTGTGCGACAACTCAACCGACAACTGGCCGCTTGAGAAAGCCGCCGTTTATCTATTGGCTCAGCTCGAAGCGCAAAAGAAGGTAAATCCGCACCATCGTGTCGCCGTTGTGGCGGACGGCGAACTGAGCAGCCCGGTCACGGGCGACGGAATCGGCGGGCGAAACTCGGCGTTCGTGCTTGCATGCGTGCCGAAAATTACTGGTAGGAACCTCACTGTGCTGAGCGCCGGAACGGACGGAATCGACGGAAATAGCCCGGCGGCAGGAGCCGTGGCGGATGGCGAAACGCTTGGGCGCGCCGGCAGCGCGGGTCTCGACGTGGCTGATTTCATGCGCCGCAGCGATGCGTACGGTTTCTTCGAGCGGCTGGGCGATGCCGTCGTCACCGGCCCGACCGGCAACAATCTCCGCGATCTGCGAATCCTGATCGCCTGACCGTTGTCCGCTGCAGGTATCTACCTTCCGGAATTCTGCCCCTTCAGCATGGCGATGGCCCCTTCGATGTAGGGTTCCTCGCCTTGAGTAAGTTGGCCGCCTTTGAGCATGTCCTCGAGTGGGCCCAGCGCGTCGCTGTCACCCCGCGCCCCGAGAGCGAAAATCGCCGAGAGCCTCACGTCGAAGTAGGGCTCGTTAAGATACGAGAGCAGCGCCTTCGTAATCGACTTGTTCTTTTTGTCGATACCGGCAAGAGCGCCGATCGCGGCCTGGCGGCTGTGGAGCGGTTTCCCGGGCGCCGACCAGTCGAGCAGGATGGAAACGCTCCGGTCGTCTCCCAGAAGGCCGAAAGCGCTGAGCGCCGCCGTACCGAGGATATCGTTCGGCGAATCCGATTTCACCGCTGCCGTGAGCATATCGTATGCATCCGGGGCTTTGATCGACGCCAGCGCCTCGAGCGCCGCCGCCCGCACTCGATACGCGGGGTCGCTCGATTCGATCTCCGCGAGTCTGGAAGGCAGCGAGGTGTCTCCACCGAAGAATCCCAGTTCGCGGGTGGCGACATCGCGTACCCACGGCTTGGCGTCGCTCAGCGCCGCCAAAATCTGCTTCTCCGCATCCGGACCGCCAATCCGTCCAAGCGCCCGCAGCGCCTCGACGCGGACTCCCCAGAAGGGATCGTGCTGCGCCGCGTCGCCGAGGGCTGCCACCACGTCGGGACTGCCTCGGACGACACCGAGCGCCGCCGCCGCGTCGGCGCGGTCGGGCACTGTCTCGGCATTCTTGAGCTGATACATCAGAAGCGCCGGGTCCTTCTTGAAGTCGACCCGTTTTAGAATCTGGTCGCCCCGATCGAAAATCACCATCAGGGGCGCGCTATCGGCAGGGAACGTGAAAGTCTCGGACGCTTTGCTCACCTCGATGGGATAGGTTTGCCGTCCGTTCGCGGTCGCAATTTCCACCTGGATCGGAACGTCGAACAGGCCCACCAGGCCTTCGAGCTTCTGGGTCTGGTTCACCTCGAGCTTCATCTGGCGCGCCGCGGAATCGTAAGAATAGTCCACTTGGAAGACGGGCGCTCCGGCGCCGTAGATCCACTGGTGGAAGAACCTGTCCACGTTCACGGACGTGATCTGCTCGATCGCCTTTTGCAAGTCCGCCGTGACCACGTTCTGCCCGCGATTGGTCTCGAGATAGCTGCGCAGCGCGCGGAAGAAATCGTCGTCTCCCAGCTTTTCGCGCAGCATCCTCAGCACCCATCCGCCCTTGGTGTAGATGTTGCCCTCGTACTCGGTCGAGTCGTCGAAATTGCGGTTCACGATCGGCACGGGGAAGTCGCGCGGTTGCCGGAACCACGAGCTCTGATCGCGCCAGAATTCGTAAGCCGCCTCGTCGGCTCCGTAATGCTGCTCCAGCCAATAGTGTTCGAAATAGGTCGCGAAGCCTTCGTTCAGCCAGAGGTTCGCCCAGTCCTTGCAGGTCACGAGATCGCCGAACCACTGGTGCGCCAGCTCGTGTGAGTACACGTCGTCCGACCCGATGCGCGATTCCGGCGCAAGTTTCGGATCGATCAGGCTGTTCACCGTCAGCGTGGTGGCGCTCGTGTTTTCCATCCCTCCCTCGACGAAATCATCGACCGAGGTTTGCGCGTACTGGACCCACGGATAGGGAACGCCGAGCTTCGAGGAAAAGAGATCGAGCATCTCTTTGGTGCGCGCGAATGTGGGATCGATCGTGGACTCTTCGCCGCGCGGCACCAGGTACCGCAGGGGCAACCCGCGCCAGGAGTCGTCCTTTTCGACGAACTCGCCGGCGACCGCCGAGATCAGATAGGACGAAAGCGGTTCCGACTGCTTCCAGTCCCACGTCTTCGTGCCGTCCGACTCATCCTTCACGCTTAGCAGCTTGCCGTTCGAAACGGTGATCCACGCGGCCGGAACGGTGAGCAACATTTCCGACGTCGTCCGGTTGTTCGGGTAGTCGTAGAGCGGAATGTAATAGCGGGTGTCCTCGGCTTCGCCCTGTGTCCAGATTTCCCGCGGCTGCCGCGGATAGTTCCGGTCCGGCAGAATGAAGTAGAGCCCCTTTTTAGGTTGGCCTTCGTAGCGGATGAAAATCTCGTGGCGCTCGCCGCGCTTCGCCGGATGGTCCAGAGCCACGATCAGCTCTTTCGGATCGGTCGAGAACTTCGCGGCCTTGCCGTCCACCCGCACGCTCTCGATCTTCAAGTCCACGGAGTCGAGCTTCAATTCGGACACATCGTCGCGAAGCGCGGAAACGCTCTCGGTCACTTCGCCGTGGACCTTGCGCGCGTCCACGTCGAACCACAGATGCGTTCGGATATCCTGCAAGGCGTAGTCGCGGCTGCGAGCGTAGGGTTCATCCGCCCGTCCCCGGGAAGCGCATACCGACATCGCCAACACAATGGCGCCGGACCAAACAGCCGCCCGGAAATGCCATCCACGCTCGAATCGCTGGGCCATCCGATTCCCTCACTGACGAACGAAATCGTCCAAACGCAAACACTCATTATAATATCCGCCCGCGGCCCGCGCGCAGCCTTCGATGCGGACCTGCACGCGTGACGTGTACTCCCGCCGGCTCACCGGATGCGCTCGTGTTGTCCCCGTTGGGGGCTTCCACTAAGATACGCGCGTGACTCCGCTCGGCTGGCTCGCCGCGATCGTCTTCTTCCTCCAGTTGCCGATTCCCCTGTACTGGTTTGTGGTGCATCCGCTGGCGGCATTCTGGCGAGCCCGCCCGAGGGCCGCATACGTCGCGGGTTTGCTCGTCTCCTGGCCTCCGGTAACGGCAGCGCTGGTCGTTTATCGCCGGGAGCTCTTTCGTCCGGACTGGCCGTCTGTTCCGGCGATTGCAGCGGGCCTTGCGCTGGTCGTTTTCGAAATTTGGATTTTCTTGCGCGTGCATCGCGATCTGGGCACGGCGCGCCTGGTGGGGAAGACCGAATTATCGGGCGGCGGTGAAATGGCCCGGCAGGGGATCTATGCCCGCGTCCGCCATCCGCGCTACGCCGGTTCGTTCCTCGCCATCGTGGGTGCGTGCCTGCTTGGCGGTAGCCGCACGATGTGGGTTGTAGCCGCGGTGTGGGCGATTCTGACGCTGGCCGCGATTTACCTTGAAGAGAGAGAACTTCGGGCGCGCTTCGGAAAGTCTTACGAGGATTACTGCAGGCAAGTCCCGCGATTCATGCCACGGCTTTAACAGCGATGGGATCGCGCTCGGAAACTATCTATCTGATTTGTTGGGAGTGTTAACACGTGCCCTGCTGCACGCAACTTTCGCTTTCTTCCTGATAGAGGACAATACCGACCACTGCCAAGCCAATGGCCATGCCTGCAACCCAAGCCACGTGCCCCCAGTTGGTGCCGCTCCCTCCGACGCCCTGAACTCCTACATCGCTTTTTCCGCCACCGGAGTCAGCAGTCAGCGTCCCGGTAAAGCTTTGACCTTGCGCAATCGTCTGCGATTCGCCGGCCTTGTCCACCACCAGCAGCGTGCCCTGATAAGAGCTGACGACAATCTTTTGCGGGCTCAAGAGCGAGATCTGCCCATACACGCGCTGGCCATCGGCGCCCCGCACGACGCCCATCGGCGTCTCGATTTCGAGTTGATCGGGCGCGGTCGTGGAGAAGCCGAGCGTGCCGCGGTACATCTTGGCGCGCACCTTATTTTCTTGTTGCCGCAGAGTCGCTTCGCTCGACGAAAGCAGGTAGACCTGGCCTTGCCCCACCTTCAGGCGCAAAGAGCCGCCCGGGTCGGTGACGAGATCGTCATCCAAATAGACATCCGCCCCCGGCACCGCATTTGCCTTGGCGAGGTAAGCGGATTGCGCAGACACCACGGTTGCGAGAGGCTGTTCGCTCGCCGCCATTGCGGGAAAAGTCACCAGACCGGCAACGACCGCTCCAACCAGGATGGATCGGCAGCCAAGGATGATCGAGCGCACGATTTCCTCCTTACACTACAGCCCACTACAGGGCAAATGTACGCGCACCATGTTGCGGTGTCAATACCCAGTGAGCCCTACCCATTGCGTACCCGGCACCAATCAGGGGTCGATTCCATTGACGGGTGAGAGGCACCCCGATCGTTTGTTTTGAGTAAGTTACAGCGCCTTTTACTCGGCAGCCAGTGACGGGTAGAAGGACGCAAGAAAGTGAAGCAGAGGAGGCAGGGGACGCGAGCGGCAGATCGGCGGCGTCAAACCTGTACCGGTTACTCCCCGCGCCTGGGAGGGCCGCCAACTGCGCCCCGCTACCCCATCCGGGACGCAAACAACGCGCCACAACTTCGGTCTGTTCGACCATACATCCACCTTACAGACGGGAGAGCGTGTCAAGTACGAAGGTCTGTGGACTTTTGCGGCCGACGTCCTAATTTTGGCCGACAGTTATGCACATGTCGGGGCACGCTCTCCAGCGTGCGGAGTTGTGACTGCGGGAAGCGTTTGTTAAGCTAGCGAAACTGCACGCGACGCGGAGAGGTGTCTGAGCGGTTGAAAGAGCTCGCCTCGAAAGCGAGTGTAGGGGGAACCCTACCGTGGGTTCGAATCCCACCCTCTCCGCCATTTCAAAAAGCCTGCAAATTTCCCAATAAAACTGAGGAATCGATAACGGAAGCGGGTTTTGTTACCACGCCTGTTACCGTTTTCGGAAAATGACCTGCTTTTTTTCTGACGACTGAGTACTTCATCTCAAGGAAAAACGAGCATGAACACGGTCAAGGTGATGATTCGATCAAAGCTGGACGGCAACTACCCCTACCTGCCAGCGGTCGTCAACAGCAATGGACGCATCAAGCCGGGCGTGGCGCTGATCGGCGGCGTCGAAACGAAGGTCGAGGGTTCCTCTTGTTCGAAGGCAATTTCCATCGCGCATCCCCATTCAAAAGTGGATTATATGTCCGTCAGCAAACCATATTTCCGAGATGAACTCTGTTCAACGAACCTTTGGGCGTTATTCTTCATCAGTATTTATGCGGGTTCAAACGCAGTGAAGACGCCTCGGAGGTGAACACCGATGGGTGAGAAGCAAAATCAGCCATTTCAGCTCTCGTTCAATGCTTCCTTGAAGCGAGCACGAGCAACCGTGACGGCTCTCGTGACAGTCGCGGCCTTGTGCGTTTCTCTGCCGCTCCTCGCCCAGCAAGAGGGGCCACTGCCCCCTACTCCCCCGCAAGAAGATTTCCCAGTAAGGCCCCCACGAACGACACCCCCGCAGCCGGTACCGCAGACGCGGGCAACGCCCCCGGATTCCAAGCACTCCTCGTCCGGCATCTCGAAGGAACCGCCCGCTCTCCCGGTAGACCAGATCATTCAGAGATTTGCGGAGCGCGAAGCCGAGTTCCGAGAGGAGCGCGATAATTTCACGTACGTCCAAGACTTCGTCGTGCAGACAATCGACGCCGATGGACGATCGGACGGCGAATACCGTATGACGAGCGACATCACATTCACGCCCGCAGGCAAGCGTTACGAAGAGATCACCTATGCCCCTCCTTCAACGCTCGAGAGCATATCGCTTTCCGAACAGGACCTCGACGATCTGAAGAATGTTCAGCCCTTCGTCCTCACTACCGCGGAGGTGCCCAAATACGACATCTCGTACGTGGGCCGCGAAAAACTGGACGAGATCGGCACCTATGTGTTCGACGTAGGACCAAAGAAGATCGAGAAAAATCAACGCTACTTTCAGGGACGCATCTGGGTCGATGACAAGGACTTGGAAATCGTCAAGACCTACGGGAAAGCCGTGCCCGACATTCGCAAGGGCAATAGTGAAAATGTATTTCCCCGTTTTGAGACCTATCGCGAAAATATTGAGAGCCACTACTGGTTTCCGACCTACACGCACGCCGACGACATCCTGCACTTCCGTTCGGGCGATGTTCACATCCGCATGACGGTTCATTATTCCGACTACAGGCGTTTCAGGGTATCCATCCGTCTACTGAATACCGAACCACCCACGCAGGCGAATCCTTAACATCAGCATCCCGTCATCGGGTGCCAAAGCTACATTCCGATGACCGAGGCCGAAGCTGCCTTCTGGCTTGGGCCGCGTGTAGAACGCTTAGTGTTCCTCGATATCTTTTGAGGCAGGCGCGTAGCGGCGCAAGAGCGTTATACAGAATACGAGGATGAGGACCAGCAACCCGAGCAAACCCAACTCCGCCATGCTCCATCGGAAGATACTCACGCCGTCAACGATCCACATGCCCCCCTTTGTCAGGTTGGCGGCCTCCAGTGTGATCACCAGTATCCGCCGTATCGAAGCAATCAGCCCAACCACCAGAAATGGCTCCGTAACCAGAATGTGCGAGCGAATCGAAATGCGAACCGTATGGAGAATCTCTACAAGCATTAGCACCAGCAGCAGTTCGTCCAAAACCCCAAGTGTTTGAATGGCGATCGGCCGCTGCAGCATGCCTTCCCACAAAAGCCTGCCCGCGCTCACACTTGCGGCAAGCGCTGTCACGAACAGCAGTATCGCGAGAATCGAATAGATGACCACTTCGGCTTTTCCGATATAGTCGCCAAAGTGGATGCGAAGCTTCTCTTCGGCCATTTCCGCGGATGGTATCAGGCAAAGGCTTCTTCTTCAAACTGTCAAACGTACGAGTTCCCGAATCGAGGAACCGTCGGATGGAATCTCCCCAGAATCCGAATTGCGCGGATGCGATGTGAGTAGTGTGCTGAAACGAACGGCTGCGGCAGTGGAGTCCAGACCCTCTCCGCCATCAAAATCCGCATAAGAGAGCATGCTTGTGGCGGGTGGTTGGGGTATCTTCGGTGCCGCAGAAATCATAGGCCGAGGAGAACCGAAGCATGCACCGTACTATCTCGCCGATCCGCTGTTTGATTGCTCTCCTGTTCGCGCTGGCCGTTCTTTTCCCGACGCCGTCCTGGTCTGAGGCGAAAACAGTTCCGGGCGAGTTCACGATCGAGCCGCCGACGCTGGTCTCGCTCGGCTTCGAATGGCGAATCTCGGGAGACGACAACCGCAACGCTCGCGTGGACGTGACCTACCGGAAGAAAGGCGAGCAGCAGTGGCGAAAGGGACTGCCGCTTCTGCGCCTGCAGCACGAATCGGTGCCCGGCGGAACGCCGCGGGACGGCAGCAGCCACTATTTCAGTTACGTCGCTCCCAACATGTTTGCCGGCAGCCTGCTGAATCTCGAGCCGGACACCGAATACGAATGCCATTTCGTTCTTTCCGATCCCGACGGCGTGAAGGGAAAAGCGGAAAGGAGCGTGATCGTGCGCACGCGCAAGGAGCCTGAGCCCGCGGAAGGCGGCCACGTGTATCACGTCTACCCATTCGGGTACAAAGGAACCAAGCAGGAGCCCGCGTTCACCGGTTTGCTGGCCGCGTACTACATGGGCTCAGACGAGTCCGACCACTCGAACGTAATGCCTCCGCGCGTTCAGCCGGGCGACATCATTCTCGTGCACGCCGGGCTTTACAAAGACAGCCGGTTCATCTACAGCGGTTTCGACCGGACGATCGCCGCGTACGGCACGCCGTTCGACGGCACTTACTATTTGACGCAGAGTGGCACGCCAGACAAACCGATCGTCATCAAAGGAGCGGGCGACGGGGAAGCGATCTTTGACGGAGACGGCTGCCAGAACCTCTTCAACCTGATGGCGGGGAACTACAACTATTTTGAAGGGATCACGGTTCGGAATACGAATGTCGCTTTTCTGCTTGGCCTGAAAAACATCGCGGGCTCAAGCGGTTTCACGTTGAAGCATTCCCGGCTCGAGAATATCGGCCGGGCCGTGGAGGACGATTGGTCGGGCTCGAAGAACTTCTACATCGCCGATAACGTTTTCATCGGGCGGCACGACCCGAACAAGCTGCAGAGCTGGTGGACTCCGGCGGTCTGGGCGAAGTTTCCCGGCTATCCGGCGCCGATCACTTCCGAGTATGCGATCAAGATCTACGGCCAGGGCCACGTGGTCGCCTACAACTACGTGGCCAACTGGCACGACGGCATCGACATCGCGACCTACGGCGATCCTGACGGCACGCCAAACGAATTGCCGGACCGTGTGCCGGTCTCCATCGACTTCTACAACAACGACATCTACAACATGGCGGACAACTGCTTCGAGGCAGACGGCGGCGCGCACAACATCCGCGTCTTTCGAAATCGCTGCTTCAACTCGGCCGGCGGTGCCCTGAGCGCGCAGCCCACATTCGGCGGCCCGCTGTACTTCTATCAGAATCTCATTTACGACACGACGACCGGCGGACCCTTGAAATTCGTCGATACACCGGCGGGCGTCCTCGTCTATCAGAATACTTTTGTTGGCAGGGACGTTTGCTCGGCCCTGCGTCGAACGTGCACTTCCTGAATAATCTGATCCTGGGAGACGGCTGGGCCGATCCGATCCTGAATTTGCGCACGTACACGAACTATTCCACGTCGGATTACAACGGCTTCCGCCCGAATCCGAATGTCGAGGATGCATTCGAGTGGAACTCGCCGCCGTTCGAAGTTGCGGCCGACTACAAAAACCAGCTCGTGACGCGCCACTTCAAGTCGCTCAAGGAATTCAGCCAGGCAACGGGGCAGGACCAGCACAGTATTTTGGTCGACTACGATATCTTCGCGAATGCGAGAATGCCGGACAAATCCGACCCGCAGCGTCTCTACGACCCCGAAGATTTTGATTTCCGCCTGAAGCCGGGATCAGCCGCCGTCGACGCGGGCGTCCTACTTCCCACGATCAACGACGATTTCACAGGCCGGGCGCCGGACTTGGGCGCCTACGAATTGGACCGGCCGCTGCCACACTATGGGTCGCGGTCCGAGCCACTGGGCGCTCCGGAAGCTTCTTCGCCGAGGTCTGTGACGGGTCCTCCGCCGGTTGCGGGGCGGTAGGTCAGGCGGGGTGATCGGATGGGGGCTGCGCCGGGACGGGCGCGCGCCAGCGGCGTCCCAGTGCGGGGATAATCGCGCCGCCGACGTTGGGCAAAGTGAAGTCCGGGAGCGGGGGACGCTCGGCTCGGGGATTGATGGCGCGAAACAACGAGCCGATGAGCCGCATCTGCGCCCGGAACTTCTCGGCGAACGAATAACGGGGCTCGTGGCCGTTGGCGCGAGCGACGAGAACGGTTACGTCGTCCTCGGACAGGTTCTCGGGATACCGGTTGGCGATCTCGCCCAGCAGCGTATCGGAAAGTTTTTCCGCCGGGACGTCCCCGAGCAGCCGCATGATCCGGAGCAGGCCTTCCTCACCGAGCATCTCGCCATCGGCGTCGCGCGACTCGATCAGCGCGTCCGTGTAGCTGACGAAACAGTCGCCGGGATCGAGTTCGATGTCGAACTGCTGGTACTCCGTCATGTCGAGGATGCCGAGTGGGATGTTGGAAGGGCCGCGCTGGCCGGGCGGTCCTTCGACGCCGAGGAAGCTCCACTGTTGCCTCTGCGCGCGGTAGAGCAAGGGGCGCGGATGGCCTGCGTTGCAGACGGTGAGGCGGCGGCTGGGAGCGAAGAAGGTGGTGACGATGGCGGTCGCGAAGGTGCCGTCCGCGGAGAGCGCGGTAAACTGCTGATTGAGCAACCGGACGAATTCGTTCTGGTCGAGGTGATTGACGAAGCGCCGCATCAGCGTGCGGAGGTCGGCAGCGGTGACCGCGACGGACGTTCCATGTCCCGACACGTCGGCGAGCAACAGGCGGGTGATGCGGCCCGTCGCGCAGCTCGAGGCGTAGTAGACATCCCCGCCGCGCCGCGCCTGCCCGAAGGGTTTGCTGTAAACCCAGGCGTCCAGGCCGCCGAGTTCGACCCCGCGCGCGGTGAGCTGGCTGCCGCCCCAGACTTCCATGCACTGCATCTGTTGTGTCGGCTGGCTACTCACGGAAGGCATTATATCGATTTCAGCCTTGCGGCACCCGCGAGCACCACGACCATCCACCCTATTTTGCCGCCGGTTCAATCGCGCCGGATTACAAGTCGTATCGGCGGTAGGATGCGTGACGGTGGTCACGGTCTTTGCTTGATAGAACAGTTTACATGGGACTGTTCCGGTGCGGGGAGGAGGTTGCGTTGACAGGGACGCGTAGGAGAAGGGCTGCGCGGGGCGGTTCGGCGCCGACCCACGCGAAAACCCGCCGGCGGTCCTACGCACGCCGATTGCAGATCGACCTGGGAACGAAAAGAGAGAAGGAGATATTCAAGTGGTGGCTCGCGTGCTTGCTCTTTGGGAAGCCGATTCAAACCGAGATCGCCGAGCAGGCCTACCGCGAACTCGTGAAGGCTGGGCTGACGAGCCCCGACGCGATTCTTCGCGCGGGATGGGACAAGCTGGTTCTCCTACTGGACCGGGCCCACTACCTTCGGTATGACTTTTCGACCGCGACGAAACTCCTCGAGGTTTGCCAGGAGCTAAAGAGCCGCTACGGCACTCTCACAAAGCTTTTGGCCGGGGCGCGAACGCCGTCCGAGCTCTCGCGAAAATTGCAGGAGTTCCGGCACATCGGTCCGGTAACCGCACGGATTTTTCTGCGGGACGTACGCCCCATTTGGTACCGGAAGACCGCATCCAATCGAAAATAGACGGCCGGGAGGCTCAAGGGGCGCGGGCCCGCGGTCGAATTGCGGCGATCGCGCGGCGGCGGGCGCAGTTGTGTTCGCAAGGGTCCTGCGGGTAGCGTTTAAGAGATTGGTAAGGACGGCTCTGGGGATACTGCGAACCAACGGGTTAATCAGCCAAGCAAGCACCGCCGGAACGCGGCGGGTCAGCGCGATCGTTTCGTTCTGAACGTAGACTCCCCCGTCCTTTTCTTCAACTCGCCAGTAGGTGTCGAGGCGCCACATGTACCCGTGGCCCTGTCCAACCGGGAGTTCGTGTTCGTCCGGCTGGCCGGAGTTCGCGACTTCGGCAATTCGCGTGGAACGGGACGCGATCATCGAGCGGGTGCCGCTGAATTCCGTGTAAACGACGTCGAAATTCGCGTTCAACACCACGGTGACGAGCGACTTGTGATAGAACTGCAGGTAAATCTTCGATTTGTCTCCGTCGTGCTCGAGCAGTCGGGAGCGGCGAACGTCGGGTTTGTAAATCTTTTCGTGGTTATCGTAATCCTGAAGAACCGCAACGGTCTGCGAGAGTGTCGCATCCGGCACGAAGACCACGCCGACCCAGTGATGAATCAGACCGCCAGAGACATGAATCGACTGCCCGTCCTCCAGAGTATGACGCTCCTGGATATAGATCTGCCCCCGGCGAAGCTGGGCATAGGTCTCCTGGCGGCGTGCATCGGGCAGGTCATCGACCGCAAGGAAATGGTCCTGGCGCAGATCGTCGTCCATCCGCGCTTCGGTGGCGCGAACATAGGCATCGAACGCGGCCGAAGTGTCCGGCTTTAACTCAATTGCCGGTGCCGACAGCGCGAGCAGAGCGGCGATTGCCCAGCCAACGAAGACCGCCCGCAAGCATGGCTTAGGCCGCATGGCGAGCTTCAGCCGTGGACGCAGATCATCGGCACGAGACGCGCAATGCGCCGTGCCAGCTTCGCGTGCTCGGCTGATTACTCACACTCCACATTATACTCATTCCAGCCGCGCGGCGGCGCGAGCAGCAGTGGACGGCGTTAGAAGCTCCGTTCGCCTGCCGTCTACTTTCCATGGTCCTCGACTGATTCCCACACGACCTTGAAGGTCAACGACCGCGGGATCTCTCCGTTGGTGAAGAGGTACCCGATAGTTTCCGGGTGCCGTTCGGAAGCCAGATTGCGGCCCCAAACAGAGAAACTGAATCCGCGATAGGGCTTTGTGGAGACGCCGATGTCCACGCGGTTTACCGGCGGCAGCGCGGGGGGAATCGCGTCATAGTAATAGTAGGCGGCGTCGAAGTTGACGTGGCGCGTGAGGTCCAGACGGGATTGCAAGTTCACCTGATGGTGCGGGGTTCCCGACGCTGCGGAGGCGTTCAATCCCGCGACCGAATTGCCTCGAAGTTCCGTGATGCCCGCCGACACGGTCCAGCGTCTGACCGGCGCATAGCTCAGATACAGCCCCAACCCATGAGTTTGACCCCCGCCCAGGTTGGCGTAGACCTCCGGAACCCCAATGTAAGACGGATTTGGATTGACGAAAGGTATACCCGGAGCACTCGTGCCGATCAGGTGGTCGTATTCATTGTAGTAGAGCGACGCATCAACAGCGAATCTGTCAGTGAAGTGGTACCGGTAGCCCGCTTCGTAGGCGTGCAGCACTTCGGAGCGGTTGTCCGGGTTCCCTTCGATAACAATCAGAGTCGGTGGAGATTGCGAGAACAACACCACCGGAGCCTTGATGTCGCTGTCGAGACGCGTGGGCGTCCCCACCGCGCGCGAAACGGCGAACCAGACCGTGTGGGATTTCCTTGGTGTCCAAACGACTCGGAACTGCGGCTGATATTCGAATCCGGTGTAGTTGTTGTGCTCGAACTTGGACCCGACGATGATCCGAAGTACGTCGGGCACGAGCATGACATCGTATTGTCCGAACACGCTATAGGTTGTATCGCGGCGATAGATTGGATCCCATTGCACCGTCGCATTGTGTTCCGGCGTGTCTGCGGTGGTGAGGATGGAGCCTCCCCAGATCACAGACTGGCGATCCGTGAAGGCGTAGCTGTGCTGGAGTTCAACGTCGCAGGTGGTTCGATTATCTCCCGAGAACAGATCGCTCCGCACAGTCCAGTCGCAATAGCCGAGCAGGTCGGTGCTGGAACGCTCGCTGAAAGAATGCTTCCACCGGCCGAGAAGGTGGCCGCCCTTCACGACGTAGTCGGAGGGCGTGACCAGCGTGTCCGCAAGCAGGTCGAAGTTAAGACTGAGGTCGTGTTCGCGCCCCGAATAACCTTGACCGTCAAATGTCACAACGTCCTTCTTGGATGCGTTCCAGTCGAAACGAGCGCCGCCCTGGGTGATTCCCCAGTCGTCGTAGTTGTTCTTGCCGCTGGCATTCACACTCGGTAGCCAGTAGTTGCTCGTTCCATAGATTCGATATGCGACGTTCTCGCCAACCTGTCCGCCGTAACGAACGCGAGTGGAGTAGCCTTCGTTCAGACCCGCGGAGCTGGAAACCTGCGCGCCCTGGGTTTTTGCGGCTTCCTTGGTGACGATGTTGATGACGCCGTTCACGGCATTCGCGCCCCAAAGCGTTCCGCCGGGCCCCCGAATCACCTCGATACGGTCGATGTCTTCGAGCGGAGGATCTTGGACATCCCACCAGACACCGCCAAACTCAGGCGAGTACACGAGTCTGCCATCGATCAGTACCAGCATCTTGTTGTTGAAAAGACTGCCGAAACCGCGTGCCGCAACGATCCATACGTGCGCGTTTTGCTGAGCCACGTACAGGCCGGGCACGAGCCGCAGCGCATCCGGGATGGAGGAGAAGCCTCCGCGACGGATGTCCTCGCCGGTAATCACGAAGATCGCAGCGGGTGCTGTGTCGCCAGGCTCGGTCTTTTTCGAGGCGGACGTAACTTGGACGTTCATCAAGTCCTCGATGCTGATTTGCGTGAGGTCGCTCTCCCGCTGCGGTACTTGCGCGGCATTAGGCGCGGCTGTTGCTTGGGCCCGGGCCAGGCCCGCAAAGACGCAGACAGCCAGAAGTGCGCAAGTCCAACTTCGGGAGCGCCCAAGCGGTGCGGGCACACTATGCATGAAGAGGTTATCGGCTGAGTTCGTGCAATTGTTAGGCCTAGTCGCGCAACCCAGCATCACGCGAAGCGGTCTAGCGTCAATAGGTTATGAGTTTGACCGTGTGTGGACGTGATGCTCGTTTCCAACCTTTTAGAGGCTTGGGTTCCAAAATGGCGGGCCTTCAGCGACTAGACAATCGAGACTTGACCTCAAGTTCCACCGGCGGACGCTACCGCCGAGCTGCGAAGAAGTCCTTCAGCAGCGACGCCGCTTCATCGGCCAGCACTCCTCGCGTGACTTCGACGCGGTGATTGAGCTGCGGGCTATCGAGAATCGAGAAGCACGAACGCACCGCGCCGCCCTTGGCGTCCTCCGCGCCATAGACCAGCCGGGCGATCCGCGCCTGAACCATCGCTCCGGCGCACATCGCG
The DNA here is from genome assembly GCA_049523255.1 of Candidatus Acidiferrales bacterium. Lineage (GTDB taxonomy): Bacteria > Acidobacteriota > Terriglobia > Acidiferrales > UBA7541 > Palsa-295. The sequence continues at coordinate 117,887 of JBEKNB010000005.1, read as the reverse complement.
CAAGGCTCGATCGTGACGTAGAGCGCTGCGTCCAACAGGCGATAGTTTCCAACTGCCTTCGCGGCGTCGCGGAGCGCTACGATTTCCGCATGGGCCGTTGGATCGCAATCGACGATGGTGCGGTTTCCCGCGCGCGCGATAATCTGGCCTTCGGCAACAACCACAGCGCCTACCGGCACTTCGCCCCGCTGCGCCGCCACGCGCGCTTCTTCGAGCGCCGCTTCCATGAATTCGGCGTCTTTGCCTGCTTCCGTCATGGCGTGCAAGAATAGCACGCCATCGCGTGCTCGATTTTCTTGCGGCCGGTCCCGGCGCCTCGCGGCTCGGGAGCCCCGCGTGACGCTTGAGGGGGAGCCTATGCTTCGCAACATTTCGCTTCTGCTGTGTCCGCTCGTCCTTGCGGCAGGGACTTGCGGCGCGGAGAACTTTCAACAGGCCGCCGCGCCAGCGCCATCCGCGCAACAGTCATCCCCATCCCCGGCGCCTCAGACGCCGCAGGCATCGTCGTCGCCAGCGCCGCCCGCGAATCCGCCGTCGCAACGGCCGCACGCCTCCTCGAAAGCTGCAAACTCGAGCGCGAATCTGCCGGCCGCCGCGTGGACGCTGCTCGCTCAGGGAGCGGCATCGGACAAGCTGCGCAACCGCTCTGACGCGATTTCCGCCCTCACCGTCCTCGACCGCGATCGAAGGGCTGTCTCGACGATCGGAGCCGCGCTCGACGACAAGGAAGAGAGCATTCGCGTACTGGCCGCCACGTCGCTGGGAGACATGAAGGCGCGGGCGGCCATTCCCAAACTGAAAGACGCCCTGGAAGACAACTCGGCGCAAGTGAGTTTCGCGGCCGCGCAAGCGCTCTGGAAGATCGGCGATCGCAGCGGGCGCGAAATTCTCTATGAAGTTCTCAGCGGTGACCGCAAGGTCAAGCCCGGAATCATACAGGGCAAGGTGAACGCGGCCAAGCACGACCTGCATGACCCGAAGGCGCTCGCGCTGATTGGCGTCAACGAGGCGAGCGGCGCGTTCCTTGGCCCATTCTCGATGGGCGTTTCGTTTATCGAGGAGTACGCCAAGAATAACGGGGCTCCGATTCAGGCCGTTTGCGCGAAGCTGCTCGCCTCGGACGACAGCCGCGACACGGTGAACGAACTCCGGGACGCGCTCGGCGACAAAAACTGGGCGGTGCGCGCGGCGGCCGCAAGAGCTCTGGCCAAGATGAACCATCGCGAGGTTGTCCCGCAGCTCAAGGATATGATGGAAAACGACAAGGAACAGCCGGCGCGCTTCGCTGCCGCCGCCGCGATCGTGCGCCTCAGCGCGGCCCCGGAGAAAGTCCCAGCCGCGGCTTCGCCGCCTGCAAGGCCCGCCGATGCAGCCGAGCCTGCAGAGAGATAGACCACCCGGTTTTCATCGGTGTTTCGACAGCCCGTCAGACGGAGTTGCCGCGGCCCGTTCGGCGCCGCACGAGGCGGTTCACAAAATACATCGCGACGCCCGCGGCAACGACTGCCGAGGCGATCACGAGCTGGTTGGTACTGCCCACAAGCTCGCTTCCATTGCGGAGAAGCGTCGCCATCATCAGTGCGAGGGGAGGCAGCCCGATCGCAACGGCTCCCGCGATTCCGCCCGGCACGCGATAGGGCCGCGCGAGCTCCGGCTCGCGAATGCGCAAGGCGACAAGCGCCCAGAACTCGAGCAGGATACTCAATCCGGTGAGGAGCACGTCGAGCAGGAGGCTGCGCTCGAATCCAAGCGGATAACACAGCGCCCAGAAAAGCGCGCACGCCACGATCGCGACCCACGGCACACCGGTACGTGGATGTTGCCTGGAAAAGATTTTCGGGAGGTAGCCGTCTTCGGCCATCACTGCAGGCAGCCGCGTGAACGACATCATCAGGGTGCCGAACGTCCCGACCGCGCCGATTACGCCCGCCGCAGCAATCGCGACGGCGAGCGTTTCGCCGCCCAGAATCCGCCCCACGTCCACCCAGCCACCCGTGGTCCAGAGGTTCGGATCGATCCTGATGCGCGCCACGGCGGCGACCGGCACGATGTAGCTCACGACAACGAGAATCACGGCGCCGAGCATCGCGCGGGGATACGTGCGCTGCGGCGCTTCGACCTCGCCGGCGATCGTCGAGAGATTGTCCCAGCCCATGTAGTTCCACATGGCGATCAGGATTCCGCCAAGCAGGTCCGCGTGGCGCAGGGGAACCGCGCCAGCCGGGTTTCCTCCGGAATGGCCGCGAAACATCGCGAACAGAGCGAGCGCCACGAACGGCGCCAGCAGAGCGACATTCAGGAACACCGACCCTTCGCCCACGGCGTCCGCCCCGAGAATATTCCACGCCGTGCAGAGCGCGATCATCAGGAATCCCAGCGCAAGCCCGCGGTACCCCGCGATCATCCCCGGCGAAAGCCGCCCAAGGTAGTCGACGAACAGGTTGGGGTACAACGCCATCTCGAAGATGCTGCCCGCCAGCGTGAGCCACGTTTCCTGGTAGCCCCAGAACCGGCCCATCCCGCGCCGCACCCAAATGTAAAAGCCGCCCTCCTCGGGGATGGCCGTTGCCAGTTCGCTCACCATCATCGCCGCCGGAACGCTCCACAGCAGCGGCGTAATCGTGAGGATCAGAAGCGTGGCGGCATAGCCCGTCTTTTGCACGACGTCTTCCAGGCCGTACGGGCCGCCGGCCACCATGAAATAGGTCGCCGCGATCATCGGCAGGACGGTCATCTTCCGCGCGGCGGTCGATTTCACGCCTGATTTTGCGGGTGGCATTTGCGCCGAGTGTAAACCAAAACATCCCCGCGTCCAGGGATTAGCGGCGCCGCAGCGCGATTTTTTTGCAGTTGTCTTTGTTCTCCGCGGAGACTTCGGTATAGAATGTCAGCTTCATTTCTCATTTCAGGGCCCAATGGAACTACGCAAAGATCCCATCACGCGCAGCTGGGTGGCCATCGGACATTCCGAACGGGAAGAGGAGGAAGCCGTCGCCTGCCCCCTCTGCCCGCAGAGTCGCATCGAGACGCACGTCCTTCTCCAGATTCCTGCTCAGGGGGCCTGGCAGGTACGCGCGTTTCCTCATCTACAGCCGCTCTACCGCATCGAGGGCGATCCGGACCGGGGCGCCGACGGCATCTTCGACTACATGGCGGCGATCGGGGCGCACGAAGTGATCGTGGAGACTCCCGAACACTGGCGCCAGTTCTCGCAGCTTTTCGACGAAGAGATCGAGCGGGTGCTTGAGGCCTACGCGCAGCGGATCGCGGATTTGAAGCGCGACGCGCGTTTCAAGTACGTGGCCGTCTTCAAGAATCAAGGAGAGCGAGCTGGCGAGGAATGGCCGCACGCGCATTCGCAGGTGACCGCAACGACCTTCGTGCCGCGCCGAATTCTGTACGAGCTGCGCGCGGCGCGCGAATGGTACCGCGACCGCGAACGATGCGTCTTCTGCGACATCCTGCGGCAGGAAATCCGCCAGAAGAAGCGGATCGTGGACAGCGTGGGCGATTACTTCGCGCTGTGTCCTTATGCATCGCGCGTCCCGTATGAAACCTGGCTGATGCCCCGCACGCACAACCACCAGTTCGAAACCGTCGCGCCGGGCGAGAATCGCCGCCACCTGGCGACGCTGCTCGGGCGGACGCTCCGCCGCCTGGCACACCTCTCCGACAACTACCACATGGTGCTGCACACGGCGCCGAATACGTTGCAAACGAAGGGAGAACTGAGCGATTACTGGAGGACGATCGCAGGCGACTACCACTGGCACATCGAAATCCTGCCCATCGTCGAGCAGCGCAGCAAGTCCTACAGCATCAAGGAAGTCTACTTCAACGCGACTCTGCCCGAGCAAGCCGCCGAAGACCTGCGGCAGATCGATCCCGGAAAATGATGGCTCGCGCGGCGGGTGCCTTTCGCCCCTCGCGGAGCGCGCAGCACGGCGGAATCTTCTTCCGGCTCCTGTTTTTCCTCTGCTTTCTGTTCTTTCTTTTCGGGATCTATCTACTGCGGCACCCGCTGCTGCGGGTCGCGGGCGGCTTCTGGATCGTCGACGATACACCAGCATCGTGCGACGCCATCGTGGTTCTCGGCGACGACAACTTTAACGGTGATCGCGCGGCGCGCGCCGCCGAACTCTTCAAAGCCGGATGGGCGCCTCGCGTCGTCGCGAGCGGACGGTATCTGCGCGCGTACGCCGGCATCGCCGAACTGGAGGAGCGCGACCTGATGAGCGACGGCGTTCCCAAAAGCGCGATCGTTCGTTTCGAGCATCATGCCGGAAACACCCGCGAAGAGGCGTTCGCGCTGCGCCAGCTCTTTTCGGACCGCGGCTGGAAGCGGATTTTGCTCGTCACATCGAACTACCACACGCGCCGCTCGCGGTACATTTTCGCGCGAGTGCTTTCGCCCGGCACCGTCCTTCGCGTGGTGCCGGCGCAAGACTCGGAATACGATCCGGACAACTGGTGGCGCACCCGCCGGGGCGTGGTCATTTTCTTTCACGAATTCGTGGGGATGTTCGTGGCTGCGTGGGAAATGCGTCACAACGACGTGCAGACCTCGGATTCCAGCCTGTTCACACTCGCCTCACACGCCGTGCCGGACTTGTTACTGGGCGCTTGCACTCGGCGTTTACACGCAGCGGGCCCTGTACTATAGTCCTGTATCGCATAGGAATTCTGCCGCCCGGCGCAGCGATTGAGTCGTCTCGAGGAGGTTTTTTCATGTGGAACAAAACTACGCAGGGCAAGCCTTCTTCGGCGGTTCCGCAGCCGGCGGCCGCCGCGACCGTAACTCCAGTGACCGCGCCCGCGGCGCCGGTTCCGCCTGCTGTGTCCGCGCCCACAGCCCCCGCAACTGAACGGTCCGTGGCACCGGTTGCGACGGGAACGTCGCGGATCAATGCCGGGTTGAAGATTCAAGGGGAGATTTCGGGAAGCTCCGATTTGTATATCGACGGCGAGATGCAGGGCAAGATCCGTCTTGCAAATGCTCAGGTGGAAATCGGCCCAAACGGCCGCATTCAGGCGGATATCGAGGCCCGCGGCATCGTCATCGAGGGATCGGTGCAGGGAAATCTGAAGGCGGGCGAAAGCGTGCACCTTGGCCCGGCAAGCCGCGTCCAGGGGAGCGTACTCACGCCGCGCATTGGCATCGACGATGGCGCACGGCTGCGCGGGAAGGTGGAAATGACCCGCGCCGACTCTCCGCCTTCGGCATCCCTGCCTCAATCACATTCACCGGCCGGCTCCAGCGCTTCGACGGCGGCCCCCGAAATCCTGCGTCCCGTCGCCGCCAGCGCAAAGGACGAATAGACGTAACCATGAACTGGACGGCCAAGATTCGCGCGAGCGCCCCAGCCACGTTCTCCGTGTCGCCGTCGTCAAAGGCGGCAAAGCCGGGCCCGGTCGCTGCGGTCGCCCCGGCGGCCAACCATCGCGTATCGAACAGCCTCAAGGAGTTCCTCTGGCTGATCAGCGACGTACCCCATGCCCGTGTCCTCGACTTAGGCCCGGTCTGGCAATCGACGGTCAGCTTCTTCGTGGACAAGGGTTACCGGATTTCGACCGAAGATCTGCTGCGGACCTGGAAGGAGTATCTCAACGCGGAAGAGGAGCGGATGCGTACCGCTCCCATCGGCGAAGACGGAGAAAAGCTTTCGCCGTCGATGCTGGCCGACAAGTTTCTCGAGGCGGCCCTCCAATATCCCGAACATAGCCTTCACGGCATTCTGTTGTGGGATCTCCTCGACTATTTCGACCCCGGGGTCACGCCCCGCCTGATGGAGCGAGTCTGCCACATGCTTCATCCGGGCGGCGTCGCACTCGCGCTCTTCCACAGCCGTCCGGCGGAGCGCTTTCAGCGCTATCGCATCATCGATAGCCAGACCGTCGAGCTCGTCGCTGCGCCCACGCTGGCCGTTCATGCCCACGTTTTTCAAAACCGCGAAATCCTCGAACTCTTCGGAAAGTTTCGCTCGTCCAAGACTTTCGTCGGTCGCGATCAGGTTCGCGAAGCCCTTTTCGTGAGGTAGGAGGGCGCCTGTTTTATTCGTTGGTTTGGCGCCAGCGCCTTCAAATTTTTTTCTTGCGTTGTTCTCTGCGCGGGCGTATGAGGGAATTGTAGGAGCTAGTGCACGGAGGAATAAGGATGACTCCACCGGGCATAGATTCTTGACGCCGACTTGCACACCGCTTTTGCGGTGCGAGCCGCTGGCGGCGCCTTCGGCGTTGCCAGGGCGGGATGAAGAACAAAACGGGGAGCTGCCAGGCTCCCCGTTTTGCATTTTGAGTTGTTGAAGTTATTCGCTTTCAGGCTCCGCCTGTTTCAGCGGGGCGTCGGGTTTCGGTCGCCGCGCCGTCAGGGCGTGATAGGCGGCCGGTAGCAACGACAGGACGATCACCGCCGCGATGATGTAGTGAATCCGTTTCTCGACGTGTGGCACGGTGCGCCCGAGCGTGTATCCCACCAGCACCATGCTCCACACCCACAGAATTCCGCCGAGAACGTCGTAGACGAGGTAGCGCGGGTAGCTCATTTTGGCCGCGCCCGCCACGGGCGGACAAAACGTCCGGATGATCGGCACGAACCGGGCAATGATGATCGTCTTTCCGCCGTATTTCTGGTAGAACTCGTGCGCCTGCTCGAGGTGGTGCTTCCTGAAGAAGCGCGAATCCTCCCGGCGGTACAGCGTGTCTCCCGCCTTCCAGCCGATCAGGTAGCCCAACTGGTCTCCCGCGATCGAACACAGCGTCACCAGTGACAGCAGCAAGCTGAGTCTCAGGTTCCCCGCGCTGGCGAAGACACCGGCCGTGACCAGCAGGGAATCGCCGGGCAGGAAAAAGCCCACGAACATCCCGGTTTCGACAAAAACGATCACGCACACCAGAAACGTCCCGCCCCATTCGATCAGCCCGCGGACGTCATAGACCCGCGCCAACACGCTGTGCAGAAACTCGATCACGGTGGTCTTCTCGCTTCCCGTGGCAGTCGAACGACATCCTCAAGCCCGTCTTTACGATAGCAGAAAAGCATGCACCTGCGGGTCCTGTGCAACCGAGTAGTACTTTGCTCCTAACGATTTTAGCCCCCTGTACCATTGGCCAGGCCGGCCCCCCATCCGAAAATCGAAGTGTTGAGACGCAGTTCTGAGAGGGGAAGATCATGGAAGGTGGCTACGCAGTCTGGATGGGGCAGCCGGTAATTCTTCGAGTTGCGGCAGGGAACCTACGAGTTCCGCTGCGCGGGCGCCTGCTTTCCGAGACGAATGACTCGGTACGGTTGCGCATCGCCGAGAGCTGGGACGTCGATATTTTCAAGTCCATGGTTGTTGCGGTCGAGCACGATAACCCGGTGTACGTCCTGAACTAAGGGATGCACTGATGAGCGCGCTCGCCCGCATGGATTCGAACGCCGATCTTGAGGGGGCACCGATGCGCGAAAAACTGGCCGCGGTCCGCGACACGATGGTCGTCCTCGGACTCCAGGTTGTTTTCCGAGCGTTCATGATCTTGCGGCGACTGAACTACTGACGCCGCGCGAATTCGGTCGAAACGAGTTTCCGGCCCGTTGTCCCTCTCAACCCCCGCCCCGGGTCTGTTAGTTCCCTCGCAGACTCGGGGCTTCTCTCTTCCGGCGCGCCGACGTTCATCGAACAGTAATTCCTCGCTTCCATCCGTCCTTAAATACACAACCGGACGCCTGACATTCGCATCTCATTGGACGCCCGCGACGCGGTTGTAAGAAGTTGTGTACCTCCCGTGTACCGTATGAGACACTCCACACTCGCCCCAGGAGCGACGCTGATGAGAATCGCCGGAGTCGGGAGCGCCTTCCCGAAGCACTATTACAAACAGGAAGTGATCGTCGCTGCGCTGAAGAACTACTTTCGGGATCGCCTGCCGAACCCCGAGATCCTTGGCCGTCTGGAAGAGAGCATGAAGGTCGACGGCCGGTTCCTCGCGCGCCCCCTCGATTTCTACGAGAACAGCATGCAGACGTTTGGCGAGGCGAATGACGTGTGGATCGAAGTAGGCCTCGAGATCGGCGAGAAGGCGTTGTGTCGCGCGCTGGCAGGCGCCGGAATCGAACCGGGTGGCTTGGATGCGATCTTCGTGACGTCCGTCACGGGCATCGCCGCTCCTTCGATCGACGCTCGGCTCATCAATCGCATGGGCCTCTCGACCAACATCAAGCGCATTCCCATTTTCGGTCTCGGTTGCGTGGCCGGAGCCGCGGGAATTTCCCGCGCCGCGGACTACGTCCGCGGCTATCCCGGCCAGGCTGCGGCGCTCCTTTCGATCGAGTTGTGTTCGCTCACTCTTCAGCGCCAGGACATTTCGATGGCGCACTTGATTTCCGCAATGCTCTTCGGCGACGGCGCCGCTGCCGCTGTCGTCACGGGCGCGGACGTCGAATCGCCCGGACCGGAAATTCTCGCCACGAAGTCTGTCTTTTATCCCAACACCGAGCGCGTGATGGGGTGGGACATTTCGGAGAAAGGCTTTCAGATTGTGTTGGCGCCCGAAGTGCCCGAGACGGTGGAGCGGCACCTCGGCGAAGACGTCGACACATTTCTAGCGGAACAGGGTTCTTGTCGGCGCGACATCCAAAGCTGGGTGATGCACACCGGCGGCCCCAAAGTCCTCGAAGCGACCGCCTCCGCGCTCGGCCTCACCGCGCAGGATCTCGACGCCTCGTGGGAATCTTTGCGCAAGGTTGGCAACCTCTCCTCGACCTCCGTCCTCTTGGTTTTGGAGGATGTGTACAAAAATCGGCGGCCGACGCCGGGCAGTTTGAGCATTCTGGCGGCCATGGGACCGGGTTTTTGTGCGGAACTGGTGCTCTTGCGATGGTAAGGGAGCGCTGGGAGAGAGAGCCGTGCAAGCGGATGTCCTGGTCGTCGGGGCGGGCCCCGCGGGAATCGCGACTGCGATTGCCGCAAGCTTAAAGGGACTCCGCGTCGCGGTCGTCGATGCCCGCACGCCACCGATCGACAAAGCCTGCGGCGAAGGGCTCCTGCCCGAGGCGGTCGCGGCCCTGCGCAGCCTAGGCGTCGATCTCGATTCTACGCTTGCAGTCCCATTCGCGGGGATTCGCTTCTCGGACGCAAACTCCTCTGCCAGCGCGCGATTTTCCCGCGGCACTGCCTTCGGCCTGCGCCGGACCGCGCTTCACCAACTCCTGGTCGACCGTGCCACCGAGGTAAGCGTCCGTTTTCTGTGGGGCGCCCCGATTTCCGGCTTCGATTTCGCCGGAGCCCGCGTGAATGGCAACTGGATTCGATGCTCCTGGTTGGTTGGCGCAGACGGGCAGCGTTCAGGCGTCCGCAAGTTTGCGGGGCTCGATCCGCGCCGCCGTCGTCGTTTCCGCTTCGGATTTCGCCGGCACTATTTAATTGCGCCCTGGACCGATCTCGTCGAAGTGCACTGGGGCGAGAAATGCCAGATGGTTGTGACTCCCACGGGCGCCCAGGAAATCTGCGTCTCGCTTTTCGCGGGCGATCCGCACTTACGGCTCGGCTCTGCGCTGGAGCAGTTTCCCGAAGTCGCACGGCATCTCCGCGGGGTGCAGCTTGCTTCGGCCGAAGCGGGCGCAGTCACGTCGCTCGGCCGCGCGCGAGCGGTCACGCGCGAAACCATCGTGCTTGTGGGCGACGCGTCCTGCGCCGTTGACGGTATCGCGGGGCAGGGCCTGAGCCTCGCGTTTCGGCAGGGGCTCGCTCTTGCCGACGCGCTCGCCTGCGGCGACCTCGCGCTCTACGAAGCCGCCCACGATCGCATCGCGCACACCGCCACGCGCTTGGCGCGCCTGCTGCTCCTGATGAACGCGAGCCGCGCGGTTCGCCGCAAGGCGCTGCGCTTCTTCGCCGCGCGCCCCGGCGCCTTCGCGAAGATGATCTCGATTCACGCGGGCGAAGTCGCGCCGGAGGCGTTCGGCGCCACCGGTATTCTGGACCTCGGCTGGCGCGTCCTTTGGGCATGACGATGATCCCGTGTTTCGATTCGTTGCGGACGGCGGTCCGCAGCGTCGTTTTTTTCGCTGCGGTTTGCACCTTGGCGCTTGCACCCGCGCTGCGCGCGCAGGAAGCGGTCGTCACCCTCGATCCCGCGGCCACGAAAATCGACTTCACGCTCGGCGCCACCCTTCACACGGTTCATGGGACGTTCAAGCTGAAGAGTGGCGAGATCCGCTTCGACCCCGCGACCGGGAAAGCAAGCGGCGCCGTGATCGTGGATGCGACCAGCGGCTACACGGACAACAGCTCGCGCGACAAGAAAATGCACGCCGAAATTCTCGAGAGTGCGAAATTTCCCGAGATCCTCTTCATGCCCAATCACGTGAGCGGTCCGCTGGGAGATTTGCTTTTTGGGAAGGGCACTGCTCAATTGCAGGTCGCGGGCGTCATCCGCCTTCACGGCCAGGACCACGATGTGACGCTCGCGATCTCGGTCGAACCTGCGACGAACGGCCAGCTCCACGCTGCGGCAAGATTCGCTGTGCCCTATATCCAATGGGGATTGAAGAATCCGAGCACGTTCGTCCTTCGCGTCAGCGACACCGTGAACCTCGACATCGACGCCGCAGCCAGGATCGCCCCCGCCGCACCGCCAACTCGCTGACGCGGCTCATTATGTGTTGGTTTTCAGAATGAGCTTGCCGACGGTTTGGCGTCCCTCGAGCAGGCGATGGGCCTCGGCCGCCTCGGCGAGCGGGAACGTGCGATCGATGTGGAGCTTGAGCCAGCCTTCGCGGAACGCGTCGAAAACGTCGCGGGCGCGGCCAAGAAGCTCGTCGCGCGTGACCATGTAATTGAAAAGCGCTCCTCCCGAGATCGTGAGCGACTTGCTCATCAGCGAGTTCGGAACCACAGGCTCCGCGGGACCGCTCGCCATGCCGAAGACCGTGGCCCAGCCGCGGTTCTTCAGCGCGTCGTAATTCTTCGTGAACGTGGTCTTGCCCACGCCGTCGATGATGTAATCCACACCCTTTCCGTCCGTGAGATTCCTCGCCTCCTGGGCAAAATCCTGCTTGGTGTAGAGGATCACGTGATCGGCGCCGGCCTCGCGCGCAACCTTGGCTTTCTGCTCTGTCGAGACCGTGCCGATGGCGACGGCTCCCATGTGCTTCAGCCATCGGATGAGAAGGAGGCCCATGCCTCCGGCGGCGGCATGCACGAGGACGATCGAGCCACGCTTGATAGGATAGAACTCGTGCACGAGATAGTGCGCGGTCAGGCCTTGAAGAATTGCGGCCGCGCCCTCCTCGAAGCTGACTTTGTTCGGGAGCGGCGCGAGGTGCGCGACCTTCACCACGTGAAATTCGGCGTACGAACCGATGCTCATCGTCGCGTAAGCGACGCGGTCGCCTGGCTTCACTTCGCTGACGCCCTCGCCCACCGCTTCGACAGTGCCCGATCCCTCGATTCCCGGCGTGAAAGGGAAGGGAATCGGCATGCGCGCCGCGCCGTTGCGAAAGTAGATGTCGGCGTAGTTCACTCCGATCGCGTGGACGTGAACCAGCGCCTCGCCCGGTCCAGGCTGGGGTTTCGGAATGTCTTGTATCTGCAGAACGCTTGGATCACCATATTGCGCCACGCGCATTGCTTTCATGTTGTGCTCTCCTTCGCCAAAACGTGTATTTACCTTCGGCCTGGTGAATCGTAGTAATCTGTTGCGACCGGTTCAATACACCGGATCGGATACCGAACGCAAGTTCATAGGAGCAAAACATGAAAGTAGGAGCGCGCAACCGGATCGTCGGCAAGGTGGTCCAGATCAAGAAAGGCTCGCTGATGTGTATCGTGAAGGTGAATGTCCCGGCGCCGTCTCGCATGGCTTCCGTGATGACCATCGAGTCGCTCAAGGAACTCGGCCTCAAGAAAGGTGATACGGTCGAAGTCGTCGTCAAAGCCGTAAACGTGCTCTTGATCAAGAGCTAGCCGTCCGCCCTTAACTTATGTCATCCCGAATCCCCGGCTTTTGTTTGCCGGTGTGGGACATGCATTTCCCCTTGCTACGTGCCCTCGTCGGTGATGAGCAATTCCTTCGCGCGCTGCGCTGCTTTGACGACGGCTTTGATCAGCGTGACGCGCAGACCGCCCTCCTCGAGTTCGAGGATGCCGTCGATCGTGCATCCGGCCGGAGTTGTGACGGTGTCTTTCAATAGCGCGGGATGGTGCCCGGTCTCGACCACCATCTTGGCCGCGCCCAACGTCATCTGCGCGGCCAGCAGCGTCGCGAGCTCGCGCGACAACCCGACTTTCACGCCGCCTTCCGCGAGCGACTCCAGAATGATGTAAATGAACGCCGGGCCGCTCGCGGAGAGCCCCGTGATCGCGTCCATGTTCTTTTCGTCCACGACGACCGTCTTGCCCACGGCGCCGAAAAGTTTCTTCGCGAGGTCGACGTGCTTCTGGGCGGCGTGCTTTCCCTTCGAGATCGCGGTGATTCCGGCCCCGACCATCGAAGGCGTGTTGGGCATCGTGCGGATGACAGGCACCTTCGCACTGAGCCGCCGCTCGATGTAATCGGTCGGCACCGAGGCGGCAATCGAAATCACAAGCTTGCTGGCGCTGAGCTCGGGCGCGATTTCGTCGATCACCTGCCCGACGGTCTGGGGCTTCACGCACACGAGGATCACGTTCGCCTTTTTCGCGGCCGCGCGGTTGTCGGTCCCCGCCGAAACGGACGACGGCAGATTCTTCCGCCGCGCGCCGGCGTGTCCCACCGTGACGTGCAGATTCTTCGGCGCGACGAGGCCCTGCTTCACGAACGCTTCGATCAGGATGCCGCCCATCTTCCCCGCGCCGAGGACGGCGAGCCGCAACTGGCTGGAGTTTGCCATCGATCTGTACCCCTTCTGCCCCGTTCCATCGGGCTAACTAGCTGTTCAATCAGGCCGTTGGGTGGAATTGGCCGCGCATCTCGATATCGCGCGGACGCATCTGAGCTATCGACGCGGTCGGTGGATGCGCCCCGTGCGCGGTCGCCAAGTGAAAGGAAGCATGGTGCATGATACAGGATCACGCGGCTGCTGCGAAAGCCTTCCGGGAGATTGTGGAACCATAGGGTGCCCTGAAAGGAATCATTAACGTGTCAAAACGCGCCAGAAATTGGCCGTTAAGGCGGGTTTAAGAGGCCATTCTTGCCATGATAGAAAAACGCCCAATTTTCCCGAAAATGCCCATTTTTATTGGCTCTTTTGCTGTTTTTGCACTTGCGATGATGTTTTTCGGAGGACGCGCCGCCGCGCAGGCTGGAGCCGGTCCTTTGCCTGGCGCGGCGCCGTCCGATCAGCCGGTCCCGCAAGCGGCTACGAGACTGCCCGCTCAAGTTGGCGGCCATCCGAGCCTCGCGGGGACGTGGACATTGAACAAAGACCAAAGTGACGATCCACGTGAGAAGATGCGCGAGGCCATGGGTAACTCAGGCGGCCAAGGTGGTGGCAATGGCGGGGGCATGGGCGGAGGAGGGCGGCGCGGCGGAGGCATGGGCGGGGGACGCGGGCAGGGCCGAGGCGAGGGTGGGGAGACGAACGAACTCTCGCAGCTCACGATCGAGCAGACCGCTTCTTCCGCGAAGGTGACCGGCTCATCCGGCCGCGTGCTCGCGCTCTATTCGAGCACCGATACGCCAAAGAGCGATTCATCTACTTCTACCTCAGGTACCTCAAACAATTCGGGCAATTCCGAAAATGAGAACGCGCCGGCGGTCGCGCAGTGGCAAGACAGCCAGCTCGTTGCGACGATGCAAGGAAGGCGCGGAGGCAGCACCACGCGCACCTACCAACTCTCTCCCGACGGCAAGCAGCTCTACGTCATAACGAAGATCGATAACCCTCGCTTCCAGCAGCCGGTCACATATCGGCTCGTCTACGATCCCTCAGGAACAAGCCAGTAACCTGTGCGCGTTAGGGAGCGTCGAAAGCAGATACTGCGGGCGCGGCACGGTCGCACCGCGTAAGATTACGATCGAGGAAAAGGTCTTGCGCTACCGACTCCGCCAGCCCGCTGCATGTCTCTTCGCTTTTCTGTTCGCCAGCGCGGTCCCGAGTTTCGCCCAGCAATCGCCGCCGCAGCAGAAACAGTCACAACCGCCCGCGGCCGTGAGCGGTGTCGTCCATACCGTTGATGGCTCCCCGGTACCGGGCGCGACACTGCGGCTGACAAACAGCGATACGAAGCAGCTCTGGGTGAGCTGGACCGACGAATCGGGGAAGTTCGAATTTCCCGCGCTTCCACCCGGGCACTACACGTTCGCGGCGTCGCAGCTCGGGTTCGTGCCGGCATCGCTCGACGTACAACTCTCAAGTCCTCCGCCTGAGCCTCCACCGATTCAGCTCGTACTGCGCGTGGCAACACTCGCGCAACTCGCCGCTCCGATCGAATCCCCGTCCCGGCCGTCGGGACAACGACCCAGCTCGAACGGGCCAGGCGGCGGCCAGAATGCGGCCACGAATGGGCAGAACGGACCGCCGGGCGCGCGCGGTAGAAACGGACGAGGCCAGCTTCCTCCCGGCCTGTTGAACGCCGTTCAACAGGGCCTAGCGGGGGGATTTCAGCAGACGGACGTGACCGGTGAACCTGGCGCGAATGCACAGACGGATCAGAGCGTCGGTGAGGGCGGTCCCGCGCCGGGCTCGTCGTCGGATGCCTTCCTGCTACAGGGAACGGTTGGACAAGGCTTGTCCTTCAACGCAGGTGGCGGGCCGGGCGGATTCGGCGGTCCCGCGGGGGCCGGAGGTCCTGGGGGGCTCGGAGGCCCCGGTGGTCCCGGAGGAGCTGGGGGGCCCGGTGGAGCGGCAGGGCAGATGTTCGGCGGCGGAGCTGGCGGGGGTACGGGAGGACCCAATCTGGGCGCCGTGGCCGCCATCTTCAACAACGCGCGCGGCGGGGGCGGACGAGGCGGAGGCGGGAATGTGGGACGTTTGTTTCGCCAGCAAGTGAATCGGGTACGCTTCAGCTTCTACGACAGCTATCAGAACTCGGCGTTCGACGCGCGCCCCTATGCCATCACCGGAGCACCCGCCCCTAAGATCGGTCACTACGACGAGCGCGTCGGCGGCAACATCGGCGGGCCGCTGAAGATTCCGCACATTTACAACGGCAGCGACAAGACGTATTTCTTCGTCAACTACGAGCATGAAACGGTGACGAACCCGATCAACACGTTTTCGAGCGTCCCGACGCTGAGCGAGCGCGGCGGCTTGTTTTGCGACACCGCCACGATCTTCCAGCCGTTTTCAACCACCCCGTTTCCCTCGGCTCCTTGCCCGGACGGCACGACCGGGCAACAGGTACCGGCGAGCGATTTCACGAACAATGCCGCCGTCCAGGGGCTGCTCAAGTACATCCCGCTGCCGACGGTCCCCAACGCGATCACGCAGAACTATCTCTTGCAGGCGACAACGCCGCAGAACAGCGACCGCGTGAATGGCGTCGTGCTGCATACGATCAACTCGAAATTCAACGTGAACGGCGGCTACAACTTCAGTTCGCAGCGCGGCGACACGCTCAGCAACTTCGCCGGCATCGGCGGGCGCCAATCCACGCGCAGCCAGAGCGTGACGTTGGGGCTGTCGCACAACTGGACTTCGCACGTCGTCGAGACGACGAGTTTGAACTGGAGCCGCAACCGCGTGCAAGTCCTCAGCGACAACTCGTATGGCGCGAATATCACGGGGGACCTGGGCATCAACCTGGGTCCGGGCGTGGTGGTCCCGCCGGTCGATTACGGCATCCCGCAGATCAGTTTCACGAATTTCTCCGGCCTGAACGATCCTATTCCATCGCTTACGCGAAATCAGACGCTCCGGTTCGACGACAATCTCTCCTGGACTCGCGGGAAACACACGATGCGCTTCGGCGGAGAAATCCGGCGGGTCGAGCTCAACACGCAATCGAATCCGAACCCGCGCGGCGGATTCGTTTTCACGGGCATCGCGACCGGCAACGACTTTGCGGATTTCCTCGAGGGCTTGCCGTTCAACACCACCGAGCAACTTGGCAATCCGAACGCCTATTTCCGCGCCTGGGGGTTTTCCGCCTACGCGCAGGACGATTTTCGCGTGAGCAAGACGCTTACGTTTCAATACGGCTTGCGCTACGACGCGGTGACGCCGCCGATCGCACTCGGGAACAACATCGTGAACCTGGACATCAGGAATCTCACGGCGGTGTCAGTGGTCCAGGCGGGCGCGCCGGGATTTCCGCGGTCGTTGATCCACGGCAATTACCACAACTTCGAGCCGCGCATCGGCATTGCGTGGCAGCCGCCGATCAAGCCGAAGACCGTGGTGCGCGCCGGATATTCGATCTTTTACAACGAGTCGATCTACAACACGCTGGCGCGGGAACTGGCCTACCAGCCGCCCGTCTCCGCGGCGCAGACTCTGACGACAGCGGCGCCGCCGAACAATCTCACCTTACAGAGTCCGTTCGTCGGAGGTTCGTCGGACCTCATCGCAATCGCGAATACCGAGTCCGTCGACCCGTACTACAAACCGGGCTACGCGCAGATCTGGAATCTGGGAACTGAGACATCGATCTCGCCAAACTGGATTCTCGACCTGACGTACACCGGGACGAAGGGAACCAACCTCGACATTCTGCGCGCACCCAACCGCGCGCCACTGGGCACTCCGTCAGATCAGATTCAGGCGAACCGAATTGATCCGAGCGCGACGGGATTCACATACGATCAGTCGGGAGCCAATTCGATCTACAACGCGCTCCAGGTGCGCGTGGTCCATCGGTTCACGAAGGGCTACATGCTTCAGGGCATCTACACGTACGGGAAATCGCTCGACGATGCCAGCTCGATCGGCGGCGCCGGCGGAAGCGGCACCGTCGAACAGCAGGACGGCAATCTCCACGGCGAGTATGGGCTTTCCACATTCGACGTGCGCCATCAGTTCCGGCTGGTGTCGATGTGGGAGCTGCCGTTCGGCCAGCGGAGCCGCTGGGCGAACCACGGGTGGAAGGAAAAAGTGCTGGGCAACTGGAGACTTCAGAACATCTTCACGTGGCAGACGGGAACGCCGTTTACGGCGCTCCTCGGCGGCGTAGCTTCGGACAACGGCACCGGCGCGAATTTCTCCCTGCGCCCGAACATCACCGGTAATCCGAACTTGGGGATCTGCGGCGGGTCGCCGTCCGCATTCTTCAATACCAAGGCGTTTGCGCTGCCGACGGATTCGAGCGGGAATCTGACGTATGGCAATGAGGAGCGGGGCTCCGTCGAAGGGCCGTGCACGTTCAGTTGGAATGGGTCGCTTGCGAAATCGTTCCGCTTCGGTCCCGAACAGCGGCGCGTGATGAACGTGGCCTGGCAGTTTCAAAACCTAACGAATACCGCGAACTACACGGGGATCGGCACGGTGCTGCCGTGCTTTACTTCCACTTCCGGAATCAGTTGCGGGACGGCGGCGGGAGGAGCGCTTTCTTCGTTCTTCGGACGAGTAACGAGCGCAGGCTCGATGCGCACGATGAGTCTGATGGTGCGATTCAATTTTTGAGACGGGACACGCGGATGCGAGGCCGAGTGGGCAAGGCGTTGCCAAGAATGTTTGCCGGGCAAGGCATCCCGACCGAATGGGGACGGGTGCCATGCCCCTACGTACGGCAAAGGACTGGCGTGCAATGGTTGACATGAAAAATGGAATGAAGGGCCGACTGGCAGAGCGGGCATTCGTTTGCTGGCTATCGGTGGGCCTGGCGATTGTTCCGGTAACGGCGCAGCAGTCCTCGCCGACGACGGTTCCCGCACCTGCCGCGCTTCCGGCTAGCGCACGGCGATTGGCGCAGCCTGCTCCGGGTGTGCTGCGAGCGCAATCGGAGATCGTGCGGATCGACGTGGAGGTGACCGACCGCGCCGGGAAGCCTATCAAGGGACTGCGGCAGGAACAATTCACGATCACGGACGACGGCAAGGCGCAGATGATCTCATCTTTTTCTTATTCGGACATCGAGAGCGTCGAGACGGCGGGGCCCGAGGATGCAAAACCCGTCGTCATCCCGGTCGACAATCCGGGGCCGGCCGCGTCGGAGGCCTTGAGCGATCACGTCCGCGACCGGCGGATGATCGTGCTGTTTTTCGACATGACTTCGATGGAGACGGACGACATCCTGCGCGCGCACGACGCAGCGGTGAAGTTTCTGAAGCAGCAGATGACGGCTGCGGATCTCGTTTCCGTCGTGGTATTCAGCACGCGGCTTTCGGTACTCGCGAACTTCACGAACGACCGCAAGGTGCTGGACAAGGCGGTCGCGGCGATCGAGCCGGGCGCGGCGTCGCAGCTAGCGGCTAATCAATACGCCGCGGCGCAGAACGGCGAATACGACGTGCAGCAGGATACGCAGGCCGCTTTCACGCCCGATCAGACCGAGTTCAACGTCTTCAATACCGATCAGAAGCTGATCGCCGTCGAGGATCTGGCGAACGTGCTTGCGGGAATTCCGGGGCGGAAGGCGCTGGTCGAATTCACAGGCGGGATCACGCAGACCGGGGAAGAGAACCGCGCCGAGCTGCGCGCGGCGACGGACGCGGCGAACCGCGCGGACGTCTCGATCTATTCGATCGACGCGCGCGGAATGTTCGCCACGCCGCCGGGCGGCGACGTGACCACGGCCGCCGCGACCGGCACGTCGATGTTCAGCGGAGCCTCCGTCTATCACCAGACCGACCAGCGCGAGGACTCGCGCGACACGCTCGCGACGCTTTCGACGGACACGGGCGGGCGGGCGTTCTTCGACCTGGGCGATCTAAGCGATGCGTTCCCGAAGATCGAGGAAGAAAACGGCGGATACTACCTGGCCGGCTACAATCTGCCGTCCGACGCAAAGCGCGACGGCCGCTGGCACGCTGTGAGCGTGAAAGTGAACGCGCCGGGCGCGCACGTGCGCTATCGAAGCGGCTACTACGCGCCGCGGGATTTTCAGCACCTCGAAAAGGAAGACCGCGAGCAGCAACTCGCGGATGCCATGAACTCGGAGAATCCGTCGGTCGAGCTGCCCATCGCGGTGGAGACGGCGATGTTCCGCCTGGGCGACGGACAGGTGTACGTTCCGATTTCGGCGAAGCTCTCTTCGAGCGCGCTCGATTGGGCGCAGAAGCACAACCTTCGCGAGGCGGCATTCGACTTCGCGGCGGAAGTGAAAGCGGTGCCTTCGGGGCAGACTGCAGCCGCGCTGCGCGACACAATCACGGTGCACCTGGACGAGCAGCAGTTTCAGCAGGTGAATCGCGCCAATCTGGTTTATCAGGGCGGAGTGGTGCTGTCACCGGGCACGTACCGGCTGAAATTCGTGGCGCGCGAAAACGAGTCGGGAAAGATCGGGACGTTCGAGGAGCCACTCGTGGTTGCTCAGCGCGCCGCGGCGCGGATGACGCTCAGTTCGGTGCTGTTGTCGAGCCAGTTGGTGCCGGTCGCGAACGCGGCCGAGGTGCAAGCGAAGACCCTGGGAACACGCGCCAACCTGGCCGCGACGCCGCTCGAGATGGATGGCGCGAGGATCGTTCCCAGCGTTACGGGCTTTTTCACGCAGCAGCAGACGTTGTACGTTTTCTTCCAGGCGTACTATCCGGAGAAGGCGGGGGGAAACGACGCGCTCGACGGCAGTACGCTTCGGGCCGGACTGATTTTTTTCCGAGGCGGCGTGCAGATCAATGCGACGCCGCTGCTGCCGCCCACAGAAGTTGATCCGAAGACGCGCACGGCTTCGTTCCGCATCAGCCTGCCGCTCGCGAAGCTTCCCACCGGACGCTACACGGTGCAAGCGGTCGCCATCGCAGCCGGGACGCAGCAGTCGGCGTTCGGGCGCGCGTATCTCGCTCTCGCGCAAGCGGAGGCCGCGCCGAATCCCGCCGCCGCGCCGGCAGGTGCGCCGAACGGGCCCGACCAGCAGAAGCCGCCGTCACCCTGACTACCCGACCTGCCAAAAAGAAACGGCCCCGATTTCTCGGGGCCGTCTTCGTGTGACGATCGCGAAACACAGTCGGCTTAGTGGTGTTCGTCCTTCTTGTTTTCCGGCTGCTGATGCGGCTGCTGCTTTGGTGGCGGCGTCTGCGTCTGACGGTTCAGAGGCGGATGAACGTCGTACATATCGTCACGCGCCTTCTGCGGCGGCGCATACGTCACCGTTGGGCGCGCTTGGGACTGCGGCTGCTGCGCGGCGCCATTAAAGCTGGTCGCAGCATTGCCGCGATTGGCGTTATTGCCGGCCGGCGGCGGATTGCTGGCGTTCGCGCCTGCGGGCGGCTGGAAGGGCCGGAAGCCGTCGCGTGACGGCGGCTGGTTGTTGTTTGCCGGCGGATTATTGCTCCCGCGGAAATTTTGCTGCTGGTTAGCCGGTTGCTGACTGAACGGGCGGCTGTCGTTCGTGTACTGCGGCGCTCGTCGCTGGACCGGCGTGGCGGGATTCAGCCGCGCGACCACGGGGCGTTGCGCGAACGGGACGGCCGGCCTGGCGTTCGAGATATGGGCGGTCGCCGAGACGTAGCTGGCGCGAGTGGGCGCAATCGGCGCTGAATCAACGACGCGGGCGCTGCGAATCTGGTCCGCGTTGACGCGCACGGCCGCCGAAGCGACGGGGCGCGCGTTCACGAACGTGTCTCGCGAGACGGCGGTGACGGCGCGTTCGTTGTTCGCGTACATGTAATCGACGCGGTTCATTTGGTGATTCACGATCACCGTGTTGTAGACGTTGGTGACCTGCGCGACGTTTACGCCGCGCGTATTGGTGACGTTGACGATCTGGACGTATCGCGCGCTGCAGCGATAGCCGGGAACGAATACGTCGCGCGGGCCAAGCGGGAACCACGCAACGCCGGAGAGTCCGCCGCCGAATGAGACGGAGAAGCCGCCTCCGCCGACGAATCCGACGAGCGCGGGTGCGTAGACCGGGCGGACGACGATCGGGCCCGGCACCCAGCCCCAGTGATCGCGGACGTAGCACCAGCGGCCATAATGAAACGGCGCCCAGCCCCAGGGCTCCGAGTCCACCCAGGTCCAACCCCACGGCTCGATGAAGACCCAGTGGCCGAAGTGATAAGGCACCCATCCGACTGTGACGCCACTCGGCACCCAGATCTGTCCGTAGTCGGGATCGGCTTCCCAGGCGCCGTAGTCATCGAGATCGTAGTAGCCGTCGACATCGCGCGAGACGTATCGTGCCGACACCGAGTTGTTTTCGCGTTCGTCGCGCGACTGGCACCAAGCCTCGAAATCGTCGAAGCCGGGCGCCGGCGAAGCGTCATAGGTAAGTTGGTCGGTGCCGTTGAAGGTGTACTGCTGGCTGGCGGGAAGATCCCAGGAGTCGCCGCCGCCGGTGACCTCCCCTTCGCCCTCGCGGATGACGATGACGGTGGAGCCGCCGCCGGGATCGGTTTGGACGCGATATTCACCCGCGCGGGTCAGCGTGAGAGCCAGATTGGGCGTGTCAACTTCGAAGGCGTCGCCGCTTACGAGGTGTCGCAGATGAACCTCGATCGTGCCCTGCGCGAGCTGAAGCTGGACGGTGCGGTCGTCGAGGGTCAGGAACGAGATGCCAGTTTCACTACCGAGGCGAATCGCGGTGCTGCCGATGTGGACCTCGCCGCGGGAGTTTTTGTCCGCCCAGAGATTGTCGCCGGTGGTGAGTGGGCGATTGGGATCGGCCTGCACCCAGTCCTGGTCGCCCGAAACCTGATAGGAGACCGATCCCTGAATAAAATTGAGGCGTGCGACGCGGCCGGGAGGATCATCCTGGGCGACTGCCGGATTTGGAAGCGCCGCGAACATGGACGCGAAGAGGAAGGATAAGACGAAGAGCGAGCGCGAGATTTTCATGAGCTTACCTCCGTGAGGGGGTGCTTGATAGCATAGCGGACCACTCGAACCAATTCCAACCAGGCAAACCATGCGATGACGCGCAGCGTCGACATGTTTCTTCTCCCGTTCATATAAACACGCGGCGATCACATTCGTTTCTCCAGCTCCGAAGTTAGACGCGTTGGTTGCCGACATGCCACGGCCCCGATTGCTCGGGGCCGTGAATGATTCTGCTGGTTTTCTTCAGTACCGGCTTCCGCTAGCGACGACCGCCATTCGAATGGCCACCACCGCCTCCGCGAGGGGTGCTGCCACCACCACTGCGAGGCGCGCTGTAATTGCCGCGCGGAGCATTGGATCCGCCACGAGGTGCGCTAGGGCCGCGGCCGTATGATCCGTTACCGTAAGATCCGCCGCCGCGCGGCGTCACGATGGGCTGTCTCATATTAAGTTGCGGACGAGAGTATGAGGGGTATGAATTGGAGAGGCCCCGTCGTGACGCCGATGACGGCGAACTGAAAGAACGTTGCGATTGACCCGATTGTGCGAAACCGCTGCTCGATTGCTGGGGCTGCGGTTGACGCGCAGACGGTGTGAAATGCTGCCACCCACCTCGGTCGGCGGATTGAGCGCCGGGATTCGCACCCTGGGAGCCGCCTCGGGCTCTCTGAAACGACTGCTGCGGCCCGCGCTGAGCATTCGCGCCACCGTTCGGCGGGGGCGTGAACGGGTGCCATCCGGGGCGGCTGGATGCGACTGCGCCGGGGTTGGCGTTCCTGTTGGTGTTTCCGCCGAAGCCGGACTGCCCCCTTGCCGTGTTGTTTATGTTCGCAGAGGACCGCGACGCAAAGCCGTTCGATGCCGTGTTCGTCCGGCCGGCCGCGCTGAAGAAGCGTTGCGAGGCCGCCGGCGCGCTACGGAAAGACGCAGGATTCGCGGCGCGTCCCGATGGGCTGAAGCTTTCGCGCGACGGCGAGATCGGCATCTTGCCGCTCACCATGCTCGCCTGCCGGAACGAGGCTTCGCTCATTGGCTGCCCGCGCCCGGACACGGCAGCGCGGCCGAAACGGCTTGAGTCCATCGAGACCAACCCCGCACGGACGCGGTCGTTACGGAACGCTTCGTTGACGTTCGAGAAAGAGCGCTCTCCACGAGGTCCGATTGGGCCGAAGCCGTCGTGGACATTGTTGATGTTGGTGACGTTAAAGGTGTTGAACCGTCCGCCCCAACGACCCCACCACGGGTGGTACCAATCGCCCGGCCCGCAGGGCAGCCATCCGATGTGGCCAAATCCGAAGCCGAAACCGAAGCCTACACCCCAGCCACCGCCGCCCCATCCGAAGAAGGAGACATAGGCCGGCGCCCAGATTGGGTAGTAGCCAGGGTATCCAACGACGGGCCCTGGCCACCATGCCCAGTTGCCACCGTAAACGAACCAGCGCCCATAATGGTATGGCGCCCAACCCCACGGCTCGTAGGACACCCAAGTCCAGCCGTAGTACGGTTCCCAAACCCAACGGCCCGAGCTATAGGGAACCCAGCCTGGCGCTTCCTGAGGAATCCAGACAGGACCGTAATCCGGGACTTCGCTCCAGACGCCGTAGTTATCCAGGTCTTCCGATCCGGTGTAGTAGCGTTCGGTCTTGCGCCAGCTTTGGGCGCTGCTGATATTGCGATCGCGGTCGTTGTTCCAGGAATCCCACTCATCGCTCGCGGGCGCGGCGGACGTCTTATATTGCGGGTTGTCCGTGCCCTGAACCGTGATCATTTGCCCCGCGTCCACGTGAGTGCTGCCCTGAGGTTCAGAGACATCCGCTGAACCTTGGCGAACCGTCACTTCCGTTTCGCCGTCAGAGTTCACCTGAATGCGGTAGTCGCCGGGTCCATCCGGGTGAATCGCGGCGTTGGGAGTGTCGATTTCCGAATTCGCCTCGCTACCGCGGAGCACCGAGTAGGTGACGAGGCCCTGGCCGACTTGAATCTGAATGTTCGTGCGGCTTATGCCGGCGATCTTAGCGGTCGCGCCATCCGACAGGCGGAGCACGTCGGCGGAGTCAAGCTGAAGCTCGGCGCGGGAATTCTGCCCCGTAGAAACACGGTCACCGACCGAAACCGGCGTATTCACTGTGGCGGCCACCCAGTCGCCGTTGTCGCCGCGCTGCGAAGAGACGTCTCCTTGCATGAAGCTGACGCGACCGACGCCCGGCGCGGGACCGGATTGGTCGGTTGGTTGGTTGTCCTGTTGGCCGGGCGGAGGAGGCGGCGCAGATTGCTGCGAGTATTGTCCATAACCATCTTGTGCGCTTACCGAGAGCACGCCCACCATGAAAATGGCTGCTATTAAACTCGCTAGATGTCTTTTCATCGCTCACCTCCTGGCGAACGCTCAGCCAGGAATCCTTTGACTCGGACCCAGATAATGCAGGGGCGATGCCAAACCGGACTATTCCGGGGGTGCGAGGCGTAAGTTATTTCAGGGACGGCGATTACGGGGGCGGAACCCTGAAAAACAAGAACCATTCGGAAGGACTGCCAGTGGTGGCTTTCGAGCAACGGTGGTGGTTTTCAACCACCGGACAATTCCGGCTTAGCCCGTTGAAATCGGCGAAATCAGCTCGCTGAGTTCTCCGGCGGGTCGGGAACGCCCATTTTCGAGAGGCGATAGCGAAGTGCGTTGCGCGAGAGGCCGAGCGCGCGGGCGGCCTGGCTTTTGTTGCCGTCGGCGCGGCGCAGGGCTTCTCGAATGATCTCTTCTTCCCATTGCTCGAGGGTGACGCCGTCGGGCAGGACGGGGGAGAGGCCGGCATGCGAACGGGGCGCACGTGCGTCGAAGTGGATGTCGGCGGCATCGAGCGTTGGTCCCGAGGAAAGCGTGACGCTGCGCGCGAGGATGTTCTCGAGTTCGCGCACGTTACCCGGCCAGTGGAAATCCATGAGGAGTTTCAGAGCCTGCGGCGTGATACGGGGCGCAGGCTTGCCTGATTCGCGCCCAAATTTCTCCAGGAAGAAGGTGACAAGTTCCGGGATGTCTTCCTTGTGTTCGCGCAGAGGGGGGATATCGATTGCGACGACGTTCAGACGATAGTAGAGGTCCTGGCGGAACGTGCCGTCCTCGATCGCGGTGCGCAGATCGCGATTGGTGGCGGCAATCAGGCGGACATCCACCTTCAGGGTTTTCGTTCCGCCGAGGCGCTCGAATTCGCGCTCCTGAAGGACGCGAAGGAGCTTTACCTGTATGGCGGGCGGAACGTCGCCGATTTCGTCGAGGAAGAGCGTGCCCGTGTCGGCCAACTCGAATTTGCCGGGCTTACTGGAGGTGGCCCCGGAGAAGGCGCCCTTCTCGTAGCCGAACAGCTCGCTTTCGAGCAGGTTTTCGGGGATCGCGGTGCTGTTGATTTTGAGGAACGGGCCGGATGCGCGCTGGGAATGTTCGTGAATGGCGCGAGCGATCAGATCCTTTCCGACGCCGCTTTCGCCTCCGAGAAGCACGGTGACGTTCGTCGGCGCGACGCGCTCGACGAGGGCGAGCACCGCCTGCATTGCGTCGCTCTGCGCGACGATGTTCTTGTACTCGTAGCGGCGGCCGAGCGCTTCGCGCAGATCGCGGTTTTCCTCGCGCAGCCGGCGCGCAGCGAGTTCCTTGCGGATGACGAGAACGAGTTCGGCGAGCGAGAACGGCTTCAAGACGTAGTCGCTCGCGCCCGCTTTCATGGCGTCCACGGCGGACTCAACGGTACCGTGGGCGGTCATCATGATCACAGGCAGATCCGCGTCGACGCGTTTGACTGCATGAAGAAATTCGAGGCCGTTCATGCCGGGCAGCTTGAAATCCGTGACTACTAGATCGAACGGCTCCTTATTGAGGAGCTGCAGACCGGTCTCGGCGTCCGGCGCGGTGCGCGCCTGGAAGCCCTCCTCGGCAAGCTGTAGTTCGAGGAGGCGCCGCATTTTGGCTTCGTCCTCAACCACCAATATGGAGGATTTACCGAGTTTCATACGGCGGCCTGTTTGACGCCGGGCTGTTTCGACGCAGCAGCGGAGCCTGCCGAGGATGAGCCGGGCTCGGCGGGGAGAAACACGTGGAAGCGCGCGCCTTGGGCCGAATCGTTCTCCAGCTTGATCGAGCCGCGGTGGTCATCGACGATCTTGGCGACGATCGCGAGACCCAAGCCAACGCCATCCTTCTTCGAAGTGAAAAACGGGTTGAAAATCTGCTCGCGCGCTTCGAGCGGCACACCGGGACCGGTGTCTTCGATCACGATGCCCACACCTGCGCGGCCGCTTGAGGACTCAGGCGTAATTGCGATGCGTAGGACTGCGTCGCGGCCGTTGGGGGTAGATTCCATCGCCTGGTAAGCATTCTGGATCAGATTGATAAAGATGCGCTCGCAAAGTTGCTCGTCCGCGAGAATTTCGGGCAGAGCCGGGGCGTAGAGGCGCTCGACGCGGACCGGGGCCGCGGGGAACTGGGCGCGAACGGATTCGACGGCTCGATCCACGAGTTCGGCAGTGCGCTGCGGCCGCAGTTCGAGCTGAGAAGGACGCGCGAAATCGAGAAAGCGCGCGACGAGGGCGTTCACACGATTCACTTCGGAGGAGATGTAGCCGGAGAGCTCGCTCGCAAGCGGATCGGTATCGCGCAGCTTTTGCACGAGCATCTCGGCGGACCCTTTGATCACGCCGAGGGGATTGCGGATTTCGTGGGCGAGCCCGGCGGACATCTGGCCGAGTGCGGCAAGGCGCTCGGAGCGGCGCGCATCGGCTTCGGCGCGCTGCAATTGGCGGTTCGTTTCCTCGAGGCGCTCGGAAAGGTCGCGGTATCGTTGCACCTGGCGGCGGTTATCCATGACGAAGCGGTTCACAAGCATGGCCGCGAGAAAGAAGAAGAGAATCCGGATGGCAAGGATCGTCTCTCCCTCGACGCCCAGCTCGAATTCCTGAAGGGCCGGAATAAGGAAGGAGCAGTAAGCGAGGGAAGAAAGCGCGGTCCACAAAAGAGTGCCCAGCGGGCCGAAATAGATGGCGGCGGTGAGAACGGGCAGGTAGTAGATCGGATAGTAGGTGCTGTTGATTCCAACTTCACCCGTGTGCTCGAGAAGGAGCGTGGCGAGCATGATTTTTGCGACCACGGCGTAAACGCGGCCGCGTCCGGGCAGCCACGCGACCAAACGACCTTCGAGAAACTGAAAAATGGCGATGACCAGGAGGATTATCTGCTTGTGGACCTGATCGTCGGCGGGGAGAACGGCAAGCCCGGCCAGAAGAAGGAGGATGAGGAGGTCGAACCAACTGACGACCGATCGTTTGCGGTCAAGCATTTCGCGAATGGGTTCCCGGCGGAAACCAGCCCCGGCGAATCCCAAATGAATCTAACACGAAGAGGCAGGTTTGGTTTCAGGGAGCCGGCCGGATTTGTAGGGCGAGTGAGCAACCTTGCCGCTTACAGCGAAGAGAGAATCAGGTCGACTTCTTCGAGCGCGAGCGACGGATTGGCGGCGCCGGCGGCTCGAAGGGCGCGTTCAAGAGGGCGACCGATCAAAAGAATCGACGGGGACTCCATGCGCGGCAGCCGATCAAGATTTTCGAGGGTTGTGCAGATGTGCCGCTGACGAGCCGTGGTTGCGTTCGACACGATCAGGGCGGGTATTGCCGGAGCGAGACCCGCGGCGAGGAGTTCGTCGCGCAGAGCCGAAAAAACGTGCCCGGGCATGTAGATCACCAGGGTCACATCTTCGCGGGCGAGGGTGCTCCAGTCGGGCTTTTCCTGCGGCCGGTTCTTGCGAGCATGGTAGCCTGTGACGACGACGACGCGCGCGGACGTGCGGCGATCCGTGAGCGAAACGCCAAGAGACGCCGCCGCGCCGATTCCGGCCGTGATACCGGGAACGACTTCGAAGGGCACGCCGGCGGCTTCAAGTGCGTCGATTTCCTCGGCAAGGCGCCCGAAGATTCCGGGATCGCCGCTCTTCAGGCGGACGACGTCGAGACCGCATCGCGCGGATTCGATCATACGCGCATTGATTTCGTCCTGCGTGATTCCTTTGGCGCCGCAGCGCTTGCCGACATTGGAAACCTCGGCTTGCGGGCCCGCCAAAGCAAGGATCTCTGCGGGCACGAGGTCGTCGTGCAAGATGACGGAAGCGCGGCGCAACAGGCGGGCGGCTTTCACGGTGAGGAGTTCGGGGTCGCCCGGCCCCGCGCCGACTAGATAGACCGTCCCTGATTCAGGCTTCTGTTTCAATTTTCGAGCGTCCACGACATCCGTTTTGCTGTCCTTACTGCAAACAAAAAACCCGCTTCCAGCCTTTACATCTGCTGATCAGCGGGCTCGATTTCTTGCTTGTGCGCTACGACTTCGATCGCACGCCCGCCGGAGTTGTGGTGAGTCGACAACACGCTCCGCAGGCGCTCTTCCGCGCGCGATCCATAAAACGGATCTTACTTGAGCCACTTCTTCGGGTCAAGGCAAGTGGGCTGAGGGTGGTGTCCGAATCTCATCTGAGGCGACAAATTCCATTCCAACCCGGGCCGAAAGCCCGCCCGAGATTCGTGTATCCCGTAAAGATTCCCCAACGTCTAAAAACTGTGAAAAAATAAGGCCAAGGAGTCATATGCCGTCGTCATTGCGTCAGCCGCCTTCCTCGTCGGGTACTACGAAAATGGAAGCCAGCGATCCGGGCGCCCGGACTGGGCCTGGCGCCCCTGAGGGTGGGAGCGCGCCAAGGCGCCACACCTGGGTTTGGGTCGTCATCGTCCTCCTCCTCATCGCTGCCGGCATTGTGCTTTATCGGATGCACTCAAGTTCCCAGGCGGCATCCAAGAGTAAGGACTCAAGCACTCAAACCGTTTCCGTTGGAGTGACCACGGTTCAGCAGCGGGACGTGCCCTTCTACCTCACGGGTCTCGGATCGGTGACGGCTTATAACACGGTAACCGTACACACGCGCGTTGATGGCCAGATCATGCAGGTGTTTTTCAAGGAAGGGCAATTCGTCCGCGAAGGTGACGTGCTTATCGAAATCGATCCGCGGCCTTATCAGGTTGCCCTCGATCAGGCGCAGGGGCAGCTCGCAAAGGATGTCGCGTCGCAGAATGACGCGAAGGTCAATCTCAACCGCTATCAGACACTCTGGCAGGAGGGAGTTGTCGCCCGGCAGCAGTTAGATACACAGCAGGCGACCGTGGGCCAATTCGACGGCGCTATCCAATCCGATAAAGCGCAGATCGACAGCGCGAGGCTCAATCTGACGTACTCTCGGATCACATCGCCCATCAATGGGCGCGTCGGCCTGCGGCTGGTTGATCCGGGCAACATCGTTCACGCCACGGACACGAACGGAATGCTGGTGATCACGCAGGTGCAGCCGATCGCCGTGATCTTCACTCTTCCTGAGGACAACCTGCCGCAGGTCGTGGCGCAAATGAAGAACGGGCAGCTGGCGGTTCAGGCCTATAGCCGCGACGACAACGCGAAACTCGCGGACGGCAAACTGCTGATGATCGACAATCAGATCGATCAGACGACCGGAACCGTCAAGCTGAAATCTGAATTCGACAATCACGACAATTCGCTATGGCCGAACCAGTTTGTGAACATCCGCCTGTTTCTCAGTGTTCGGAAGGATGCGATCGTCGTCCCGTCCGCCGTGATTCAGTCGGGTGCTCAGGGATCATTCGCGTACGTGATTGGCTCCGATAACAAGGCGGAAGTGCGTCCGATCCAGGTGGATTTTAGCGAAGGCAACATTTCCGTGATCCACCAGGGGCTGAAAGCCGGCGAGCAGGTGGTCGTTGACGGGGCGGACAAGCTTCAGTCGGGATCCACAGTCACGACTCATCAGTCCACTCCGAATCGCAATCAGACCGGGGATTCTTCGACGGAACCGCACCCGTGAGTCCTTCAAGGCCCTTCATACTCAGGCCGGTTGCCACGTCGCTGCTGATGGTGGGCGTGATGCTTGTGGGGATTGTGGCTTATCTGCAGCTTCCGGTTTCGGCGCTGCCCCAGGTTGATTATCCGACGATTCAGGTGCTGACGTTTTATCCGGGCGGGAGCCCGGACGTGATGGCGTCGGCTGTGACCACGCCGCTCGAGCGGCAGCTAGGGGAGTTGCCGGGACTCGCGCAGATGACATCGACCAGCTCACTGGGCGGGTCGGTGATTACGCTGCAATTTGAGTTGAACGAAAACATTGACGTCGCCGAGCAGGAGGTGCAGGCGGCGATCAATGCCGCGTCGACATATCTTCCTAAAGACCTGCCGAATCCGCCGATCTACAGCAAAGTGAATCCCGCCGATAGCCCGATTCTTACGCTCGCGCTCACATCCGAGACGCTACCGCTTCAAAAGATCGAGGATCTTGCCGATACGAACCTCGCGCAGAAGATCTCGCAGTTGTCCGGCGTCGGCTTGGTCACGATCAGCGGCGGCCAGAAACCTGCCGTTCGCGTCCTGGCGAATCCCACCACACTGGCATCCTACGGGTTGAGTCTCGAAGATCTTCGCACCGCGCTCGGAAACGCCAACGTCGATCAGGCTAAGGGCAACCTGAATGGCGCGCGCCAGTCATTCACGATTCAAGACAACGACCAGCTTCTTTCGAGCGATAAGTACAGGCCTCTCATCATCGCGTACAAGAACGGGGCGCCGGTCCGGCTTTCCGATGTCGCGAACGTGGTGGACAGCACCGAAAACACGACGCAGGCTGCCTGGATGAACTCGCAGCCCGCGGTGATTCTCAATATCCAGCGCCAGCCCGGCACCAACATCATCGGCGTTGCCGACCGCGTCAAAAACTTGCTTCCGCGCTTGCAGGCTTCGCTGCCTTCTTCGGTCCACGTGACCATCCTCACGGATATGACGACGACAATCCGGGCCTCGGTGAAGGACATTCAGTTCGAGCTGATGCTGACGATTGCGCTCGTCGTGATGGTGATGTTCCTGTTCTTGCGCAGCTTGGCCGCGACAATTATCCCGAGCGTCGCCGTACCGCTTTCGATCGTCGGCACCTTCGGCGTGATGTATCTGGCCGGCTACAGCCTCGACAACCTCTCCTTGATGGCACTCACCATCTCCACCGGCTTCGTGGTCGACGACGCCATCGTGATGATCGAAAACATCGCCCGGTATATCGAGGAAGGGAATTCACCGCTCGAGGCAGCCCTGAAAGGCTCCGCGCAGATCGGATTCACGATTCTCTCGCTGACGGTTTCGCTGATTGCCGTGCTCATTCCTCTGCTTTTCATGGGCGACATCATCGGCCGGCTGTTCCGGGAGTTCGCGGTCACGCTAGGCGTTACGATCCTGGTTTCCGCGTTCGTCTCTCTGACGCTTACACCGATGATGTGTTCCAAGCTGCTCCACCGCGAGGATCCGTCGCAACAGGGGAAGTTTTATCAGGCGTCGGGGCGCTTTTTCGAGCGATTGATCGCCTTCTATGGGAGAACGCTGCAAGTAGTTCTGCGGCATCAGACAATCACGCTCGTCGTCACCGTATCGACGTTGGCTCTGACGTTGTTGCTCTACTACTACATTCCCAAGGGCTTTTTCCCCGTGCAGGATACGGGTGTGATCCTCGGTATTTCGGACGCTGGTCAGTCCGTGTCATTTTCAGAGATGGCCAATCGCCAGCAGGCGCTGGCCGCGGTCATTCTCAAGGATCCTGATGTCGTGAGTCTCTCCTCCTTTATCGGCGTCGACGGCACGAACATGACTCCGAACAGCGGGCGCATACAGATCAACTTGAAATCGCGCGACGACAGAAAGGAAACCAGCTCTGACATCATCCGCCGCCTGCAACCGCAACTCGCGCAGGTAGACGGCATCACGCTTTTCATGCAGCCGGTGCAGGACATAACGGTCGAGGACCGCGTCAGCCGCACGGAGTATCAGTATTCGATCGAAGATGCGGACGGGCAGGAACTCTCGCGGTGGGCTCCCCAAATTGTGGACAAACTGAAATCCCTGCCGCAGTTGCGCGACATCGCCACCGACCAGCAGGACCATGGGTTGCAGGCGGATCTGGTGATCGATCGCGACACCGCCGCGCGGCTCGGAATTCTTCCGACGGCAATTGACAACACGCTCTACGACGCCTTCGGCCAGCGTCAGGTCTCCACCATTTTCACGCAATTGAATCAGTATCACGTCGTTCTCGAGGTCAACCCGCAGTTCGAGCAGAATCCCGATGCGCTCAAGAGTATTTACGTGAAATCGTCGAATGGCACGCAGGTGCCGCTGAGCGCCTTTACGCACTTCGAGCAACGAACGACGGCGCTCGCCGTGAACCATCAGGGACAGTTTCCGGTCGTAACGCTGTCGTTTAACCTGGCCCCCAATGCTTCGCTCGGGAATGCCGTCGATGCGATCCACAAGGCTGAACGGGAGATCAATCTGCCTCTTTCGGTCCACCCAAGCTTTCAAGGCACGGCGCAGGCATTTCAGGGTTCGCTTGTCAACGAGCCATTGTTGATCCTTGCGGCGGTTGTGACGGTGTATATCGTGCTGGGAATTCTCTACGAAAGTTACATTCACCCCATCACGATTCTGTCTACGCTCCCCTCGGCAGGCGTCGGCGCGCTGCTGGCCCTTTTGGTCTGCGGGAATGATTTCAGCGTGATTGCACTGATCGGCATCATCCTGCTCATTGGCATCGTGCAGAAAAACGCAATCATGATGATCGACTTCGCGCTCGATGCGGAGCGCAAGGAAGGAAAGCCGCCGGAAGACGCGATTTACCAGGCGTGCTTGCTGCGGTTTCGCCCGATCATGATGACGACAATGGCGGCTTTGCTGGGCGGTTTGCCGCTCGCGATGGGAAGCGGTACGGGTTCGGAATTGCGCCAGCCGCTGGGCATCAGCATCGTCGGTGGCCTGCTGATCAGCCAAGTGCTCACGCTTTACACCACGCCGGTTGTGTATTTGGCATTCGACCGGCTCGCGAGGCGATTCGCCCGCCACCGGATCGGCAATCCCGCCGAATCGGAAGCAACGGCGGACTGACGACGAAGGCAATTGACGGCAATTAGCGGCGACGAATATGAACATCTCCGCGCCATTCGTAAAAAGACCGATCGCCACCTCGCTGCTGACCGTGGCGCTGCTGCTCTCCGGCGCCATCGCATATAACTTCCTTCCCGTGGCGCCGCTGCCGCAAGTGGAGTTTCCCACAATCCAGGTGCAGGCGAGCCTTCCCGGCGCAAGTCCTGAAATCATGGCTTCGTCCGTTGCCACTCCTCTAGAGCGCCAGTTCGGGCGAATTGCGGGAGTGACGGAGATGACCTCGAGCAGCCAGGGCGGCAACACGTCGCTCACGCTGCAATTCGATCTGAATCGCAACATTGACGCGGCTGCTCGCGACGTTCAGGCGGCGATCAACGCCTCTGCCAGCCAGCTGCCCGCGAATCTTCCGAGCCTGCCGACCTACAGGAAAGTCAATCCCGCCGACTCACCAGTCATGATTCTCGCGGTGAGATCGGACGTTTTGCCAGTAAGCCGCCTTTACGACATCGCTGACTCGATCATCGGGCAGAAGCTGTCGCAGGTGGACGGCGTTGGCCAGGCCACAGTCGGCGGGAGCGCGCGTCCAGCAGTTCGTATTGAAATAAACCCGAAGATCCTTGCCGGCTACGGCCTTGGCTTAGAAGACGTTCGGACGGCACTCGGCCAGGTGAACTCGAACGAGCCCAAGGGAGGAGTTTCCAATGGGCTCGTGCGGTGGACGTTTTACGATAACGACCAAATATTTGACGCAAATCACTACCGCCCTCTGATTGTCGCCTATCGCAACGGCGCTCCTGTGCGCCTGGGTGACATCGCCACCGTGGTGGATTCGGTGGAAGATGTCCATCAGGCCGGGCTCGTAAACAACAAGCGGTCGGTCATGGTCATCATCAACCGTCAGCCGGGCGCCAACATCGTCGGCACCGCGGACCGGATCCGCGCCATGCTTCCGCTGCTGCAGGCTTCGATTCCGGCTGCGGTCGATTTGGCTGTCGCGATCGACCGAACGATCACAATCCGGGCCTCGGTCAAGGACGTACAGATCACGCTGCTTATCACTGTTGTGCTCGTAATTCTGGTCATTTTCGTTTTCCTGCGAACCTTGTGGGCGACCATAATTCCCGCCGTCGCCGTCCCCGTATCGCTGATCGGAACGTTCGGCGTGATGTATCTGCTCGGTTACTCGATTGACAATTTGTCCTTGATGGCGCTCACGATCTCCACGGGTTTTGTGGTGGATGATGCAATCGTCGTGATCGAAAACATTACGCGCTACCGCGAGGCGGGTCTCTCACCCCTTAACGCCGCGCTCCGAGGGGCGCAGGAGATCGGGTTCACGGTCCTTTCGATGAGTGCGTCGCTGGTCGCTGTTTTCATTCCGCTTTTGCTGATGGGTGGCATCGTGGGGCGTCTCTTCCGCGAATTCGCCGTTACGCTGAGCGTGACGATCGTGATGTCGCTGGCGGTTTCGCTGACCACGACGCCCATGATGTGTGCAAAATTCCTCAAGCCCATTCGGCGTGAAGGACACAACTGGCTCTATCGGTTGAGCGAGCGCACTTTCCAAAGAATGGTCGACGGATACGACCGAGGTCTTCGTTGGGTGCTGGATCATCAGCCGCTGACCCTAACGATCACGATCGCCACGGTTTTCCTGAGCGCAATCCTCTACTACTACGTTCCCAAAGGGTTCTTTCCGCAGCAGGATACGGGCCTTCTGAGCGGATCGATTCAGGCATCGCAGGATATCTCGTTCGATGCAATGCGCGTGAAGCAAGATCAGTTCAGCCAAATCGTCACATCCGATCCGGCCGTGCAAAGCAACATCGCTTTCGTTGGCGGAGGCAACGCGCTGAACACAGGTCGCATGTACATCATGCTGAAACCCCTATCGGAGCGCAAAATCAGGGCGGATCAAGTGATTGCGCGGCTGCGCAAGAAACTTGCCGTGGTGTCCGGCGCCACTCTATATCTCCAGGCAAACCAGGATATTCGCGTCGGAGGCCGGCAGAGCAACTCGCAGTATCAGTACACTCTCGAAAGCGAAAACTTGTCTGATCTGAACACATGGTCTCCCCGCCTCCTGGCGGTGCTCAAGACCCTCCCGGAGTTGCGCGATGTTTCGACCGACCAGCAGGACAAGGGTCTTCAGGAAACGCTAGTGATCGATCGCGACACGGCCTCGCGGCTCGGCCTCGACGCGCAGACCATCGACAACACGCTATATGACGCTTTCGGCCAGCGGCAAGTCTCGACCGTCTTCACGCAACTTAACGAGTACCATCTTGTGATGGAGGTGGCGCCTGACTTCCAGCAGAACCCGGATGCTCTCAAGGGTATCTATGTCGGCTCGTCAAATGGCACAGAGGTGCCGCTCAGCGCCTTTACCCATTTCCAATCGAGGACCGCGCCCCTGGCCGTGAATCATCAGGGGCAGTATCCGGCCGTGACGCTCTCCTTCAACCTCGCTCCCAACGTTGCGCTCGGAGAGGCAGTGGATGCGATTAACGCCGCCGAGCGCCAGATCAACCTGCCGTCCTCGATCCGGGCCACTTTTCAGGGCACCGCGCAGGCATTCCAGGCTTCGCTTGCCAACGAGCCGGTGCTGATTCTCGCGGCGCTCTTCACCGTTTATATCGTCCTGGGCATGCTGTATGAGAGCTTCATCCACCCGATCACGATTTTGTCGACCCTCCCATCGGCAGGTGTTGGCGCGCTTCTCGCGCTGCTCATCTCCGGGACGGAGCTGAGCGTAATGGCGATGATCGGGATCATTTTGCTGATTGGCATCGTCAAGAAAAACGCGATTATGATGATTGACTTCGCGCTCGATGCGGAACGCAAAGAGGGTAGATCGCCGCGGGACGCGATCTATCAGGCGTGCCTGCTGCGATTCCGGCCCATCATGATGACGACGATGGCAGCGCTGTTAGGCGGGCTGCCGCTGGCGTTGGGAACGGGAACCGGCTCGGAGCTACGCCGCCCGCTCGGCATCAGCATCGTCGGCGGATTGATTGTGAGCCAGATGCTCACACTATTCACAACACCAGTCGTCTACCTCTACATGGACCGGCTTCGCGGGCATTGGGCGCGGCGTAAAGAGAAGCCCGCAGTTGCGAAGCGCGCGCGAGAACTACGGCCCGCTTCGCTGCCGGATTCTCCTCTCGGGTGATCTTCATCTGGGCTACGCAAGGTTTCCTACACGATTGCCTTTAGATTCTTGCGGCCTCTTGAAAGAAACTTCAGTGTCTTCGTATATTCTTCTCAGGCGGCGCCGCTGCGTTACGACGGAGCCATTTTTTCGTCGCCGGATTTTCGCGCCAGTTGCCGGCTCCGCAATACCTCTTCTATCCCTCGATTGACCGGCGGTCTCAATGGGTCGACGCAACACCTAGCTCAAAGTCCACGTGCCAGGAGTCTACGAAGCTAAACTCGTTCAAGGGCGTTGTTGATGTGAACGGAACACTGCCCTGCTTAGGTTCTGATTGAGTACAGCCTTATAGATCGGTTTCCTAGAGGAAGTATCGTCGGATCAACTGATTAGATGGTGTTGCATCGACCGGTTGAGCTGGCACCCATTATCGGAAAAAACCGCGATCTCGACAGTCGGCGCCCCAACCGCCTGAAGGATCCGGGAGGCGTCCTCCGAACCATTATGACTATCGAACGACGGTTCCCCTTTCTCACGGCTTGGGTCCTGTCTGTCGATCCGTATCTCACTGTTCGCCGCGACATCTCCACACGGACACGGTTTCAACTATTGGAATCGATATCCCACTTCAAGCTCACATCGATAGTCCTTAGCTTGGTTTTTCTCCACTCGGATATCGCAATGCGCCCAGCTTAAGACGGCAGCAGGTCCTAGGGCGAATACTTCGCGAGATTGGTTCATTTCGGCAACTATGCTGGGGCCTTCGGCTGTGGCCGGCAGAGTAAAATTCATCGTCCGGCCAAAAATAACGGCGGAAGACTGACGGACAATCTCGCCAACCGCAGAGCGAAATACGTCGCCCTGCAGCAAGAAAGTTGTGGTATCGGACCAGTCACGCACGGACGTGCTGATCGTGCGACCACCCTGGGAAAAACCATCCGCATCAATCCGGGTGAAGGGGCATGGTCCTGCGATGCAGTCCACCCTTGCATTGCGGAATACATTGCCTTCTCCCGCATCCAAAGATGCAGAACCCACCTGCGCACTCCATTTGCCGTCAGGCGAACATGGAGAATGTCCGTTGCATGGAAGGTTGCCGGTATTCACGACTTGGAATGTTTTTACTCCGCTGCCGATATTCTCCGTTGAAGTCCTCACGGTGGAGTATCTCACAAGAACGTTACTCACAAGAATTGCGGCTTTATTAATTGCCGTCTCAACTTCGCTGTGAAGCGGCAGCATGCGAACAACATATAGTTTGTCGCTGACAACTTCCTTCAGGTCGAAAGGCGCGAAATCCGGATGTCGAAAGGTGAGCGTGATGGTTTGTCCTCGTTTCACTCCCGGACGCAAACGAAGACGGAAGCCACCTGAAAAAATAGAGGAGGAATCACTGGCGGCCAAGCCGTTCTCCGCACTCACATCCACGTTCGCAATCGGCGATTGGGCTTTCGTGTCGGAATCTTGTTTAATAACCGCGCCCACCAATATGATTGGCCGGTGCATTCGATGTTGGCGAATCATAATGAGTGCCGCAGTTAGAACTCCGCAGAGACCTACGATCAGCGTTATCCAGATAACCAACTTCCGATTTCGCTTTATGAACATTGCTCTTTCAAGTTAGGTACCGTACAAGTGCAGATCGATACGGATTTCTACCGATATCGGGAATTCTTTTTGCGAAGCTGAGTGACCGATCCGATGCAAATCTTTCTCTTTTCGTTCAGCGTACCACGTATATGGGCTCCCCGGACCAGAAGAACGTCTATAATTGTTTCAAATGAACGGTAGAGTTAACAAGTGGGACAGGCTATCGCGTCGAGAACTGTTGAAGGGCGCTGCCAGCCTTGGGGCTTGGGTCCCATTTTCACGCCTGGGCACTCTGTCTCTCGCGCAAGCGCTACACCAACAGACCACTCACCCTCATCCAATTAAGACCTCTTTTTCGACCAGCGACGATGCGTTTCTGGAAGAATTGGAAAGAGCCAATTTTCAATACTTTTGGGGACAGGCACATCCGGAAACCGGGGTTGTGCAGGATCGATGTCACGCACGCAACCCGGTGACAAGCGAACTGGGAAGCATCGCCGCAACAGGCTTTGGACTGACTGCCCTTTGCATTGGAGAGAAACGCGGATTTATTGCGCGTCCAGAAGCGCAGACCCGCGCTCTGAATGCACTGCGCTTCTTATGGAAGAAATTGGCAAACCATCGGGGATTCTTCTATCACTGGGCCAATATCAATACGGGCGAACGAATATGGGAGGCCGAAGTTTCCTCCGTCGACACCGCCATCCTGCTCTGCGGAGTTCTCACTTGCAGGCAGCACTTTGTACATTCCGAGATCAGCGAACTGGCGTCTGAGATCTTTAACCGGGTCGACTGGAACTGGCTCTCGGAAGATACTCCCTTACTGCCGCATGGATGGACACCTGAAACTGGCTTTCTGCAATACCGCTGGGGCGACTACAGCGAGATGATGATGATGTACCTTCTGGGGCTAGGATCTTCTACGCATCCCTTGCCAGCCGAAGCATGGAGCGCCTGGAAGCGAACGATCTTCGAATATGACGGCATTCAGTACATCGGGTCATTCGCGCCTCTGTTCATTCACCAGTATTCGCAGGCCTGGTTTGATTTCCGCGACAAGCGCGACAAGTATGCCGATTATTTTCAGAATTCGATTACCGCTATCGATGTTCACCGCCGTTTCTGTTTGGATTTGGCAAAACAGTTTCCCGATTATAGCGACGACCTCTGGGGCATTACCGCTTCGGATTCATCGAAAGGCTATGTGGTATGGGGCGGCCCTCCGGCAACAGGACCGATTGATGGAACCGTCGTTCCATGCGCAGCAGGGGGTTCGCTGCCCTTCCTGCCGGAAGCGGCCTTGCGTGTTCTGCGAACGATTAAAGATCGGTACGGAACAAGCGCCTGGACAAACTACGGTTTTGTCGATGCATTCAACCCACTGACAAACTGGTACGACATCGACGTCGTGGGAATCGACACAGGAATTACCATGATCATGGCGGAAAACGCACGCACGGCCTTCGTGTGGGACACCTTCATGAAGAACCCGGAAGCCCAGCGTGGAATGGAACGCGCCGGATTCAAGGCGTATCAGCCTTCAGCAACGCAGCAGAGCGGACAAGCATCCTCCACGATATTCCAACCGGGCGCGCAGTTCTAATTCGCTATCGAATCTCAATCAGCACGAGTCCTTGAGGCGGCAGCTCCAGCATCAGTTTGCCGTGTTGCAGCATTTTCACCTCTGGTGCCGGGAGTTCTGCCGCGCGGCGTAGCTCTTTCAGTTGTTTGGGGGTCGGATAGGCAGGCCTAGCCATCGAATCGTACAGGCGCAACAGCGATCCATGTGTTGCGTCGAGCCGAGAAACTAAGACACGATGGGGACTCGTTAGGCCTTTCACGATGATGCTGACATCCTTGGGCCGGCCTTGCTGGTCAGGCAAGAATAAATTCCAGATGGCCATGACGATCGTACCGTCCGCGCGCCGGGTGACGAGCGCCGATTGTGAATCCAGCGCGATCCGCCGCTCCCCAAGACGATGCAGCAGTTTGAATACATTATAAGAAGGCTTTGGCAGACCATCTTCCGCGATCAGACCATATCCTCCATAGAATGGCTGTTTGACCACGCCCTGCTCTTCGAACACATCTGAAAATGTCCAATACGAAAGGATGTCGACCAATCCATCGCATTGGCGGATCGTGTCGGCGAGCCAGGGCCCCATGAACACTCCGTCCGTCACGGAGGGCTCGTTCTTATAACTTGCGTTGTACTCGCTCCAAATTATCGGCAGATCGGGACGAGCCGATGCCTTCACTTGATCGTGCACTTTCTGTGCGGCGCGGCAAACCATCTGTGTGCGCGGAATGGATTCGTTGGTGCCAAACACATCCTTGGCGGAGTCATTGGCATAGACGTGAGTGGAAACAAAATCCAACGGAACCTGATGTTCCACTGCGTGAGCAATAAAGCGATCAACCCATGCTGCCTGAGCTGTGGCCGGACCGCCGACACGCAGCCGGGGACTGATCGTTTTTAGTGCACGAGCCGTCGCGTCGTAGAGCTGAAAATACGTTTCCTGTTTGGGCTCTCCCGCCCAGAAATCAAGATTCGGTTCGTTCCAAACCTCAAAATACCAATGAGACATTTCCTCGATTCCGTAGCGATCCACAAGGTGTTGGGCAAATTGTGAGATGAGGTCGTCCCATTTGACCCAATCCTTGGGAGGAGAAACAATCGGCTGATACCAAAAGGACTGTGTGATCGGCTCGGCGGCGAGCTTCCTGGGCATGAAACTCAATTCGACGAATGGGCGAACGCCATTTTCCAATAGCCCATCATAAATTTGATCCACATAAGAAAAATTGTAAACGGGGTGTCCATCGACTTCATCGTACAAACCAACTTCGTCGTCAAAAATTGCATGGAAGCGGATGTATTCAAATCCGGTTGCCTGCTTGACCGTGCGCAAGTCCTGCCGGTAGCCATCGCGCAGAGACAAGATGGCTCGCCCAGACCCAAACATGCGCTCCCAATAGTGGGGAAAGGGATGGCTCTCGGCTCTCGGGTTTACTTCTATGGTTTCTGTTCGGACCTGTGCCTGGGTCGTCCGTGGGATACAAGCAGTGATAACCAAGATTGCCAGCCAAGCCTGCCTGCTGACAGCCGCACTACGTTTCTTTACCAACTTTCACTCCAGGCTTGAGGGGATATGGGGAATTCCACGCTCCCGGCCAGGGACAATTTTTAGATTATCAGCGGTAGCTGGCCGCTTGCAGTTCGAACATTTCCGCGTAGCTTCCGCCCGCTTTGAGAAGCTGCTCGTGGCACCCCTGTTCTGCAATACTTCCGTTCTCGAGGACAAGGACTCGATCTGCCATTTTGACAGTCGAGAGTCGATGGGAAATCAAGAGAGACATCTTACCCTCTGTAAGCTCGGCAAATCGCTTGAAGACCTCATGCTCGGAGCGGGCATCCAAAGAGGCCGTGGGCTCGTCCAGAATCAGCAGTTGCGCATCACGCAGATAGGCGCGCGCGAGAGCGATTTTTTGCCATTCTCCTCCGGAAAGATCGACTCCACCTTCGAACCGGCAGCCCAGACGCTGTTCATAGCGTTTAGGAAGTTGACGAATCACATCATCCGCCAAACTCTTGTGAGCAGCGGAGCGGATGCGAAACTGATTGTCTCTTTCTTTGATTCGGCCGATCGCGATATTTTCAGAAGAAGTTAATTCGTACCGCATGAAATCCTGAAAAATAACGCCGACTTCTCTCCACAAGTCTTCCAGGTTGTACTCGCGGATGTCCACGCCGTCCAGAAGGACTTGACCCGAGGTCACATCGTATAAGCGCGTGAGAAGTTTGACTATAGTGGTCTTTCCCTGGCCGTTTTTACCGACAAGCGCGATCCGTTCCGATGGCTCGAGGCGGAAATTGATGTTCTTCAGAACGAGCTTTGAACTTCCGGGATAGGAAAATGAGACGTCCTTAAATTCAAATCCTCGGTGGATGGGTCGCGGGGCGAGCAGCGCGTTAGGTTTCGAAACAACCTTGGGGCGAACGGAAAAAAAATCCAGCAAATCTGTCAGAAAGAGAGCCTGACCGGCAATGCTCGAAAACGTGGACAAGACTGCCTGAATATTGGAGCTTGCACCAGCGATAGCTCCCGCGAGCAGAGTCAGCGTTCCTAAAGTCAACACGCCAATCAGGGTTTGATGAATTGCGAATGCGTAGGAGCCGTAGTAGCCAATAATCCCGAGAAGCGCAAATACCATCCCCGCAAGCAACCGGCGTCGCGACAATGCGACCGTCTCCCCATAAAGTTCGTCGGAAAGCTTTGTATATCTGTCTACCAGGAATGAGCTCAACCCAAACAGTTTCAGTTCCTTTGCGCTTTCCTTGCTGCCGCCGAGAACCCGAAAGTATTCCATCTCCCGGCGAGCAGGAGTCTGCCTGGAATTAAGCGAATACCCCAGAAATGCAAAGCGTGTCTCCACCAGGAAAGTTGGCAGAATACACACGATCAGGACAAACAAAATCCACGGAGAAAAGAGGAAGATGCTTGCAGCTAGACTAGCGGTGGTGATGATTTCCTGTACCAATCGACCGGTGGCCTGAATCATTCCGATTCGGTCCGTGCCTTGCACGCGCGCACGCTCAAGCCTGTCGTAGAAAAGGGGGTCTTCAAAGGACATCAAATCGAGAGACGACGCATGGTCCATAATCCGGATATTGATGTAGCGGGTAAACTTATCGGCAAGCAGGCCATCGCAGAGATTGATGACCCGTGCCGAAATCATCGCGAGACTCGCGAGCGCAAATTCGAGAGCCACCAGCCACCAAAACATTTCCGGAAGCGCAGTATGGTGCGAAGTGAGGTTATAAATCGAATCGATGATCACTTTCGTGACGGCCAAAATTGCAAGCGGAACCAGGGCGGCAAGCAGCCTGAGGAAGATGCTCGACGCCACCACTCCCGGTGCGGCTTTCCACACCATTTTGAACAAAGGCGGAACATTGC
Source organism: Candidatus Acidiferrales bacterium (assembly GCA_049523255.1). GTDB lineage: Bacteria > Acidobacteriota > Terriglobia > Acidiferrales > UBA7541 > Palsa-295. The sequence goes on along the minus strand of JBEKNB010000005.1, from coordinate 75,369 downwards.
GCACAGCCTTGATGTGTTCTCGCCAATTCGAGTGCGTCTCTTCATACTTTCCTACCTGCGCCATACTCATCGATCTAGAAATCCTTTCGGAGCCGAGGGAATAGGTTCACACGGGTTAATTTGCGTCCAATTACTCCGTGAACCGACGTTTCTCATTTCTCATTCAGAAATCTATTAAAGCACGCACAAGTCCAAGCGGATATTTCCGTAAGTGTCTTTCATTGAGTGACTTACCTTTGGGTTCTTCAACTGCGCATAGGTTGATTTTTCGCTCTACGAGAAAACGCTACCTGACAGGCCGTATCTCTCATGATAGCTCCAACTGCATCCTGGACTCAGCGGAAGCCATTATCTGTTCGCTTCTGGACAGTTTGGGAGACGCGGCACTTTGTCCACGACGGCGGCACCGTTAAGGTCGAGCAGCAGATTGAAAAGCATGCACAGCTGAGATTCCCCCAAATTACTCAGTCATGAACTCCGCCGAGCGAAGCCTCTACCTCAAACTCATTCGATAGCACCCGATGTTGAGGCGCGCTGGAGGTACGGCTAGACGTGAGGAAGATACGGGCATGAACTCTTCTGACCCTCTGAAGGCAGCCGAAGAAAACTGGATGACATCCTTCTCGTCTATATCGAGCGGAACCGGCACGACTCAGGACTTCACCAACGTCTAGTCGACGATCTGAGGACGGCGACGACTGAGTTCTTGGAAATGCGTAGGCAATTCATTCTGGGACTCGGACGGCCGACAAAGCTAGGCTGAACGTTCCGCTCTGTCTAACCGCTTTCAAACCCTCTTAGAGGCGCCGAGGAATCGCGGAATTTGAACGTTTTACCTTGCAATCCTGAGTTCCCCCCAGGAACACCGAGTACGCATGATTTGCGATGTTTTTGCGGTTCCCTGCATATTCAGCCGTATTCCGTGTGAAAACACCGCAGACTCCTCGGCACGTCCGACGACAGTGGTTTAAAACTGGTCGTCACCGTGGATTTCGATGGGGAATCTGAAAATCAAATCAGGCATGCCTGCGCAATCCCTGGGCGGCAACACTTTCTGTTTGCGCGGTGACAAGGGAAGTTGTCGAAGCAGGAGGGGGAGCCGCAGGGAGTATACTCGCAGCTACATCGGAGGCAAGCCGGGACGAGATGGAATCCCGGATTACGGTCGGCGCGTATCGGTGGGAGGAACTTGATGCGATTCAAGATGATTGTCGCTTTGGTTTTTGTAACGAGTCTTTCGGTATTTGCAAGCACCAGTGCTGCTCAACGCCCGGCCCAGCCCCCACCCGCGCAATCCGCGCAGGACCAGCAACAGTCCGCCAACTCTGGGGTTCCCGGCCAGCGACTAGTGGGTCCAGTCATAATGGGCGCGGGCATGATGACCCCGGACATGATGCAGATGATGGGACCGATGTCGCGGCGCTCCCAGGACGCAGGAGGGCGTGGCCAGGAATCGGGCGGACCGCTTCAGAGGTTTTCCAGGCTGCTGGCGGCGCTGGACGACACCCGCGTCCGGACCATGCTCGGCCTAACGGACCAGCAGGCCGATAGCCTCCGGAAAATCGTCGTCGATACGGAAACATTCACGATCAAGACGGGGGCGGACATCGCCGTCGATTCGATTGATCTGCGGGAACTTCTCCGTGCCGACAAGCCGGACAGGGCCGCGGTGATGAACAAAGGCGACGAAATCTCCAAATCCACGTCGCAGCTGATAAGCCACTGCCTCGACGCTATGCTCGCCGCGAAGGCGATTCTAACGCCGGAGCAGCAGAAGATGATTCGCGCGTATTTGGAGAGCGGCGCTCCCGCCCTCCCGGCTCCTCCCGCTCGCCCATAAGCGGGACGCTGTGGAATCGAACGCGGTGGTAAGGGGTGTATAGAACGCGTCGCCTCAGCCCTTTCAGCTCTTGTTCAGGAAGTGTGGGCGCAGCGATTTCGAGAGATAGCGCTTGGCTTCAGAAGGCGAAGCGGCGCGGCATTCAAAGAGGGGAGCTTGGAGCTTATTATGAGTTGGAAGGCGATTGCCACCCTTTGCATCATGTGTGTCAGTTTGACCTACGCTCGCAGCGCCCCAACTTCCGCAAACAATTTTTCAATCGATCGCAACCAGGTTCCGAAATCCGCCGCCGAGCTTAATTGGGTGCGCTATACCGATTCTGCCGAAGGCGCGTTTTCGATGGACGTTCCTGTCGGCTGGCAGGTGCTGGGCGGAATGTATCGTTTCGGCTATTTCGACGTGCGCTGGATGATGGACGTGCGCTCCCTCGACTCGAAGATTATCTTGCGAATCTTCGACGTGAATGTGCCGCCCTATACTCTGCCCGGACTGCACACCGGCCGGGAAGGCCAGGCATACTCGAGGCCGCCGCAATTTCAAATGATGGTCTCCAATTACCGGGACGGCCAATCCTATGCCGAGCTCTACGCGAAGCACCGTTTCTCCGGTGTTTGCAAGACGATGATTTTGCGCCAGCGGGATTGGTTTCTGACGATGCCCCCTGCATGGAAGGATGATCTCGGCACCAAAGCCACCGAGGGCAGCGTTTCCGACGACTGCGACACCTCTGATGGCCCTCGAATCGCTAGCGTATATGCGCGTACGACACTTACGAAGCGCGTACAGCCGCAATGAATCAGCAAGTGGCCGGTTATGAATCGCATCATGCCTCGCAGGCGCAGCAGGTCTCAACCTGGGGAGAAACCCTTACGGGTCTGCAAAATGTCTCGGATCCTATGACCGGCACACAGTTTCAGGTATTTAGTGGGCCAAAAGCCAACTATTACGTCAACGGAAACGCCGTGAAGATCAATTCCGATGTCTCGCCGGGGTCCGGGTTTCATCAACTCACAACCCTCGCTAGGCATGGACCTGAGAGATAAGAAGAGTTGCTACTGCGTGCTGGATGCGCATCAGTGATGCATCTCACCTTTGGATGTGATCCGTATCACGCATTTCCACTGCCTCCCATTGCACAATGAGACGAAAAATCAAACTGGAGCCGGGCGCATTTCCACTGACCCTCGGGAGGCCCCGACAAGCGGAGTTGCTCGCGGCCCTTCGGGAGCCGGGGCGGCTTGAGGCGTCCCCGCAGGGGCAGCCTAAGTCTTTCATGACGGGTGCTCGTGACCTGATACCGAACGCACAAGATGCATGCCGGTGATGGAAGGGACACAACAAGGGAGTGCAAAAGCCCTTGATCGCTCTGCCGGAAACCGCCAATGTCGTCACGCACCTCGTGAATCGCCATGTGCTCGAGGGAAGAGGGGGGAGCATTGCGGTTGAGTGCGGCGAGGAGCGGATCAGCTATCAGCAATTACTGGAGCAAACGAACCGCGTAGGCAATGCACTTCGCCAGATGGGTGTGCGATCAGGAGAGCGCGTGCTCCTCTTGCTTGAGGATACGCCGGAGTTTCTGTATTGCTTCTTTGGCGCCATCAAGATCGGCGCAGTCGCGGTGCCCATCAACACGCAGCTGAAGCGGCACGAGTACGAATACTTGTTCGACGACACGCGCGCAAGGGTCGCCCTGGTTAGCCAGTCCTTGGTGCCACAATTGGAGGGGATATCACGGGAACGGCTCCGATACCTGCGTGAGCTGGTCGCCGTCGGGGGACCCAACCAACCCTTTCCTACGTGGAACCATGCAATAGATGTATCCTCCCCCAGGCTCGAATCAGAACCCATCAGCAAAGATGCTGCTGCCTTCTGGCTGTACTCCTCCGGAAGCACCGGGGCTCCCAAAGCGTGCATCCATCGTCATCAGGATATGATGGTGTGCTCCGAGTTGTACGCCAGGGGCGTTCTGCACATGAACGATCGCGACCGATGTTACAGTGTCGCTCGCTTGTTCTTTGCGTACGGATTGGGGAATGCCGGCTATTTCCCCTTGTACTGTGGCGCCACCACGATCCTCTCCCCGGCCCGTCCTACCCCGGCCGGTATTTACGCCAACATCGAACGCTACCGTCCGACTCTGTTTTTCTCCGTACCTACGAACTATGCCTCGTTGCTGGACTATCGGCGCGAGGATGGGAGGGAGTTTGACCTTTCGAGCGTACGTCACGCGATCTCGGCGGGCGAGTCCCTCCCCGCCTTGCTGTTCGAGCGTTTCAAACAGCGCTTTGGCATTGAGATTCTTGATAGCCTGGGCTCCACCGAGTCTTTGCAGGCGATGATCTCGAACCGCCCTGGCGAAGCGAGGCCCGGCTCCATCGGCAAGATCGTACCCGGGTACGAAGCCAAGATCGTCGATGAAAGCGGGTGCACCGTCGCTCCGGGCGAGATTGGCAACTTAATGATCAAAGGGGACTCCATCTGTTCCGGCTATTGGAGCCAACCCGAGAAAACCAAAGAAGCTTTTGAGGGTCCCTGGTTCCGCACGGGAGACAAGTGCTACCAAGATCGAGACGGCTACTTCTGGCATGCCGGGCGCGCCGACGACGTATTTAAGGTCAACGGTCGGTGGCTCAGCCCGCCCGAGGTTGAAAGTACGTTGGTTGCCCATGCGGCCGTCCGGGAAGCTGCGGTCGTCCCTCGCGAGGATGAGATAGGGCTCACCAAACCGGCGGCCTACGTGGTTCTGAACCCGGATTTCCTTCCCAGTGACGAACTGGCCCAGGAGCTCAAGGACTGGGTCGCGCACAGGATTGGCGGCTACAAACGCCCCAAGTGGATCGAGTTCGTGGTCGATCTCCCCAAGACTTCGACGGGAAAGCTGCAGCGGTTCAAGCTGCGGCAGCTCCCAGTGAATCCGCATTAGAACAGGTACAATCGCGTGAATCCACGGAGCCAATGAAATTTATGGTGACCAAAGGGGGAAAACGGAGAATACGCTCGGGAGGAAGTGCCTCTGCAATGCGTTGTGGCGACGATTGGAACGGAAAGGCAAGTACACTGAAAGAGGTTTAATGACATCCGGGAATGGTTTGACTGGGATAGCACGACTTCTACCAGCAAATCGAGTCGCCTGGCATCAGCAATGTTGGCACGGAGGGCGTCCTCTCTTCCTCGGTAATAATCACCACCGCGTGCAGCTACTTGCCCAGACGGCCGTTGCAGGAGCTGTTCTAACAGCTACAGGCAACTCCGCCGGGCTGACGACCGAAGATGCCAGCCGGCGATTGCGTCCTTATGGTCCAAACAGCCTGGTTCGGGAGTCCGCTTCGCTGCGCTGTCCAATTTTTTCGGTGCAAACGCCTTAAAGTCAAAGCTGTGCTGCGGACCCAGGGCAGGATCGCCAACCACGGACCGCCGGCGCTACAATCAGGTCGCGACCTAAAGGCAGGCAGTCTTGAATCCTTCTACACTTTCTCCAACACGCCCGCTGGACCGTCACACGGTTGTCGTCGGCGGGGGTGTGATCGGCGTCTGCTGCGCCTACTTCCTCGCTAAGCGCGGCGCACGGGTCACCGTGCTGGAGCGAGACGAAATCGGCAGAGGAGCTTCTTACGGCAACGCCGGCTCTATTACACCCGGCCATACGCCAATCAATAAACCAGGGCGCGTAAAGCAGGCTGCCAAATCGCTGTTCGACCCGCTTAGCCCGTTGTATATTGCCCCGCGTCCGGATCCCGAACTCGCCCGGTGGTTGTGGACATTCAGCCAGACGTGCACCGAAGAACATCTGGAATCCTCAATGCGCATCATGGCGCCGCTTGGTCACGCCACCCGGGAACTGTTTGACGAGCTGGTTGAACAGGAGAAGCTGGAGTGCTGCTTCCGGCGCGAGGGATATTATGAGATCTATCTGACAGAGCACGGCCTTGAATCAGCCAAAAAGGAAGCTGCTTTCATCGCACGTTATAGTTTCCATCCGGAGATAGTTCCCGGGGAGGCGCTGCGGGAACGAGAGCCTGCGTTGAACCGCCAGGTACTGGGCGGCGTGTTCTATCCGGAGGCGGCTACCGTTAATCCGTATCGTTTCGTGCTCGAGTTGGCGCAGCGGGCCAAGCGTCATGGTGCGAAATTCCAAACGGGGGCTGATGTTGTAGAGATACGGATGGTTGATGGTAGAGTCCGCGGGGTCCTGATGCAGAGCGGCGAGGTGATGGAATCCGATGCCGTAGTTCTGGCCGCCGGGGCTTACAGTTCTTCGCTCATTCGCAGGCTCGGCCTGCGATTTCCATTGCAGGCTGCCAAGGGCTATCACCGCGACTGTGAATCTGCCGAAGGAAATCCACCGCTCCTTCGTCATGCTTGTGTACTCGGCGAGAACATGGTGTTTTGCACACCTATGGACGGCTTCGTGCGCTTTGCAGGTACGCTCGAGTTCTCAGGCATGAATCACGAAATCAGGCGCCCGCGCCTGGAACAACTCACGAATGCGTCGAAGCGTTATCTGAACGGCACGGAACACGTGGTCTTTCGGTCGGAATGGTGCGGCTTGAGACCATGCATGCCCGATGGGTTGCCGGCCGTGGGTCCGCTGTCGCGATACCCGGGTCTGTTCATTGCCACTGGCCACGCAATGTTGGGACTCACCCTAGGCCCTGTGACCGGAAAGCTGATTGCCGAGTGCCTCCTGGATGGCTCACCGAGCATCAGTCTCACTGGATTGAGCCCTGAGCGTTTTTGAGCGTTGGCCCGGCTGATGCATTACGCTCGCATTCGACGCATCGACTCCTTAAAACAAAGGGAATTCAGGTTGAGTGCAAGAGTAGTCCGTGACACCCGACGCTCGAAAGGGGGGCGACGATACCTAGGTCCTTTGCAGGCACCCTTGTGGCGAACAGTATCGGCATGGCTAACCTGGAAACGGGGAAGGCATCGTCGCGAAAGCCATCGCAATAATGCCGATAGCGGCAAGTAGAACGTTCAGTTCAAACGCCCGCGCGTAACCGCCATAAACGTCGAAAATTTTCCCTCCGATAACCCCGGCCGGCGAGCTGATCGCGGACGTCAACAGGATCATCATTCCGCTCAACTTGGGAAAAGCTGCAGAGCCGTAGAAGTGGGCCGTGCAGGTATTCATGCAGGTGAACGCCCAGCCGTAAGCCAGCCCGTACAATGTAGCAGCAGCAACAGCGATGACGGGCGCGTTCGGGTTCACTTTAATCGCGAGGAACGAGCCGATCAGATAGAGACCGAGCCCGATCATGAATGCGTAGCGGCCGGTGATCGTGTCCATTAGCCACCCACCGATTAGCCGCCCAACGATGCCTCCCACGGCAAACAAGCCCATCGTCCAGGCCGCGTCGGAAGCAAGAATGCCCGCGCCTCGCGCGTGGAGAATCCAGTGGGCCATGAAAAAGAAGAATGGGTACTTGCAGGCAATTCCGGCAATCACGATCAGCCAGTAGGATCTGGTTCTGTAAGCTTCCGCCGGAGTCCACGAATATGTCGTAATCAATTCACGCGGGCCACGCCCCTGGCGCGGCTGATGCGCTTGGCGTTCTGGTTCAGTTTCCGGGATTCCATCGACGACCTGTCCCAAGTCTTCCGGGCGCTCTTTGACGAAAAGCAACGCCATAATCCCTGAAATAACAGCAACACCTGCGACAATCTGCCAGCCAACCCGCCAATTGCCGCCGCTTGCCTCGATCATTCTGTTGAGCAGAGGCGCGACCACAAATCCAGCGAATCCCGAAGCGCCCATGCAAATCCCCATCGCCCTCCCGCGGTAACGCCTGAACCATCGGGTCACAGCAGTTCCCGCCGGAACAACAGTGCCGAAACCCATGCCAACGCCGATAATCCCGCCGTAACCGGCCAGATAATGCCAGGGCTTGGATGCGAAGAACGCCAGGAACAGAGAACCCGCACAAATAAGCGCGGATCCAATTGCAAAGGTCTTACGAACACCGCGCTTGAGAATCGACATGGCAACAACCGTCGAGGACAAGCCGATGAACAAGTTTGAAAACGTGAATCCCAGCCCAAGGGTGCTGCGGCTCATCCGAATCTGATGCAGCATATAGCTATTGATGACGGTCCCGCCGTACAAAGGAAATCCCATGTTGACGAAATCCAGGGAGAAGAGAACAGCTAGCAGCGTCCAACCATAGAATTCTTGCTTCTTCCGCACCCCGAGTCTCCTGAACAAAGCTTGCCGAACCACGACGCAAGACCGGCCGGCGAGAGCCGTTGGGTAAACGTTTTGTCGCGCCGCCCAAAACGCCGAGCCACTGTCACTACCAAAAACTCCGTTCTCGTTAAACCAGTTGAACTTGAACAGCACCGACTATAGGTTACCGCCGCCATGTTCACGATCACTTTCTCGCTCTTTTTTCAATTCAGCGAGGATTTCGAACCCGCGCAGCGCTGAACGCCGAGATTCTGGCCTGCGGCATCAGCTCTCGGTCCTCCAACGCTCCAACCGTGACTATCGGCTGCATTTAGGTTGCGCCGATCGATTCCTATGGGTATGGCTCTACGAAAGACTAGTGGCACAGGGAACCGCTGAACCCAAGCACTGGTAGGTTAAAGTACCCGAAGGATTCTCTGTTCCTGTTCTCGCCAATTGAGCGGCACGTCATCCAGAATCCACTTCACGGATATTTGGTTCTTCTACTCCAAGGTCTGTGAATAACGTACGGTGGTGAAGCTACTGACCAGACGCGGGGCCTCGCGTGTAGACCACGAACCACCTCTGTGGCATTCCGGCGCCTTCAGGATTGTTTTCGCCCTCGAAAATATCGTAATCCCCGATGAGATGAAATCCCACATTCGCCATCCAGGTTTTCACCTGATCCTTGGTGATCCTGTCTTCGGGCAAATCCCACTTCTTTGCGATCGGATCATCAAATTCCTGTTCGATGATTGCCACCCGTCCGCTGGGTTTGAGACAAGAGGCAATCGCTTCCAGATACGCCTGGCGGTCATCCATGTTATGAAAGACATCATGGAAAAAGGCTACATCCACTTGGTTTTTCGGTAGTTTGGGATCATCTAGTTTCGCAAGAACCGTTTGGAGGTTGGTCACGTTCTCTTTTCTTGCCTTTTCATTGATGTAATCCAGGAGACCCGGCCAAATATTGACCGCCAGAACTTTTCCGGACGGCGCGACAGCCTTCGCAAACGGTATGGAGAACGCACCGGTGCCGGCCCCTATGTCGGCAACCACGTCACCTGGCTTCAGTTTCAAGCAAGCCACCACATCATCAATCCTCAGACCGGCTATTCTCTCCGGCCTCTCCAGGCGCTGAATCCACGTCTTCGCATCGGTTAGATCCTGGTGCGTACCGAGTGGCCTATTCCCCTGATTTTGCAACGCTCACCGCCTGAGTCTAATGGTCCATCCCGGTTTTGAGCCGGAATTTCCATTATCGAGCCCCGTCCGCCGGATAACATAACTCCTGACCGCCGCGGAACGCAACTGTAAGTCGGGTTTGCACTGCCAGGTACTTCCACGGGCGACGGAACGGGCCAGTTTTGCCTCTCCGCAGAATCCCAAAGCTCGAAACTAGCTCTCTTCTGACCGATACTTGCTTCCGGCCGATACCTGCGACACTTTTCCCCGCCCTGCCCCCTGAGCCCTGTGGCTGGTCGCTGTAGATTTATCCCGGCGGCGACGCTAGCGCCGCTAAAGAGCCGCCGCGGCAGATGACTCTCTGCCAGCAGCAGCTCGGCGATGTCCCCGTTCGAGGCTGTCGTCGCGGGAATGCCGATGCACGTTGGCGGGCCGTAGCTTTTCAGCCGTGAAGGTGATTGTACGCGCCCAAATTCCGTCTCTCCACTTTGCTGGTGGCAGGATTCTCAGGATCTGAAACGGCGCTGCGTGCTTGTCGAAGCTTCTCGTGATGCGTTTCCGTTCCGGCGGAGGAATCTTCGCGGTCGACCCTGGGCCGTGCGAATGCCCGTTGTTGGCCCATTCAGCAGCCTGAACACCTGGTTCAACTCGACACAAAGAACTCCGCCCCGCGCGCGGTGTAGTGGTGTTCACCAATCTCGTGGACGAGTACAAGCACTTGATTTTTGCGTGTGCTTCAATATGAATCTGAGAGCTGCGAGGGGCGGTCAAGCTTGGGCCATGCAGTGATATACCTTTCGACGTTTCAGAGCATCCACACTGAAAAAAAGCAGAAGCGCCCTGGAGTTTGGAGAAGTTCTGGATTCGACACGCCCACAAGGACGTGACCGATAGGTATGCGGAACATTGTGAAGGAAGATGTTGAATTCCGGCAGGGCTGGGCTGAGAAAGTCGGCCTAGGATTCACCCGTGGGTCGTCCAACGTAATTCGGATGGAGGGAACGGAAGCGGCTTAATTGGATCCATGGCCCCCATTTTCCACTTGAGGACATGCTGCAAGTCATTCACAATAAAGAGGTGCGCCCGTAGCTCAGCTGGATAGAGCGTCTGGCTACGAACCAGAAGGTCGGAGGTTCGACTCCTCTCGGGCGCGCCACTTCATTTCCCATGCCAGTACAGCGGGACGCACGAGTGGTTCCCTGGCGCACTCCCCGTGGACTGAAACATGCCCCGAGTTCTCGAGTCTTCTTCCCAGTTACCTTCACCGCACGATCCGTGCTGATTTTCTTGCCGTTATTTGGCTAACTTGCTTAGATAGGCGTTGGGCGCAAGTCAAATCAACTCAGGTTCTTAGCGATTACTGATGCAAGCGTTACTCCAGCGGCGCGTGGCTCTCATTGGTGGCGCCGTGGTGTCGCTGTTTTTACTCTGCACCATGACGAGTTTTGCTCAGAGTCTCGGTGATATCGCTCGCCAAGAGCGGGAACGCAAGAAGGATGAGCCACGGCGCGAAACGCACGTCTACACGAACGACGATCTTGAGAAGCCGCACATTCTGGTTCCAGAAGATCAGGCGCGGGCTCTTGCCGCGCGCACAAATGCGTCCGCTCCTGCGGTTGCAGCATCCGTTTCTCCTGTTCCTGGTTCGCCCGTTGTGACTGCGGCGCTGCCTCCGGCAGCCGCGCAGCAGCAGCCGACACCGATTTCCTCTTCCGCATCGCCTTCGGTTCCTGTGCAAATGCCGGAGATGAATTTGCCAGTGGATCGCCCTCAGCCTCTGCAGTCGGCACGAACTGTGATCAACCAGGCGCCGCGCACGGCCTTGGTTTCTTCGCCGACAGGATGGAAAGTCGTATATGCCGAGCCGCCGAATCCAAAACGATCCGCTCCCGATCTCGCGACCCATGACGCGACGCCGAAGCCCCTGCCCGTGCTTGGGCGACCCGCAGTCAACTCAAGCGGCGCCATTGGCGTTCAAGTCGAGCACGGTGATTCATTGTGGAAGCTGGCCAAACGGTATCTCGGGAGCGGAGCGCGTTGGCGCGAGTTGTCCGCGCTCAATCCTGAACTCTCGAATCCGAACGTTCTCCGCGTCGGTGACACGATTCATTTGCGACCCGAACGTCCTTGGAACACAAAGCAGTTTGTCGTTCGATCGGGCGATACATTGTGGAGCCTCGCACGCGCCGAGTTCGGGACATCCTCGGCGGTCACCTGTATTGCCACCGCCAACCCTCAGCTCCACTCCCCAGATCTCATCCGGCCGGGCGAGACATTGGTCCTTCCGGAGACTTGCATCCTCGCACGGTAGCCACTTTAACTATCGCATTGTCAAATGGATAGCTTGGGGTAGCGGAAGGCCGGGAGCTACGCCTGGCACAGTCCCATCTGGCTCTAGCTGACCTATGCGACGCTGGCTGGGCTTCTGCGGCAGCGGAAAAGACGTGGAAGAACTGGCTGACGCGCGAGCAGCGCCGATTTCAGCCAAACTTACCCCTGATCGCCTCGCAAGAAAATTCGTGACCGTGACTTGGGTCACTGTGATTTCTTTTCGCCTGTGGGAGCCTAGCCTTGGTTTACGAGGGAGGGATGGCCATGCAGGTCCCACTACAAATCACGTTTCGCAACACGGAGTCGTCACCGCTCGTCCGGGAATGGATTGAGGAGGAAGTGGTAAGGCTTGAGAGCCTCTACCGGCCGATCATGGGTTGCCGTGTGGCTGTTGAGCTTCCCCACCGGCACCATCGAAAAGGCGCGCAATACCATATCCGAATCGACCTGACGCTGCCCGGCGGAGAGGTGGTGGTCAAGCACCAGCCCCACTTGAGGACCCGCGCCGCGCTTGAAGGCAAAGCGAAGACGACGAAGAATCTCGAAGTGGGAGCTCCACACAAGAATCTTCGTCAGGCGATTGACGACGCCTTCAACGCCGCCGCCCGGCGTTTGCAGGATTACGGTCGCCGGCAGAGCGGCCGCGTGAAGACTCATGAGCCTCTTCCAGTCGCGCGCGTCAGATCGCTTCTTCCGGACGAAGACTATGGATTCCTGGTGACGCCGGATGGACGAGAGATCTATTTCCATCGGGACAGCGTTTTGAATCGGGGCTTCGCCCGGCTCAAGATCGGAACGACCGTAAGCTTCGCCGAGGAGGAAGGGGAGAAAGGTCCGCAAGCCAGCACTGTGCGGATTGTTGGGAAGCCCGGTACACGGCGAGCCGTTCGCGCGGCGGCCTCGGCATCTTAGGGACGGCCTTGAAGAAGAGAGCGACATGATTTTCGAAGATCGAGTCGACGCCGGCCGCCGGCTGGCGTCGAAACTGACGGCATACGCAAAGCGCCAAGATGTGACTGTGCTTGGAATCCCGCGCGGCGGCGTTCCTGTCGCCTTCGAAGTAGCGAACGCGCTGGACGCTCCGCTGGATGTTTTCCTCTCACGGAAGCTCGGCGTTCCGGGACAAGAGGAACTCGCGTTCGGCGCAGTTGCGACGGGCGGTGTGCGGGTACTCGATCAGGAGTTGATCGAAGGGCTGGGCATTTCCAAGCAGGAAATCGAGGAAATCACCGGACGCGTCAGGCACGAACTCGAACGGCGCGAGCGCGTCTATCGAGGGTCTCGTGCCCCGCTCAAGCTTGAAGGCCGGACCGTTCTCCTCGTGGACGATGGGATTGCCACTGGCTCGAGCATGCGCGCAGCAATCGATGCACTGCGGCAGATGAAGCCGGCGCGGCTTGTGGTCGCCGTTCCAGTCGCGCCCCTCTCGACCTGCCACCGGCTCAGGAGCATGGTAGACGATCTTGTTTGCGTGGACATGCCGGAAGCGTTTTACGCGATTGGCCAGTTCTACGGCGATTTTTCGCAGGTCACGGACGAAGAAGTGACGGACTTGATTCATCGGGCCGCGCAGCGCACTGCTCAAAAGAGCGCATAAAGGGCTAGGCTGTGCAGAGAGGAGTTTGCTCATGATCCCGGGCCGGAAAACCAGGAAAGACAGCATTGAAACCGAAGTGTTGATCGATGCCGGGAAAGTGAACCTGGAGGGTACTCTGGCGCTCCCAAAGAGCGCCAGTGGGCTTGTCCTTTTCGCGCACGGCAGCGGCAGCAGCCGCCACAGCCCACGAAATCGATATGTGGCGGACATCCTCCAGTCGCAAGGAATAGCGACCTTGCTTTTCGATCTTTTGACTCACGAAGAGGAATCCGTTGATCAATACACGGCGGAGCTTCGCTTTGACATCGGGTTGCTCGCGGCACGCCTAATCGGTGCGACTCGATGGGTGTTGGGCCGGCCTGACATGAAAGGCGTCAGGCTCGGCTACTTCGGGGCAAGCACCGGCGCAGCTGCGGCGCTCGTAGCAGCCGCCCAACTTCCGGACGCGATCGCAGCGGTTGTCTCTCGTGGAGGGCGGCCCGATCTCGCGGCAGACGCGCTCGGTTCGGTCCGTGCCGCCACTCTGCTGATCGTGGGAGGGGACGACGAGCCCGTGATCGGCATGAATCGAGAAGCTCTGGCGAAGCTCCGTTGCCCCGAGAAGAAGTTGGTCATCATTCCCGGCGCGACGCACCTATTCGAAGAGCCGGGGAAATTGGAAGAGGTCGCGCGAGTGGCCGCGGACTGGTTCGCTCGCTACCTCGCGACTCCGGAGAAATCTCAGGCGCGCATGTCTAGCGTTGCGACGAAGCTTGCCTAACCGAAGTTTGCCTAACCTTTGATCACTCCCATGGGCCTCAGACGCGCGACCTTGCGCGCGAGGCCGGCATTGTGCACCACTTCGATGACCGCATCGATGTCTTTGTACGCTTCAGGGATCTCTTCTAACATGCCGGCGCGGCTTCCGGCTCGGACGATGATTCCCTGGTCCTCGAGCTTCTGCATCTCCGTCTTGGCGTGGCGGCCTTTTTTCGCCGCGGTTCGGGACATCGCCCGGCCGGCTCCGTGGCAAACGGAACCGAATGTTTCGTTCATGGCGCCGGGCGCACCGACCAGCACATAGCTCGCCGTGCCCATGGAGCCGGGGATCAGTACGGGCTGGCCGATGTCGCAGTAGGCGGCCGGCAAATCCGGCGCGTCAGCCGCAAACGACCGCGTTGCCCCCTTGCGGTGAACGAGCACGTCGCACTCTTTGCCCTCGAACCAGTGCCGCTCGCGCTTCGCCATATTGTGCGCCACGTCATAGACCATGTGGAGCCGCACAGTTTGCCCAAGCACGTCGCGAAACGCCTTGCGTGTGAAATGGGTGATGGCCTGGCGATTTGCCCACCCAAAATTCGCGGCGCCCGCCATGGCAGCCAGGTAGTCCTTCGCCTCCGGTGAGTGCAGGGGAACGCAAGCGAGTTGGCGGTCGGGAACGGAGATTCCGTGTCGAGGCATCGCTTCGCCCATCACCTTGACGAAATCGGTGCAGACCTGGTGGCCGAGCCCGCGCGAACCGCAATGGATGAGGATGACGATTTCGTTCAACCTCAAGCCGAATCGTTCGGCTGCCCTGGGCTCGAAGATTTTTTCGACGTAATCGATCTCGAGGAAGTGATTGCCGCTGCCCAGCGTGCCGAGCTGCGGCCTGCCTCGCTGCTTCGCGTGTCTTGAGACCTTCTCGGGATCGGCTTCCCGCATCGCGCCCGATGCTTCGCAGAATTCGAGATCCTCAGGTTCGCCGTAACCGTGCTCCACCGTCCAGGCGGCGCCGCGCTCCAGCACCTCGTCGAGTTCCGGTACACTGCAAGGCACCTGACCTTCCGAACCGCTCCCCGAGGGGATCTCGAGAAACAGCCGATCGACCAGATGGCGCAGGCGCGACGTCACCTCTTCCTTCTGAAGCGATGTCGTGAGCAGCCGGACTCCGCAGTTGATATCAAAGCCGACTCCGCCCGGGGAGACAACGCCCTGCTCGCAGTCCATTGCCGCTACGCCGCCGATCGGGAAGCCGTAGCCTTCGTGCATGTCCGGCATTCCCATCGACCGGCCGACGATTCCGGGCAGGCACGCCACGTTCATGGCCTGTTCGATGGAGAGATCAGCGAGCATCGGTTCCAGGAGACGCTCATCCGCGTAGATGAGCGCGTCCGTGCGCATACCGGGCTTCGTGCCGCGGGGCACGAGCCACCGATATTCGTCCAGTTTCCGCAGTTGGCTCTTTTCGATTGCCACGAACTCTATCCCTCGTGCGGTCCTGTAGTTTGGCGCGCCGCCAGCCAAAGAACCACTTCTATTCCACCTGGGGTTTCGGCTCGGTGACGTGAGTCACATCCCCGGAATGACAACGGTCTTAATGTTCCCGCAGCTCTCAAAATCAGAAGGAGAATCAACCTGGTGGCCAAGACAATTGGGGCAAAAGCTCTACCGCCGGAGGCGCTGTACCGGCGCTGTGATCTCTCCGAGTTGAAATTCGTGAACACTGCGGAGCTCGCCGACCTTACTGAGTTTGTCGGCCAGGATCGCGCCCTTCAGGCAGTTGAATTTGGGATCGGCATTCGCAGGCCGGGCTTCAATCTCTTCTTGCTCGGACCGGCGGGAATGGGGAAGTTCGCCACGGTTCAGACGTTCCTTGAGAAGAGGGCGGCGGCCGAGCCGACACCCGATGAGTGGTGCTACGTCAACAACTTCGATAAACCGGAGACACCACACGCCTTGAGACTCCCTCCGGGCCGAGGTGTGTTACTGCGCGAAGACATGCACCGCCTGCTGGAGGACTTGCGTTCGGCGATCCCGTCGGCGTTTGAAAGTGAGAGTTACACGGCGCGCAAGAATGTCATCGAACGGGAGGTTAAGGAGCAACAGGGAAAGGCCCTCGAAGAAATCCAGCGCCAAGCCGACGAGAAGGGGATTGCGGTCTTGCGAACTCCCACAGGCATCGCCCTCGCGCCTATGCGAAAGGGTGAAATCGTCAGCCCCCAGGAATTCGAACAGATGCCCGAATCGGAACACCGGCAAATCCAGGCCGCAATCGCCGATCTCCAGGAAAAACTCCAAACCATCCTGCGTCAAATGCCGCGGCTTGAGCAAGAAGGCCGGGAGAAGATTCGCGCGCTGAACCACGAAGTTGCAATCTTTGCCATCGGTCACTTGATCGAGGAACGGCGGAAGAAATATGCGGATCTGCCGGACGTGGTGAGTTTCTTGAATGATGTCCAGGAGGACATCACGGAAAACGTAGATGAATTCCTCACCCCAGAAGAGCATCCGCTGGCCGCGCTCATGGGAATCCCGTTGCCTTATGCCACCAAGGGTTCGGCGTTCTTTCGCCGTTATCAAGTGAATGTGCTCGTGGAGCATGGCGGCAATCACGGTGCGCCCGTGGTGTACGAAGATCACCCGACCTATCAAAACATTGTCGGACAGGTCGAGTACATGGCTCATTTGGGCGCGGTGTCGACCGACTTTAATCTGATCCGCCCGGGTGCATTGCATCGAGCGAACGGCGGATACCTGATTCTTGACGCTCACAAACTGTTGCTGCAACCGTACGCCTGGGAGGGGCTTAAACGCTCACTGCGGTCTTCGCAGATTCGCATCGAATCATTGGGTCAGATGTTGAGTCTCGTCAGCACCGTGTCGCTCGAGCCCCGGCCCATTCCCTTGAACATGAAGGTCGCCCTGATCGGTGAACGGCTGCTCTATTACCTACTTTCCTCGCTTGACACCGAATTCGACGAGCTCTTCAAAGTAGCCGCCGATTTCGAGGAGCAAATGGATCGGAGTCCGGAGTCCAATCTTCTCTATGCCCGCTTGATCGGCACGATTGCTCGCCAGGAAGAACTTCTTCCGTTTGACCGCAGCGCGGTTGCGCGTGTGATCGAGCAAAGCTCCCGCGCTGCGGGCGACTCCGGGAAGCTCCTTGCTCATCGCAGAACTCTCTCCGATCTGTTGCGCGAAGCGGACTACTGGGCCCGTCAGGCGAATCGTTCGAGCGTCGTGAGTGCCGAGGATATCCAGCGCGCGATCGATGCCCAGATTCACCGCGCTGACCGCTTGCGCGATCGGCTTCTGGAAGAAACATTGCGTGGAACGGTCTTGATCGACACCCAGGGCGAGAGAGTCGGCCAGGTCAACGGGCTTTCGGTCATCGACCTCGGTCACTTTGCGTTCGGCCGTCCCAGCCGGATCACAGCGCGGGTCCGACTGGGCAAGGGCGAAGTCATCGACATCGAACGGGAAGTGGAGCTCAGTGGTCCGATTCACTCGAAGGGCGTGCTCATTCTGGTCGGCTTCCTCGGGGCACGTTATGCGTCGGATCATCCACTCTCGCTGTCGGCGAGTCTCGTCTTTGAACAGTCTTATGGGCCGATCGAGGGAGATAGCGCGTCGTCGGCCGAGCTTTGCGCACTTCTCTCCGCCCTCTCGGGACTGCCGATCAAGCAGTCTCTGGCGGTCACGGGGTCGGTGAACCAGAACGGAGAGGTCCAGGCCATCGGTGGCGTGAACGAGAAGATCGAAGGTTTCTTTGATCTGTGCAAGGCGCGAGGCGATCAGACCCAGCAAGGAGTAATCATCCCCGCGTCGAATGTCCGGCATCTCATGCTGCGGGACGACGTCGTCGATGCCGTAAAGACCGGCAAGTTCCAAATCTATGCAGTCGAGACAATCAATCAGGGGATGGAGATTCTTACCGGGGTGCCGGCAGGCGACCGCGACCCTTCTGGGAAGTTTCCCGAAGGAAGCGTAAATCACAGGGTCGAGGCCCGGTTGATTGACCTTGCTGAGAAACGGATGGCTCTCTCGCAGCGAGCGAAGTTGGAGAACGAGCAATGACGGATCCCGGTCGCGCATTCGCGATCCGGCGGATTCTCGTCGCGCTCGACGCTTCGTCTCACAGCATGGCAGCTCTTGCGGCGGCGGCGGAACTTGCGGCAAGGCTGGAGGCGGAGTTGATGGGTATCTTCGTCGAGGACGTTGCGCTCCTGCGTCTGGCGGATTCCCCTTATGCGCGGGAAATTCTCTACCCGTCGGCGACAGAAGCGCCCCTCAGTCGAGCCAGCATGGAAGCAAAGCTGAGAGCCCAGTCGGAGCGAGCCAGAAAAGCGATGGAGGCCGCGGCGGAACACTCTCAGGTTCAGTGGTCTTTTCGAGCTGTGCGAGGCGAGGTTACGCAGGAGGTCTTGGCCGCTGCCGGTGGTGCCGATCTTCTCGCCATGGGAAAAGTCGGCTGGTCCTTCGGAGGGGAGGCGCGAATGGGCTCGACCGCGCGAGAAGCCGCCACGAGTGCAACTCCGGTGCTGCTGCTTCCGGAGGGCGGGCTGCCTCCCGACGCGCGCGTGCTTGTCCACTACGATGGTTTGCCGGACGGGAAGCGAAGGTTGCTTGCCGCTGCACAATTGGTGAGACCGGGAACAGGCGGGATCACCATCCTTCTCGCGGCGACCAACCCCGACCGCAATGTGGTGCTGCAGAATGAAGTCAGGGCTTTGCTCGAGGGCACGAACATTGACGTGCGATACCGTCAAATCGATCCGCAAGATGAGATGAGCCTGTTGGGCGCGCTCAAGGCGGAGAAGCCGGGGATTTTCGTGGTAGGCGGTCGTGGTGTGTTCAAGACGCCGCAATCGCTCGAGAAATTTCTGCGCGAGGCGGAGAGCGCCTTGCTGCTGCTCGGCGACGGGTCGGAGTCCGAAGCCGAGTGAAAGTTCGATCGGGTGCATGGCGATCGCCCTCGCATCCTCCATCAGGAGAAGTTGTGATTCACAGCACAGCTTTGTTCGCCCCGATGAGCTAAAAGGAAGATGTCGGAGGATGAGATAGTAGACACCGACCAAAGCACTGGAGGCCTTTCATGGAGTTGATGAACGTCATCAAGCAGAGACGGGCCGTTCGCGAGTATACGGATCGCCAAATCGACCGATCGACGGTCGAGAACCTGATCGATACGGCTATCCTCGCGCCGAGTGCAATGAACTTGCAGCCGTGGGCGTTCGCCGTGTTGCTCGGCCGCGAACGCGTGGAAGATTTCGCGAGGCGTGCCAAGGTTTGGCTGCTTGCGAATTTCTCTCAAACCCCCCTGTCGCAATCTTCAGGGGGTGCGCGCTTGCGCCAGATGCTTGAAGATCCAAATTATGTGCTCTTTCATCACGCCCCTGCACTCGTAACTGTTCTGGCCAAATCTTCAGACTCTCAATCTGCGGAGGATTGCTGCCTCGCAGCCGAAATCTTGATGCTGGCAGCTCGTGACGAGGGGCTGGGCACCTGCTGGATCGGTCTCGCACGCCCATGGCTGGATTTGCCTGCCACGAAGCGAGAACTCGGATTGCCGGAGCGTTACCACGTTGTGGCTCCTGTTGTGCTTGGGTATCCGAAGGTATGGCCGGAATCGCATGGGAGAAGCCCCGCGGAAGTCCACTGGCTCGGATGAGGCGCGCGCCCGACTTCAAGAATTCATGCTAGGCGACGGCGGCTTGAGCTTCTTCGACCGTGGGGAAGATGCGGAAGAACTGGCTGACGTGCGACATGTCCAGCAACGCCTTTACCTGCTGATTCAACGCCACCAGAGCGAGCGGCTGGTTTGTCTTTTGCAGAGCGACTCGTGCGCCCACTAGTGCGCCGAGACCTGCCGAGTCCATGAACGGCACGCCGCTGAAATCGATGATCAGCGCCGAGGAGCTGTGTTCGCGCACCGCGTTCTGAAACGCAAAAATCGTGTGGATGGTTAGCGGGCCCTTCAAACCTAGAATCTTTTGCCCGTCGCGTGTTCCCACTATTGTCGTGATCTCGATCTTTTCATTCCCCATAGCCGGGATTCTAACTAAGCCGAGCACTTCGAATGTTAACGTTCGGTTACACTGAATACTATATTTCGTTACATCGACAATCCCCGGCGGCGGCGCCCGTCCAGGAAGCCATCGTTTCTACGAAGGGGAGTCTTGCCCGGCCGGGCGGTAGCGTACCAGTAGTAGCGTTATGTCGTCCGCCTGGCTGGCGCCGCGCGCAAAGTTCTGCACGGATTCCAGGGCGATTTTTTGGAGATCTTCCAGAGGAGCATCGTGCCGGCCAGCCAAAATGTCGCGAAGGCGGGACACGCCGTACATCTCCTGCCGGGTGTCCATGGCTTCTGTGACGCCGTCGCTGAACAGGATCAGAGTATCGCCCGGTCGGAGTTGTATGCGGGCCGCAGCATAGTCGACTTCAGGCAGCAGGCCCACCGGACAGCATCCCTCGGTAAACGCTTCGGCGATTTCCTCCGGGCGAAGCAGCAGGGGAGACGGATGGCCCGCATTGATGTACTCGAGTTGACCGTTCTTTTCGAGAATCCCGAAAAAAACGGTTGCGTAGCGCCCCACATCCGTGTGTTCGCAGAGGAAGCTGTTCAGGTGTCGAAACACCGCCACCGGGTCGGCCCCGCCCATCGCCAGGCCTGAAAGAGCGCCCTGGAGCATGGTTGTGACGAGCGCCGCGCCCAGGCCCTTGCCAGACACGTCCGCGATCAGGAATGCTGTTCGCTCGTCGCTCATCGGGAAAACGTCAAAGTAGTCGCCGCCTACCGCGAGACAGGAGAGGTTGGTTCCTGAGACCGCGAGATAGGGGAAGTCGCGGAATCCCCTGGGCAACAGGGCTTGCTGGATGTCTCGGGCGATGGTGAGTTCCTGTTCCATCCGCTGGCGTTCGCGTTCGCGCTCGACCATGCGCGCGTTATCCAGGATGGAGGCGGCCTGCACGGCAAGTGCATCGAGGATCTGGCGATCGACTTTCGAAAATGCGGCTGGACGGCGCGAATCAACGTACAGAACACCGAGTAGATCGCCCCGTTTGACGGCGATGGATTCCATCGAGCCGGTGCGCGGCACCGCATACAGCGGAATCACGACCACGGACCGGAGTTGTTGCGCGACGATGCTCTGCGCCGCCTGCAGACCGGCGTCGGCTTGCGCGAGGTCCTGCGTGATCACGTTCGAGTGCTGTGTGAGAGCCATGCGCAGCGCAGTCTGGCTGGGCGCAAAACCCTCGAGCGGCAAGCGCGTCTGTCCGATGCCGCGGGCGAGTCGCGGACGCACCGATCCCGAACCGTCCGGTTCGAGCAGTAGACCGCGGTCGGCATCGGTGACCGCGATCGCGTGGTCCAACACTGTGCCCAGCACGGATTCCAGCGGGAGTCGCGAATGCAGCAGCATGCTGGCTTCGAGGAGAAGATTGAGTCTGCTCAGATCGCCTTCGCCAGCCGCGGATTCGGCGCCGGGTATTTTCCCAACGAGCGTCAGCATCTCCGGAATCGATACACCGTCTGCCGAAGTGCGGAACACGATCTCGTAGGAATCGGCGAGGCCGAACGTAATCACGTCCCCATCTTTGAGAGGGCTGCGATCGATCTTCGCGCCGTTGACGAATACCCCGAGATGCTGGCCGCGATCTTCAACGTAGTATTGGCGGGCCTCCGAGAGGATCGCCGCACATTGACGGGAGATTCGGCGGTCATTCAGCGGGAGTTGGTTTCCGCTCTCGCCCCGCCCCATGCAGAACGGAAACTGGTTCAGTCGGATGACGCGCCGCGAACGATCGGGCGAGATGACTTCCAGGCTAATTTCGCTGGTGGCTGGGACCTCAGACATCGGAGTCGCTCAAGGCCGAAATTGTAACACGCGGGGCACAAAAGGACGCTGCGTCTGCGAGTTGAGACAGGCTTCAAGAGATCCCCGTCCATGGCTATGATCGTCCCGTCACTTGATCCGCGAGTTGGGGCGTTCGACACACCTGCTTCCCGAGATGTGCAAAGCTTTGCAGTGTAATAAAGTGCCTTGACCGAGGCAGACTGGATATGCTATGAAAAAGCTCGACTTAGGTGCTTGTAACAGCTTATTGGACTGGCATTTGGCGTGCAGTTCTTTCGCAGTTGCACGTGCTGGCAGGCGTTGCTCACGCGGACTCGACCGGTGACGGTCGCGTCGTGATGGGCGGCGGGCCTGCGGGCAGTCCGTCCTGCAGTTCGTTTCAGACCAGCACGGACGCTACGGGTGCCATTGCGACCAACTCGGATGATTGCACCGTTACCGGTTCAACCCCTGCCACGGTTGTGGCGTTTGCAATACCGGCTGCAGACACCAATGGCGGCCTCACCTGCGTTTCGAGCCTTACGAACATCGGCTGGACCGCGAGTCAAACGAGTTTTTCTCTTGGTGGCGTGCAGGTTGATGAGTGCTCTTTCACAGCTCCCACGAAGGTGAGCTGGGAGACGCAATCGTACCTTTGGTCTATCGGCGACCCTTATCTGGGCCATGGCGATCATGATTGCGATCTGGATGATTTCGTGTTGGGCATCCCGGTTGGCTGCGACATCACTTTCAGTACGAATGGCGATGCTTCCAATCAGTTGTTTGTGGAAAACGCCCCATTCGACGTCGCGCCGACGAACGACCCTTCCGGTCTGGTGCCTTTCCCCGAGCCGGGATCCTTTGCTCTTCTCTTGCTTGGGATGGTGACGCTGCCGTTGCTGCGTCGCAGAGTCACGCAATAGCCGTCCACAGACTTTCCTACAATTGGTTTCGCAGAGGGTAGGGTCCGCATCCGTCTCTCTGAAGCTGAGCTATTTTGCTGGCTGGCTGAATTCCTTCATTAGCGCTTGAAAGTCCGACCGGTTCTGCATGCTTGCAAAATCTGGACTCGATTGCACGTCCTTGATCGGATATCCGTTACTCAGAGCCTCACGGAGCGTGCGAAGCGCATCCGACGGCTTGTTCGCCAGGGATTCAATCGTCGCCTGAGTAAAGATCAGTTCCACGTCTTTCTTGTCGATGGCACGGGCGCGCTGAATGAAGTCTATGCCGCGGTCTGGCTCACCCTTCTTGGCAAAGTACAATGCCAGGTCGCCCATCGCGCCTGTGTCCCTGGGGTTCACCTGCAGGTCCTGAAAGGCCAGCGCGATTGCTTTTTCGTAGGTGGCGCGGGCCTTGTCCGTCTGACCGGAATAGCGATAGGCATCCGCTAGATTACCCACACAGACTTCCTGGTTCGGTCCAAGCGAAACCGACTTTTCCAGGGCCCCAATCGCCTCGGGGTACTGTTTCAGGACGGTATAGACGTAGCCAAGGTTGCAGTACGCGAGCCACGTCGGGGCGAGCTCGATGGATTTCTGGTACGCGGGGATGCTTTCTTGGTACCGGCCCATTCTCTCGTAGATGGTCGCTATATTGTTCCAGCCTGTGACGTTGTCGGGCTCCAACTCCGTCACACGCTTGAATTCGGCGAGAGCTTTTTCGTTGTCTCCCATTGAGAAGTAAGCCCGGCCAAGCTCGATATGCAACACCCAAAAGTATGGATTGACCTCAATCCCTTTCTTGAACGTGGCGACGGCTTCTTCCTGCTGGCCGCCTTGCGCGTATGCGATCCCCAGACGCAGGTAGCCGGTGTCCGAGTTTGGGGCGAGTTGGAGGCCGCGCTTCAATTCGACAAGGGCCTGCGCCGCTTGGCCCGTCTGCTGGTATGCACTGCCGAGAGCGAAGTGCACTTCGGGGAGATTGTCCTTCAACTGCTCGGCTCTCTGTGCCGCTCCCACGGCCTTTTGCGCCCAGAAAGCATCTTTATTGTTTTGGTACATGAAGAGCGACGCGTCCGCAATCCCCGTATAAGCCAGCGCGAATCCGGGATCCTTCTGGACGGCCTGTTGGAAATAATCCAGCGCACCTTGGGCCGCCTTGGTTCTGTCAGGCCCCTTCAGTGCTTGCCGGCCGCGCAGATACAGATCGTAAGCGTCGATGTTGTCCGTGGGCCTTTCGGAAGCGCGCGCCAGCTCCTCGTCGCTCGGTTTCACGTCCAGGGCGGACACAAGTTGAGTGCCGATCTGATCCTCGATCGACAGCACGTCCTTTGGAACTCCGGAAAACTGCTGGCTCCATAGTTCCTTGCCGTCCGCGATATCGTGAAGGTTCACGATGATCGCCATCTTGTCGGCGCCGCCTTGGATCAGGCCATCGACGATCAGGTTGGCGCCCAGGCTGCGAGCGACCTTGTCGAGCGGATCTTTGTCCGAGATGTTGGCCGTCTTTGAATCCGCGGCCATGTGCAAATCTTTCAGTTGAAACAGCTTGGTCGAGAGCGCCTCGTTCAACCCCTCCGCGACGTAGCCGAGCGACTGTTCGTCGCCCAGCACCTTGAACGGCAGCACGGCAACGAATTTCCCCACGCTCAGCGCTGGGACGCCCGCCACATGCGAAGCCGTCTGTTGCGTTCCGCCGCCTCCGCGAAAGACGAGATGGCGCACCGCCGGAATCGCGAAAGCGACGGCGATCAGCGCCGCGGTCCCGGCGGCGGCCCAGATCCATCTGCGGTCTGAAAACTCCGGAATCGGAATCTGGATCGAACGGGTGTAGCTCGGCGCCTTGGCGCTCCGCAGATCGGCCACGATCTCGTACGCGTTCTGGTAGCGCGTCTCCGGTTGTTTTTCCAGGCAGCGCATGATGATTCGATCGAACCACGCGGGGATCGCCGGGTTCTGTAGTCTCGGGCTTTTCGGCTTGGTCTTCAGCCGGTCGTACATCACCTTGAACGTCGAATCGCCGGTGAATGGCACGGCGCCCGTCGCCATCTCGTAGAGGATCAGCCCGTAGGAATAGAGATCGCTGCGCTGGTCGGCGGGCTTGCCTTCGACTTGTTCGGGAGACATGTAGAGCGGTGTGCCGAGAAACATGCCTGTGCGCGTCATCCCGACCGCATCCTCTTCGAACGATTTCGCGAGGCCGAAGTCCGAAACGTAGAGATGGTCCTCGGCGCCCACCAGGATGTTCTGTGGCTTTAAGTCCCGGTGGATCACGCCTTCCGAATGCGCCGCCGCCAGCGCTTCGGCGAGTTGTTCCCCGAAGTTCTGAATTCGCTCGAAGGGCAGCTTGGGGTTCTCCTGAAGAATCCGATGGAGGTCGCTCCCTTCGACAAAGGCCATGGAGATGAACTTCGTGTCTCCGACTTCGCCCAGATCGTGAATGCGCAGGATGTTCTTGTGCGAAACCTTGCTGGCGAGAAGCAGCTCTTGCTTAAAGCGCTTCAAGGCGTCCGCCTCCGCCATCATGCCCTGGCGGACCACCTTGATTGCCACGACCCGGTCGAGGTCCTTGTCGTACGCCTTGTAGACCCGGCCCATCGCTCCTTGCCCGAGAAGCGACACGATCCGATACCGCGGGCCGAAATCGCTGCCCGGAGAAAGCGCGGTCGGGTCTGCTACATTGACCGTCTCCGAGCTCGCGTGCATGACACTGCCGCAGTGAGAGCAAGATTCAGCGTAGTCGGGATTGACGGTACTGCAGTGCGGGCAGTTCATCGCAGTAGCTGGAGCCGCAAACGCGGATGATGCCTCGGTTTAATCAGCGAATTATCCGGTATCCCCGCGGGCCCTGCAACTGGAATGTGCCCTTGTTGCCGCAAAACGAGGCTTGCAGGGAAGAAAACGGAGGGATGGACATCTCGGTGCTGCGCCGTCCAATGGCAAGCCTGAAAAGTCATCCTGCGGCCGGCCATGCGA
Organism: Candidatus Acidiferrales bacterium; assembly: GCA_049523255.1. GTDB lineage: Bacteria > Acidobacteriota > Terriglobia > Acidiferrales > UBA7541 > Palsa-295. The sequence continues at coordinate 49,754 of JBEKNB010000005.1, read as the reverse complement.
GCCCGGCCGCAGGATTTGTCTTCGCGCGCTCTACATCCACTTATCGATCGAGACGCTCATCCGGTAGCTGAGATTCCCGATCTGGTGATACGGGTTCGTCTGGCCGCCGACGACGACGAAGTTGAAGGCGTCCGACTTCGCCCACTTCGGGAACACGGAATCGTCGGTCAGATTCGCCGCTTCCGGACCCCTCGGGGCGTAGCTGAACAGGCTCGACTTGACGTCCCTCAAAGTTACCGTCGTGTTCTTCTGCAGCCAGTCGGCGATATCGTCCTTCGTCTTGAATCCGAGATCGCCCAGTCCGTGGGCCACCAGCGGGTCGACGAGGATCAGAGTGCCGAAGAGCGAAGCGAACGGCGAGACGTTGTGAGCCATTGCTTCGTGGAAGTGAGGCACGGGCTTCAGGCCGAGGCCCCTGCCTCCTTGCCCTTGCTGGATTCCAAATCCGAAGAAGAAGCTGATCACGTTCTCTTCGGGCTTGAAACCCTTCTGCACGTGGAATGGCGTCCACGGGCTGTCCTTTTCGTTTTCCGGAATGATCAGGTTGCTGTAGTTGACGACGTTTCCCTGCGTGCCCATGTACGTCTCGCCCGGGATGCCGCCACCGTCCAGGTTTCTCGACATCAGCGTCCACGCGCGTCCGATCGTGGCGTTTGGTTGCACGAACGGACCCATGGCGCCGATACCGTAGTTCATGTTGAGCTTGTCGCGAATCGGCCCGTTGATCACCGCCGCCGACACGAGCGAGTTCGTCGAGCTGAATAGCGCCGAGATCCCCGTTGAGGCAATTGCCAGGATAATCGGGAAATAGTCCGGCGTTGCTCCCGCCATCACGGCATTCACCGCCGCCTGCCGGACTGTGTACGACCACGGCGGGAAGGCGCCCTGAGCAGGAGTCATCTTGCCGACCACTTCATCCGGCTTGTGGCTCGTGCCCGCCAGCATCTCGTCGACGAGGTCGTCGGTTGGAATGATGATCGGCAGGCCGTCCGTCATTCCATTGTCGAGATAGTACTGCTGGAGGTTCCTCGATGTTTCGGGTCCAAAGGTCGGGGCTCCAACGGGGGGTGTGATTGTTCCCGACTTCGATTCGTCGGCCGTCAAAGGCGTCGTCAGCGCGCCGATCACTTCCTTCATGAATGGTTTGCCGGTAACGGGATCGTTTCCTTCAAGGTAGGCGTACATTTCGGCATCGTTCTTACCCCACACCGGATGCGGAGTGAAGCAGATGCGCTCGTCCGGCATACCCCGTTTAGCCGCGTTCGTCTTCGCCAAGTCCTTGAACGCGATCGTCACGATCGGAGCCGACGGCAGCCCCATCTTCTCGAACGTGATGCAGTGGCCGACCGTCGCCGGCGTGCACGTGCTGCAATGGCCGATCGCCATGATGACCCCTTTGGCTTTCTGCTTCATTTCCGCGAACAGCTTGGGATCGTCATCGGCAAACCCACCGGCTTTCAGCCGGAACTCGGTGGTCACGCCGGGCATGTTCTTGCTGAACCAGACCTTGATCTGATTCAGGAAGGCGTCGGCGCCCGGGAACCCGTCTGATACAAGATAAATCGTCTTGCCGTCCAGACCGCTGAGCCGCGGTGCCATTGGGATCAATTGGATCGAGGGCGGCATGCCCCTCGGGTTGAGCGCTGTAATCTTGCCCGGCTCGGTCTTCACCACTGCTGCACTCTTGGACGGCGGCTTTGCAAATGCAGGAGCGCCAGCCAGTACTGCGGGCGACATCCCGATCAACGACAATAGTTTTCGCCTGTTCACTTTCATGGATAACCTGCCTCCTATGCTTTGCTTGCACCCAAGGGGTGCAGCCGCAAGCGACCCGCTCGCTTTGTGCAACTCAAAGGCGTGCGAGCGCAAAGATGTTTGTGTCGTTTAACTCAGTGCGCGGAAAACAACCGACGGTTGCTTTAGGTGTAGGACTGTCAAGTAAAGCCTTGGAGCCAGCTGAGGCGGGTGTGCTGCGAAGGGGAAATTCCCGGACAAGAACTCGTATTCAGGGTCGCCATTCTCGAGCGAACTCCTCGTCCTAGTCTCGGATTGCCTTGCTTTAACGACGCACAAGGTACCACAACGGTTACAGACATGTGAAGACGACCTGCTCCCTGTGCCTATGCGCTTGGGATCACGCCCAGCGCCTTTGGGGCTGCGGAATGGTGGCCCGTGACCGCGACGCGGAATTCCCGTTAGAACTCTTGGAATGAGACCGGCAAACCGCCTTACCGGCCTTGCAAAACCCACTCGGGAGTTGTTTCGAGGAACTGAAACCCATACCTCTGCCACGGTGCCCCACGGGCTTCGCACCGCACGGCCTTCGCGCGTCCGGCGAAACGCTCGCCGTCGGCCACCATGAAGACTTCCACGATGTCCCCCTGGTTCAGGGTTGCGGTGCAACCTGCGAGAAACCCGCCCGGGCTCAGATTCTCCGTGACCGTCGATAGGTCGAACTTCTTGCCTGCCGGATCTGCCCCCCGGAGCTTCACAATCACGCGCATCTTCACGCGCATATGCGCGCGCCGTTCGGGCTGATTCGTTTCCACCGCTTCGGCGAGCTTTTTCCTCAGATCCTTGTAATCGACGGGTTTTTCAAAGAATGCCGATGCCCCCAGCCCCTCGCAGTGCTGCTTGTACTTCGCGGCGGATTCGCCCGTAATGACGAAGATCGGGATCCGCGACGTGTAGCTGAGCGTATGCAGCGTGTGACACAACTCGAAACCGGAAAGCCGGGGCATCATCAGGTCGAGCAGGATTGCCGCCGGTTTGTGCTCGAGCGCCAGCCCGAGCGCCTCCTCCGGGTCTTCCGTGTCCAGAATTTCGTACGAATCGCTCAAACGCATCTTGTGAAGATTGCGCATGTCCGCGTCGTCGTCCACAACCAGAATTTTCCGCATCATGAATTCCCCTATTTGTTCTTTTGCGATCCCAAGCTGTTGCCGGATTGCTGAAGCCCCATGCGCCTGGAGTCAGCCGGGCGCTACGAGACTCGTGCGACGCTCGGAACGTCCAGCGCCTCCCGAATCTTGCGCGCCAGGTTTTCGCGGGTGAATGGCTTTTGCAGAAAGAGGCTGCCCGGCTCGAGAATCTCCTTCTCGCCCACTCTTTGCCCCGTGTAGCCGGACATGAAGACGGTCCTTATCTCCGGCCGCTTCTGCTTCATCTGGTCCGCCAGGACCCGCCCGCTGATCCCCGGCATCACCACGTCCGTCAGCAGGAGGTGAATGTTCGTTCCGGCGTTCTCTTCGCTTACGCGCAGAGCCGCGCTTCCATCACATGCTTCGAGAACGCGGTACCCGTATTCTTCGAGTAGGCGTCGCGCCAAGCCGCGTAAAGTGTCTTCGTCTTCGACCAGCAGTATTGTCTCCGTGCCGCGGAGTTCCGCCGAATGGTCTGTCCCGTGCGCGTCCGCTTCGGCGTGTTCCTCCACACGCGGCAGGTAGATGCTGAAAGTGGCACCCTTTCCAGGACTGCTCGTGAGGTCAATGTATCCGCCGCTCTGCTTCACGACGCCGTACACCATCGAAAGCCCTAACCCCGTTCCCTTGCCCTTTTCCTTCGTCGTGAAAAACGGTTCGAAGATTCTCTGCTGTGTTGCCGAGTCCATTCCGATGCCGTTGTCGCTGACTGTCAGCAGGACGTAGGGGCCAGTCTGAACAGGATAGGCGTATCTCTGCGCGAATGCAGTGTCGATCTCGAAGTTCGATGTCTCAATCGCCAGCCTCCCGCCGTCGGGCATCGCGTCTCGCGCATTGACGGCGAGGTTCATGATGACCTGCTCGATCTGCCCCTGATCCGCGCGAATTCTGCCGAGCTTCGGATCGAGGCTCGTCACCAGCTCGATGTCCTCGCCGATCAGCCGCCGCAGCATCTTGTCCGTGTCCGAAACGACGCCGTTGAGCGATAGAACCTTGGGCTCCAGTACCTGCTGCCGGCTAAAGGCAAGAAGCTGTCGCGTGAGCGAGGATGCCCGGTTGCCCGCCTTCAGTATCTGATCGACGGGCGCGCGCATGGGATCCGCTTCCGGAATGTGCTCTTGCAGAATCTCGGCATAACCGATGATCACACCGAGGAGGTTGTTGAAGTCGTGCGCCACCCCGCCGGACAACCGGCCGATCGCGTCCATCTTTTGCGACTGTCGAAGCTGCTCTTCGAGCCGCCGGCGTTCGTCGATGTCCCGGTTGACGATGACGAGATTTTCGATTTCCCCTTTCGCGTTTATCACCGGACTGGCCGTCGACTCCAGGTAGACCCACCGTCCGTCCTTGTGCCGCATCCGATATTCGATTCGGCGCCCCGTGCCCGAACGCCGCGCCTCCGCTGCTGCGTCAACCACCATCTGGCGATCATCGGGGTGGACCTGATCGAACGAAGAGGTGTTTTCCAGTTCGTCCAAATCGTAGCCCAGGATCCGCTGATAGGACGGGCTGTTGTAGACGCGTTTTCCGGCGGAATCGACGACGGCGATCATATCGATCACGTTCTCGCTGATGAGCTGAAAAAACTCCTCCCGTTCCAGCAACTTCCGCCGTATTCGCTGGATCTGGAGCTGCTGATAGATGACGTACACGTCGAACACCAACACGAGGCCTATCAGCCCGCGGACGGCGATCCAGAGGTCCGTGGTCTCGACTTCGCCGGGGCGGGCGAACACGCCCAGGGCAAACGAGGAGAGCCCCGCCGTCAGCAGTAGCGTTACCGCGATGGCCGCCCACGAGAGAGACCACTCGCTGCGTTCGATCTGGCGCATGCGCGCGTGGTTCGAAGTCTTGTTCTTGGTGGGAGTGATCATGGGAGCCCCTGAGGCCGGCATCGCAGTGGGGAAACGATCAGACCTCATACACGATGTTAGAAGATATCGGCCCGCGGCGAACAATTTTCACTCTGTTCGTAGCCGAGTTAGTAAATCAGCCGAAGGTGGTTGTTCCGAAGCGGAACAGCTCTCCTTCGGGACAGGTGGAGGCAAACTGACTCAAAAGAGGGGACTTTGAAAAGCTTTGAAAAGAGAGGTCGCGGGCTGAGCGTTTGCCCAGCCCGCGCAATTCCAACAGCTATTGCTTGACGAAGACGCTCGTTGTATCGAAATTGCCCATTCCACTTTCGACGTGCGTGACCTCCGTGAGAGTGCTTCCATCGGAGCTGAGCGTGTACGTGTCCTTGATTTTGAAGTCGCTGCCCTGAAAACTGGATTTCGAGTCGACGACCAGCGCGTTTCCTTCCCAATGCGCGGTGCCGGTCACCTGGCTGCCGCCCATGCCCGGCCAACTCGCTTCCTTGCCGTCCGTGGTGAGCGACTCCGCGTAGGCGGTATCACCCATCATGCCGCCCTTCTGGTCAATGCTGATTCTGAGCGCGGGATCGCTGTGCTGAATCGTGTCCACCTGGCTCCCGGGCGGGGGCATCTGGCCGAAGTTGCTCTTCGAAGCGTCCAGCTTCCACGTCCCGCTGATGTTCGGCGTGGACGAACCGGTGTGGATCATGGCAGCCGCGCCGGGAGTCGCCGCCATGGGAGCGGGAGACGCCGCAGCGGCAGCCGAAGCGTCCACTTTGTCGTACACGAATTTCCGGTCGCCATTCATATTCGCCGAGGTGATGTGCGAGGTCATCGTGAGCGTCGATCCGTCCACGGAGAAGGTTAGCTTGTCCGTCAGCTCCGAACCCTGCATGGGCACGGTTTCCGTGACAACGATCGAGTTTCCTTCCCAGCCGCACTGAATCTTGCTGAGCGTAATGGCGGCGCCGAGGTGGGCGCGCGGGTTATCGGGCGTGAGCGGAGTCTCCTTGCCGTCGATCGTGCAGGCCCGCGTGTAAGTTTGGCTGCCCCGCTGCGAAACGCTGGTCACCTGCTGTTGGAAATCGGTGCCGTTGATCTGGAAGACATCCGTTTCGCTCTGCGGGGGAGGGAACTGACCGAACTCGCTTTTGGCGCTGTCGAGTTTCCATGCGCCGTTGAAATTCGCGCCCTGTTGCGCCAGAGCGGGCGTGACAAACACCGCCGCGCCAAAACAGATCGCGAGAAACTTTCGATTCATGAACCACCTCCTGCGTCCTTATACGTGCGTCGTGGGCCGGTAGTTTCACCCGGCAGCGGCGGGGATTATACACCCGGCAGCGAACGGAAGCGGCCAAGTTAGTTCCCTAGGTGCTCGCGAAGAATCCCAAGCATGCGGCGCAGCGGCTCTGCGGCGCCCCACAGCAGCTGGTCACCGACGGTGAATGCGCCGAGGAACTGCGGCCCCATGTTGAGCTTGTGCAGACGTCCGATCGGGACGTTGAGTGTGCCGGAAACGGCCGTCGGAGTAAGGCATCGGAGGGTCGACTCTTTGTTATTGGGGATGACGCGCACCCAGTCATTTGCCCCAGCGAGGCTGGCTTCGATATCGCTTAAAGGGACGTCTCTGGTGAGCTTGATGCATAGCGCCTGACTATGGCAGCGCATCGCGCCTACGCGGACGCAGATGCCGTCCACGGGCACGGGTGGATCGAGCCCCAGGATCTTGTTGGTTTCGGTCATGCCCTTCCATTCTTCGCGGGTCTGGCCCTCGGGCATCTCTCTATCGATCCATGGGATCAGACTACCCGCGAGCGGCACGCCGAACTCCTTTGTTGGAAGGCTTGGCGCCCGCTGCGCTTGAATGACCATGCGGTCCACGTCGAGAGCGCTCTCGGATGGATGAGCGCGGGTCGGGCCGGTGAGGCATTCCATCTGCTTGACCAGCTCGAGCATGTAGGCGGCTCCGGCGCCGGACGCGGCCTGATAAGTCATCGACGTCATCCATTCGACCATGCCGGCCTTGAAAAGCGAGCTCACCGCCATCAACATCAGGCTGACCGTACAGTTGCCGCCGGGGAAGGCGCGAACGCAACGGCGCAAGCCCTCCCAAATCACCTTTTCGTTCACTGGATCGAGGATGATGACGGCGTCGTTGTCCATCCGCAGCGTCGAGGCTGCGTCGATCCAATAGCCCTTCCAGCCGCTTTGGAGCAGCGGGCTGTAAACTTCTTTCGTGTAGTCACCGCCCTGGCAACTGATCAGGATGTCGCACGCGGCCAGTTCGCGGAGGTTTTTCGCGTCCTTGAGCGGAGCGCCGGCCTCCTTCGGGGCTGTGCCGCCGGCGTTCGAGGTCGAGAAAAAGAGGGGCTCGATGCCCGTGAAGTCGTTCTCCTCCCGCATCCTCTGCAGGAGAACGCTTCCGACCATCCCTCGCCAGCCGATGATTCCGATCCGCAACATCGTTTCTGCTCCTCGAATCAAGTGTCAAAAGTCGGGTCCAAAGGGCCCCCGTTTCAGTGACGGGTAAGAGGCACCACCGTCGTTTGTTTTCAATTACTTACATCGAATTCTACTCGGCAGCCAGTGACGGGTAGAAGGCACCGAGAAGAAGGAGTCCTCGCGTTGCGACACTCGCTTGGACGCAGAGGGCAGCCTTTCCACTCGGCCAGCCCCTTCCATCGTTCTCGTTCATTTGCCCTCGTTCATCCTCTCTCCAAGTACGGACTTTCAGGCTGGCACAATGCGGCGGGAATTTCAAATGGTTGTTGATGTAAAGAGTTCAGCGGCGCTGGAGCGAGGACATGGCGCGATTGCGGCGGCCAGTTTCCGCCTCTGTCGCGCTGAAGCCTCGACCTATAAAGCATCCGAAGTCAACATCGCGCCACGAACAGCCAAGCATCCGCTCCGGGCACAGCATCCCGATACAGGCCGGCGACCCCGGTGATCTCTCTTTTTACTTGACAACGCCGTAGGCAAATAGTACTTGGTCGGCAATTCCAGCGGGGGCTGGCTCACACATCGTGAATAAGGGGGTTCTATTCATGACGAATACCGTGAAGATGTTGAAGTCTGCCTCGACATGGGTATTGAGCGTGTTTCTCTTCATCGGTGTAGTGGGCGTGAATCGCCTCGCGGCTCAAGTCGAAACAGCGACCATCTCAGGCACTGCAACCGACAGTTCCGGCGCGGCACTGGTCGGCGCAACCGTTCAAGCGAGGAACGTGGGTACGAACGTCACGCAGTCCACGGTGAGCGATGCGGCAGGCCGCTACCGAATTCCTGATCTGCCAATCGGCAGCTACGAAATTCAGGCATCGCTCTCGGGCTTCCGGACGGTGATTCACAAAGGAATCACGCTCATGGTCGGAGCCAACCTCGTCGTCGATTTTTCGCTGCCCGTTGGGCAAGTATCGCAGACGGTGAACGTGGAAGGCGAGATCTCGAGGGTCGAGACGCAGACGGCCGCCGTATCGTCTCTGGTGACTCCTGAACAGATGAGTCAACTGCCCTTGAATGGCCGGAACTTCGAGCAGCTTCTCTCGCTCGCGCCCGGTGTTCAGACGATAAATCAGAGCTTTATAACCGGAGGAGGAGGGGGCGGACTATCTTCGGGCTTCTACGGGCCGGGGAACACCTACTCGGTTGCTGGATCAAGGCCCGTCGGACAAGTGTTCCTGCTCGACGACCAGGATCTCCAAGGCTATTGGGACAAGGGCACGGGCTCGAATATCACCGGCAATTCGCTGGGCGTCGAGGCCATCCAAGAGTTCCAGCTGCTGACCAACACGTATAGCGCGCAGTTCGGGGGAACCGGCGCCGCGATGAATGCCGCGAGCAGGTCCGGCACCAACTCCTTGCACGGCTCGGCGTATGAGTATTTGCGCAACAGCGCTCTCGATGCGCGCAATTTCTTCGATGGGCCGAAGATTCCGCCATTCCGCAGAAATCAGTTTGGAGGCAGTGTCGGCGGCCCGGTCAAAGAGGATAAGGCCTTCTTTTTCGTGAACTATGAGGGCTTGCGGTCCACCCTGGGCGTAACCGGAAATCAATTTGTTCCGGATGCGCTATCTCGCACGGGCTTGGTCCCTTGCAACACGGTTCCAGGGCAATCACCACCTCCCCCGAACGGCACTGGCACTTGCACACCGACCTCACCGAGAATAGCGGTGCCGATCAATGCAGCCGTTTTGCCATACCTGAACTTGTATCCGGCCCCACTCCCAGGAGCCATCGAACAGACTGTGGGTGCGGGGCTATTCAAAGGCTATCCCAGCGGCAACGCACTTTTCACTTCTATTTCGAGCCAGCCGGTGAGCGAGAACTACGTTCTAGGCCGTATGGATTATACGCTCGGCTCGAAAGACTCCTTGTTCGGGCGATACATTTCCGACACAGCTTATCAACTCCTACCCGTACCCTTCTCGAACCTGGCCGACTGGCCGGTCGTGGACAATGGGGGCGACCAGTTTTTCACCCTCGAAGAGAAGCACATCGTTTCAGCGACAACGATCAACGAGATTCGCTTCAGCTTCTCGCGAACCAATGAACGCCAGGATCAGAAATTCTTGACGAATCCAGCCACAGATCCGTTGCAGTATTACCTGGGAGCGCCGTACTACAGTCCAGGGGACCGTGAGGACGGCGTCATCAGCGTCGGTGGCGGCACCTCCAACATCGGTCCAGGCACGACAGCACGGTTCCATCTGATTGAGAACAAGTTCACCGGGGGAGACGATCTTTTTTGGAGCCGGGGGGCGCACAGTCTCAAGGTCGGCGTATCCGTAGTCAGAATTGAAGACAATATCGCCGTGGGCCGGGAAGGCGGCTTCTTTGTATTCGGCAGCCTTCCGGGTTTTCTCGCAGCTACCCCAGTCCAATTCCAAGGCGAGATCAACCCACATCCGGGTTTCACCAGGACGCGTTACTCTCGCGCCGTCGAATACTTCCCCTACATCCAGGATGATTGGAAGGTGAGAAAGAACCTCACCGTCAACATCGGTTTGCGGTATGACTTTGAGACCAACCCGGTCTGCGTAGCTGAACCGTGTTTTGCGCTCTTGGATCCTTTGTCTTCGTCGGCTTTTACGCAGGTCCATCACGTTCTTCAGGCGAATCCGAACGCGCTCAATTTTGATCCCCGGATCGGTTTAGCTTGGGATCCTTTCTCGAATCACAAAACCTCAATCCGCGCTGGATTCGGAATCTTCCACGAGCCACTCGCCGCTCGCACCTACCTGAACGCGTACTCGCAGGATCCGCCGTCTCAAACCGTGGTCCTAACTTCTGGTGTTCCTGCGCTCTTTCCGCATCCGGCAGCGTGTACACCCACACCCGCTTGCCTTAATCCACCGTTCGGCACGGTATATGGAATCGACTATCGGTCGAACGTTTCTCCTTACGCCATGCAGTACAACCTGACGATACAGCGTGACCTCGGGCACAGTATGGTTGCCTCGCTTGGCTATGTCGGCTCGCAAGGCGTCCACCTGTATAGCCAGCGAAACTACAATACGCCCGCTGTGGTCGGCGGTCCCAGCACATGCACCAGCCCTTCCTGTACCTTCACGGGCCCTATACCGAACCCCAACTTTCTCGGTTTAGACGATACTGCTCCCACCAGCCATTCGACCTACAATGGCCTGGTGGGGAGTCTTAATCGCCAGATCAGCCGGAATTTGCAGGGGCAGGTGTCCTATACGTACTCGAGGTGCATTGACGACGGTTCAGCCAGCTCCGGTGTCGAGCAATCCGCTTTCGAAATAACCGACGTGTACAATCAGCGCTACGATCGCGGACCCTGCGCTTTCAATATCACTCAGGCGCTGCGGGTCAACAGCGTGTATACCCTGCCTTTCCGGGGGAACAGGCTTGTTTCGGGCTGGCAGGTGAGCGAAATTTTGAGCGCGGCCACCGGCTTTCCCGTCAACGTGCTGAACGGACTGACTCCCCAGCAGGCTAATACGGGCGGACTTACAGGGGATCGTCCGGACTATTCGGGTGCCGCGGGATGCCATCCGTATCAGATATTGGATCAGATCAATTACACGCAGAGGTCGGTGCAGTGGTTTAACCCGGCCTGCTATGTCCCCCAACCGGCCTTCACGCTCGGTAACGTTGGGAGGGATTCGCTAAACGGTCCCGGCCTATTAGATCTCGACTTCTCCATAATAAAGCAGACGAAGATTACGGAAAAACTGAACGCCGAGTTCCGGGCGGAGTTCTTCAACATCATCAATCACACGAATCTGGGGCAGCCGGCGAATGCTGTCTTCGCTAGCACGCCGGGGTCTATAACAACACGCTCTGATTTTACCAGTGCGACCGCGGGTTTGATTACCGCTGCCTCCACCACGTCGCGACAGATTCAATTCGCGCTCAAGCTGGTGTTCTGATTTTTGGCAGCCTGACCGATGCAGAGATCGCGTCGGTCAGGCTGGCGCCACGCGACGCTGGCGCGGGTAGGTCAGCCGCCGAGGAGTTCGGCAGGGACGCCAATTTCCTTCGCTCCAGCGGTGCCGAAGCCAGGGCCGCGAGTGAGCCATAGCAGCAGCGCCAAGCCGTGGTTGGGATATCGGCGCATCATTTCCCGGGCGATGACGGTGAAGTGCACGCCGGGCTTGGCGACATCGCGATAATCCTCCAGCCAGCGGATCGCCTCCGTACAGATTTCCGCTCCGCCCAGCTTGCCGTGGCCAGGGAATACAAGGTCGATTGGGCCGACGGCGCGCGCCTGCTCGATGGCCGCGATCCAAGACGTGGGACTGTTTGTGTCCGCCATGTAGAGGTGATACCGATGATAGATCAGATCACCCGCGATCAGCGCGCGCGCTGAGGGCATGTAGAAGGCCGTGGCGTGCACGGTCTCAGCAACCGGCAGGTCGAGAAATATCATCTCGCGGTCTTCGAGATACGCGGCCTTGCCGAAAAGCGGTCTCGGATAAACGAGATCGATGGGGAGTTCGTTGCCGAACATGTCCTGCCAGTGAAGGCGCTTCGCGGGCCATTCGAGCATTCCATCGATCACGCCCTGACGTGCGAGGAGCGTCGTATCGGGGAAGGCTGCCGCGAACGCGTTGATGCCCCCGTAATGATCGGGATGCGCGTGGGTGATGAAGATTGCGCGGAGACGTTTGCCGGAGCCCCGGACGTGCGCGAGGAGCTTTTCGACGTCGCTCTTGACGAAGCCGCAATCGATCAGGAATGCGTCCTGCCGGCCGGAGACGAGTACGGCGTTGGGAGCGAGAAAGCGTTCCTCGCCGGTGAACATGTCGAAGCGCAGGCCGTTAGACTCGACCGAAGTGATCATTTCAGCCTCCTGATTGGACTGCGTCAGCTCAGCGCGGATTCGGCCTCGGGGATCGAGGCGTAGGTTTCGAAGAGCGGATCGACGCCCGTAATTTGCAAAATGTTCCGGATGCGGTGATTCAGTCCCACGAGCGCGAGCTTGCGGCCGGACTTGTTGCACGAAACGAAGGCGCGAACGAGCACACCGATCGCCATCGAATCGATCGACGGCACTTCGGTCAAATCGAGGATAAGCTGCGGAGCGGTGGCAGCACCGACGGCGTTTTGAAACGCGGGCGACGACGTGGCATTGATAGCGCCAATCACGCTCAGGATGTGCACGTTCGGATTCGATCCGGCGCGTCCGGCGACGTGAAATGCTTCGGCTGGCATGCCCGGCATTCTAACGAAAAGGAGCCAGGGAAAACAACGAACTCATATGCTCGGAGAAACCAATCTCAAAAAAAGACCTCGCCAGTGATGAAACCCAGACATTTTGTTTTGTCCTTGACAAGGGGCAAAGCCAAATAGTAGAAGCACGCGCAAGACTCGCCCGGGGGGCGCTCGCTCGTCGCACGACAGTAAGGGACAAAACGGAGGCCGCATATGCTTAGGGGCCCGAAAGTATTTCAGTGCGCGTTTTTTTGCGTTCTGGGTGGAATACTGCTTTTGTCAGTTGGCGTGAGGCGACTTGGGGCGCAAGCCGTCACCGGAAGCATTTCCGGCACGGTGACGGATGCCAGCGGGGCGGTAGTTGCAGGCGCAAACGTGGAAGTGAAAGACGTTGCAACCGGCGTCGCGCAGACCACCGTAACCAGCGATCTGGGACGATTTAACGTGCCCGATCTGAAGGTAAGCACGTACGAAGTCACGGCCTCGAAGGCGGGATTTCAGACGGTCATCCACAAAGGCGTCACCATCAGCGTCGGCAGTCAGCCCGTGGTCGATTTCACGCTTCCAGTGGGACAGTCCCAGCAGATCGTCACCGTCGAGTCCACGGTTTCGCAGGTGGAAACGGAATCGACCGCCATTTCTTCTCTGGTGAACCAGTCACAGATGCGCGACTTGCCGTTGAACGGCCGCAATTTTGAGCAACTGATATCGCTGGCGCCCGGAGTCACGCCGACCGGCCTTGCACCAGGAGGATCTCTTTATGGGAATGGAGACAACTATTCGATCGCGGGAGCGAGAACGGAAGGGGAAGAGTTCCTGTTGGACTACACCAACGTCTCCGATTTCTGGAACCACCAGGCCGGTTCGGGAGCCCTGGGCACCTCCCTGGGAATCGAAGCAATCCAGGAGTTTTCGGTATTGACCAATACCTATAGCGCGCAATTCGGCGGCAACGGCTCGGTGGTCAACGCAGTTTCGAAATCAGGCACGAATGACATTCACGGTTCCGCGTATGAATTTCTGCGGAACTCGGCCCTCGACTCGCGCAGTTATTTTGATCTCAACACGCTGGGGGAGCCGGACAAACCGCAATTTCGCCGGAACCAGTTTGGCGGCAGCCTGGGCGGGCCAGTCAAGAAGGACAAGCTGTTTTTCTTCGCGAACTACGAAGGTTTGCGCCAGTCGCTAGGCCAATCGGTCGGTAATGTAGCCATACCGGAACCCTATGTCTTGAATGGATGGTTGCCTAGCAGTATCGTCGGGCCGGCTCCCGGGAGTTGCACGGGTGCCACGCCCCCCACACCTGCTCCTGCAACCGGTGGCCCCTACACCTATATACCCTTCGGATGCGGGTCCACCCAAGCTGCCGCCGCCACGACGGTACCGGGGATCCTGGGCTTGTATAGCAAATACGAGGCTGGCGCGGCCACCGCTGGGGATCAAGGCGGTTACTTCTTTACTACCACCAGTGCCAGTCAGGTGCAGAGCGAGAACTATGTTCTGGGGCGCATCGATTACACGCTTTCCTCGACGGACAGCTTGTTTGGACGGTATGTTTCCGACCGCGGAAACAGCATTCTTCCGTATCCAACATTCGGCTCTACACTACCTAGTTGGCCGGAGCAGGACACAACGAGAAACCAATATTTTACTTTAGAGGAGAAGCACCTGTTTTCCACCTCGATCGTAAACGAGGCGCGATTCGCTTTCGTCCGGACCTACGAGAAATCGATCTCGGCGCCTGGAGCGAGCGGGCCGCTTGACCTTTTTCCGGGCCGCCAAGATGCCCAAGATGCTCTAATAATCCCTGGCACCCTCGCCGGAGTCGGCGCCGGCATACTGACTCCCGACGAACTCGTTCAGAACAAATTCGGCGGCGGGGATGACGTCGTCTGGACCCGCGGGGCGCATACGATTACATTTGGCGCGGACATCATGAGAGTCGAATCGAATATCAACGCCCCCTTCGAATGGGGAGGATTCTACCTCTTCACAACCTTGGAGAGTGTCCTAGAGGGCGCTCCATTTCTGTCTTACGGGGCTTATCCTAGCCCGTATACGGCCGATCCCAATCGCTACTTCCGCGAAATCGACGTCACCCCTTACATTAACGACAGTTGGAAGATGAATTCGCGCCTTACCCTGAATCTTGGCCTCCGCTACGAGTACGGCACCAACCCGTCAGGCTGGCCCCTCTACGCTATTCCGAACCCGCCGTACGGCAACGGAGCATTTACGCTGGAAAGTCACGTCTTTGCTACCAGCCCCAACAGGGAAAATATCGATCCCCGGGTCGGCCTGGCCTGGGACTTGTTCGGGGACCACAAGACCTCCCTCCGCGCGGGTTTCGGAATATTCCACGATCCCATTGCCCCTCGTACCTACGCTTCCGCGTACTATTTCTCCGCTCCATACATCTTCACCCTTCAATATTTCCCGACCTTTCCAAACATGTTTCCCGCGAGCTATCCCGCCCCGAATTCGCCGACAGTCCCTCCGACAGGGTGTCCACCAGCAAATTGTACGCAGGTCGACGACGGAGTTCCCTTCAACATTACCACTGCTCCTTATCAGGAGCAGTGGAATCTCAACCTGCAGCGGGATCTCGGCAAGGGAACGATCCTGACCGTCGGTTACGTTGGCTCGCGTGGTGTCCACCTGATGATTCAACGGAACGTGAATCCCTCGCTAACGGAAACGGCGGGTGGTGCGCCCTGCACGCCGACGGCGGCTAACTTGTCGAGTTGTTTTTTCGGCACCTTCTCTACTTTTCCATTTCCGTCCGTCGTTCCTCTCCCAAACCATGTGAATGACAATTTCGGCTATATCAACGAGGGTCTCCCAGCCGGAAATTCCAGCTACAATTCGCTTCAGGTGAACCTGGTGCGCCATGCAGCCAGGGGTGTCACCATGCAGGCCTCCTACACCTACTCGCATTGCATTGACGACGGTTCTGCCGCGTATGGACCTGAGGGGGCGAACTCGCAGGGCCAGCTCGATCCCTACGACCCTGGCCTTGACCGAGGCGATTGCAATTTCGATCTCCGTCACAATTTCGTGGCCAACGTCGTATATTCGTTGCCCTTCCGCGGTAACAGGCTCGTGGAAGGCTGGCAGGTGAGTGGGATTTTCACGGCCCAGAGTGGCTCTCCGTTCACGGTGAACGACGGCTTCGATCAAGCTGGCATAAGTTCCAATGCCGCGATCCCGCGTCCCAATGTGGTTCCTGGCTGCGATCCGTATATCGAGAAGAAGGTGGTGTTGCCCGGCACCCATACGGTGGAGCCGCTATGGTTTAATACGTCGTGCTACGCGATCGAGACAGCTGGCACGCTTGGCAACCTGGGGAGAAACACCCTCGTCGGTCCCCGTTTGATCAATTTGGATTTCGCGCTGCTGAAGAACACCAAAATCACGGAGCGGCTCCAGGCGCAATTCCGCGCCGAGTTCTTCAACATTGCGAACCGTACGGATTTCGGTCTTCCAGTGGGCGGCCTCTTCACCGGTTCGTCGGCAACTGGAGGCGGTATTCCCTCTCCGACTGCGGGCTACATTGGTACGACGCTCCCAAACAGCCAGCGCGAGATTCAGTTTGGGCTGAAGCTGCTTTTCTGAGATAGACGAATCGGGCCGAGGGGCACGGCATGCCGTGCCCCTCGGCCCGAAACCCGGGATCGCTCCCTTCCTGCGTCAGGGCAAGCAGCATGACGATGCTTTCTGGATCGTCAGCTAACTTTGCGCCTGCTCTTTTTCGGCTCGGATTGGGATTTTGGAACAGTGTGCAGCAGCGTCTTCTTCTCCGCTTGCGGGCCGGGCTTGGCGGCGAGGCTATTTTTCAGCGCCTGCATCAGGTCGATGACGGGCGCGCGCGCGACGTGAGGCGCGGTGGTGACTTCCATACCTTTGGCTTTCGCCGCAATTAACTCCTGCAAGGCTTGCTGGTAGGTGTCGTGATATTTCTCGGGTTGGAACGGAGCGGCGAGACTCTTTATGAGCTGCTCGGCGAGGGCACGCTCCTGTTCCTTGACCTCGATCTTCTCCGTGGTACCGCTCTCGGCGGCGCGAATCTCGTTTGAATAAAACATCGTGTGGAGCGTGAGGCCAGCTTTGTGCGGGCGAATGATGACGATGTATTCGCGGTTGTGCATGCTGACCTTCGCGATCGCCGCGTAACCCGATTTGCGCATCGCTTCGAGCAGAAGCTGATAGGCCTTGCGGCCTTCGTCTTCGGGAGCGAGATAGTAGGAAGAGTCGAAATAGATCGGGTCGACTTCAGCGAGCTTGACGAATTCGAGGATCTCCATCGTGCGAGCGGACTCGGGCTCGACGCTTTCGAGTTCTTCCTCGGTGAAGAGCAGATACTGGTCCTTTTCGTATTCGTAGCCCTTTTCGACTTCGTTGCGCTCGACCATGCGGTTGCACGTGGGGCAGAAAAGAGGCTGCTTCAGGCGCGTGTGGCAGACCTTGTGAAGCTGATTGAAACTGACACGCTCGGTGCGCGCGGTCGGCGAGAGGCGCACGGGAATCGAGATAAGACCGAAGGCCAGGAACCCTTTCCAAGATGCGGGCACGGCGACCTCCTTCTTGCTTCTTGCGCGAATGCAAGCTGATGCGCCCGACGATTATACGCAGCGAGTTTCGCGTGCGCCATGCGGAGAAATGTGTATCTGTGCGCTTTTCGCCACGTGTTCGCCCTGGGCTAGCGGCAAGCCAGGAAGGCCTTCGCGACAAGCGGCCGGTCCATTTCGATCACAGTTCTGAAATCCGGTGGACTTGTGGGCCGAGATGTATAGAATAGACAGTTTTGAGGATGGGCGCGCCGAGGCACAGGGCGCGCATCACAGATGATGAGGGAGAGGGCTTCGTGATTGTCGGCGTTCCCAAAGAGACCTTTCCGGGCGAGCGGCGGGTGGCTCTCGTGCCGGCGGTGATCCCAAACCTCGCGAAAGCAGGGCTCGAAGTTGTTGTTGAGACAGGCGCGGGGACGGAAGCGGGATACCCGGACGCCGCGTACACCGCAAAGGGCGCGAAAATTCTGCCGGACCGCGTGGCTGTTTTTCACACAGCGGACATCGTCACACAAGTACTCTGCTACGGCTCGAATGACAGGACCGGGAAAGCCGATCTTCCGTTGATGCGGCGTGGGCAGGTTCTGATCGGTTTCCTGCGTCCGCTGGGCTCGCGGGAAGTGGTGCAGGAGATCGCCGGCGCGGGCGTGAGCTCGTTTTCGGTCGAGCTGATGCCGCGGACGACGCGCGCGCAGAGCATGGACGCCCTATCGTCGATGGCGACGGTGTGCGGTTACAAGGCCGTACTGATCGCGGCCGACACGCTGCCGAAGCTCTTGCCGATGCTGACGACGGCGGCGGGGACGATTACACCGGCGCGGGTGCTGATCATCGGCGCGGGCGTGGCCGGGCTCCAGGCGATCGCGACGGCGCGGCGGCTGGGCGCAGTCGTTTCGGCATACGACCTGCGGCCCGCGGTCAAGGAGCAGGTGCAGAGCCTGGGCGCGCGTTTCGTCGAGCTGCCGCTCGAAACGGGGGAGGCGCAGGATGCACGCGGATACGCGCGGGCGCAGGACGACGCGTTCTACGCCAGGCAGCGCGAGCTGATGGGCAAGGTGGTCGCGGAGAACGACGTGGTGATCACGACTGCTGTGGTACCGGGGAAGAAAGCGCCGGTCCTGGTGACGGCGGAGATGGTGCGCGGAATGGCCGCAGGATCGGTGATCGTCGATCTGGCGGCAGAGCGCGGAGGAAACTGCGAGCTGACGCGCGCGTGCGAAACGATTGTCGTCGACGGCGTAACGATCATCGGACAGATCAACCTTGCGAGCACGGTACCATACCACGCAAGCCAGTTGTATGCGCGCAACTTGATGGCTTTTTTGCTGCACCTCGTGAAGGACGGCAAGCTGAACCTCAATCTACAAGATGAGATTACCCGCGAGACGCTTTTGACGCATGGAGGGGAAGTGGTGAACGCGCGGGTGCGAGAGTTTTTTGCGATGCCGGCGCTAGCGGCGCAGGGCGCGTAGAGGGAGAAGCGATATGTCGGGCGATGTTTTGTTGAATGGCTTGTTCGTATTCATGCTGGCGGGCTTCCTTGGATTCCAAGTGATCAAGCGAGTGTCGCCGCTGTTGCACACGCCGCTGATGTCGCTGACGAACGCGCTCGACGCGATCGCCGTCGTGGGCGCGATTGCCCTTGCGGGTGCGCACGAGACCAACTTTGCGACGATTCTGGGCACGATCGCGGTCATGGCGGCGTTCAGCAACGTCGTCAGCGGATTCTTGATCACCGACCGCATGCTGAAGATGTTCAAATCGAGCCGTCCGCAGAAATAATGACCATGGTTCTCCCCACATTCCACTGGATCGAACTCGTCTACCTGGTTGCCACGGCTCTTTTCATTTTGTCGCTGATGTGGATGAGCGCCCCGACGACGGCGCGGCACGGCGTATGGGCGGGCGAGTTGGGAATGGCGCTCGCCATCGTTGGAACGCTTTTGGAGCGGGGCATCATCGACTATCGCTGGATCGCCATCGGGCTCGTGCTGGGCGCGATTATCGGCGTGCCGCTGGGCCTGGTCCAGATGACGGCGGTGCCACAGCGGACCGCTTTGAGCCATGCGTTCGGCGCGTGCTGCGTAACGCTAGTCGGAACCGCGGAATTTTATCTGCGCACGCCGAATGTACCGAAGTTCATGATGTCGGTCCTTTCGATGGAAGTGATTCTGGGCGGGCTGACGTTTACGGGCAGCTTGATGGCCGCAGGGAAGCTTCAGGAGGTCCTCTCGCAGCGGCCGATCACTTACAAGGGCCAGAACTTCGTGAATCTCGGGATGCTGGCCGTGGCGGTAGCGATTGCGGTTGCGCTGGTGCTGAATCCGGGGCACCGGAATCTCTTTCCGGTGATGGTGGGGATCTCGCTGCTGTTCGGCGTGATGTTGATTATTCCGATCGGCGGGGCGGACATGCCAACGGTGATTTCGCTGCTGAATTCCTACGCCGGACTTTCGGCGGCGGCGATGGGGTTCGTGCTCAATAGCAAATTGCTGATCGTTGCGGGCGCACTCGACGGGTCGTCGGGCTTCATCCTTTCGGTGATCATGTCCAAGGCCATGAACCGGTCGTTCACGAACGTGCTGTTCGGGGCATTCGGGCAGGTGCAGGCGTCCGCCGCGGGCGCGGTCGAAGCACGGACTGTGCGAAGTGCGTCGCCGGAGGAAGCCGCTGGAATTTTGGCCGCGGCGAACAAGGTAGTGATCGTTCCGGGATACGGCATGGCCGTGGCGCAGGCGCAGCACAAGGTCCGCGAACTGTACGACGTGCTGACGAAGCGCGGCGTGGAAGTCACGTTTGGAATTCACCCTGTGGCGGGGCGCATGCCGGGGCATATGAACGTGCTCCTGGCCGAGGCGGACATTCCCTACGATCGCCTGAAGGAAATGGACGACGTCAATTCCGATCTGCCGCAGACCGACGTCGCGCTGGTGATCGGCGCAAACGACGTGACGAATCCGGCGGCACGGACGGACACGTCAAGCCCCATCTACGGGATGCCCATTCTCGACGTGGACAAGGCCCATACCGTGATGGTGATCAAGCGCAGCATGAGCCCGGGCTTTGCCGGGATCGACAACCCGCTCTATTACCTTGATAGGACACTGATGCTTTTCGGGGACGCCAAGGGATTCGTGGGCGACATTGTCCGCGAGCTCTCGGGTAGCCAACACTAGATCGCTTCGCCGCTGCTTCTTGCAGCACCGCTCGGGCGCATATTCTCCACACGCCGCAGCCGCTACCCCCGGCGCCGAGGGATGCCGGCCTTTTCCGCATATTTCTTTTTGTAGTTCGCGAGTGCCGCGCGAATGACTGGGTACGCTTTTTCGGCGTGCAGGATTTCATCCACTTCGACAACTTTTCCTTCGAGCTTTTTGTAATCTTGAAAGAACCGGCGGACCATCGCGAGCTTGTGCGGAGGCAATTCGTCCGCCTCATGATAAGCGTTGTATTCGGGATCGGCCGTGGCGACCGCGATAATCTTGTAGTCCATGTCGCCCGAGTCGATCATCGTCATCACACCGATCGCGCGTGCCCCGAGGATCGTCAGCGGCGCCACCGATTCCTGGCAGAGCACAAGGACGTCGAGCGGGTCGTGGTCTTCCGATAGCGTTTGCGGAATGAAGCCGTAATTCGCCGGGTAGTAGACGGCCGAGTAAAGCACGCGATCCATGCGAATCAGACCGGTCGGCTTATCAAGCTCGTATTTGACGCTCGAGCCGAGCGGAATCTCGATCACGGCGTTGAATTTCTTCGGGACGTTGTCGCCTGGGGGCACGTCGTGCCAGGGGTGAGTCATCGTCTCTCCGTTTCGGGGCCGGGTGCCGCAGTCAATTGTAGCGAACGTGGCATCCGAGCAACGACAGGGAAATTGCAGGGTTCGGCGTGCTGTCCGAGTGCGACATTGTGTTGATCTTTGCTTGATCCGATGGCATCTTGGGTTTGCGATGACTCAGAAGGCGAAGCAAGAAGGCCGAAGCGTCACGCAGACGATTCGCGTGAAAACTTCGCGCCGCACGGAGCTCAAGGACGTGACTGCCGAGATCGAAGCGGCCGTCCGCGATTCGGGATGCATCGAAGGCGTGTGCCATCTCTACGTGCCGCACACCACGGCAGGTGTGCTCATCAATGAGGGGGACGATCCCGCCGTCGCTCGCGACATCGAGGCCGCGCTCGACCGGTTGATACCGCACGCGGGAAACTATACCCACGCCGAAGGCAACTCGGATTCGCACATCAAGACGGCGCTGACCGGCTCGTCCGAGACGGTCTTGATCGGGAATGGCCGGCTCTCGTTGGGCCGCTGGCAATCGGTGTTCTTCGCGGAATTCGATGGCCCGCGCAGTCGGGATCTGCGCGTGAAAATCGTTCCCGATCCGACGGCGTAGCTTTCGGCGGGAGAACCGTTCAGCGCCCGAGTACTTTCCCTCACTGTGGCTCGCCTGGCGTACAATCGTTACAGGATGTCTTCGCACGCTGCATTCAAATCCGGATTTGTCGCGATCGTGGGCCGCCCAAATGCAGGGAAGTCCACGCTGGTGAACAAACTGGTCGGGCGCAAGGTCTCCATCGTCTCGCCCCGGCCGCAGACGACACGCAATCGCATACAAGGCATCCTGAATCGCGACGACGCGCAGATCATCCTGATCGACACACCTGGCATTCACAAGCCCGAAAGCGTTCTGCACCGCCAGATGATGGACGAGCTCGATCAGGCGCTCGATGGCGTCGACATTCTTTCGCTGATCGTCGACGCGTCGACAGAATTCGGCGGGGGCGACCGGTTCTCGATCGAATGGGTGCGGAGATTTTCCGGGCCAGTCTTTCTGCTGCTCAACAAGATCGACCGCGTGCGCAAACCGTTGCTTCTACCGCTGATCGATCGCTATCATCGCGCATTCGATTTTGCCGAGATTTTTCCGATATCCGGGCTTACGGGCGCCGGTTGCCTCGACCTCGTGAACGGATGGCTCGCGCGCCTGCCCGAGGCGCCGCCGTACTTTCCGCAGGACCAATTTACCGACCAGCCGGAGCGGTTCCTCGCGGCCGAGCTGATCCGCGAGAAGGCGATCCTTGCCACGCGCGAGGAAATTCCGCACGCGATTGCCGTGCTGGTGGATTCGTTCGAAGAGCCCGGTGAACTGATCAAGATTCGCGCGACGATTTACGTCGAGCGCGAAGGCCAGAAAGGAATTCTGATCGGCAAGGGCGGCGAGACGATCAAGAAGATTGGCACGCAAGCACGCAAGGAGCTCGAATCCATCCTCGGCGCGCACATTTTTCTGGAGCTATTCGTCAAAGTGCAGCCACACTGGCGACAGAACCGCGCGCTGGTTCGCCAGCTCGATTGGCACCGCCAACTCGAGCAGCTAGCAGGCCACGAAGAGGACGGAGCTTAGCGCTCTACGAGGCCTTCGACGGTGCGATGCCGAGCGAGCGCATCTTGCGATAGAGGTGGCTGCGTTCGAGCCCCAGCGCAGCCGCTGCTTTCGTCATGTTCCAGCGGCTTTCCTCGAGCTTGCGCAACACGAACTCGCGCTCGTACGCTGACCGCGCCTCCTGCAAACTCTCGTAGGGCTTTTGGGGGCTCTTCGACGTACCGCGGAAGAGTTCCGGCGGCAGATGGTGTGGTTCGATCCGCGCCGAAGGGCACATGATCACCAACCGCTCGACCAGATTCCTCAATTCGCGCACGTTGCCCGGCCAGGGGTAGGCGAGCAATACTTCCATCGCCGGCGCGGTAAACTCCTTCGGCTTTTTTCCGTATGCTTCGCAGAACTCGCCGAGAAAGTGCGCGGCGAGCACCGGGATATCTTCCGTCCGCTCGCGCAGCGCGGGAACGTAGAACGGGATCACGTTCAGTCGGTAAAACAGGTCTTCGCGAAATGCGTTCCGGCCGATTTCCTCTTCGAGCCGCTTGTTCGTCGCGGCGATCACGCGCACATTCACTGCCACGGGACCGTTCCCGCCCAGCGGCTCGACGCGCTGCTCTTCGAGCACGCGGAGCACCTTGGACTGCGTCTTCAGGCTCATGTCGCCCACTTCGTCGAGGAAGAGCGTGCCGCCGTCCGCCTGCTGGAATTTTCCCGTTTTGTCTTCGCTCGCGCCGGTGAAGCTCCCCTTGCGATGACCGAACATCTCCGACTCGATCAGCTCCTCGGGGATCGCGGCGCAGTTGACTTCGACAAACGGCATGCTGCTGCGCGGGCTGTTCGCGTGGAGGGCCCGCGCGACGAGCTCCTTGCCGGTGCCGCTCTCGCCGTAGATCAGCACGCGGCCGTTTGTCGGGGCAGTCAGCGCGATCTGCTGCCGCAGCGCTTTCATCGGGACGCTGGCGCCGAGAATCTGGTGCCGCTCCTCGAGTTCCGCGCGCAGGCGGCGGTTTTCTGCTTCCAGACGCAAGTATTCGAGCGCGTTTCGCACGACCACAATGATCTTGTCGAGCGAGAGTGGCTTCTCGATGAAGTCGAACGCGCCGAGCTTCGTCGCGCGCACGGCCGTCTCAATGTTGCCGTGGCCGGAAATCATGACGACCATCGGCGCGTCGTCGCGCGACTGCAGCCGCTCAAGCGTATCGAGGCCGTCGATTCCCGTGAGCCACACGTCGAGGAGGATCAAGTCGAAGCTGCGCCGCGCGAGCCGTTCTAGGCACTCCTCGCCGGACGCCACCGCTTCGACATCGTAGCCTTCGTCTCGCAGCAGCGCGCCCAGCGATTCGCGGATGCCGCTCTCGTCGTCGACGATGAGAATGGATGCGGGCATAAAATCTATGTTGCCGATGTCCCGGCCTGGGCGGGCAGCGCTGTGACCTCGACTGCGGGGAAGCGAATTAGGAATCGCGCCCCCACCGGGAAGTTGTCTTCGACGCGAATGCTGCCGTTGTGCTCCGCAATGATGCGGCTCGCAATCGCAAGTCCCAGCCCCGTGCCGCGGTCTTTGGTTGAGAAATGGGGCAGAAAGAGCTTGTCTTTGTCTTCCGGCGAAATGCCGTGGCCGCTATCGGAAATTTGGATCTCGACGGCGTCGCCGTCGCTTTCGGCGCGGGTTGCCACGCCCAACTGGCGCACCGCCGATCCCTCCATCGCCTCGGCGGCGTTGTCGATCAGATTCGCGATCACCTGGCGCAGTAGCTCCGCGTCTGCCTTCACGGGCGGCAGGGAAGCGGCCAGTTCGGTTCGCAAGCTGACTCCGTCGAGCCGTCCATGAAAGAGTTCGAGGGCGCTTGCTACGACGGCATTCAGATCCGTCGGAGCCAGTCGCGCGGCGGGGAAGCGCGCGAACTGCGAAAATTCATCGACGAGTGATTCGAGCGTTTGCACCTCCCGCTCGATCAATCCCGCGCATTCGGCCGCGAGTTTTTCGAACTCGCTGCGCGGCGCACCGGGCTTTGCGGCCGGCGCGCGTTCGAGATACCGCAAGAGCCTTTGCGCCGACAGCTGAATCGGCGTCAATGGATTCTTGATCTCGTGCGCGATTCGCTGCGCCACTTCCTGCCACGCGGCGGCCTTCTGCGCGTGCAGGAGGTCGGTCAAGTCGTCGATCACGACGACGAAGCCGGGATTCGACTTCCGGGGCCCGAGGGAGCTCACGGTGACGGCTGCGCCTACGAGCCGCCCGCCCGTCGCGATTTCGATTTCGCGGGAGGCCGCGCCCATTCTCAGCGAACGCCTCATTAGGGCCAGGACGGCGCGCGCCGCTTCGTCCCCGAGCAATCCCGGGAGCGTTCGCGCCTCGCGCGCGTGCTCGCCAAAGATCGCCACGACCGCGGGATTGATCCGGGCGACCTCGCCGGCGGAATTCAGCGACACGACTCCTGTGGGGATGTTCTCGAGAATCGCCTCCATCAACTTTCGCCGCCGCTCGCGCTCCTCGATGGCCTGTTCGAGGCTCTGCGTGAACTCGTTGATCTGCCGCCGGCCTTCGCCGAGTTGCTCCGTCATGCGGTTAAACGAACGCACAAGCGTCCCGAGTTCGTCCGTCGCCTGCGCGTCGATGCGGTGATCGAAATTCCCCAGCGAAATCTCGCGCGTGGCCTCTGCGAGCTTCTGGATGGGCGCAGTCACCTGCTTCGAGAGAAACAGCGCAAGCCAGTGCGTGGCAAAAAGCAGCAGCAGCGTAAAGGCCATCAAGACGAGGAGGATTTCGCGCTTGTACGCGCGCAATTGTTGCTTCTGCTGCAAATAGGTTTCTGTTTGATCCTGGATCTCCGCGTAGCGTTCAAGGAAATCGTCCGGCAGGCGTGCCGCGACGTACAGTGTGGCTCCGTCTTTCAGCGGGGCGCTGCCGGCAAGATAGAGTTTGCCATCTGCCGTCCAGACCTGCGCTCCGCTTCCCACGGCCTGAGCGAACCTGGGCAAAAGCGGGCCGGAATTCCGTCCGGTGGGAACCTTCCGCCGGAAAATCGACGGTGCGGCGGAATCGCCGCTGGTGCTGATCTTTCCGTTTCGATCGGCGACCCAGTACACGTGCCCCGCCCGGTTTAGAGAAAGCAAAGCCTTGTCGAGCGAGGTCTGGGACGCGGCCGAACGGGCCAGATCGTTCAGCCGGTCAAACTCGATTTCGCCGAAGTCGGTCAGAAGAATCTGGCTTTGCTCGTTGGCAGTCTCAAGCGGGCGTGGGAACCACGAGTTGAGGGTCCGGTTCACGATGGCGTAGCTGAAGAAGAACAGGAATACGATGGGAAGCAGAGAGACGCCCATCGCGCCGAGCACCATCTTGGTCTTGAACCGCGAGCCCATCTGCCCGGTTCGGCGCTCCGCCCAGAGCCGCAAAAGGCTTCGCATCAGAATCAGGCTGAAGACGACCAGCAGCAAACCAATGAACGTTGACAGTGCGAACAGAATTACGAATGCGTTGCCCTGCTCCAGGTGCAACGGAAGTGTCAGCGAGCCGAGCGTGAAGACGGCCGCCGCGAGCAGCAACACCACGGCGCCGCCCACCGTCATCCAGAGCCGCCGTCGTTGCGGGGCCTTCATGCTATCGGCCCTCCTCAAGATAGCGCCCCAGCGGGCACTGGCCGCAGAGCGGCGCCCGAGTCCGGCAAAGAGTTTTCCCAGTATTCACGATCAGGGCGTGAAATTCGTTGAACCGCTCCGCGTTTCCCGGGAACTGCCGCTCGAACATCCAGCGGATGTCGTCATACTTCGCTTTTTCGTGGGCCCAACCGTGACGCGCGAGGATGCGCTTCGTGTAGGTGTCTACGACGAACACCGGGTGGTCGCCCCCGTAGAGCAGGATTGAATCGGCGGTCTCGGGCCCGATGCCGAAAACGCCCAGCAGCCTTTCGCGCAGGATCATCGTCGGCGTATCGAACATCTGTTTGAGCGAGCCGCGATATTCCGTGCGCAGGAATCCGCAGAAGGCCTTCAGCTTGCGCGCCTTCTGCCGGAAATAGCCGGAAGATCGAATCAGTCTCTCGAGCCGCCGCAGAGGAACTTTCTCGATTGCGGCGGGCGAAAGAAGCCCGGCAGCTCGCAAGTTCACAATGGCGCGCTCGACGTTTGTCCAAGAGGTGTTTTGCGTCAAAATCGCGCCGACAATCACTTCGAACTGGGTGTCGCCCGGCCACCAATGCTGAGGCCCGAAGGCTGTGAAAAGGGAGTTAAAGTACTCATCCAAAGGCGGTTGTGCGTTGAAGGAAGGAGCTTCGGCCCGCCGGGAGGCTTTGTTCCGAGGTGCGGTCCCCGTGTTTGACGAAAGAGGGGCTGTTACAGCGGCAAGGCTCATGGAAGAGCCACAATAGCCGTGCCTTTAGGACAAAGTCAAGATGCGTGTTGCGCCTTAGCCACACTACTGTGGCATCCTGTTCGCGCAAATGGCCTAACCGTTCTTGCGCTGAAACTCTCGCATGAAGCTTACCATGGCATCCGCGGCATCGAGTGTGACAGCGTTGTAGAGCGAGATGCGCATCCCGCCGACGGAGCGGTGCCCCTTGACGCCCACGAGGCTCGCCGCCTCGGCTTCTTTCGCGAATTTCTTCTCAATCGCTTCGTCACCGCCAGCCACGCGGAAGACCACATTCATCTTCGATCGCGATGCCGCCTCGACGGGGCAGCGATAGTAGCCGCTGCTCGCGTCAATCGCATCGTAGAGCTTCGCTGCCTTGGCGTCGTTGCGCTTGGAGATTCCGGCGAGCCCGCCCTCGGCCTCGATCCACTCGACCATCAATCCGACGATGTAGACGGCGAAAGTCGGCGGCGTGTGGTAAAGCGATTTTTCCTTGATGTGCGTGCGGTACTGAAAAATCCTGGCGATTTTGTCATTTGCGTGCTCGGCCAAGTCACGCCGCACGATCACAATGGTGACGCCCGAAGGTCCGAGATTTTTCTGCGCCCCCGCAAAAATCAGGCCGAATTTGCGCACGTCGACCGGCCGGGAAGCGATGTCCGACGACATATCTGCCACGAGCGGCACGGCCCCTGTTTCCGGGATGGCGTTCCACTGCGTGCCTTCGATCGTGTTGTTCGTGCACATATGGACGTACGAGGCTTCCGGCGCGAGCTTGATTTCGTCTTTTCGCGGCAGACGCGAGAATTTATCAGCCTCCGTCGAGGCCGCCAGCCGGCACTCCGCGAGTTTCTTAAGCTCCTCGACGGCTTTGGCTGTCCATGCGCCCGTATGCAGCACGTCTACCGGCTTGCCGGGGACGTACAGATTCATCGGGACGATTGCAAACTGCCCGCTGCCGCCGCCCTGGAGGAATAGAACTGCGTATTCGTCCGGAATAGCCAAGAGCCGCCGGAGCCCCTCTTCGGCTTTCGCGTTGATCGCCTCAAACTCGAGCGACCGGTGGCTCAACTCCATCACGGACATCCCGGTGCCGCGATAGTCGAGTAGCTCTTCGCGGATACGTTCGAGTACGGCAAGCGGCAACGCTGCGGGGCCTGGATTGAAATTGAAAGCGCGCTTCAGGCTACGCTCGGAGACCCCGGAAACGGATGTCAAACTCACGATGGATTACTCCCCCTGGAATGGCAATTGCCCACTTGGCTGCTTATCTGTACTTCGGGCAAACATCAGGATAGCAGAATCCGGCGCGGCGGGGGAACCCGCCGGGAGGCGGTCGGCAATCCCGGACATGGATGAATTGGAGCGCGTCTGGCATTCTACTAGGTGTAAGCCCGCACCGTGTGGGCACTTAACGAAGGGGGATTCAAGGATGATGCTTTCGCGAACCGCAGTATCTGCATTTGTTTCGTGCGCGCTGCTGACGCTTGCTTTGCTGGCCATCAGCCACCGCACCGTACGAGCCGACGACCAGCCGACGGCGGTCCCAGCGGTAGGCACAATGGCTCCCGACTTTACGTTGGAGTCGCAAGAAGGACCCGTGAGCCTCCACAGCTACAAAGGCAAGTGGGTCGTGCTGTACTTCTATCCGAAAGACCAGACGCCCGGCTGCACAATCGAGGCGCACGGCTTCCAGAACGACCTCGACAAATACAACAAGATCAACGCCGTTATCCTCGGCGTCAGCGTCGATACCGTTGAATCGCATAAGGAGTGGTGCGCGAAGGACGGCCTGAACTTCAAGCTGCTTTCCGACGCGAAAAAGGAAGTGTCCGCGAAATACGGGTCGCAGATGACGATCCCCCAGGCTCCTCAGTTGGGGACGATCGCGGCTCGAAACACATTCCTCATCGACCCGAGCGGCAAGATCGTCAAGGAGTTCATAAAAGTCAATCCGACCGGGCACAGTGCGGAAGTGCTGGCGGCGCTCTCGGAGCTCCAGAAAGGCTAGGCAACTAGCGCTAGAGCGGCGAGCCGTGGTATCAATGGGGCAGGCGGGCGTTCTCCGACGAATGCCTGCCTCATTTTCCCGGGAGCGAAATCGTACGACTGTGATCGGGCGGCAGAACGAATTTGAGAAGGTCGCGATGCCGCACTCCCGGAGTATGCTCCGAGTCGCACGCCGGCTCACGTTCGATCCAGCCACCGCCGAAGACCTTGTGCAGGAAACTTTGCTGCGCGCGTGGCGCAACTTCGATCAGTTTGAAGCCGGGACCAACGCGCGGGCCTGGCTTTTTCGAATATTGTTTAACGCGTTCTACGCGCAGGGGAGAAAGGTCCGCTCGGCCCCGGTTCTGGTCCCGCTCCAAATGCCCGGCCGCGAAACCGAGCCGCAAAGCCGGGCGGATCATACTTTGCTGGAGGGCGCGATGGTGACGCGGGCGCTCGACGAGTTATCGGCTGAGCACCGCACCGTACTGTTGCTTGCGGTTGTGGAAGGATTCACCTGCCGCGAGATGGCGGATATTCTATCCCTGCCGATCGGCACGGTGATGTCGCGCCTGAGTCGCGCGAGGCAGGCATTGCGCGAACGGATCGAGCCTGCATCACCCGCACTTCACCGAGTGCGGGCGGGGGGCGAATGAACGGTGAGGGAACCATGGTGGTGGGCTGCAAGGAAATCGCGGAGTTGGCGCCGCTTTACTTGAGCGCCGAGCTTGACCGTGCCCGCTCCGCCGCCTTTGACGCCCACTTGAAGTCGTGCCCGGCGTGCATGCAGGAGCTCGAACGTCAGGCCCATCTCGACGCGCGTCTGCGCGAAGGGATTATGGCAGAGACGCTGGACGCCGTGAATTTCGACCGTCGCGTGCGCGAGCGCATCGCTGCGGAAGCGGGAAAAGGTTATTGGTTGCCCCTGTCCGGCTTGCGCGGCCGCCGCTGGGCGCTGGCGGCGGTGGGGATTGGGGCGGTGTTGTTGGTCGTCGCGGCGGGCTATCGCGGGTTGCTTGGACCTCACGTGGCGCGCGTCTATGCGGATGCCGCGCTGGACCATCGGCGCGAGGTAATAGAGCAGCAGCCCAGGCACTGGCTCGTTGATCCTGCGCAGATCGCGGCGCTGGCGGAGACGCGGGGAGTGGCGGGATCGGCGCCTCTGGCGCTGGCCGGGAATGGCTACCATCTCGAGCGGGGAAGGCTGTGCTTCCTGGACGGCCGCATCTTTCTGCACCTGGTTTATTCCAATGGCGCGGCGGAAGTCTCGGTCTATCTGCGCGAACGTGGCGCCGAGTCTCTACCGGGCAGGGTTCGAGAAACCGAAAACGGCCGGAATCTTCGCGCTTCGAATCCGGGTGACGAACACGTCGCCTCCTTCCAAACGGATCGTCTGACGGTCGTGGTGGTTACCGACCAGCCTGCGGACGCCGCGCTGCAAATGGCCCGCTTTGCCGCTACCAGGCTCTGACGTTCGCACAGCCCCGCCAAATGTGGCCCTAGCCACTCGTCTTGACACTCCTCGCGTGCAACCTTTAGACTGAATTGTTTGGAGTTGTATCGGGGAGCCAACAGGAATGCTTCTCTCTCGGGACTACGTCGGCTACATGGCCAAGGAAGTGGTGAAGCGCCTCGTTGCCGGCAAGATGATCGAAACAAAGAACGTCGAAAACCTCACGCAGCAGGTTCGGCAAGTGATGGCGGACGAGGTGACGATCGAGGACCGCCTGAACGAGGAAGTGCGCGAAATCCTCAGTCGCTATTCGGACGAAATGCGGCGCACAGGCGTTTCCTATCAGGAGATGTACAAGAAAGTGAAAGGACAGCTCGCGCGGGAAAGGAAGCTGATCCTTCGATGAAGATTGCGACGCACCCACGCTGACATGCGATTGAGCCGCGAAAAGACGGTCCGTATCTCACACCTCATCATCGACTTCCTCGTCTCGAGCCCCCATGTGGACTTCGTCGAGGACCGCGACACGATCCGCCAAGAAATCGTAAATATCCTTACTTCGCTGCTGAAGCTTGAGGAGCAGGTGGACACCGAGGTTCGCGCGAAGATCAGCTCACAGAAGAAGGAAATCCTCGAAGGCAGCGAGGAATGGGACATTCTCTACCGGAAGTATTACGCCGAGGGGCTGAAGCGGCTCGGCGTCGCCGAGATTCACGCGCACTGATTTCTCTTCCATGTCTGCCGCATTCCGGCTTCGTATAAAAGAAAAG
The DNA here is from genome assembly GCA_049523255.1 of Candidatus Acidiferrales bacterium. Classification (GTDB taxonomy): domain Bacteria; phylum Acidobacteriota; class Terriglobia; order Acidiferrales; family UBA7541; genus Palsa-295. The sequence goes on along the minus strand of JBEKNB010000005.1, from coordinate 18,794 downwards.
GGCGCGCGGCACAGGCCGCACGCCCTTTGAATCCCGCCTCGTTTTTTCCGCTTCCCGCGCCTAAGGTTGCTGATTGTCCGAACGGCGCTGGAGCGTCGGCCGGTCGCTGTCGTCGGAGGTCTGATCAGATCCGTTCGACGTGCTGCTGCCGCCCGAGCTTGTGTCGGTGGTCGTGTTTCCGCCCTTGTTTTGATCGGTGCGCTTGCGGAGCGAAGGCTTGTTCGTACTCTTCTGGTCCACCTTCATGTTTGCCTCGATCATTTGCAGGCGGTGCTTCACAGTGTCAAATTCGGAAGTCGTCACGATGTACTGATCGCGCGCGGGAAGGATCGTGGCGATCTCCTTCTGGATCGCTTCGATGCGGTCCGGCGTCGGAGGATGGTCCGCAAAAACCTTGGGAATTGTTCCGGGCTGCTTCTTCTCGTCCGCCTCGACCTTCTCGAAGAATGTTACGAACGAGTTGGGGTCATATCCCGCCTTGTACATGTATTGCAGCCCGAGGTAATCCGCCTCCCGCTCGTAGTCGCGCGAGAACTTCAGGAACGTCAGCGGAATTCCGAAGTTCATGCCCTGATAGATGGCGTATCCGGCCCACGAATAGGGTATGAAAATCATCGCAGGAATCGACGCAATCTGCGCGATGGTGCTCTTGGTTTCTCCCCGCGTGGCGTGCCGCGCGCAGACGTGCGCGATCTCATGCGCCATCACTCCGGCCAGCTCGGATTCCTCATCCGCATGCAGGATGAGCCCGCTGTTCACGTAGAAGAACCCGCCTGGGAGCGCGAACGCGTTGACCTGGTCCGAATCGATGACCTTGATGGTGAAAGGCACCTGTGCGTCGGAATTTCGCACCAGGTTCTGGCCGACGCGGTTGACGTACTCGTTGATCACCGGGTCGTCGATGAACTTCGCCATCTTGTCCACTTGTTGAGCGTATGCCTTGCCTTCCGCGATGTCGTGCTCGATGGAGTACATGTCCCACCCGTGCCCGACCTTGCGGTTGCCGATGGCGTTGACGTCGGCTTCGCTGCCGGCCTTGACGTTGGGATTGTCCTGCTGCGGGGCAGGCTGCACCGCGGTTGACTTCTGAGTGGCTGGCTGCTGCGGGTCATCCGCCGCCGGTTGCTGGGCCACTGGTTGCTGGGCCGGCGCTTGCTGATCAGGGGACTGCTGAGCGGCTGGCTGTGACGATGGCTGCTGCGAGGGGGACGACTGCTGATCGTCCGCGGCCGCCACCGCCGGGAGCGTCACGAGCGAGGCCGCCAGGAGGATTGCTGTCCATCGGACCGCAAACGATTTCTTCATCGGGACCTCCGGAAGGAGCTCGCCCGCATTATACACCCAAGGCACGGACTCCGTTGCCTAGGGGTGAGATGGCGCTTCAGGGCAAAGAGTTTCCTGCGTTCGGGCCACGAGGAAGGATCGGCAATCGCCGAGCGCGCCGTTGGGGCAGCGGGACCGTCGCTCGGCGACGGCTGGAGAGTGCAGCGATCAGGGGAATGGTCTTTTGTTCTCAGTGATTTCCGGAAGCTCCGACTCAGAGATGCGAATCTCCCGGCCAACCCCGATAGAACCGAGGCGGCGACGGCCTGATCAGCCGGCGTCGCGGACCTGCTGCTTGAGCCGGTCGATTTCCTCGCGAAGCCGCGAGATGCGGCTTGCCACTGAGATCTCGTACACAAAAAAGATGGCCCACACGGCGATCCAGGCCTCAAACAGGAAATGGAAGTTTCTCATACAGCGCCTTTCGTAAAGACGGAATTGGAATCAGCGGCCCGCGCTTCGGCCGAGAGCCTCAGCTCATCGACTTCATGCCGCAGGCGCTCAAGGCGGTACCTGTCAACCAGCATGACAACCATCAGGGCCATCATCGCCGCTACACACACGAGCATCACCTTCCCCATCGTTGGATCGAGCCCTGAGTCAGGGCCACCGAAAATGACGGGCGCAGGGTGTTGAGTCCGCCAGAGGCGGTTCGAGGCGTACACGAGCGGCGCATCGAGAAAAGCGAAGATTCCAAAGACGGCCGAAAGCGTGGCGCGGCGCTGGGGGTCTTCGATCAAGCCGCGCAGCAGGAGGTACGAAATGTAGAGCAGCCAGAGGATGAAACAGGTGGTGAGGCGTGCGTCCCAGGTCCACCAGATGCCCCACGCGGGACGGCCCCAGAGAACGCCGGTGATCAGGCCCCCGGTGCAGCAGGCCACGGCCACCTCGACAGCAGAGACGCCGAGCCAGTCCCATTTGGGATTGCGCGTCGCGAGCCAGGCGATGTTGGCGACGAATGCGATCGTGAGCGCCGAGAACATCGCCGCCCACAGCGGCAGGTGGACGTAAAAGACGCGCTGGATTTCGTGCATCGTGCGCTCGTCGGGGGCGATGAAAAGCGCGGCGTAGCCGGCGAAGATCATCAGCGCGGCGACGAGAGCGGTGATTGCGATGCGAAGTTTCATGTGAGGGCCACGGACATCATCAAGAAAGATCCCACGTCGGGTTTCACTCCTCCAACAGAAAATCGCACAAAAGCCACGAAGCGGTCAGGAACACAATATCAAATCCTGCGAGGAATGCGAGCCAGGTGCGGTCGAGCGAGGGCTGTTCGGCGAAAAGCGAGGCGGTCGCCTCGACCGCGGCAATCAGGAGCGGCGCGAGAATCGGCAGCAACAGCAGAGGCAAGAGCAGCTCCCGCATCCGCGCGTGCGCCGAAATCGCGGAGAAGACCGTGCCCGTGATGACCAAGCCGAGAGTGCCCAACGCCAGGACCAGAGCGAGGCGCCCGACGATGCCGACGAGCGACACGTTGTAAAGAACCGCGAAGACAGGCACGAGAATCACCTCGGCCACGAAAAGAAAGACGAAGTTCGCGAGCATTTTGCCGAGCAGGATGGCGAAGGGCGAAACGGGCGCCATGCGGAGGGCGTCGAGCGTCTGGTTCGACTGCTCCCGCGCGAACGAGGGATGCAGCATCAGCGAGCCGGCGAAGAGAAACGCGATCCAGAGCAGGCCGGGGCCGTAGCGGCGCGACTCGGCTGCCGTGGGATCAAAAGCGAAGCTGAAAAGCACGACGACGACGAGCGCGAAGATGATCGTCGCGGTGAGCAGTTCGCGCGTGCGGAATTCGAGGCGAAGTTCCTTGGCTAGCAGGATGGCGGCGGCGCGCGCGGCGGTCATCTCAGGCCTCGGCGCGAAGGGCCGCTAGAAGGGGCCTGGGATCGCCGCCCGGGCCGCTGTCGTGCTCGATACGGCCGCCAGCGAGAGAGACGGCGCGCGTAGCAAGATCGAGCGATTCGTTGCGCGCGTGCGTGCTCATGACGACGGTCGAGCCGGCATCGCGAAGTCGCGCGAGCGTTTCGCCAAGCCAGGCGAGGCCCTGGCGGTCGAGGCCGGCGGCGGGTTCATCGAGAAGCAGCAAACGCGGGCCGTGGAGCAGAGCGCGAGCAATCGCGAGGCGCTGGCGCATGCCGCGGGAGAACGTGCGAACAAGACTCGCGGCGCGGGAGGCGAGGCCGCAGGCTTCGAGCGAACTCGCGACACGGACCGGCACATCATCGAGGCCGTAGAGTTGCGCGAAGAGCGTGAGGTTCTCGGCGGCGGTCAGCTCGTCGTAGAGCAAGGTATTATGGGCGACCATGCCGATCGCGGGCTTCGGGCTTCCGTAGACAATTCCCGTGCGCGATCGTGCAGGACCGTCGCTGACTTGAAAAGGGAGACCCGGAAAGACGACTTGGCCGCGCGTGGGAGTCATCAGCAGGGCGGCGATGCGAAGCAGAGTGGTCTTGCCCGCGCCGTTCGCGCCGAGCAGCGCCACGAATTCGCCAGCCAGAATCTGAAGCGAGATGCCCCGCAAGGCGACGAACGGGCCGAAGCGCTTCTCGACCCCATCGAAAGAAACTCCGAGTCTCGGGATTGCCTGGGTCACGGGAGCGGAGGTCGCAGTGGTGGCGGACAAGGGAAATCGCTCAGCCTCTCACGAGCTCGCGCAAGACCTTCTGCACGCGCTCGCGTTCGCGGGCGTAGTCTTCTTCGGAGATCGTGCCCGCTTCGCGGCGCAGTTCGAGGCGAAAGAGCAAGTCTTTCAGTTCTTCGAGGCTGCCGCGGACCTTCTGGTCGATCTCAGCCGCGGCGCTGGGGACACTCTCGGGCGCTGAAGCATCGGAACTGGCGGTGGTGGCCTTTCGCACGGCTGAGGCCGTGTCTCTGCGGGTGCTTTTCGGCGCCGAAGTTTGTACCGGGGGCGACACCGCGCCGTCTGCGGACGCAGCTTGCGGCTGGCGCCACAAATAGAACAGGCCTAGCGCGAAGATTCCGACGAAACCGGCCACGAGGACCCACTTTAGGCTATCGAGGCGCGGCGGCAGAGTAGTGACGCTGGCAGCGGGGGCCTCTCCGCCCGAGTCGGCTCGGGAGTTGACGGAAGGATTCTGCGAATTGTCCGCGCCTCCACCGGCAGAGTCCGAGGTCGCGCCATTCTGCGGAGGCGGAGGCGCCGTACCGGAAACCGAAATTGCCACAGGAGTGTTTGCCGCCACTGTTTCGCGCATATAAACGCTGAACCCCTGTTCCTGGCCCGCTGGAGAGAATCCGCCGCCCGTGACCTGAAGCGTCGGTGGCGCAAAAATCGCCAGCCGGGCGGCTGCGTACGGCGAAACGAACTGAAGTTCGGCCTGATTGCCGGGGTAGGGCACTCGATAGGCGACGCGCACGCCGCTATCGCCGGGCCGGAAGGGGTAGTCGATGGCTTTCTCGTTCTTGCTCTTGTCGATCGGGCTTTGCGTGACCGGCATGCCCGAGGTGCCCATCACCGAGGCGTCACTGAACTGGGCGCCATTCGGAATCGAAAACAGAAAGGAGCCGCCTGCTCGGTAGTAAGCGACGGGCGGCTGAGTCTTGTTTTGGATGTTGTATTCCTCGCCGACGACAAGATCGGAGCCCTCCGGCTGGAGGATGATTGCGTGGGCTGTGACGGCAAAGGCGCTGGCCTTGTCGGTCGGCTCGAAGACCTGGATATCGACGGTCGTTTTGCCCGGCGTGGCAGGCTCGTGGTAGTTCACGCCTCGGTAGACGGCACGGATGAGCATCGGGCCCGCGCCGAGGGCCGGATTGTCGAGCGTGTAACGACCCTGAGAGTCCGTCCTCGTCTGCGCGACGGGCTGCATGGTTCCCTGAAGCTGGATCAGAATCACGTCCACGCCCGCGGCGGGCTTTCCCGTCGTGCCGTTGATGATTGTGCCCGTGACCGTGCCGGCGAAAGACGCAACCGCGAGCAAACAGGGAAGCAGTGAGGCAAGGGAAAGTCGTCGGACAATCTGCGCCGGCCGAATCCTCATGTGCGGGGAGCCCTTTCGGCGGCCGCCTGGCGCGTGGCGGGAGTGGGAGCGCCTCCAGTGAGGCTGTCCATTTCCGCAAGGACGCGGGCGGCTTCTATTTCGAGCAACTGCTTGGTTTCCTCATAGTCCTTTTCCGAAAACTTCCCGGCGCGGAACTCGAAACGCAAGTCGCGAAGGTTGTCGTAGATGGCGCTACGGCGATCCATGAGCTGATCGAGCTTCGTGCGATGCGGCGCCAGGTCGGAGTCATCGAGGCGGACGTGAAAGACGAAGAGCATCGTTGCCACAGCAAGGAGTGCGCAGGCGACCAGAATGTCGATATCACTCATCGGATCCCTTGTCCGCTTCGCTTCGGGCGCGTGCGAGGAGGTCGGGCGAAATCTGCGGGCCGGAAGCGGGCGCGAGAGTCGCGCGATGATGCCACCGGCGGATGACCTGCCACACGAGGAAGAGGGCCACAATCGGAACGACCACGGGCATAATCCACGCAAGCCAATTGAAACCGTGCTTCGGAGGCTCGACAAGGACCGTCGGGCCATATTCCTGGACGAAAGACTGGAGGATCAGATCGTCGGAGTCGCCGCGGGCGACACGTTCGTCGATTTCCTTCAGTTCCGCCTTCGCCGTGTCGCAGGGACCGGCAAAGGCGCCGCCGCTGTGGTTGCACGTGCCGGCCGTGTCCTCGCAGCCTCCACACATGCACCGGACCCGTTTGCTGAGGGCCTTCCCGCGTTCGGTCTGCTGTGCATGTACGGAGGGAGACATCGAAGCCGTGGCAAGAACGAGCGCGACAGCCACCAGACAGGAAGCCAAGGAAGCAGAGGAGGCAAAGGAGGCAAAGGAGAAGGCGAAGCGTCTCTTGCTTGGCCTAATCACGGGAATCACCCCGACGGATTGGCGCGCTGATCGCGGAAGGCGCCCCGGGCGCGATCCTTTCGGCCCACGACGTTTCCGCGGCAGGACGAAGCACGAGGACGGCGCGGCGATTCGGCAGCATCGCGAGACCGGTTCCGAGCACAACCACAATGCCTCCGTACCAGATCCATTTCACAAGGGGATTGAGGTACGCATGAACCACCGGCTTGTCGGAATCGGGGCTGCGGCCGGCGTAGACCACGTAGAGATCGCGCAGCGGCGTGCTCTGCACGGCGACGACCGTCTGCGTTATCTGGCTCGTGAGAAAGAAGCGACGTTCGGGATAGAGCATCATCTCCGAGTGGCCGTTGCGGAAGACTTCGAGCGTCGCGCGTTCGGAACGGTAGTTGTCGTTCGATGGCTCGTCGATATTCTGGCAAAGGATCGTGTACGGGCCGATCGAGAGGCTCTGGCCCGCCGCCATTTCCATTTGGACGTCTTTGTTGAACGCCTGACCGGCGATGCCGACGAAGATGAGCACCATGCCGAAATGCACCACGTAGCCGCCGTAGCGACGGGTGTTGCGCATCGTGAGGCTGCCGACGGCCACCAGCAGGTTCGTGCCGTCGCGCTGCGCGATCACGCGCGCACCGCGAAAGAATTCGGAAGAGATCGTCAGCGTGACGAAGACCGAAAGAATGAAGCACATCAGCGCGTAGACGTTGCGGAATCCGAATGCGAATGCCACTGCTCCCACAACGACTCCACCCGCGAGCGGCCACCCGAAATTGCGCTTCAGCGCGTCATAGGAAGTCTTGCGCCACGCAAGCAACGGCCCCACGCCTGTGAGAAGCAGCAGAAAGAGCGCGATCGGGATATTAACCTTGTTGAAAAACGGCGGGCCGACGCTGATCTTGCTGCCTGTAACCCATTCCGAGAGAACCGGGAAGAGCGTTCCCCAGAGAACTGCGAAGCAGGCGGCGAGCAGAATCAGATTATTGAACAGAAAGCTGGATTCGCGCGAGACGAGTGAGTCGAGCTGGTTGTCGCTGCGCAGGTAATCGCGGTTCTTCCACCACGCGGCGAGGCAGACAACGAGAATGATCGCGAGAAAGCCCACAAACCAGCCGCCAATCGAGGATTCGGCGAAGGCATGCACCGAACTCACGATGCCGGCGCGCGTCAGAAACGTGCCTAAGATGCACAGCATGAAAGTGGTGAAAACGAGCCACACATTCCATACTTTCATCATCCCGCGCTTTTCCTGCATCATCACCGAGTGTAGAAAAGCCGTGCCGGTGATCCACGGCAGCAGGGAAGCGTTTTCGACCGGATCCCACTCCCAGTATCCGCCCCAGCCGAGCACCGCGTAGGCCCAGTGGGCGCCGAGCAGGATGCCGACGGTCTGGAAACACCAGGCGACCATCGTCCAACGGCGCGTGATGTGAATCCATTTCTCGCCCGGATAGCGGCCGAGCAGCGCCGCCAGCGCAAAGGCGAACGGCACGGTGAACCCGGTGTAGCCAAGGTAGAGCATCGGTGGGTGAATCACCATCTCGGGGTATTGCAGCAGCGGAGTCAGGCCGGTGCCTTCGGCGAGCCTCGCCACGTGCATCGCACCGGAAGCGTCGGCTCCACCCAGCACGTGAAATGGGCTCGCGATGAAGTTGTTTAGCGTGAGGAAAAAAATCTGCACGCCCGCAAGCGTCACACCGACGTAGGGCATCAGCTCCGGGTGCTTCTTGCGATTCAGAAAAAGCGCAAGGAAGGCGTAGGCGGAGAGCAGCCAGCTCCACCAGAGGAGCGAGCCCTCCTGGCCGGCCCAGAGCGCCGCGAATTTGTAGAAGCCCGGCAGGGCGCGATTGCTATGCGACGCGACGTAGGCCAGCGAGAAGTCATTCGTGAAGAAAAAATACTCGAGCGAGGCGACGGCCAGAGTGACCAGCCCGAAGACTGCCATGCCTGCATGGCGCGCGCTTTTCGTGAGCAGCGCGCGGCGCGTCAGAATCCCCGCGATCCCCGCGCCGAAGGCGTACACCGCCGCCAGGAACGCGAGGAGCAGAGCGAACGAACCGAAAATATCCAAACGAGATCCCCCTGGATTTCTAGCTCTGGTTGGGACTCGGGCCAGCGCCGGCAGGTGCGCCGGGGGTGGCTTCATACTTCGAGGCGCATTTCGCCTGCACCTGATCGGCAGCGAACCGGCCATCCGGCATCAGGCGTCCCTCGACGAGTGCCTGCGCGCCGTCCTTGAATGTGTCGGGGAGAGGATCGGTGCCGGCGTAGCTCACCTGGAGCCGATTGCCTTGCTCCTCGAGTACGAAATCGACGCGGCCCTCGAAATGCTCGATCGAACCGGCTCGGACGTTCCCCGAAACACGCATGTGCTGGTGGAGCGACTGCCCTTGTAGCGCCGAAAGCTCCGAAATCGTGTGGTAATAGGTCTTGCTCTGCGTGTACCCGACGTAGGCCAGTAATAGGAGTGTCGCGACAATAATTCCAGAGCCGACCAGAAATTTTCCGCGGGCTTTCATGTGCGCTCTCGTTCCCCCCAACCAACGGCACATTCTAGCACAACGCCCACCGGGCCGCTGGGCGCGGGTTGCGTGGGTGGTCGCGCGTTTATGGGGTGAATGGGGGCCGAGGAGGATACCAGCTGGTTCCGCTTTTATCTGGGCGGGTCGATTTCGATTCGATTGCGCCCGAGCCGCTTTGCGCGGTAGAGAGCGGCGTCCGCGCGGCTCACCAGTTCGCTGAATTCGGGGGCATTCTTGCCGAAGAATCCCGCAACGCCGAAACTTGCCGTCACCTTCGCCGGGGCGCCGCCGAAATCAAATGTCGTTTCCGCAAGCTGGCAGCGGATGTGCTCAACCAGGGTCCGTATACCCTCTTCGTCGCCGTGCGTGACCACTTGGAGGAACTCCTCGCCGCCGATGCGTCCGGAGATGTCGGACTGCCGGGTGTGGGCCTTGAGAATTTCGGCGAACTCCTTCAGCACCCTGTCTCCGGCCTCGTGTCCGTAGGAATCGTTCACGTTCTTGAAGTGATCCAGGTCCATCAGGGCGACCCAGAAAGTGAAGCCGTGCCGCGCGGCGCCGTTGAGTTGCCGGCTGGCCCATGCCACAATCGCGCGCCGGTTCGGCAATCCGGTCAGGGAATCGGTCAGAGCCAGTTCCTCGAGGAGCCGGTTCTTCGCTTCGATCTGGCGATGAAGATCGACGAGCCGATGGCCGACGCGCACCCGGGCCAGCAGTTCGTCCGGGTCGAACGGTTTCGTGAGATAGTCATCCGCCCCGGCGGAGAGACCCTTCACCACGTTTTCTTTCTCGGCGTTGCTCGTCAAAAGGATGATGTATGTGTGGCCCGAGTCGCTCTTCGCGCGGATCCGCTGGCATAATTCGATGCCCGTCAGATCGGGCATCACCCAGTCGGTGATGACCAGCGAGGGGTGCTCCCGGTCGAGAATCTCGATGGCTTCCTGGCCATTCTTTGCGAACAGAACCGTGCAGGAATCCACGGACAGCGTCCGTTCGACGAGTTTTCGATAGACCACGGAATCGTCCGCAATCAGCACCTTGGAACCGCCCACCGGCAGCCTCAGTTTGTCTGAACCGCCTTCGGGTACCCATTGGGTGGAAGCGGAATGACTGGATGGTGTTACACGATCGACCCCATCAGATGGGGCGTGAGCCGGCGTGATGAGTTTCGAAGGCATCGCGGAGAAATTCGATTCTAATGGCCGCTCAAATCGTCGCCGGCGGTGACGGCGGTGTTGTCTACAGCAGCGGGGGTACAGTCTATTGCAGGGACCGTTTCTTCTATCGGCGCGGCGTTGTTCTCCGGCTCGAGCTTCGTCCGCAGGCAGCCGACCAGTTCCGGGGCCAGTTGAGAGATGTTCATCCCCTCCGAAACGATAAACTTGCAGCTCAGAATCGGGCGGGCTTGATCCTCGTCGGAGAGCTTGCAGTCCACGCGGCAATACTGGCATTCCTGGTTCCAACAGAAACGGCCGTAAGGGATCGTTCCTGGGCTGATGAACTGGAAGGCGCGGAGCAGCGAGTTTCGTTCGGGTACTAGAAACGTCTTGCCCAGGATGGTGATCTCCACAAGCTTCTCGTACGGTCGAAAAACATCCGCCATCAGCGGTGCTTCACCCTGAGCCATTGGATTGTTCCCCCGTTCCATTGAAACTAAACCAGCGTTGCTTCCGGGGCAACCATGACGGCCGCGAGACGTGCTCAATAATCTACTGGCGGAAGATAGACGAAGCTCCAGGAACGAGCATGAACGGGCTTGCGCGGGCAGCCCTTTTGCTTGAAGGCTATGCGGCGACGGCGAGCCGGCCGTACTGTTCGTCGGCGGCTCTTGGGAGCAGCAGGACGATCGTGTAAACGCCGAGCGCGAGGCCCAGAGGGCCGCTAATCAATCCCATAAAACCCGCTACCAGAGCGAGATTTCGCGCGGAACGCGATCGCGTGATCAAAGCCGTGGCAGCCAAGAGCGAAAAGACTGCCGCGAGCACGAGTACGGCAACCGCCAGGAGCAACGCAAAGTGAAACAAGCTCATCCACGGGTATGGATTAGGAACACGGTTTAGAAGTGCGCCCCACATGAGCGTCAGAACTTCGGCGTTTATTGCAATCCAAGCGACCTTGACTACGCACAAGATGCCATAGACCGCCCAAAGCAGTCCCAAACTCTTCTGGCGAGAATCAGAAGTCTGCATCGTCGGCGACCCCATGTTGTAAAGTAAAGTGAGCACGTTAAACTCCGTTGCCAGCCCGCCGCGCGGGATTGCCGTGCATACCCGGTGGCTTGCTGGCTCTTTCTTTTCGCGTCGCCTCCGTCTAACGCATATCGGCGACACACTCCAGCCTACTTCGGGGTTCGCATTCGCGGCAATACGATGAACACCCTATTTCAGGCGAAGAACTGACCCATCCGGCGGAACTTTTCGTAACGCTGGTCGAGAATCTGCTGTGGGGAAAGGGCGGAGAGCTCGTCGAGCGAGCGGGCGAGAACCGGCTCCAGCAGCTTTGCGGTGGCGGCGTGGTCGTTGTGCGCGCCGCCTTCGGGTTCGGGAACGATTTCGTCGATCAGTTTCAATTCGAGAAGATCGCGCGAGGTGATCTTCAAAGACTCGGCCGCCAACTCTGCCTTGGTTGCGTCGCGCCACATGATGGAGGCGCAGCCTTCCGGCGAAATGACCGAGTAGACCGAATTTTCGAGCATGAAGATGCGGTCGCCGACGGCTGTCGCCAGCGCTCCTCCGGAGCCCCCCTCGCCGGTAATCGTGACGACGATAGGCACGGGCAAGCGCGACATTTCCCGCAAATTCCGCGCGATGGCCTCGGCCTGTCCACGCTCCTCGGCGTCGACGCCGGGATAGGCGCCCGGTGTGTCGATGAAAACGACAATCGGCCGGCCGAACTTGGCGGCAAGCTCCATTGCGCGGAGGGCTTTGCGATAACCCTCGGGCTTGGCCTGGCCGAAGTTGCGTGCGAGGCGCTGCTTTGTATCGCGGCCCTTTTGGCTCCCGATGATCATCACGGGTCTGCCTTGGAACCATGCCATTCCGGTCAGGAGGGCCGGATCGTCGGAGAATCTGCGGTCGCCGTGAATCTCGCTGAAATTTTCAAACAGCAGGCGGATGAAGTCGTCCGTGTAGGGTCGTTGCGGATGGCGCGCCAGTTGAATTCGCTGCCAGGCGTCGAGGTGCGTGTAGAACTCGCGCTTCAGTTCTTCGATTTCGCGCCGGATTCGGGCGATGTCTTCGGCGTTGGCATCGGAGGGATCGGTCAAGTTGCTTAGCGCGGCGACGTCGCGTTCGAGCGCGTCGATTTCGATCTGGCGCGCCTCGTCTCTTCCGATTGAGGCTGCCACACTCGGAGGATCATCATCCGTAGTGGAAGTTGCGGCTCGCTCGCGCTCGGCGGCGCTTTCCTTTTTCAGTTGGCGCAGCCGGGCGGACGCCCGCATGCGGCGAAGGCGCTCGCGAGCGATCTTGCGTTTTTCCGGAGAATCCGTCATTGAAGCACCGCCACCGAGTCGTTACCGCAGATTTCGCGGACGCGCTCGACCAGCTCCCGGTCCGCTTGCACGGCGCTGCCTGCGTCGATCGTGGCTTCGCTGCCATCGTCCTGAACCAGCTCGAAGGCAATCCGGCAGCGGCCCGGATGGCTCTGAAAGAGTTCGTGGAGCCGATCGATGATGCCGGTATCAAGAGAGCTGCGGTTCATGCGGACCCGCAGCAGGCTCGGCGCGCCGTTTGAGGACTTCGCGGCGATTTGATCGATCATTCGATCGAGCGGGCGGGCGTCCCCGACGATCACGCGCGTGCCCACATCCTCGACCGCCACGCGTCCCTTGATCAGCAGCGGCGTCGCGGCCTTCAAGATCGGCTCGAGTTTCTGAAATGCCTCGGGAAAAACCAGCGCTTCGATCACGCCGGTGCGGTCCTGCAGCGTCAAAATCGCCCAGCGCGAGCCGCGGCGCGACCTCATCGGACGCGATTGGACGATGATCCCGGCGACCACAATCTCTTCGTTGTTGCGCCGCCCTTCAAGCGTCGAAAGCTCAATCGCCTGGAGATCCTTCAGACGCCCGGCATATTTGTCCAGCGGGTGGCCGGAAATGAAAAAGCCGAGAGTCGAGTATTCGGCGGCTAGGAGTTCGTGCTCGGACCATTCTTCGACGTCCGGAAGATTTTCGGGTGGCGCGATCGGCGCGGTCTGGCCACCCATAAACAAACCGTGCTGGCCGCTTTCCTTCGCGCGCTGCAGCTTCTGCGCGCGTTCCACGGCGCGGTCGATCACTGCGATCATCTGCGCCCGATGCGCGCCCAGGCCGTCGAGTGCGCCCGCACGCACGAGACTATCGAGAACCCGCTTGTTGAGAAGGCGCGCGTCCACCGATTCGCAAAACTCGAAAAAACTCTTGAACTTGCCGAGCGTCTCGCGCGCGGCCAGGATTCCCTTGACCGCATTCTCGCCGACGTTCTTGATGGCTGCGAGCCCGAACCGGATGTTGTCGCCAACCGGCGTGAAATTCATGTCGCTCGAATTGACGTTGGGCGGCAGCACCGTGATGCCCATGCTGCGGGCTTCGTTGATGTACTTCACTACTTTTTCCGTGTTGCCGGTTTCCGACGTGAGCATCGCGGCCATGAATTCGACCGGATAGTGCGTCTTGAGCCAAGCCGTTTGGTAAGCGAGCAGTGCGTAGGCGCAGGAGTGCGATTTATTGAAGCCGTAGCCCGCGAATTCGGCCATCAGATCGAAAATTCGTTCGGCCTTCTTCGCGGGCACTTTGTGCGTCTGGCATCCCGTCAGGAATTTTTCGCGCTGCGCGGCCATTTCCTCGGGTTTCTTCTTGCCCATCGCGCGGCGAAGCAAGTCCGCATCGCCGAGCGAGAACCCGGCGAGGTGGTTCGCGATCTGCATCACCTGTTCCTGGTAGACGATCACGCCCAGGGTCTCGGAAAGGAACTCCTCGAGCTCCGGCAGATCGTAGGTGACTTTCTTCTTGCCGTGTTTGCGGGCGATGAAGTCGTCGATCATGCCGCCCTGGATCGGGCCGGGGCGGTAGAGCGCGTTGAGGGCCGTCAAATCTTCAAGGCGGGTCGGTTGGTAGCGCTTCAGGATGTCCCGCATGCCGTGCGATTCAAACTGGAAGATGCCGGTCGTGTCTCCTCGCGAGAAAAGCGCATAAGTCTTGGCATCGTCGAGGGGAAGAGCGCTGAGATCGAGATCGACTCCGCGGTTCTGCTTGACGAGGCGAACCGCGTCGTCAAGCACCGTGAGCGTCGTCAGGCCGAGAAAATCCATTTTCAGCAGGCCGATCCGCTCGAGCGCGTTCATGTCGTATTGCGTCGTGATTTCGTCCTTGTTCGACTTGTACAGAGGAACGATATCCGTGAGCGGACGCGGAGAGATCACCACCCCGGCGGCATGGGTCGACGCGTGGCGCGCGAGACCTTCGAGGCGCAGAGCGACCTCCACCAGTTCCTTTACGCGCTCGTCCGATTTGCGAAGCGACTCGAGCTGCGGCGTTTGCTTGAGCGCGTCTTCCAGCTCGATGTTGAGCGTCGTGGGGATCATCTTCGCGATCTTGTCCACTTCGCCGAACGGCATATCGAGCGCTCGGCCCACATCCTTGAGGGCGGCTTTGGCGGCCATCGTTCCGAAGGTGATGATTTGCGCCACGCTCTTTTCACCGTAGGTCTTGCGGACGTAGTCGATCACTTCGCCGCGCCGGCGCATGCAAAAGTCGATGTCGATATCGGGCAGCGATACGCGCTCGGGGTTCAGAAAGCGCTCGAACAGCAGGTCGTATTGCAGCGGATCGACGTCCGTAATCCGCAGCGCGTAGCTGACTAGGCTGCCGGCGGCCGATCCGCGGCCCGGCCCGACCGGAACCCCTTGCGCGCGGGCGTAGCGGATGAAATCCCAGACGATCAGGAAGTAGCCGGCGAAGCGCATTTTCTGGATCATCGCGATTTCGGCGGAGAGGCGCTGCTCGTATTCCGGGAGCGAATGGCGAAGCAGGTTCTCTTTGGCACGGCGCTCGAGCTGCGGCATGCGCGACGCGAGACCCTCGCGAACGACTCGCTCGAAATACGAGTCGGTCGTGTGGCCCTCGGGAACCTTGAATTCGGGGAACGGATTGCCGACGCGCTCGATCTTCAGGTTGCAGCGATCGGCGATCGCCACGGTGCGGGAGACCGCGTCGGGCAGTTCGCGGAAGACCTGCGCCATCTCCTCCGCCGTCTTGAAATAGAATTGGTCGGTCGCGAACTTCATCCGCTGGGCGTCGCTCAGCGTCTTGCCGGTCTGGATGCACATCAGCACTTCTTGGGCGTGAGCGTCCGAGCGGGTCAGGTAGTGGCAGTCGTTCGTCGCCACCAGCGGAATGCCGGTTTCCTTCGACAGGCGCACTAGGTCGCGGTTGATTCGCGTTTCGACTTCCAGTCCCTGGTCCTGTACCTCGAGGAAAAAATTGCCTTTCCCGAAAATGTCGCGCAAGCGGTAGGCGTTCGTCCGCGCCTGCTCGTATTTTTCGGAAAGCAGCGCATCGGCCACTTCGCCGCGCAGGCAGGCGGACAGCGCGATCAGTCCTTTGTTGTGCTGCGCGAGCAGTTCGTGATCCACGCGCGGCTTATAGTAGAAGCCGTCGAGGAAGCCGGTCGAGACGAGCTGGATCAGGTTCCGGTAGCCCTCTTCGTTTTCGCACAAAAGGACAAGATGGTTCGACCGCTCGGCCTCGGCGCCGCGATTTTTGTGGTTGTCCGGCGCGACGTAGACCTCGCAGCCGATGATCGGCTTTACGCCGTGGGTCGTGGCCTTATGGTAGAAGTTCGCGGCGGCAAAGAGGTTACCGTGGTCCGTGACGGCCACGGCCTTCATTCCACGGCGCGCTGCTTCTTCGGTCAGCTCGCCGATTTCGCAAGCGCCATCGAGAAGAGAGTAGTCCGTATGAAGGTGCAGGTGAACGAAATCTGGAGAACCTGAAGAAGCCATGCGAAACCCATTCTAAACCAGCTTCAGCGAATCGGGTACGCAAACCTGCGCAAATTTGGGCGTGATCGTCCGGTTCTAAAAGTTGCCGGAGTCCTGCATATATGTGAATCCGGGAAGCTCGGCCACGGTGCCCGTTTTCGACACCTTGACGCGGACGGGCCGCTCGCCTTCCGCCCCGGTCTTGCGGAGCAGGGCGTAGGTGGCGAGCGCTTCGTTGTAGATCTTCGTCACCAGGAAGGACTCTCCGCCCTCGTCTTTTTTCCAAACCTGGCCGACCTGTATCTTCTTGACGGGCACGATACGAATGTAGACAGATTCGATTGGGGCGTCAATATGAGTCAGCCCGACACTTTCCGTGGCGTCCTTTGCTTGCTTTGTGGCATCTTATCCTTCTGTAAGGAAGAACATGGCCGAAGGAAAAAACATCGCGGTGGTTTTGTTTCAACTGGGCGGCCCGGATTCGCAGGCCGCCGTCGAGCCGTTTCTCTACAATCTTTTCCGCGATCCCGACATCATTAATTTTCCCGGCTCGTTTCTCGCGCGCAAGCCGCTCGCCAAGCTGATCTCGACCACGCGCTCGAAGACCGTCCGCCTGAAATACGCCGAAATCGGCGGCGGTTCGCCGATCCGGCGATTGACGGAGCAGCAGGCGAGGGCGCTCGAAGCGGCGCTGCGGCCTCACCTTCCGGTGCGCACGATCGTCGCCATGCGCTACTGGCATCCGGACACCGAAGAGGCGATCGCGGCGCTCGAAAGCGCGCCATTTGACGAGCTGGTGCTGCTTCCTCTTTATCCGCACTACTCTTTCGCGACGACCGGCAGCAGCCTGAAGGAATGGAATCGTCTGTACAAGCCCAAGGTCCCGGTTCATCTGGTCGACCATTTTTTCGATCACCCGGATTACATTGCGGGAATCGTCGAGCGCGCGAACAGCGTTCTGCGGCAGCTCCCCCGGCCTGAGGAGGTTCACCTCGTCTTCAGCGCGCACGGCCTGCCGATGGCGCTGGTCGAGAAGGGCGATCCCTATCCGCAGCAGATCGAGGCGACCGTCCGGCTGGTTCGCGAACTCGGAGCCTGGCGGAACCCGCACGTCCTCTGCTTCCAGAGCAAAGTCGGGCCGCAGAAATGGCTCCAGCCGTCGCTGACGGGCACCATCGAGAAGCTGGCGAGTGAGGGAGTTCGCCGGATGCTCGTGATCCCGATTTCCTTCCTCACCGAGCACATCGAGACGCTGCACGAGATCAACATCGAGGCGCGCGAGCAGGCCGAGTCGCTCGGCATCCACGACTACCACATGATGCCCGCGCTCAACGACTCGCCGCTTTTGATCCGCGCGCTCGCCGATCTGGTCCTGCGCGCCGTCGGCCGCCGCTCCGGCGTCGCCTCCCTCGCGCTCTAGAGGGGCGACGGCCGGACGTTTCTGAGAGAAACGAAGTGCGCCGTGCCTCTCAACTCGACGCCCCCGCGAATGAAAAGGAGGACACATGCTCGAAAAAATGAAGGATCTCCCGAATGGAATCGATGGTGTAAAGGCCGTCGGAAAGATATCGAAGGAAGATTACGAGCGTGTCTTCGTGCCGCTCATCGATGAAGCGCGGCGCGAGGGACGTCGCATTCGATTTCTGTATCAGTTGGGGCCGGAGTTCGAGGCCTTCAGTCCCGGCGCTGCGTGGGAAGACGCAAAAATCGGCTTTCATTCCCTGCGGCTCTTCGACGGCTGCGCCGTCGTCACGGACGCGGGTTGGATTCGCGAGTCGACGCGCGTTGTCGGGTTCTTCATGCCGTGTCCTGTGCGGGTGTTCGGCAATCAAGAGCTTGACAAGGCCATCGCCTGGCTGAGCTCGCTTCCGGAAAGCGCCGCTGTTTCTCATCGTCTCCTTCCCGAGTCCGGCGTGATTGTAGTCGAGGCCAAGCAGGCCCTGCGCGCGCAGGATTTCGACGCTGTGGCGTTCACCGCCGATAACTGGATCGAAGCGCATGGTTACTTGCAAGGGCTGGTGATCCACGTCCGCGAATTTCCCGGCTGGGAGAATTTTGGGAGCTTGCTTCGGCACCTGCGATTCGTCCGCGATCATCATCGGGAGGTCAAGAGGATAGCGTTTGCCGCGGATAGTAAGCTGGCCAGCCTCGCCCCCGAGATCGGCGGACATTTCATTAAGGCTGAGGTGAAGAGCTTCGGATACGACGAGCTCGACATCGCAATCGCATGGGCGGCGCACCCCGCCGCCGCGAAAGCCGCTTCTTCGCCCTCCGCTTCGAACTGAGCGCGGCTAAGGTTTCGACGTAGCGCCGGGTCCTTCAGCCCGGCATTCTTTCTTGGGACGTGCGCGCCCCGGGCGATTCCGCGGGGCCGCAGCCTTCAGCGCGGCATCCGGTTCTTGCCCTCGTAGCGGCCGCCTTCAGGCGGGCGTCTTTGCCTTTGAAGGGAACGGGCGTGCCGAATCGCTCGGCATCGGCGATTTCCACATGATGCCGCGCTCAACGATTCGCCGCTCTTGATCCGCGCGCTCGCCGATCTCGTCCTGTGCGCCGTCGGCCGCCTCTCTGACGTCGCCTCCCTCGCAATGTAGAGTGGTAACAGACGCACCCTTCTGCGAAAAGGAAGGGTGTGGTACCCCTCAAATGTCATTCGTGGCTCGGACCGACTCAGGTGTGACCTGCTCATGCGCGAGGGAAATTGGCGGCGCGCGGAGACGCAGCGCAGCGTGCGCCACCCGCCAAGACATCACTAATTTGTTTCCTCGGTCATCCAGCCGTCAACAATGTCCATTATTCGCGTATCTATCGTTATCGCGTCATTCTTTTTCCTTGCCCACAAAGAGCATCTAATTGTCTTTTTTTCTGAATTGTGAACGGCGATAAAAATGCGGCATGGCAGCTGTTTATCTTCGCCGTTCTTCAGTGCATTCGATAGCTTAGATTCTAGGTCTTCGGCATCTAAAAAATAAAACGTGCCTGGAACTATAAGCGTGGACTCTGTAGTGCTCCCCGCTAAAACCGGACACCTCAGTTAGGTAAGATCAGGGCCTCCAAACAGGAGGCAACATGGGCAGGAAACCACGCGTAGATCGGACCCCCGAAGAGAAGTGGCAGATCG
>JBEKNB010000004.1:0-184315 GCA_049523255.1 Candidatus Acidiferrales bacterium | reverse complement strand
TTTTAGCGGCGCGCGCCGCCCGGCTCCTCCCCCCTCCGCCGGGCGGCGAGTTCTTCCCACCGCTTCGGACTGATGCACTTCAACTTCGTTAGGGGGATACGATGTGAGTAGGCTCTTCCACTCCACTGCCTTCCTTGACCGCCTGGGGCGCTCTTGCTATGTTGAAGGATTACACTGGGCCCATTCTACCCAGTGTAGAGCGGGGCTCCCTGTAGAGAGCCACTCCTGCGATGGGTCTGAAGAAAATCATCATTCGCGGCGCCCGGCAGCACAACCTCAAAAACATCAGCCTGGAAATTCCGCGCAATACGCTGACGGTGATCACGGGGTTGTCGGGATCGGGCAAATCGTCGCTGGCCTTCGACACGCTGTACGCCGAGGGCCAGCGGCGCTACGTCGAATCGCTTTCGGCGTACGCGCGGCAGTTCCTCGACCAGATGGAGCGGCCCGACGTGGATTCGGTCGAGGGGCTTTCGCCTTCGATCGCGATCGAGCAGAAGACGACCACGCGATCGCCGCGCTCGACGGTCGGCACGATCACAGAAATCTACGATTACCTGCGCGTGGTCTACAGCGCCATTGGAACTCCGCACTGCCCGAAATGCGGCAAGGCAATCGCGCGGCAATCGACCGAGCAGATCGTGCAGGCGGTGACGGCGCTTAAGCCCGAGGACCGCATCATGGTCCTCGCGCCGGTGGTGCGCGGGCGCAAGGGCGAATACAAAAAGGAACTCGAGAAGTACGCGAAGGAAGGCTACAGTCGCGCGCGCGTGGATGGCGAACTCGTGAATCTCGACGAGCCGCAGCCGCTCGACCGCCGGAAGAATCACACGATCGAAATCGTGGTGGACCGCCTGCTGCTGAAAAATGGCATCGCGCGGCGCCTCGAACAGTCGATCGAAACCGCGCTGAAGCTGACGGGCGGGCTCGTGACGATCGCCGTGGTGGGCGGCAAGGAACACGTCTACTCCGAAAAATTGGCGTGCCCGGATTGCGGGGTGTCCGTGCCGCAGCTCGAACCGCGATCATTCAGCTTCAATTCGCCGTACGGCGCCTGCCCCGAATGCCACGGGCTCGGCTCAAAATACGACTTCGATCCGGCGAAGGTGATCGTGGACTGGACGAAACCGCTGTTCGAGGGCGGCCTCGGGCCGGGTTCCGGTTCGGCGTTCCTTCAGCGAACCATGCGAATCGCCGCGACCGCGTACGGCTTCGATCTCGATGTGCCGTTCGAGAATCTCTCGCGCAAGGTGCAGAACCTGATTCTGCGCGGCAATCCCGCGAACGGCGGCCCGAGCAAGGGCCTGAACTTCCAGGGAGTTCTGGGGCACCTCGAAAGCAGTCTCGCGGAATCGAATTCCGATACGTACCGCGAGTGGCTTACGCAGTACATGTCTCCTGCCCCGTGCACGTCCTGCAACGAACGGCGGCTGCGCCCGGAAAGCCTCGCGGTGAAAATCGCAGGGCTCTCCATCGCGGACTTTACGTCGCTGCCGCTCACCGAGGCCCGCGCGGCGGTGGACAAGATTCGGGAACGGCTCACGCTGCGGCAACGTAAGATCGCGGGGCGGCCGCTCACCGAAATCGCCGAACGGGTCGATTTCCTGCTGGCGGTCGGCCTGGGCTATCTGACGCTCGACCGCTCGGCCGCAACGCTTTCGGGGGGCGAGGCACAGCGGATTCGCCTCGCGACGCAGATCGGCTCGCGTCTGCGCGGCGTGCTCTACGTGCTGGACGAGCCCTCGATCGGCCTTCACGCTCGCGACAACGGCCGCCTGCTTAGCACGCTCGAGACGCTGCGCGACCTCGGAAACACCGTTCTCGTCGTCGAGCACGACGAAGAAACGATCCGCCGGGCCAATTATGTTGTCGACCTCGGTCCGGGGGCGGGCAAGGCCGGCGGATACCTTGTGGCGTCCGGTACCCCCGACGAAATCGCGGCGAATCCTGCTTCGCTGACCGGGCAGTATCTCTCCGGGCAGGTGAAGATTCCCATTCCCACGACGCGCCGCAGCCCGAACGGGAAATCGCTTACGGTCTTCGGCGCGCACGGCAACAACCTGAAGAACATCGATGTCGCCTTTCCGCTGGGACTCTTGACGGTTGTCACAGGCGTTTCTGGCTCGGGAAAGTCCACGCTGGTAAACGATATTCTCTATCGCGCGCTCGCCGCCAAGCTCTATCGCTCCATGGAAAAACCCGGCGCGCATCGCGCGATTCTCGGCATCGAGCACATCGACAAAGTGGTTCAAATCGACCAGGCGCCGATCGGCCGCACGCCGCGCTCGAACCCGGCTACATACACCGGCGTCTTTGCGCCGATCCGCGAGCTCTTCGCCATGCTGCCCGAATCGCGCGAGCGAGGCTACAAGCCGGGACGCTTCAGCTTCAACGTGAAGGGCGGCCGCTGCGAGGCCTGCCAGGGCGACGGCCAGCGCCGCATCGAGATGAATTTTCTGCCGGATGTGTACGTCACGTGCGAGGTCTGCCGCGGCAAGCGCTACAACGCCGAAACGCTCGCCGTGCGTTACAAGGGACTCTCGATTTCCGATCTCCTCGATCTCCCCATCGAGGAGGCCCTGAAGGCGCTCGAAAACATCCCCGCGATCCAGCAGAAGCTGCAAACCCTGGTCGATGTCGGTCTCGGCTACGTGCAGCTCGGGCAGTCGGCAACCACGCTCTCGGGCGGCGAAGCGCAGCGCACGAAGCTCGCGCGCGAGCTTTCGCGGCGCCAGACCGGTCGCACGTTCTACATCCTGGACGAGCCGACCACCGGTCTGCACTTCGACGATGTGAAAAAGCTGCTCGACGTGCTCAACCGGCTAGTCTCGCTCGGCAACACGGTGCTCGTCATCGAGCACCACCTCGACGTGATCAAGCAGGCCGATTGGATCATCGATCTCGGCCCGGAGGGCGGCGAAGACGGAGGACGCGTTGTGGCGCAGGGTTCGCCCGAACAGGTCGCGCGCGTCAAAAGATCCTATACGGGCCAGATTCTCGCCCGCGCGCTCGACGGAACGAAATCCAGATCGAACGGGAGCTGCGCGGAACGACCATGACCGAAGATCGCGATAATCCTCTGCCCCCGGAGACTCCCGAGCCTTTGGAGCCGGTCCTGCAATCCGTCGAGCCCGCGCCGCCTGCCGATATCGTCCCGCCGGAAGTGCGCCTTCCGGCCGGGCAGCTTTCTGCGGCTACGAAGCGGCCGCTGCCCGATGATTTTCGCGTGCCGTGGGACTGGCTCGACGTCGTACTGCTTACGGTGCTGGCAGTGGTTGGAACCTGGGTGACCGCAATCTTGGTCGTGAGGGCGCTTGGGGTTTTCGGCGTGACGCAGGCGCACTTGCGGAAGTCTCCCGGCATGCTGAGCGTGGTGTCCGTGGTGGCGCAGATCGTGCTCGATCTGGGATTGCTGGCGTATCTGGCCGCCCAAATGCGCGTGCGCTTCCATTCATCCTTCTGGCGCACGATCGGCTGGCGCCCGCTCGAAACCGGCGGGATTCGGCGCGGTATCGCGTGTGCCGGCCTGGTTTTCGGCGGGTTCGCATTGGCGGCGGGCGTCGCGCTGGCGGAACCTCTCTTTCCGCCGAAGCACCCTTTGCCGCTCCAGACGATGCTGCAGGACCCGCGCGCTGCGCTCCTGTTTATGCTGACCGCGGTGCTGGTTGCGCCCGTGGTCGAGGAAACAATTTTTCGCGGGTATCTGTATCCGGTGGTGGCGCGCAGTTGGGGTATGGGCGCAGGGATCATGATCACCGGAGCAGTCTTCGGCCTGCTGCACGCCGGCCAATTGTGGGGCGGATGGTGGCAGATCGCACTGCTCGTGGTTGTGGGTATCTTGTTCACGCTCGCACGCGCGGTCACGCGAACGGTGGTTGCGAGCTACATCCTGCACGCGAGCTACAATGCTCTCCCCGTCGTCGCCGACCTGCTTTCATCGTCTGGGACTCGCCGCATTCCGCACATTCACTAGTGCCCTTCCAAGGGCACGGAATCGGTTAAAATGAATGGCCATCTTTCTCGCACCAACCATGGAGAACTGATCTCTTTGCACACGGTTGAACCGATTCGATGGACGAGCGAAGGCGTCGTCCTGCTCGACCAGCGCAAATTGCCGGGCGAGGTTGTCTACCACACCTACACCGACTACCGCGAGCTGGCCAAGGCGATCAAAGACATGGTTATTCGCGGGGCGCCGGCGATCGGAGTCGCGGCGGCCATGGGCGTGGCCCTCGGCGTCGAGCATTCCAAAGCGAGTACACTCGAGGAATTGCGCGCCGAATTCGCGACCATCTGCGAAACGCTCGCTCGCACACGGCCCACGGCGGTCGATCTATTCTGGGCCATCGAGCGGTTCCAGCGCCGCTTCGATGAACTCGCGCGCGCCGCGGAGAAGAACGGGGCCGCAGGGCTTGCAGGCATCCAGACCGCACTCATCGAAGAGGCGCAGAAGGTGCATCAGGAGCGCCGCGAGGCCGACGAACGCATCGGGCGCTTCGGCGCAGAGCTCATGCCGAAGAGCGGCCGCGTGATGACGCAGTGCAACGCCGGCGCGCTCGCGACCGGCGGGATCGGCACGGCGCTGGGCGTGATTCGGATGGCTGTTGAAGGCGGGTACCGGATCGAAGTGTTAGTGCCCGAGACGCGTCCCTATCTGCAAGGCGCAAGGCTAACCGCCTGGGAACTGCATCAAGATCACATTCCGCTGACTCTTATCACCGACAATATGGTGGGGCATTTTCTGAAGACCGGAGGCGTGGGGGCGGTCGTTGTCGGCGCCGACCGGATCGCGCGCAACGGCGACACGGCGAACAAAATCGGGACCTACGGTATTGCCGTGATCGCTCACGAAAACAAAGTTCCGTTTTACGTGGCAGCGCCGATTTCGACCCTCGACCTTTCGATTCCGTCCGGCGACCAAATTCCCATCGAAGAGCGCTCGGCCGAAGAAGTGACGCATCTTGCCGGCGTGCCGATCTCGCCCAAAGTCCGCGCGGCCCATCCGGCCTTCGACGTCACGCCGGCGCGGTTCATCACCGCCATCATCACGGAGCGCGGCGTCGCGCGGGCGCCATTTGAGGAGTCGCTTGCAGAGTTGGTGAAAGGGTCACGATAGCTTGCGATCTTCGGCTTCACGCCTGTCGTCGAGCCTCCCTGCAACCTGCCACCTGAGGCCTAAAGCCTAGCGGTTGCCCTATTCGTAACGAAGGGCTTCGACAGGGTTCAATCGCGCCGCCTTCCAGGCGGGATACACCCCGAAAAAAACTCCGATCATACTCGCGACCGACACGCCGAGGGCTACCAGGGTGAACGACACGGCGGCGGGGAATGAGGGAAACGCCAGCCGCACACCAAGCACGATGCTCGAGCCGAGCAGGACTCCGATGGCGCCGCCAACGGCCGCGAGCGCGACGGCTTCCAGCAGAAACTGCGTCAGGATATTGCTGCGGCGCGCGCCGATCGCTTTGCGCACACCGATTTCGCGCGTCCGCTCGGTCACGCTGACGAGCATGATGTTCATCACGCCGATGCCGCCCACCAGCAGCGCCACGGACCCGACTGCCAGCATCACGATGAAAATCCCGCTCGAAATCTCATTCCAGGTTTGGACGAACGTATCGGTGGTCATAATCTCGAAATCGTCTTTCTTGTTAGACGGAAGCTTTCTCACCCGACGCATGTACCCCCGTACCTCGTCCACCGCCAGCGGAAGATCGTCGGTGGAATCTGCCTTGGCCAGCAAAATCACATCCTTGAATTCCGGATGAAGCTTCATTATTACCGAGAACGGAACGCAGGCGATATTGTCCTGAGCATTGTCCCCGGTTCCCAATGCCTGCTTCTGCTCCTCCAAAACACCAATCACTGCAAATACGTAACCCTCTAGCAGCACTTCCTGTCCCACCGGATCCTGCCCATTTGGAAACAGCGTTTTAGCGGTAGTGTGGCCCAGAACTACGACCATCGAGTGATGCTCGTCATCGGTGGCGTTGAAAAAGCGGCCTCGGGCCATATTGAAATTACTGATCTGCGCTACCTCCGGGCCGTCCCCTTCGAGAATCACGTTTTTCGCACGAAGATTGCCGCGCCGCACCTCGCTCGCCCCCGCGCCAACGTCGTAGTTGGCTATCTGCCCTGCCGGGGTTGCGGCCACAACATGTGGCAGCAGCGCGAGGCCGTCGGCCCACTCCGCTTCAATATACTTGCGTTGAAGCACCTCCATGGACGGCCGCCCGAAGGTTGCCCACGAGAGTCTGGACACGATGATCGTGCTCGATCCGAGAGACTGTATGTTGCCGAGCACATTTGTATTCAGCCCGTTGACGACGGCGCCGATCACAATGATCGTGGTCACGCCGATCACGATGCCCAGCACGGTGAGGAACGACCGGAGGCGGTTGCGGCGCAACACGTCGAATGCCAGCGTCAGCGCCTCCTTAAGTTCTCCCAACCTCTGCGTCTTGTTCACTGTGCCTCTTTGCCTACTCGGATCGCAGCGCAACCACCGGGTCGAGCCGTGCAGCTTTCGCCGCCGGGTAAACCCCGAAGAAGAGCCCCACGCTCGTCGCCACGATCAACCCCATCAGGACCGACCAGATTTGAACCGAACTGGGCAACGAAGTCGTCAGGCTCACGATTTTCGCCAGTATGATTCCGAGCACCACACCGCACACTCCCCCGATCGCCGCAATGGTGGACGATTCGATCAGGAATTGCAGCCGGATGTCCGCCTGCCGCGCCCCCAAGGATTTCCGCAAGCCGATCTCGCGCGTCCGCTCCGTCACCGACACGAGCATGATGTTCATAATCACGATGCCGCCCACGATCAGCGAGATCGAGGCAATGCCGATCGTCACGCCGAAGAACGTGCTGCTGAGGCTGCCCCAGAGCTGAAGGAACGACGCGTTCGTCTCCATCACAAAATCGTCGGGATCGCGGTAGGCCACATGCCGGCGCGCGCGCAGGAGCAACCTCACCTCGTCCATCGTGGGATCGAGCGCCTTCGTGCCGGCAGCTTTCACCCACAGGCGGACCGAGTCGTCGCTGCTGTACATTGCTTGATAAGTGGTGAGCGGCAGGATCACCCAGTTGTCCTGCGACTGCCCCATCACCGAGCCCCTCTTTTTCCCCACACCGATGATTTCGCACTCGCCCGTATCCACGCGGATTTCTTTGCCGACGGGATCCGACCCGGGGAGCAGCTTATCCACGATGTCGTATCCCACGTCGCAGACAGGCGCGCTGCGCGCCACGTCGAGGCGCGTAAAGTAGCGTCCCTCCGCGAGTTCGCGGCTCAAGACTTCCGGCATCTCGTGCGTAAATCCGATGATGTTCGAATCGGAGAGATCGTTCGTGCCGTATTTCACCTGGCCGACCTTGCCCGTATTGGCGGCAACGGCCACGCAGCTCTTGCAGTAGTCGCGGATCGCCTCGTAGTCGTCGAAGTGGAATTTCCTGCGCTTCTGGCTCGCTTCCCATTGGTCGACGTTCGTAATGATCGAAGGCGCGCGATTGACCATGAAGATGTCCGCGCCCAGATTGAAGATCTTTTCGGCCACGTAGTCGTTCAGGCCGTTCACGAGGCTCACGACGGCGATCACGGACATCACGCCGATCACCACGCCCAGCAGCGTCAGCACGCTGCGCATTTTGTGCGCCCAAAGGCTCGCCGTGGCGATCTTTACCGCCTCGCTCAGCGTCATTGAGGTTTTCCCGGCCATGGTTGTGTTCGGCTGTCCCAGCTCGAGGTCGCGGCTGGCCTATTATACTCATACGCGCCGCAGCGGACGGAAGTTGCATCTTTCCACGACTGAAGTGACGTTTTTGCCGCGCGGCGGCCTGAGCTTTGGACGCGGGAGAAAGAAAAAGGGCGTCCGCCGCGGCGGACGCCCTCAAGCTGCTTCGGTTAGTTTTTAGGGCGAGACTAGAAGTCGAACCGGAGCGCGAACTGCATCACGCGCGACGGCTCCGTGCCTGCCAGGCCACTGATTACGCCAAACCTGCCCGATATGACGCCCGTGTCGGGCAGCCCGAAGTTCGGGTGATTGAAGACGTTGTAGGCCTCGGCACGAAATTGCAGCTTATACCTCTCGCCGGCGATCGGGAAGTTCTTGGAGACGACCAAATCCAGGTTCGAGAAGTGCGGGCCGTGCAGCGTATCCCGACTGCCAGACTGCAAACCGGTAACGGGGGAAAACGCTCCTGCGGCAGCCGTCGGATTCGAAAAGAACTGAACCACATTGTTGTTCGCCGTATCGATATGGATGTTGGAGGAGACGGCGGATTTCGGTCCCGTGAAAATCATCCCGGTATCCGCGGCCAGACTCACTGTGTCATAGGTGGCCACATCGGTATTGTTCGCGGTAAAGGCCAGCCCCGTGCGCCACGTCTCGATTCCGGATATTTGCCAGCCTCCGATGGCTTCGTTTAGCAAAGTGCCCACATTCCGGCCGAATGACTGGCCGCGGCCAAAAGGCAGGTCGTACACGAACTCAGCACTGACCTGATGCGTCGCGTCGAACTCCGAGTTGCCCCGGCAGGCGCGGTTGTTGGTGACGTCGCACATAACCGACGTGACGCCCGACTCGAAGTTGCCGTCCTCATTCGCAACCGTCGAGCCGTTGTCAATCGAATGGGAGAAAGTGTAGTTGAAGTCGAACTGCAGGTTGTGGGAAAGCCGCTTCCGCAGAATCAAAAACAGCGAGTTGTAGTTAGAGAAACCCTTGTTTGCCATCAAGGCATCTACGTAGAACTGAGGGGTTAGGCCCACGTTTTGCGGAAACGGGAGCGAGGCCACGATTTCACCCGTGGCTCCCTGCTGCAGCGCCCCGAACTGGCTGGTGTAGACGGCGGCCGTGCAGCTTGATCCGATTATCGATTGGCAGCTTCCGCCGAGCGCAGCACTAATCTGATTCTCGAAGAACGGTTGGTTGGGCACGTTGGCGACAGGCACGCCTGCGCCACCGTTTTGCCGAGAATCTTGTTCCAAAGTTGTGAACGCCTGGACCAAGGTCTGCTTGGATGTCGGGTCCGTAAAGTTCATCGCCTGCGAGACGTCGGCTAACTGCATGAGCCTTCGGCCAAACCGCCCGTAATAATCGGCCTCGAGCTGAAATCCCCCGGGCAGTTCCCTTTGCAATCCCAGGCTGGCGGCTATCGAGTACGGGGTTTTCAATTGGGGATCAATCCCGTCATTGAAGATCGCGGCGGGCGTCAACGGAGTCGTGAATGGCGGGGCCACGACCGGAAACGGCGCCGCGCTCAGGGAATTCATGCGCGGGTCGGTTTCCAACACATTCGTGAGATTTGTGTTGCCTGTATTGAATTGCTCAGCAACCGTGTTTCCAAACAGATAGTTAGATTGATCCTCGTAGTTCGTTATGGCGTATATGACGGACTCGTCATAGATCAGCCCGCCCCCCGCTCGCAACACCGTCTTTCTGTCGCCAAAAGCCTTGCCCAGGAAGCCATCGGTGAACGAAGGATTCCACGCCATGCCGATCCTCGGAGAAAAGTCATGCTTGTCAGCGTTGTACAGCGGTGCGCCTCCAGGGTTTCCCTTCCCCGCCGGTTGATATGTGAGTAGTGGTGTCGCAGTGGGGCCGGAAATACCATTCAAACCGTTTGACTCACGAGCGGCCACGATGGCATTGACGTTCGTATTAAAGAACTGTGCTTCAGTGCCATGCACTTCATAGGGAGCCTGCTGGTATTGGTACCGAACTCCGGCCGTAATAGTCAGATCGTTGCGGATCTTCCAGGTGTCCTGCGCGTAGCCCGCAAGCTCGTTGATGCGCCAGTCCCGGTTTGCCGATGATCCCGGAGGAAGCGCCGTGCCGGCGCGGTTATAATTGATGGCGGCTTGATAGTTCCAAATAATGCCTAGGTCGCCCATGAAAAAGTTGTCCCAATTGCTCTGGGCAGTGGCATCCGGCAGGATATCGCTGGGTCGGTAAGCAGGCGTGAGGCCAGTGACCGCGCCACCGAGACCCTCCTGAACGAAAACGAAGTCGTTGGTAAGCGAGCTGCGAACCTTCGCAGGGTTCCATTCCCCGCCAAATTGGAAGGTGTGCTGGCCGTGGATCCAGGTGACATCGTCCCGGACTGTAGGCTCTGGGACTACGTCCCCCGACGCGCTTTGCCGCTCGTAGGGCGTTGCAAATGAGGCGCCTTCAAAACTGCCAAAAAAGCTCAGTTCGTAGAAAGCGCCCGCTCCATTAAACGAAATCGGGTACTGGACATTCGCGCGAGTTTCGCCAATGGTGAACTGATTGATGGTATTCGAACTAATCGTCCAGGTATCCCCGACCACCCAGGCACGGTTCCGCCCCGTCTCGAGCGCTGTCAGCGGATCGCCCGGAAATTGCATAGGGAGAAGACCGCCGCTGAGGTTGACCTGCTTCGAGTTGATCAGGTTAAATCTGCCGAAAATCTTATTCCTGCTACTTAGGTTGTAATCCACGCGGCCCAGGTAGCTGTTTTCGGTAAGTGGATTTGGTGCGTTGAAGCGGAGCCCGGCCGTGTTGAGGCCGTCTCCCACGTTGAAATCGTTGGGAGCTGGATAGCGGTGTGCGAAGGCGTTTAGCAGGACAGGCGCCGGGCCCCCTGCCACAAAACCCGGGGCCCCGGAGCAATTGGCGGTGGAGCACGGATCGAATGCTGCCACCTCCGCGGCAGGCGCGATTGTCACGCAAGGTGTGCTCACATCGGCGGAGGTCAAACGGCTGCTGTCTGGGCAGGTACCGCCGCCGCTGTCGTTGATATAAGCGATCTCGCCCTTCGCCACGTGCGGGAAGGGTACGATCTGAAGCTCGGATAGTCCCTCAGCATCGCGCCTGCCGTCGTACTCAAAGAAGAAAAAAAGCTTGTCCTTCAGAACCGGACCGCCAACGTTTGTCCCGAACTGGTTCCGGACCAGGGCCAACCTCGGAATGTCGGCCTGATTATTGAAGAAAGTGTTGGCCTCGGTGGCCGCCGTTCGATTGTATTCGTAGGCGGAGCCGTGCCAGGTGTTCGTGCCGCTCTTGGTCGTGATAATGGTCTGCGCTCCACCGCGCCCGCCGTATTCAGCCGAAGGTTGGGCCACTTGAGTATTGAACTCCTGAATTGCCTCAACGGGAATGGCGGCTTCGGTGGTGAAAGCCCCACCAAGCGCAAAATCTGTGGCGTCAATGCCGTCCACAATAATGTTGTTCTGGTCGGCGCGCGCGCCGGCCACCGAACCGTCGCGCGTATGGTTTGGATCGAGATTCG
Organism: Candidatus Acidiferrales bacterium; assembly: GCA_049523255.1. Lineage (GTDB taxonomy): Bacteria > Acidobacteriota > Terriglobia > Acidiferrales > UBA7541 > Palsa-295. The sequence goes on along the minus strand of JBEKNB010000004.1, from coordinate 173,062 downwards.
CCGACTTTCCACTCCCGTTGTTCACCACAGCGCTGACCACGCCAACCTCAAGCCGCAACAGGGCACTGGGATCATCCCGGAACTCGTCGGGCAGGCTGGACACGGCGTGCATGTCCAAATTGTGGCCAATCGTGGCGTCCGTCGTGTTGAGCGTGACCGAGCCCTCGGCCGTTACCTCGACCGTCTGTGAGAGAGTGCCCAATTCCAGCCTGACGTCTTGGGTCGTCGGTGTGGCGACGGGCAAATAAAGGTTGTTGAGCACGAAAGTCTGGAAGCCGTCCTTCGTGACCGTCAGCGCGTAGCCGGGGCCCGGTGGGAGGTCCACAAGCCGATAGCTGCCGTCGCCGGCGGTTTTCGCGAAGTAGTTGGTTCCCGTGCGCGTGTCCTGCAGTTTGACACTCGCGCCCGGAACCGCCGCGCCCGCGGTGTCGCTGATGGTTCCGGTCAGAGAAGCCATACCTTGCGCTTGAATCCGCCCCGAAATGAAAAAGAGCCCCACCAACAGCGCGAAAATCGCGATGGCGCTACGCCCTAGTTTTATCATCACTTCTCCCCTCTTCATTTTGAACGCTAGACCCAAGCACCGGTCAGCACATCCCCTGTGAAACCGTACGGCAAGTTTGCACCCATCTGAACGAACCTATAAGCTGCTATTTTTCATATAGATAGCTTGCCTATTTCCATTGGGGGTTGCTCGGTCTACTGATTTACATATATTAAAAACCGAAAAAGCAGATTGTTATCTGGAGATATCTAGCTAACCCCGGCCCGCCTACCTCACATCTAAGGATAATCCCAGCCGCCGGAGCGCATTTCCCTTTCCCGGCACCGGAACGTCGGCTGCACGCGCCGCGCGAGGGCAAGATTTGCCAAATCCCATTCTCCTGAGGAGGAGATCTTTTATGTTACGCAGATTGTCTCTTTTGCTTGGGTTGGTTTTGCTGGTTTCGCTGGTTCCCCTCGCAACGCACGCCCAGGATAAGGCCGAGCTTTTCGGCGGCTATTCCTACATGCGGATCGACAATTCGCCATCCTTCAATGTGAACGGCTGGGAAGTCGCCGGACAGTACAAGTTCTCCGATTGGCTGGGCGGCGTGGCCGATTTTGACGGCCACTACGGCTCACCGTCGGGGGTCAGCTCCTCTGTTCACACGTTCCTGTTCGGACCGCAGGTTTCCTGGCCCGGCCGCGTTTCGCCGTTTGCCCACGTCTTGATCGGCGCCGGCCACCTCAGCGGCGGCGGCTTCTCTGACACGTCGTTCGCTTTGGCAATTGGCGGGGGCATCGATACGGAGCTCGTGCACGGCATCTACTGGCGCGTGATCGAGGGCGACTACCTCCCGACGCATTTCTTCGGAAACACGCAGAGCAACGCGCGTCTCTCGACCGGAATCGTTTTCAAGTTCTAGCGCCACCCTCTTCTCACCACCGCTGCCCTGAGCCGTGGGGGACGGCTGCTTGCTTCTACGGTCCGACCGGGCTGTGACGAGCGAGCCGTTCCTGCGCGGCCCAGCCTATTTCATTACGAAATTCACCGTGATGTGCGTCTCCACTTCGACGGGCTCGCCGTTGAGCCGCGTCGGCTGGTAGCGCCACTGCTGCACCGCCGCGATCGCGGCCTGCGCAAGAATCGTATTCCCGCTGACGACCTCCAGTTCCCGCACCGCGCCGTCCGTTCCGATGATTGCGCGCAACTCCACCGTGCCCGAAAGGCCCATCGCGCGCGCGATGGCCGGATATTCCGGCTGCGCGCGGTGGACGAGCAGCGCGCTCATCACGCCTGCGCTGGCCTTGATCGGCCCGCGATGGGTTTCGGGAGGAACTATGCTGATCGGCGCGCCATCCCTCAAGCCACCCGGAATCGCCGGCCCCGGGCCGGTTCCTTCGGCGGGAATGTCGCTTAGGCTCGGCGGCCCGCCGGCAGTTTCAGGCGCACGTGGCTGCGTTACGTGGGGACGAAAGACGAAGGTCGTCGGTACAGCCGGCCGCGGCGCAGTATTCGTTCCCGCATGTGGACGCGCCGAAGTCGCGTTTCGCGGACCGCTGTACGGCGGCAATGGTGTAACGAACATCTGTTGCGGCAGCACGCCCGGCGTAATCAGCGGCCACAGCAGCATGCAATTCGAAAGGTTTCCCAAATCGCTCATGGACAAACCTCCGCCGTTCAATTGGGCAGAACGGGAACCACCGTGCGAGCGGCTAGGGCTGGCTTAGGAAGCCATCCCCACCGCCGCGGGCATTACTTTGGAGGTCGCGATCTCTTGGGATGATAGACACCACCGGCGCGCGCCGGTTCCCGGGGGTCCGTAAGCCGTTCTCCGACAACACTCCGATTTCTAGTATGAAAGATGCATCGCTTTCGGCCGGTCCTGCGTCTAAGACTTGGTAACCACACCCCAAATTGGGGTCATAAAAGGTGGTCATCATGCATCGCACTTCGCTGGAGACAGTAGGCGTTCGTTATACCGGTTGGGCCGCTTTGAACCGCGATCCGCTGGAAGATCTGGTCGAGTACACGTGTCCGCACTGCGGGACGCGCGGCACGAAGGCCGCGCGCCGGGCGCGTTCGGAGTATCACTTCACCGACGGGTTCGTGCAGGACCTGCACGGGGAGATGACGACGTGCCGCAACTGCAAGCAGTCGCTGCGGATCTCGCCGATCGTCATGCTGCACGACCAGGGCGAGCAGCGGCGGTTCAACGCCGTCTTTTTGCCCGACCTCGAAGTCTCGAATAACTAATCGGCTGGGACCGGTTCCTCGGGCTCTCGCAGTCCGGATTCCAGTGTGTGTGCCAACTCGGATTTTTCCCCCGGGCGGAGAAACAAGAACGGGGAAGGAGCAGCGCTCCTTCCCCGTAACCTCGCCCCCTACCAACTGCTGCGCGGGCTAGCGGTAGCGGCACTGGTCGCGAAGCCGGTCGAGCTCGCGGCGTTCGTGGTCGGCCTGACGGCTATAAAAGCCGTGATGCGCGATGGCCTTGTCCAATTCACGCTGCTCGTGCCGGAACTGTTTCGCGCACCAGTCGTCGGCACGAACCGTTCCAGCGCCCACCAGAAGCATTACGGAACCCAGAAGACCGATTGCAAGGAATTTAGCTTCGCTGATGATGTTGCTTATCATGGCCAGCCTCCGCGGCAGCCCTGAGGCCCGCTGGGTGGCTTCGACTGCTATGGCTGCCTGCATAGGGGATGGCGCGGCGGCCCGGCTGGTTGCCTCAACCTCGATCCGGCTGAAAGCACGGGACTTGCGCTAGTCGGCGTCGAGGGCGAGGTGGTGGGTTTCCATGTCCTTCCGGACGCGGTCGAAGGCTTCGTCCACGTTGTCGGCAAACTGAAGCAGATTGTAATCCGCCTCGCTGATCGTCCCGCTGCGGACCATGTGCTTCCAGTTGAGCACCTGGTCCCAATATTGCCGCCCGTAGATCAGAATCAGGTGGTGCGAAGAGAGTTTTCCGGTTTGCAGCAGCGTGAGCAGCTCCCAGAGCTCATCCATCGTTCCGAAGCCGCCGGGAAAGACGATCAGCGCCTTGGCCATCTGCGCGAACCACAGCTTGCGCATGAAAAAGTAGTGGAAGCAGAAATTCAGCTCCGGCGTGATGTAGGGGTTCGGCCGCTGCTCGTGCGGGAGCTGGATGCTCAGCCCGATCGACGAGCCGCCCGCTTCGACCGCGCCGCGGTTGGCCGCCTCCATGATCCCCGGCCCTCCGCCGGAGCAGATGACGAACCGCTTCGGATGCGGCCCGAGCGTCATCGCCCAGGACGTGATGCGGCGCGAAAGCTCGCGCGCCTCTTCGTAATAGCGCGACATCTCGACAATGGATTTCGCGGCCGTGATCTTAGTGCGCCACTCGTGGGTGCGGCGGCCGTGCGCTGCGCGCTGCACCTTCTTCAGGGCGGCCAGCGCGCGTTCGCGCGGCTGAATGCGCGCCGAGCCGAACATCACGATCGTGTCGCCCACGCGCGCGCGGCGCAGGCGGTTGATCGGGTCGATGTACTCCGCCAGAATCCGCAGCGGCCGGGCCGGCAGGCTCTCCATGAAAATAGGATCCTGGTAGGCCAGGTTGGGCATCGGCAAGTGACCAAGACGCTTCATCATTCCCCCTCAGCAAGATGAACAGCGAATCATTCTAGTACGTTCCCATCGCGAGAAGTTCGCGCGAAACTCGCGATGTCTCCGAAGACGCAATCAGAAATTTTGAAGGGATAAGGTCAACGCGGAGCTGACGAAGAGCGCGCTTTTTCGGGCGATGCGCTTTCGTCCTGCAGGAGTTCGCGGGCGGTGAAGATCGAGCGATAGTTGTATTTCTCGCGCAGCATTTCGGAGCCGCCCTCCTCGCGGTCCACCAGGCTGATCACGGCGACGACCTGGCAGCCTTCGCGTTCGGCGGCATCGACGGCTTCCTGCGTTGAGCCGCCGGTAGTGCAGACCTCGTCGACGATCACCACTTTCTTGCCGCGGGGGTTTTCGAGGCCTTCGATCTGCTTCTGGCGGCCGTGCTTTTTCGCTTCCTTGCGAACGAGGAAACCGGGCAGAGGCTTCTTCTCGATTGCGCTGACGACTCCCGCCGCGGTGACCAGCGGATCGGCGCCCATGCTGAGGCCGCCGATGGCGTCCGGCTTGATTGCCATCTCGTCGAGCAGCTCGAGTACGCAATAGCCAGTGAGAAGCGCGCCTTCGGGATCGAGAGTGGTGAGCTTGCAGTCGAGGTAGTAGTTGCTCTTCTTGCCGGACGACAGCGTGATTTCGCCGCGCACGAGTGATTTCGCGCGCAGCAGATTCGCAAGCCGCTCTCGATGGCTCATCTACTTCTTCTCCGGCTCGGCGGGGGCTTCCTCTTCGAGGATGGCGGCGGCAGCGGCGATGCGGTCGCCTTCGTCGAGGCGGAGCAGGCGGACGCCCTGCGTCGAGCGGCCGGCTTCGCGAATCTCGGCGGCGTGGACGCGGATCACCTTGCCGTGGCCCGTGATGATCATGACGTCGGAATCCTCTCGGACCTGGAGCGCCGCGACAACGGGGCCGTTGCGATCGGTGGATTTCAGGTTGATGACGCCCTTGCCGCCACGCGACGTGACGCGATACTCGGCGAGCGGCGTACGCTTGCCGTAACCTTTTTCGGCGACGGTGAGCATCAGCGAGGTGAGCGATTCGCGGATCTGGTCGCTTTCAAGCTCGTCGAGATCCTGCGTCTCCTTCTTGTATTCCTTCTGGATGATTCCGAAGTCCACCTGCGCGGCGTCCATCGATACGACATAATCGCCCTTTGCCAGGTCCATGCCGTTGACGCCGCCCGCAGCACGGCCCATCGAGCGCACTTCGGTCTCGCGGAATAGGATGGCCTGGCCGTCGCGGCTGGCGAGGAAAATCATCTGCTTGCCGTCGGTGAGTTTCGCACCGATGAGCTCATCGTCGGAATCGAGACTGATGGCGATGATGCCCGATGGCCGGGGATTTGAAAATTCCGCCAGCTCGGATTTCTTCACGGTGCCGTTCTTCGTGGCGAGGAAAACGTAACGGCCGGTTTCCTCGAGGTTGCGCGCCGGGACGATGGCCTTGAGGGTTTCACCCTCCTGGAAGCGCACGAGATTGTTGATCGCTTTTCCGCGTGTGGCCGCGGCGGCCTCGGGAATTTCGTAAACCTTCAGCCAGTAGATGCGGCCCTTCGACGTGAACAGCAAGATGTAGCTGTGCGCCGAGGCGACGAAGAAGTGCTCGACGAAGTCGTCCTCGCGGGTTTTCGCGCCGATGCGGCCCTTGCCGCCGCGCGACTGATGGCGGTAGGTCTCGACCGAGGTGCGTTTCACGTAACCCGCGTGGCTGACGGTGATCGCCATCTCCTCGTCCTTGATCAGGTCTTCGAGCTTGATCTCCTCGACGCGGTCGACGATCTGGGTGCGGCGTTCGTCGCCGTAGGACTTCAGGACCTCGCGCAGTTCGGCAACGATTACGGCTTTCAGCTTTTTCTCGCTCGCGAGAATTTCCTTCAGCTCGGCGATGCGCTCGCGGACCTGCCCGAGTTCCTTGAGGATTTCGTCGACGGAGAGCTGCGTGAGGCGGTGGAGTTGCAGCTCGAGGATGGCGTCGATCTGGATGTAGCTGAGGCCGAGGCCTTCGCCGGAGGAAGCTACCGTGATGCCGTATTTCTTGGCATCCAATTTCACGCCACGAACCGTGGCTTCCTTGCCGCCCACCAGAACGCGCACCGACTTGTTCTCGAAGAATTCGTGCAAGTTCTCGCGGGCGTTCGCGCGGCTGGACGATCCGCGAATGATTTTGATGACGTCGTCGATGTAGTCGAGCGCGATGTGATAGCCGAGCAGGATGTGCTCGCGCTCCTGGGCTTTGCGCAAGTCGTACTGCGTGCGGCGCCGGACCACGTCGATGCGGTGCTCGATGAAGAGGCGCAGCAGGTCGAGCAGGCCCAGCTCGCGCGGCTGGCCAGCGACGATCGCAAGCAGGATCATGCCGAACGATTCCTGCATCTGCGTGTGCTTGAAGAGGTGGGCCAGAATGATCTGCGGCTCTTCGTCGCGCTTGATTTCGATAACGATGCGCATGCCATCGCGGTCGGATTCATCGCGGATGTCGGCGATGCCTTCGATCTTCTTATTCTGGATCAGCTCGGCGATGTGTTCGATCAGCCGGGCCTTGTTGACCTGGTAGGGCAGTTCGGTGATGACGATATCCTGGCGGTCCTTGCCGCGCTGTTCGATGGCGGCCTTCGCACGCACCTGGAACGAGCCGCGGCCCTTTTCATACGCCTGCTGGATTCCCTCGCGGCCGTAGATGTAGCCGCCGGTCGGAAAATCCGGGCCGGGGACGATCTTCATCACCTGCTTGAGCGTGGTTTCGGGATTCTCGATCAGCAAAATGGCGGCTTCGATGGTTTCCTTCAGATTGTGCGGCGGGATGTTCGTCGCCATGCCGACGGCAATACCGGAGGAACCGTTGACGAGCAGGTTCGGGATTCGCGTGGGGAGAACGACCGGCTCTTGCTCGCTCTCATCGAAGTTGGGAACGAAATCGACGGTTTCCTTCTCGATGTCCGCGAGCATTTCCTCGGCGATCTTCGAAAGGCGCGCCTCGGTGTAACGCATGGCCGCGGGCGGATCGCCATCGACGGAGCCGTAGTTGCCCTGGCCATCGACGAGCGGGTAGCGCATGTTGAAATCCTGCGCCATGCGCACTAGGGCGTCGTAGACGGGCGAGTCGCCGTGCGGATGGAATTTGCCGAGGACTTCGCCGACGATCTTCGCGCACTTGCGGTAGGCCTTGGTCGAGGTGAGGCCGAGTTCGTACATGCCGAAGAGGATGCGGCGATGGACAGGCTTCAGGCCGTCGCGCACGTCCGGCAGGGCGCGGCCGATGATTACGCTCATGGCGTAATCGAGGTACGACTTCTTCATTTCCGATTCGATATCGACCGGCGTCAGGATTGACTGGTTTGGCTCGTCCGCCATTTAGACCCTTTCGTGGTTTGTGAGACGGCTAAACATGCCCCGATTCCATTGACGGGTAAGAGGCACCACCGTCGTGTGTTTTCAATGAGTTACAGCGATTTATACTCGGCAGCCAGTGACGGGTAGATTGCAAAGGTTTGAGGTGAGAATTTGCCCGTGGCAGGCGCAGAGACAGCACAAGGGCGCCGTGCCCGCCCATGCCAGGCTGCCGGCTTCCTGCACCGAATTTTGCCGCAAAATTCATCATATCCATGTTAGCGGCCGAAAACCGAAATGCAAGCGCGAGAGCCTGTGGACTTTTGCGCGACAGGCCGGAGCGCACGCTAGCGAGCCGCCGGATCATATTGGCGAAGTGCGAGAGTTGGTTCGTCACGGAGTCCCTCAGCTAAATATCGAGGTTGACGACGTCGAGGGCGTTTTCCTCGATGAATTTGCGGCGCTGTTCGACGTTTTCGCCCATCAACGTGCTGAAAATGTCCTCGGCGGCAACGGCATCCTCAAGGCGGACTTTGAGGAGCGTGCGCGTTTCGGCGTTCATCGTGGTGGCCCAGAGCTGCTCGGGGTTCATTTCGCCGAGACCCTTGAAGCGCGTGATGGTGAAGTCTTTCTTGGCGTCTTCGAGGACGTAATTCAGGAGCAGCAGCGCGCTTTCTTTCGTGGCCTTGTCGCCATTGTGCGTGATGGTGAAGGGCGGCTTGTCGTTTTCCGCGATGGCCTGATGCAGTGCGCGGAGGCGCTTGTACTCGGGCGACGCGGCGAGGGCCCAGTTGACGCGGCGCTCCCCACCGTTCTTCAGAGCGAGTTCGTGAAGGCTGTGCTCTTCGTCGAATTCAAGCTTGGCTTCGAGTTCGAGCTTGGCCTTTTCGATAGCCTTCATCAGCTCCTGAAGCTTCTTTTTGTCCGCAAAGTCGGTTTTCTTATCGAGGTCGCTTTCGGCGAGCAGCTCGACGAGCTTCGGCTCGCGGAGGCGGCGGCCGAGCTTCGCGGCGACCTGGTCGTACTCCTGAATATTCAGCAGGAACTGCGTGAGATCACCTCCTTCGAGTGTTTTGCCGCTCTTGCTTTTCACGACATGCTCTTCGGTGGCGCGCTTCATCAGCTCGCGCGAGAATTCGCGCTCGTCGCGAATGTAGCGGTCCATCTTGCCGCGCTTGACGCGATAGAGCGGCGGCTGCGCGATGTAGATGTGCTCCTTTTCGATGAGCTCGCGCATGTGGCGGAAGAAGAACGTGAGGAGCAGGGTGCGGATGTGGCTGCCGTCGACGTCCGCATCGGTCATGAGGATCACTTTGTGATAGCGGAGCTTCGAGGCGTCGAAGTCGTCCTTGCCGATGCCGGTGCCGAGCGCCGTGATAATGGCGCGGATTTCCTCGTGGCCGAGCATCTTGTCGTAGCGGGCCTTTTCGACGTTGAGGATCTTGCCCTTGAGCGGCAGGATGGCCTGGTAGCGGCGGTCGCGCCCGCCCTTGGCCGAGCCGCCGGCCGATTCGCCCTCGACGATGAAAAGTTCGCAGCGGGCGGGATCGCGCTCCTGGCAGTCGGCGAGCTTGCCGGGCAGTCCGGATGAATCGAGCGCCGATTTGCGGCGGGTGAGCTCGCGAGCCTTGCGGGCGGCTTCGCGGGCGCGGGCTGCGTCGATGCACTTGCCGATGATTTTGCGCGCGATCGAGGAGTGCTTGTCGAAGTACTCGCCGAGCTTTTCGTTCACGAGCGATTCGACGAGGCCTTTGATGTCGCTATTGAGCTTGCCCTTGGTCTGGCCTTCGAACTGCGGTTGCGGGAGCTTGACGGAAACGACGGCGACGAGGCCTTCGCGTACGTCGTCGCCATTGATCGAGACTTCGTCCTTCTGCTCTTTCAGCATGCCGAACGAATTCGCATAGTAGTTGATGGTGCGCGTGAGCGCGGAGCGGAAGCCGGAGAGGTGCGTGCCGCCGTCAACGGTGTTGATCGTATTGGCGAAGGCAAAAATGTTTTCGGCATAGCTGTCGTTGTATTGCACCGCGATTTCCATGTCGACCTGCTCGCGCTTGCCCTCCATGTAGATGGGCGAATCGTGCAAGGTGCCCTTGCCGCGATTGAGATGCTTGACGAATTCGGTGATGCCTCCGGTGAAGCGGAACTCGGCTTTCTTGCCGGAGCGTTCGTCCTCGAGCGTGATTTTCAGGCCTTTGTTCAGGAAGGCGAGCTCGCGAAGGCGCTGCGAGAGCGTGTCGAAGCTGTAATCGACGGTCGTGAAGATCGAGGGGTCGGCGTGGAAGGTGATTTTCGTGCCGGTCTTCTTCGTTTTGCCGGAGGCCTTGAGCTTCGAAGTGGGGACGCCCTTTTCATAGGACTGTTCCCAGACTTCACCGTCGCGCCAGATTTCGAGGTCGAGCCAGTCGGAAAGCGCATTGACGACGGAGACGCCGACGCCGTGGAGGCCGCCGGACACTTTGTAGGTGTCGCTATCGAATTTTCCGCCGGCGTGCAGGACGGTGAGAACGACTTCGGCGGCAGGCTTCTTTTCGGTGGCGTGCATGTCGACGGGAATGCCGCGGCCGTTGTCGACGACGGTGACGCTGTTGTCGTCGTGCACGACGACGTTGATCTCGTCGCAGTAGCCGGCCATGGCTTCGTCTACGGAGTTATCGACAACTTCCCAGACGAGATGGTGGAGGCCGAGTTCGCCGGTCGAGCCGATGTACATCGCGGGGCGCTTGCGGACGGCTTCGAGACCACCGAGAACTTTGATCGAAGTCGCGTCGTACTTGTGCCCAGGGCCCTTTGCGACCGGAGTTTCCTTGTCACCCATGGATCGCGAGTCTCCTCAGAGTTGCGCGCTGCGAATGCTGGATCGTGCTCGGGGAAGGCGGTCGTGCGGATGTGCCCGACACTTGCCTTGCCCATTGGCCCCGCTCTCACGCTACGTGATCGAGCTGGGACTCGAAGGGTTTTTCCGGCTCCATCCCGTCCCGTTCCGAAATCTCGGGAGGACGCGGCGAAGCCTATGTTGCCCTACAAAGTGCCGTTCAACAAGAAATCGAACAATACAATTTTACTAGAGACGGGCGTGATTTCACAAGGCGATTCTGTCGGCGTCGTGCGCATGTAAGCCTATTTTTTACTGTACGTTAGAAGAATTGCGTGGCCATCGAAAATTGTCCAAGGTGAGGAGGGAAGAAAGCTGTGTTTTCCCGCTGTTTCGCACCTCTTTCGGTCAGATGCGCATGGGCATGACGACGTAGCGGTAGCGGACGGATTCGTCGCCAAGGGGACGGAGCTGGCCGGCGGACTGCTCGTCTTTCAGCTCGAAACTGATGGGGCCATCCGCGGCGGCAGCGAGAAAATCGAGGAGATATTGCGCGTTGAAGCCGATGGACATCGGCTCGCCCTTGAATTCCTTCTCGATGGCCTCCTTGGCTTCGCCGTATTCGGGGCTCGACGCGGAAATCTCGACGCCTTCCTTCGCGAACATGAACTTCACGGCGCGCGAGCGCTGATCCGCAAGCTGCGAGACCCGGCGGAGCGCGTCCTGCAACTCGCCGCGCTCGAGAACAAGGGTTTTGTTGGAGTCCCGCGGGAGCACAGCCTCGTAATTCGGGAATTGGCCGGTGAGTTTGCGGCAGGTGAGCAAGCGGCGGCCAAACTGGAAGAAGAGGTGGCTTTCGTCCTGCGCGAATTCGACGAGAGCGTCGTCGCCGGACTCCGCGGCGAGGCGCTGGACCTCGCTCATGGCTTTCTTGGGCACGAGCACGCGCGTTTCAGTCTGAAGGCCTTCGAGTTTGTGATCGATCTCGACCATCGCGAGACGGTGGCCGTCGGTGGCAACCATGGTGACCGACCCGGGCTTGAGCACGAGCAGCGCACCGTTCAGCGTATAGCGAGACTCTTCGAGCGAGATCGCAAATGTGGTTTTCGCAATCAGGCTTGCCAGCAGCTCGGCGGGGATTTTTACAAGCGCATGCGGGAAATTTGGCAGCGCCGGAAAATTGTCCTTGGACATTCCGACGAGTTTGTAACTCTTGCGGTCGCATGTAACCTGGACCCAGTGGTTTTCAAGGAGCTTGAAACGAATCTCCTCGTCCGGCAGCAGGCGCACGAGATCGAGAAGTTTCTTGGCCGCGATTGTGCCCGCGCCTTCTTTCTTCACCTTGGCTTCACAGGACGTACGGATGCTGAGTTCAAGGTCGGTAGCAGTGATCGACAGGCGATTGCCTTTGGCTTCGCACAACAGATTCGAGAGGATTGGGATCGTCGTCTTGCGTTCGACGACACCTTGCGTGAGATCAAGCTCCTCGAGTAGGTCGAACTTCTTTACGCTGAATTCCATCTCGTTGCAGTCCTCGCGTTCCGCCGTGGCCGTCAAAACTCAAACTCGCTGCGGCTACTGTACTTCTTTTCTATCAAAAATAAGAGATATATGAAAACCGTAGTCGCCGCCGCACTTGTGGAAGCTGCGGAAAACCCTACAACCGGCGAAGCGAAATAGCTTTGCGCGATCGTGTGTCTTGTGGAAAACCGAGCGGCTCGGATGAAAAAATCTCGACCGGGCGACGGCAACAGAAGCGTTCCACAGGCTTCCACAGGCCGTCCACAACTAATCCGAAGCCCGGCCGGGCTTCGGACTCCCAACCCTAGCCGAACGAATCGAGTAGCTTGTTAAGTGTCTTGTTCAAGTCCTTGTCAACCTGACGCAGCGCGTCAATCTTGTGGATTGAGTGCAGCACGGTGGTATGGTGCTTGCCACCAAACTGCTTTCCAATTTCCGGCAGCGAGGCAGACGTAAGCTGCTTCACGAGGAACATCGCCACCTGCCTCGGGAAGGCGATCACCTTCGAGTTGCTGCGGACCTTCAGATCCTGCGCGCGGAGGCCAAAATGCTCGCCGACGCGCTTCTGAATCTGCTCGATCGTCACTTTCTTCTCCGCCGTCTCGATGACGTTCTTGAGCACCTGCTGGGCGGTCGAGAGATTGATCTCGATGCCGGTAAGCGAGGCATAGGCCATCAGGCGAATCAGCGCGCCCTCGAGCTCTCGGATGTTCGACTTGATCGAGCGGGCGATAAACTGCGCCACATCATCCGGCAGTTGAACGTGCTCGCTATCCGCCTTTTTCTGGAGAATGGCGATCTTCGTTTCGAGATCGGGCAGCTGGATGTCGGCGATGAGGCCCCATTCAAAACGCGAACGGAGCCGCTCTTCGATCGAGGAGATGTCCTTGGGCGGGCAGTCGGAGGAGATCACGATCTGCTTTTGCTGGTCGTAGAGTGCGTTGAAAGTGTGAAAGAACTCCTCCTGAGTGCGCTCGGCACGGGCGATGAACTGGATATCGTCGACCATGAGAACGTCCATGTTCCGGAAGCGGTCGCGAAAAGCCGGCATACGCTCGAAGCGGATTGACGCAATAACCTCGTTCGTGAATTTCTCCGCGCTAATGTAGGTAAGGCGGATCGCCGGACTGCGCCGCCTGAGCTCGTGGCCGATGGCCTGCATGAGGTGTGTCTTGCCCAGCCCCACACCACCGTAAAGGAAAAGCGGGTTGTAGGATTTCGACGGCTGCTCGGCCACGGCAAGCGCCGCGGCGTGCGCGAACTGGTTCGAGGCGCCAACGATGAACGTGTCGAACGTGTAGCGCGGGTTGAGCTGTTGATTTGAGGAGTCGAAATCGAGCCGCGCCTGCGCGACCGGCGGCGCACTGGCCGGCGGGGGATCCGCTTCGATGGAAACGAACTCGAGCGCCATGTCCGGCCGGCCAATTTCCGTGAGCACGGCCTGGAGAAGCTCACCGTAAGTCTGTTTGAGACGCTTGGAAAACAGGCGCGTGGGTACCCGGACGACGAGCCGGTTTTCCTCCATGCGTTCCTGCCGCGTGGGACGAAACCACGTTGCGAAACTGTGAGGGTTAACGCGCCGCTCCGTGTGCTGGAGGACTTTATCCCAAAGATTCATCGTAAAAAGACCACCCCGAGCAATTTCCACCGATGTGGAAATGCTGTGGAAACCCGTCCCCCCGCGCGAGGAGGCGTATGGATTGGTTATTCGATCGGGCTCGATGCCACAGGTCGCGCCCCGCTCCTGCGGCATGTCGAAGAGTGCTCGCGCTCGATTGCGACCGCAGCAGATGCGCGAGGCGGGATTCTGCCTAAACAGAACGCTTGGGGCAAGAGAAAACTGAGCGAAGTTATCCGCGCGCCTCCACACGGAATTCACAGTTTTTCCACAACGTGGATTTCCTGTTGATTTCGCGGGGAATCCATGCACGCGGCTCGATTTTTGGGGTTTCCCGCGTTTGCGTGCCAACGCCGGTCGCGCCGGATTTCAACAGCGCAACGCGGGCGGGATGATGTGGGAAATTCACACGTGACGGAGATGTTTTTTTGATGCCGCCCGCGAAAAACGAGCCGCCTCAGCGTTGCGAAGCCACCGGTAGTTGCTTGTCCAGTTGCTTATCGGGGCGCGCGAAATCGAAGACGCCGAGCGGATCGTCGGCGACCAGGATGCGGCGGGATTCGACCAGGATTGCGCTCGGCTCGATGCGCGCGCCATCGGCTGTTGCAGTGCGGTAGGCGGCGCGCCGGTTGCCGTCCTTGTCGAACTCGATCAATTCGTCTTCGATCGCGGCCCAAATTCGCTGCGTTTCGGGATCGACTGCGATCGCGCCGATGATGAGCCTGGCCGGAGCGGGCGGGCCATTCTTTTCAATCGTGATGGTGTTCGAAAGCTGGCCCTGCGGCTGGGCCGTGAACCATGAGGAAGGGACGGAGATCTCCGAGGCGGCGAAGCCGAAGCGGTCGTATTTCCGGATGTCCAGATCGGGGCTGGCGGTAAACGCGAAATAGATGTGCCCGGCCGTATCACCATAGAGGCGGCCGCGGCTGAGCGGCAGCGAGTTCGCATCCCCGCCCTCGGGCACGTCCGAGAAATCGCCGAAACTGCGGACGAGCTTCCCCTGGAGGTTGAAGATGCTCACCAAGCGGTCGGACGGCAGGGTGGCAACGGCAAACTCATCGCCCGAAAGCGCCGCGAGCGACATCGGGCCGGCGACGCGCACCGTCGCGGCGAGCGAACCATCGGGGTTGAAAACCTTGACCGCGTTCGCGCCGCGGTCGGCGACGAAGATGCGCCCGGCGGCGTCGAGATCGAGGTCCTGCGCGTAGGAGATTTTGGCGCCGCGCGAATTCGCGTTGGGAATCTGGCCGAGGCGCGCGCCATCGAAGCCATAGATTGCGATGGTGTTCGCGGGGGCGGCGAGCACGAAGTAACGCCCGGCGGAATCGCGCTTGAGGGCGGCAACTCCGGGACCGACTCCGGAAAACACGCGCGCGCGGGCAAAAATCGGCTCGACATGGCCTTGATCCTGGGGCGCGGCCGGGGAGAGCGTCCAACCGGCCGCGAGAACGGCGAGCGACACGCCGAGTTGTCTGCGGCGAAGCATGGCTGGGAGATTTTTCGTTTTGCAATTGACCAGATGCGCGGCGGCACGCCGCCGTTGCTTGCGCGCTCGCGCTAATCGAGGCGAAAGTTGAGGCGCTCGATCGAGCGGGCGTGACCGGTCGATTCGTCGACGTCGACGAGCACGGAGTTCATCTGAATGTCGCCTTCGGCGACGACGAAGCGTGTGGGCATTGTGAGATTGAGAAAGTGCTCGAGGATGGCCTGCTTCTCCATGCCGATGACGGAATCGTGCGGGCCGGTCATGCCGACATCGGTGATGTAGGCCGTGCCGCCGGGAAGGACGCGGAAATCGGCCGTGGCGACGTGGGTGTGTGTTCCGACGACGGCGGAAACTTTGCCGTCGAGGTACCAGCCCATGGCGACCTTTTCGGAGGTGGCTTCGGCGTGCATGTCCACGAAGATCACTTTGACGGCGGGAGGGACTTTGGCGAGCTCGTGCAGGGCCGTGCGAAAAGGATCATCGATCGGCGCCATGAAGGTACGGCCCTGGAGGTCCAGGACAGCGTAATCCGTGCCGTTCTTAGCGCGGCCGACGTAAAGCCCGGCGCCGGGCGAGCCGCTTGGAAAATTTGCGGGGCGGAGTAGGCGCGGTTGCTCCGGGAAATACTCGATGATTTCCCGGCGCTTCCAGATGTGGTTGCCGCTGGTGATGACGTCAACGCCGGCGGCGAAAAACTCCTCCACAATTCGCGGCGTGATGCCGAAGCCGGAGGCGGAGTTTTCGCCATTGGCGATGCAGAGGTCGACCTGCCGCTGGGCGAGGATATCCGCGAGCCGATCGTGCACGATCTTGCGGCCGGGCGAGCCGACGATGTCGCCGATGAAAAGTATTCTCAATTTGTTGAGACTCTCCTCAAAGGGCGAAGAGAAATCCTCTCGCGCCACTCGGGATGACAGAGTACAGGCGGTTGCCTCACTCTAGAACGGAGCGGTCCACTTCGCCGTGCGGTGCTAGGCCCTGAACCCCACAAATAAGTGGGAGCCCTGCGCCTGCTTTCAGGCTTCCCCGGGACGGCAAGCCGTCCGAGGCATGCACAACGGCAGGACGACGCGGGCACCCTGGGATCCAGTGTTGGTTCAAAAGGCTTTCGCAACGTCACCTGCGTCGCAGGCATCTCCGCGCCTCCATTGTAACAGCAATGGTCGGCGCACTTCCGATTTGCGCGGCTAATGGTGGCCTTCGGTGAGAGGGGCGCGGAGGGCGCAGAATCTCGTTGGATCGGGACCCAGGATTGGCGCGAAGATCATTGCGCCGGTGTGCCGAGGGATTTGACGTAGGCAATGATCTGCCAACGGCGCTGCTCGGGAATCCCGGCCCAAGGCGGCATGCCCGCAGGCAGATTGCCGTTGCGGAGCAACCAGGCGAGTTCGCCGGGCGTCGCGTTCTGTACGAGTGACAAACGCAGGTTGGCCGCGCGGCCAAGTCCACGCGCGTCGTCGCCATGGCATTCCGCGCAGTGCTGCTTGAAGAGCTTCTCGCCGGCGAGGATCGCATCGGATTGGCCTTCGTACGGGTTCTTCCGGGAACGCGCCTTGACTGGCGCCTTCGCAATGACCATGAGCACGCCGCGGTCGTCAGTTCTCCAGTCGCGAGCGGCGCCGGCGGTGGCGGCAACAAGAGCAAGAAGAAGCAGCGCGGAAATCAACAGGCGTCCCATTAGAACAGGCTCCTTAGCTTGCGGCCGAAACCGCTGAATTCGTAAGACATCCCCCAGCGCAGCAGGAAGCGGTGGCTGTTGTCGTTCAGGCCGAAGCCCGGCGAGACGGACAGCGTGACCCCATTCGGAAGCTGCCAGGCGGCGATCGGGGCAACGTAATGCGACGTGCCCGACAAACTAAAGGCGGATGCAGTCCCAAGTCCGCCATACATCTCGGCGCCGAGAATAAAGTTCTCGCGGCAGAAGTTGCAGGGTTGCGGCGTCGCCGCAAAACGCAGCGGCCGGTCCACGCCGAGGGCATAGCCGAATTCCCACGGCTCGTGGCCTAGATTCTTTTCGCCGATGAAGTTCTCCGAGAAGTTCCAGCCCTTGTAGTCGCTCGACAGGATCAGTTTGGTTTCGATCTCGTGCGTGTGCGACTGATTCGCCTCGGAGTTCGGCTCGGCGGCGTCAAACTGGTTGTCGACACCCACTACTTCTTTGAGCGTCTTGTCCGCGTCCGTGGTGTTTTCGAATTCAACGTAGAGAACGGGATTGATCCAGTGCTCGTGCATCAGCGGGCGGAAGCGGTTCTCCCAGCGAGTGCCGGTGAAGACCGTGCTATCGCCGAATGTCGTTTGCGAGTCGATGTAGAACTCGGTGGTCCACCAAGCCGTCACGCCGTACTCGAGCTCCATCCAGGGCGCGATGAAGTCGCCGCCGGCCTTTTGGGTGCCGTAGATCGAATAGACCTCGACCTCCAGGTTGCCGGGCTCTTCCAGGTGGTGCGAGTAGGCTACGAAGTACGGAGTTTCCTGCGCCGCTGCGCGAGGCGAGCAGGACAGCCCCGCTGCGGCTAGAGCAAGAAGCAAGATCACGTTCCGAACCACGGGGTACCGGCCTTTCTAGTTGCAACCGCCTATCAACTAATGGCGAGAGATTATTGCAGTTGAAATTGGATGTCAAGAAGGAATTGAAACCAGTTTACAACTAGAATTGTCTCCAGGAAGTTCGGATTTCTTGCTCCGGGCCCGTGACCAAAAGACGAGCCCGAAGCAAGGATCCGATCGAAAGGTTAGAAGTGGAAGCCGATCTCGGCCGTGACGGTGCGCGGTGTGACGTAGTGCGTGCCGCTGAAGGTCGAGAGGAAGTTGTACAGCGCCAGATTGTTCGCCAAATTGATGACCGTAATGCGGGCGCTCCATTTGTAGCGGTCACCGTGGAAGAGATTGTCGTCGCCCACGGCCAGGTCAAACAGATTCCGCGGGGAGATACGGGGTGGATTGCGGTCGTCGTTTTCAGTGTCGGCGGCCGGAATTTTTACGAGCGTCGATCCGTACAGCGATGCGGCGCATGTGCCGGTTGGACTGATTGGGGTGCCGACCGGGTTTGCCGCGCTCGGTGGCGTTGCATGGACCGCACCGCAATACAGCCCCGCCTCGAACTGTTGATCGGGACTCAGCGCGGAGAAGTCCACAATGTCCGCCCCGCCGGCGCCGCTGGTTCCGGCAGGCCCATTTGCGCAATTGCCCCCTGCACAGGGCACCGGACCGGCCACGAGACCGCTGTCGTACCGCCAATTAAATCCAAGCCACGGTCCGTGCTGCCACGGCTGGTATTGGACGTGACTCGTCTGGTTGAATTTTTCGTCGTGGTCGATGCGGAAAATGCCCCCCGGAGCGGAGGGAGTAGCGCCGGCTCCGCCGATTTGGGGGTCGAAAAACCGCGCGGCAACGCTGGACATCACTACATAGGCCGTAAGGCCGTGGAGATTCGTGAGGTTCACACGCGCGGCGAATCCGGGGATCTTGGAGTTATGCCACTCGATCGGGAACGTGATGGGCGTATTGCCGAGCACGCTGAAGTCGTAGCCATTGTGCGTGTATTTCCAGATGTACTCGCCATCGAATACGACGTGCTTCCCAAAAGCCTGCTGCAACCCGGCGTGAAATTCATTGCGAAAGCCCGGACTCAGCGGAGTCAGCGCGTTTGACGAGCACAGAAGAAGCGGATTCAGCACCGGGGAACTGCATCCGATGCTGGAAAGAACGAGGTTTTCATTGAATGGGGTTTCCAGCGTGCGCGCGTAAGAAATACGGAGCACTGTGTTGCTCGGCTTGATGTTGTAGGCGATACCGAGCCGGGGCTCCGCTTGCTGGGCGGTGGTGAGGCCGTTATACAGGTCGCCGCGTATACCGAGGTTGAAGGACCAACTCCCCTTCGTGATCGTGTCTTGGACATACAGCGCGACCTCTTTCACGTCCGTGTGGCCGAGGAACGTGAAATATCCTCCTCCTCGCGTCAGATCGAATGGAAGCAGCACCGGGTTGAAGCAAGTGGGGCAGGGACTCGCTCCAGCCGGGTTCGCGATCGGGTTCGTACCAATGTTCGGCTGATCTCCGGCGCCGGCGCACTGGGATGGATTGGTGAACCCCTCGACCGGAGATCCGGTCGAATTGACGCACGGTGCGTTGAGGGTCGGGTCGACAATGCCAAGGCGGTCATTCTCCGTGAGGAACGTTTGTTCGTACGTCACCCCCGCCTTGATATTGTGGATGCCTTTCACGTAGGAAACGTCCGAGTGAAGGCCGGCGTTAGTCAGTAATCGAAATTGGCCGACGGTTTCCCTCTGAAGGTTGCTCGGACCGAGGTCCGCGAAGGGATTGCTGCTCGGATAGTAGTCGTACTGATCGTGCCGTACGAAAGCGCCCAACGTAATCACGGCGGTGGAACCGATCAGGTGTGTCCACGTCGGTGCGACGTTGAAGGTCCTGATCTGCGAGTGCTGATCGGTTGCGCCCACGGGCTGGCCACATGTAGTGAGATTGCAGCCCGAGCCCGACGGAGCAAGGCCGCCATTGTCCACTACAACCCCAAACCACGGCGAGGCGAATTGAGAGTCATACGAATTCGGCGTCTGGAACCACGAACGCGAAAACCCCAGGTTGGCGTGGAAGGAGTCGGCCTGAGTGAGTTGGTAGTCGATGCGGTCGAAGACGTTTTCCTCATTTCCCTTGTCGTGCATCACGACGAACTCGGGCGGATCAAGGAACCGGCCGCTGTTCAGTCCGCTCACGGAGACAAAATTTCCCCAGTTCGGGCCTCCGTAAGCGAGGTCGAAACCGCCGCTCGCCGTGCCGAACGTACCGTAGTCTGCCGTTACGCTGCCGTGGGGAGTCGTGACGCCCTGGCCCGAGCGCGTTGTGACGTTGATTACGACGCTGGTCTTGTCGCCGTATTCGGCAGGGGGCGCGCCGTCGATAACCTCAAGCGACTGGATCGAGTCCACGGGAATCTGGTTGGAAAAGATCTTGCTCTGTTGGTCCGTGATGGCTGGCCATCGACGGAAAACGAATTCTCCGCATGGTCGCCGAGCCCGTGGAAGAGCCCGTTCGAATCCGCGGTGATTCCAGGCGATGTCTGGGTAACCAGGGAGCTTACCGACGACGAGGCGCTTTCCAACGGGACCTCGTTGAAGAGCTGGCGGTCTATGTCCGTGTGCGCCGTCGAGTCCGTCTCCAGGAGGTCGCCCGCAGCCTCGACTGTTACCGTGCTGGTCGCGCCAGCGAGTTGCAGGCTCACCTTCAGACTGAGCGGCACAGACGACCGGACCTCGATGTCCTGCACGTAGGAAGCGAAGCCCGGAGCCGAGACCGTCATGTGGTACGGATTGAACGGCACGTTCGTGAAGCTGAAATTGCCCGATTGGTCGGTCAGCGTGGTCCGCTCAAGTCCGCTGACCGGGTTATGAATCGTGACGGTCGCACTCGGGATCACGGCGCCGGTGGGGTCCGTGATGGTTCCCCCGATGGTCCCCGAGTTCCCCGCCGTCTGGGCGTTTGACGCGGGAGCCGTGCTCCATGTGCTCAAAAGCAGAGCCGAAATTCCAAAAAGCGTTCTCGCAAATCTCATGACATCTCTCCCAATATGAAATGCGGCCACGGCTGAATCCGTCGCGGTGGCGAAATAATGTGGATATCGGCACGGCACGCCCTTTGGGCGGCGGGTGCGGGGAGAAACTATTCTTGGAGATTACGCGGGGGGTGCGCGGGGAATGCTGGGGGTGCGAACTGGCTCGAGATCAGGGGTGGACTGCTTGGCAAGCGCGAATCTTGCGATCAGGACAGGCGTTTGAACCGCCGGTTGTGCCGCGGGTTGCGGGACCGCTGCGTGCCCGACGTGGCAAACCTGGCAATGCTCCTCGTCGTGAGCGTGGCCATCCCAGTGGGCGACCGCGTGCGTACCAAGTACGCTCACCGCAAGGACGAGCGCCACGGCTAGCAATCGTGATGTTATTCGTCTCGGCATATCAAACCTGTAGGACGTCGCCCTCCCGCGCGACCAGTTCGTAGAGCACGGGATTGACGAAGAAGCCGAGCAAGAGCCGCGAAATCAGCCCGGCGACGATCACAATCGCGAACGGCCGCTGCGTGTCGGAGCCGATGCCGGTCGAAAGCGCCGCGGGCAGCAGACCGAGGCAGGCGACAAGCGCCGTCATCATAATCGGCCGCAGGCGCAGGAGAGACGCTTCGAGCGTGGCAGTGCGGATGTCCCTGCCTTCCTGCCGCAGCTTGTTGATGAACGAAACGAGGATGACCGCCGTTTGCACGGAAACGCCCATTAGCGCCACCAAGCCAAGCACGGAGGAGACGCTGAATGGCGTCCCGGTGAGCTTCAGCGCGATCAGCGCGCCGACCGGCTCCGTCATGATGACGCCGAGAGCGATCGTGATCGGGAATTTGAAATTGCCGTAAAGTGCAAACAGGATCAGGAAAATCAGCAGCACGGCGAGCGGCCCGATGATTTCCATCTGGTGCTTCGCTTCGAGGAATTCGCTGTACTCGCCACCCCACGATAGGCGGTAGCCCTCCGGCAGCGACTTCTGAATATCGGCGATGGCGCGCTGGCCGTCGGCAACGGCTCCCTGGAGGTCGCGCCCCTCGATGCTGTATTGCACGCCGATGTAGCGCGAATTGTTTTCGCGATAGATGAACGACGCTCCGCTGGCCTCGCGGATGTCCGCGAGCTGACTCAATGGAATCTGCTGACCCGCAGGCGTGCCGACGAGCAGGTTGCCGATCTGCTGGGCGTTTTCGCGGAATTCCGGCTTCATGCGCACGACCAGGTCGAACAGTTTCTCGCCCTGAATCACCTGTGTAGCCGCCTGGCCGCCCACGGCCGCCTGCACGACCGCCTCGACATCCCCGACGTTGATCCCGTAGCGGGCGATCTTGTCGCGGTCCGTCTCGATCAGGAGGCTCGGCTGGCCAAGCTCGCGCACGACGGTCAATTCCGTGAAGCCCGGTATCTGCGCCAGCCGCCGCTTGATTTCGAGCGCTTTGTCCTGCAGCACGTTCAGATCCGGGCCATAGACCTTCACGGCGAGCGCGCTCTTGAGACCGGTTAGTGCCTCGTCCACAGCGTCTTCAGCCGGCTGCGTGTAGTTGAAAATCACACCGGGGAAGGCCTGAAGCTGTTTCTGGATATCTTCGGTCAGCTCTTGCTTGTTGCGAATCGAGCCTTGCTTCCACGAAGAATCGCCATATGGCTTGAGGCCAACGTAGAACTCGTCGTTGAAGAAGCCCGTGGGGTCTGTGCCATCGTCGGGGCGGCCGAGTTCGGAGCCGACATCCGTGACCATCGGGTATTTCATCAAAATATTCCGGACCTGCGGGCTGAACTTGGCTGCTTCTTCGTACGAAATCGTGTACGGCAGCGTCGCCCTTATCCACAGCGCGCCCTCGTCCAGGTGCGGCAT
Source organism: Candidatus Acidiferrales bacterium (assembly GCA_049523255.1). GTDB lineage: Bacteria > Acidobacteriota > Terriglobia > Acidiferrales > UBA7541 > Palsa-295. Next base: position 150,773 of record JBEKNB010000004.1, on the reverse strand, counting down.
GAATTCGCCGCCAATGAATGGAATGAGCAGCAGGGTCGCGCCGAAAATAAGGCTGGCCACGAGCAAGGTGAGCTTCGGGCGGTCCAGGCACCACGTGACCTGGCGGGCGTATTTTTGGCGGATCCACTCGAAGGGCTTGTTTACACGCTCGTGGACGCCCTTGCGGAACCAATAAGAGCAGAGAACGGGCACGAGTGTGAGCGTCAGCAGTAGCGCGCCGACAAGCGCGATCGACATCGTGTCCGCCATAGGATGGAAGAGTTTTCCGGACGGCCCGGTGAGCGCGTAGATCGGGATGTAACCGGCGATGATGACCGCAACGGAGTAGAAGATCGGGCGGTCGACGTCCTTGGCCGCCGCCAGGATCACCTCGTACAGGTCGTATTGTTGTCCTTCGCGCAGGCCCAGCTCGCGGAAGATGTTCTCGACCATCACGAGCGTGCCGTCGATGATGATCCCGAAATCGATAGCCCCGATCGAAAGCAGGTTGGCTGCGACACCACGCGCGTGCAGAAAGATGAACGAGAAGAGCAAGGCGAGTGGAATCGTCAGCGCCACGATCACCGCAGCGCGAAAGCTCACGAGAAAGAGGATCAGCACGATGAGAACGAGCACCATTCCGCGCAGCAAATTGTTTTCGACCGTGTCCGTCGTCAAACGCACGAGGTCGCTGCGGTCGTAGTAAGGCCGCACCTTGATGTCCGGCGGCAGAATCTGCTCGTTGATCTCTTTGGTTTTCGCCTCGACGCCTTTGAGCACGTTTTGCGTCTGCTCGCCCGTGAGCATCAGGATGACGCCTTCGACGGAGTCATCATTCTTATTGAAGCCAAACTCGCCAAGGCGCGGGGCGTTTCCGATGGTCACGTCGCCGATATCGCGGACGCGAACCGGCACGCCGTTCTGCGCCCCCACGATCACGTTGCCGATGTCTGCCGTGTCCCGCAGCAGGCCGATGCCGCGCACGTAGTAAAACTGGCCGCCCTGCGAGTAGAAGCCGCCTCCGGCGTTGGCGTTGTTTACGGAAAGTTGCTGGATCACCTGCGGGACCGTGATGTGATAGCCGTAGAGGCGCGCCGGATCGAGCAGCACCTGATATTGCATTACAGTGCCGCCAAAACCTGAATCGTCCGCGACGCCGGGAACCTGCTTGTATTCGCGTTCGATCACCCAGTCTTCATAGGTCTTGAGTTCCTGCGGCGAACGGTCCGGGCTTTCGAGAACGTAGCGATAGACGAGGCCGGAAGGGCTCGAGAGCGGCGCGAGCGTGGGCGTCACGCCAGAGGGATACGTGACCTCACTCAGCCGTTCGAAAACCACCTGGCGCGCGAAATAGTTGTCGGTGTCTTCCTGAAACGTCAGGATGATGTCCGAGAGCCCGTAAAGCGAAATCGACCGCTGCACGGACATTTTCGGCACGCCGTTCATTTCGACTTCGGTTGGCAGAGTGACGAGCCGCTCGATTTCCTCCGCCGCGTGGCCCGGCCACTGCGTGATGATCTCTACCAGCGGCGGCGAAAGATCGGGATACGCATCCATGGGCATGTGCTCGAAGGAAACCGCTCCGCCGATGGCGAGGAACACCGTCACCATCAGGATTAGGAACCGCTGCCGCAGCGCGAATTGGACAATGCGATGAATCATTTCGTCACGACACGCCCCTAGTGTTGGAGCGAATTGGCGAATTGCAGAAACAAGCTGCCGTCGCCCACCACTTTTTCTCCCACGGATAGCCCCTTCAGAATCTGCGTCTCCCCGTTCTGGCTCGCGCCGATCTCGACGGCCCTCCGCCCAAACTGGTTCGACCCGGCGGCCACGTAGACGAATGGCTGATTTTCGTCGTCGCGCAGGACGGCGGCATCCGGCACAGCTATCGCTTTCTGGACTGCGCCTGCGGTTACCGTCACGGTGCAATACATGTCTTTTTTCAGCTTCTCACCGGGGTTGTCGACCACGATGCGGGCCTGGAGCGTACGCGTGTTTGGGTCGAGCGCGGCCGAGATGTATGAGATTTTTCCGCGGAAGCTGTCGGGATAGGCATCCGTTTGCGCGACCACGCCATCTCCCGTCTTCACGTATGCAAGGTCGGCCTGATAGACGTTCGCGAGCACCCACACCGTGCTCATATCCGAAATCGTGAACGCTTGTGTCTGGCCCGCCTGCATTACCTGGCCGGGCGACACCAGCCTCTCGACCACCTCGCCGCCAATCGGCGCAATCACCGGGATTTCGGCCGAAACAGGCGCCTTCACCAAGTCTTCCGGATTCTTGATCCCAAGAATTTTCATTCCCTGCTCGGCGGCGTTCAGATCCGCCTGCGCCTGGTTGCGGTCCGATTCCGCCTGAAGCAGGTCACGCTCGGCGATCGCGTTGTGCTGATAGAGGTCCTGCGCGCGCGCATAGTTTTTGTCCGCGACGCGGAAGGTATCGCGCGCCTTCAAATAAGTGTCCAGCAGTTGTGAATAATCCGGGCTCGCCACTTCGAGCATCGGCTCACCCTGGCGGACGTGCTGCCCGGGGACGACGAGAATCCGGCTCACAGGACCACCGACCTGCGTGATAACCGGCGTCGTTTTGAACGCGTTGTAGGCGACCGCACCGGTGAGCCGCAGCGTGCGCGCGAGTTTTTCCGGCTGGATCGTGACGACCTGCACGTGCGACATCTGGTCCTCGGGAATCGTGAAGAGTTTCGGCGTCGCGGACTTCGATTCCTGCGCGGAATACGACGTCATCTGGCTCGCTCGCTCGCTGCGATCCGAGCTGCATCCCGCGAGAGCGCATCCGAACGCGAGCGCAACAGTGATCCCGAGCGCGCAGGGGCCGAAGGTGATTCGTGACGTTCTCATGGCAGGTTCCTCGTTCCGACTGCTTCGCGGAGCTGCTCGAGCGCGAGCGCGTACGACGCGAGCGACTGGCGGTACGCGAGTTGCGTCGCGCGATAGCTCCGCTCGGCGTCGAGAAAGTCGAGCAGGCTCGCGGCGCCCCGTTTGTAGGCGTACTCGCTGATGTCGCGATCCTGCTGCGCCTCGTCGAGATAGCCCGAGCGGTAGAGCTGGATGATCTTGTCATTTGACCGCAAGCCTTCGTACGCGTCCCGCACATCGGTCAGCACCTGGCCGTTGGCCGCCTGCTCCTGCTCCTGCGCCTGCGTGATGGCGTAGTGCGTGCGCGCGATTTCGCCCTGGTTGCGGTCGAAAATGGGGATTTGGATCTGGCCGAAGAGCGAAGCGGTGCTGAGATCGGCGATGTGAGTGTAGTTGATCTGCGCGGTAACGTCGCGCTTGCCGTCCGCCTTGGCGAGCTCATACTGGCCGTTCGCAGCAGTCACGCCCTGCTGCGCGGCGCGCAGATCGGGGCGCGTGGAGAGAGCCTTCGCCTGGAGATCCTCGAGGTTCGCGTGGACCGGCTGGTAATCGAGCGTCCCGGCGACATCGTAATCGGCAGACACGGACTCATAACCAAGCAATTGTCGCAAGTCGGAGAGCGCCTGGACCTTGGCGAGTTCCGCCTGCGAGGCGTCGCTCTGGAACTGAAGCAACTGGAGCTTGATCTTGAGCAAGTCGTCCAAGCCGATGTCGCCGGCGCGATAACGCTCCTGGCTGATATCGACCGTGTTCTGAAAGCTCTTCAGGTCCTCTTGCGCGAGCTCGAGCGTGGATTCGGCAAGCTGGACATTTACGAACTGAGACGCAACCTGGAAGGTCAAACTGCGCTCGTTGTCCGCAACCTGCGAGCGCGTGACGGCGGTCACGTCCTTGGCGGCCTCGAGCCGGTGCTGTCGCTTCTTGCCGCGCTCGAACAGATAGCTGACGCCAAGATCGAACTGGGCCGAATTGTCGAGATAGTTCGAATCGAACTGATTCGCATTGAAGATCGGCAGGAACTGCGCATCACCGAGCAGGACGGGATTGGGGCGCAGGTTCGCGGTGGTTTCCTCGGCCTCGCTCTGCTGGATCGTCGTGCGAGCGGCGAGGAGCCCGTGATTGTGCGCGAGCGCCATCTGGATGGCGTCGTCGAGCGTGATTCTCACCGGGCCCTGCACGGGTGACGAGGCCTGCGCGCTTACGGGCGGCGCGCCAACGGCCCCGGCCAAAGACACTACGAACGTCACAATTGCAAACGGCAAATGTCGTGCACGCATGGATTTTCAGCCCTCACGGATCAAAACGGACGTGGATCGGCCCGCCGCGAACTTCGAACGGCGCGGGACAAGCTGGGTTTACGCGATGGGAGGCGCCCGGGCAGGAACGCGCGGGACGATGGGGCTCGGCGCAAGGCCGGTGTCTTGAGGTTCCTGCGCGGGTCCTATAAGGGCCAGCACAGGCGTGCGGTCGCTCGCGAGCGGCCGCTCAATCGGCTGGTGATTCAGATGGCAGATCGGGCAGGTCGCGTCGGAAGAGCCCGCGTGATGATGCCAAACGCTTCCGAGCGTCATGGCAACCAGCAGCAGCGCCAGCAGCGCTACCGGGACCACTAAGCATCGAATTGGCTTTGCTCTGCGCATTCCTTTGGGGACCACAACGGTCCTATTTGCCAATCATATAGCAGATGTTCCAGAGGTCCAATGGGTTGCGCCTTATGGGGTAACCGCGAAAGCACGGCTGCACGATGGCTCGGTCCGGCGGCGTGGACGCCATCCCGCCCGGCAGGTTAGTTGGATGCCTCGAGCGCCTTTTCGACCAGCGCGACGCACTTCTCGACGCGTTTGCGAAGGGGCCCTTCGATCTGCTGCTGGCGGTCGCGCAGCGCGAACATTTCGTCGGCGATGTTCAACGCGGCGAGCACGGCGACTTTGACCGAATCAACCATGCGCGTGGCCTCGGCGACCTCGCGCATCTTGGAGTCCACGTATGAGGCGATTTCCTTCAGGTGCTCCTCGTTCTGCCCTTCCGCGTTGACGTTGTAGACCTGATCGTAGATTTCGATTTTCACTTCCGCGCTCCCGCCTGTGGTTTTGGCTGGTGTGCGCCATTGTCTGCCATCGCGATGAGCGGCGCAAGTGGCGACCGGTCGAGGGCCGCTAGGAAGCGCGCAGGGTGGCGCCGAGACGCTGCTCCAGCGCGGCAACGATGCGCGAGGAAAAATCGGCAATCTGCGCGTCGGTGAGGGTCGCGTCCGCGCTCTGAAACGTCACGCGGATCATCAGCGAGAATTTCCCGGCCGGGACCTGTCCGCCGCGAAACAGGTCGGCTGCTTCGATGCTGCGGAGTTCGGGAACGCCCAGGGCACGGATTGCCTCGGCTACCTGCGCAAACTTCGCTCCGTCCGCGAGCACGAGCGAAAAATCGCGCTCGACAGCCGGGAAGCGCGGGATCGGAACGAATTTCTGAGCCGCACGGGCCGCCTCTACGCTTTCGAGCAGCGGCTCAAGCCGCAGCTCCGCGATGAAAACGTTTTGGCGCAGCTTGAGCTGATCGCCAATACGCCGCGCGACTTGACCGGCCACGCCGAGTGCGCGACCGTCGCCTGCGTGCCCAATCGAAATCTGTGCCGCGCGGCCGCCAGCGAGCCAGTCCGGTCCTCCCGGCTGCCAAGCGAATGCGCCGGCAAGCCGGCCGATACTGTCGAGGTCGCCCTTCAAATCCGCGAAGCTGAATTCGCGCGCCGGTTCGTGGATCGTCTTCTCGCGGGCGAGGCCGGTGGCGCCGAGCGTCAGCACCGTCGTTTCGACCGGTTCGCCGTCGCGCAGCTCGTACGCCTTGCCGATTTCGAACAGCCGCAGATTGCGCTGGCCGTGATTCAGATTCCATTCGAGCGCATCGATCATGCCGACGATCCCGTTCGACCGCATCACCGAGGCGTCTTCCGCGAGAGGGTTGCCGATCACTGCGGGCGCGACGCCTTCCGCGCGGAACAGCTCGTCGCGGCGCGCATCGACGAGCGGAATCGCCACGATTTCTTGGTAGCCCAGCGCGATCACACGTTCGCGCACGCGATCGAGCGCCTGAGCGTGCGGCAGGCGATGCGCCGGCTGCTTCGCCGGAGGCAGCCGCGGCGGGAATTTGTCGTAGCCGTAGTGCCGCGCGACTTCTTCGATCAGGTCGATCCCGCGCGTCGCCTCCCGCCGCCACGACGGCTGCTTGCACTCCCACGCGGCCAGCAATGATCCCGCGCTTCCGCGCTGCGCGTCCTTGCGCACGGGATGGAATCCGAGCGCGCCCAGAATTCCTTCGATGTCGCGGTCGGGAACGTCCGCGCCCATCACGCGCAGAAGTTCTTTTCGCGATAGTTCGATCGCGAGTGGCTCTTCGCGGCTCGGATAGACGTCCACGACGCCCTCGAGAATCTCGCCGCCCAATTGCTGGATCAGCTCCGCGGCGCGCCGCGAGGCCATCTCCGCCATCTCCGGATCGGCGCCGCGCTCGAAGCGGTACGACGCCTCCGTGCGCAGGCCCAGCGCCTTCGACGTGCGCCGGACGGAAATCGGATCGAACCACGCGGACTCGAGCAAGATATTGCGGCTGCTGAATCCGATTTCGCTTTCGGCGCCGCCCATCACGCCCGCAATCGCGACGGCGCGCGACGCGTCCGCGATCACGCACGTTTCCTTCGTAAGCGTGCGTTCCGCGCCGTCAAGCGTGCGGATCTTTTCGCCCGGCCGCGCGCGCCGCACGACGATGCGGCGCTCCGCGAGCTTATCGAGGTCGAACGCGTGCAGCGGTTGGCCCAGCTCGAACATTACGTAGTTTGTGATGTCCACAACGTTGTTGATCGAATTCTGCCCGATGGCTTCGAGGCGCTGCCGCAGCCAGTCCGGCGACGGCTGCACTTTCACGCCACGCAGGACCCGCGCCGTGTAGCGCCCGCAAAGATCGGGCGCTTCGATTTCAACGCGCGTCGCGCTTGCGGCTTTTTCGCTGGATTCCTTCATCTTCGGCTGCAGCGGCTTCACGGGCAGCCGATAGATCGCCGCCACTTCGCGCGCGACCCCATAGTGGCCGAGGCAATCGGGACGGTTCGCCGTGATTTCCGCGTCGAGCACCGGCCCGGCCGCCGACTCCTCGATCGAGTCGATCGCGATGCCCGCAAGCGACAGTTGCCCGCGCAGCTCCGCCGCCGGGGCCGCCGCGTCCACGAACTCCTTCAGCCAGTTGTAGACGATCTTCATCGCGCTTCCAGCCGCCCGTAGTACATACGCGTGGCGTAATCGAATCGCATACGATCGTTTTCGGCATGCGCGTCGAAAAGCCGCCGCAACGCCGCCAGCATCGGCTCATGCTTCGGATGGCCCTTCGGCGGCGAGTAGGACGAGCTCAGCAGTCGCCCGCGCAAGCCATCGAAATCGAAGACCTGGCCGTTCGCAAACGATTTCGTGCTGAACGCACCGCGCCCGAAGAAATCGTTCATGCGCTCATTCTGCGGATAGGTCGCCGCCACTTTCTCGTAGTCCGTGCCATATGCGCGCAGCAATTCCTCGTACTCGCGCTGGAAGGCCGTTGTGTCGCTGATCCGCTCGTTCCAGATGACGGCGACCCAGCCGCGCGGCTTCAGCACGCGCTCGAATTCCGCAAGCGCCGCCTTTGGCTCGAACCAGTGAAACGCCTGCCCCGCCACAATAAAGTCCGCGCTCGCATCCGGCAGCGTGGTGGCTTCGGCCGATCCCGCGACGCTACAGAAATGCGGGTACTTCTCGAGGAACTGCTCGCCCGCGTCGCGCATCGCCGCGTTTGGCTCGACGCCATACGCCAGATTGCCGTTTTCGAGAAAAAGCTGCGCTAGCAGGCCCGTGCCGGAGCCAACGTCCACGACGACGGATTCTGGCGCGAGGCCGCACTCCTCGCGCAGCACGTCCAGAATCGCGCCTGGATATCCGGGCCGGTAGCGGACGTAATCGTCCACGCGATTCGAGAAGCGCTGTTTCGGATCGGTCGCGACCATCAAGTCCGCCATGGTTACGGAAACTGGCGCAGGAAGCGCACGTCGTTCTGAAACAGCAGCGGCAGTTCCGTGATGCCGTATTTCATCATCGCCAGCCGGTCGACACCCATGCCGAATGCGAAGCCCGAGAGCTTTTCGGCGTCGTAGTTCACGAAGCCGTAGACCGCCGGGTCGACCATGCCCGCGCCGAAAAGCTCGATCCAGCCGGAAAATTTGCAGACGCGGCAGCCGCTCCCGCCGCAGACGTGGCAGGTCGCGTCCACTTCCGCCGAGGGCTCGGTGAACGGGAAATAGCTCGGGCGGAGGCGCGTCTTGGTCTTCGGGCCGAAAAACTCGCGCACGAAATACTCGACGGTACCCTTGAAATCGCAGAAGGTGATGTCGGTATCGACGGCCAGCCCTTCAATCTGGTGGAACATGTAGCCGTGGGTCGCGTCGGGATTGTCGCGCCGGTAGACTTTTCCCGGCACGACGATGCGCACCGGAGGCGGCTGCTTCTCCATCGTGCGAATCTGCATCGGCGAGGTGTGCGTGCGCAGCAGATGCCCGCCGCGCGCGCCTTCGATGTAGAACGTGTCCATGTTGTCGCGCGCGGGATGGTGCTCGGGGATGTTGAGCGCTTCAAAATTGTAGTAGGGCGTCTCGATCTCCGGCCCTTCGACCACGCTGAACCCGATCGAGAGAAAGATGCGCAGCAACTCGTCGAACGTCTGCCGGATCAGGTGCCGCGTCCCGATGGCGCGCTCGACGCCCGGAAGTGAAAGATCGATCTGATCCCGCGCCGCCGCCGCTTCTTCCGTTGCCGCTTCGATTTCTTTGCGCTTTTCTTCAAGCGCTGCTTCGACGTGCGCCTTGAGCTTGTTCAGCTCCTGCCCGATGATCGGCTTCAGGTCTTTCGGTGCCGGTTTCAGCCAGTTGTCGGTGATGAGCGAGAGCACTCCGGATTTGCGCCCGGTCCACAGGACGACAAAGACCTTCCATTTTTCCGGGTCCGACGAAGCGTCCGCCATTTGCCCGTCGAATCCCTGCCGCACTTCGTCGAAGCGCGCGACGACCTTTTCGTTGGAGTCAGCGCCGAGCTGCGCGAGAGTCTGTTTTATCGAGTCAGTCGTCATGGTGAAGTAATCGTGGTGTTGGGCCGTAGGGGCGGGTCTCAGACCCGCCCCTGCGGGGAAATTTGTGGGCGCAGCAAGCAGCGCCCTACGGACAAATGCCGCTCTGCCGGCGCTACGCCGCGGGTTGCGGGCGCGCTGCCGGCGCGGACTTCATGTGCTGCTTCGCCGATTCGACCAGCGACGCAAAACCCTCGGCGTCGCGCACGGCCATGTCCGCCATAATCTTCCGGTCGATTTCGATCCCGCCCGCCTTCAGCCCGTGGATCAACTGGCTGTACGTCGTGCCGTTCGCGCGCGCCGCCGCGCCGATGCGCTGAATCCACAGCGTGCGGTAATCACGCTTGCGCGTGCGCCGGTCGCGGTACGTGTACCGCAGCGAGCGGTTCACCGCCTCTTTTGCCGACCGGAACAGCTTTCCCTTGGTGAGAAAAAACCCCTTCGCGTGCTTCAACAGTTTTTTGCGCCGGGCGCGGCGCTTCGTCCCGCGTTTCACTCGAGCCATGGTCCTGGTTCTCCTGTTTTGATTTAGAGAAACTCGGTTACGCGGAGAGGCTGCGCAGCCGCGAGCCAGCGCCAAAAATAGCGCCGGATCACACAAACTGCGCTTATCTCCGCGGCGTGTTCATTGAGGCTCCCGGCGCCTCCGATGTTACCCGGAGGCGGGAGCAACGCAAGCCGGAGATTCCGGCTCGTCGGCCGGCAGGCCCGCCGCGGCGGGTTTCGCTCTGCCTAGCTCGAAAAAAACTAGATGCCGTAGGGAAGCGCGCGACGCACGTTCGGCACGTTCGAGGGATTCACCTCGACCTTGCCCGCGAGCTTGCGCTGGCGGCGCGGAGACTTCGTCCCGAGCAGGTGGCGCTTGCCCGAATGCCACCGCATCACTTTCCCCGTGGACGTAATCTTGAAGCGCTTGGCGGCTCCGCGATGCGTCTTCAATTTCATCTTCTTGTTCTTCTTCACGATTCCCTCATTCTCGGAAAATCTTCAGGCTTGGCCGCCCGCGCTCGGTTGCGCGGGACGCGCCGGCGCCGTGGCCACGGCACCCTTTTTCGGTGCAAGCAGCGCGAGCAGGATGTTTGCTTCCATCCGCGGCCCGAATTCGACCAAAGCATACTCCATGATGTCCTTGAGCAGCCGGTCCATCTTGGCGCGGCCCACGTCCTGGTGCGCCATTTCGCGCCCGCGATGGAAGATCATGGCTTTCACTTTGTGGCCTTCGCCGAGGAATCGAATGATCTGGTTCTTGCGCACCTGGTAATCATGCTCGGCAGTCGCAGGCCGAAACTTCACTTCCTTGATATGCGAGCTCTTCTGATGCTTCTTGGCTTCGTGGGCTTTCTTGCTCTGCTCGTAGAGGAATTTTCCGTAATCGACGAGCTTGCAGACCGGCGGCACCGCACTCGGCGAGATTTCCACAACGTCCAGTCCCGCGTCCCGCGCCGCCTTCATTGCGTCGAACAGGGACATCACGCCCAACTGATTCCCTGCTTCATCAACCACACGGACTTCGCGAGCGCGAATGCGCTCGTTCACTCGAAGGCCACCACTCCCACCCCGTTCTGCGATAAACCCACCTCCCGGGCTGGCAAATCTGTGTTTGCCACCCGATTTCCTGTACCCCTTAGCCCACAAAAAGGCGGTCAGAGGCGACAGGCCAAAAAGTATAGCATGCCTTTCGCGGTCCCCGGCAATAGGGATAACTGGGGCAGCACCGGTTTCCGAAGGCGCATGGCGCCAGGGCAATCCAGTCGACTATTGGACGGAGAAGGCCAGGAGGACGTTGCCGGAATTGCTCCCCGTCACGGCGTAGCCCGAGCCGATAAAGAGCATCCCGTTTACGATCGAAGGTCCAATGGAGCTGATCGCGCCGCCTCTTGCCGGAACCTTGTTGACCGTCTCAAACGGCCGCGCGGTATCGTATTCCCACAGGATGTGACCGTCCGCGGTCGAAACCGCGTGCAGCTTCCCATCTGATCCCGCCACGAAGACGACGCCGGGCATCCCCGTTGCGGCGGCCGAATTGACAACACGAGCGCCCGCCGGTTTCGGGAATGTCGCACGCCAAACCACATCGCCGGTCGCGAGCTTCAGCGCGACCATGCCGCCGGACTGCAATCCGTAGTAGACGTTCCGGTCGTCCGCCGCGCCGCCCCACACAACCCCGTTCAGGTGCGCGAAGAAACTGTTTTCCTGACCTTTGGGGATTTCGACTACGTGCACCTTCCAGACGACCGCGCCTTTCCGGTCGGGATCGAGAGCTGTGACGGTCCCGTCTTTCATGCCGAAAACGACGACGCTCTTGCCGTCCGGCAGCTTTCGCAGGATGGGCGAGTTGCCGATGTCCTGGTCCGGGCCGTTCACGGACGGGCAGTTGTCGGTCCTATCCGGCCCGTTGCAGCCGCCCATGAACGCATCGCCTGCCTGGGCCTGGTAGAACCACAGAACCTTGCCCGTTTTCAGATCGAGCGCCATCACGGCATCGGTCGTGTCGGGAGCCGGTTCGGTCTGGCCGTCTCCGGTTCCGAAGTAGATCGCCTTGCGTTGAACGTCAATCGTTGGGGAATTCCAAACCGAACCGCCGGACGGCGCGTATTGCTGCACGCCCTTCGAGTTTTTCCGGACGGGCTTCGGCGTGTCCACGACGTAGGTCTTCCAGACCTGCGCTCCGGTGTTCGCGTCGAGCGCGACGATGCTTCCCCGGCCGGTGCAGCAGGAATAGTCGAGGTTGGAAGACGAAAATTCCTCGGAGGAGGATACCGGGATGTACACAACGCCGTTGTAGACCTTGGGAGCGGCGGTGATGCGCGCCACGAAGTGATCGTCCACCCTTGTCGTCCAGAGCGGCTCGCCGCTTTGTGCGTCGACCGCGTACACATTCGCGTGAGCGTCCCCGAAATAGGCCGCATACTTCGTCGCGCCGTGGCCCTTCACTCGCACGACGGTGACCGCGGTGCGGATAGAGCCTTTGGCTTGATACGACCAGTAGATGCAGCCGGTGCTGGCGTTCAGCGAATAGACGTAACCGATATCGCTGCCCACGAAGATGCGCCCGGAGACGACCGTCGGTTGGCCGTACGCGGACAGCCCAGTGGGATAGCCAAACGCCCACTTCAATTTCAATTGCGGCACCTGATCCGCCGTCAATCCCGCGGCCTGGGCGTTCTGGAACCGCGTATTGACCAAGTCCGGGCTCCACCCATTCCAGGACGGTCCGGCAGCCGGGTCGGCGAGCGGAGGATTCGGCGCGCAATGATTCGGCATGTCCTTCGCGTCGCCCTGCTGCAAGCTCCCGAGCGGCCGCCCGCTCAAGAAGGTCGCCAGCATTCGCTTCTGATCGTCGCTGAGGCTGTCTCCCTGAGGCTTCATCACGCCGGTGGACAGCGCTTCGTAGATTCTTTCCGGCGGCATTTCCCGAATCTGGCCCGGAGCGGGCGCTTGCGGAACGTTCGCGTTTCCGTGGCAGCCCATGCAGTGCTGCTGGAAAACTCCGATGCCGGTTTCGGTTCCGGTTGCAACCGCGCTTGCGTTGGCCGATGGCGCCTGCGTCTGTCCCGGCGTTTGCGGCGGCGCTTGCGCCCCCGCCGCACCCGTCCAAGCGAGCCAAGCCGCAACTCCGGCTGCCGCCAACGCCACGACGCGCGCAGATCGTTTCATCACCGTGGGTTCCCCCCTGATTCAGGTTACTTGTCGCTGATTCCGCCCCAGGCGGAGTTGAGATGATACTGCAAGCCCGACCCCACCATTTCGATCCGGCGAATCTTGCCGTCTTGGATCTTGAACGCCTCGGTAACCTCGAGGCTCGAGGGCCGGTTGAAATTCTTCATCGAGACGGTATTGCCGTTGGTCAGATGGATCGTCTGGACGGTGCCGTTTTGATCGAAGATCACGTAGGCCCACACGATGCCTCGCTCTTCATCCACGATAGGGAAGCGCCGGTGATGAATCCGCGTGACGACCGCATAGTAGCCGCTCTCGAACTGCGCCTTGCAGCCCAGCGCAAAGGCGTTGAAGGGTGCGTTCGGCGACAGCGTCGGATTGTTCGTCGTATGGATCCCATTTTCCATGCGGTCGCAATCGTCGGCGAACGGGTAGACGCCTTTTCCGTCGTTGTTCTCGAGCCCCGCGAAATACATGTTCGCGGTGGTGATCAATTGCTGGCGCGAAACGCGCTGCGCCGGCGGAACGGTATCGAACCAGAGCGGCTCCGGCGTGCTCGTGTCGAGACCGGCGATGTTGTTGGGACCGCCCCCGCCCTGCCGGTAGTAGGTCGTCTCGATTTCGGTGATCCTGCCGAGCTGCACGCGCAGGCGCATGCCCATGATCAGCAGATGGTCGCCCTCGTGCATCGTCACCATGCAGCCGATCTGTTCGACGACGGGATCGGCGAAGCAGTGCTTGTACTTCCCGACCTCGGTGGCCGTGCCCCAGAATCCGTCGCCGACGTCCATCACCTGGTCCTGTTCGGTGTACTTCACGTCCGCCGCGAGCGGCAGGCGCTTCGGATCGTGCGCTACGAGAGCGGCGAGGTACTGATCGACCAGACCTTCGAGACAGGCGTGATTGCAGTCGATGGGAATGGGGCCCGTAGCCGAAACCGCCGGGCTGAAATACCTGGCCCCAATCGCGACGGCCAGAATCACCATCGCGCCGATGACGAAAAATCTTGTTCGCATAGATTCTCTCCTCCCCGCCTGTACCGGCTATTCAATCAGCGGCCTGAACCCTCCGTCCACCCGTTGCCCAGCCCATAAGGAATCGTGACGAACGGGAATGCCTCCACTTCGTGGATCAGCCCGCCCCGGATTCCGAAGGTCTCCATGGTCACCAGATTCTGCAGCATGCCCGGAGGCAAGCCCATGGACGAGCCGGGCAGGGGAGAGCCCCTTCTGGTACCGTCGTGAACGAACAACGGGAACGTTCCCACCAGTCCCTTCTGCTCGTCGATAATCAGCGCCCGGCGCGGGCGGATGCGCTTCATGTACGCGAATGTCTTGGTGTCGATCTGCTGGGCGCACGTCAGCATGCTGAACTTGAGCTGCGCCTTTCCCTGTTCCGTATTTGGATCCGGCAGCATCGGGGCTGGCATCATGCGACCTCCGGGCGGCGGATTGTTCACCGTCTGGTAGCCGTTTTCGTGGCGCACGCAATCATCGGCAAATGCTCCGATCTTGCCGTCATCGCCCTCGAGCGCGTCGAAATAGGAATTGGCGGCGCGAAACAGAACCTCTCGCGAGCTTTTTTCTGAAGCTGGAACATCGTTCACCAGCGCCTCTCTGGGAGTCGTGAGTAGAGGAATTGCGGCCTCGTTGACGTTGCCGGCCCAGAGCTGCTCGATTTCCTCGATCTTGCCGCGGTCGACTTTCAAGCGCACTGCGACCAGCGTGTCGCGGCCTTGAACTTTCAAGCGCGCCTGCTCGGCGACCTGGCCTTCGACCGGATCGGCGACGTAGATCTTGAAGCTGGTCGGCTCGACTTTCGAGCGCCACAGCATTCCCTCGCCCACGTCCATGTGGCCTGTGTTTTCCGTCATGCGGACGTCGATCGCCAGCGGCGGCACGGCTTTGGGATCATGCTGAAAGATCGCGTTCATGTAGCCATCCATGATTCCAACCAGACAGGTCCGGTCGCACGGTTTCACCATCGACGGATTCCACTCGGGTTCGGGGCCCTGCTGTTGAGCGCGGGCAACGCCGGCTCCGGCCATCGCGAGCGCAAGCGCCAGCAGCGAATACCTGAAAAACAGGCGGCTTTTCACGGGATTCCCCTCCACGGGCTGCAATCTCTACTACTCTTTTGCCGCTCCCGCAAGGGGCGATTTTTCGGACGGGCTAAGGCTCTTTCCTGTCGCTCGCAGGGGAGGAAGCAACGCAGGAATCGAGGGCCTTGCGGGTCTCATTGGCCCATCGCGGAAATGCGCGGGATTCGGTGAACTCGACGACTTCGGAATCGCCGCCCCCGACGGATTCGTGGAATTCGTAGAGGATGGGATGTTCGGCAACATCGTCGTCGTCGCGCGGGCGGACGAATTGAATGTTTTCGAACGCCTTGTACTGGGCGGTGACCGCCGGGCACTGGGCCGCGGGAAATTTCCAAGCGCCGACTTTCAGCTCGCCTTTCAAATCCTCGTACGACGCCGACGGCTCTTTCGCGTGAAGGGCAGCGAGCTGATCGTAGAGCGAGGTCTGCTGCGACTCGCGAATCGTCGCGCTGATGGATCTAGCGTCCTGCGTGTTTTCGAGCACGATCGAGAATTCGGGGACGTCGTTCACGAACTCGCGGTGGGCGCGAACGGCGATGAAATCTCCCTCGGCGTGCTCGATCGGAAAGAGCTCGCCCAGCGCCACCGGGAAATACTTCTGCACCCAGGCGCGGCCGGTGTCGCCCGGGGCATTGTCCTGGTCTTGGGCCAAAGCGGGCGTCGCGATGAGCGCAAGGCCGGCAAGCGCGGAGGCCAGCGCGACAGCGCGCCGGGCAACGAATCCTGGGCCCGCGAACCTCATTTCGTCTTCATCTCCGCAGCCGCCTTTTCCGCACTGCCCATCTGATCCGATGCGCGTGAGTCTACCTCACCGTGCAGATCGGCGATGAACTGTTCGAGCGGGCGCGGGCCGAGGTCGCCTTTCGAGCGATGCCGCACGGACACGGTGCTCGCTTCGGCTTCTTTCCCGCCGATGATGAGCATGTACGGGATCTTCTCGATCTGCGCGTCGCGGATTTTGGCCTGGAGTTTTTCGTTGCGGTCGTCGAGATGGACGCGGAAGCCGGCGTCTTTCAACTGCTGCGTCACCTTCCCGGCATATTCCTCGAATTTGACGCTGACCGGCAGGACGGACGCCTGCACCGGCGCGAGCCACGCGGGGAACGCGCCCGCATAGTGCTCGATCAGAACGCCGAAAAACCGCTCGACCGAGCCCCACAGCGCACGATGCACCATCAGCGGCTGATGGCGCGAGCCGTCTTCGCCGACGTATTCGAGCTTGAAACGCTGCGGCAGGTTGAAATCGAACTGCACGGTCGTAAGCTGCCAGGGGCGACCGATCGCGTCCACCAGCTTCACGTCGATCTTGGGGCCGTAGAACGCCGCTTCGCCGGCGATGTATTTGTACGGGACATTCAGGCGCTGCAGCGTGTTGGTGAGCGCATCCTCGGCGCGCTTCCAGTCCTCGGGGCTTCCCGCGTAGTCCTGCGGGCGCGAAGGATCGCCGGCGGAAAGCTCGACGACATAGTCGCTGAAGCCGAAGACGCGCAGCACTTCCCAGGCGAATTCGATGCAATCCTGAATTTCCTTTTCGATCTGCTCCGGCATGCAGAAGATGTGCGCGTCGTCCTGGGTGAAGCCGCGGACGCGCATGAGGCCGTGGAGCACACCCGAGCGCTCGTAGCGATAAACGGTGCCGA
Source organism: Candidatus Acidiferrales bacterium (assembly GCA_049523255.1). GTDB lineage: Bacteria > Acidobacteriota > Terriglobia > Acidiferrales > UBA7541 > Palsa-295. The sequence goes on along the minus strand of JBEKNB010000004.1, from coordinate 134,385 downwards.
GCTCGGCGAGCCGGACCGGAAGCTCGCGGTAGCTGCGCAGGTGCGATTTGAAAATCAGGATGTGGCCGGGGCAGTTCATCGGCTTGAGCTGGTATTCGGCCTTTTCGACTTCGATCGGGCCGAACATGTTTTCGCGGTAGAAATTCGCGTGGCCGCTCGTCTTCCAGAGGTTCAGGTCCATGATGTGCGGCGTGAAGACGAGATCGTAGCCGCGGCGCAGGAGTTCGGCGCGCAGCCAGTCCTCCATTTGCTTGCGAATCAAGGCGCCCTTCGGATGCCAGAAGATCAGGCCGGGCCCGGCTTCGTCCTGGATGCTGAAGAGATCGAGTTCGGCGCCGAGCCTGCGATGGTCGCGGCGCTTCGCTTCCTCGAGCCGGTGCAGGTATTCGTCGAGTTCCTTTTGATCGACGAAACAGGCGGCGTAAATCCGCTGCATCTGCGGATTGCCTTCCTGCCCCTTCCAATAGGCGCCCGCAACGTTCATCAGCTTGAACGCCTTGATGCGACCGGTCGAGGGGATGTGCGGGCCGCGGCAGAAATCGATGAATTTCCCAGTGGTGTAAAACGACACCATCGGCTCGACGGCCTTTTCCTCGACCAACTCGCATTTGAATTCCTGGTTGGTCTTGCGGTAGAGCTCGAGCGCCTCGGGCTTGGGCATCAGTTTGCGCTCGTTCGGAACGTCCTTCGCCGCAAGCTCGCGCATCCTGGCCTCGATTTTCTCGAGGTCTTCGGGCGTGAACGGCTGGTCGCGCAGAAATTCGTAGAAGAAGCCGGTTTCGATCGGCGGGCCGACGCCGAGCTTCACGTCAGGATAGAGCTCAATGACCGCGGCGGCGAGCAGATGCGCGGCTGAGTGGCGGAGCACCTGGACCGCGTCAGGATCCTTGGCGGTGAGGATCGAGAGCTTGACGTTATGGTTGAGCGGCAGAGAGAGATCGACGAGCTCGCCATCGGCGCGCGCGACGAGAGCTTCTTTCGCGAGGCGCGGCGAAATCTGGTTCGCGATCTGTGCCGCAGTGGTGCCGCTGGGCACTTCGCGTGTCGCGCCGTCCGGCAGCGTAATTTGAATTGTCGCCATTGTGTTTTTGGCCGTGAACTCGGTTTTTGCGCTCCCTCGAAAATGTGACGATTAGAAACGGGTCCGAGTGTTTATTTTCAGCGACTTAGCGTCATTTCTGTTCGACGCGGTGTGACGATTAGAATTGTCCGGTCGCGCGCCGAATTGCGGGCGAGGCGCCTTTCTCGCGGCTCCCTGCTTCCGAATTTTTTCACGTTTACCATCGTCCTCAAACCGCAAATTACCCTAGCACGATCCTCCGGCGATTTCATCCGGTTGTTCGTGTAAAGAAATCCGAGGTCACGCGCAATGGCGAAGGCGCGAAAGAGGCGGGAGCGTCTAAGCCATGCACCCAAGAATGCATGTGACGATCCGTTCAACAGTTATTCTCACCTAGTGGCCAGTTGGCAAACTACCCCCACTTGAGGTATACGGAATCGCAAATAGGCCGTAGGGGTTCCGCTGGAGGTGCGTCGTGTCCAGCATTCGAGCTCGCAGCATGTGGGTATGGCTCCTTAGCGCCGCTTTCCTTTTACTTTTCCCGAGAGCGCTTGACGCTCAGCAGAAGATGAACAGCCTGGACATGGACCGGGCGCGCGGGATGCTCCGCGATGCGCGAGATGCTGTGAAAAAGTACTACTACGATCCGAAATACCACGGTGTCGACCTAGACGCGCGTTATCAGCAATACGATGAAAGAATCAAGACGGCCCCCAGCCTCAACGACGGGCTTCGCATGGTCGCCGCGTTTTTGTCCGGGTTGAAGGACAGTCACACCTTTTTCGATCCGCCGATGCGCCCCTACCGCCTGGACACCGGTTTTCGAATGGAACTCTTCGGCGACAATGCGTTCATTTCGCGCGTCCGTCCTGGCACGGATGCGGAATCGAAGGTCCACCCCGGTGACCAGATACTCGGCTACGACACGTACTCGGTGAACCGAGTCGATTTCCACGATCTTTCCTACACTTTCGGCAACCTGATGCCGCAACCGAAGACGCAACTGGACCTGCGCGATCCAGACGGGAACGTTCGGCAAGTTATGGTCGATTCCAAAATCCAACAGGGGAAGAAGACGCTGGACTTTACGGGCGGAACCGACATTTGGCAATACATCCGCGCGGAAGAGAACGAGGACCACGTGGTTCGCCAGCGTTATGAAGAGATGGGCGACATCATCATCTGGAAAATGCCAGAGTTTTTCCTTGAGGATGAGGCTGTGGATCACATGTTCGGCATCGTCCGCAAGCACAAGACGCTAATTCTCGATCTGCGCGGCGATCCCGGCGGCGCCGCTGTCACTCTAGAGCGCATGATCGGGAACGTCTTCGATCACGACGTGAAGATTGCCGACCGGATAGGAAGGAAGGAACTGAAACCGGCGCTTGCGAAGACAGTCGGCGAGCGTGCTTTTACCGGGAAGATTATCGTTCTCGTGGACAGCGAGTCGGCATCGGCGGCCGAGCTATTTGCTCGCGTAATGCAGCTGGAAAACCGCGGGACCGTCCTCGGGGATCGCTCGTCGGGAAGCGTGATGGAGGCGCGGGGATATGGTTATTCGCAGGGCGTGGATACCATCATCACCTATGGGTTTTCCGTCACCGAAGCTGATTTGATCATGAAGGATGGCAAGAGCCTGGAACACGTCGGCGTGACACCCGACGAGATTGTAATTCCCACCGGCCGCGATCTTGCGACGGGTCAGGATCCCGTTCTCGCACGTGCGGTAGAGATCGCAGGGGGGAAGCTCGACCCCGCGCAGGCCGGGAAGCTGTTCCCCTTCGAGTGGATGCCGTTTTAGCAAGCCAGCTTGAGAAGGTCTCGAGTGGGGTGCCCTCCCTGCGGCGCTATGGCAACTGCCGCGTGCTTCGGTTCACACGACGCTGTAACTACATCTTTCCCGTGACGGTTTTCCTCTACGGGCCTTTTCGTATTGCATTAACCCATGAAGCGCATACGCTCTTTCAGGCATCTTGTTAGTGTCGCCCCACACGCGGGCAAGGTGACTGGAGGCTCTCATGACGCAGAAGGATCGAAATATCGAGGCTGAATCGGGGCTGCGGAACAAGCGAGTCGTAGTTCTGGGAGGATCGTCTGGCATCGGGCTGGCGGTGGCGCAGCAGGCTGTGGAGCAAGGCGCCGAACTCGTAATTGCCTCAAGCAACGCAGAGCGCGTGCAGCAGGCCGCCACGAGCCTGGGCGGAAAAGCGGAAGGGCACGCGCTCAACCTTACGGACGAGCGGGCCATTGAGACATTCTTTGGGAAGCTGGGGAGCTTCGACCATCTGGTTTTCACCGCCGGCGACACGCTGCACCTGAGCGAGCTTGCCACGGCGGATTTGAAGAACGCGCGCCGCGCTTTTGAGTTGCGCTATTGGGCGGCGCTGGCGGCCGCGAAGTATGGGAGCCCTCATATTCGGACGGGCGGCTCGATCGTGCTGACCACGGGGATTGCCGGCCAGCGCCCGTTCAAAGGATGGGTGGTCGCCGCGAGCGTATGCGGCACAATTGAGGCGCTCACGCGCGCGTTGGCCGTCGAGCTCGCGCCGCTGCGTGTGAACGCAGTTTCGCCCGGGGTCGTCCGGACAAATCTCTGGCAGAACATGAAGGAGCACGAGCGGGATAGCATGTATGAAAGCATAGGCAAGAAACTGCTCGTGGGCCGCGCGGGTGAGGCGTCGGACGTTGCGCGCGCCTATCTTTTCCTGATGCAGGAGGGATACAGCACCGGCCAGATTGTCGTGGTCGATGGCGGAGGAGTGCTCGTCTAAGCGGCGGGTATCTGACCTTGGAAGGGATCGGCGCAGACTGACCGTGGGTTGCGGGGGTTCCAGTTACTCGACGAATCGAGAGTCAGTCGCATTCCTCATAGCACTTGAAATCTGGCAGCAGGAAGGGCGTATTCCTTACGCTCCTTCGTCAGCGAAGGATGCTCCGCTAGATAACGGTCAATGAGTGTTTTTGTCTCGGGATGGTGCAGGTGGCCTAGTCCGTGAAGCGCAGCTGTCTGACACGTTTCAGAATCAAGCGACAGAATGCGAACTAACGTCTGAAACATGACATCCTGCATTTGCGAGTCCTCGCCACCTCGTTCTCGATTTCGAACGCCGCAATGCCAGTCGTAACATAGTGAGTCCCACCACATTTGAACGGAAGTATCTAGCCGTTCAGTGGCGAAGAGACGTTCGAACAGATCGAACATGGAGCTTATGCACTCTTCTCGGGCTGCGAAAGGCAAACTTGTGTCCCAGATCAGCCTGGATACCGCGCAATCGAGATTGGGGCCTCGTCTTTAGTTGGAATGTCCCGCGCGAACAGAAATGAAGTGAACTCGTCGAAAGAGTATCGACTGACATCAGTATGTGTTCGCTCTCGCATGTCCTGAGTATAAGTCTCGAATGCGCGTGAAGGACAAACGCCCATAAGCGCACTTACGCGGGGGACGAAGCTGGGACTTGGCCGTGGAAGGGGTCGGCACCGATGGTACCGACGAGTTCGTCGAGGTAGGCGGGCGAGGTGACGCGGGCCAATTGCGCGCGGGCAAGGGCGTAGCGGCTTTCGAAGTCTATGTCGTCCTGCGGCGGGAATTCCTGCTGTGCGGCGCGAAACTCCTCGAGCGAGCGGACGTGGCGCTGCCAGAGCGCGATATCGCGCTGCTGCTTGACGCGCAGCCGCTCGCCGTACCAGTCGCTCGCAAGCAGCGCCTCGCGCGCGAACATGCCGCGAATCTCCGGGTGGTCCAGTCCCATTCCATAGTACGAGCCGTGCGCCATGATTTCGAGCAGGGCACGCAGAGGCGGGCAGGCGGCGTCGACGCTGCCATCCTCGAAATAGTTCAGCGCGACGCGGCGGTGCGTTTCGACGATGGCGTCGACGCCCGCGGCGAACATCGCCATGTCCTGCAACTCCGGCCGCAGCAGTTCGGGCGGGAAGACGGAGTCCGGCGTCTCGAAAATCCGGCCGAGAAAATGGTCGACGAAGAGCGTGCTGATGCGGTAGCCGAGGCGGCTGGCGAGCACGGTGCGCCCGTCGAGCGTGAAATCCTCGACCTTTTCGAGATAGCCGCTCTCGATCAGGAAGCGCGGATCGCGCTCGGCCACCCTCATGCGGCACCAGATTTCGGGCACCAACATGCTGACGTCGTGATCGACGCGGAAGTGCGGGCCGATGTATCCGGCGGACGTGGTAAGGCCCGTGTCGCCGGTGAGGATCGCGGAGACGAGCGCGTTGTTCAGATCGACCACGGGCCAGAGCGCGTTGAACGGGCCTTTGGTGAGGGCGCCTTCGCTGCCAAAGCCGGTGGTGGCCGGGGATTTGCCGGTAAGGCTCGAGATGAACTCCATAAACAGCTCGGGCAACTCCTGATAGTGGATCGGGCCATAGACTGCGAGCGGCGGCAAGCCGATGGCGGGATCGGGCGGGCTGTTGCGGCGCCCGGCAAGAACGGCGTTGACCGGGAAGTGGACAGGCCTGCCGGCGGGAATATCGCGTTCAAGGCGGGCGGCGATTTCGGCGAGATAGGTTTCGCGCGGGGCGGATAGGTCCGGGCGCTTCTGCAAGTAGCGCGGATTCTGCGAAGGCTTGCCGTTCACCATGCGCGGATGCGAAGAGGCGACGACGAAGCCGCCGGAATCGGCTGGAGGCGCGCCTGCCGCGAAATCCTCGAGGAGGCGCTTCATCGGATCGCTGTAGAGATCGAACTGGACGACATGGTCGACGAGAACACGGGCCTGCTCGGGCGTGAGCGGCTCGTAGTTCGAGATGAAGGTGCCGGGGCTGGCCATGTCCGCTTCGGCCTGGCGGTCGACGCCGGGGCGAATGGCCTCGTCAGGGCGCTGGAAGAGCAACGTCTCGCAGTTGGCGACGAGCTTGACGCTCTCGTTTTTGTGCTCGCGGTCGAGATCGTTGAGGCTGGCCCGGGGCAGGACGACGGAGGCGGTGATGTCGTCTTCGACCTGCACCTTTTCGGCGGGATAGAAATCGGGCCGGAGCTTGTAGATGCGCCACGCGCCGTCGCGGTCGTAGCCGACACGCAGGTAGTTGCTGACGAGCGGCTCGTTTTCGAACTTGAGTTCGTGGCCGAGATAGCCGTTGATGCGGTCCACGGTGAAGTGCTCGCGCCAGTTGTCGCCCCACTCGGCGCGGTAGTAGCGCTTGACGGTGAAGAGGAGCTGGCGCGTGGTTTGCGGAAGGCGGCGAACCCATTCGTTGTAGTCGTCCGTGTAGGCGGGCGAGGGAGTGAACAACTGGATCACCGAGCCGAGCGATCGTTCGGGGCTGAGGATGGGGCGGCTGGAACGGCGATCGTTCGGGCGCGACTTGTAGATCGCGGAGAAGTCGCGTTTCAGGATCTGGTCGATCATGTCCATGTCGTTGCGATAGTCGCGGACGTAGACGGGCCCCTTCAGCAGGGCGCCTGCGATGGACTTCGATATCTCCGATTTTCCTCCGCCGGAAACGGTGCACGGCTTGTGGCAGAGAGTGCCGCGCGGGCGTGAGCCGATCAGGCGCCAGGCCTTGCCGGAAAGCTGCTTTTCGAGACGAACGCGGAAGCCGGACGGCAGGACGTAGACGGCCGTTGGCCGCAGCGTCAACTGGTGTGTGAGCCCGCCGCGCTGCCAGCGGATGAAGCCGTCGCGCAGCGTGAAGGCGGAATCCTCGGGTACGTAGTAGACGTCCGGAAAGCGGCGGTCGATCGAGTAGCCCTCCGGCCTGCGCTCGACCATTTCCCCGAGCAGATGCATCCCCTGCTCGAACGTGGCTTTCTTCAGGCTGATGGTGCGGTCGGCGTAAAACTCCTGGCCCAGGACGTACGTGGCGAAGGCGATGGCGCCGCCGGCGTGTTCTTCCTCGCAGAGGCCGAAGAGATTGGCGGCGTAGCTGATCTGAGTTTTCACTTCCTTCTTGCAGTAGCCGTAGTAGTTGTCCGCGATGACGGTGACCATGACGCCGCGATGGTCGCGGCAGCAGATCTTGAAGGCGGCGCCTTCGTTGTAGAGCTCGTCCGGGTTGCGCCAGCACATGCCGTCGCGGCGCTGGCGGTCGGTGGCGTCTTCAAAGCGTGGAAGGCCGAGCGCGGCCTTCTTCATGCCGACGAGATGCGGCGCGAGGATCACGCAGCCGGTGTGGCCGGTCCAGTGCGCGACGTCGAGAGCGGCGTCGTTCTCGGGAAGGTGCGGGTCGCCGCCGTTGCCGAAGATCGCCTCGACGAAATCCAGATTGCTGACGAGGCTGCCGGGCGCGAAGAAGCGAGTCTCCATTGTTTTGGCCGCGTCGGTGCCCGTGGCGGGGCAAACCAGCGGACGCAGAAGCAGGGAGACGAACAGGCGCGCCGGCTCGTCCTGGCCGGCAGTGAAAGGCAGCGTCAGCGTGTCGGAGGGCGGGCGCAGGGCGGCGGCAAGCAAGGCCGCGAATGCGTTCTTGGGCACCGCCTGCTTGTCGGCGGGAACCGGGAAGCCGCCTTCGGCGATATGGAAGACGCCGCGCGTTGTGCGGCGGTCGCTGGCCGGATTGTGCAGCACGCCCTGCGACACACGATACGACCGCAGGTAGGGCGAGGTAAAGCTGTGCGCGTCCGGCGGCAGGGACAGAGTGCGGGCCAGACCCGCGCGGTCGAGAACGAACGTGCTGGCGGGCAGCCGCGGCGCGCCTTCCGGGCAGCAGTCGCGGAGGTAGTCGTCGAGAAACGACTGGATGCGCGCGTCGGCGGGGCAGAGATATTTTCCGAGCAGGCGCTCCTTCTGGTAGTGGTTGCGAAGCAGGGGCTTGGCGATTTGCAGGAAGGGAACTTCGGTGGAACTTTTTCCCGGCGACTGCCCGAGAGCCGCAAGTTTCAGGTGGAGATACTGAAGGAGTTCAAGCGCAACCCGAGGCGTGGCCATTTTTGCATCCTGGCCCCCCACCCCCAACGATCACCTTCCCCCATTTGCGGCAAGGAGAGTCTACCAAAATCTGCCGAAAAAGGATGCGGGTTGCAGGTGGAAGCGCCGGGCGAGAAACGTCAGGGAATGATGACGCCGGGGAGGCCGCGGAAGTGGGTGTTCGCGGTGACGAGCTGCGCCTGGCAGACGCGGGCCGTGGCATACAGGATCGCATCCGTCCCGGTGAGGCGATGATCGAGGCTGACGTTTGCCGCCGCGAGGGCAATCGTCTCGTCGAGCGGCACGACGCGGCGGTGGAGCGCCTGCGAGACGAAGCGGTCGGCGATCGTCCGGCCGCGATGCTTCGCGAGATGACGGTAGACTTCGTAGAGGACGAGCGAAGGGACTAGCACCGAGGCTTCGCCTTCGAGGTAGTGGCCGAAGGCGGCGGCCTTCGAGTCTTCGGTCAGATACTCGAGCCACCCGGAGGAGTCGACGAGATAGAGTTCAGAACCGCTCCGAGTGCTCACGATATTCGTCTTTCCATCGCATCCCCTTGGCGATGCCGCGGAGTTCCTTGATCGAGCGGCGAGGCACGAGGCGCAGCGCCCCGTCGATCACATAGAGGAGGAGTTCGTCTCCCGGCTCGATCTCGAGCTCCTCGCGGATGGCCTTTGGGATCACGACCTGGAATTTGGGCGAAACCTTCACTTTGGCTTTGTCCATTCGGCAAACCCCCGGCGATGGTATCGATCGACGATTCGTATGTCAAGGATGGATCGATGGGCTGGAGGTAGAACGGCGATTGGGGGCACTTCGGGATCGGGTTGAATTCAGGAGCGTTAGCTGCGAGAAGCGACGCGCGCGAGACGGCCGCGCGGAGCGGACCGCGCGATCGCTGCGTCGCAATGCTGCTCGCAGGAATTACGCGCATGTGACCGCGGAAAAAAATTCTGTCGACGCGCCGACATCGCGCACTTGCAGAAACGGGAATATTTCCCCGAAGAATTTCCCGTGGCATTTTTTTGTCGCAGCGTAATTCCGGCGCGCCGCATTTTTTCCGCAACGGACGAGACCGAAAAATCAGTGGCGGGCAAGCGGTTCGGTGTGCTATCCACACAGCTGCGCGCGTAACAAGGAGGATGATCGATGGGAAAATTTGTGGGCGGGCTCGTCGTGGGACTGATTCTCTTTCCGCTGCTCGGGGCGATCTACTTCCTGGGCGGCTTTGCGCCGGCGGCCGTATCGGACCATCCTTTTCCTTTGGAGAAGCTGATTGCCATGGGAAGCCTGCATGCGCGAATCAGTCGCGAGGCTCCGAAGCGCGATCTTTCGAGTTTCACCCCGGCCGACATCGTCGCGGGAGCACAGGCATATCGCCGAGGCTGCGCCGGATGCCACGGCCTGCCGGACGAGACGCGCAACTTCCCGGAGCCGAAGATGTATCCCCCTCCTCCGCAGCTTTTCACTCCTGACGGCTACGTGACTGACGACCCGGTGGGCATGACGTACTGGAAAATCAAGAACGGTATCCGCCTGACGGGAATGCCGAGTTTTGGAGCCATATTGAAGGACGACCAGATGTGGCAGATTGCGGCGCTGCTGGCCAGCGCGGACAAACTTCCGCCCGACGCGCTCGACATCTTGAAGCAGCCGCTCTTCCCGACGCCTCCGGCGCCGTCTACTTCGTCTCCGAACGCTCCTCCTACCGGTGCTCCTGGCGCCGCTCCTGGCTCTTCGCTGACGCCGAGAAATGTTCGGCCGATGATGGGCGGTCAGGCGGGGTCTGGTAGCCAGCCAAAGCCGCCAAACTGAACCGCGCGTGCGCTCCTAAGTTCGCGTGGAGAACGGTCCTTCGATGGGCAAAAGACGCCCGGCTCAGGATGGCGATCCTAACCGGATCGTCAAAAATCGAAGTGGAAGCGGAGGCCGGGAACGGTGACCGGGCCGCGGGCCTGGTTGTAGCCCGGGTTATTGACGTGCTGCAGGTCGAATGACGCGAAGAAGCCGCGCCAGAGGTGCGCGGTGTAAAAGCCCTCGAAGATCTTCTCCGGGCCGTAAGTAAGCCCGCCGTCTCCGAGCAGGAATCCGAGCCCGCCGAGCGCGAGATACTGCTGATGGGCGGCGACGATTCCATTCGCCACAAACACGGCTCCGGCTCGGTCGTTCCGCCGGTGCCACGCGTCGCCCTTCGTAAAGCCGCCAAGCTCGAGCGTGCGGTCATCCTCCGTATAAGCGAAAGACTCGTTCCGACCGTCGCTCCAGCCCAGGCGGCCGAAGACGCCGATCTGCGAGGTGATCTCCTGCTCGAAGTTCAGCCCGAAGCCATATTTGCGGCGGCCCTGGCGGCGCGTGAAGACGATGTCGGGCGTGGGCGTCTCGTGGTCGAGGAAGTCGGCAATCGCGTCGCGATAATTGCCCATGTCGGCGTGGTTGAGGTAGCTGAGCAGGCGCACAGTGCCCGCGCGGTGCGCGATCAGCTTGCCGCGGGCCTCGAGTTCGAGATTTTCCGCTCGCGCGCGGGCGATGTCCGCGTCCAAGTTGATCCCGTTCGCGATTTTCGGCATCAGCGCCTCGGCGAACCGCGCCGTCCACCAGTGGTCGTCATATTCGAGCAGGACGCCGTCGGTATAGCCGCGGGTGTTGGCGGCGTAGTCGTATGCGCCGTTGTTGTCCACGGTCCAGTTCAGGAACTGCAAGTGGCTATCCTGTCCCCAGGTATTCAGATCGAAGAAGTCGGCGAGGTCGAATTTCCCGATGCGAAACTCGATGCGCCGCGCCGGGAGGGACGTAGCGAGATGGAGTTCGTCGCGATCGGCTTCGACCCGGTCGTCGCTGAGCGGGATGATCTGGCGCAGCATCAGCCGCGCGACGTAAGGATACTGAGAGAGCGTCGTGTTGCGCACCACGTCGAGATTCGTAACGCCAGCCAAGCCGAGCGCGTTGCTCAGGCCGTGGCCGCCGGCGCTCTCCATGTCGAGAAAGACCTCGGTTGTGTGAGTGAGTTCGTAGCCGAGATAAAGGGTGTAGACCTTAGAGGTGCCGTTTTCGCCGACCGGCCGCAGGCTGTTGGGGCCGCTGTACTTCGCCGGGAACGCCCCGTGCCACTGCAGAATGATGTTCCCCTGCCCGGAGATCCAGTAGCGGCTCGTCTCCGAATGCGGGAAAAGCGTCAGGACATCGTCAGAGCTTGAATCCGAGCTTGAATCCGGGGGCGCGTTCGGTTGCGACCCGGTCTGTCCGGTTTGAGCGTTCTGCGAAGGCGCCTTATCGGGTGCTTGATCCTGCGCCGAAGCTTGAGCGCACGCGCCGCGCGCAGCTACCATGCACAGCAGCAGCATGCAGAGAATCCGCGCTTCGAGTTGGGCCGGAAGTCGTCGCATGGCTTATTCGGAGAAATGCTCTTGGGGAACCGCCATCAATGAACCGAAAGTAGATCATGCCACGGTCCCGGTGCGAGGTTAAAAGAGCGTTAAAAAAGCTCCCGGGACTCGGGGGTTCTAGTTCTCGGCTCATGATTTCCATATACTGAGTCGCCTCAGGGTCATGGATTGATTTGAGACCCGGGTCTTGATACCATACCCCCCTAGGGTAGTCAAGAAAAATGTCGCATTTATCGCGGGAAAAACTCGATCTGGTAACTCGAACCAAGAAGGTCATCGGGCAGCTCGAAAGCGTTTTGCGGGGGCTCAACAACGACGAGCAGTGCGCCGACGTGCTTCAGCGCCTGGCCGCCGCGCGGGGAGCGATCAACAGCCTGATGGGAGAACTCCTCGAGGACCACATCCGCAACCACATGCCGCGCAACTCGAAATCCTCCGAAGAGGCGGCGGACGACGTGATCGAAATCGTACGCACGTACCTCAAGTAGATTTGAAAGAAAAAGAAGTGGACGCATCGCACGCACCGTGCGTCACGGGTGTGCCGACGCCATCGGCATGACGAGCTTCTCGACCACGGGAACCGGAAGCGGCCCCTGATCGAGCACCAGGTCGTGGAACTTGAGCATGTCGAAATTCTTCCCCGCCGCGGCCTGGTATCGTTTGCGGAACGCGAGCCACTCGCGCAGGCCGACGTAATAAGTGGGCAGTTGCGTCGAACTGAGCTTGGCGCGCAGCAATTTGCCGTCGGCTTCCGCCTGCGTCTGGAAGGCATCCCTGGTCATCAGGTCCATGGCCTGCTCGTCCGTCATTCCCATCGTCTGCATGCGGACGTCGAGGATCGTGTTGGCCAGCAGGCGCAGCCGGATTTTGCGCATCATCATGCGAAAGCGCGGATCGTTGTTGAGGAAGCCTTCGTCCATCATCACCTGCGCGATGTACTCCGCCCAGCCTTCGATGTAGGCCCCGTTCCCGTAGAGCGAGAGCAGCAGGCGCCGCGATTCGGGCTGGATGTCGTTCAGGTGCTCGAACTGAATGTAGTGTCCCGGCAGGGCTTCGTGAATCGAGAGCCACTTCAGCGTGTAGTTGTTGTACTCGCGCAGCTTCGATTCGGCCTTGTCGTCGGGCATTTTGGGATCGATCGGCGTCACCCAGTATTCGGCTTCGGCCTGCGGCTGGAGCGCCGGAGCGTTGTGGAACCCGGCCACGGAATAGATGCCGCGCATGAACGGCGGCGTGGGGATCACTTTCAGGTTGTCGCGCGACGAGAGCGACACGATCTTCTTTTCGCGGATGAACTGCTGGATGCTCTGGAGATCGGCCTCGATGGTCTGCTGAAGCTGATCCCGGCGCGGATGCTCTTCCGAAATCTTGTCCAGCACCTCGCTGATGATTTTGTTTTCGCGATCGCGGCCCGTCAGGTCCGAATGGTCGCCGTGGCCCGGATACATCCGCGCGTGCATCGGCAGCGCGAGTTGCAGCATCTCCGCCCGCACAGCTTTCAATTCCTGCTCGGCATCGGCGAGGAGTTGCTCCGGTGTGATATCCGTCTCCATCACGAGCCGGAATTTCTGGTCGTAGAGTTCCTTGCCGAGGCGCCAAGTGCGCTGCGACGGCCGCTTGCCCAGATCGTCCTGCAGCCATTTGCTGAAGTCTTTCAGTGCGGCGATGGCCGGAGGCGCGACCCGGTCGTACTTCGCCTTCAGCGGCGAGCCGCCGGGAATTTCCTGCGCGACCGTCGTTTGGATCATGTCGATATTGCCGTCGTTTTCCTCAATGGCGGTTTTGACGAAAATCGGGTCCGCGTCATTCAGGTACGCTTTCACCTGATCGAGCAGGCGCGGAATCTGCTGGACGCGCGAGAGCACATGGCCCACGCGGACGTCGTGCGGCGCGTAGTCCTGCGTCAGCGGCAGAAAGAGTGCGTTGCCGATCAGCTCGACCGGCACGGTGGGGTTGTGGCGGTAGTTCTGAATCTTATCGAATTCGAGCAGGCCGAGCCCGATCTGGTCGTCGATGAGCTGCAAGTCGGCGGCGTCCTGCGGGCTGAGCGTCGCGGGCGGCGTCTCGCGGCGGAATCGCTCGCGCCAGTGCGCGTAAAACGCCCGCGCCTCGGCCATCAACTGAAGGCTCATCTCGTCGAGTTGCGCGTCGAGCTCGATTGTCTTGCCGGTTTTCGGATCGGTGTGCTTGTGATAGCCGGCCGAGGAAGCGGTCGTCGGCGAAAGCGCGAGTGACTCCTTCATGAACTCGTCGCTCAGCGCGGCGAACTTCGCGGATGGTGAATCAGCGGACGCGCTCGCGGTCGAATTGGTCTCCCGTGGTCTGGACGGCAGCAGCGGCATGAGTATCAGCGCTCCCAGCGCCGCGCAGACGAACGTCGCAGTCCCGAATGACATGATAAGTCTCCTGAAATTCGGCTCCGCCCCGCGCCAGTTTACACCAGCCGCACGCAGGCAGCGCGCGCTCTATGATTCCCGAATTGTCTTTCTTTCGTCCAGGATCGTGCGCTCCTCTGACACAAAGTAGGCGACCTTCGTTTGGTCTATGAAGTTCGACTCGTCCTCGCGGGAGGCTTGCCATTCGGGTGACTGACGAGCCGCCAGAAGCGCTGCCTCGTCGTCAAACCAGAGTTCCGCCATCCCGTCGTAATTCGCTTGGCGTTTGTCCTCAGGGATAACGACACGGTGGCTCTGCACCAACTTGCGGAGCTGAGGGATACGCGAACCGATCGGCCCGTGGACTTCTTCTCAGTAACGAAAGAATTCTTCATCCTTTAGATCCGGCTTCTTGGTGATGCAATACACAAGTTTGATCATGGGTTCCTGCTTGCGCGATTCGCAACGCGTCCATATGCTCTCACCGGTCCGGGTCGGGTTCAAAGCCTGTGTGACTGGGTCTGAGGCATTTGTGAGCTCGGTTGCTTATTGACATTCCGGCTGAGGGTGAGTAGCGTTTAGGCATGCGTTTTCATGTCCACACGACGGGCGTCCTGAGCTGTTGTTGTACGTGTTGTACGACGCCGCAGGCGTGTGGCGGATAACGCTAGTCTCTACCGCAGATTAGCCTTTATCCCGAACCCGCCGCCCGGAAACGACGGCGGGTTTTTTCGTTATTGAGGCAAAGCCAAGAATGAAAGTTTCGAACTCAAGATGGGCTGCACAGCTTGCCGGGAAAATGCCGGAGGCGATGGCGCGCGAAATCGACGTCTTTGAAACGGAAATCGCGCTGCGCAAGCAGGGCAAGATCGACGAGCGCCTCTTCGCCGAGACGCGCCTTCGCCGCGGCACGTACGGCCAGCGCTACGACAACGGCCAGCGCCACGACGGCCAAAAAGTTCAGGAGATGAAGTATCCCTCGGGCGAGTTGACGAAGGGCCCGAACACGATGTGGGACGCTCCGGGCATGCAGCGGATCAAGATTCCCGGCGGCGGATTGAACGCCGAACAGCTGGAGATGATGGCCGATCTCGCCGAGGAGTACTCGGATGGCATCGCGCACGTCACCACGCGCCAGGACTTTCAGCTTCACTACGTGCACATCGACGACACGCCGAGCCTCATGCGCCGGCTCGCCGCCGCGAATATTACGACGCGTGAGGCCTGCGGAAATTCGGTTCGCAATGTGACGGCTTGCCCTTACACCGGCGTGTGCCCCGATGAGACGTTCGACGTCACGCCGTACTCGCACGCGCTCGCGCGGTTCCTGCTCGGCCATCCCGATTGCCAGAATTTCGGGCGGAAGTTCAAGCCCGCATTCAGCGGCTGCGCGCAGCATGCTTGCGGCCTTACGAACCTGCATGACATCGGCTTCATCGCCAAGAAGCGGAACGAAAACGGCGCGGAAAAAATCGGCTTCGAAATGTACGTCGGAGGCGGGCTCGGCGCCGTTCCCTACAGGGCGAAACTGTTCGATTCGTTCGTGCCGCCCGAGGAGATTTTGCCGCTCACGCAGGCGATCGCTCGCGTTTTCGCGCGCCTCGGCGAGAAAAAGAACCGCAATCGCGCCCGCATCAAGTTCCTGATTCAGGACCTGGGGATCGAGAAGTTCAAGGACCTGGTGCTCGAGGAGCGCAAGACTCTGTCGCACGACCCGCGCTGGACTGAATACATCGCGGAAGCGCTGCGCGAGCAGGAAACTCCGCTCAAGCCCGGCGGCGAGTGGCCCGAGGGGGCGTCCGAGGCGTTTAAGCGCTGGTTGAAGACGAACACGCGCGCGCAGAAACAAAAGGGCTACGTGGTCGTCACCGTCGCGCTTCCTCTGGGCGACATCACGTCCACGCAGCTCCGTGCCCTTGCGGACATCGTCCGGCGATTCACGAAGGAAACGATCCGCACCACGGTCGAGCAGAATTTCGTGATTCGCTGGGTCAGCCAGAGTGATCTGCCCGCGCTTTACGAGGCGCTCCAGTCAGCCGAGCTCGTCGCGCCCGGCGCCGGCACCCTCGTCGATATCGTCTCCTGCCCGGGCACCGATACCTGCAAGCTCGGAATTTCTTCCTCGCGTGGGCTCGCCGCCGAGCTGCGGAAGCGGTTGGCCGAAAAAACGTTCGAGTTGGACGAGTCCGTCGAGAATCTGCACATCAAGATCAGCGGCTGCTTTAATAGCTGCGGCCAGCACCATGTGGCGGACCTCGGCTTTTACGGCGTCAGCCGCAAGGTGGCGGGATTCGCCGTGCCGCACTTCCAGGTGGTTCTCGGCGGCGAATGGGAGTACAACGGGGGCTCTTACGGCCTTCCCGTCGCGGCGATTCCGTCGAAGAACATTCCGCAGGTGGTCACCCGCCTGACGGAGCGCTACGTTGCCAACCGGAAGAACGGCGAGACTTTCAAGGAATTCGTCAAGCGCACGGGCAAGGCCGAGCTGAAAGCAGCGCTCGACGATTTCGCCCGTCCGCCGGCCAACGACCGCTCCTTCTTCAGCGACTGGGGCGATCCCCGCGAATACTCGATCGAAGATATCGGCAAGGGGGAATGCGCTGGCGAAGTCGTCTCGTCGGTCGAATTTGATCTCGCGGCCGCCGAACGCGAACTTTTCGAGGCGCAGTTGGCCTTCGAGAAGGGCGAGATCGACCAGGCGGGTGGCCTCGCGTATCGCTCCATGCTGGGCGCCGCGAAGGCCCTAGTGAAGATCGGCTATTCGACTGTTTCCGACAATCCGGATGAGATCGTTTCCGAATTTCGCGCGCGCTATTACGATACGCAGAAGTTCTTCGATCCATTCGCGGGCGGCAAATTCGCGCAGTACCTCTTCGCCGCGCACGATAAAGCCCCCGAAAAGACCGGAGTGCCGCGCACGCCTGACTCCACGCGCTACCTGATCGACGAGTCTCATCTTTTCATCGACGCGGCGCACGCCTGCTACAACCGGCTCGGGACTGCGGTGAGCGTGTAATGATTGCGACTGCGCGGCAGATCAAGCTTCAACACGTCAACGTCAAGCTTTTCGTCAAGGATCCGGCGGGCGTCGATCTCGAGCCGCTGATTCCGATTTTTCACTCGTGGATTTTGGGAAGCCCGTTCGAGGAGATGCTGCTCGACATCGCCGACTACCGCCATGTGCCGAGCGGCCCCGGCATCGTCCTGATCGGCCACCAGGCCGACTACGGCGTGGACAACACGGACAACCGCCTCGGCGTCCGCTACAACCGCAAGGCGGCGGTCGATGGCGATAGCCAGGATGCTCTGCGGCAGGCTGCGCGCGCGGCGCTCACTGCGTGCCAGCGCCTGGAAGAAGAGCCGCGCCTCGGCGGCAAGCTTGGCTTCAATGGCCGGGAAATCGAGGTGTTCGTCAACGACCGCCTCGTCGCGCCCAATAGCATCGCTACATTCGAAGCGGTCCGGCCGGATTTAGAAGAGTTCGCGCAGAAGCTCTTTCGCGGCGGCGAATACTCCTTGTCCTACGACAGCGCCCGCGATCCCCGCAGCCTTTTCAGCGTCGCGCTGAAATCCTCGCGCCCGTTTCCCGTCGCTGATCTGCTGCAAAACCTCGCGCCATAAACGTACCGGCTACGCGCGCTTCAGCGCGGCCAGCACGCGCTCCGGCGTCAGTGGAAACTCCGTCATGTGCACGCCGGTGGCGTCGAAGAACGCATTTGCGATCGCGCCAGCCGCCGCGGCCATCACCTCTTCGCCCGCGCCCGTCGATTTCTGATCGAGCCGCTGCACCACCACCGCCGTCACCTCGGGGCATTCTTCGAATCGCAGGATCGGGTAGCTGTTCCAGTCGAGGCTCGTCACATTCGTCTTGTTGAACGTCACCTCTTCCAGCAGCATCCGGCTGGTGGCCTGCACCAGTTGCCCGCTAATCTGGTTCTCGATGAACGCCGGATTCACGGCCAGCCCCGCGTCGATCGCGCCGTACATGTGTTTCACCGCGACCTTGCCGGTCTCCTTGTTCACTTCGATCTCCGCCACCGCGCCGCCATACGAGGTCAGATGCGTGCCCAGCCCAATCCCGCGCCCGCGCACGATCTTCGCGTCGCCCGCGCTCGACACGTTTGCCGCGGGCGGCCGCGCTTCCCACTTCGCGGCCTGCGCCGCCGCGTCGAGCACCCCCATCCACCGCGCGTCCTTGATGTTGCGCCGCCGGAGGTCGTACGCGTCGATCCCCGCCTGCCGCGCAAGCTCGTCGATCGTCTGCTCCGACGCGAACGAAAACGAAAGATCGAGCGGCGACCGCAACCACGCGCCCCGCAGATAGTTCATCCCCGGCACGTGATGGTTCACCAGCCGCACGTTGGGAATGTCGTACATTCCACCGCAATCGGACGGGTTCACCATCTGCGCTGCGCCATCGCGCCATTCCGAAGCCGGCGTGCCGAGCGCGAGTTGCGCCGAAGTTTCCACCGCGCTCCAGTTGTGGTGCCAGCCGTTGTATTCGTACGCGACGAGTTTGCCGTTGGCGTCCGCCGCCGCGCGGATCTCGCCCACGTGTGCCGGGCCGTACAGATCCCACCCGTGCTCGTCCCAGCGCATGAACTGCAGCCGCACCGGCTTGCCCGCGAGTTGCGACAGAATCGCCGCCGCCTGCGCCACGTCGTCGTAGCAGCTGTGCCCGTACGTGCCCGCCCCCTCGTAATACTGGACACGCACTTTCGCCGCCGGCATCCCAAGGATTCCGGCCAGCGTGTTGCGCGTCGCGAAAATATCCTGCGTCGAGCACATCACCAGCGCCGAATCCGCCTTGACGTCCGCCACCGCGCAGTTCGGCCCGAACGGCGCGTGCGCCTGGTACGGCCCGTGGTAGGTTCCCGCCGTCGTGTGTGCCGCCGCGCTGAACGCTCCCCCCGCGTCGCCGCGTTCCAGCACCACGCGGTCTCCCGTCTTCTCCGCGCGCATTGCCGCGTAGACGCCGTCGCTCCCCGCCAGCACCGCCGGCATGTCCCACGTGATCTTCAAGTCCTGCGCGGCGCGCACCGCGTCCCACTCAGTGTCCGCCACGACGCCGACGAAATCGCCCTTGCGCAGCACGCGCGCTCCCGCGATGTGCGCGATCGAGCTTTCGTCAAGGCTCGCCACCTTCGCGCCCGCGCCGTACGCGCCCTGTCCGCGCGGCCGCACCACGCGCCCGTGGACCATTCCCGGCACTCGCACGTGCTGCTGGTAGACGTACGTGCCGGTCACCTTGTCCGGGATGTCGTTGCGCACGGGGCGCGCGCCCACCACCGTATACTCCGCCGGCTTTTTCAGCGGCGCTTTGCCCGTGATCGCGAGATTGAACTCCTTGTCGCCGATCAGTTCGCCGTACGTCACCGTCTTCATGCTGAATCTCGTCGACACAACGCCCTTCTCCACCGTCAGGCTTTCCGCCGGCGCGTCCAGCTTCTTCGACGCCATTTCGAGCAGCGCCATCCGCGCCTCGGCGGCGGCCGTGCGGATCGCCGGGCTTCCCCGCTGGATCGCTGAGCTCGAATACGTTCCACCCTGGTTCGGCGTGACGCTCGTGTCGTGCCGCACGCTTTGCACTTGGCTCATGTCCAGGTCCAGCTCCTCCGCCGCCACTTGCAGCAGCGAGGTCGTCGATCCCTGTCCGAGCTCGACGTAGCCGAAGTAAATCGTCGCCGTGTTGTCCGCGTGGATCGCGAGCCACGTGTCGATCTGTTTCAGGTCGAGCGAACCTCCCGCGCCCCGCGCCGCCGTCGTGCCCTGCGCGCCGAGCGCACCTGCCATCCCTAGGTCGATCCCGCCCGCAATGCTGAAGCCGACCACCAGCGCTCCTCCCGCTTTCAGGAATTCGCGCCTCCCAACGGCCCCTGTGAGGCGCCGAGAAAAATCGTCCGAAAATTCACGCGGAGTTGCCGGTCGTGCCTTGGCGTTGCTGCCGCTCATCGCGCCACCTCCGCCTTCGCCTCATCGTTCGCCGCGTGCAGCGTGCCCTTCATGATTCCCGCCGCCCGCTGAATCGCCTTGATCACCCGCGGATAGCTCCCGCAGCGGCACAGGTGCCCGTTCATCGCCGTGCGGATTTCCGCTTCGGTCGGCTGCGGAGTTTTTGCGAGCAGCTCGGCCGCCTGGACGATCATGCCGTTGAAGCAGTAGCCGCACTGCACCGCCTGCTCGTCGATCATCGCCTGCTGCACCGGATGGAGTGCGGGCGCCTTGGCGAGCTTCTTCTGCTTCGCGTACCAGTGAGGCAGGCCTTCGAGCGTCGTCACGGACTTGCCCGCCACCGCCGAAACCGGCGTCACGCACGAACGCATCTCCGCGCCGTCCACCAGCACCGAACACGACCCGCACTGCGCCAGCCCGCAGCCGAACCGCGGCCCCTGAAGCTGCAGCTCGTTCGCGAGGACGTATAGCAGCGGCGTGTCCGCCGCCGCGCTCACCTCGTACGCCCGCTCGTTCACCCGTATCTTCACTTTGCTCGCCATTTCATCCCCCTCCCATCGCTGTCATCTTCGGTTTTAGGAGTCCGACGGACTCCACCGGAGTCCTGAAATCGGACCCGAGCGCAGCGAGGGATCTCTTTTCGGCGCCAACTTACTGGGCGGCCTTTGCTGGAGAGGTTATCACGTCATGTCAAGAGCGTCGCTTGCGTCCGCTGCGGTGGGTACGGGATTTCGCCGCCACCGCTCGATGACGTCTAAGGCCGGATTGAATTCACGAGCTGGTACTCGTGCCATTACCTCAGCAGACGTGCCTTGCAGCAGGGCATGCAAGTGAGGATCCTACAGCAATCACTTGATCCGCTGGGGGCACTTTCGCGCCTGGGGACCGAACTTAGCGGTCAATTGCTGTCTCGCAATTACACGCAAGTGGCGCGCCTTGACGGGAGCTAATTCCTGGCCGGGAAGTTGAGCCATATCCGGGATTAAGTGAACGCTGTGGGATAATCTCCGGGTAATGTGCGCATCGCCATACCTGCGTGAGCCGAACCGTGCCCTTGTCTCGCAATATGCCCGGCAGCCGGGCTTCGTCCTTTTGCGTGATGGGTCATCCTGGCGGCTCTATAGGAACCCGAAAGAAATTCTGATCGCCACGGACGCCGAGTCACTCAAGCAATCACTATCTCGAATTGAGCAGTACGTGAAACATGGTGGAGAAGCAGCAGGAGTCCTGCGGTACGAGGCAGGTTATGCCCTGGAACCACGGCTACAGCCATTACTCGCACGAGCGTCCGGCCCTCTCTCATGGTTTGGTCTATACAAGACCTGCATGATTTGCACAGGTTCCTCATTCCTGGAAGACGCCTCCGATACCCTTCTTCACGCCTCCAAGCTATCGATAGGTCGCCGCAAGTACCGCGTCAAGCTCGCAACCATTCGGCGGCTTATTCAAGCCGGAGAGGTGTACCAGATCAATTTCACAACCCGAGTACAGCTCAAGGCGAAGTACGACGCATGGAAACTCTTCGGTGCGTTGTTCCGCCGGCATCCTGTGCCCTATGCCGCATTCCTTAATACCGGTGCCGAGCAAATTGTTTCTCTCTCGCCGGAGCTGTTCTTCCAAATCGATCGAGGGCGCATCGTGGTTAAGCCGATGAAAGGAACGGCGCCTCGCGGGCGACTGCTCGAAGACGACATCGTCTCTGCTGAGGAGTTGCGCGCAAGTCCAAAAAATCGCGCTGAAAACGTCATGATTGTAGATCTCATGCGAAATGACCTTGGGCGCATTTGTCGCACGGGATCTGTCAAGACGCCGAAACTGTTCGAGGTGGAGCGGTATCCCACTCTGTGGCAAATGACTTCGACGATCGAGGGAGAGTTGATCGAAGGGTGCACTGCGGAATCCATCGTGCGAGCTCTCTTTCCCTCCGGCTCTGTCACCGGCGCTCCCAAGATTCGTGCAATGGAACATATTGCCACGCTCGAAGACTCACCCCGCGGAGTCTACACTGGCGCAATAGGCTTCTTTGCTCCCAGGCGTGCCGGTTTTAGCGTAGCCATCCGGACGATAGCGCTACATAAGAAAAGTGGAACAATGGGGGTGGGGGGCGGCATCACTTACGATTCAGTTGCGTCAACCGAGTGGGAAGAATGCCAGTGGAAAGCAGCCTTCCTTGCCCAAAGCCAACCAGACTTCAAGATACTGGAGACGTTGTACTGGATGCGCAAATACCGCTTCCTCGATGCACATCTCCAGCGAATGCGCGATTCCGCGGCGTATTTCGGTTTTCGATTTGAAGAGCGCAAAGCCCGCTTCGCGCTTCAGAAGCTCGCGACCCGGTTTCCGATGGTGCCGCAGCGAGTCCGCCTTACCTTATCCAAAGAAGGCGACATGGAGATCACTCATGCCGATTGCCTCGCGGAGCGGTTTGGCCGAGTCGGAATTTCCGATAGGCGGGTCTCAAGCCAAGATCGCTTTCTGTTCCATAAGACGACCAACCGCAGTATCTATGAGCGGGAACTTGCGGTAGCGCGTAAACGGAAACTTGATGACGTGCTATTTTTCAATGAAAGGGGCGAACTAACGGAAGGAACCATACACAATGTATTTCTAGTTAAGGGAAATGTTTGGCGGACGCCGGCAGTTGCGTGCGGCCTCCTGCCGGGGATATTCCGCGCACGAATCTTGAAACAACGGCCGAATTCGTGCGAGGCGATACTTAGCCTTGATGATTTGAAGCATGCGGACGCCGTTTATCTTTGCAATAGTGTACGTGGCATTTTCGAAGTAAAGGTTGATTGGAGCAGGAAGAGAAGTCGCGGTACTTCCCTCTAATTTGGACGTGCGGGAGTCACGGCGGCGCTCTGGTGGTTCTCTTCGGACGCATGTGGGATTTACAGCCTGCCGCATTTGAAAATTACCACGCTGGCCGGACGAATCCCGTGGGTGAGATCATCCTCGAATCGACGAAGGGCGAGGTGAACGTCCGCAGCGGCGCCGGCATGTTGCTCCGTGTAGACGCTCCAAACGTGGCCGGCGCCTGAACGCCCCAATGAATTATCTGCGCGCGGCTTCTTCCTGCTCGAAGGCGTGATACGAGGAACGGACCAGCGGCCCGGCTTCCACGTGCTTGAATCCCATCTGCTCGCCCAGACGCTTGAACTCCGCGAACTCATCCGGATGGACGTACCGCTCGATCGGCAGATGTTCGTGCGTGGGCTGCATGTACTGCCCGAGCGTCAAAATATGTGTTCCCTGCGCCGCGATCTCTTCCATCGCCCGCAAGACTTCGTCGCGCGTTTCGCCGAGCCCGAGCATCATCCCGGTCTTTGTCGGCACATCCGGCGCCATCTCTTTCGCGCGCCGCAGCAGTTCGAGCGACCGCTCGTAGACCGCTCCCTTGCGCACCCGCCTGTAGAGTCTCGGCACCGTCTCCATATTGTGGTTCAGCACGTCGGGCCGCGCCGCCATCAACGTCCCAAGCGCGTCCCAGTCGCCGCGAAAATCCGGAATCAGCACCTCGACTCGGCAGTCGGGCACGCGCCGCCGGATTTCGGTAATCGTTCGCGCAAAGATCGCCGCGCCGCCGTCCGGCTGGTCGTCGCGGTTCACGGACGTCACCACGGCGTAGCGCAGCCCCATCCGCTCGGCCGCCTCGGCCACCCGCTCCGGCTCGTCTTCCTCCGGCGGGCCGATCGGCTTCCCGCTCGGCACGGCGCAGAACCCGCACGCCCGCGTGCAGATGTTGCCGAGGATCATGAACGTCGCCGTGCGGTGCTCCCAGCACTCGCCCATGTTCGGGCACCGCGCGCTCTCGCACACCGTGTGCAGGTCGAGCGTTCGCATGATCCGTTCCAGGTCCTGGTAACCCGGACCGCCCACGAAGCGCACCCGCAGCCACGCCGGGCGCGGAGATCCCGCGGGCGGCCCGCCCGGCGCATTGGAAAGGATGTTGAACGGCGTAGCCATCAGCTCGCTCCCATTTTACGCACACCACCGCCCCGAAACAAACTTGAGTTCGCTTGTGCGCCTTGACACCATCCGACACATCGTAACAGCCGAAATGTTGTACAATTACCACATCGTTCCGACTTGGGCCCGTTGACTGTTCGTAAGCCATTGCAAACACAAGGCTATAATTGCGCTGGTACGGCTACCGAAGTGCGATATAAACTGGACTTCTAACATGCCTTATCAGAACACGCTTCAGCACCCGGTAGAAATTGAGGGCGTCGGCCTTCACACCGCCGTGCGCAGCCGTCTGCGTTTGGTGCCCGCGCCCGCGGACACGGGAATTGTCTTTCGGCGGGTGGACCTCGAGGATTTTCAGATCGAAGCCCACGTCCGCAACGTCGCCCGCGTCAGCTACGCGACGAGCTTGCTGAAACAGAGCGTCCTGATCTCGACCACGGAGCACCTGCTGGCCGCGCTCTACTGCTGCGGAATCGATAATGTTTACGTGGAACTCGATGCCCTCGAGCTGCCGATCCTCGACGGCTCCTCCCAGCCTTTCATCGACCTGCTCGAACAGGCCGGCACGCGCCGCTTGCGCCGCCTGCGGCGCTACATCCGCGTGGTGAAGCCGCTGGAGTTCGAAGACGGCGACCGCCGCATCGGCATCTATCCCGCCAACGAATTCCGCGTGCACTGCTTTGTGGATTACGATCATCCCGCGATCGGCCCGCAGGATATCGAACTGGCCGTCGATCGCGAAACGTTCAGCCGCGAACTGGCCCCGGCGCGCACGTTCGGCTTCGTCAAGGATTTTGCGCAGCTTCAGGAGATGGGCCTGATCCGCGGTGGCTCGCTCGCCAACGCCATCGTGCTCGACGACACCTCCATCATGAACGGCCCGCTGCGCTTCCCGGATGAATTCGGCCGCCACAAGGCGCTCGATTTGATCGGCGATCTCGCGCTGGTCGGACGCCCGCTCCAGGCGCGCATCGTCGCGCACAAAGCCGGCCACGCCCTGCATACCCAGCTCGTCACGCGCCTCTTGAACGACCATTCGCTCTGGATCGAGACCACGGAGGAGCCGGTCCCAACCGCGGACCCGGCCCGTACCGCAGCCTCTGTTTCCGCCGCATCCTCAGCGAACGCCGACTAATCGAGCGGCGGGCTGTCCGCGGTTGCTGTTCCGCTCTCGTCCCACCGAATAATTCCCGTCTGGTCTGTGTAGAAGCTGCGCTGTCCAGTTGTTCCCCGGGTGATGGGATCGGCGTTCACCGCGTAGCCGCTGGCCCCGGGAGTCGTGCATCCATTCGCGGCAGCACGAGCTGTGAGTACGGGCTGGCTGCCGTCGATAGGCCGCAACGTGTAGGTGAAGATGTAGCCGGTTCTCTGCCCTGATCCGAGCGCCCTGTTAATCAACTGCGCGTGGTCGCAACTCGGCCCGCCCGCCTCGGCGCCATCGAGCGTCGCCAGATCGGGAGCGAATCCGTTGCCGTAGGTCGCGGCATACGTAATGGTCGCAATATTGATTGTGCGCAGCGCGCCCACCGCCGTGGCTTCGTTCGCCGCCATCCTCGCGCGCAGCAGGTTCGGAATCAGGATCGCGGCCACAATCAGCAGAAACGGGATCGCGAACAAGCCGGCGTAGCCCAGCACCAGCCCTGCGATGGCCATCCCGCGCCCCTTCAATCGCCCGGCGGAGCGTCCGATCTCCGAGAGCGAAACGTGCCCGAGGATAATGGCGCCAACAGCCGCCGGAAATATCAGGAAGAAAAGCCCGCAGATCAGGCTGGCGATGGCTTTCCCGCTGGTCTCCGCAGGCGGGCCGACCGGTGGCGCAGGTTTCGGCGCAGGCGCTGCCGTCGCGCCCAGGCCCAGCACAGACGGGCTGCCCGCGGGCGCAACGAATTCCCCCGGCATCTCGGCGCCGCACTGTACGCAGAACTTCGCGCCCAATGCGTTGGCCTCACCGCAGCGCGCGCACACCATCGCTGCACCTCCGAATCAGTCTGAGAGAGTGGGGACTTGTCGTCTGCTTATCGTGTTCGCCCGGAAATGTCAATCAATTCAGCCGTTGCCAAAGGGTGAAAGCGGGGGTAACAATACGCGCAGTGGCCGCCACCGACACTTCCTTCATCATTCTCGCCGCGGGAAAAGGCACGCGCATGCGTTCCGAGCTGGCGAAAGTCCTGCATCGCGCGGGAGGGCGCCCGCTTGTCGAACACGTCGTGCGCGCCTGCCAGCCGCTCAAGCCCGCGCAGCTTCTCGTGGTTGTCGGCCATCAGGCTGACGACGTCACTGCGGCGGTCGCGGCGCTCGATTCGCGTCCGCCCGTGCAGACGATCCTCCAGCAGCCGCAGCGAGGCACCGGCCACGCCATGCAGATCGCGCGTCGCGCGATTCGCAAGAGCGCGAAGCTGGCGGTGATTCTGCCCGGCGACGCGCCGCTGCTGCGCACGGAGACGCTCGCCGCGCTCCTCGATACGCACCGCCGCGGCGAAGCCGCCGCCACGATCCTCACCGCCGAATTGGCCGATCCTTCCGGCTACGGCCGCATCGTACGCGATAGCGAAGGCCGCGTGCAGGCCATCGTCGAGGACAAGGCTCTCGCGCCGGAGCAGCGTGAGATTCGGGAAGTGAACTCCAGCATCTACTGCTTTACGCTCGACAAGCTCTGGCCGTGCCTCGCCGCGCTGCGCCCGGAAAACGTCCATCACGAGCTGTATCTCACCGACGCGATCGCCCTGCTCCGCCAGCGCAACGAGCGCGTCCTCGCCTATGTGGCGGCCGACCCGAATGAAGTCGTCGGCTGCAATACGCGCGCGCACCTGGCCGATGCGGATCGCGTCTTTCGCGCGCGCAAGGCCGCCGCGCTGATGGATGCCGGCGTGACGATCTATCTGCCGGAGAGCGTCGTCATTGATCCCGACGTCACCGCCGGTCCCGACACCGTGATCGAGCCGGGCGTGCAGCTTTTGGGCAAGACGCGCATCGGCGCGCGCTGCCTGATCCGTACCGGCAGCGTACTGATCGACATGCGCGTCGATGACGACGCGACGATCTTCCCGCAATGCCATCTTGTTTCTTCACGCGTGGGGCCGAAAGCACAAATCGGGCCGTTCTCGCGGCTGCGTCCCGGCTCGGACGTACGCGAGGGCGCGCACGTGGGCACGTTCGTGGAAATGAAGAACACGGTGCTGCACGAACGCGCGAAGGCGCCGCACCTGAGCTACCTCGGCGACGCCACCATCGGCGCGGAAACCAACATCGGCGCGGGTACGATCACCTGCAACTACGACGGCTTCGCCAAGTACGAAACGAAGATCGGCCGCCGCGTCTTCATCGGCAGCGATTCGGCGCTGGTCGCGCCGGTGCGCATCGGCGATGGCGCGTACGTCGCGGCCGGCTCGGTGATCACCGAAAATGTTCCGCCCGACGCTCTCGCCATTGCCCGCGGCCGCCAGGCCAACAAGCCCGGCTGGGCCGCCGCCCGCCGTCGCGAGTTGCAACTCGCGGCCAAGCCGAAGCCCCGCAGCCGCAAGCGAGCGCCGAAAGCCGCGCGGAAAAAATCCCGCCGCACCAAGTCTCGCCGCCACTGAAATAGCCCTGAAATTCCTTTGAGTTCGAAGCATTAAATCCCTTCATAGTGGCGGCAATTTTGGCCACTTTTCAGCCGCTTAACGGCCCTGTTTGGCCCGAATCCGGCCAAATCCTCGGGCTTACATTTTCCGCGCTGCTCTTGCGGAGGCAACGGGCGTATCATGCCCTTGTTTTGGGAGGCAGAGGGACATTGCGGATAAGAGCGTTTTTGAGGAAGGGAGGTAAACGAATGCGCGGTCTCAAGTTCGGCACGATTGGTACGTTGATGGCCGGAATCCTGATGGCCGTCGTCGTGGTCTTCGCGGCGGGGGCGGGGCGCGTCCTTTTCGGGGCTAACGGCGCAGGCGGTCGGGCAGCCGATGCCCAATCCTATCCCTGGACTGCCGCGCAAACCGTTCAGCCCGCCGAGCTCGCCAAGGAACTGGGCGACACAAAGGGCGCGGAGAAGCCGACGGTCGTGTGCGTCGCTCCCCACGTGTTGTATTTGGGCGGGCATATTCCCGGCGCGCTCTATCACGGTCCGGGGAGCACGCCGCAGGGCATCGACGATCTGAAGAAGTGGGCCCAGCCCGTTTCCCGCTCGGCGAACATCGTGATCTACTGCGGCTGCTGCCCGCTGGATCATTGTCCGAATCTTCGTCCCGCATTCGTGGCGCTGCGGGACATGGGCTTCACGCATTTGCGCGCGCTCCTGATTCCCACGAATTTCTATACGGACTGGGTCAAGCCCGGTTATCCGTACGAAAAAGCGCCTACGCAGTGAGAAAAATCCCCACGCTTGCATACCCCGCAAGCATGGGCACCCGAAAAACCTTCCCGGCCGCGCGGTGACTTCGCTCAGAGTGACGGCGAGCGGGTTCGTGCGTGATAGAATTACCGCTGGAGCGGATATGAAATTCGGAGTGGTGCAATTTCCAGGGTCTAATTGCGATGACGACGCGTACTACGCCATCGGCTCGGTGATCGGGCAGCCGGTCGAGTTCATCTGGCATCAGTCCGAGCAGGTTTCCGGCTTCGATGCGATCATCCTTCCCGGCGGATTCGCCTTCGGCGACTACCTGCGCACGGGCGCGATCGCGCGGTTTTCTCCCGTGATGAAGGCGGTCGGCCGGTTCGCGCGCTCGGGCGGGCCCGTCCTCGGCGTGTGCAACGGATTCCAGATTCTGCTCGAGGCCGGGCTGCTGCCTGGCGCGATGCTGCGCAACAAGCGGCTGCGTTTTCTGTGCCGGCAGGTATACGTCCGCGTGGAGAACACCGACACGCCGTTCACGTGCGCAGCGCGTCCGGGCCAAATTCTGAAAATGCCGATCGCGCACATGGAAGGAAACTACTTCTGCGACGCGGCCACGCTGGCGGAACTCGAGCGCAACAAGCAGATCGTTTTTCGGTATGTCCACGCTGATGGCCGCGCCGCCGGCACCGATGACTTCGATGCCAATCCGAACGGCGCGCTGGCCGCGATTGCGGGCCTGTGCAATCGCGAGCGGAATGTCGTCGGCCTGATGCCGCATCCGGAGCGCGCCGTCGAGGCTGGGCTTGGCTCGACCGACGGCCTGGTGATCTTCCGCTCGATGGTCGAGAGCCTTTCGCGCGCCGAGAGCAGGGCGAAAGCCGCACCGTCCGCCGAACGCGTCTCTGCGTGAGGCGTTGCTCGCGCGCCCAAGAAACCCTCGGGTCTTCCCGACATAAATCATCGGGACGCACAAAGCGCGAAAGACCCGAGCTACATTCTGTGCGAAATCGCGTGCTTGCACCCTGCCTGATTTGCTGCGAAAATTTGCGCTCACCACACTGGCTTTCGTGCCGATGATCGACACCGAGATTAAAGTCACGCCGCAGATCGCCGCCGACCACGGCCTCACTCCCGACGAGTACGCGCGCACGCAGAAAATCCTGGGGCGCGACCCGAACCTCACGGAACTCGGCATTTTCAGCGTGATGTGGAGCGAGCACTGCTCGTATAAATCGTCGCGCGTCCATTTGAAGCGGCTGCCGACGCGCGGCACGCACGTGGTACAAGGCCCCGGCGAAAACGCGGGCGTGGTGGACATCGGCGACGGGCTAGTGGCCGTGTTCAAAATCGAGTCGCACAACCATCCGAGTTTCGTCGAGCCGTTTCAGGGCGCGGCGACGGGCGTGGGCGGAATCCTGCGCGACATTTTCACGATGGGCGCGCGGCCGATCGCGGTTCTCGATTCGCTGCGGTTCGGGCCGATTACCTCAGGGGCGGCTGCGGGAAACGCCACGTCCGATGAAATTGCCCGGAACCGGCGGATTCTCGACGGCGTGGTGCGCGGCATCGGCTTTTACGGCAACTGCTTTGGCGTGCCGACGGTGGGCGGCGAAGTGGAGTTCGAGCCGTGCTACGCGAACAATCCGCTCGTCAACGCGCTCGCGCTGGGCATCGCGCGCAAGGACGAGCTTTTCTTCGCGCGTGCGCATGGCGCGGGGAATCCGGTGATCTACGTGGGCGCGAAAACGGGGCGCGACGGAATTCACGGAGCGTCGCTGCTGGCCTCGGCGGAATTCAGCGAGGAGTCGCAGCAGAAGCGGCCCAACGTGCAGGTCGGCGACCCGTTCATGGAGAAGCTGCTGTTGGAGGCGTGCCTCGAAGCGATGCGTACCGGCGCGATCGTGGCGATTCAGGACATGGGCGCGGCGGGGCTGACGAGCACAAGCTCGGAGATGGCGTCACGCGGCGGCGCGGGAATCGAAATTGACCTCGCGCGCGTGCCGCAGCGCGAAACCGGCATGACGCCGTACGAAATGATGCTCAGCGAATCGCAGGAGCGGATGCTGCTGGTCGCGGAGCGCGGACGCGAGCGCGAGGTTTTCGACGTGTTCCACAAATGGGGGCTCGACGCGGTCGAGATCGGGCGGGTAACGGAAGACGGCAAGCTGCGCGTGTTGAATCATGGCGTTGTCGCCGCGGAAATTCCGGCGCACGCGCTGGCGGAAGAAGGTCCGCGCTACGAGCGGCCGATCGCGAAGCCGGCGACCGCACCGGCCGCGAATTCCCCGCTGGTGGAATTCGCGCGTGACGGCGCGGACCTGACCGGGAACTTTCGGCGGCTGCTCGCTTCACCAGTGATCGCGTCGAAATGCTGGATCACCGAGCAGTACGACTCGATGGTGCGCACGAACACGCGTTTCGGGCCCGGCGCGGGCGATGCGGCCGTGCTGCGGCTGAAGGAAACGAAGCGGGGGCTGGCGATCAAGACGGACGGCAACGGCCGCTGGGGCTTCCTTTCGCCGAGGCTGGGCGCGATGCACGCGGTGGCCGAAGCGGCGCGCAACGTGGCGTGCACGGGCGCGCGGCCGATCGCTGCGACGAATTGCCTGAACTTCGGCAATCCGGAGAAGCCCGAGGTGATGTGGCAGTTCACCGAGGCCATCGACGGCATTGCCGAAGCGTGCAGCGCGCTCGAGACGCCGATCACCGGCGGTAACGTCAGCTTTTACAACGAGACGCTGGGGAAACCGATCTATCCCACGCCGATCCTGGGCGTGCTGGGGCTGCTCGAGGATGCGGATTGCGCGCTCGGCTCCGGATTTCGCAGCGAAGGCGATGTGATTGTGCTGCTCGACGCGGGCCGCGCCGCGGCCTCACCCGCGGTGGCGCAAAGTGAGTTTTCGTCTTCGGAGTACGCGAAGGTGATTCACGGAATCGTCGCGGGCGCGCCTCCGGCAATCGATCTCGACGCCGAAAAACGGCTGATCGACTGTCTGGTGCAGTTCGCGAGCGAGAAGGCGATTTCGTCCGCGCATGACGCAAGCAACGGCGGGCTCGCCGTCACGATCGCGGAATGCTGTTTCGATAGCGATGGTCTCTCCGCGGATGTGAATCTCGAGTCGGCGGATGCGCCGGCCGAAGCCGCGCTTTTCGGTGAACGCGGCGCGCGCGCTGTGGTGTCGCTTCAGTCCGCATCGCTTGCCCGCGTGAGCGCAATTGCGGCACAATGGAAGATCAGTTCGCTGCGGATCGGGGTGGTCACGCGCAGCGAATTCCGCATCCAATACAAGGGTGCTTCCGCCATCCGCGGGACGATCGACTCGTTTCGCCAAATCTGGGCCGAGTCGCTCGGGAAAGCAGTCGAAGGCGCATCGTGAGCAAAGTCGCCGAGTGGGGACGCTGGCTGGTTGGCGCGTTCTTTGCGCTGAAGGGATTGGGAATGCTGTGCGAGATCATTCCTCATTTCACTCACGCGCTGCGCAATCAGATCCCGCTGACGTATCAGGATTACTTGATCCTAATCCCCTGGGCGCTCTACCTGATTTGCGCCTGGGGAGTTTTGCGGTGGCGCCAGTGGGGCCAGATTTTTGCCCTGACTCTGTCTCTTCTCGAACTCGCGGCGGTCGTTACAATGGTTGCGATGTACGGGCCGCTCTCGCTCGATAGCAACATCGTTTTGTTGTCGGCGCTGAATTGCGGCGTCGTAATATGGCTGGTGCTGCCGCAGGTGCGGTCGGGATACTGGCAGAGGACCCGGACGGCGTGAGCAAAATCATCCAGATCGACGACGACCATTTTCACGATCATTGCGGCGTGTTCGGGGTGTTCGGTCATCCTGAAGCCACGAAGCTGACGTATCTGGGCCTCTACGCGCTCCAGCATCGCGGGCAGGAGTCGGCCGGCATCGCTTCCTCCGACGGCGCGGACGTCCACATCCACAAGTCGCTCGGGCACGTGCAGGAAATCTTCACGCCCGACGTGATCGCGCACCTTCCTGGCTCGGCGGCCATCGGCCACACGCGCTACTCGACCGCGGGCGATACCACGCTGATCAATGCTCAACCTATCGTAATCGACTGCAATAAGGGGAAGCTCGCGCTGGGGCACAACGGCAACCTGACCAACGCGATCGAGCTCCGCCGGAAGCTCGAACATCGCGGGTCGATCTTCCAGACGACGAGCGATACGGAAGTGATCGTGCACCTGGTGGCGCGCAGCGCCGCGCGCAACCTTATCGGCGCGCTGGCCGACGCGCTGACGCAGGTGGAAGGCGCGTATTCGCTGCTCGTGCTGACGCGCGACGAGATGTACGCGATCCGCGATCCGCGCGGATTCCGGCCGCTCGTGCTCGGGCGCTTCGACGGCGCCTGGGCGGCCGCTTCGGAAACCTGCGCGTTCGATTTGATCGACGCCGAATACGTCCGCGAAGTCGAACCGGGCGAGATGGTGCGGATTTCGCGCAGCGGCGTGGAATCGATCCATTTTGCGCCGGAAAAGCGGCATCAGTACTGCATCTTCGAGCACGTCTATTTTTCACGGCCCGACAGCTTGATATTTGGCCGGCCGGTAAACCAGAGCCGGGAGCAACTGGGGCGTCTGCTGGCGCGCGAGCATCCGATCGACGCCGACATGGTGACGCCCGTGCCGGACTCGGGCGTGCCCGCGGCCGTGGGTTACGCGACGGAATCGGGCATCCCGTTCCGCATGGGACTGATCCGCAATCACTACGTGGGGCGGACGTTCATCGAGCCCGAGCAGTCGATCCGGGATTTCGGCGTGAAACTGAAATTGAATCCCATTCGGCGGATGCTCGAGGGCCAGCGCGTGATCCTGGTGGACGATTCGCTGGTGCGCGGCACGACGAGCCGCAAGATCGTGCGGCTGGTGCGCGACGCCGGCGCGACGGAAGTGCACGTGCGGGTCAGTTGCCCGCCCACGATTTCGCCCTGCTACTACGGCATCGATACGCCGCGGCGCGAGGAATTGATCGCCGCGCAGCACTCCGTCGAGGAAATCCGGCAGTTCCTCGGCGCCGATTCACTGGGGTATCTTTCGCTCGAATCCATGCGGGCGGCCGTGGAAGACACGCAGGGAAAATTCTGCACGTCCTGCTACACCGGCAGCTATCCGACCGAGCTGGTGCAACTCGAAGTGGAGGCTCATCGTGAGGGCTGAGGCGGAGCAGGTTTTGCCGCTCGAAAAAGAGAAAAAGAAGCCCGCGAAGTCCACGGCCAACGAGCGCCTGTGGAACGAGGTCGTTTCGTGGTTCTGGGTGATCGTGGCGTTCCTGGTGATCGAGGGAGCGTTCGTTCAGGCGCGGGTGATCCCCAGCGGCTCGATGGAACCGACCGTGCTGATCGGCGACCACTTGATCGTGAGCCGCATCGGCTACGACGCGGGAATCCCGTTCACCCCGTGGCACGTGCCTCTGTGGCGCGACCCGAAGCGGCAGCAGATCATCGTGTTTCGCGCGCCGCTGGCCGATCAGGGCTACCCGGACTTCATCAAGCGGGTGATCGGCGTGCCGGGCGACCACCTCAAGATCGTGGACGGGCAAGTGTTCGTGAACGGCGTACGGCTCGACGAGCCATACACGCGGCACCTTTCCGATTTCACCTCTTTCGCGTCGGAGAATTTTCCCGAGCGAAACGGCGAGCTGCCTTTCAACGACCGGCCGGAGTGGGCGAGCGAACTGGCGGAGAACACGGTGAACGGCGAACTCGTGGTGCCGCCGCATGAATACTTCATGATGGGCGACAACCGGGACAATTCGAACGACAGCCGCTTCTGGGGCTTCGTGCCGCGCGCGAACATCATCGGAACGCCGCTGATCATTTACATGTCGATCGACGCCCCGGAAGAAGTGTGGAATCCCGGGCACATCGCCCAGCGGTTTGAAACGTACGCCGAAGCGCTGATTCATCCGCGCGAAATTCGCTGGCACCGGCTGTTCCATACGTTCTAAACTTGCGAGTCATTCCGGCCCCCTCCAGAAAACGAGCCTCTCCCATGCGCTACGCCGACGCGGGCGTCGATATCTCGGTCGCGGATGAAGCCAAGCGGCGGATCGCCGCAATGGCGAGGAAAACTTTTCGCCGCGGCGTGCTGGCGCCGATCGGCGGCTTCGGCTCTCTCTTTGCGATCGACCGGAAGCGCTGGCGCGAGCCGGTGCTGGTGGCGAGCTGCGACGGCGTGGGGACGAAGCTGAAGATCGCGGTTGCAACCGGCATTCACACGAGCGTCGGCGCGGACATCCTGAATCACTGCGTGAACGACATTCTGACGCAGGGCGCCCAGCCGCTCTTCTTTCTCGACTACATCGCGATGGGAAAGCTCGACACGCACGTGGTCGAGCAGGTGATCGAAGGGATGAGCCGCGCGGCAAAGCAGGTGGGCTGTGCGCTGATCGGCGGCGAAACAGCCGAGATGCCGGACCTGTACGCGGCGGGCGATTACGACCTTGCCGGATTCATCGT
The DNA here is from genome assembly GCA_049523255.1 of Candidatus Acidiferrales bacterium. Classification (GTDB taxonomy): domain Bacteria; phylum Acidobacteriota; class Terriglobia; order Acidiferrales; family UBA7541; genus Palsa-295. Next base: position 99,998 of record JBEKNB010000004.1, on the reverse strand, counting down.
GGGCGCGGTTGAGCGCGAAAGAATCCTCGATCCGCGCAGCGCGCGGCCGGGCGATCTGCTGGTGGCACTGCCTTCGAGCGGGCTGCATACCAACGGCTACTCGCTCGCGCGGAAACTCGTGTTCGGCGTGGCGAAGCTCGAGCCGGACAGCTACGTGGCCGAAGTGGGCAACAAGATCGGCCCGGAGCTTCTGAAGCCGCATCGAGCCTATTGGCCGCTGCTGAAAAATATTCTCGCGCGCGAGTGGGTATCGTCGATGGCGCACATCACCGGGGGCGGCATCACCGGCAACCTGCCGCGCGCGCTGCCGCGAAACGTGAAGGCCGTGATCGAGCTGGGATCGTGGCCGGTGCTGCCGATCTTCCGCTACCTCGCGCACGTCGGACAGATCGAGCGGGACGAGCTGCTGAAGACGTTCAATCTCGGCGTGGGAATGATCCTGGTGGTCCCCGCGAAACACATCTCGCAGGTGGAATCGGAACTCAGGCGCCGCCGCGAGAAGTTCTTCCTCATCGGCCGCCTCGAACGCGGCGCGCGAGGCAAGCCACGCGTCGTCTACACGGGCGAGCTTCCTCTCTGATCGCGCGCTTCACGCGCAAGAAAGAATCAACACCACACCTACTTGTCGTTGGCGCTTGTGTCCGCGGCGATTTTCCACGAGCCGTCGGCCTGCTTTTTCCACACGAGAACGTACTGGCCTGTCTGTGTGGATGGCTTTCCCTTTTTGTCGGTGATTGTGACTTGAAACGAGCCGCGATCCTCGGCGAGATCGCCGGAGCGCGCGACGTCGACGGTCACGTCTGAGAAGGAGAATTGCATGTTGGGCGCGGCCAGCATCCGCTCGAAGGACTTCCGGATATTGTCTTTTCCAACGACCGCGGGCACGCCGGGGGAGAAGAGGACCGCGTCGTCCAGATAAAGCGACGCGCACTTGTCGAGATCTTTCGCCGCTGCGGCTTTGGCAAAATCGGCATCGTTGGCGCGGATGGTGGCTTCATCGGCGGCGCGCGTGTCTGGCGGCGCAACGGGCTGCTGAGAGCATGCAGCAAAGCAGATGACTAAGATAGCAGTGGCCATGAGCAACAACGAGCGGGTGCGCGTCATTTGCGAATCTCCTTTAAGGACGGGTGAAAGTGGGCACACGATGCCTTTTCCCGGCAGGGATGTCAAGCCGATCGCCATCTCCACAGCCCACGCATTCGTGCGATCCGCCGGCGCCCTTTGCGGGCCGTTTTGTTCGGTTGGTGAACTATGCTAATTTCGCTGGTCCATGAAAAAGCGCATTGGTGTGCTGCTTTCGGGGCGGGGCTCGAATTTCGAAGCGCTCGCGGCGAGCGTCGAGGAAAGGCGCATTCCGAACGCGGAAATCGCGATCGTACTGAGCAATCGCGAAGACGCGCCGGGACTGAAACGGGCGCGCGCGCGCGGGATTCCGGCGCGCGGGATTCCTTCGAAGGGGCTCGAGCGCGAGGCGTACGATAAGCAGATCGTCGCGGAATTGCAAGAGAAAGGCGTTGAGCTCGTCTGCCTGGCGGGATACATGCGGCTGCTTTCGCCGTACTTCGTGCGGGCGTTTCCGAAGCGCATTTTGAACATTCATCCGTCGCTGCTGCCGGCGTTTCCGGGGCTCGAAGCGCAGCGGCAGGCGCTCGAGCACGGCGCGAAGTTTTCGGGCTGCACGGTGCATTTTGTGGACGAGCAGCTCGATGCCGGGCCGATTATTTTACAGGCGGTGGTGCCGATCGAAGACAACGACACGGAGGAGACGCTCTCCGCCAGAATTCTGCGCGAAGAGCACCGGATTTACAGCGAAGCGGTGCGGATCGTCCTCGAAGGGCGGTATCGCATCGAAGGGCGGCGGGTGCTGGTGAATTCTCAAAAGGGGCCGGAGAGGCGAATTGGCTTCCACGACATTCAAGCCGGTTGAGGAGCAGCTTTCACACATCAAGAAAGGCGCCGCGGAAGTGATTCGCGACGACGAGCTGAAGGCGAAGCTCGAGCGTTCGATCGCGACCGGCAAGCCGCTGCGCGTGTATCTCGGCGTCGATCCGACGGCGCCCGACATTCATTTGGGCCACACGGTTGTACTGCGCAAGCTGAAGCACTTTCAGGATATGGGACATACCGCGATCTTCCTGATCGGCGATTTTTCGGCGATGATCGGCGATCCAACCGGCGTCTCCGAAACGCGTCCGCCACTGACGCGCGAACAGGTGGACGCGAACGCGAAGACCTATCTCGCGCAGGTGTACAAAATCCTCGATCCCGAGAAAACCGAGGTGCGCTACAACAGCGAATGGCTGGGAAAAATGGCGAGCGCGGACGTGGTGCGTTTGTGCGGCCACTACCGGTTGGCGCGGATGCTCGAACGCGAGGATTTCCGGTCGCGGCTGGAGAAGAACCAGCCGATCTCGGTGCACGAGCTGCTCTATCCCCTGCTGACGGCTTACGATGCCGTGGCGCTACAGTCGGATGTCGAGATCGGCGCGACCGAACAAAAATTCAATCTGCTCGTGCACCGCGATATCCAGCGCGAATACGGGCAGCCCTCGGAAGTGGCACTAACGATGCCGATCCTCGTCGGGCTCGACGGCGAGCGGAAAATGTCGAAGAGCCTCGGAAACTACATCGGCATCACCGAGGCGCCCGGTGAAATGTTCGGCAAGCTGATGTCGATTTCGGACGAGCTGATGTGGTCGTACTACGATCTGCTGACCGATTTCGCGTGGCCGGTGGTCGTGCGGCTGCGCGAAGAGGTGCGCACGGGCGTCTTACATCCGAAAAAGGCGAAGATGGAACTCGCGCACAATATCGTGGCGGGATTCCACGGAGAGGACGCCGCGAAAAAAGCCGGAGAGGAATTCGACCGCGTCTTCAGCGGGCGGCAGGCGCCGGAAGAAGCACCGCACCAGAATCTTCAGCGCGGCGCGCCAAAACGTCTCTCAGCGCTGCTTGTGGAGCTAAAGATGGCGGCTTCGCGCAGCGAGGCCGAGCGCCTGATGAAACAAGGCGGCGTGGAAATCGGCGGGCAGCGCGTGGACGACGTGAAACGCGAAATCGATCTCTCGAAACCGGGCGAATTCCTGCTTCGCGCCGGCAAGAAAAAATTCCTGCGCATCATCGTCGAATAATCACGACGATTAGAACACCCCAAGAGAGATTATCCGTCGATCCTAGCCGGATCGCCTCAGAATGACGACGCTAATTCCCTCAATCAGCGATGGGACTGGCCGACGGCGGAGCGAATGGGAATGGTGACGGGCTTGGCGGCTTCGGTGGGGGCGAGCATGTGGCACTGGCCGTCGAAGATGGCGCCCGGCTCTATGATGAGGCAGGGCGTATGAATCTCGCCGGTGACGATGGCGTTGGGCAGGACTTCCACCTTGCCGCGGGCCCGGATGGTACCCTCGAAACGGCCTGCGATCACGACACGGTTGCCGACGATCTCGCCTTCAATCGACGCGTGTTCGCCGAGGATCAGAGTGTCGTCGGAAACCAGCGTTCCCTTCATCTCTGAGTCGATGCGAAACGTGCCGGTGGATGAGAGTGTTCCTTCCACCTTGACACCCTGCTCGAGAAAGCCGGTCCACTCGGAGGGATCCTGTCTCTTGCGGTCAAACCAACCCCAGGCCATGCGCGTCTCCGGAACGACTTTCCTATCGTCTCACAATTCCCGCATCAGGCGGTCGTAGAGGCGCGCGAGATCGCCCGCATCGTAATATTCAAACGCTAACTGTCCAGGCCTGCCCGGGCGGAGCGGGTGAAGCAGCACGCGCGTCCCGAATTTCTGCTGCAACTCTTCGAGGGCGGCGCGGGTGTTCGGATCGAGGGTCAGAGGCGCCGGGTCGGCCTTGGACTTGCCGGCGCGGACGGCCAAGCGTTCCACCTGGCGGACCGTCATGCCGCCGCGAGCGATGCGGCGCGCAAGATCGATTCTGGCCTTCGGGTCGGCGAGGGAAAGAAGGGCTCGGCCGTGTCCGGCGGAAAGGCGGCCCTCTTCGAGCAGTTCCTGGATGGGCGGCTCGAGCCTGAGAAGGCGAACCGCGTTGGCGATCGTCGCGCGATCCTTTCCGGTGCGCTCGGCGACTTCTTCCTGCGTTAGGCTGAATTGGTCCATGAGGCGCTCGAAGGCGTGCGCCTGCTCGATGGGATTCAGGTCCTCGCGCTGGAGGTTTTCGACCAGAGTCATCTCCAGGGCGGCTTCCTCAGAGACGGCTCGAACGATGACGGGCACGCGCGGAAGCGCGGTGCGTTGAGCGGCGCGCCAGCGACGTTCGCCGGCGATCAGCTGATAGCGCAGTCCGATGCGGCGCACGACGAGCGGCTGCACGATGCCGGTCGCGCGGATCGAGCGCGCCAACTCCTCGATCGCCTCCTCGCGGAATCGCGTGCGGGGCTGATAAGGGCTCGGATCGATCAGGTCGATGTCGACCTGAATCAGAGTGGCGTCAGCCGGAGCTTGTGCCGGAGCCGCCGCTGCCGCTGCTCCCGCCGCCGGCACTTGCGGCGGATGCGGCGTTGGCGTTTCCTGTGGCTCCTGTATGGGCTCCCGGATCAGGGCGCTCAGACCCCTGCCCAAGGCGTTTCTGGACATTGGAGATAACCTCCTTGGCAAGCTGGATATAGCTTTCGGCTCCTCTACTACTTATGTCGTAGAATAGGACGGGCATGCCGTGGCTCGGGGCCTCGGCCAAGCGAACATTCCTTGGAATTACGCTTTCGAATACTTGGGATCCGAAGAAGCTACGAAGATCGGCGGCAACCTGTTTTGAGAGGGTCGTGCGATCATCGTACATCGTCAGGAGGATGCCCTCGATTGCAAGGGAGGGGTTGATCGTCCGGCGCAGGCGCATCAGCGTGTCGAGGAGCTCCGATACGCCCTCAAGGGCTAGATACTCGCACTGGATCGGGACAAGCACGGAGTCGGCGGCGGCGAGCGCGTTCAGTGTCAGAAGGTCGAGAGACGGCGGGCAATCGATCAAAATGAAAGCATACTTCTCTCGCATGCCGCGGATCGCTTCTTTCAGGCGATATTCGCGGTTTTCCATCGCGACCAGCTCAACAGCCGCGCCGACAAGATTCCTGTCCGAAGGAACGAGATCGAGGAGGTCGATCTTCGCGTCGATCGCGATCCTCTCGATGGGCTCATTTAGGATGAGGGTCTGATAGAGCGTGCGGCGGGCGGGATCTTTCGGGAATCCCAAGGCGCTGGTAGTGTTGGCCTGCGGGTCGCAGTCGATGACAAGTGTGCGCTGATCCGAGGCGGCGAGAGAAGCGCCTAGATTGACTGCCGTTGTAGTCTTCCCGACACCGCCCTTTTGATTGGCGATGGCAATTACACGCGCCAAGCGACGGACCCCCCAGTTTCAGCGTGAATGTATCAGAGATTCTCGCAGATGCAAAATATGTTTCACGTGGAACAATTTTTGAATGAGATAATGCTCTGAAAATGTTCCACGTGGAACATTCTAACTTTCAGCGCTGGGGAGAACCGATGAGAATGTATCTTCCCTTTGAAGATGGGATGTGTACAGGAGGGTGCCAGTTCCACCCGGGCTTTCTTGAAACCTCTTTTGAGTCCTCTTCACCGAGCCACAGAACGATATTCCCTGCCTGGCTCAAGTTCCTATGGGCCCAAGCCAATAGCTCGTCATAATGACCTAGCGCCCGAGCCGTGATGAAGTCGAACGGAGCCTCCGGATCGAAGTCTTCCACCCGGCTACGACGGATCGTCACGCGCTCGAATTTGAGTGCCCGAACGACCTCCGAAAGAAAAACGGTCTTCTTCCTATTTGATTCGATAATGGTCAGATCGATCGCCGGCACGGCCATCCGCAGCGGAAAACCTGGAAAACCGGCGCCGGAGCCAACGTCGGCGAGCCGACCAGAGTGAATTGGGACAGCAGGCGCTGCAAACATGCTCTCGCCAAAGTGAAATCTGACAATCTCGATGGGATCGGTGACTGCGGTCAGGGACACGGCCCGATCCCATTGCCGAAGAAGTGAGATATAGGCCCGAATCTGATCGAGCAGATCTTTTTCGGCCCGGATACCGTAGGGAAGCAGCGCATCGCGAATTTGTGAGTCAGAGAGCTCGCTCTTCATACTATATATGTAGTATTACTGCACTACTGCGACGACGTAACTTCCGCGCCAGGCGCCGCTAATGCCGCGCGCACCCGCGATGGTGTTAGAAAGCCGGCGGTGATGTCCGCGACGAAGTGGGGCACCGCCGACGGCACAAGGCTGCCGGTAGTTGCCCGCGCGATCGAAAACAGCAGCCCCACAACAAACGTCGCGATCAGACCGCGTCGGCCCTGGTAGAGGTGCGCCAGCGAAAACATGAGCGCGGATCCCAAAATTCCGGCTAGAACGAAGCCACCCGACCAGTCCTCGAAAACGCGTTGCGCAAAGCCGCGGTAGATCAACTCCTCGCAGAAGGCTACCGTCGCGACGAGCGCCGAAAACGCGAGGCGCTCCTGTGCGTCCTGCGGGAAGACCTTCAGCGCGAGTTGCGGCAGGATGCCGTGAAGCTCCGCCGGGTTCGCGGCCAGGCGGCGCAGACTGACGATCTGGTTTGCGAGAATAAGCGCGGCGAGCCCAATCGAAACCGCAAGTGCCAGGCCGATTTTCGGAACCGCGAGGCCGAGCCCGGCTGGCGAAATGCCGTGAGCGTGCGTCCGCCATAAAATGAGGACGGCGGCGAGCCATTGAAAAACGATCGTCGAGCCGTAGAGGACCAGGCGCTCGGCCTTGGTGGTTTGCTGGGCTTCCATCAGCCTGCGGACGCGTCGCCTGCCGAGGATAGGCACGGCGGTGCCGAGAAAAATGAGAATGAGCGCGAAATCCCAATGCATCAACTCGATGAAAGCACTTTTGCCGCGCTCGGGCAAGCCGAAGACGCGCGGGGCGCCACGGAATCGATGGTTGACACTGGCGGAGTGGCCGCCGTATCGTTCTTGATTCTCTCCGGCAAATAGGAACAGGGATGAAGATTCTCGTCATCGGAAGCGGCGGGCGCGAGCATGCGATGGTGTGGAAGCTTGCGCGGAGCGCGTCCGTCGAGAAGGTATGGTGCGCGCCGGGGAATGGTGGAATCGCCAACGACGCGGAGTGCGTGGCGCTCGACCTGAAGGACGTGAGGGCGGCGGCCGATCTTGCGACGAGGCTTTGCGCCGACTTGACGATCGTGGGACCGGAGCTGCCACTGGTACTCGGGATCGCGGACGAATTCGCGAAGCGCGGCCTGGCGCTGTTGGGTCCGGGGCAAAAGGCGGCACAGCTTGAGGGAAGCAAAATCTTCTCGAAGGAGTTCATGGAGCGGCACGGGATTCCGACGGCGCGGATTTACGGAATTTGCGATTCGGCGGGGGATGCCTGCGCGGCGTTGAAGCGGAATCCGGGCGCGTGGCCGGTAGTTATCAAGGCGGATGGCCTGTGCGCCGGGAAGGGCGTATTGGTGGCGTCGTCCGAAGGCGAGGCGAAGGCGTTCATCGAACGCGTGATGCAGAAGCGGGAGTTCGGCGACGCCGGGGCGCGGGTGTTGGTGGAAGAAGGGCTGGCGGGCGACGAACTTTCGTACATCATCCTCACGGACGGGCGGGATTTCATACGCATGGCGCCGGCGCGGGATCATAAGCGCGCGTTCGATAACGACGAAGGGCCGAACACGGGAGGGATGGGCGCGTACTCAAGCGACGATATTCTTCCGCCCGCGCTCGAGAAGACGATTATCGAGAAGATCGTGCGGCCTACGCTGGATGGCCTGAAGGCGGATGGGACGCCGTATCGAGGCTTTCTTTATTTCGGATTGATGCTGACCGCGGAGGGGCCGAAGATCCTCGAATACAATTGCCGGCTAGGTGATCCGGAGACGGAAGCGGTGCTGTTGCGCGCCGATTTCGATCTGGGGCAGGCGTGCGCGCAGGCCGCGCGGAGCACACTCGGAACGTTTGAGGCGAAGTGGTCCGCGAATGCCAGCATCTGCGTGGTGATCGCGTCGAAGGGATATCCGGGCGATCCACAGACGGGCGTCCCGATTTATGGGCTTGAAGATGCGGCCAAGGTTCCAAGCGCCGTGGTGTTTCACGCGGGGACGCGCCGGGATGGCGCGACGTGTTATACCAGCGGCGGCAGGGTGTTGGTGGTAAGCGCGATGGGTGAGAGTCTGGCGGACGCGCGCGGCGCCGCCTACGAAGCGGCGAGCCGAATCAAGATTGCAGGCGCGCACTACCGGAAGGACATCGGCAGGGCGAAGGCGGCCAAGGGGCGAGCGGTCGCCGAGGCGCGGAACGCCTGAGAGGGTCGGTACACGACTGCGCGAGAGCGTAAACGAAATCAAAGGAGAATTTGCGAAGTGGCAACGCACGAAAAACAGCGAGCGCTCGTGGGGATCGTCATGGGATCCGACACAGATTACCCCATGATGAGCGAATGCACGAAGACGCTCGAGAAATTCGGCATTCCGTACGAGATCGAAGTACTTTCGGCGCATCGCACGCCGGCGCGCGCACATGAATATTCGACGACTGCCGCCGGCCGCGGCTTGAAAGTCCTGATTGCGGCGGCAGGGGCGGCGGCGCACCTTGCGGGCGTGATGGCGGCGAACACGACGCTGCCGGTCATCGGCGTGCCGATGGCGACGAGCGCGCTGAATGGCCTCGATGCGCTGCTCGCGACCGTGCAGATGCCCGGCGGGATTCCAGTGGCGACGATGGCGATCGACAAGGCCGGAGCCGCCAATGCGGCGATTTTCGCGGCGGAGATTTTCGCGCTATCGGATCCGGAAATCGCGCGCAAGCTTGTCGCGCACAAGGAAGAACTGGCACGGGGCGTCGCCGAGAAGAACGCCCGCCTGCAGAAACAACTCTCCGAAAGAAAATAGGCGCTTTCAGGAAAATGTGACGCCGAAGAGAGATTCTTCGACTGCGCGTCCCGACCCGGAGATCGAGAAAACCGATCTCCGGTAAAGAGTAGAGCATCGGGACGCTCCGCTAAGAATGACAGAGCGACCTTATTTCGGACCGTCACTGCGGCGGTTTCATCAGAGTCGGCGCGTCCGCGGGGCGGTCGAGCTGCGACTGGGCCGATTTCGGTTCGGGTGGCGGCGCGAGAATCCACGCGAATCCGGTCTCTTCCCTGATGCTGGCCATGGTCTCGCGCACGTTAGGGGGCGAGATGGCGTCGAGAGCCGCGCGCAGGAATTGCGTGGCGTCCGCGGCCAGCACCTTGTTGCTTTCACCCTGGAGGAAGAGGTCCGCCACCGCCGCCATTTTGGGATCGGCGGCGGTTATCTTGGCGAGGCGCGGGTCCTTCTGGCGCAGGAGCTCGAGAAGCGGAGTGGGAGGGTTCTCGGGCGGATACGCGAATTCGACCAGCGTGCGCGGCTGGCCCTTTTCCGGCGGCCAGAACTGGAGGTAGGTCGGTCGGAGGACGCGCGTGGTCCAGTAATCGGTCTGTTCTTCGACCTGCTTGATGTTGAAAGAAAGCTGCCAGACTTCGGGACCGTATGCCGCGAAATAGTCCGCCACGATCAGCTCGGCGAGAGGTTCGTTCTCCGGAATGTCCACTTTGCCGTGGAGTCCCTGCGCCACCTGGTTGAGGCGCTCGAGCAAGCCCTGTCCGATTGCTTCGATGTCCGTGGCTTCGTCGCCGCCCTGCACCGCGCCCAGGTGAGGTGTGGTGGCGATGGTCCGGCCGCGAAGATGGGGAAGCTCCTGATCGAGCCGGGCGAGTTCCTGTTGCGTGGAGGGCGACGACCATCGGACCGCTCCCAGGATCACGCCCAGGCGCGCGGTTGAAAGTGGTACGGGAACCGGGGGCCGCGTTTCGGCCTCGATGGGGTTTTCCATGGTGGCGACCAGGATCGCGTCCTTCACGACGGCGATCACGACGCGTCCTGCCGCCAGATTCGCGACCGTTTCCTCTGACGGCGTGCCGGGTTCCTGCGCGGCCGCGAACAAGGCGCACGCGGCAAGCGTGATGGCCAGGATTGAGACGGATTTCATCGCGTTCGGATCATCTCGCGCACTACCCACTCAGGTTACGGGCCTGGCCCATGACCCGGATTCGCCGCACATATGCAGAGTAACGCCATATCTAGTAAAATGGGCCGGAACTTCGATTTCATCCAGCGGGCAACCATGAGCTTACTGAGCGCATTGAAAGGCGGGGGGCTGCGGTCCCCGAAGAGCATTCGACACAAGGGCAAGACGCTTCCGGAGATTCTCGCGGCGCATGCGAAATTCGTGCGTGGGGAGGAGAGCGGCGCGCGCGCGGACCTTTCCGGCGCCGATCTTTCCCGCGCCAATCTCGCGGGAGCGGATCTTGCGCTGGTGAATTTTCAGGGTGCGAATCTGGACGGCGCCAACCTACGCGAAGCAAGATTGTCGTCCGCCGACCTTAGCCAATCGCGCCTGCGCCGGGCCGACCTGCGCCGGGCCGACCTGACGGAGACCAACTTCAACCACGCGGACCTGACGGGCGCGCAGATCGGCGGCGCCGAGCTTTTCCGCGCGAACTTGCGCGACGCCGTCCTGCGGGAAGCCGATCTCGGCGTGGCGAATCTGCGCGATGCGGACGTGCAGGGCGCGGATTTTCGCGGCGCGAACCTGAAAGCCACGATCCTTCGTGAAACGAAGCTGGACGGCGCGAACCTTTCCGGCGTCGATCTTTCGACGACGCTTCTCCCGCGCGGATATCACCCGCCCGGCGCCGCGAAGAACTGAGGCGGCCAAAGCCGAAAGCGATGCCTAACCTGCCGTGGATTCCCATCGACGATTACAAGGCGGGTGCCGGCTGGGTGCACCCCGAGCAGCGCGACGCGCGCGCGCGGGTCTGCTGCGAGCAGCTCGAGCGCGGCCAGGTTCTTTTCTTTCGCGACCTGCCCTTTTCGTTTCCCGCCGAGGACCGGGAGTTTCTTTTGAAGCAGGAATGGGCGGAGTTGCGCCTGCACAAGAACGTCTCCTACCGGCCGAGCGAGGACATCCTGCGCGGCGTTTCCGGTGACGCTGCAACGACCGAACGGCTGCGTTCGATTTTGCGGAACTACTCCACGCAGGTGACGGCCTTCGTGACGAAATTGCTCGCCCCTTACGCGGGGAAATGGACCCTCGACTTTGCGAGCTTCCGCCCCTTCGAAGAGGAAGGGCGCGGCCTCCCCCTGCACAAGCGCAACGATCTGTTGCACGTGGATGCGTTCCCGAGCCGGCCAACGCGGGGAGGGCGCATCCTCCGCGTGTTCACGAATCTGAATCCGGCGAAGCCGCGCGTGTGGGACGTGATGCAGGATTTCGACTCGCTCGCCCGGCAATACGCGGAGGATGCGGGCCTGCGGAAGTTCGCCGAGGATTCGGTCGTGAGCCGCACGGTGCAGAGCTGGGGCCAGGCGCTTGGCCTTCGCGGCAGCGGCAGGACGCCATACGACATGTTCATGCTGCGCTTTCACGACTATCTGAAGGAGAACGCGCAGTTTCAGGCGAGCTGCCCGAAAGTCCGGCTGGAGTTTCCGCCGCTTTCGACGTGGCTCGTTTATACGGACGGCATCGCGCACGCCGCCATGTCCGGGCAGTACGCCCTCGAGCAGACGTTTCTCGTTTCTCCCAAGGCGCTCGTCGCGCCAGACCAGGCTCCCTACCGCATTCTCGAGAAGATTGCGGGCCGCCCGCTCGTTTCCTGACGTTTAGACACCGACATCGTGGGTTGTGAGTGTGAGCCGGTCCCCTGCAGAGCGAAGGAGACTCTATTTGCCGGTGGAGAATTCGGCGGGCTCGTCTGCCGTGTAACCAAAGCCGCCGCCGCGGGGAGTGCCGGCGCGGCGGCGAGTCTCGATGCCAAGGCGCTTGATTTTCTGGTTGAGTGTCGAGAGCGGAATCTGAAAACGCTCGGCGGCTTCCGTCTGGTTCCAGTTGGTGCGCTCGAGCATGTCGATGATGATGCGCCGTTCGATCTCCTCGAGTATTTCGAACAGCGAGGGAGGCGGGGTCGAGCTGCGCGCGCCGACTTCGCCCGGCAGCGGCGGAAGAAATTCGGCGAGCTGGAGGCGCACGCCCTTGACGATCTCGCGCGTGCGGACGCTTTCCGGCAACAGATCGACGTCGAGCGATTCGTGCGTCGAAAGCACGACGGCCCGCTCCACCGCGTTTTCCAGTTCGCGGACGTTCCCCGGCCAGTCGTAGTCCATCAAGAGTTTCATCGCACCGTGCGTGAATCCGCGCGGCGGCTTGCCGTTTTCGCGGCAGAATTGCTCGAGGAAGCGATCGACCAGAAGAGGGATGTCTTCCTTTCGCTCGCGCAGCGGCGGCAACTGGACGGAGATGACGTTCAGGCGGTGAAAGAGATCGTCGCGGAAGCGGCCGTCGCGGACCAGTTTCTTAAGGTCCTCGTTCGAGGCGGCGAGGATGCGGACGTCCACCTTGATCGTATCCGTGCCGCCGAGGCGCATAAACTCGCGCTCCTGGATCACGCGCAGGAGCTTGGCCTGCGTTTCCGGGCTCACAGTCGAGATTTCGTCGAAGAAGATGGTGCCCTGGTCGGCGACTTCAAACAGCCCCTTCTTTGACGCGATTGCGCTCGTAAACGCGCCTTTCACGTGGCCGAAAAGCTGCGATTCGAGCAGATCGACCGGAATCGAGCCAGTGTTAATGGGGATGAAGGCTTTGTCGGCGCGGGTCGAGGCCGCGTGGATGGCTTTGGCAATCAGTTCCTTGCCGGTGCCGCTTTCGCCCGTGATCAGGACGGTGGATCGCGACGGTGCAACCTGCGTCACCAGGTCGAAGACGGCGAGCATCTTTTCGCTCTTGCCGATGATGTTCGGGAAGTTGTAGCGCTGCTTGAGCGCGCGCTTCAGATGTACGTTTTCCTCGCGCAGGCGCTGGCCTTCGATGGCGAGAGAAACCTGCGCGATCAGCTCGTCGTTCGACCAAGGCTTGGTGATGTAGTCTTGCGCCCCGCTCTTGAACGCGGTGCGCGCCATGTCGATCGAGCCGTATGCGGTGATCAGGATGACGGCGAGATGGGGATCGCGCTGCTTGATCTCCCGGAGCATGTCGAGGCCGTTGCGGTCGGGCAGGCTCACGTCGAGGAGCACCAGATCGTACGGCCGCTCCTCGAGCTTTTGCAGCCCCGCCTCGCCCGTTTCCGCGAGGGTGACGTCGAAGTTCTCCGAAGTCAGCAGGGCTTCGAGCCCTTCCCGGATTTCCAGTTCGTCGTCGACGACGAGAATCGACCCCTTAGGCATGGACAGCTTTCCCGGCTACGGGGAACTCCAGGCGGAAGGACGTGCCCTTGCCCGGTGTCGAGCGCACGTCGACTTTGCCCGCGTGCTCCTTGATGATGCCGTAGCTCACCGAAAGACCTAGCCCGGTGCCCCTGCCGGTGGCCTTGGTTGTGAAGAATGGATCGAAAATGCGATGGAGGTGTTCCGGCGGAATGCCCGCCCCGGTGTCAACGACTTCCACTTCGACGGAGCCATTGTGAGCCGCGGTGCGGACCTCCAGCATCCCGCCGCCTGGCATGGCGTCGCGCGCGTTCATGAAGAGGTTGAGAAACACCTGCTGGAGACGCGTGACCGAACCAAGGACCGGCGGCAATTGCTCCGAGTAGTTGCGCACGACGTTCACGCGAGCGGTCTTGAAGGGGTGCTGCACGAGCGTCAGGGTTTCCTCGAGCACTGAGTTCAGATCGACTTGCACCGGCTCGGCGCCGCCCGTGCGGGAGAAATTCAGCAAGTTGTTGACGATTTCGCTCGCGCGGAATGTCTGCTTCACGATGCGCTCGATGGTCTTCTGCCGCGGATCGTCCGCGGGAATCTGCTTCGCGAGCATCTGGATGTAATTCGAGATCACGGCGAGCGGCGTATTCACCTCGTGGGCAACGCCCGCGGCGAGCAGGCCGAGAGAGGTGAGCTTCTCGGTTTGCACCATCTGGTCCTCGAGGCGCACGCGCTGCGTAATGTCGTCCAGCAGGACGAGCCGGCCCAGGCGCGCGCCGTTCTTGCCCAGCAGGGGCGCGATCGACGCATTGACCACCAGATGCCGCCCGTCGCGCGCGTTCAGGTGGAACCGGTAGATGGCGGAGACGTGCTCGCTTTCCGCGCGCGCGGCGATCTCAACCGCCAAGTCGCGCGGCAGAACCTCCTCGAACTTGCGGCCGAGCGCTTCGGCGCGCGGGATTTCCAGCAGCTCCTCGAGTTGCGGATTCCACGATTCGATGCGGTCTTCGAGATCGGCCGTGAGGACGCCGATGCGCAGCGACTCGACGATGTTCTCGCTGAAATCCTTGAGCCGCTCGACTTGCACGGCCTTCTGCTCGAGCGATTGATACAGCCGGGCGTTTTCGACGGCGATCGCGACGTACCCGGCGATCGTCGAAAGCAGCTCGAGGTCTTCGCTCGAGAGGTAATCGCCGTCCACCGTCTTGCCGAGGCCGAGCACCGCCGCGGTGCGGTCGCGGAAGCGGCAGGGGATGAAATAGTTCAGGCCGAGCTCTTCCAGCGTGCGGCGAACCGAGTCGCTCTCGCCGGCGGCGCCGCGAGCCGACTCGAAAAACAGGCAGCCGTGCGCGAGCGTGGGCCGCGCCGGATCGAGAAAACTCAGATCGAGCGGGCCTCCGGGACGCACGCCGATCGACCGAGAGAGGACGAAACGGCCCGGCTCCGCCGCGTCCTCGAGAAAGACGGCCAGGCGATCGACCAGCAGCGTCTGCGAAATCCGGTCGAGCACGGAAGCCAGCAGCGGCTCGAGGCGCACTTCGTTTGTCAGGGTGCGGCCGAACTCGATCAAGGTGCGGCGATAGTCGAGGCGGTCGCGATAGAAGAAGTGGTCGAGGCGCGCCTGCACCCAATCGCGCAACGGCTGAAAGAGAAACGCGGCCACTACGATGGCGATCACGGCTCCGCCCGGGCCGCTGGGCAAAGCAGTGTGAGAGAGCTCGCCGATCAGGGCAATCGCCGCGAAATAGATCGTGACGATACCGGCGGTCGCGAACGTGTAAGCCAAACCGCGCTTGAAGATGATGTCCACGTCCATCAACCGGTAGCGGATGATAGCGTACCCGAAGCAGAGCGGAATCAGGGCCAGGGAGAAGACGGAGAATTTCGTCCATCCGGGGACGGTTGCGCCGAGGAAGAACGGCGCGATGTAGATCAGCAGGAAAGGCACGATTCCGGCGAGCGTCCCTCCGGTGACCCACTTCAACTGCTGGCGCAGCACGCCGCTCGGCGCGCGGAAATAACTCGACAGAAAAATACCTGCGGCCAGGAGGAAATAGATCCCGAGGTAGAGCATCTCGATCTGGTCGAGGAACTGCTGGTTGCTGATGGACGGCACGAAATTGAGCGTTCCGGTGGCGACAAACGTGTGAAGCGCGAGCAGAGCCGCCGGAATGCCGTAGACGGCGCCGAGCTTCGGCCACAGGACGCCGCGACGCTCGGGAAATACCAGCGCGAAGTGCACCAGCAGCGCAGGCTGCAAAAGAAGCGCGGCGACGTTGCCCCAATAGATGGTCCAGTCAAATGAATTCAGCTTGCCGGTGTAGTGAAAACTGTAGAGGACAAAGGAAACGAGGCAGAAAACGTAGAAGTGCACCGCGCGAGGCGCGTTCCAGCGGCGGACGAAAATGAACAGCCCGATGAAGAGGTACAACAGCGCCGTGACGCGCAGATAATTTTCGATCGAGGACGAGTTGTCCTGCGGGGCGGTGACCACCGGAACTTCCAGCGACTCGCCGTTGCGAAGGATTCCATAGCGGACTTCCGTCCACGGCCCGGCGTGCCAGAGGACCCGGGTGACGTCCGTGGCGCGATGAATCGGCGTGGCACCCATGGAACGCACGGAGTCGCCCTGCTGAATGCCGGCCCGGTCGCCAGGCGCGCCGGGAACCACGTGCCAGGCCACCACTCCCTGCGGTGTGTCCAGCCAGGTGACGCCGTCATCGGGAAGAATGAATCGCGAGCGCTGCTGGAAATTCAGGCCTGCGAAAATGATCGCAGCAACAGTAAGGAGGGCTAGGACAACTGCCCCGAGCCGTGTTCGCAGGTGGTCGTTCATCGGAGAGTTCTCGTGGTGCCCTTCCCACCCGAACTTACTGCCTTGCTACATCATGCTAGCACGTAAGCTTCCAGCGAGCCAGCGACTATGATCTGTTTAACTGTCTTATTGTGTGTCGATTAGGAAGAGCAGAAGCCTCAATAGCTAGCAGTAAATCCCATTTGTGGAATGGCAATTACCGATTCCCGTAGGTACCTGAACGCCTCTAAAACTGAAGGCTTAAGCCGCCTCGGAAGAAGCGGTAAGACGGAACCAGCATGACGGCACCATCACTGGTTGCCACTGAAACGTAACCCTGTGCGAGGAGATTTCCCATATCGGCCTGCACTTCGACGCGGCATGGGAAGACATTGGGGAGCGGCTGGCGCACTTCCATGCTCAGGTAAGGATCGAGGTGGTAGATGGATTCCCCATATGAGTCCTGTCGCGAGACGG
Source organism: Candidatus Acidiferrales bacterium (assembly GCA_049523255.1). Taxonomy (GTDB): domain Bacteria; phylum Acidobacteriota; class Terriglobia; order Acidiferrales; family UBA7541; genus Palsa-295. The sequence continues at coordinate 83,517 of JBEKNB010000004.1, read as the reverse complement.
TCGGCCCGCTGAGCCACTTGTAACCCGCCGTCAGCTTCGTGCCCAGGCGGGGCAGAGTGGTCGTGACGCGCCCGGCCACACTCTGGCGATACCGGGTTGCCAACTGGTCGCGCAGCGCCGTGGCCGAATCGCCGTCCGGGGCTAGCGCACCGGCGTAGGCATAGACAATCGTCGTGCTCAGGTTGTCCGTAAGCTTCTGGCGATACGCCACCCGCGCACCGGTCGAGTCCGAATCGCCGCCGTCGTAGGCGAAGGCCTGTGAGAAATAATTCTGCAAGAAATCGGAGTTTCCGGCGCCGCCGCGCCCGATCACGGCGGTGTGCGTCGAGATGTCATGGAACACGGCGACGCTCACATCGGCACGCTGGTTGAGCGCATGATCGACGGCGATTTCTTCATGCAGGCCATTCTCGAATACCGGGCGACCGTCGCGAACCAGCAGAGTGGGCAGCGCGTCGAGAGTCCCCAGCGCAGACTCGAATGCTCCCTCGAGGGCGCTCGTATCCTGCCACGGACGCGCGGCAACGATCAGCGAAGCTTCCCATCCCCGCGCAACCTGAACGGCCACTTCGCCGCGCGGGCGCAGCGCGGTAGTTGTGCCGTTGAACCCGGCCATCAGGTACTCGGCGCCGTAGCGCACGCTCACCATATCGCCCAGGCTGAACGAATCGTCGTGCGACATTCGCAGTCCGCGGAAAGTGGGGCCTCCGGGGCCGAGCCGTGCCTCGCGCACGAGCATCGTCGTGACCGAACCCACGTCTTCCTCTCCCGAGGGCAGCCATTCGCCTGCAAGGCCGATGGTGGACGCCGCGTCTTCGTAGCTGAACTGGCCCGCCATCAGGACCTGGCCTTTTTGGCCGAGACCGAAGTCGTAGACGAAGGCGGTAGCCGGCGAATCCGCGACGCCGGAAATCGATCCCGGGTGATCCGCGCCGGAGGTCAGCTCGACGCGCCCGCGAATCGGCGCTTGGTTCGCTGCGTCGGCTGCATTTTGGGTCGCATCGGGGAGATCCTGCCAGCGCAGGACGGATCGAGTGGCGGCCGACGTCCTGAGCACCCAGGTCCAATCGTCCGCCGCCACCGGCTGGTCGGCCGGCTGGCGGAGTTTTTCAAACGAAGAGAAAACGGAACCGAGGACGATCTGGAGCAGCGCCTCGTGCGCTCCATCCACCTGGATGTGCTGCTGCATCGCAGGCAGGAATCCCGCCAGAGTCACTTTGATCGAGTAAGTGCCTGCGGGCAGCGCGGAAGTCGAAAAGCGGCCGCGAGCGTTTGTGAGCAACTGAGTCGGCGACGCGCTGAGGATCTGCTCTGGAGAGACGAGCACCGTCGCGCCCATCTGCGGCGTCCCGGCGGGGTCCACCACAATGCCAGCGATCTTCCCGGCGTCGGGCGCTGCCGCCACGGACAGCGCGGGCAGACATACGAAGCACGCGAGACCCAGAAGACGAATCGCTCGAAGACTCAACGCTTCACCTCCCCTGTTTGTCGCTCGCAGGCAAGGCCCTCACGGTAAATTCCGCGGTCGGAGTAATTGTTTGCTTCGTGAGATTGTCGGTTACGGCGACCTGCAACTTGTACTTCCCGGGCGCGAGCGAACCGAGCGTGATCGAGTTCGCCAGCGTCATCTCCTCGCCGTGCTCGGGAAGCTTGTCCGCCGGGACATCGAACTTCAGCATCGGCTCCGCGACTTGATCCTTCAGCACGCGGTATTGGACGGATGCGTCGGCCTTGTGTGTTTTGTCGTCCACCTTCAGGTTGTAGATTTGCAGGAACACTCCCATGTGGTCGTCGGACGTGAAGGCCTGATCCATTTTGGGCCGGACTTTCAAATCGCCCAGGACAAACTGGCCGAGGCCGATATCCTTCGTCGAGACGCGCTGAATATCGTCGGCCACGATGAGGCTGCTGGTGCTGAGCTGATCGTCCTCAAAGCGCGGCACGGCAAGCCGCGTGTTCACCACGCCCACGTTGCCGCTGTTCACGTCCTTGATCACGATGTCCAGCCGATAAAGGCCGGGGGTCAGCGGAACCGCCTTCTGATAGATTCTCGAAGTGCCCAGCGACCCTTGCAGCAGCGAAGCCGGGACGTCCGTGTGCAAGGTGTCCTCGAACGTCTGAACCACCCGGCCGCTCAGGCTCGTGACCCGCGCGAACAGATTCATGCTGGCGGAATCCACGCCGTCCTTTTCCTGAAAGCTCAACTGGCGCACCGGAATCTGCACCGTAATCGGAACGAGCACTGTATCCGACGTGATGCGCAGAAAATCGTAGCGGTAATCGAACTTCAGCTGGTCCCGTACCAAGCGCGCCGTCGAGTAGGCCTCCAAATCCTTAAATTTCACCGGGGGCGGCTTCATGATGTTCGCGTAAAGCTCGAGCCGCGTGAATTCGTTGAGGTTTTCGGGCAGCGAGTTCGGCCCCATCTGGCCTTCCGCCATGTGCGTCCCATCGGTATTTGAGAAACGGCTGGACTTGTCCGCCATCCCCATGGATTCAGCCAACGTGAGCCCTGCGCCCGGCACATTCAACAGGGCGTCCTTTTCGCTCGGGTCCATAGTCAGGTGATACTCGCCCGTGCTCGTGGGATCCACGAACTCCAGTTCCACGTTTTCGCCCATACCTTCGAGATAGCGGTAGCGCCAATCTTCATAGGGATACGTGGTGGTTGACCCGCCGCCCTGATCCATTGGCCGGTCCCAATTGCCGCCGGTGGGATGCGCATCCACCTCGTCCGGCGGACCCCACATGATATAGATCTTGCCCCGGTCGGTTTTCCACCCGGGTATGCCGGAGGCGTAGTGTTCGTTCGCGTAGGCGATCCGGCGGTAATGCTCCTCTTTGAAAGTGTTTTCCGGGGAATCGGGGTCGGGATTCCGCCGCGCCCAGAACGATTCGATGAACTGCTCGCGCTCTTCATTGGTTTGCAGGTGCAGGAACGCGTGGCGTTCTTCAGGGCTGATGATGTATACGACGTCTTCGTCCAGCCACTTCTTGTACTGCGAGCTGAGCTCTTTTTTGAGCTCGCTGTCGCTCTTCTGTTTGGCCTTCGCGGATTTTCGGGATTGATCCTGATCGGTTTGGGGGCCGGCCTGCTGATCTTGCTGCCCATCCTGTTGCGCCGCACGGGCAAACGTCACCGCCGACAGGACAAGGGCTCCCATCAGAAGAAACTGTGGGAAGGTCTTAGTCAAATAGCGCATAAACCGCACCTATGCCCGGTTTGAGTGCAAATCCTAACCTGTCCTAACGTACAGGTCAACAAGACTTTCCCGGACTTGGCCTTTCTCCCAGCTTGGAATCCTATGTAGCCCAAGGGGTTGCCCCCGCGCCAGCCTGCCTTTTCCAAAACGGCCCCGCCCCGCCTAATTTTCTTTTCCTGCCGGGACGGAATCGAACTAAAATGTCGGGCGAGCGTCGTCGTGTGGGTGGCCTATGAGCGTGGCGTCTGAGCGCTCGGAATTCGGAGTGGAGTAAGATCGCGAGTACGGGGCCGGACTTGATCCCGCCCTGATTTGCCTCTGCCGTAGCCGAGAAACATTCTGTCCCGTCCAAACGTATGTACCAAGTGACGGGTCGTTCTGTCAATCCGAGACTCCAAGCATAAAGGTTGGTGCAATGAAGATCTGGCAGAAGGTCGTGATTGGTGCGGGTATCGCCGCGGTCATCGGGGGCGTGGCCTGGTACAGCATCTACCAGAAGAACGAGGGTGTCGTCACGGTGCAAACGGGGCGCGTCACAAGACAGGACCTCACGTCCGTCGTAACAGCCTCAGGCGAAATCAGGCCCAAGAACTACACCAACGTTCTCGGCGAAGGCATCGGCAAGATCACGGACATAGTGGTCAAGGAAGGTGACCACGTCAAGAAGGGCGACGTCCTGCTCCACTTGGAGAATATCCAGCCGGGCGCCGATGTCCAGGCCCAGGTGGCGAGCATCGAGGCGGCGGAGTCCGGAATGAAAGCCGCGGGGGCCACTTTCGATGCCGCGGTGGCCACGCTGAGCCAACGCCAGTCGGACCTCAATAAGGCGCAGCTGGATTGGCAGCGCGCGCAGCAGCTCTATAAGGAACAACTCATTGCGAAGCAGGAGTATGACTCGGACAAGGCCACGTATGATAGCGCGGCCGCGGCGTTGACCGCCGCGCAAGCGCAGGTGGAGCAGGCGCGCTCTTCCCGAGAGCAGGCGCGTTCGAATCTCGAGCAGGGCCGCGCGGTGCTGAGGCACACGCAGGACGTGTTGCGCAAGACCACTTACACCGCTCCGATTGACGGCATCATCAGCTACATCGCCGTTCGCGTCGGCGAGAACGTCGTGCCGGGCATCCAGGGAACCGCAGGCAGCTCCATATTGACCATATCCGACATGAGCGTCGTCACCGCCGAAGTGAAGGTGGACGAGACGGACATCGTGAGCGTGAAGAACGGCCAGCCCGTCGACGTGGCGATAGATGCCATTCCGGACAAGATCTTCAAGGGCCACGTCACCGAAGTCGGCGAGCTCGCCATCCTCCGCACCTCCGGCGAAGCCTCGATGACGGAGATAACAGCGAACACGCAAGAGGCGCGGGACTTTAAGGTTGTGGTCACTCTCGACAATCCGCCGGAATCGCTCCGGCCGGGGCTTTCGGCCACGGCCAAGATACAAACAGCCCAGAAGACGAACGTCCTGACGATCCCCATTCAGGCGCTCGCCGAGCGCTCGCAGAAAGAGCTCGAAGAGGCCAAAAGCGGCGCCAGCGGCAGCGTGACGCTCGCGGCCGCCAAGAGCGACAGCGGCCAGAACACCGATATCCAGGGAGTGTTCATCGTGCGCGGCGGCAAGGCCCAGTTCGTGCCCGTCCAGACGGGAATCACCGGCGTGACCGACATGGAAATCACCGGCGGCTTGCAGGAAGGCGACACGATTGTAACCGGCAGCTACAAGGCGCTTCGCACGCTGAAGCCGGGCACGTCCGTCAAGATCGACAATTCGGCACCAAAGGTCGCAGAGTCGTCGTCCAGCTAGCACGCCTGCTGGAGGAGCCCAATGCACATGGCCGTCGAAGCAACCGACGCACAGAACTTCCGCCAGGATCTCGTCGACGCCGGTATCGTCATCGAGACCGAGGACCTCTGGAAAACCTATGAGATGGGGACCGAACATCTGCACGCCCTGCGGGGGGTGAACATCGAAATCCGCAAGGGCGAGTACGTCGCCATCATGGGTCCCTCCGGCTCCGGAAAATCGACGCTGATGAACCTGATCGGCTGCCTCGATACGCCCACCAAGGGAAACTACTGGCTCGCCGGCCGTCTCGTCAGCCAGCTTGACGACGACGAACTCGCCTACATCCGCAACCGCGAGATCGGTTTCGTTTTCCAGACGTTCAACCTGCTTGCGCGCGCCACCGCGCTGCACAACGTCGAGCTGCCCATGATCTACAACGGCACGCCGGCCGAAGAGCGCGTGGAGCGCGCGAAACAGGCGCTGGCACAGGTGGACCTGAAAGACCGCATGATGCACAAGCCGAACGAACTCTCCGGCGGCCAGCGCCAGCGCGTAGCCATCGCGCGAGCGCTCGTCAACAGCCCGTCGATCCTGCTCGCGGACGAACCCACCGGCAATTTAGATTCCGCCACCGGCGAGGAAATCATGGGGCTGTTCGCCCGGCTGCACGAGAGCGGCAATACGATCATCCTCGTCACGCATGAGGCTGACATCGCTGCGCGCGCCCATCGCGTGATCCGCGTGCGCGACGGCAAAGTCGAACACGACGAGCGCACCCGCTAGCGCGCTACGTCGACCTGCGTCGCCGCATCGGCTTCCCGCAGTGATCCGCGGTTTTCGCGGGCTCGGGACGCAGTTCCTTGACCAATTCCTGTCCCTCGGTACAGCAGATTTGCACGGCCATACCTGCTAGGCTGATCCGTGCTCGGGCGAAGTTCCCGGGCGCAAGGAAGGATGGACCGAAGGCGATGTGGAGAGATCGCGAATTGCAGGCCGCTCGGCTCGCCCCCAGCGGGACCGTCGGCGCCATTGGCGAAGCGTCAATGGTTGACGGTCGTTGCAGCGGTGCAGTTCGCTGCGCCCTGCCGGAAATCCTCGGCCGCAGCCCGCTGCGCGACAATTTTCTAATCGCTACACTGTCGAGTAAAAGCACCTCTAAGTTGTTGCAAACAAAGGAAGGCGTCCCGTTCGAATCGCTACACGTCACTCCCCTTTCTGAAGCCGCCGGCCTCTCGCGAAGAAACCGCCGAATGATCGCTCTTTGACAACTGAATCTAAGAATCTCGCTGAGTTTTTCATTCCCAGCGGAAAAGACCGGGCAGCAATTCGCCGGCTTTCCCGACGTAGCATTCTGTAAACGCAGAGTTGTTTGCCGGTTCCTCCGGGCCGACGTAGATCGTCCGCGCGGGCTTGCGCACGTGCGCGGCGAAGCTGGCGGCGGGTTCGACTACGCCCGATGTTCCTATCGCGACGAATATGGTGCATTCGCCAAGCGCCCGAAAGATCGTATCCATGTGATAGGGCACTTCGCCGAACCAACAGATGTGCGGACGAATCCTGCCGCCGCACGCGCAGCGAGGAATCTCCGCCGGCGGTTCATAGGCGCGCGTGTCGTCGAAGGGCGCGCGGCGGCAACTGTCGCAGCGGCTCTTGAAAAGTTCGCCGTGCATATGGAGCACGCAGCTCGATCCGGCCTGCTCGTGGAGATTGTCGACGTTCTGCGTGCAGAGAAAGAAGCGGTCCCGCAAACTGCGTTCGAGTTCGGCAAGCGTGGCGTGCCCCGGATTCGGCTTCGCTTCCGCAGCCACGCGCCGTCGCATCGAATAGAACTCCCAGACGAGACTTGGGTCGCGCTGCCACGCAACCGGCGAGGCGACTTCCTCGAAGCGGTAATTCCGCCACAGGCCGCCCGCACCGCGAAACGTGGGAATCCCGCTTTCGGCGCTGATACCCGCTCCCGTGAGAACGAACACGCGGTCTTGGGATGAAATGTCGAGCATCGTCTGGAAGTGTACCGCGCTTGCGGCGCCGGGTATGATGGTCGTTTGAGACGAACCGCGACAACTCTCGTGATCGTCGTTCTTGTGCTTTTCGTTGCGGGCTGCGGCGAGCCTGCTCCGAAAACCGACGCGGAGCTGGGCCTGAACGCGCAACAGGCCGATGGCCGGCAGGTCTTCGAGCACTTTTGCGCCGCCTGCCACAACGCCTATTCGTCTTCCGGCAGCAAAGGCCCGAGCCTGAAGGGGCTGTACGAAAAGCAGTATCTTCCGAGCGGATTGCCGGCCAACGACCGGTTCGTCGAGCAGACCATCGTGGGCGGAAGAGGCATGATGCCTGCGCAGGGCGACGCGCTCACCGACCAGCAGCTCGCCGATCTTATGGCTTACCTGCACACCTTATGAGAAAAGATTGCGAGCGAGGAAGAAGACGTTCGCAGGCCGCTCTGCCAGCCGCCGCATGAACCACGGAAACCAGTACGAGCCGTACGAAACCAGCACGCAGCTTCGATAACCCTCCCGCGCGAGCCGCAGTTGTTCCGCGCGCTGGATGCCGTAGAGCATCGCGAACTCGAGCTGGTCCTTCGCAATTTGCCGTGCGGCCGCCCATTCGATGATCCGGCCGATCAGTTTCCGGTCATGCGTCGCCATCACGGCGCGCACGCCCGCGCGGCGCGCCTCCGCGCTCAGCAACATCTGCGACAGCCGGAAATAGCTTTCGTCCACGTCGAACTTTTTCGGGTAAGCGATTTCAGCGGGTTCGTTGTACGCGCCCTTCACGAGCCGCACGGCTGCACCCATTGCGACGAGCGATTCGATGTCCTTCTCGGTGCGGTACAGATAGGCCTGCACGCAAACACCGACATTTTGATACGCGTCGCGCGCGCGATGATAGAGCTCGAGCGTGATGTCGATGTACGGGCTCTGCTCTATGTCGATCCAGAGCGTGCGCTCAGCAAAAGATTCCGAGGAATGCGAGCGCTCAATCAATCTCACGAGATTCGCGAAGCAGAATTCGCTGTCGAGATCGAGCCCGAGCTGCGTGAGCTTCACGGAGATTTCGGCGGGCAGCCGTGCCGCGCGCGCTCGTTCGATCAAATCGACATACTGGCTGGTGACCGCTTCCGCCTCGGCGCGATCGTCGACGTTTTCGCCGAGATGCGTCAGCAGCGTGGTGATCCCGTTCTGCGCCAGGGCGCCCGCCGCCGCAAGCGCAGCCTCCGCATCCTCGCCCGGCAGGAACTTCCCGGCCGTGCGCCGCACGAATCCGAGGCGCGGCGCGCGGCCGCGCAGCCACGCGCTTTGAGAAGCCTTGAAAAGCGCGCTGCGGATCAGACTCATCAGGCGTCATTTCCGGGAGAAGGAAAACCCCGGGGTCCGGTGCGTTTCATTTCATGCTCGGCCGCGATGTCGAAGCCTAACAGACCGACGGGCATCACGTCACCTGGCGGCAACGTGCAACGGGCTGCCAGCCAAAGTGCGGCACAACCGACTTTGCCTGCAATTTGAACAACCTATCTTCGATTCAGGCGAACGGGCTGGTTTACGGGGATGCGCCGGTTCGCCGGGAACTCGAAGGGGTCAATACACCCTGACGATGACTGGCACCTCGGGGACCGTGAGCCATACGGCGACCGTAACGCTGACCGTGAATTAGCGGCGCCAACGTTCATAAGGCCGGGCGAGCGATCGCCCGGCCTTTTTTGTTTTCTAAGGCCCTCGGTTCTGTGATACTTCTCTCCCGCGAAATTAGAGTGTTTTTCTCAAACAGTGGCTGGAGGCAATCCAACCCCAAGAGGGGATCGCGCCTCCAAGCAAGCACATTTCGCGCAATCCTCAGGAGGACGGTGTAGATGAGAACGCTGGCGGGGATTTTCGTTCTGTTGATGTCGTTCGCGGTGCCGGCGGTGGCGCAGGATGCGGCGCCGAACCCACCGCAAGACCAGCCGGCGCCCCAGGATCAGACGGCACCGCCGCCCGCCGAATCGCCAAAGCCCAAAGCGCCGCCGAGACACACGCCGAAGTTCGAGCTCTCCGCCGGATTCGCTCACCGCTCCTACTCTTTGGGCGCCGGCAGTTCCAGCGTCGGCATGAACGGCTTGTACGGCTCGGTCGAGTACAACTGGAAGACCTGGCTCGGCTTTGCGGCCGATGGATTGGGCGTCTACAACAGAGTCGATAGCAATCAGACGGAGAGCATCTACACGTTCCTGGTCGGCCCGCAAATCTATCCGTTCAAGCATCGGAAGCTGACGCCTTTCGGCCAATTCTTGTACGGAGCCGGATATTACAGGGAAAACACATCTCCTTACGGAGGTTTCGGCTCCGCCACAAAAACGGATCTCAGCCGGGCCTGGGAGGGCGGCGGCGGCCTGGATCTGAATTTACGAAAGCACTGGGGCATTCGCCTGGTTCAGTTCGACTACGGCAGCACGCACTTTTTTAGCGGCAGCGGAGCTCCGAGCCAGAGCAGCTATCGGGTCTCCGTGGGTGTCGTTTATCGATTCGGCGAAAGGTGACGATCCAACGAGGATCGTCATCTTGAGCGAGTCCGTCCTTATTTCACTTCCCGTCAGGTAACGCAGATTCCTCCTTGACGTTGTAGCCGCTTGCGTCGATCGCGATCATCCGCGCCGCCAGATTCAGAATGCGCGCGGCCGCGAGATGCGAATTCAGGCCGCGGGCGTGAATGTTGGAGATGAGATTCCGGTCGGCATCGGTGTGGTTCGCGCGCGGGCGGTACGCCATGTATGCCGAAAGGCTCTCGACGGTGGCCAGGCCCGGGCGCTCGCCGATCAGCAGGACCACGGTCCGGGGATCGAGCAGCGTTCCGATCTCGTTCAGGATGCCCACGCGGCAATGATGGATCACGAATGTCCGGCCAACTTTCCAGCCGCGCGCCTTGGCTCCCTCGCAAAGCAAGGGCAACAACGCGGGGACCTGGGCCGCAACCGCCGGAACCGAAAGGCCGTCGCCAATGGCGATTTGGAGATCGGCGCCCGGAGAGCAGAGCCTTCGCAATTCGCCGCGGGAGGCGTCATCGAAACTGCGCCCAAGATCGGGACGCAACAGATACTCGTCCTTACCAACGGCTCGCGTGCGAACTTCGAAGAGCTGCCATCGCTTCGCGAACTCCGCGCCAAACGCAGCCTCGACATCGAGTTCGGCCCGGACCGCGTCTCGCGCGGCCGCATGGGCCTCGCGCAGGCCGATCTGAGTGGCCGTGCGATACGCCGCTCCCGCGCGCCCCACAAGAAGGCGCGCCGGCGTTCGCGCGCGAATCTTTCGCATGATCTCCGGTAAATCCGACGCCGCGAGCGGTGCATCAGAATCTCCTGCCATCACACGATCTCTCCCAGGGAAGACTCGAACTGTTGTATCAATTGGCGCCGCGCCGGTGCGTCCGCCAGGGCCAGCTCGCCGTCGCGATAGATTCCCATCTGTTCGAGCCATGCGAGGAACTCGGGCACGGGCCGCAGTTTGAAGAGCCGCCGCACCGCCAGCGCATCGTGGTAGCTCGTGGATTGATAGTTCAGCATCACGTCATCCGAGCACGGAACGCCCATGAAGTAGTTGCACCCCGCCGCTCCAAGGAGCAACAGGAGATTGTCGGCGGAGTTCTGATCGGCGGCCGCATGATTGGTGTAACAGACGTCGCACCCCATCGGCAACCCCAGCAGCTTGCCCATGAAGTGATCCTCCAGGCCCGCGCGAATGATCTGCCGCTCGTCGTAGAGATATTCGGGCCCGATGAAGCCGACCACGCTGTTGAGGAGGAACGGCTCGAACACCCGTGCCACGCCGTACGCGCGCGCCTCGAGCGTCAACTGATCAACTCCGTGATGCGCCTCCGCGGAGAGCGCGCTTCCCTGCCCGGTTTCGAAATACATCACGTTCGTGCCCTTCCACGGCGTGTCGCGCCCGCGATGGTGTTCGAGAACCCGTTCACGGCCCTCCCGCAGCATCGCGAGCGTGATGCCGAAGCTGCGGTTTGCCGCTTCCGTACCGGCGATCGATTGAAAGAGCAGGTCCACGGGGGCGCCGCGCTCCAGCGCCGCGAGTTGCGTGCTGATGTGCGCGAGACAACAGGTTTGCGTGGGCGCTTTGCACGCATCGACGAGGCGCGCGAGCGCCCGCAGGATCGAACCCACGGTCTCGACCGAATCCGACGCGGGATTCACGCCGATCACAGCGTCCCCGCAGCCGTACAGCAATCCTTCCCAGGCCGCGAGCAGAATCCCGCCGAGATCGTCGGCCGGATGGTTCGGCTGGACGCGGATGCCCAGCACGCCGCGCTCGCCCATCGTGTTGCGGCAGCGCGTCACGTTGCGAATCTTCGCAGCGGCCAGCACCAGATCCTTGTTGCTCATGATCTTCGCCGCAGCCGCAGCAATTTCGGGCACGATCGCCCATTGAATTCGCTTCAGATCGGCTTCGGCGGTCGCATCGTCGAGGATGTATTCGCGGAATTCGCCCACGGTCATGCTGCGGATCGGCTGAAACGCCGCGCGGTCGTAAGTTTCGAGGAGCAGCCGGCTCACGTCATCACCGGCCGGATCGATCAGCGGGTGCTGGACGATTTCTTCGAGCGTCAGATCGGCGAGCCTGCTCTTCGCGGCGACGCGCTCACGTTCCGATTTCGCCCCGATCCCCGCCAACTGGTCGCCGGACTTTTCCTCGTTCGCTTTGGCGAACAGCTCGCGGTAATCGGAGAAACTGAACCGCTCGGCCATCGGTTTTCTCTCCTGCCGCCGAAACGCAAATGCAGCGACTCAACGGCTCGACTCGAACGCGTGGAAGCGGCGCTCGAGTTCCCATTGCTGCTGCGCCTTCTCGCTGGATTGGAGAAAAGCTGCGCAGCCCGGCGACGGATTTGCCGCGCCTAGGCTTTCGGCAGAACACGCAGCAGCAGGGCGTTTGAATCGATCCGGGTCCTGCCACAAACTTTCACCCGGCAGGAAGCTGTGCTCGATGCCCGTGCGCACCATTCGCTTCAAATCGCCATAGTTCAATCTGTACGTTTCGACCGCGCGGAAAAACTCGTGCGTCATGTCGATCCGCGATACCCCCTCGTCGTCCGTCGATAGCGCGACGGGCACCCCGAATTTCCGGTAGATCGGCAGCGGGTCCTCCTCGCCGCTGACTCCGAGGATTACGTCGTTGCTCGTAAGGTTGACCTCCACCATCACATGTTTCGCGGCCATCTCCCTCAGCAGATCGTACGGCCGGTCCTCGTACATCACGTCCACGCCGTGGCCGATCCGCTCCGCGTGCGCCTCCTCGACCGCGAGGCGGATGTGGCAGCAAAGCCCGTCGGGCGGCACCAGCCCGGGCGCCAGTTCGCCGGCATGCAGGCTGATGTGGACCTTGGGATAGACGCCGTGCAGGAAATTCAAAAACTTCATGTGCAGCGCGTAGTCCGCCATGGCGATCTCCGCGTCTTCGGGCTGCACGTAATTGATCCCAACCCATCGCGGATCGAGGGAAGCCGTCTCGAACCCGAGCAGCGTCTGCGCAAAAACCTGCTCCTTCGGAAACGCCCGCAACACCTGGTACAAGTAGCGGATTTCGACTCTGCACGCCGAAGCCTTTTGCGCCTCTCCACAGTGTTCCCTCGTCCTGCGAATGTCCTCGGCCTGGTCCAGAAAGGCGCGGGCCACAGCGATATCGTCGCGCAATCCGCGGGCGAGAAGCTGGTCGCGAAACTCACCAAAGCTGCGATCGTCGCGCCAGCCAATCTCCTTCGCGATCGCGGCGGTGTGCGTGAAGTCCGGCGTCACCATCAGCTCCAGATATTGCTCGTTTTGCGCGTCGGCGCGGGTTGCCACTTCATCAAGCCATTCGCCGGTGTGACGCGGATTCACGCCTCCGAACTTCGAAAACGTGTCGAAGAAATGGTCGTGCCCGGTTATGCCCGCAAACGGCACGAAACCGCGCATGGAAAAGGCATCCACCAGGGCATCGTAAAGATGTTCGTCTTTGTAGGCTTGGCCGGCAGAAACCTCGCCTTTCCCACAACCCGCAGTGCGCGGTTTAACGAAAGCCATAGACGCCACGTTCACGCAGAGCTGGTCCTCTGCCCCATCTCGGATCCAAGTCTCCGCATACACGGCACCGCTCAGGTGATTGTGCAGGTCGGCGCCTTTGGGCATGCCGGTGAGAAAAGCGTGAAGATCGAGCGGCTTCTCGCTAGCCCTTTCCATCAAACTAGCCGTGCGCTGTTCGGCATCCCTCTCCTTGGAAGAAGATGGAAAGTCGCTGCAGCCAGGGTTCCAGGCGATTATCAGAACAAGAGTACAGCCGTAGAGGAAGAAGCGCCTCATTTCGCATCCTTTGTGTTGTGTGCACGCGTTTGCCGCTTGATCCAAGAAAGTTCGGCTACATTCTACCGCTGCGGCAGAGCCATAAACACAACTTCGCAGCCGCGCCTATGTTGTAGACTTTCAACGACGAGCACGAATTCTCAGAGGGCCAGCGCTTCATGAGCAGGATTGTTGAGCGATTTGTCCCAACTCTTATGGCGATCGGGTTGTGCGCGGCCTTGCTGGCGGCCCAGACATCGGCGCCTGTAGCATCTACAGCGCCCGCGAATCCAATCCGCATCAAGGTTGTCGTCGTCGCCATGTTCGAACCGGGCGAGGATACGGGCGACACCCCCGGCGAATATCAGCTCTGGGTCGAGCGCGAGCATCTCGATCGGGTTCTTCCGCTCGCAGCCGGCTATCACCACGTGCGGCTGAACAAGGACGGCGTTCTCGGCCTGTTGACTGGCGTCGGCACGGCGAGGGCGGCGGCATCGGTGATGGCGCTCGGCACGGACCCGCGCTTCGATCTCTCGAAGGCTTACTGGATCGTGGCGGGAATCGGCGGCGGCGATCCCGCGGACGTGTCGCTCGGTTCGGCCGTCTGGGCGGACCATGTGATCGACAGCGACCTGGCGTACGAAATCGACGCGCGCGAGATGCCCAAGGACTGGTCCACCGGTTATGTGCCGCTGCGCCGCGGAACTCCCTACGAGCAGCCGGTATCAGGCGACCTCGATGGCCAGGTGTACACGCTGAACCCCGAACTCGTGGCGTGGGCGTTTCAGCTCACCAAGGACGTGCCGCTGGCCGATTCGGATTCCATGCGCGCTTGGCGGGCGCGGTACGCCGGCTTCCCGAACGCCGTGAAGCGGCCGTTCGTCACCGAGGGCGACGCGATGTCGGGCAGCACGTTCTGGCACGGAACCCTGATGGACCAATGGGCGAATGAATGGGTGCGCTACTTCACGGGCGGCCAGGGGAATTTCATGATCTCCGCGATGGAAGACACAGGCACGCTCCAGGCGCTGACGTTCCTCGGTCAGGCCGGGCGGGCGGACTTGCGCCGCGTGCTCGTGCTGCGCACCGTAAGCAACTACACTCGCGAGGCGCCCGGCGAGACGGCCGCGGAAAGTTTGAGACGGATGGCTGCGGGCCAATACCCCGCCTACATGCCTGCGCTCGAGGCGGCGGAAACGGTCGGCGACAAGGTCGTTCGCGATATTGTCGAGCACTGGGCCGAGCGCGAAGCGACGATTCCGTCTTCGCCCGGCAGGCTAGCGAATGGAAAATAGGTAGAGATGAAATCCAAAGCGGACTACGCCCGAATGCTTGCGGTGGCTCTCACCGAGGCGCGCAAAGGCCTCGCGGAGGGCGGACTTCCCATCGGCGCGGCGATCTTCGATAGCACCGGCCGCCTCGTCGGATCGGGCCACAACCGCCGCGTGCAAAATGGCGACCCCTCGATGCACGGCGAGACGGACGCCTTCCGCAACGCCGGCCGCCAGCGCAGCTATCGCGACCTGATCATGGTCACAACGCTGGCGCCGTGCTGGTACTGCAGCGGGCTCGTCCGGCAGTTCGGCTTCGGCACGCTGGTGATCGGCGAAAGCCGCAACTTTCAGGGAGGCGTCGAGTGGCTGCGGTCGCTCGGCATATGCGTGATCGACCTCGATTCCGAGGAGTGCGTCACGTTGATGGCCGACTACATCCGCGACCACTCCGAGGTGTGGAAGGAAGATATCGGGCAGGAATAACACCGGTGCGGCGTGCGCGTCAGATTCCGCTGTATCTCTGGCGCCGGACGAACTCCCCGCTCCCAGCTCTTCCGACGAACACGCCGTTCTCAATCACGGGCTTGCCGCGCGACAACACCGTCTTCGGCACGCCCTTCACGCGGATTCCCTCGAACATCGAATAGTCCACGCGCATGTGATGCGTCTTGACGCTGATCACCTGCTCTTCGTCCGGATCGAACACCACAAGATCTGCATCCGAACCGATCGCGATGGTGCCCTTGCGCGGGAATAATCCGAAGAGCTTCGCCGGCGCCGTCGCCACCAGTTGCACGAAGCGGTTCGGGGAAAAGCGCGCACCGTGCACGCCGCCTGTGTACACCAGGCTTAACCGGTGCTCGATGCCGGGCCCGCCGTTGGGAATCTTGGTGAAGTCGTCCTTGCCGAGTTCCTTCTGCTCCTTGAAGCAGAACGGGCAGTGGTCGGTGGACACCACTTGCAGCGTGTCGTGGGTGAGGCCTTGCCAAAGTTTTTCCTGGTGCCATTTCTCGCGGAGGGGCGGGGTAAAAACATACTTGGCGCTTTCGAATCCCGGCGCCTCCATCTGCTCGAGTGAGAGATACAGGTATTGCGGGCAGGTTTCAGCGTAGGCCGGCAATCCTCGATCGCGCGCTTCGCGGACTTTTTCCAGCGCGTCGTTGCAGGAAAGATGAACGATATAAACAGGCGCGCCCGCCATTTCCGCCAGCGCGATGGCCCGGCTGGTGGCTTCGCCTTCGGCGGTGGTCGGCCGCGTGAGAGCGTGGTATTTGGGCGCGCGTTTCCCCTCGGCCAGGGCGCGCCGGACGATCACGTCGATCACGCCGCCGTTTTCCGCGTGCATGCAGATCAGCCCGCCGCATTTCGCCGCCTGCGACATCGCGCGAAAGATCGTGGCGTCGTCCACCATCAGAACACCCGGATACGCCATGAAGAGCTTGAAGCTCGATACGCCCTCCTGGATCAGCGCGCCCATCTCTTCGAGCTGCGCGTCGCCGAGATCGGTGATGATGCAGTGGAATGCGTAGTCGATCGCGGCCTTGCGGTCCGCTTTTTTCATCCAGGTTTCGAACGCCTGCCGCAGGCTCTGCCCTTTGGTCTGGATGGCGAAGTCGATCAGGGTGGTGGTGCCGCCGAAGGCCGCGGCTACGGTCCCGGACTCGAAATCGTCCGCGCTCGTAGTGCCGCCGAAGGGCATGTCCAGATGCGTGTGGACGTCGATCCCGCCCGGCATCACGAGCCGCCCGGCCGCATCGATCACCTTGCCGGCATTCTCGATGGGCAGCGACTGCGCGATCGCGGTAATCCGGCCGCCGGAGATTCCGATGTCGCTCGCGTATGTATCTATTGCGGTGACGACGGTGCCGTTTCTGATCACGGTGTCAAAACGCATCGCGCCTCCCCAAATTCGACGATCAGGCATCTTAGGGCATTCGCGAAAGACAGTGCAAGACGCGCGAGAGGAGACTATTTTCAGTATACGGCCTCTATTGCGGCTTCCGGCTGCTTACTGCTATCCTGACGGCTCGCCACTGGCTCGAAAGCTGTTCACCACGTCGGGCGGTGCGATTCGGAGATTCCAACCCTTTTCCTTATGCCGCTTCGCGAAACGGCGCCGAAGCTTCCCCCGGATCAATACGAAAAGAACTTCGCGGAAATTGCGCCCACCCTGACGCCGCGGCAGGCGGCCATAGAGGCCTCGCGGTGTCTTTATTGCTTCGACGCACCCTGCACGATCGCGTGCCCGACCCACATCGACGTCCCCGCCTTCATCAAGAAGATCTCGACCAGCAACATCACGGGATCGGCCCGCGTGATTCTCTCCGCCAATATTCTGGGACATAGCTGCGGGCGCGTCTGCCCCACGGAGGTGCTGTGCGAAGGCGCCTGCGTGATGCACGAGAAGGGCGAGGTGCCGATCGAAATTGGGCGGCTCCAGCGGCACGCGGTGGACTACGTGCTCGGCCACAAGATCCAGCTCTTCCGAGCCGGCGCGCCCAACGGCAAGCGCGTCGCGTGCATCGGTGCGGGCCCCGCTTCGCTCGCCTGCGCCGCGGAACTTGCGAAATGGGGATACGACGTTACGATCCTAGACCGGGACGAGCTTCCCGGCGGCCTCAACACCTACGGCATCGCGGCGTACAAAACGCGAGCAGCCGACTCGATTCGCGAAGCCGATCTAGTCCGGCAGCTGGGTGTGAAGTTCCGGCAGAAAGTGGAGGTTGGGCGCGACGTCAGTTTCGACGAGCTTGAGAAGCAGTTCGACGCAATCTTCATCGGCGCCGGCCTCGGCGAAACATGGGCTCTGAACCTGCCCGGCGAGGACTTGCACGGCGTTTACGGCGCGATCGAGTTCATCGCGAAGACGAAAGTGCAGCCCTTGCACGAAGTGGAGGTAGGCAAACGCGTGGCCTGCATCGGCGCGGGCAATACCGCGATCGACGTTGTCACCGCGGCGCGGCGCCTGGGCGCGGAAACGGTCTATCTGATTTATCGCCGCGGCGAACCGGAAATGCCGGCGTTCGCGTACGAATACCAGCTTGCGAAGCAGGACGGCGTCAGTTTCCTCTGGCACACGCAGCCGGTGCGCGTTCTTGGGAGCAATGGAGCGGTCAGCGGCCTCGAATGCGTGCGCACCCAACCTGGGCCGCCGGACGCGAAAGGCCGCCGCGCGCCGGCGCTCGTGCGCGGCACGGAGTTCAAGCTCGAGGTGGATATGGTCATCCGCGCCGTGGGACAAAAACCCGTGACGGAATTCCTGCGCGCCGTAAAAGGCCTGGTCTTGAACGAGGGCGGCACGGTCAAAATCGACGCGCGCCATCAGACCGGCCATCCGAAGTATTTTGCCGGCGGCGATTGCACGAACGCCGGGAAAGAAGTCGTCGATGCCGTGGCCGACGGCATGGCCGCCGCACGCGGCTTGGATGCATGGCTCGGATCGCCGCGTTGAGATGGGAGGCACGAAATGGCTGATCTAAGCGTGAAATTCGCGGGCGTCACCAGCCCGAACCCGTTTTGGCTCGCGTCGGGACCTCCGACCAACACGGGCGGACAGGTGATGCGCGCCTTTGACGCGGGCTGGGGCGGGGCCGTCTGGAAAACGATCGGCGATCCCATCGTCAACACGAGTTCGCGCTATGGTGCGATCGATCTGAACGGCGTGAAGGTGATGGGCTTCAACAACATCGAGCTGATCAGCGACCGGCCGACCGAGGTCAACTTTCGCGAAATTTACGAGGTCAAGAAACGCTATCCCAAGAATCTCGTCATTGCGTCCCTGATGGTCGAATCGAAGCGCGAATCTTGGCACGAGATGGTGCGCCGCGCCGAAGACGCGGGTTCGGACGCGCTCGAACTGAATTTCGGCTGCCCTCACGGCATGAGCGAACGCGGGATGGGCGCGGCCGTCGGCCAGGTGCCTGAGTACACGGAGATGATCACGTCGTGGGTGAAGGAAGCCGCGAAGACGCCCGTGATCGTGAAGCTCACGCCGAATGTAACGAGCGTCACGCACATCGCGGCAGCCGCCGAGCGCGGCGGCGCGGATGCCGTCAGCCTGATCAACACGATCAATTCCCTGATGGGCGTGAACCTTGAAACCTTCGTGCCGCGCCCGGCCGTCGCGGGAAAGTCGTCGCATGGCGGTTACTGCGGTCCGGCGGTGAAGCCGATCGCGCTTCATCTGCTGTCGTCCGTGGCGAAGAACGTGCGCATACCGACCAGCGGCATCGGCGGAATCGGATATTGGAACGACGCCGCCGAACACATCGCGCTCGGCGCGTCCACCGTGCAGGTCTGCACCGCCGCCATGCACTACGGCTTCCGCATCGTCGAAGACATGATCGATGGCCTATCGCGATACATGGACGATCGCGGTTTCAAGACCATCGAGGATTTCCGCGGGCGCGCCGTGCCGAACGTGCAGGACTGGGGCGACCTCGACCTAAATTACAAGGTCATCGCGGAGATCAATTCCAAGCTGTGCATCGGCTGCCAGCTCTGCTACGTGGCCTGCGAGGACGGCGCACATCAGTGCATCGAGCCGTACAAGGCGTCCGCGAAGAAGAACGCGAACGGCTTCGGCGTCCACGTGCCCCGCATCCTCGAGGAAGAGTGCGTGGGCTGCAATCTGTGCGCGCTGGTCTGCCCGGTCGAGAACTGCATCACGATGAAGCAAGTGGAGACCGGCCGCGCGCCGATGAGTTGGAACGACCGGGTGCGGCAATCCGCCGCCTCCCGCACGCCTCCCATGCCCAGCGGCGACTGAGCGCTTCGCACCCTTTACATTTTCGTCGCTGGTTTAGGGAGCGGTAGGTGTCTTTTGCGGACGGCTGTTAACATCAGATACGCAACAAAACTCACGCCGAAACCCACGAACCACGCGTAGTCGTACAACACGCGGACCGGCGCGTACACGAGGCCCACAAACGCCACGCCGCACCCAATCGCCAGCGCCGCGATTGCCTTCCAGTTTACCCCGCCCGAGAATTCATATATGCCGCCCCGCCGGTACAAATCCTCGGCCTTGAGAAATTTCTTTCGCCGGACGAAATAGTCGCAGATCAGAATGCCGGCTATCGGCCCGAGGAAACCCGAATAGCCAACCAGCCAGCCGGAGACGTAGTTGCCGTACGTGGCGAGCAGCTTCCACGGCTGCATCGCCACGCCGATGATGCAGGTGATCACCCCTCCCGTCCGGAAGCTGATGCGCCGCGGCCAGAGGTTCGAGAAATCGTTCGCGGGCGAAACGATGTTGGCGGCGACGTTCACGTTGAGCGTCGCCATCAGCAGCGCCACCATCGCGACGATCACCGCGAATGGGTTTCCCAACCGCGCCAGCACCGCGACCGGATCCCAGATCGCCCGGCCAAACAGGACCACTGTGGCGGACGTGACCGCGATTCCGATGAACGAATAAAACGTCATGGTGGCGGGCAAGCCCAACGCTTGGCCGACCATTTGCTCGCGCTGGCTGTGCGCGTAGCGCGTGAAGTCCGGAATGTTCAGCGCCACCGTGGCCCAGAACGCCACGACGCCTGTGAGCGATGGCACGAAAAACCGGAAAAACTGCCCGAATGTGTGGAATGCGGAAGGCGTCGCGAGCATCGGGCCGAAGCCGCCCGCCTTGCCGCGCGCCCAGAGCAACAGCGCCAGTCCGATCAGCAGCAGAAACGGAGCGGTGATGCCTTGCAGAAAGCGAATCGTCTTGATACCGCGCACGATCACCAGCACGTTGAGCAGCCAGAAGAATAGGAAACACGCCGGCACGCCCCAGCTGAAATGTTTCCACAAAGGCGCCACGGCCGCCATCATCGTGTAGATCGCTTCGCCTCCGATCCAGGTCTGAATGCCGAACCAGCCGCAAGCGACGAGCGCGCGCAGAATCGCCGGCACGTTTGCTCCCAGCACGCCGAACGCCGACCGCGCAAAAACCGGGAACGGAATTCCGTATTGCGCGCCGGCATGCGCGTTCAGCAGCATCGGAATCAGCACCAGCACATTGCCCAGAAATACAGTAAAGATCGCCTGCTTCCAGTTCATGCCTCCGGCGATCATGGCGCTGGCGAGCAGGTACGTGGGAATGTTGACGCTCATTGCGATCCACAGCGCGGCGTAATTGTACGTCCGCCACGTTCGCCGCTCCGCCGGCACGGGCGCGAGGTCTTCGTTGTAGAGGGAACTATTGCGCACGGCCTGCGCGTCGAACGCCTCGGTGCGCGGCTCGCCGGTTGGGAGAATCGTCGCGTCGGTCATTGGAAGGGACTCTGCATGGATGGCCGGTCAGCGCTGGCGGCCCGTGTAATCGATGTAGACCGCCTTCAGCTCCGTGTAGAAATCCACGGCCACGCGGCCCATCTCGCGCAGGCCCACGCCCGTCGCCTTTATGCCGCCAAACGGCAGCTGCGCCTCGCTCGCCACCGTCGGAGCGTTCACGTGCGTCATTCCGGTTTCGATGCGCTCGATAAACTCGAAAATCCTGGCCGCGTCGTTCGTGTAGATCGAACTCGAGAGTCCGTACTTCACCGAATTGGCAACGCGCAGCGCCTCCTCGAAATCCGGCACGCGTATCACCGACAGCACCGGGCCAAAAATCTCCTCCTGCGCGATCACGCTATCCCAGCGCACATGATCGAACACGGTGGGTGCCACAAAATATCCGTTGTCGTATTCAGCCCCGGCGGGCCGGCCGCCTCCCGCGAGCAGCTTCGCCTCTTTCTTGCCGGTCTCGGTGTAGCGTAAGACGGTTGTAAGCTGGTTCTCGTCGACGAGAGGTCCCACATCGGTGTCCGAATCGAGTCCGTTCCCGACCTTCAGTTTCCGCGCTCGCTCGACGATCATTTCGACGAACCGGTCTGCCACCGCGTCTTCCACGACGACGCGGCTCGTCGCCGTACAACGCTGCCCGCTCGATCCAAATGCGCCCGCCGCCACGGCATCCGCAGCCAGCGCCAGATCCGCATCTCGCAGAACGACCACCGGATTCTTGCCGCCCATTTCGCACTGGCACTTCTTCATCTGCCGCGCTGCCAGCGAATAGATCAGGCTTCCGATTTCGTTCGAACCCGTGAACGAAATCGCGCGCACTTCGGGATCCCGCAGCAGTTCATCGCCCGCTTCTTCGCCGGCTCCGAGGACCATGTTCAGCACGCCCGGCGGGGCGCCGGCTTCCTGGAAAATCTCGACCACCTTCGCCGCGCTCTCCGGCGTCAATTCGGCGGGCTTCAGCACCACCGTGTTGCCTGCAACAAGAGCCGGCGCCGCCTTCCATACGGGAATCGCCACCGGAAAATTCCACGGCGTGATCGCGCCGACCACCCCCAGCGGCTGCTTGATCGTATACGCGAAGTTCTTCGGGAGCTCGCTCGGAATCGTTTCGCCGCTCAGCCGCCGCCCCTCGCCCGCTGTGAATTCGAGGATGTTGACGGATCTCTGCACCTCCACGAGCGATTCCTTGAGCGTCTTGCCTTCCTCGCGCGTCAGAGTGCGCGCCAGCGCTTCCTTTTGCTTTTCCATCAGCGCGGCGACGCGGGCGAGCATGCGTCCGCGCGCGGGCGCCGGCGTGTCGCGCCAGCCCGGGAACGCGGCCTTGGCCGCGGCAATCGCTTCCCGGACTTCCTCGCGCGTGGAAAGCGGCGCAACGCTTATAATTTCCTTCGTGTTGGCGGGATCACGCCGCTCGATGGTCTGCCCGGAGCGGGATTCCACCCAGCGGCCGTTAATGAAGTTCCGGCAAAGCGGCGCGGTGACGGTGGTGCTGGTCAATTGGCCGCCTGCGTCGAACGCGCGACCTGCGTTCGCGTGATCTCCTCGTAACTTTCGGGCCGGCGGTCACGGTAAAACTGCCATGTCTCCCGCACTTCCTTGATCTCGTCCAGATTCAGATCTGCCACCAGAAGCTCGTCCTTGTCGCGGCTCGCCTGCGCGATGATCTTTCCCCGCGGATTGCAGAAGTAGCTTTTGCCGTAAAACTCGCCGATGCTCCACGGCTTCTCGGTTCCCACGCGATTGATCGCCGCGATGAAATACTGGTTCGCGACCGCGTGCGCCGGCTGTTCCAGTTCCCACAAATATTCGGAGAGTCCCGCAACCGTTGCGGAAGGATTGAACACGATCTCCGCTCCGTTCAATCCTAGGATTCGCGCGCCCTCCGGAAAGTGCCGGTCGTAGCAGATGTAGACGCCCACTCGCCCGTATCGCGTCTCGAACACCGGGTATCCCGCATTCCCCGGAGTGAAGTAGAACTTCTCCCAGAATCCCGGATGGCAGTGCGGTATGTGGTGCTTCCTGTATTTTCCGAGATAGCTTCCGTCGGCGTCGAACACCGCCGCCGTGTTGAAGAAAACTCCCGTCATCTCCACTTCGTAGATTGGCACGACCAGCACCATCTTGTATTTGCGCGCCAGCTTCTGCATCCGGGTCAGCGTCGGCCCGTTCGGCACGCTCTCGGTCAGCTCGTACCATCGCGCGTTCTGTTCGGCGCAAAAGTACGGCCCGTAGAAAAGCTCCTGAAGGCCGAGGACCTGGACGTCCTTCTTTGCCGCGGCCGCGATCAGCTTCTCGTGCTTCGCAATCATTTTGTCCTTGATGGCGGCGAGCGAATATTGTTCAGGCGACCATTCACACTTGGCTTGTATAACTCCACAACGCACGATCCGCGGCATCGCATGCCTCCTGGGTCTCTTGGCAGCAAGTTTACCCTTGGCTGCAAAGTCCGACAAGAATAACCCCGGTCGTTGTGGGCCGGCAGCGAGGCGAGATAAGATTCAACGGAGAGGGAGCGAATCTTGGCGGAAAAGGCCCTGAACTTCGAGCGCGTCATCTGGATTGTGCTCGATAGCGTCGGCATCGGCGAACTGCCGGACGCGGCGGACTACGGCGACGCCGGCCGCGACACGCTCGGCCATATAGCGCGCTCGCGTCCCCTGCGCGTCCCAAATCTCGTCCGCATCGGCCTCGCCAACATCAAACCGCTCGACCATCTTGCGCCGCCGGCCCGCCCGGCCGGCAGTTTCGGCAAGGGCGCAACCGTCTCGCCGGGAAAGGACACTACCACCGGCCACTGGGAAATGGCAGGCATCTGGCTCGATCGAGCGTTTCCGGTATATCCCCACGGTTTTCCGAAGGAGTTGATTGAGGAGTTCGAGCGGCAAATCGGCCGGCACACTCTGGGCAACAAGCCCGCCTCCGGCACCGAGATCATCAAGGAACTCGGCGAGGAGCACGTGCGTACAGGATTCCCCATCGTCTACACGTCCGGCGACAGCGTGTTTCAGATCGCGGCGCACGAGGAGGTGATTCCGATCGCCGAGCTGTATCGCATGTGTGAAATCGCGCGGAAACTGCTCGACGGCCCAAACCGTGTCGGCCGCGTGATCGCCCGCCCCTTTACCGGCCTGCCCGGAAATTTCCGCCGCACCGAGCGGCGCCACGATTACGCCGTCGAGCCGCCTCGCCCGATGCTCCTCGATGTGCTCGCCGATCGCGCGATTCCCGTTTTCGGTGTCGGGAAAATTCACGATATCTACAATGGTCGCGGCGTCGAGAACTACGTCACTACCAAGAACAATACGGACGGTATGGCCAAGCTCACCGAGACTCTCTCGCGCCAGCCGCTCGGCCTGATCTTCGCGAATCTCGTCGATTTCGACATGCTCTACGGCCACCGCAAGGATGTGGAAGGCTTCGCGCGTTCGCTCGAGGAATTCGACGCCCTGCTCGGGCCTTTTCTATCTTCTCTTCGAGCTTCCGATCTTCTATTGATCACCGCGGATCACGGTTGCGATCCCGATCCCGTAAGTCCAACCACCGATCACTCGCGCGAATACGTTCCCATTCTTGCGTACACGCCCGGCACGCGCGGCGGCGTGAATCTCGGCACGCGTTCGACGCTCGCCGACATGGGCCAGACCGTCGCCGAAAACTTTGGCGCCGTGATCCCCCACGGCACCAGCTTCCTGCAAACGATTTCTCACTGAATATTCCGTCGCACTGTTTCATTTTGAGACTGCCCTTTTGTGTCGAGGAAGTTCTCTTCCGAAAATCTTGGTTTTGGTGAAGAACATTGCCGATCCAATTGGGACCGGCCGTCGATATGGACGCGCAAGTCCCTGATTTACAGTCGGTTGTGTCTTTTGCGAAGTCTGGCAAATCAGGTGCATCTATGTTCGCGCTGGCAAGGCCAGGAGCATGCATCCGGCCCAAGGCTCAGACCTGAGGAATCTACGGGAGGAATTCTTGAGAATGGGACACGCAATCGTGAAGAGGATTTTGGTTGTTGCGGCGAGCATGCTGGTTCTGCCGTTCGTGGCGCAGACAGCACACGCCGATAGTTATGTAGACTTTTCTTGTGCAGGATCGAGCTGCTCCGGAGCGGTGACGCAAACGGGCAGCAACTACTCTACTACTGGCATTGCGGGGCTTGTTCAGACGGTTTCTGGCGCTCCGGATTACGGGACCGGCACCTTTGACCTCATCTTCGACACGTCCGCTGACACCATCAGCCTGAACGGCGACGCCGGCGCGGGCGGTGACACGCTCCTCGGTTCGATCGTGGGCGTTAGTCCCGATGCGCTCGGCTCACAAACACTCCTCGCTTTGACCGTCGACTGGACTTCGCTGCCGACAGACTTTCAGACCTATCTCGGTGCATCGGCTGGAAACAGCGTGGGATCGGTCATTTACCTCAATACCTCGGGAGCTGCGACCAGCATCGACTTTACGGTTACGCCGACGGCGACTCCGGAACCTGCAAGCTTCCTGCTGTTGGGCGCCGGCCTGTTGGCACTTTGCGGTTTGCGTTGCCGCAAGGCGTTCGACGCGGTCTAGTCTCAATCGTTAACGTGCTTCACATCTCGGCCCTGCCGGCATACCCGGCGGGGCCATTTTCTTTTGCGATTCTTTACTTCACATCGGCCGCAATCGAAGGAATCACAGCGCGGAGCAGTGCGATGAACTGACTTTTGACGCGCTCGCCGGTTTCCATCACCTCGGCGTGACTCAGCGGCTGATCCAAAATTCCCGCCGCCATGTTCGTAGCGCATGAAATTCCCAGCACCCGGATTCCCATCTGCCGCGCGACGATCACCTCCGGCACCGTGGACATCCCCACCAGGTCTGCGCCGATCGTCTTGAGGTACCGAATCTCTGCGGGCGTCTCGAAGCTGGGGCCGGAGAGCGCCGCGTATACGCCGTCATGAACTTGCAAGCCGATCCGTTTCGCCTCCCGCAGTGCGATTTCGCGATACGGCTTCCAGTAAGCCTGCGTCATGTCGGGGAATCTGGGCCCGAACCGTTCGTCGTTCGCGCCGATCAGGGGATTCGTGCCCTGCAGGTTGATGTGATCCCGGATCACGACGAGTGCGCCCTGGCTGTAGTCCAGATTTATGGCGCCGGCCGCGTTCGTCAGGATGGCAGCGCGGATTCCCAGCCGCCCAAAGACGCGCATCGGGAAAACCACGTCCTTCGGCGGGTATCCTTCGTAAAAGTGCACGCGCCCTTGCATCACGGCAATGGGCACGTCCGCCGCTTTCCCGATCGCGAGCGCTCCAGCGTGTCCTTCGACGGTCGAGTGCGGGAAGCCCGGGATTTTGTGGTATGGGATTCGCGTGGCGGAAGCCAGTTCGTCCGCAAAAGCGCCCAGGCCCGAGCCCAGCACCAGCGCGATCTTGGGGTGCAACTTGGTTTTCGATTGAATGAACTTGGCGGCGCGCGAAGCGCGGGCAAACTCGCTCGCCTGCGCTGCGGATCGAGGGCCAGCTGGGGTCATCGCAGCATGATCCCCACAATCGAAGCGGACATCAGATTGGCTGCCGTACCCGCCAGCATCGCGCGGATGCCGAGCCGCGCCAGCTCCGATCGTTTATTCGGAGCGAGCGCGCCGATTCCGCCGATCTGAATGCCGATCGAGCTGAAGTTCGCGAATCCGCAAAGCGCGAACGTAGCGATCGTGAAAGAACGCGGATCGAGGGTGGCCTGCATCGGGCCAAGCCGCTGGAACGCGACCAGCTCGTTCGTCACCATGCGCAGGCCCATCAGATTGCCGACCGTAGGGCAGTCGTGCCACGGAACTCCCGCCAGCCACGCGATCGGCGAAAAGACCCAGCCAAAAATCTGTTCGAGGCTCGACGGGAACCAGCCGATTCTGTGTGCCGCCAGCAGATTGTGTATGCCGCCAAAGCACGCATCGACCATGTAAATCAACGCGATGAACGAAATCAGCATCGCGGCCACGTTCAGCGCGAGGTGCAGCCCGTCCACCGTTCCGCGCGCGAGCGCTCCCAGCGCATTCGTGTCGCGTTCCATTTCCGCCATCTCCACGCGGCCGGCCGTCAGCGGCTTTTCGGTTTCCGGCACCAGGACCTTGGCGATCAGGATCGTGCCGGGAGCCGTCATGATCACGGCCGCCAGCAGGTGCTCGGGCTTGATTCCGTAAGCCATGTACGCGCCCATCAAGCTCCCGGAAACGTGCGCCATCCCGCTGGTCATGATCGTCATCAGTTCCGAGCGCGTCACTTCCGGTAGGAACGGGCGGATCGTCAGCGGCGCCTCGGTCTGCCCCATGAAAATGCTCGCGGCAACATTCAGCGATTCCGCCCCGCTTGCGCCCATCAGACGGGTCATCACGCGCGCCATCGCCTTCACGATGACCTGCATGATGCCGTAGTAGTAGAGCAGCGCAAAAAAAGCGGCGATAAAGATGATGATGGGAAGCGCCTGGAAGGCGAAGTAGAAGCCGCGCGGCGAGTTCTGCTGTCCCAGGTCGCCGAATACGAACGACGAACCGTAGTAGGAGAAATCGAGCAGCCACTTCGCTCCGGCCCCAAGCTTATTGAACACAAGCTGCCCGTACGACCATTTGATGACTAGGAAGGCCAGCGCAATCTGCAGCCCCAGGCCCCAGGCCACGATCTTGTAGCGGATCGCCCGGCGGTTCGTCGAGAACAGAACGGCCATTCCGATCACGAAAATGATGCCCAGTAGCCCAACAAAACGGTGCATCTCGGCGCCCTCTCGGACTAGAAATGGCGGTTAGTATATGGGCCGTCGATTCGGCACACAAGCAATGAAAAGGGCAGGCAGGAGCTAAGGTGTCGACGATGCCCGAATCGCCGCGGACGAAAGCGTCGGCCACCGCCAAATGAATCGAAACTCCGGAACTTTTGAGGTGGCTCGGCGGAACTCTTGTTGAGCATTTTCAGGTTCTCTATAAACGGTAAGACGGAGATATGCTCCGCCGCATACAGTTTGGTTCCTTTGGCGTGGCCGTTATTGCTCTTTCTTTTGTCGTTTCGGCCCCGCCTGCTGTGGGACAAGGCCTCAGGAACGTCATTCACTCGGGAACCCGCGTATTTCCCGGCGTCGGTCCGGGTGTGGCCGCATTGAAGCGAGATTCTTCCGGCCGGTATTACGTTCTCGCCGAGCCCGCCGACAGGATTTTGGTGTACGACGCTGCCGGCAAGCCTGCCGGCCAGATTCCAAACGCCAATTCGCGCGGCGCAACAATCCGGTACGCCGTTGATATCGATCTGGACTCCCGCGATCGTCTGTTCGTTGCCGATCGAGGTACCAACGCGGTGAAAGTTTTCGCGCCGGACGGCTCGCTCGTTGCTTCGGTCCCCGTCGTGGCGCCCACCTCGATCGTCGCCCTTTCGGATGATCAATTCGCGGTGACAACCTTGCGGTCCAGCCGCCTCGTGCAAATCATGAACGAGAAGGGAGCCACCATTCGCAGTTTCGGAGATCCTGCCGATCAGCCGGGCCAGGGCTCCGCAGCGCAACAGGTCGTGGACCGCGGCCGAATTGTCGGCGATCAGGCAGGGAACATCTATTTTTCGTTCACAACGCTCCCCGATCCGACTCTCCAAAAATACGACCGTTTCGGCTACTCGGCGTACGAGGCGGCAATACCCGCGGACCGATTTGGTCCTAGTGGGCGTGGCGCGAGCCCGGTCCAGTTCGGCGTCACGATGTCCGCGCTCGGCTGGCCGACCGGCGTCAGTGCATGGACGGACCTGCACTCGTTGAGCAGTCTTTCGCTTGCGGGAGGAATGCGGCGGGGCCAGCGAGGCCAGGCGGCCGCTCCGGCTGCTTCCGGGCCGGGGCAGGTGGAGATGCAGGGCAACGCGCTGGACTTTACGGCAGACAGCGATCTGGACAGTCTCGAGAATCTCGGCGCTGGTTTCGACGCAACAAACATGACGGCACTCGGAGACTTCGGGCAGGGATTCATGCCGCCGGGCGCGTTCGGGATGGGAATGCCGGGAGGCTTCCACGATCGAATGCCGGGAATGTCCTCTGAGATGAGGGCCAGGCCCCCGGGCGCCGAAGACGGCATGGAACGGTGGCACGGCCATCCGGGGAGCCTTGACTTTTACCGCGCTTCAGGAACCGTGCGCGTCACCCTGGACAATCCCGCCAGCACAACGGAGAAGCCGGTGATCTCCGCCGTCGGCGTGGATCCGGCAACGCAAGAGGCTTGGGCGGCGATTGGAGACACGTTGGTGCATTTCGACAAAAACGGAAATGCGATCGACATGTACTACCTCGCGCTGACAGATGGGTTGTCTCTAAAGCCAGCAGCGGTGCTGGTCGAGCCAGACCGCTTTCTCATCGCCGCCGATCCATGGGGAATCTATGAGTTTCCTCGCCCCGACAAGGCTCCGCCCTCTGAGACGCCCCAGCTCAACGTTGTTCCGCAGCAGATTCCTCCCGCAAACGAGCCTCCCTCCCAGCGTTGAATTTGTGCGTTGGGCCGCGGAAATCTCATTTGAAGCGTGTCGGTGACTTCCAGTAACTGCTGGCTTTGAGTTATGGGGTGATCGTTTGCGTGGATGACTTGCGGATCGAGCCCCAGGCGTTCTCCGGTTCACTTCGCTGCTACTCCCTACTCATGCTGGTACGCGTTGTCATCGGGAAGTGAAACAACGATCCGCAGTTTCTTGATGTTCTTCGGCAGCGGCAGATCCGCCGGAGGATCGCATGCCATACTCGAAGCCCTTCTCGAAGGCTTTCAGGTTCAGATCGCGGAAGGCTGAAGGTACCGAGTCCTCCACGGCTTTATGCACGGCGCCCCTTTCCAGCAGTTGCGTCGCTGCCGTGAAGAAACCCACCAGCACGGAGTTCAGCACCATGCGCTTGCCCAACTCTTCCGCGAGCCGCGTCGCGGGAACGCTGTAGACCTTGGTGTTGGGTTTGAGGTCCGAGAGATCCGCTACCCGTACCAAGTCTTGTTCGATGACCAAGGTTCCGCCATCCTTCAACTCGGGAACGAAGCGCGTGTACGCTTCTTGCGACATCACCACCAGAATGTCCGGACGGGTAACGTACGGATAGAGAACGGGCGTACCGGAAAAGATCAGTTGTGCGCTGCACGCGCCGCCGCGGGCCTCGGGCCCAAAGCTCTGCGTCATGGTAGCGAAGGCGCCCTGATGGATGGAAGCGGCCCTCCCCAGAACGATGGCCGACAGAATCACTCCCTGCCCTCCGAATCCTGCAATGCGAAGCTCGGTTAGCTGCATACGGTCTCCGTGCAATCTACGTAGCGGTCGCCCAATGCTTCCACGAACTGCGCCCTCATCAGCGAGCTGTAGTCGGGACGGTCACGTTCGACGAACTTGCCTACGATGATCTCGCCATTGATGGTCAGACCCACTTCGCTGGTGGAGGCGCCATTCTTGATCTTGCTCTTCTCTTTGTAAAATCTCATGGTGTCGAGGCCGTCTCCCATTTTGTTGCGCCGCTGGTACAGCGTCGGACAAGGCGAGAGCACTTCGATAAAGCAAAACCCCTTTTTCTTGAAGATCTCGGCTATGGAGCGCGCGAGTTGCCGGACGTGGAATGTAGTCCAGCGGGCTACATACACTGCGCCGGCCGCTTCCACCAGGTGCGGCAAGTTGAAGCTCGGCTCGAACGCGCCGTAGGGGGAGGTGGCAGTGATGGCGTGCTCGGGAGTGGTCGGGGCGCTCTGGCCACCCGTCATGGCATACGTGAGGTTGTTCACGCAGATGACCTTCAGATCGATGTTGCGGCGCGCGGCGTGGATCAGATGATTGCCGCCGATGGCCGAGAGGTCTCCGTCACCGGAGTAGACAATGACATTCAGATTCGGATTCGCCAGCTTCAGGCCGGTCGCGAAAGGAATCGCGCGGCCATGGGTGGTGTGGAAGGAATCCAGCTTCACGTAGCCAGCCACGCGACCAGTGCAGCCGATGCCCGAGACCAGAGCCAGCGACTTGAGATCGATTTTGGAATCCATCAAGGCCCGGGTGAAGCAGTTCACGGTAGTGCCGATTCCGCATCCCGGACACCAGATATGCGGAATGCGATCCATTCGCAGGAAAGGCTCGACGGGATTTGTAGCGGTGGCGCTCATCGGCTGGCCTCCACGATGACTTTAAGAATGTCTTTCGGATGATGCACGCTGCCGCCGGCATGAGGCACTGCCAACACTCTGCATTCGCCGCCGGCGGAGCGTTCCACCTCGCGAACCATTTGGCCGAGATTGAGCTCCGGCACGACCATGGCCTTAACGCGTGGGGCAAGCTCGCGGATTTTGTGCTCGGGGAATGGCCAAGCCGTAATCAGGCGCAACTTGCCCACCTGGAGGCCTTGCGCGCGGGCCAGTTCAATCGCCCGTTGCGCCACGCGCGAGGTGATGCCGTAGGAAATCACCACCACCTCGGCATCTTGAAGACCTTCGGCTTCGTACAAGGTGATGCGCTCCGCGGCCTCGCGAACCTTGTTCTGCAGGCGACGCACCAGCTTGTCTTGGATCGGAGGAGTCATGTTGGGATAGCCGTGCTCGTCATGGGTGAGTCCGGTGATGTGGAAGTTGTAACCCTCGCCGGCATGGGCGATCTCGGGGACCATGCCGCCATTGGTTTCGTACGGCAGATACTCCTCAAGGGGTTTATGGGTGTGGCGGCGCGGCACTATTTCGATCTCATCTGCCGGCGGGATAACGACCTTTTCGGTCATGTGTCCAACCACTTCATCCATCATGAACATCACGGGGAGACGAAACTCCTCGGCAAGGTTAAAGGCGCGGATGGTGAGGTCGAAGCATTCCTGGGGGGAATTCGGACACAGCGCAATAACTTCGTAGTCGCCGTGTGAACCCCAGCGAGCCTGCATCATGTCAGCCTGGGCTGGGAGCGTGGGGAGCCCGGTGGAGGGCCCGCCCCGTTGCACGTCCACGAAGACGCACGGAGTCTCGGTCATGGCCGCATAGCCGATATGCTCCATCATGAGCGAGAAGCCCGGACCGGACGTGACGGTAAACGCTTTGGCGCCGCCCCACACGGCGCCTTGCAGTGTGATTGAAGCAGCCAACTCGTCTTCCATCTGAATGAAAGTGCCTCCGACCGTGGGAACGCGCGAAGCAAAGCGTTCTACGACTTCGGTGGACGGGGTGATGGGATAACCGGAGGCGAAACGGGCGCCGGCGGCCAGTGCGCCTTCGCAGCAGGCTTGGTCGCCATCAATGAAGTGGACACCGGTGAGCACGCCACGGGGATCAGCCTTCATGGTCCACCTCCTGCGTTGCGGCAGCGCCGTTCTTGTAGCCGAAGATGGCGAAATCGGGGCAGTACATTCCGCACAGATCGCAGCCGCTGCACTTTTCGGGCGCCACCGCGTACGGTGGGTGATAGCCCTTGGAATTGAAATCGGAGGAGAGCGCCAGAACTTTGGTAGGACAGAACTCGACGCAGAAACCGCAGGACTTGCAGCGCTCGTCGACGATTTTGACCGTTCCTTTTGCCACCGTAACCCCCACCGCACTAGGGATACAGACTCCCTGAACCAGAGTCTTCAAAGTCTTATTGTGGAGTGCTGAGTTCCAAGAGCCTGTGATGTGGATCACGAATGCAGGTGAGGTAACGCACAGAGTCCGCCCTTCTTCGACACGCGTTCCATCAACTTGCGGATCCCGAAATCAGCAATGGGACTTGAATGAAAGTGTCCCTATGTGAACAGATATCCGCCTTCGTCTTTCTTAATATGGTGCCTCCGGTGAAGTAAGGCGAACTCTTCTTCGGACAGGTCAACCAGCTTCTCTGACTTGGGAGGATTCAAATGGAAACTCTATTGATCGTTCTTCTCGTTGTATTTGTGCTCGGCGGTGGGGGCTGGGGATACTCCCGTTGGCGGGGGAACTAGCGCCTTTTTGGTACCAAGGGAAAAGATCCAATCGCGAAACGGTGCCTCTTAAACGGGCTCGCGGACTGGCGCTCGAATCCAAATCACTACAGAGGAGATAAGAAAATGAAGCCAAGTACTAAGAATGAGATCGCAGGCAAGGTTCACGAAGTGAAGGGCAAAATTAAGGAAAAGGCAGGCCAACTGACGAACGATCCCGGTTTGGAAGCCGAGGGTATTGTCGAAAAGATCGGCGGGAAGGTCCAAAAGAAAATCGGCCAGGTGGAAAAAGCCGTCGAAAAACCGTAAGACCGGTAACTGCTCTGCACAACCGAGCCGCCACGACTCTTAGACTAGGGCCCACGGAATCGACCAAGAACTGGAGGCAGGTCATGAATCTATCAGCGGTAAGCACGACACAAATAGCCATCGTCATCGTTGTCGCCGTGATGGTGGCCGCAGGCATCGCCATTTGGCTTTTTATTCGTAAGCGCCGAACGGAAAGGCTGCGCACGCAGTTTGGTGGCGCTGAATATACCCGCGCCGTGAAAGAAGGCGGGAGTCAGCGGAAAGCGGAAGCGGCGCTCGACAAGCGCGCGGAACGCGTGGAGGCCTTGCACATCCGGCCGCTCGCTCCGGGCGATCGTGCGCGGTTTGTCGAGTCCTGGGGCAGAGTCCAGGCGCGGTTCGTTGACAGCCCTGGAGGTGCAGTAACGGACGCCGACCAACTGCTGGGCGATGTGATGTCCACGCGCGGCTATCCGATGAGCGACTTTGAACAACGTGCGGCGGATATCTCGGTGGATCATCCACTCGTTCTCGACAATTACCGCGCAGCCCATCAAGCCGCACTTCGTCAAACACGGGGGCAGGCCAGCACCGAAGACCTGCGCCAGGCCATGATTCATTACCGGACGCTTTTTGAGGAGTTGGTCTCGGAGCCGGAGATGGCGCGCGCAAAAGGCGCGTAACTTGTGCCGGTCCTTCACTCGTTTCGATTCTTGGGACCATGACAATTGGCTCGGTGTTTAGCTGCCGCGCCGCCGGCCAACTAGCCGATTGCCAAAGCCGGAGTCGCTGAACCTTCGCGGAAAATGGGCAAAAGATACCCGTGTGAGCCCACCGGTTGTCACGGCGTTGCTCCGCTAACACGTCTCCACGGGTGGAGTGAGACATAACAAGGCAGTACGAAGAAAACTAAGTGATTGGCAAATTGAAATGAAAAGGGCAAATCCCATGGCGGAAGATTCATTTGAGAAAGCCCGCGAGGCGTTCTTCGGAACCGTAAAGACATCACCGAAGCCGAGCGCGTCGCCAGCCGAATTCGTCAAACCGCGAAACGAGGCCCCGCAAAAAAAGTCACCGGCCTCTTCTTCGGACGAGTACGAGGCAGCCCCGCGCGCTGTCGAAGTCCTGGAGCCGAGTTCCCCGGAGCAGTGTGTCCAGTTGTGAACAGACGGTCCGCTTATTTGCGCGCTATAAGAGATTAGTCAGGTACCGAAGTCGATTCCCGGCAGTGGCCAAGCCAACCAACAGGGGGAGTCGTGTTGCTTCCGAAAGGAGCAGCGCAACTCCACGGTCGCTCCGAACAAGCGGCTTAGCCCGCTTTCCGGATGGCACGATGCGCAGGGCGAAACAGGACGTAGAGCGGCCGCATTCCTGGTTGCTCTCCCGCAATTGAGCAAGTCGAGTTCTCGGGCGATAGCTGCCACGGGCCGACGAAAGAAGGAGATGCTATGTCATTCGGCCTTTACTCGATTGGATTCGCAATAGTGATCGGCGGCCTGATTTATGCCGCATACTTGCTCCACATGCCCACACATTGGATTGTGGTGGGCGCGGTCGTACTTTTGGGAGTCGGGATTGTGACAGGTGTAAAGGCGACGCGTCAGAAAGATCGTGTGGGATAAGATTGTCGGCGCCCTCTTTCACCGCAAATGGCGGGCTAATTATATATATATCCCCTGCGTTCCCGATTCGGCGCAAAACCAGCCGAACCGACAAAGCCTCTTCCGCAAATGGCTTTTAGGGGGGGCGGAGTTCTGGTCTGCCTCGGCGTCACCCTCATCCTCAAATGGCTCTGCTCCCTTCCCCATTTGGAACGGAATTGAGCTACGAAGCGACACGTTTCCCGGCCTTGAAGACGACTTGAATGCTCTTTGCCTTTGGAATCAAGGACTTAGCCTGAATTAACTCCCATCCCTGCGGACTAAGAATCTTGAATTACCTTTGGCGCGGGCTTTGCATGGATTCCTTTCCTCGCTAGTAAACCGTGAAAATTGAGAATACGACACTCCAGTTGTCGCATTGCGTGAATGTGCTCAAGTAGTACGCCAAGTGTCCGATAACGTACAGTGCACGATTTCTGTGCCTTGCAGCATTCACGTCGTCTGTTGTGAAAGCGAGAATGTTTTGTCGCCAACGGCCCATTCACTTCATTCAAGCCGCCTCCGTGGGGTGCCGATGGAGCCGCAGGGTAAGGCTCTTCCACCGATTGAATAGGAGAAGCTGATGCGTAACGTTACGGCTCGAATGATCTGGATCCTGGGGTTTTTGCTGACTGGCCTTATATCCGGATGCGGGCGAGAACAAGCGCCCGTTCTGGGTCCCGCTGTCATTGCCACAGCGCCTGCGAACGGCGCTACCAGCGTCCCGGTCGCACAGGTCGTTACCGCAACGTTCAATGAGGCGATGAATGCTACGACGATAGACGACGCGACGTTTACCGTGACTGGCCCCGGTGGAACGTCCGTAGCCGGCGTGGTTACGTACTCCGGAACAACGGCAATATTTACGCCAAACGCACTTCTCGCCGCCAGCACGCTATATACAGCGACGATCACGACAGGAGCCCAAGACCCGGTAGGGGATCCACTGGCCAGCAACTTTGCGTGGACCTTCACGACGGGAACGATCCCCACAGTAATCTCGACGAATCCTCTGATTGGCGCCACCAACGTACCGCTGAATCAAAGAATCACCGCAACTTTCAGTCAAGCCATGAACGCCGCAACGGTTATTGCGCCCGGGACGTTTACGGTGGCGGTGACCGGAGGAGCGACGGTGGGGGGAACGGTGACATACGTGGCCGCAACCAACACGGCGACGTTTGTGCCCACGGCAAATTTGCTGCCCAGCACGCAGTACAGGGCTACTATTAGCGCGTCGGCGCAAGGCGC
The DNA here is from genome assembly GCA_049523255.1 of Candidatus Acidiferrales bacterium. Lineage (GTDB taxonomy): Bacteria > Acidobacteriota > Terriglobia > Acidiferrales > UBA7541 > Palsa-295. The sequence continues at coordinate 47,638 of JBEKNB010000004.1, read as the reverse complement.
AACAGGAAACGCTCTGGCAGGCAATTATGTTTGGAGTTTCACGACGGGCGTTACCGCTGACGTGACACCCCCAACGGTGACTATCACCATCCCTGCCTCAGGGGCAACAGCCGTTCCCACGAACCAAACAATCACCGCAACGTTCAGTAAGGTAATGGACCCGGCAACGATCACGGCATCGGGGACATTTACAGTGGCGGTGGCGGGAGTAGGCGGCGCTGCTGTGCCGGGAACCGTCAGCTACGCGGGTTCGATAGCGACCTTTACCCCGACCGCGAATCTGGCGGCCGGCACTCAGTTTACTGCCACGATTACAAATGCCGCCAAGGACCTTAGCGGCAATGCATTGGTAGCTGGTGCTGTCCCCAATCCGTGGAGCTTTACAACAGGTGCGAGCCCGAATACCACACCGCCTACGATAACTCTCACTAGTCCAGCGGATGGCGCGATCAACGTTCCGCTCAACCAGGCAGTGAACGCAACCTTCAGCGAAGCGATGAATCCGGCAACGATTGCTGCTCCCAACACATTTACTTTGGCGGTGGCTGGAGTCGGCGGCGCTGCCATCGTCGGAAACGTCACCTACGATTCCCTGAGTGATATCGCAACCTTCACACCTGCAGCCAACCTGACAGCCAGCACGCAATATACGGCCACGATTACAAACGCGGCAAAGGACCTGGCCGGCAATGCGCTAGCAGCCGGTGCTGCGCCGAATCCGTGGAGTTTTACCACCGGCGCTGCCGTCGGCCCAACGGGGCCTAACCTCGGTGCAGCTTCGACTTTTGGAGCTTTTGGGGGCGGCGCCGGCATAACTAATCAGGGTATTAACACTGTAATTGACGGGGATATCGGGACTACCGCTGCTTCTACCTTGGTGACTGGATTCCACGATGCGGGGCCAGGATGTACTTACACAGAAACGGGGAGCAATGTGGGAACCGTCAACGGGAACATATACACGGCTCCGCCGCCGCCTACCGTTGCGTGTCCTTCGGAAGGAACTGCTGCCACATTCGCGATCGCAACGCAGGCCGCAACCGACGCACTCGCCGCATTTGACAATCTTTCACCCGCTTCGCGGCCCGGTGGTACGGATCCAGGGGCAGGCCAGTTGGGTGGACTCGTCCTTGCTCCCGGCATATACGAAGCCGCAGGCGGCTCGTTCTTGATCACCGGATCGGATCTGACTTTGGATGCCCAAGGCGATGCCAACGCCATCTGGGTGTTCCAGATGGCGAGTACGCTGACTGTGGGCGCTCCCGGATTTCCTCGCAGCATCATTCTGATCAACGGAGCACAGGCCAAGAACGTGTTTTGGCAGGTAGGCAGCGCGGCGACGATCAATGCGGCAGGCGGCGGCACCATGGTGGGTACCATCATCGCTTCCGCTGGAGTCACGCTCTCTACCGCCGGCAATGCAGCGATAACGACGCTCAATGGCAGAGCGTTGGGACTCAATGCGTCGGTGACCATGGTGAACACCGTGATTAACGTACCCGCCCCATAGAAGGAAGTGATTTGAGAAGGAAGCACAGACCGGCTTGATGGATGCGAAGCGGGGGTCTGCGGCCTCGCGTCGCAGTAGTTGGCGTAACTGAGGGGGCAAGAATGAGATCAGCAGCGCGATTTATCGCCACAATGGCGGTTGCTTTTGTGATGGCGCCTGCACTGTGTGCGGATGACGGAGCAAACCCAAAAACAACTGCGAAGAACGATGATTCTGCTTCCATCATCGCGCCGGCCGCCCCTGCCAAGGCCCAGCCAGCCACTGCTGAACCTTTGCCCGTGCGATCATCCTCAACAAGTTCGCAATCGCAGTCCGGAGCTTTTGCCGAGCCGGTGGCCGCCACGCAAAGATGGGACGATTCGGAAGAGTACACTCCCAAGGTCGAGTGGTTTCTGGGATATTCCTTCTGGCGTGCCATGCCGACGACGTTCAGCAACCGCATGGGCTACCTGCACGGCGGAAGCACATCCGTCGCTTACAACTTCAACAGGTATGTAGGGCTGGTGGCGGATTTTGGTGGCTACGACAACAGCAGGGTGACGCTTTTCACCCCAACCGCAAGCCATACGTTCGATTCGAACGGGAGTGCCTACACCTACGTCTTCGGTCCGCGCTTCTCTTACCGGTATGAAAGGTTTACTCCATTTGCCCAGGCACTGTTCGGAGGAACACATGCGAGTTCGGTGACCATTTCCGGATGCACCGGAACTCCGATTTGCACGCCGCTCGGATCCGACAACGCCTTCGCCACAATGATAGGCGCCGGTTTCGACATCAAGATTAGCCGTCACGTCGCCCTACGCCCATTTGAAGGTGATTTCCTGCTGACCCATTTTAGGAATCCTCTCTCAACCGGCGGGACGGAACGGGGATGGCAGAAGAACGCTCGATTTTCTACGGGAATCGTGTTTCGCTTTGGCGGGAGCCCCGCTCCACCGCCTCCCGCACCCCTGGCGGCTACCTGCTCGGCAGATAAGGAGATGGTTTATGCGGGATCCGGTGATTTGGTCGTCGTAAACGCGCAGGCCAGCAATCCCGGCCAAAACCCTTTGAACTATTCCTGGTCGGCAAGTGAGGGCGCCGTGGACGGGACTGGCCCCGAAGTGCGCTGGAATTCTTCGGGCAGGCCACCAGGCACGTACACGATCAAAGTGCGCGTGGACGACGGCCGAAACGGCGCGGCAGCCTGCTCAGTCAATGTTCGCGTCGAACTGCGGCCAAATCGTCCGCCAACGATGAGTTGCTCCGCAGACCGTAGAGCTGTAACGGTCGGCGAAACGGTAGAAATCACCGCCATAGCCAGCGATCCCGACAATGATCCATTGTCTTTCTCCTGGACGGCCAGTGGCGGGACAATTGAAGGTTCGGGATCTTCCGTGAGATTTCATACGGCGGATCTGCCGCCTGGGTCTTACACGATAACAGGGCACGTGGACGATGGCCGTGGCGGAACGGCCGATTGTGCCGTAGATGCGGATGTGCAGGCGGCTCAGCCTCCGGCAGAGGTGAAGGAACTTGAAACTAGGCTGGCTCTTCACAGCATATACTTCGCCACCGCCCGGCCTACGGTAGCAAATCCCACCGGCGGGTTGGTCGAGAGTCAGCAGAACGTTCTGCTCGCGCTCGCTAACGATTTCAGCCGATATCTCACATATAAGCCGCAGGCCCATTTGATCCTCGAGGGTCACGCAGATCGCCGCGGCTCGATTGAATATAACCAGGACTTGACGGAGCGACGCGTGGAACGTGCCAAGAGCTTCCTGGTCGAACACGGAGTTCCCGCTGCGAACATCGAGACTCGAGCTTTGGGTAAGCAGGAAAACTTGGACGCCGAACAAGTGAAACAACTGGTTGAACAGAATCCTGACTTGAGTGATGAGGAGCGACAAAGAATCGAGAGCAACTTGGAGGTGATTGTTTTGGCCAATAACCGCCGCGTGGACGTTTCCCTTAATACCACGGGACAACAGTCTGTGCGTCAATACCCGTTTAACGCGAAAGACTCCCTAACGCTGCTAAGCACAAAAGGTGGTCAAAGTGAAAAACGGACGAGACCCCCGGCTGGAAAGAAGACCGCTAAGCCGTAGATGGGAGCTCAATGAACACTCGGACCATTCATCTGCACGCTGTTAATTTCAGCCACGCATGTGCGGGACCGGCGGATAGCTTCTAGATTGCCGGCGCCTCGATGAGCGAGGCCGCCACTTTGCGCTGGTATTCGTGCGCTTTCTCGAGGATTGCGGGCTTGTCCATCGTCATCATCACCCGGTCTTCCATCACGATCTTCCCCGCAATCACCGCGGTCCTCACGTCGTGGGCGTTCAGCGCGTAGACGAGCTGCGAGTAGACGTTGTACATTGGCGTGGAGTGCGTGGCGCCGGTGCCGATCAGGATCAAGTCCGCCTGCTTACCCGGTTCGAGCGAGCCGATCTGCTTGTCCAGGTGCAGCGCTCGCGCGCCGCCGATCGTCGCCATCTCGACAACCTGTCTCGCGGGAAGCGCACGCGGGTCCATGCGAAAGACCTTTTGCAGCTTCGCCGCGACGTTCATCTCCTGGAACAGGTCCTGGTTGTTGTTGCTTGCGGCGCTGTCCGTCGCCAGGCCTACGGGCACATTCGCTGCCAGCATGTCCACCACCGGCATCACGCCTGATGCCAGTTTCATATTGCTCGAAGGGTTGTGGATCGATCCCACGCCGCGCTGAACGAGCGTGGAGATGTCCGTCGCGTCCACCCAGATGCAGTGCGCGCCGACCACTTCGGGGCCCAGCAGCCCGATGCGCTCCAGATAGGCCACCGGCGAAAGGCCGTGCCTCGCGCGGCTCAGTTCGCTTTCGAAAGGTGCTTCCGCCAGATGGATCAGGATCGGCACGCCGTTGCGTCGGGCCAGTTCGGCGGCCTTTTGCAAATTGTCCGTCGATAGCGTGTAGATCGAATGCGGCGCCACCGCCGGCGTGATCAGCGGATCGCCTTTCCACGTGTCGATGTACTTCTGCGTGTAGGCAAGAGCCTCGGCGGCCGTCTTGTTGTCGGGCGCGGGAAAATCGACGATCGTCTCGCCCAGCACGCCGCGCATCCCCGCTTCTTTCGTGACGCGCGCCACCACGTCTTCGAAGTAGTACATGTCGGCGTAGGTCGTGATGCCGCCGCGCAGCATTTCGAGCACGCCCAGCCGCGTGCCCCACAGCACGAACTCTTCGGTCACGTTGCGCGCTTCGGCCGGGAAGATGTACCTCTGCAGCCAATCGTCGAGCGAGTGATCTTCGGCGATGCCGCGGAAGAGGCTCATCGCCGCGTGCGCGTGGCCGTTGATCATGCCAGGCACGACGAGCGTCCAACTCGCGTCGATCGTCTTGGCGGCCTTGCCGAATCGCGGTTCGAGCTCGGAACGCTTGCCGACAGCCACGATGGAGTCGCCTTCGATCGCGATCCCGCCGTCCTCGATCACGCGGAACTCCGCGTCCATGGTGACCACGGTCCCGCCGCTCACGAACAGGTCCACGGTGTCCTTTCGGCGCGCCGAAACTACTTCGCGCCCACGAACTGAAGCGTGTATGCCGTCGCCGGATCAAACGTCTTGTCGATCACCTTCAAATCCGAAAGCTGCTGGTACATCGTCGTCCAGCGCTCCTCATTCATCTGGCCAAGCTGCGCGCCGCTCGGATCGTCGCCCGCAACGAAATGGCCGTCGCGCAGCGTCTTCCACGTGAACTGCATCCAGTCCGGATTGAGCGCGGGATTCAGCTTGGCGATCGCCGCGTTCGCCGCAGCCGGATCATTCAGGTAGTCGCGCCATCCCTTCAGCGATGCCCGCACGAACTTCGCCACCACGTCCGGGTGCTGCGCCAGAAAGTCCCGCGTCGTGAACATCACGCGATACGGCTTGTACCCCGCGTCGCTCGTAAGTAATACGCGCGTCTCGATGCCCGCCTGGTGCGCGAAATACGGCTCTGATGTCGCGAACGCCTGCTGGATGTAATTGGGATCGGCCACGAAGTTCGCCACGTTCATCATCGCCGGAACCTCGTGCACGTTCGTCAGGTCGTACCGCTTCGTAATGTACTCCCACCACGTGGACCCCGTCTTGATCGCGACCGTGTGCCCGTTCAGGTCCGCGAACGACTGTACGGGCGAATCCCTTCGCACCATGATCCCTTGCGGATCGCGCTGCATTGTCGCTGCCACGGCCACCAGCGCCTGGCCGTCGCCAATCGACTCGAGGATCTTGTCCGACGAGCTCATCCCGAACTGCGCCGTGCCCGTCGACACCCGCTCCTCGACTACCACGTACGGCCCGCCCGGCTGGATCGTGAGGTCGAGACCTTCGTCCCGGTAGTAGCCCTTGACGAGCGCATCGTAGAACCCGCCATGTTCCGGCTGCGGGTACCAGTCCGCTTGCAGCGTCACCTTGAATAAGCCGTTCCCGTTTGACGAACGATGGCAGCCCGCAGCGGTCAGCACGAAGAGGCAAAGCAGAGGGAGAAGCACGCCGGTCAGAAAACCCTTGCGCATGACGTAGGTTAGCACGCAGCCCGCCGCATCGCGCCGATTTTCTCGGACCGCGGCGCAATCCGCGCAACGTAACGCCTACTCCGACGCGATCCCCGCGGTATACGCCAGCAGCCGCGCATCCCCCCCGCGCGCCGCTACCAGTTGCACGCCCGCGCCGCTCTTCGCCGGCAGCGTGACCGCCGGCGTTCCCGCTAGGCTCATCGGCGTCGTGTAACGCAGGATCGTGCGCCGCGTCCGGCTGTGGTCCGCTCCCGCCGTGAGTTGGCACATCGGCGCACACGGAGCGATCAGAAAATCGTGCCCGCGCAGCAGCGCGTCCATACGCTCCCGAAACGCCGCGTGCCGCTCGCGCAAAAGCCTCACCTCGGACTCCGCAATCGACGCGCCCCACGCCAGCCGTTCCGCAATCGACGCCTCGAAGTGCGAAAAATCTCCGCCGGTCGCCGCGGCGTGAATCCGGGCCGCTTCGTGCGCCTGGATCGGTGCGAAGATGTCGATCGCCTCTTCCCAGAATCCTGCGTCGAACGGCACGATCTCGGCGCCGTGCTCCCTTAGCCGCCGCTCCCACGCCGCGAAGCCTTCGATCACCACCGGTTCGCAGTCGTGCAGGAAATCCGCGCTTATGCACCCAATACGCACCCGTATGTTTGTCGCTGCCTGCGTCGCTACACCGATCCTAAACAACGCCTCGGCTAATGCCGGTCCGTCGCGCAAGTCGCGGAAAATCCAGCCCAGCGTGTCGAACGACGGCGCCAGATGCGTCCCGCCGCGCCACAACCCCTCCCGATGCGCCAGTTCGATAGACGCCCGGTAGCCCGCTAGGCCGCAAAACGCCGCGGGTGCTCGAATTGACCCGCCCGTATCCGTGCCGATCGCCGCCAGCGCCGAGCCCTCTTGTACGCTCGCCGCCCCTCCGCTCGACGATCCGCCTGTCAGCCACCTCGGGTTCCTCGGCTGGACGCAGTCGCCGTAGTTCGGATTCTCCCCGGTGATGCCATACGCCAGCGTATGGAGATGCGTCTTCCCCATAATCACCCCGCCTTGCCCCCTCACTCGTGCGGCCACAGCCGAATCCTCCGCTGCCAGACCGTTTCGCTCCGCGTAATATCGCGAGCCGCAGCTTGTGGGGAACCCTGCGAGGTCAAAGCAGTCCTTCAGCGAGATTGGTATCCCATAAAGAGGTGGTTTCGGCGCACCGCCGAATCGTGCCTCAATCGCCTCCGCGTCCCGCCGCACCCACTCGGGGTCCAACGCCAGGTAGACGTTACGCCCGACGTTGCTGTTGGCGTGCCGAAGCGCTCGTTCGGCGACCTCTCGGACGCTGATCCGCCCGGAATTGAGTTCCTCGCGAAGCTGTTGCAGCGGGCTGGCAGAGTCAGTCACGGCTTCATTCTATTACGTGCAGCCTGTCGGCGAAAACGCCCCGGCGGGCGCCGGGCAACGCGCCATTCCTGCTCGTCTGCCCGCCTCCCGGCCCGGCAAATTCATGATAAATTACGACATGGCGACCCCGGCCGTCCGGCGCACCGTCAGAAACTCCTTCGACGAAGACTGTATGCGCGCCGTGGTCCGCTTCACCGCGCGCACGCTTTCGACCGCGCGGCCCGTGCCTTTCGGCGCCCTGATCGTGAACACGCGCACCGGCGAGCGGCTGATGCGGGCCACGAACGCTGTCCGCATCGAGAACGATCCCAGTTCCCACGCCGAAACGCGCACCGTCCGCCTCGCCTGCAAGAAACTCAAGCGCACGTCGCTCGCCGGCTACACGATGTACTCCACCTGCGAGCCGTGCCCCATGTGCATGGCGAACGCGCTCTGGGCCCGGCTGGACCGCGTCGTCTACGGCGCCACGATCGCCGACGCCAGCCGCCACTGCCTTCAGATTCACATCGCGGCGAAGGAAGTGTCGCGCCGCTCGGATATGCCGTGCGTTGTCGAAGGGCCCGTCTTGCGCGACTTGTGCAACACTCTGTTCACGCACCCGAACATGCAGAAGGCGTTCCACACCTGGTCGTCGCGCAACGGAAACGCCCGCAAGCGATAAGCGAGTCTCTCTTTGTGGTTTTGGAAATGACCGAATCTCACCACGCCCGCGAACTCGCCGCCGTCCTCGGCGACGATAGCCGCGTCCTGACGCAGCCGCAGGTCGTCGAGCAGCTTTCGCGCGACTTCTACTGGTACTCGCCCGTGCTGCGCAAGGAGCTCGACGGAAAAGTTGGCGATCTCGTCGTGCAGGCTCTTACCGACCGCGAGGTTCAGGACGTCCTCCGCTACTGCCACGCGCACGATCTGCCCGTTACCGTCCGGGGCGCCGGCACCGGCAACTACGGACAGGCCGTTCCGCTGCGCGGCGGCGTAGTCCTCGACCTCGCGCGCATGGACCGCATCGAGTCCATTCAGCCCGATGGCGTCGCCGTCTGCCAGCCTGGCGTCCGCCTGGGCGTGCTCGAAAACGAAGCGCGAAAAACCGGCTGGGAGCTGCGTTGCTATCCCTCAACCATCGTCAAGGCCACGGTCGGCGGCTTTCTCGGCGGCGGCTCCGGCGGCATCGGCTCGGTGGCCCACGGAAACCTGCGCGACTTCGACACCGTGCGCGCTCTCGAGGTGGTCACGATGGAGCCGGAGCCCCGCATCGTTCGCCATGCAGGCCCGGCGGTTCACGAAATCCTCCACGCTTGGGGCACGAATGGCGTCATCACGCGCATCTGGCTCGCGCTCGCCCCGGCCGTCGACTGGGCGCAGTGCGCCGTCGCGTTCGATACCTTCGACGCCGCTTTCGATTTCAGCGAACGCGTCGCGAACGACCCGGCCTGGACCAAGCGCCTCGTCACCACCTTCGAGTGGCCGATTCCCTCCTTCTTCTCTCCGGTCCGGCAGTACGCGCCCGAGGGCAAGTCGCTCATCTTTTTTCTCATCGCCCTAGATCAGCTCCCGGCATTTGAAAAAGCTGCCCGCGATGCAGGAGGCGCGATCAGCTATTCCGGCGCGTATGCCGGGCTGCGCACGCGGCCGCTCCTTTCGGACTACACCTGGAACCACACCACGCTCTGGGCCATGAAGACCGACGAAGCGTATACCTATCTCCAGTGTGCGTTCGACCGCGCCACTGTCCGCGAACAGATGCGCCGCTTGAAGGACCGCTTCGGCAGCGAGATTCTCTTCCACATGGAATTTTGGAAAGGCGGTGACGGCTGCGTGATTCCCGGAGCGATTCCGCTCGTCCACTACACAACCGAAGAGCGGCTCAACGAGATGATCGATTTCTGCCGCGCCATCGGCGTCTTCGTCGCGAATCCGCACGTGAACTTCGTCGAGGGCGGCGGGCGCTATCGCGAGGACAACGTCCAGCTCCTCGCCAAGCGGCGGTACGATCCCAAAGGACTTCTGAATCCCGGCAAGATGGCCACTTTCGAGCCTGAGCCGTCTCGGACGATGAAAACGACCACATGAAAACTTGGATTCCGGACGCCCGCAATTTCGCCTATCTCAACTGGAAGCAAGTGGACGCGCTGCCGCGCGAATCGACGCTTCTCGTCCTTCCCACGGCGGCCATCGAGCAGCACGGCCATCATCTCCCGCTGGCCACGGACACGCTCATCAACAATCTCCTGCTCGGCCACGCGCTCGCCAAATTGCCGCCGGAACTGCCCGTCTACGCTCTTCCTCCGGTCCACTATGGCAAGAGCAACGAACACATCGGCTTTCCCGGCACGCTTTCCGTCACTGCCGCCACTTTCATGGCCGTCCTGCACGATCTTGGTGCGAGCCTTTCGTCCGCAGGCTTCAAGAAGGTCGTCCTCTACAACACGCACGGCGGCAATACGGCGCTGATCGACGTGATGGCCCGCGACCTCCGCGCCGAATTCGGCTTGCGCACCTTCGCTCTGCACGGCTCCGGCGGCGCCGTCTACGAAGGCCTCACGCCGCAGGAACGGAAGTACGGATTCCACGCGGGCGAAGTCGAGACGGCCCTGCTGCTCGCCTCCGTCCCCGAGCTCGTGGATCGCTCCGCCTACACGGTCAATTACATTGCGGACGTCGCGAAGCCCGAGCTTCTGCTGCCGGAAAACGCGCCCGCCACGTTCGCGTGGCTCACGCGCGATATCGCGCCAAGCGGCGTGCTCGGCGATCCCCGCCCCGCCACGGCCGAACACGGCGCGCAATGGCTCGACCTAGCCGCCAAGCACCTCGCCGGGGCCTTGCAGGTGATGGCTGCTTACCCGAGCCGCCCCGCGCCATGACCGAAACACCCTGGGTCGATTGTGGCAATGGTGTGCGCCTCGAACGCGGCGTCCGGTGCCGCATGTCCGACAGCGTCGAGCTCGTCTCCGACCATTATTACCCGCCCGAACCCCGTCAGTACCCGACGCTCCTGATGCGCCAACCGTACGGGCGCGATATCGCTTCCACCGTTGTCTACGCGCACCCGGTCTGGTTCGCGCGGCACGGCTATAACGTCGTCATTCAGGACGTTCGCGGCCGCGGTGATTCCGGCGGCGAGTTCTATCCCTTCCGCAACGAAGCCCGCGACGGCGCGGAGACCATCGCCTGGCTGCGCGCTCGAGCCGAATCGAATGGCCGCGTCGGCATGTACGGCTTTTCCTATCAGGGCATCACGCAACTGCTCGCGGCTTCCCAGCGCCCCGAGGGTTTGCAATGTATCGCGCCGGGCATGACCGCCTGCGACCTATATCACGGTTGGTTCTACCACAATGGAGCGCTGCGCCTGGCCTCGGCCCTCAGCTGGGGACTCCAAATGCTGAAAGCCGACGCGCGCCGTCTTCGCCTCCGCGAGGCCAGCGATCGGCTCGAACAGGCCTGGGCCAATCTCGCCGCGCAGACCGGTGTCCTGCCGTTTCGCGCGCACCCCGCGCTGCACGGCGAAGGCCTGCCGCAATACGTGCTCGACTGGTTCGACCACGCCGAGCCCAGCGAATACTGGGCCTCCCTCGACGTGAGCCAATCCCTCGAACAGGTTCGTGTGCCCGCCTTGCACATCGCCGGCTGGTATGACACCTATCTCAAGGGCAGCATCAACGGCTTTCTCGCCCTGTGCGAAAATGCGGGCAGCGCCCTCGCCCGGGAGTTTCAGTTTCTGATCGCCGGTCCCTGGCTGCACATTCCGTGGGGAGACCGCGCCGGCGCCGGTGACTTTGGCGCGGAGGCGCTACTCGATACGGACGCGATTCTTCTGCGCTGGTTCAATCACTGGCTGAAGGATACGGAGGAGTTCGCGAACGAGCCGCGCATCCGCCATTTTGTTCTCGGAGAGAATCGCTGGCGCGAGGCCGCCGAGTGGCCCGAGGAAGCAGGCTACAAGCTCTATCTCCACAGCTCCGGCCGCGCGAATTCATGCAAGGGTGATGGAGTACTCGTTGCGTCGCCGCCTTCCCCCGTCGCCTCCGACATCTTCGTCTACGACCCCGAAGTGCCCGTGCTTGCGCCCGGCGGACCGTCTGCACCCGCCGGCCAGTTCGATCAGTCCGCGCTCGAGCTCGGAAACAATCTGCTTGTCTACACCACGGAGCCGCTATCCCGCCCGCTTTGGGTTTTCGGCACGCCGCGCGTCTGGCTCTATTGCTCCACTTCCTCCGATCGCACGGATTTTACGGCCAAACTCGTGCGCGTCCGCCCCAATGGCACGGCGGAGTTCATCTGCATCGGCATCGCGCGCTCCACGTGGCTTTTCCGCGAGGCGACCTACGCTGCGGACAAGATCCACCGCTGGGAATTCGATCTCGAACCAACCTCGTGCCGCTTTGCCCCGGGTGAGCGCATCAGGCTCGAGATTGCCGGCAGCGCTTTTCCTCTCTACGACCGGAATCCCAGCAGCGACGTGCCGTCCTGCCGCGCGACCTCGTGGGACTGGCGCCGCTCCACGCAGATCGTTTATCACGGTGGCGAATATCCCGCGGCGCTTCATTTGCCCGTTAGCGAGCCGGAAGAATGAACGCCGCGACGCCGATCCCGCAGATCGAGTTCGCGGGCGTCGACAAACGCTACAGCAACGGTCGCCTTGTGTTGAGCGGCTTGAACATCAGCGTGGCAAAAGGGGAATTCGTCAGCTTCCTCGGCCCATCCGGCTGCGGCAAGACCACGATTCTGAAGTTGATTGCCGGCCTCACCCCGCCGAGTGATGGAACCGTGCGCGTGGACGGAATGACCCCGAAGGACGCTCGCGAGACCGTGTCCTACATCTTTCAGGACGCGACCCTGCTGCCTTGGCGCAACGTGTTGCAGAATGTCGGCCTCGGTCTCGAGCTAGAACGCGTCGGCAAAGACCGCCGCGCGAAGAAAACCGCCGAGCTGCTCGACCTGGTCGGTCTCGGCCATGTGGCCAAAGCCTACCCGCGCGAGCTTTCCGGCGGCATGAAGATGCGCGTCTCCATCGCTCGCGCTCTCGCCACGAGCCCGCGCTTGCTGCTGATGGACGAACCCTTCGCCGCGCTCGACGAAATGTCGCGCGACCGTCTGAACGAGGGAATGCTGCGCCTGCGCGCCGAGCAGAAATGGACCGCGGTCTTCGTCACGCACGCGGTGGCCGAAGCTGTCTTTCTTTCCGACCGCATCGTCATCCTCGCGCCGAATCCCGGCCGCATTCACGCCGAACTGCCGGTCAAACTGCCGTCCCCGCGCACATCGGCTCTGCGCAGCTCGCCGGAATTCGATGTGCTCGTCGCGCGGGCGGCGCATTCGCTACGGGAGACTCTCGCGCAATGAAGCAGCGCCTCGTCACGGTGGCCAATGCCCTCGGCGTCTTCGTCGCGCTGCTGATTTTGTGGCAGCTCGTTTTGTGGATCTTCCACGTGCCGCGCTACATGCTGCCTCCGCCCTGGGCGGTCGCGCAGGCGGTGCACAACCGTTTCCCTTCGCTGCTGATCGCGCTCGGCATCACCGCCGAGGAAGCAGGCGGCGGCCTCGTGGCCAGCATCGCCGTCGGCGTGGTCGTGGCGCTGATCTTCGCGCAGTCGCGCTGGGTGCGGCGCATGCTCTACCCTTACACGATCCTTTTGCAGACCGTGCCCATCGTCGCGATCGCGCCTCTGATCCTGATGTGGGTGGGAGGCGGCACCTTGGCGGTCACGTTCATCGCGTTCATCATTTCGCTCGCGCCGATCATCGCCAATACGACGCAGGGCCTCATCAGCGTCGAGGAAAATCTCGTGCATCTCTTCCTCATGCACAATGCCTCGCCCGCGCAGCGGCTTTTCAAGCTCCGCCTGCCGCACGCCGTGCCCTCGCTCTTTGTCGGCATGCGCATTGCCAGCGGCATCGCCGTGATCGGCGCCATCACGGGCGAGCTCTACGCCGGCTCGAGCCAGGTCGGCCAGGGCGGGCTGGGCTACTCGATCCTGTATGCCTCCTCGCAGCTCCAGACCGACTACCTGTTCGCGCTGGTTCTCGCCGCCACGGTTCTCGGCTTCGCATTTTTTTTCTTGGTCATGTTTCTCGAGTGGTATTTCCTCCATCGCTGGCACGAATCCGCCCGCATCCCGGAGGTTGAGTAAATTATTGTCTTGATAGGAGTTATTACCATGCTGCGACTCGAAACCGAAACCGGATGGTGGCTGGTGACGCATCCCGACCACGCGCGGCTCGCCGGCGCGTTCGCGGAGCGCTGGGGCAACGACCGCTTTCTTCCTCCCGAGCCCCGCGCCAACGTCCTCAAAGGCATCGCGCGCCACGACGACGGCTGGGCCGCGCGCGACGCCGCGCCGCAGATCACGCGGCAGGGAAAGCCGAGCGCGTTCTCGGTGGAACTGGTCGGTAAGTACTCGGCTTTTGAAGAGATTGACCTTGCGGACTACCTCGCGGTGCGAGACCGGGCGGTGCGGCTGATCGCGGCGGAGGACGCCTACGCCGCCGTGCTTATCTCAATGCACACCTATAACTTGCTGACCGAGCACGCCGACCGATCGACGATCGCGCCCGAGCAGTTGCCGCTGCTCGACAACTTTCTCGCGGAGCAGAAAAAATTCCAGCAAGCGCTTTTGAATCAGATCGCTGCCGATCCGCGATTCGCGCCGGAAGAGAAAAGCGACGCCGCGATCCTCGACCATTTCCGGTTATTGCAGGCGACAGACAATCTTTCTCTCCTCACGTGCGTGGACTTTTCCGGGTCGGCTAACTTGCTGCATCCGCTGCCGTTGCGCGGCGGGATGCACGCGGGGGTTGAAGTGCGGCCCGCCGGCTCACGCCACTTCGTGCTCGATCCCTATCCTTTCAGCGAACCTTCGTTGAGCTTTCAATTTCCCGCGCGGCACGTGAAAGGCAAGCTCTTTTCATCCGCCGCGGACCTTCAGCGGCAGTTCGAGGCAGCCCCGGTGGAAGCACTGTCCGTGACCGTTAGCGCGCGCTGAAGGCCTCCCGCCCGCCCATTTCGCGGCAGTTTTTGGCAGTTTAGGAGGGGTTAAGCCGCCAAATCCGGCCCAAAAATTGCTTTCACCATGAAACAATTTTGCGGGCGAAACGGGGCAGATTTGCCAACTAGGAGGAAGAAGAAAGGAACGGCGGCGATTGCCGCCGTCCCTTTCTTTGCTGTGCGCGAGTTTAGAAAAGCACGCTGAGCGACATCTGAATCTGCCGAGGGCTGCTGATGGTTTTGTTCACGATGCCCAAGCCGCTCAACGTGGGACTCGAGTAGAGGGTGGTCCCGTAAACCGGGAAATCGTTGAAGTTGAGGTTCTGCGAGACGTTGTCGACCGGGATGTCGAAGCTGGCCGTGTTGGTCAGGTTGAAGACGTCGAAGGTGTACTTCACGGAAACTCGCTCGGTCACCTGTGTGTTCTTGACGAGCGAGATATCCGCACGCCGCTGCCAGGGTTGCCGGAAAATGTTCCGCTGGCCGTGGCTGATGAAGTTTGTTTCGTACGTGTCACCCGCCGGTATCGCGCCACCCAAATCGCCCGGGTTCAGGAGAGGCAGAGTGAAGCAATTGGCGTTGAGCGCGGGTAGGCCCGGCGTGGCGCCGCTGTTCCCTGTGAGTGCGCTCTTCGGCGTGCATCCCGAGGCCAAGGGGACAACTGGGTTCGTGATGCCGTCCGAAGTGCCATAGAAGATGCTGCCGACCGCGCCCGAGTAATCGATCACGCTGTAGGGCTGGCCACTTTGGAGGATGGTGAGACCCTCAAGAGCCCAGCCATCAGCCAGCTTACCCTTGAACGATGACTCGGCGAAGAATTTGGGCAACTGATAGAGGTAGGTGAAGTTGATGACGTGCGTACGGTCGAAGTCCGACAAGCCGTAACCGGAACGCAGGTTGAGAGGGTTGTTGCCGTTGTAGAAGAGACCCATGGCGCTCTGCTCATCCGTTGAGTGGGAGTAGGTGTAAGAAACGCCTGCTTGCAGCCCGTGACTCAAGCGTTTTTCGAGGTGGGCCTGCAGCGCATTGTAAGCCGAGATCCCGGCCGCGGTGTAAGACTCCGACTCTGACGAATAGCCGATGTAAGGAACGCGAAGGTCGACGTTACCACCCTCATAGGTTGCCTGCATCGTGGTTCCGTCGGGAAGTCCCATGAATCCGCAGCCGCTCGTGACCGATGGACTGCAGGCTGGTGTGTACGCACAGGCAGCCGGGTTCGTGGTTGGATTGCATCCCGGGGGCGCCAGGATGTTGTAGCCATAGGTATAATTCTGCGGAAACAGCGCGCCCGCGGGGCAGACCTTCGCAGGGCCGCAAAGCGGATTGCTTGGCGAGGCAATCCTGGCTTGGTTGAAAGGTATGGGAATCACTTCGTGACG
This sequence comes from Candidatus Acidiferrales bacterium, assembly GCA_049523255.1. GTDB lineage: Bacteria > Acidobacteriota > Terriglobia > Acidiferrales > UBA7541 > Palsa-295. The sequence continues at coordinate 31,876 of JBEKNB010000004.1, read as the reverse complement.
TCCCAGGTTGCCGACATAGCCGATGTCGATGGCGAGGTCGTTGCGCGGCTGCCATTGAATGTCCAAAGTTTCGTTGAGGGTATAAGGGAGCTTATTGGCCCGGTTGTAATCGGCGAAGGCAAAAAGCTGAGATCCAGCTTCGATCGCCGCCGCATTGGGAAGGACGAGGTTCTTTGGGTTCCCGGTCGGAGGCGGTCCGAGTGTTGTCCCCCAAGGATTCTCGAACCCGCCGCCGCCCGAAGCGGCGGTGTCGCAGGCTGGAATGAAACTCTCATAGAATTGATCGGGGATGCAAAGCTGCGCACTCACGTACGGCGGAGACTGGGCAACACCGAACGGTCCACCGGGAATCACGCCAGCGGCGACGCCCGGGGAGAGATAGGTGAAGAGCTCGCCGCGGTCGTAGTACATGCCCCAGCCGGCGCGGACCACAACCTTGCTGTCAAATTTCTTCGGACTCCACGCCACACCGATGCGAGGAGCGAAGCCCCACTGACGGCCGGTAAGAGTGGAGTCGCTCACGCCCTTGGAGGGAAACAGCGGGTTGTTGCCGGCAATGATGAAGCCGTTCGAAATGATAGTGTCCGTGGTCGGGTCGTAGCTGTAGAGGGAGGGATTGAAATTGTACAAGCGGCCATTCTTCTCCGTGAGGCCGCCGTGGCGATCGAAACGCAGGCCCAGGCTCAGGCTGAGGTTGGGACGAATCTGGAACTTGTCCTGGAAATACTCACCCGTGTCGTTGGAACGATAGTAGCGGTTGGCATTGCCTTGCATGAAGGTGGAGGTTACGAACCCATCAGTCGTATAGGTAGCCGCGATGCCTTGCAGGAACGCAGCGAAATCAGGGAAAGCGATGACGCCTTTGTTCGTCCGCTGATCCCGGATGTTGAGCTGGGTATAGGAAAAGCTGCCGCCGAAGGTCAGGGTGTGCTTGCCCTTGGTCCAGACCGCGTCGACCGAGGGCATGAAGCGGTTCTGGAAGACGCCGGTAAATGCTCCCTGGGAGTTGGCGCCATCACCGATATTCATGGCACCGTTAAAGACAAAGTTTGTGTTGTAGATGAAGCTGTTCGAGAAATTCGAAGGGTTCCCGAAATTGTCGACGATGGACATGCCGGGGAAAAAGGTCGAGCCGAACGTATTGATCGTCGCGTCGGCCGCGGATATGCCAGGAACGAGACTCTCCACGTAGGTGGCGAACTGCTGCGGCGTGAAGGGCTGATCGATGGTGCTATAGACCTTCTCGCGGATGAAGCCGAAGACCTCGACGAGGCTGAAGTTTGGCGTCAGCGTCTGGGTGTTCGAAATGGAAGCGACTTGACTACCAGCGTCGAGGTGTTGGGTGAAACCCGGAGAGCCCGAGTATGCATACGGTGCGGTGCTCGGGTCGTGCTGGTAGTAATACTTCAGCGCCAGGGTGTCCTTCGAGTTGACGATATAGTCGAGATCGGAGACGGCCTGATCGGCAATGAAATAGGCGGTGCCGAGCGTGAAAGTATTCTCCGGGAAATTGATTGTGGGCGTGAAGCCGTCCGCCGACGGAATCAGGTACTGGCCATTCTTCAGCTTGTAGTTCAGCAGGCCGTACGCGATCGGATTGATGTCGCCCGGGGCCGTACCGATCGTAGCCGGCAGATTAATCGTTGATCCAAAGTAGGGGCAGGGAGGCACTGCGCACGTGGACGAGACCGCGGTCTCCTCAGCAGCGATGGCCAAACCGGCCGGGCTGCGATCGTTCGTAAGGTTGAAGGGCACGGCGACGCGTGAACTGCCGATGTCCTGGTCGGAATCGTGGAGGTGCTGATAGGAGATGAAGCCGAAGAGCTTGTTCTTGATGATTGGACCACCGAAGGTTCCGCCCGCAACGTAGCGGTGCAATCCCGGCACTTTGTCGGCCGCCGGGATATTTTCGTCCTGCTTGTTGAAGAAGGGCGCGGCGTTGAGCCAATCGGTTCCGCGGTGAACGTAGGCCCGGCCGTGAATATCGTTGGTGCCCGAGGCGGTGCTCAAGTCGATATGCGCGCCACTGGTGGAGCCCTGCTGCGCGTCATACATCGAGGTGTTGGCGCGGAATTCCTGGATCGTTTCCGGAGGCGGAGTGGGCAGCGCCTGACCGATGGCCAGATAAGGTGATGCGGTGGCCTGAATCGGCTCCGCCGTCGTACTCGAGATGCTGGCCGCGCCACCGATGCCAGTGTTGTTCACGATGCGGGCCGAAGCCACCGAGCTTGTGCTCTTGCCGTTGAACAGGTTACTGGCATCCACACCGTTCAGAAGAAACGTGTTGCTGGTGTCACGCTGGCCATTCGCCCAGATCGGGTTATTGCCGAGGCCGCTGTTGGCGCCGGTGCCGCTGGAAAGCTCCGCATTCACTCCGGGCGAGAGGATCGCGATCCCGGTGAAGCTGCCGGTGGGCAGCGGGATCGACTCAAGCTGCTGCTTATCGAGCACGTAGCCGTTCGTGGTGTCGACGGCGTTAATCAGTGGGGTCTCTTCGACCGTCACGGTGTCGCTGATCGCTCCGACTTTCAGTGTGGCGTTGACGGTGGCGGTGCGGTTCGCCTGGACCAGGATCGAGGGAACCTTTTGCGTCTGAAACCCATCGTGTGTGTACGTGAGCGTGTAACTGCCGATGGGCAGGTTGACGAAGGTATAGCTGCCGGTATCGTCGGTTTTCATGGTACGCGTGAGCTGGGTGTTATCGCCCACGAGAGTTACGGTGGTGTCGGGGAGCGCGGCGTCCGAAGGGTCCGTGACCGTGCCGGTGATGCCGCCGAGAGTCTGCTGCGCGCGCGCGGGAGTCGTGAAGGCAAATGGGATGGAGATTGCCAACAAAAAAATGTAGATTCCAATTCTCTTCATGCGCGTGCACACCTCCTGGCCTGTTTTTGAAACACTTCGCCGGGATCGCGGCGCGAGACCGCGAAGCCCCGCACCAAAACGTCATGCGATGGTTCTGGCGTTACCCCACATGCCAAACCGCAAAGTGCTGGGCGGCAGAGTAGTCCAACCTCGGCCCGGAGAACAATGAATTGTTTTTCTCGGGCCGATCAGTAATTTCAATGTCTTTATGAAATATTTGTAAGGCGATGTGATTAGAGCGAAGAGCAAAGTGCAACGGCGCCCACCGTCCCGGTCGCAGGAGCGACCGGGACGCCCAAGGCGCGAAAGCCGAAGAGAGATCCTTCGGCTGCGTCCGCCAGCCGTCTTCGCAAAAAGCACGAAGACGGAAAAGCAGGACTGGCGCACTTCGCTCAGGATGACGAATGGTGCGAATTGCGCGGCGAGGCAAGCCTCGCCGAAGAGAAAGCGGCGGCAAGCCGCCAGATTCCACATGGGGGGGAGGCGAATTGCCAAGCATCTGTTCTCCCAGGCTCGACTAGCCGTCGACCTGGGAGCCCTTCCTGGCCGGGCACGGCGTGCTGTGCCTCTACCGAAGACATGACGACGCGGCTGATGGATGCGATTGCCGAGAATCTGCGCGCGTGCTGAAGCAAAAGCGAGGATTTCAGAAAAGGCGGCCGGGAGGAAGGACGGACTTGGGGAGGGCGGCGGTGACGGTGAACATCGGCTCGTTCACGACCTGGCTGAGGCGAAGATGCATGGCGACGCTGCAAAGCAGGTACGCGTGGACCTCGCTGAAGCGCCAGCGGGAGGCCAGGAGATCGATCATGCGCGAGGTGGCGGCGCGGGCGGCGGCGGTCGGGTCGGTGGCCGACTCGACGACAATCCAGGCGTCCGCGGGCGCATCGTGATTGAGGGCGGCGGATTCGACGAGCGGTCCTGACAGCGGCTGGTGCTTATGCAGGTGGAAGCGCAGCGTGACGTCCGCGGGGCATTCGATGCCGTTGATGCACACCTCGCCATCGCCCTGCGCGGCATGGGCGTCGCCGGCGGAAAAGAGGGCGCCGGGGTTGAGGACCGGAAGATAGAGCTTCGCACCAGCGGAGAGATCGCGGACGTCCATATTGCCGCCGAAAGGGCCGGGCGGACGCGTGATGAATTCGCCGTCTTCGGCGCGGGCGACACCCATCACGCCGCAAAACGGGCGCAGAGGAACGACTGCGGGCGCGAGAGAGCGGCTGACCTCGCCCTCGAGCTGCCAGTGAAAAAGACAGGATTCGGCAAAACGGTGCTTGAGGAAGCCGAGCCCCGCAATCACGCCCGACCATCCCCAACCCTTGTGTGCGACCTCGATGACGTCGATCTGGAGGACGTCGCCGGGCTCGGCGCCCTCGATGAAGACGGGTCCCGTGAGGGCATGGATGCGTCCGCGGTCAATGGCGAGGAATTCGGCAAGGGTCATGCCCGGATGCACCTGCGCGCCGCTTGCATCGAGGCATTCCAAGTGCACGGTGTCGCCGGGAGCGATGGAAAGCCTCGGCGGCAGCGCGCGATTCCAGCGGGAGTGAGTCGGATTGGCGGAGAGGTTGTGGTCAGCCATGAATGCCTCTTCCTAGTGAGGTCGAAGAGAGATTCTTCGACTGCGCGTCCCGACCCGGAGATCGAGAAAACCGATCTCCGGGAAAGAAGAGCATCAGGACGCTCCGCTCAGAATGACGATCCCCACTGGCTCGCCCTCAACGATTAAATCTCGACGGTCACTTGCAGCTCGACGAGCGCATTGCGCGGCAGGGCGGAGACGCCGATGGCCGCGCGCACATGACGGCCGAATTCGCCGAACAGCTCGACAAACAGATCCGACGCGCCGTTGATGACCTTGGGCGAATCAGGAAAGCCGGTTACCGCGTTGACGTAGCCGTTGACAGTGAGGATGCTTTTCACGGCGTCGAGCGAGCCGAGGTGCTGCCGGAGAACGGACAACTGAGCGAGCGCGCAGGCGCGGGCCGCGGCGTAGCCTTCGTCGATGGTGCGGTCGAGGCCAACGGTTCCTGCGATGATTCCGGCGTCGTTAGCGGAGATGGCGCCGGCGAGATAGACGACGTGGCCGACCGTTTTCGCCGGGACGTAATTGCCGCCCGGCTTCGGCGGCGCGGGCAGAACGATGCCGAGTTCCTTGAGCCGCGCTTCGATGCCCGCCATGGGTGCTTCCCGCCTCTCTTTCCCGAGCCGAGCACTCTAGCATATCAGGAGGAGATCAAGATTCGCGGTTGCGGCGAGATGGGTCTGCGCTAGGATTGGCCATGCAACGACTGCGGAGCGCCCTGCTTGCAGGTTTGGTGTTCGCGGCCGCCGCGATCGTCCTTCATGACAGCGCGGGACGGAGCGCCGACGCGCAAACGGCGGCTCCCGCGTCGCAAACGATTTTACACGCCGCGCGGGTTTCCGCGTCCGACCTCGAAGTGGGCGGCGAACTGGCCGGCCTGCCGGCGGGGAGCACGCGGTACATCACGCGCGAGGATTTGCTGGTTTTGCCGCAGGTGAGTTATCGCGTGACAGGCGACGTGAATTTCGGCGGGCCGACGCAGGTGAGCGGCGTGACGCTGGAAGAGCTGGCGAACCGCCTGGGAGCAGTGCCGAACGCCGATCTTGTGGTGGCGGTGTGTGATGATGCGTACCGCGCGAACTATCCGCGGGCGTATATCGCAGCCCACCGGCCGCTGCTGGTGCTGGAGATCGACGGCAAGCCGCCTTCGGGCTGGCCGAAAAGCGCAGACGGTGGCGACATGGGGCCGTACATGATCTCGCATCCGAAGTTCACGCCGAGCTTTCGCGTGCTTGCGCACACGGATGAGGCGCAGATTCCATGGGGAGTGATCCGGCTGGAATTTCGCGATGAGAAGGAGGTGTTCGGCGCGATTGCGCCGCGCGGCGCGGATGCAAACGGCGCGGCGGTGCAAGCCGGATACCGGATCGCGCAGCAGAACTGTTTTCACTGCCACAATATGGGTAGCGAGGGAGGACAGAAGTCGGGGCTATCGTGGCAGGTGCTGGCAACATGGGCCAGCGGCTCCCCCGATTTTTTTGCGGCGTACGTGCGCGACCCGAAGTCGAAAAACGCGCGGGCGCAGATGCCGGGGCATCCGAACTACGATGACGCCACGGTGCGCGCGTTGATTGCGTACTTCGGGACATTTTCGAGCGCTACGACCGCGGAGAAACCATGACGCTGCGCGCATCGAAGGTGCTGCTGGTGTTTTCGGTGGCGATTTTCTACACGTTCGTGGTGCTGAACAATACGACGGATTACAACTCGAACTACCAGTTCGTGCGGCACGTCCTGATGATGGACTCGACGTTTCCGGGGAATCACGGCATGTGGCGGGCGATCAACAGCCCCGCGCTGCACACGGCGTTCTACGTGTCAATCATCGCGTGGGAAACGGTGACGATGGTTTTGTGCTGGTGGGGCGGCGCGCGGATGGCGATGGCGCTGCGCGGAAGTGCGGCGGAATTTCAGCGCGCGAAAGGCGTCGCGATCGCGGGGCTGACGCTGAGCCTGCTGATGTGGCTGGTGGCGTTTCTAAGTGTGGGCGGCGAATGGTTCCTGATGTGGCAGTCGAAAACGTGGAACGGGCAGGATGCGGCGTTCCGGATGTTCACGGCGGTCGGGATCGTCCTGCTGCTGGTGGCGCAGCCGGAAACGGACAAGCAGGAGCGGGACTAGGGGCGGGGGCGCGCGGGAACTTTGTGGCGCGCGTGCAGCAGAAACCAGAGCAAGCCGGCGGCGAGGTAGACGAGGTAAACGTACGGCAGCTTGCCGTAGGGTCCTTCGGGCACGGGATACAGGTTGCCGGCGAGAGCGAGCAACATCGCAAGGCACGCAAGCAAGGGGATGAGCTTCGCTCCGAGGTGGGCGACGCCGTGGCCGCGCAGGTAATGCGGCAGGGCGAAGCAGACCAATCCATACGCGACGATGAAGCCGTAGGTCGCTAGAGAACCCATCCAGCCGTAAACATCGAGGCCGGTGGCGCCGCGAGCGGCCAGAACAACGACGGGCAGCACAGCGGCGACGCCGGTGACAACGACGGCGCGGCTGGGCGTTTCGTTGCGCGCGTGCGTGGCGCGGAGCGAGCCGTGGGCGAGGCCGTTGTGGGCCATCAGGAGCAGAACGCGCGCGGCCGCGGTAATGCAGGCGAGCGTCCCGGCGAAGAGGCTGACGAGCGCGCCGATATCGATCAGCAGTCCGAGCACAGGCACGCCGCCCACCGAGGCAAGGACGTGCATGGGCGCCTGGCTGGCGCCGAGATCCTGGCCGGCGCTGCGGAAGCCGAGGACTTCGGTATAGGCGCACAGGGTGAAGAAGGCTCCGCCGAGGATCGAGCTTTGAATCACGGCGCGCGGAATCGTTTTCAGCGGATTGCGCGCCTCCGATCCCAGCGTAGTCGCGCTTTCGAAGCCAACGAAGCTGAAGAGAGCGAGCACGAGTCCGAGGCGGAGGCCGCTGCCGGTCATGCCGCGCAGGTGAAGCTGATCGGGGTCGCCGTGGAAACCGTGGCGCGCCAGCACCAGCGCCACGACGATCACAATCAACGTGACGGAGGCGGCTTCGATCCACAGCATCAGACGCGCGGAGATTTTCACGTCGCGCCAGGCGATCCACATCGAAGCCCCCGTGACGATCAACGCGAGCAGCACGGTGGAAGTGACGTGACCGGTGGCGTCGCGAAGCAGGAGATTGGCGTACTGATAGAAGCCGCCGATGACGCTCGATCCGGTGGCGATGTAGGCGAGCAGAAGGCTCCATGCGGCGGTGGCCCCGAGCCACGGCGGTAAGATCATCGAAGCGTAGGAATAGAGCGACCCGGGCGAAGACGAGTAGCGCGCGAACCGGCCGATACACCACGCAACCAGCAAAATCGCGACGGTAGCCAACACGTAGGCGAGCCAGGTGCCGTTCCCAGCCAGCGCGCAAACGAGCGGAATGGTGGCGACCGGGGTTGTGGTGGGCGCTATCGTGGAAACTGACTGCGCGAGCGTCTCCATCGGGGAAAGCACTTCGCGGCGCAGGCCGTAGCCGGCTGCGTGGCTGTGTTCGGTTGAGGCGCGCTCGCTTGACGGCGGATGCTTCGTTCCGCGGGAGTGGGCCGGGGTGACCATGCGGTACGATACAGGTCCGACGCTGCTCGTGCAAGAGACGGCAGCGGGCGGCTGCTATTTGAATTGAGAATGAGTTGCTGCGGGTACCTTTCGTTTGACGCCGTTGTTCTCCCGGCCCTATAGTGGCTCATTTTATCGGGGCTTATCAGGAGAGCAGGGCTTGCTCGATCGCGTCTTTCATCTCACCGAAAACAAAACAACGGTTCGCCGGGAGCTTCTCGCCGGTCTGACGACCTTCATGACCATGGCGTACGTGGTCGTGGTCAACCCGCGCATCCTTTCCGAAGCCGGCATGCCCGTCGATGGCGTGCTTTTCGCCACGTGCATTTCGGCCGCTCTGGCGACCCTGGTGATGGGCCTGTGGGCGAATTATCCGATTGCGCTCGCGCCCGGAATGTCGCTCAACGCTTATTTCACGTATTCGATTGTCATTGGCCGCGGCGTGCCCTGGCAGACTGCATTGGGAGTCGTTTTTCTTTCCGGCCTGCTTTTTCTGATCCTGACGCTCACGAACGTGCGGGAGCAGATCGTCAACGGCATTCCCGACTGCCTGAAGCACGGCACTGCGGCGGGCATCGGACTTTTCATCGCATTCGTGGGCTTCCGAAACGCCAACATCATCGTGGCGAACGCATCCACGTTCGTCGGCCTCGGCAAGATATCCGATCCGCAAGTGATTCTCGCCGCGGTGGGCATTCTTCTGATTGCCATTCTGATGGCGCGGCGGGTCGGCAGCGCGATTTTGATCGGCATCGTGGCCATTACTCTCGTGGGAATCCCGTTCGGAGTGAGCCACTGGCCGACACATCTTTTCTCGCTGCCGCATCCCTCGGGCACGCTTTTCAAGCTGGATTTGCGCTCGGCGGCGAAGATCGGGCTGGGCGAACTGGTTTTCGTGTTTTTCTTCGTCGATCTTTTCGACAACGTGGGGACGCTGGTCGGCGTATGCGAGCAGGGCGGATTCATGCGGGACGGGAAACTGCCGCGCGCGAGCCGGGCGCTACTGGCCGACGCGATCGGCACGATGGTCGGGGCGCTGACGGGCACGTCCACAGTGACGAGCTACATCGAAAGCGCGGCGGGAGTTGCCGCGGGGGCGCGCACGGGGCTGGGCAATTTGCTGATCGCGGGAATGTTTTTCGGGGCGATGTTCTGCGCGCCGATAGTGTCCGCGATCCCGTCTTACGCTACCGCACCGGCGCTGATTCTGGTGGGGGTGCTGATGTGCGGCGCGGTCGCCAGGGTCAAGTGGGACGACTACACGGATTCGGTGCCCGCGTTTCTCACGCTGATCGCCACGCCGCTCACATTCAGCATCGCGACGGGGCTGAGCCTCGGGCTGCTTTCCTTTACTTTTCTGAAGCTCTTCACCGGAAAGCGCCGCGAGATCAGCCCGCTGATCTGGGTGCTGAGCGTTCTGTTCTTGCTCCGCTACATTTTCCTCGGCAAGGAATAGGTATCGAGCTAACCTCAGGGGAGGAGGTCCATGAACGTGAAACTGGCAATCGGAACCTTCGCACTCCTCACGATGATTCTTCCAAGCATCACGGCAGCGCAGGATCAAGATACGGACAATGCGACGCATACGGTGACTGGCTGCCTCCGACAAGGCGCGACACCGACCAGTTTCATGTTCTCGGATGAAAACGGAAAGCTGTGGGAAGTTCACAGCAAGACCGTTCGACTTGCACCGCACGTGGGCCACACTGTCGAACTGACCGGCACGATTCCGAAGCAGCCGAAGAATTCAACCGACACGTCCCCGCAGGATCATCTGGTCGTAACAAGCCTGAAGATGGTTCGAGACACTTGTAAGCAGTAGCTTCGAAACCACTACATGCCGCGAGAGAGACAGCGCAAAGGTGTGCGCGCCGCGCAGTTTCCTTTTATGCCGGAGCTCCCGAGCAAGCTCGGGACAGGTTCCGCTCCGACCTCCTAAGAGCCTCTCGTCGAAGGGACTCAATAGGGCAGTTTGTTGGGCTGGTTTTCCCAGGCGCGAAAGCCCTCGAGCGCCTGTTCGCGCATCATCTGAATCATGGGAATCTTGCGCGCGGAGTGCGGCTGGGGGATTTCGTCGTAGATGAACGAGTCGTCAAAACCGGCCTTCGCGGCGTCCGCAGCGGTATTGCCGAAATAGACGCGATCCGGCCGCGCCCAATATATCGCGCCGAGGCACATCGGGCACGGTTCGCAGGATGTATAAATCTCGCAGCCCTTCAGCTCAAACAGGCCGAGTTTCTTGCAGGCCTCGCGGATCGCCAGGACTTCCGCATGCGCCGTAGGATCGTTGGTCTCGGTGACGCGATTCACACCCTCGGCGACGATCTTGCCGTCTTTCACGACGATTGCGCCGAAGGGACCGCCGCGTCCCGAGCGGACATTGTCAATCGAGAGTTGAATGGCGCGGGCCATGAAGGGGTTGAGCATGTTTTCTGCCTTACAGTGCGGCAATGCCACGCAATAGAAAGTATAAGCTGAATGTCAAAACCGGATGGCGCGCAGTATGCAACCCTCGTCTCCTGAGGTCTAAATCGGGAATCCCGGTTACAATCCCGCCATTCTTCGTGGTGAGGCGCACATGACCAATACTAAGTCAGGCAGCGCAGGCAGAGAGACGCCGGCTGGTGTTTTCCAAAATCGCCGCACGATGCTGAAATCGGCGATGTTGGGTGGCGGGGCGGCGGTGGCCAGTCTTTTCAGAGGTCCGCTCGCTCACGCGGCATCCACGGCGAAGGAGCAAGAGGCACAAGCGCAAGTGGATCGCGCCACGCGCGGGATGCCGTCCCCGCGCATTAAGGACGTCGGCGTGATTGAGGTCGGGGGCGGCGGCAACAATGACTCAACGGTCGTCAAGGTTACGACGGATCAAGCGGGACTCTACGGCTACGGTTGCGCGACGGCCACTTTCCCCGGGGGCCGCGCGAAGCTTGTTGCCGCGGCGGTCGAACAGTATTTAAAGCCTCTGGTGATGGGCCGAACGACCGATAGGATCGAGCAGATCTGGCAACTCTGCTACATGAGTTCCTACTACAAAAACGACACGGTTCTGAACTGCGCGATCGGCGGCATCTGCGACGCGTTGTGGGATATCAAAGGCCGCCAAGCGGGAATGCCGGTCTACCAACTCGTTGGCGGCAAGTGCAGGGACGCTGCGGATATTTATCTGCATGTGAATATGGGCTCCCAGGACCCGGGTAAACAGCTTGTGGAGAACTCGATGAAGCTCGTCGATAAAGGATGCCACAATCTGCTCGTCGCCATGTTCATTCGGGATGGGGCTGCCAACAATTTGTATGGGCAGCCGAAATTCGATGACGGGTCCGTGCCCTTCGATCGGGACAAGGAGACTCGCAAGGTTCTCGCGGCATTTGAGGTCTTCAGAAAGGAGATGCCGCCGGAAATAGGGCTGGGTGTCGACGTGCATTCCCTGCTGGACAGCATACGAGCTGTCCAGTTCTGCAAGGACGTGGAACCCTTCAAATTGTTTTACTGCGAAGACCTGTTCGCACCGGAGGAGGCCGGCCACTACCGGATCGTCCGGCAGCTATGCACGACACCACTCGCGATCGGTGAGCTCTGGAATAACCCGCACGAGTGGCAACCCTTGGTTGAGGAGCGCCTGATTGACTACATCCGCCACCATGTTTCCCATATCGGAGGTTTTACGGCCGCCCGGAAGGTCGCGGCGTTTGCCGCGAATTATGAGGTGAGATTCGCCTGGCACGGAGGTCCCAACTCCCCCGTGGGTCACATGACCAATCTGACCCTCGATCTAACCAACACCAATTTTGGCATTCACGAACATTTCGACTATACGCCGCTCGTCCAGGACGTTTTTCAAGGCTGTCTTGAAATTAAGGACGGCTACGCGTGGATCAATGAGAAGCCCGGCTGGGGTATCGAAGTTGACGAGGCACTCGCGGCAAAACACCCCATCACCGACGAACATCCTAATGAGATGCGGACCCTGGATGGTTCGGTGATCGAGGGTACCGGCTAGAGTCGGGATCGAAAGAGACAACGCCTATCCAGGAACCGACACAGACGCTCAGCGCGCGCGGGGGGAGGTGAAATTGGAACAACTCCTCCCATGTTTCGGGTTCGTCCAGCAGCCAAGCTCATCTTCGGAGTTTCGCCGGGGGCCGGCTCGGGGTCAAATTCGTTGTGTCGATGGCAGGAAGAGGCGTACGATGCAAAAGTTAGAGGTCTGAAGCGGAAATTCCGGATTCGCGGATGAATAAACGCCTGGTCGCGCTGTTCCTGCCCCTTGCCATGGCCATGCTCGGAGCGACGGTCTTTGTGCCGTCCGCGAAAGCCCAAAGCCACGCCACGTTTGCATCCGGCCCAAGTCGAGGTTTTGTCCACGTGCGCCGCGCGGGGCGGTTTTTCGCCGGTCCGGGATTTGGGCCGTACTTCTATTCCGATTACGACTCGGAGCCGTTGATTATCGAGGCGCCTCCGCCCCAGATCGTGGAGACTGCTCAGCCAGCCTCCCCGGCGCCTGTACGGAATCCGCCCGAGTCGTTGATGCTTGAATTGCAGGGCGATCACTGGGTGCGAATCACAAATAACGGACAGTCGCAGATCGGTGGACAATCCGGCCAGCCGGAGCTGGAGCGAGCATCGAATCCATCATCCGCCATGCCTCGCCGAACCCAGGCGCCCGAGCCCGCTAGCGATCTGCCACCCGTCGTGCTCGTGTTTCGCGACGGGCACAAAGAAGAAATCGGAAAATACGCGATCGTGGGCGCGACCATATACACCAGCGCGGACTATTGGAGCAGCGGTTCGTGGACGCGAAAGGTTCAGATTGCTGAGTTAGACGTTCCCGAAACCCTGAAACTGAATCAGGAGCGGGGCGCAAAGTTTAGTCTGCCGTCCGGGCCGAATGAAGTGATAATCCGGCCGTAATTTCGATCCCTCGTAGCCAAACGAAAAGCCCCCGCGGATCCCACCGCGCTAATCCGTGAGCGGGCGCCACGCCATCTTGCTCTCGGATAGAATCTAAAACCCAGGCATCAGTTGTCCGGCGATTGAAATCGAATAGACGCAACACGATACTAAAATAAATTTTACTTGAGTGCGGAAGGAAGCACAAGTCGTTGTTGATGTAGGGAAAAGTCGTCCAAGGTAATGCCGCTATTACGACGCTAAATCGGCGAAGCGGCGGTTGCCGAATCTTCGCCACAGCGGGTAAGATGCACATACATGAAAAAGCATGCATTCGCAGTGGCGGCGCTGTTTGCGGCGATGGTGCTGCCGGTTCGCGCGCAGGCGCCAGTGAAGGCCACGGATTTTCCGCCGCCGAAGCCGGCGTTTCCCGGCCAGACGAATGCTCCCGCGCCTGCGAAGGCTTCCGCGCCGGTCGCGGTTGAGACTGTGGTGCAGGGGCTGAACCGGCCGTGGACGTTCGCGTTTCTTCCCGACGGGAAGCTGCTGATCACCGAGCGCTACGGCACGATGCGGGTCGCCCGAACCGATGGAGTGTTTTCGGCGCCGATCGCCGGCGTCCCGGACGTGAAGGTGGTGGCCGCGCAGAGCCTGCACGACGTAGAGCTGGACCCCGACTTCGCGAAGAATCGCCTGATCTATTTCAGCTATTTCGCGCCGCCGCCCGGCGAGGATCCGGCGGTCTGGCCGAACGAATACTTTTACGCGCGGGTGACGGCCAAGCCGCTGGCCGAGCGCCGGACGGTTTCCGTCGGAACGGAGCGCGTGGCGCGCGCACGGCTCAGCGAGGACGACAAGAGGCTGGAGGATGTTCGGACGCTCGTGGACGGCGTGGACCGGCGGATCGTGTTGGCACCGGATGGGACGCTTTACATCAGCGGTGCGGACCGGTTCCGGTTTTACGACTCGGATATGGACGGCGTCGAGCACGAGTTCACGGACCAGACGATCTTGCGCAACTTCACCGGGCGCGTGGCGCGGATCAATCGCGACGGCACGATTCCGAAGGACAATCCGTTCATGGCGGACGCGACCGTGCTGCCGGAAACTTTTGCGTACGGATTCCGCGACCCGGACGGCGCCGCGATCAACCCCGCGACCGGAGAGCTTTGGGTGGTTGAACACGGGCCCCTGGGCGGCGATCGCGTGGTGATCGTTCGGTCGGGACACTTTTATGGGTGGCCGAACGTGAGCTACGGGCGGCAGTATTCGGGCGTGCCCGTGGGCAAGGGAGCTACAGCGGAGGAAGGCGTCGATCAGCCGATCTACTTCTGGTATCCCGACATTGCCCCGTCGAGCGCGATGTTCTACATGGGCGACGTGTTTCCCGAATGGAAGGGGAACCTGTTTGTCGGCGGGCTCGTCAGCAAGTGCTTGATCCGCCTCGTGCTGAATGGCGACCGCGTCGTTGCCGAAGAGCACCTGCTCGGTGACCTGGGGCAACGCATCCGCGACGTCCGCCAGGGGCCCGACGGCGCGATCTATCTGCTGACCGACGCGGGCTCGCTTCTGCGGATCACGCCGAAAAAGTGAGCGTGAGGACGGAAAGGTGCGCTACTTGCCCTGGATCGAGATCAGCTCGACCTCGAAAACGAGCGTGGCGTTGGGGCCGATGACGCCGCCCGCGCCGCTGGGGCCGTAGGCAAGATCGGGCGGAATGAAAAGCTGCCACTTCGATCCCACCGGCATGAGCTGAAGGGCTTCCGTCCAGCCCTTGATGACGCGGCCGACGGGAAACGTGGCGGGCTGGCCGCGCTTGTACGAGCTGTCGAATTCGGTGCCGTCGATGAGCGTGCCGCGATAGTTGCAGACGACGCTGTCGCTCGCCGTGGGTTTCGGCCCGGTGCCCGGCGTCAGGATTTTGTACTGAAGACCGCTGGGCAGGGTCACCACGCCGTCCTTCGTTTTGTTGCTCGCCAAAAATTCCGCGCCTGCTTTCATGTTCGCCTCCCCGGCCTTCTGCCGTGCTGCTTCCTGCTTCGCGTTCATTTCGCTCTGCAATTGCGTGAGCGCGGCCTTCGCTTCGTCGTCCGTGAGGAGCGGTTTGGCGTTGGTCAGCGCGTCTTTCAGGCCCTGCGCTACCAAGGACGGATCCACGTCGACCGACTGCTTGCTCAGGTTTCTGCCGATGTTCAGGCCAATGGCGTAGCTGGCTTTTTCCTTCTGCGTGGTGAGGGGCGAAGAGCTTTGATTCTGTTGCCCGGAAGCCGGCGGAGCCGTCGGCGCGGGAGGCTTTTGAGCGGTTGCCGCTGGAGTCTGTTGCGCCTGGGCGTTCCCGGGAAGCATCCACCCGGCAGCGAACAAAGCGAGTGCGATGACGAATGATTTTTGCATGGAGTATTGTCACATTGGTTGGACAGTTCCGCAAAGCTGCAAGTGTTCGGGAATTGCCTCAAACTGCGGCAGGAGCCCGATTCCGAAATCAAGGTACTATCATCAAGCCGTGTAACGCTTGACAGCTAATGGATAACGATATACGCTTGTCGTTTGATCAAGACATTTCGTTGCGAAGATACGAAGCTTCTCTTTCAGCGCGAATCGGTTAGGCGGTTCAAATCCATCGAACGAGTCGCGCTGCGAAAGCTCCAGCAGATTGATTTCGCCAAGCAGTTATCCGATCTGGCCGTGCCTGGCGGCAACCGGCTCGAAGCTTTGAAGGGCAGCCGGAAAGGACAGCACAGCATCCGGATCAACGATCAGTGGCGAATCTGCTTCATCTGGCGCGACGGCGATGCGCATGAAGTGGAGATTGTGGATTACCACTAGGGGGTAAACATGGGGAAGAAATTAAAGCCGGTTCATCCGGGGGAGCATCTCCGCGAGGATTTTCTGAAGCCCTACAAGCTCAGCGTGAACCGCCTGGCGATGGACTTGCACGTGCCGGTAACGCGGATTGCGGAAATCGTGGCCGAGCGCCGCGGCATCACGTCGGACACCGCGTTGCGCCTCGCGCGCTATTTCAAGATGACGCCGGAATTTTGGATGAATATGCAGATCCGGTACGAGCTCGACGTAGCAGAAGATGAACGCGCAGCCCGGATCGCGCGCGAAGTGGTGCCGTTCGAAACCGCCGCTCGCTAGCTAGGGTCCAAAGCGAAGCCGAGTCTGCCCCGCAACGGAATCGGTGAACGTTGAAAGACGCAAGCGCGTAGGATACGCTCGGTTGTGGGCGCAGTTTTTCCGAGGAGCGCGGTTCTTGCCATGATTTCCCAGGCCTTTCTTTCCCGCCGAGTTGTCACACCGGAAGGAATCCGTCCGGGAGCGATTGTCGTCGAGGGGGAGCAGATCCGATCCGTCGTCCCTCTGGAGCAGGCACCGGCTGGCGCACAGATTCACGATTTCGGCGACGCGGCCATTCTGCCCGGATTGGTGGACTCGCACGTCCACATTAACGAGCCGGGACGCACGGACTGGGAAGGTTTTCATACAGCGACGCGTGCCGCTGCGGCGGGGGGCTATACGCTGCTGGTGGACATGCCGTTGAACTGCCTGCCCGCGACGACGACCGTCGAGGCGCTAGATGCGAAGCGGCAAGCGGCGCGGGGCAAGTGCCGCGTCGATTGGGCGGCGTGGGGCGGAGTGGTCAGTGACAATCAGGCGCACATCGGAGCACTGGCCGCTGCAGGCGTGCGCGGGTTCAAGTGCTTCCTCATTCATCCGGGAATTGACGGCTTCACGATGGCTACCGAGCAAGAGCTGCGCGTAGCATTGCCGCACGTTGCGCGGACGGGCCTGCCGCTGCTCGTACACGCAGAACTTGCGGGGCCGGTCGATGCGGCCACGGCGACTCTGGGAGACGCCGACTGGCGATCGTATGCGACGTACCTGAGATCGCGGCCTGATGAAGCGGAGCTGGCGGCGATTCGGATGCTGCTTTCGCTCTGCCGCGAATACGGTTTCCGGCTACACATCGTTCATCTGGCGACGTGCGAGGCGCTCGAGATGCTGAGGGCCGCGCGGTCGGAGGGGCTCCCCGTGACCGTGGAGACGTGTCCTCACTATCTGCATCTGAGCGCCGAGACGATTGCGGCAGGAACGACCCTGTGCAAGTGCGCGCCGCCAATTCGGAGCCACGACAACCGCGAAGGACTGTGGCAGGGGCTGCGAGAAGGAGTGATCGACCTCGTGGCCACCGATCATTCGCCGTGCCCGCCGTCGATGAAGCAACTGGGAGAAGGAAACTTCAAGGTTGCCTGGGGTGGCATCTCGAGCCTGTCGGTGGCTCTGCCCGTGATGTGGACCGAGGCGCGTGCGAGAGGGTTCACCCTACGAGATATTGCGCGCTGGATGGCCGAAGGTCCGGCGCGGCTGGCGGGATGCGGAGGGCGAAAAGGCCAAATTGCGGCGGGATACGACGCCGATCTGGTGGTGTTCGACCCCGAAGCGGAGTTCGTGGTCACGCCGGAGCGGTTACATTACCGTCACGCGGTCTCTCCGTATTTGGGCGAGGCGCTACACGGGACGGTTCAAGCCACTTATCTGCGCGGGCAGGCCGCGTTTTCCGAAGGAAGATTTCCGGGCGAGCCTATCGGCCGGGAATGCCGGAAATAACGCGGCGTTGCAGGCACGCGGCAATCAAGCGTACAAATCTTTTTCGTTTTCGGTCACAATGTTTCCGCACCTTCAAATGAGTCTGGCGTGAAAGACGAGCACATCATCGGTTTGTCGGCGCCGCGAAAGGAAGGCCGTGCCAAAGTGACCGGACAGGCGCGGTACATCGACGATATCGCGCTGCCGGACATGCTCTATGGCGCGACGGTGCGCAGCCGAATTCCGCGCGGCCGGATCAAGAAGATCACTTTCGGGCGCGGAATCCCCTGGGACGAATTCGTCATCGTCTCCGCGAAAGACATCCCCGGAAAGAACTACATCGCGCTGATCGAAAACGATCAGCCGTGTCTGGCGGACGGTATCGTCAATCACCCCGAGGAGCCGATCCTGTTGCTCGCGCATCCGGACCGCTACGCGCTGCCGAGGGCCGTCGAGGCGGTGTCGATCGAGTACGAGCCGCTTCCGTCCGTGTTCACAATTGAGGAAAGCGAGAAGCGGTCGGAGATCATCTGGGGCGCGGACAATACCTTCAAGATATATCTGGTGCAGAAAGGCGACGTTAACAGCGTTTGGGCGAAGGCCGCACACATCGTCGTGGGCGAATACTTCACGGGAGCGCAGGAGCAGCTCTACATCGAGACGAACGGCATCATCGCCGAATGGAATGCGGAGCGCGGCATCACGGTTTGGGGTTCGTTACAATGCCCGTACTACGTGCACAAAGCGCTGATGGCGCTCTGCGGCCTGCCGGAAGACAAAGTGCGCGTGGTGCAGACGGAAACCGGAGGCGCGTTCGGCGGCAAGGAAGAGTATCCCTCGATGCTGGCGGCGCACGCGTCGCTGCTGTCGATCAAGTCCGGGCAGCCCGTAAAGATGGTCTACGACCGCGCGGAAGACATGGTGGCCACGACGAAGAGGCATCCGTCGCGGACGCGGCACCGCACGGCCGTGAGCGCGGAAGGGAAGATTCTGGGCGGCGAAATCGACTTCACGATCGATGGCGGAGCGTACGTGACGCTGTCGCCGGTGGTGCTTTCGCGCGGCACGATTCACGCGGGCGGTCCTTACTACTGGCCGGCGGTGCGCATTCACGGAAAAGCGGTGGCCACGAACGCGCCCCCGCACGGGGCGTTTCGCGGCTTTGGAGCGCCGCAATGCCTTTTCGCCATCGAGAGGCACATGGACCGCATCGCCCAGGTTGTCGGCGTGTCGCCCGCGGAGATCCGGCGCAGGAATTTTCTGAAGCCGGGCCAGACGACGACCACCGAACAGACGGTTCGCGAACAGATCGATCTGGAAAAGCTTCTCGGCCGGGCGCTCGAACTTGCAGGCTACGATTCGAAGAAAGAGCGTTTCGCGGTGGAGAATAAGTCCGCAACGAAAAAGAAAGGGATCGGCATCGCCGCCTTTTTGCATGGCGCCGGATTCACGGGATCGGGAGAGCGGTATTTAAGCTCGGTGGTCGGCGTCGAAGGAACCGCGGACGGCAAAGTGCGCGTACTGGTTTCGAGCACGGAATTCGGCCAGGGGACCAACACCGTTCTTTCTCAGGTTGTGGCCGAAACGCTCGGCCTCCCGTACGACGATGTGGAAGTGGCGCAGCCGGATACGACGGTAGTGCCAAACAGCGGTCCCACCGTGGCCTCGCGCACCGCGATGGTCGTCGGAAAGCTCGTAGAGTCCGCGGCGCGGGGATTGAAACAGACGCTCATTGCGAGCGGCGCGCTCGGCGACACATACACGCCGGAAGAGTTTCGCGCGGCGTGCGGCAAGTACGTGGCCGAACACGGGCCGCTGCGGTCGCTGGCGCGATACGAGTCGCCCGCTGACGTTTTCTGGGACGACCAGAACTATCGCGGAGAAGCCTACGCGGCTTTTGCGTGGGCTGTGTACGTGGCGGAGGTCACTGTGGATCTAACCACGTACAGCGTGACTGTGGACGACTTCGTGGCGCTGCAGGAGATCGGAAAGGTGTTGAATCCCGTTCTCGCGCGGGGACAGATCGCCGGAGGCGTCGCGCAGGGACTCGGATTTGCGCTATATGAGAAAGTGGAATGGAAAGACGGGCGCATGCAAAACGGCCAGATGACCAACTACATCATGCCGACTTCCGCCGACCTGCCGCCGATCCGCGTGTACTTCGAGGAGATGGGCAATGAGTACGGCGCGTTCGGCGCGAAGGGAATCGGCGAGCTGCCCATGGATGGTCCGGCGCCGGCGATCGTGAACGCGATCGAGGATGCGCTGGGAGTTCCGTTCGATTCCGTGCCTCTGCTGCCCGAGGACATTTTCGATGCGGTCGCAGCCGATGGCCGGCCCTGACCGACGATGACCAGCAGCCAGGCCCAGTGCGAATTCTCTCTGCGCGTCAATGGCGAGCAGAAGCTCGTTCGAGCCTGCTCGATGGAGCGGCTGCTGGACGTGCTGCGGGAGCACTTCGGACTGACCGGCACGAAAGAAGGCTGCGGCGAGGGCGAGTGCGGCGCGTGCGCCGTATTGATGGATGGCCAGCTTGTGGATAGCTGTCTCGTGCCCGTGCTGCAGGCGGCGGGTTCGAGCATCGTCACGATCGAGGGACTGGCGGGCGATCCGCGGTTTCGCGCGCTACAGGAC
The DNA here is from genome assembly GCA_049523255.1 of Candidatus Acidiferrales bacterium. GTDB lineage: Bacteria > Acidobacteriota > Terriglobia > Acidiferrales > UBA7541 > Palsa-295. Next base: position 11,761 of record JBEKNB010000004.1, on the reverse strand, counting down.
GCGTTTCTCGAATGCGGAGGCGCGCAGTGCGGCATCTGCACACCGGGAATGATTCTCGCGGCTGTCCACCTGCTGAGCAAGAAGCCCGAGCCGACGATGGAGGATATCCGCGAAGGGCTTTCGGGCAATCTCTGCCGCTGCACGGGCTACATTCAGATTTTCGAGGCCGTGGCGGAAGCGGCGCGGCGCAGCGCGGCGACATGAGGTCCGATCCGGCCGAGTACGAGCTGATCGCGCCCGGAAGCCTGGGAAGCGCGTTGTCGCTACTGGCGAATGAGCCGGGCAGTTGGCTTCCGGTCGCGGGTGGCACGGACGTGATGGTGCAGTACGCGGCGGGAAAGCTGGCGGCGCGAAAACTGATCAGCATCTGGAATCTCCCCGAGCTGCGACGGATCGAAAGTTCTCCAAGCGAAATTCAGATTGGCGCGGGTTGCACCTATACCGATCTGCGCGAGCACGAAGTTGTGTCGCGTGAATTCCCGCTGCTGGCGAGCGCCGCCTGCTGGACCGGCGGAATCGCGAACCAGAACCGCGGGACGCTCGGCGGCAACATCGTCAACGCCTCGCCAGCCGCGGACTCCCTGCCCGCGCTGCTCGCGTACGACGCAGAGCTGATTCTGGCTTCGGTGCGGGGCGAGCGGCGGTTGCCATACGGGAAATTTCACACCGGGTACAAGACCATGGAACTCGCGCGGGACGAACTGGTGCGGGCCGTGTGTCTTCCGAGGCGGTTTTCGGGATATATTTCCTACGCGCGAAAAGTGGGCACGCGCAACGCGCAAGCCATTTCCAAGGTCTGCATAGCGGCCCTGGCACGGCTCGGAGGCGGCGCGATCGAGGATGTGCGGATCGCGCTCGGCAGCGTGGCGCCGGTCCCGATGCGCATGGCTGAGACGGAGCGAATCCTGCGCAGGAAGCGCGCCGAGGCATCGCTTGTGCCGCTGGCTAAAAAAACAGCGGCAGCGGAGATACGGCCCATCGACGACATTCGGTCGACGGCGCGATACCGCGCGGCCGTGGCGGGCAATCTGGTCGCGGAATTTCTCGGGATGCTCGCGGCGCGCGATCCGGCCCATGAGTGACGTCTTGAGGCGCTGGAACGAGCTCCCGATCGACGAAGCGGAGCGGGAGATTCTTCCGTGCTGCGGCTCAACCGCTTGGGCGCGTGGGATGGCGGCTCGACGGCCGCTCTCGGAGGAAGCGGCCTTGCTGGCCGCGTCCGACGAAACGTGGCGCAATCTTAGCGAGGCCGATTGGACGGAAGCGTTCCGCAGCCATCCGCGGATCGGGGAATCGCGCGTGGGGAAGAGTTCCGGCGCGCGCTCCACGGCGTGGTCGGCGCAGGAGCAGCGAAACGTTGCGGATTCCGGCGATGCCGTGAAAATCGCGCTGGCGGAAGCGAATCGCGAGTACGAACGGAAGTTCGGCCGCATCTTCATCGTTTGCGCGACCGGTAAAACGGCGCCGGAAATCTTGGAGATTTTGCGGAGCCGCTTGCGGAACGATCCGGCGGTGGAACTCCGCGAAGCAGCAGAGCAGCAACGGCAGATCACGCAGCTTCGGCTGAGGAAATGGCTTCAGGCATAAAGCGCATTTCGACGCATGTTCTGGACACGGCTCGCGGCAGGCCGGCGGCGGGGGTCGCGGTGCGGCTGGAGCGCGAAGAGACGCCGGGCAATTGGCGGCTGTTGGCGTCTGGCCGGACGGATGACGACGGCCGGTGCGGCCAGTTGCTGCCCGAGGGCGCCGCTTTACCGGCGGGGCTTTACCGCCTGGCCTTCGATACCGGAAGCTACCACGCGGCGCAGAAAATGGACGGATTGTATCCGGTCGTCCAGATCACGTTTGCGGTGCGGGAGGGCGAAACGCATTTCCATATCCCGCTGCTGCTCAGTCCAAACGGGTACACAACGTACCGGGGAAGCTGAAATCATGACGGCACTGGCTGAAAATCGTTACGGCAAATCGCGGGTCCGCCTGGTTCGCGTGCGGCGAAAGCCGGGCCGCCACGACTTTCGCGAATGGACGCTCGAAGTCCTGCTGCAAGGAGACTTCGAGAGCTGCTTCACCGACGGAGATAACAGCAAGATTCTCCCGACGGACACGATGAAAAACACGGTGTATTCGCTGGCGCGCAAATCAGCGGCCGAGTCCATGGAGGAGTTCGCGAAGGAGCTAATTGATTTCCTGCTCGCACGCAACCCGCAGGTGTCGCAGGCGGAAGTCAGCGTGTCGGAAACGGCCTGGGAGCATCTCGAAACGGGTGGGAAGCCGCACCCGACCACTTTCGTGCAGTCCAGCGGCGAGCGTCAGACAACCCGAGTGGCGCGGACGCAGAGCGGAAAGTTCGCGGTCGCGTCGGGACTCGAAAACCTGGTCATCATGAAGACCGCCGGATCGGCGTTTGAAGGCTACATCCACGATTCCCTGACGACACTGCCGGAAGCCGCCGATCGCCTATTCGGAACGGCCGTCCGCGCGAGCTGGAATTACCGGGACGCCGCTCTGGCTTTTGGACCCGTACGGACAAAAATCCGCGAAACTCTGCTCGGTGTGTTCGCCGGCCACGCGAGCAAGTCTGTCCAGCACACGCTTTATGCGATGGCCGAGGCCGTTCTCGAAAAGGTTTCCGAGATCGAAGACATCGAGCTCACGATGCCGAATAAACACTGCCTGCTGGTGGACCTCTCGCGATTCGGGCAGGACAACCCGAACGAAATATTCGTTCCAACGGACGAGCCGCACGGCTACATCGAAGCGCGCATAAGCCGGCGGTCGTGAAATGCGGAGCCGATGAGCGATCCGCACACAGCCCGGGCGAAGGAAGCGATCGAGCGTTGCAAGAGACTGGCCGGCTTCACCGAGACGCCGGGCTGCACGCAAAGGACCTTTCTCTCCCTGCCGATGCATGACTGCCATCGCGAAATCGCCGCGTGGCTCGAGCCGTTGGGCGTCGGCGTGAGAATCGACGCCGCTGGAAATCTACGCGCGTCGTATCCCGCGGCGGATTCGGAGGCGCCGCGGCTGCTCATCGGCTCGCATCTCGATACGGTGCCCAAGGCGGGCGCGTACGATGGCGTTCTCGGTGTGGTTCTCGCTGTCGCGCTGCTCGAAGCGCTCGACGGTCGAAGGCTTCCTTTCGGAATCGAAGTGGTCGGCTTTTCAGAGGAAGAGGGAGTGCGCTTCGGCACGCCGTTCATCGGCAGCCGCGCACTGGTGGGGACGCTCGACGAAGAGCTGCTGGGGCGCCAGGATGCGAACCGGATTTGCGTGCGGGAAGCGATCGAGGCCTTCGGGCTGAAGCCGGACGAGATTCCCGAGGCTGCCTTGAAGAACGATGCCGTCGGCTACGTCGAATTTCATATCGAGCAGGGGCCGGTCCTCGAGCAACTCGGACGGCCGCTCGGCGTTGTCGAGGCCGTGGTCGGCCAGAGCAGGCTCGAGTTTACGTTTACCGGGCGCGCCAATCACGCGGGCACGACGCCGATGGATTTGCGCTACGATGCCATCGCTTGCGCGGCGGAGTGGATCAGCGCGGTCGAGCGGGAAGCCAGGGGAATTGCGGGACTGGTGGCGACCGTAGGCGCGTTGGAGGCAAAGCCCGGTGCGACAAACGTGATTGCCGGCGAGGTCCGGCTGACTCTCGACGTGCGCCACGGTTCGGACGACGTGCGAAGCAGCGCCGTGGAAACTCTGATCCGCAACGCCGGGGACATTGCAAAGCGGCGCGGGCTCTCCGTGCGGTGGAACACGCGCTTGAATCAGAAGGCTGTCGCGATGGATTCGTTCCTGGTCGGCCAGGCCGAAGAGGCCATCCGAAGAGCCGGCTGCGAGCCGCACCGGATGGTGAGCGGAGCCGGCCACGACGCCATGATCCTGGCGGAGAAGGTTCCCGCCACGATGATCTTTTTGCGGACGCCCGGCGGCATCAGCCACAATCCCGCCGAGACGGTTAAAATCGAGGACGTGGCGAAGGCGATTGCCAGCGGCCTGCATCTGCTCGACCTGCTCGCCTCCTCGCCAGAGTTTCAAAGGAGAACGCACTGTGCATAACCTTGGTCGAACGCGAAGCTCCCAACAACCCAATCACCTGCTGCTGACGCCGGACACTTTCGTGCGTACCCTGCTGCCCGGGATGAAGGGTTGCACGGCCGTCGTGCACGCCGGTTCGGCGATGGGCGCGGCGTTCACCCAGTACACGGCCGAATTCGAAGCCGGCGGTGAATTGGGCGGAACGTCTGCGCAACGCTTCCTCTATGTGCTGGAGGGCGGTGTGAAAGTGGAAGCCGACGGCAAGCGGAGCGACCTGTGTGCGCGCGGCTACGCCTATTTGCCCGAGGGTTTGGCGCACCGCGTGACGGCCGCGAAAGCAAGCCGCGTCGCCGTCGTCGAAAAGTTCTACAAGCCTGTTGCCTCGGCCAAGCCGCCGTGCTTGATTCTCTCGAGCGAAGATGCCGTCAGCTCGCATCCGCTTGGAGATGATCCGGACCTTCAGGTGAAGTGTCTGCTTCCGGACGAGATGAGCTTCGACTTCGCGGTGAACACCATGGTCTACCAGCCGGGCGCGGCGCTCAGCATGGTTGAAATGCACGTGATGGAGCACGGGCTGCTGATGCTCGAGGGCGGCGGAATCTACCGGCTCGGAGATTCTTGGTACCCCGTGACGGCGGGAGACTTCATCTGGATGGGGCCGTGGTGCCCGCAGTGGTTCGGGGCGCTCGGCAAAACTGCCGCGAAATACCTCATATATAAGGATTGGAACCGGCATCCGCTGGCAAACGCGCAACGATGAGCTTGACGATTGATTCGCCGTGTTTGCAGGCCGAGATCGAAGAGCTCGCTTCGTTCTCCGATGCGGAGGCGCCCGCGGTCACGCGGATCGTTTTCACTCCCACCGATCTGAAGGCCCGCGCGTGGTTGATTGCGCGGTGCGAGGCTGCGGGGCTTGCGGTGCGGCAGGACGCGATTGGGAACATCTTCGCGCGCTGGAACGGTTCGGATCCGGGAGCGCCCGTCGTCGGCACAGGCTCTCACATCGACGCGATTCCCAACGCGGGAAAATATGACGGCGTCGTCGGGGTCCTCGGCGGCCTCGAGGCGATCCGCGCATTGCAACGCAGCGGATTCCGTCCGCGGAACTCCGTCGAGTTGCTGCTTCTCACGTCGGAAGAGCCCACACGTTTTGGGATCGGATGCATCGGCAGCCGTTTGCTCTCCGGCAGTCTCGGTCCGGACGCCGCCAGAAAGTTGACCGACGGCAATGGAGAATCGGTCGACGAAGTTCGCCGCAAGGCAGGGCTCGGGGGAGAACTCGAAGCAGTGAAGTTGGCGTCCGGCTATTATAAGGCGTGGGTCGAGCTGCACATCGAACAAGGGCCCTTGCTTGAGCGCGAGCACATCGGCCTGGGAATCGTCACGCACATCGCCGCGCCCGCGAGCGCCCGCGTTTCCATCGAAGGCGCGGGGGGGCACGCGGGCGGCGTTCTGATGCCCGATCGGCGGGATGCGCTTTGCGCCGCGGCCGAGCTGATCCTCGCAATCGAGAGCGCAGCCCGCGCGAGCGGTTCGGCCGATACGGTGGCCACGGTCGGCATGTGCGACGTTTTTCCCGGCGCCGTCAACAGCATTCCCAGCCGCGTTCGCCTCAGTCTCGATCTTCGCGACACGGAGTTCGCGCGGCGGGGCGCCGTGATGCGGGCCATCGAGCGTGCTTCGCAGGATATTTCGAAAAGGCGGCAGGTTTCCATTCAGACGAAGATGCTGAACGCGGATGCACCGGCCGCGTGCGCTCCTGCCGTCATCGATGCGCTTTCGCAATCCTGCCGCAAGCACCAACTGAAATTCCTTCCGATGATCAGCCGCGCCTACCATGATTCGCTTTTTATCTCGCGCATCGCGCCCGTGGCGATGTTGTTCATCCCCTGCCGCAACGGATACAGCCATCGTCCCGATGAATACGCATCGCCCGAGGATATTGCGCGCGGCGCTCTCGTCCTTGCCGAAACGCTGGCAAGTTTGTCTGCGTGACGTAGAGACGAGCCCTTAGTTTTCCTTGACAGCGGGAATGATGCGGTGGACCAACTTTTGGGGGGCCGGAAGCGCGTCCGCGATCTGATAGCTCTGCTCCAGCATCCTTTTCGCCTGCGCCGCGCGGGCCTCCGAGTTGTAGAGGATCGTGCAAAGAGTCTCGCCCGTGGCGAGGCGGTCGGAAACTTTTTTGTGCAGGATGATCCCGACCGAGGGATCGACGGAATCCTCTTTCTTCTCCCGGCCGCCGCCCAGAATGACGCAGGCCGTGCCGACCATCTCGCACTGGATGGCGCTGACGTAGCCGCCTCGCGTGCTGACCACATCGAGATGGTGTTTTGCGCGCGGCAGCCGATGGGGATCGTCGATCACTGCCGGATCGCCGCCCTGCAGCTCGACCATCCGGCGGAATTGTTCGAGTGCTTGCCCCGAATGGATCAGGCCGTCCGCAAGCTGCTTCGCTTCCGCGAGCGTGCCTGCGCGTCCGCCCAGGCGAAACATCCAGGCCGCAAGCTCCAGACAAAGCTCGCGTAAGTCCTCCGGCCCACGGCCGCGCAGCACGTCGAGACATTCCTCGACCTCGAGCGAGTTGCCCACGCGCATTCCCAACGGCTGGTCCATGTCCGTGATGAGCGCGACCACCTTCTTGCCCATTCTCTGCCCCGTTTCAACCATCAACTCCGCCAGAAACGCCGCGTCCTCTTCCTTTTTCATGAATGCGCCGGAGCCTGTCTTGACGTCCAGCACCAGCGCGTCGATGCCTTCCGCCAGCTTTTTGCTCATGATCGACGCGCAAATCAAATATGGGCTTTCAACCGTGCCGGTCACATCGCGCAGCGCGTAAAACTTCCGGTCGGCGGGAGCGATTTCCGCCGTCTGCCCGATCATGGCGCAGCCGCAAGTTCGCAGTACTTCCCGGAAACGCGCGATCGGGAGATCAACCTGGAAGCCGGGGATCGATTCGAGTTTGTCTAGCGTGCCGCCGGTGTGACCCAGTCCGCGCCCGCTGATCATGGGAACCACAAGGCCGCCCGCCGCGGCGAGCGGAGCGAGCACGAGCGAGGTTTTGTCGCCCACGCCACCGGTCGAGTGCTTGTCCACCTTCGCCGCGGAGAACTCCGAAAGATCCAACACTTGGCCTGAGTGCAGCATGGCGTCGGTGAGCGCCGCGGTTTCCGCTCGGCTCAGACCCCGCAGCAGAGCGGCCATCAGCCAGGCCGATATCTGGTAGTCGGGAATCTCTCCGCGCGTGTAGCCGCCGACGAGACAGTCGATTTCGGCGCGCGATAATTCCTGTCCGTCGCGCTTCTTGCGGATTACATCGACGGCGCGGATCGTGTCGTCAGCGGGGCGCTCCGGAGAGTTGCTCACTTCAGGCGGAATCCCTCCGGCAGAAGATCGGTGATGAGGAGCTTCTTCCAGCCCTTCGAGCTGAGAAAATACACGGTCGCCTTCGGCCCGAACTCGTAAATTACCTGGCGGCACGCTCCGCAGGGAGAGCACGGAGCGTCGTGGTCGTTGACGATCGCAATCGCCCGAATCTCCCATTCGGGGCCGATTTGCGAAACCGCGGAAAAGATCGCGCTGCGTTCCGCACAGTTGGTCATGCCGTAGGAAGCATTCTCCACATTGCAGCCGGTAAACAGTTGACCCTTCGTCGTCAGCAGCGCCGCACCCACTTTGAACTTGGAATACGGAGCGTACGCGTTCTTCATGGCGCCGCGAGCGGCTTTGAGCAAACGCTCACGAGTCACATCGCCGCTGGAATTGGGCTTTGGCATAAGTCAGCCGGAACCGGGACGTTGACACGCCGAATTACAGATTGTGAGAACCAGCGGTTAGCGTAGTAACATTTGCTTACTATGTCGAGCCGAAACTCAACCGCCGAGAATAAGCCGCCGGCCGGCGACTGGCAAAGTGTCGCAGCCATCATCGACCACACGAACCTGCGTCCCGAAGCGACTCCGAGCCACATCGTCCGCCTCTGCGAGGAAGCGAAGGAATTCGGTTTCGGGGCGGTAATGGTCAATGCATGCCACGTTGCGCTTGCCTGCTCGCATCTCGAGGGCAGCAGCGTAAAAGTGGGGGCCGTGGCCGGCTTTCCCCTAGGCGCGACGCTGACCAGCGTGAAACGATTTGAATCGGCGGAGGCTCTGAAGCTGGGCGCTCGCGAGATCGACATGGTCCTGAACATCGGAGCGCTCAAAGCGGGCGATCGCGAATTCGTTCTGGCGGATATTCAGAGCGTGGCCGATATTGTTCACGGCCAAAAGGCCCTGCTGAAAGTGATCCTGGAGACGGGGCTCCTCACCGAAAAGGAAAAGCTGGCTGCCTGCGAACTCAGCGAGAAAGCCGGAGCCGATTTCGTGAAGACCTCCACGGGATTTCTCGGCGGCGTTGCCACCGTGGAGGACGTTTGGCTCATGCGCCGCGCCGTGAGAATCGGAGTAAAGGCGTCCGGCGGCATTCGGACCGCGAGCGACGCCCGAGCCATGATCGAGGCGGGCGCGAACCGCCTCGGCACGAGCAGCGGCGTCAGCATCGTCCGCGAACTTCGCGGCGACTCTGACGAGAAGAAGTGACCAAGCTTGCGGGTGTGTTGCACGCGCGGGCTGTCGGCCTCCTGCCGCCGTTTCTAATCGTCACACGGTGCCGATTAGAAGTCGGCCTAACTCATTGAAAACACAGGACAGCGGCATCGTTTTAATCGTCACACATGTGGGGCGGAAATGGACGAGACAAAGAATCCCTGGACTGTAATCTCAAAAGCGTCCGTCTACGAGAACGCTTGGATTCGCGTGGACCATCACGAGGTCTTGAATCCGAGCGGAAGCCCGGGCGTTTACGGGACTGTCCATTTCAAGGGCCACGCCATCGGCGTCGTCCCGATCGATGAGGATGGCAACACGATACTCGTCGGACAGTACCGCTTCCCTCTCGGCGCTTACAGTTGGGAGATTCCTCAGGGTGGCGGGCTTCCGACGGCGACATTTCTCGAGTCCGCGCAGAGGGAACTGCGCGAGGAGTGTGGTCTCACGGCAAAGTGCTGGGCCGAAGTCCTCGGCATGGACCTGTCCAACAGCGTGACAGACGAGCGCGGCACTGCCTTTCTCGCATGGGACCTCACGGACGGGCTTGCCGAGCCGGAAGACACGGAGCAACTCCAGGTCGCGCGGGTGCCTTTCTGGGATGCCGTCGACCGCGTCAAGAGCGGCGAGATCCGCGATTCGGTGAGCGTCGCCGCCATCCTTCGCGTCGCTCTGATGGCGTTGCAGGATGAGCTGCCTGAACCCCTACGAATACGATTCCGTCCCAGGGGCAAATAGAAGTGACTTTTCCCGCGCTTCGCAAAAACCTGTTGCGGACAAGCCGATCCTCATAGCAGATTACCGCTCGGTGGAAATTTCTCTCGAAGCCGGACGGCGGAAGGCGGCGTTGCTGGGTGTTTCGACGCACCCGTTCTTTTCCCCGCTGTTGCGCCGCGCGCGTGATTGGCAAATAATGTAACGAGGTTCTTGAGCCCGGGGACGCCACCGACCATGCGCACAAGCTCGGGAGGGAAACGCTCGACAGAGCACGATTCGCCCGCGACCAGCCCCCTCCTCTTTCCGGAGGAGCGGACGCACGGCGGGCGAAAGAGCACGACCCTCTCCGTAATCGTCCCCGCCTACAACGAGGAATTTCTGATCGAGGCGAGTCTGGCAAGGCTGTGCGTGCTGGGCGATTCGCCGCTCCTGGAATCCGTCAAAATCATTGTCGTGGATGATGGTTCCTCGGACGGAACGGCTGAGGCGATCGAGCGTTTTCGGGCTTCTCTGGAATCCGCCGGGCCTGAGCCGAGACTTTCCTGGGTCTGGCAGCGCCACAAGAAGAACAGCGGCAAGGGAGCCGCGATTCGCACCGCGTTGCCTCAGGTCGACACGGAGCTTGTCGTAATCCACGACGCGGATCTCGAATATCACCCGCAAGATCTGCTCAAGATGGTGAAAGTTTTCCTGGAGGAAGAGGCCGACGCCGTGTTCGGTTCGCGCTTCATGGCCGGTGGTTACAAGCGCGCCCTCTTTTTCCGGCATGCGCTTGGAAACAAGCTGCTCACATTCTTGTGCGATCTCGTGTGCGACCTCAATCTGACCGACATGGAGACGTGCTACAAGATGATCCGTGCGGACCTGCTCAAGAGCATTCCGCTCGAGAGTTCCACGTTCGATGTCGAGCCCGAACTGGCCATCAAGCTGGCCAAGCGTGGAGCTCGTATTTTCGAAGTGTCGATCAGCTATTCAGGCCGCACCTATCGCGAGGGAAAGAAAATTAGTTGGAAGGACGGCGCGCGCGCCCTCTGGGCCATCTTGCGCTATGCGGCGTCCGGACGAATCTACGCGACGGACGAAGAGGGCGGAGAGATTCTCGACCGGCTGAACCGTGCGCCGCGCTTCACGCGGTGGATGGCGGACGTGGTGCGGCCGTACGTCGGGAACCGCGTGCTCGAAATCGGCGCTGGAACCGGCAATATGTCCGTTCACTTGATGCCGCGATCGATCTATTGGGCCACGGACGTCAACCCAGCCTACTTGGACTATTTGGTCACGCTCCGCGCGACGCGGCCCTACATGAGGGTTGCCCACACGAACGCCCTGGACGCCGGAACATTTCCAAGCGGGCAGCGCTTTGACACGGTCGTTTGCCTGAATGTGATCGAGCACGTGCAAGACGACGTCGGCGCTTTGCGAAACGTTTGGGCCGCCCTCGAGAATGGTGGCCGAGCCATTGTTCTGGTTCCCTGCGGCCCGGGACTCTACGGCAGCCTGGACGAAGTGCTGGGACATTGCCGCCGCTATACGCCGGATCAGCTCGCGGCGGCGGCACGGGAAGCCGGGTTTCGCGTCGAGGACATGTTGAAATTCAACCGGCCGGGCGTCGTGGCATGGTGGTTGAACGGCCGCATTCTGCGCCGGAGGACTTTCGGGCTGGGGCAGATCCGCGTGCTGAATGTGCTGACGCCGATCTTCCGTTTGCTGGACTGGTGGCTTCCGCTGCCACCGCTTTCGATCATCGCCATATTGCGGAAGGAAGAGGGCGGCTGCGGCTCGCCTGAATCCGCCGCATTCAGTTGCGATACGGCTGTGGCATCGTAACCCATCCGGCGAAGAGCTCCGAATCTGTTGCACGATCACAGCGATATGACCTGTCGAGAAAGCGGAGAAGCTTGTTTAGAGTTACGAAATACGAGACGACTGATGCGCGAAGCACAGTTGCTCGCGCCGTCCCGCACGCTCCCGAGGGCCGAGAATCCCCATACCGGCACGATCGTCACCGAGCGACCCAACGAAGTCTGGGCTAGCGACCACACCCTGACGGCCCACCGTCGAGGAAGGCCAAGTGACCGTGTTCGTGGCCGTGGTAGTCGCGTACTCCCTGCCGTAGCGGTTCCAGCGCTTCGAACCGCGTGGCGTTCTTGTGTGGGTCTGCATGCGGCTAACTGTGGCGGTTTCCGCACCGGCGCTGCGGCGGGCATCCGCAACCGGCACGACCACGGCAGCCAGTACCAGTACATGAGTGACGACTATCAGGCCGAAATCGCTTTCCTGGGCATGGAGTCTTCGCCGTCGTTCGTCCGCCAGCCGGAATGCAACGGCTGCGTCGAGCGGTTCATCCGCACGCTGAAGGAGCAGTTGCTGTGGGTGAAAGTGTTCCAGAACGTCGAGGAACTGCGGTGGGCGCTGGCGGAATTTCGTGA
>JBEKNB010000003.1:0-201383 GCA_049523255.1 Candidatus Acidiferrales bacterium | reverse complement strand
CAGGCCGGAATTGCCGACCACGTTTGGTCGATTCAAGAGCTACTAACGTGGACTGGCGAGTAAAATGGCTTGCCAAATTCATACGAGCGCCACCACCGTCAACAGGGATTTAGAGCATCACCTAATTGGTGAGCTTCCGATTATCGCGCTATCTCTAACGACGCCGGCCCTTGCAAGAGTTTTTTCTTCGGCTGGTCACTGGGTTCGAGCACACTTCGTCGCCGGCGCACGAGCAGCGTCTGTCTCTGTTGCTCCTGTTCACCTGTGTCACCCGAACTTGCTCAGCCCGTTTTCGGTTCATCAGCTCGGTGTTGCCCACCAACCATCTCTTCGGTCACGATCGACCATGATGAGTTATTCGAACTCCCCGTAGGGAGGCGGGTAGCCTAATCAATCGGCCGGTGACTGTTCGCACCATAGCGCGTTCCAGGCATCCCCGCACAGGCATCACCGCTGTTCTGCTGCATCTGTCCACGACGACAGAACTCGTGATAGTCGATCTGATCCCGCAACATGATCCACAGCCGGATTCCGAGTTTGCGAGCGGCGGCCACTCTCGCCTTCCCCAGGCCTTTTTGGACCAGTTTCCGGCGATAAAAGCGCTGCAACCCCGGATCCCGACGAACCGCGTGTGCTGCTGCCTCACACCAGAGAAACCGCAACAACGGGTTGCCTTGCTTGCTCAAGCCGCCGAGCCGCTGCCGACCTCCGCTGGAATATTCACTCGGAATGATCCCCACGTAACTCGCCAGCGCCTTGCCGTCAGCAAACCGCTTGGGATTGCCCAGGAACACGTCCGTAGCCAACGCTGTGATCGGCCCCACTCCTGGATGAGTCATCAGCAGTGTTGCTCCGGGACGCTTGCCCGCTTGCTCCTGGACTCGCTGGTTCAGCTTCTCGATGTCGTTGTCGAACTTCGCGTACATCGCCTGCAACTCACTGCGCCGATGAGCGGTATGCGGCGCGAGCGGTAGAGATGCGATCGTGCACTGCCCGGTTTGACTCCATAGCCCGGGCCCACGTCGTAAACCGTTCGCCAGTGCAATCGCCTGCAGCGCATTCTGTATCCGCGTCCGCATTCGCACCCACTGATGACGGTGCAGCAACAGGGCTCGCAGATCCACGAGTTCCTTCGAAGGCCGCCAGATCGACGGAAAGCGGTTTTCTACCAGCAGTTTTAGAATTAGGTCCGCATCTCGCCGGTCATGTTTCTGCTTCCGTGGTTCGGCCGCTCGAATCTTCGCCGGATGGCCAACCTGGCAATCGATTCCCAGCTCTTCCATCAGGCTCAGAAACCACTGCATCGTTCCCGTTGCTTCAATCCCTACGCGCACCGGTCCGGGCAGCGCCGCACAAAACTCCTGCACGTTGCTGCCGCTGTGCGTCAGGGTTTTCTCCATCACCTCCCCTGTCGCCGTATCAAGCACCGCCAGTGTTTGCTGGCGAGCATGCAAATCACATCCTATAATTCGCATCTCGGCCTCCTTCGGCCCGAGCACTGTTGGGGTGAACACCGAACAGTCTACTCGGGCCGTCGCGAGGCCGGCGTCGTTATGACATCAAATCGGGAGCTAGCTGTCGGAACCCGCGATCTCGCTGGGGCCTGCTTTGGGTGGCATATTCGTTGTGACGAGGGACGGGAAGCGCGTATGATGCGCACGAGCAAGAGGTCCAAATCGGAAATTCCGGTTCAGATTAAAGGGGCCCAAGTGTCACGATCATTTAAGAACGCTGCACGCGGACTCGTTGTGATCAGCCTGATGCTGCTGATCGTTATCATCCCACGTGCCTTGGCGCAAACACCATGGGCGACGCTGGATGCGCCCCCATCGGGAGTCGCGCCCCCCGGAGATGTTCTTCGTGCCGGCCACCTTGGCCGCGAGATCGGAGAAACCGAGCTGATCATCCATTTCTATCACGATCTTCTCGGACTGGAACTTCGCGGCACCCGCGACCAGCCCCGCCCATTTAGCGTGCATCGCGGGCTGCAGGAATTCGTCGAGCTCGGCCAGGATGCGCCGAATCCCTACGACGCATCCAGCCGCGGATCGCTTCTTCCCATTCCGGGGACCGCAGCGGTGCCGGGTGGACCTGAAATGATGATTGAGGCCATCGAAATAAAAGGAATCAAGTCCCGCCCATACAATCCACGTTTGAGCGATCCAGGTGCGTCCTATCTGAAACTCATCGTACGCGATCTTGATAAGACCCTGGCCGACCTGAAAGGTGAGTACGTTCCTGTGATCACTGTCGGCGGAAACCCCGTCGAGCTGTCCGGCTGGCCGGGTGTGACTGGCAAAATCCGCGCAGTCTTCGTGCGCGATCCCGACGGATACCCGGTCGAATTGATCGAGCAGACCCCCGCGCCGGAGACAACCGCCGACCCCAGCAGCAAGATTCTCGGCGCGCGTGTCGCGGTAGTCGTCGACGATCTCGAAAAAACATGCCGTTTGTATCAGAGTTTGGTCGGACCCGATTTCAAGTTTTGGCTGAGTCCGTCGTTAATGGGCGACAAGGCGTACGAGAACTTAACCAACACACACGGCCAGTTCCGACTGGCCATGGCGATGGTTCCCGGCTCGCCGGTAATCATGGAGTTCATCGAATACACGCATCACAACAAGCACTTTCAGCGTGGATACTTTCAGGATCCCGGCGCAGCGCATTTCCTATTCATGGCTAAAGACGATGATGTGCTTATGTCGCGGGTCAAGGCAGCTAATCTGCACACGCTGAGCAAGTCTGACGCGCCGGTGTTCCTCGGTCCGACGACACGCTCTTTCTTCGTGCCGGATCCCCAGGGATTCTGGTTGGAGTTCATGGACCACGACGTAAAGAAGGACCCGACGGCGAAATAGGGGCTAAGATCTGCTGCTAGCCTCCCGGTGCGCTCCTCCGCGTGGAACTTGTTATTCTCCCAAAGAAGCCCCAGTGGTCTATATCGAACCCCTGCTTACCTGTCATCCCAAGTTGATCCGACGATACTTCCTCTAGGGAACCGATCTATAAGGCTGTACTCAATCAGAACCTAAGCAGGGCAGTGTTCCGTTCACATCAACGCCCTTGAACGAATTTAGCTTCGTAGACTCCTAGCACGTGGACTTTGAGCTAGTGTTGCGTCGACCCATTGAGACCGCCCGGATTACCGGAAACTTGAACCACTACCGAGGTTTCGCGGCCACTTCGCCCAGTTTTCGCACGAAACTGCCGGGCTGCGGGTAATGAAGAAGAAAACGGGGAGCGGCGATCCCCGTGTACAGGCAGACGCAAAAGCCCTAAACTAGAAACGCATGAAACACACGATTACATCGATTCCCGGCGACGGAATCGGCCCGGAAGTCTCCAAGGCAGTGCGCGAGATCATCGAAGCCGCCGGCGTCGATGTCCGGTGGGAAGAAACCGAGGCGCCAGCAGACGTCGAAAAGCGCGGCACGGGCGCAATGAAGGCCGCTGCCGTTGAGTCGATCCGCAAGAACCGCGTGGCGCTAAAAGGGCCATTGGCGACCGGCATCGCAACCGGCCCGCCCAGCATCAACGTCGCGCTGCGCAAGGAGCTCGACCTCTACGCCAACGTTCGGCCCGTGAAAAACGTCGAGGGCGTGGCCTCGCGATTCCAGGGCGTGGACCTAGTGTTGATCCGCGAGAACACCGAAGACCTCTACGCGGGGCTCGAGCACACCGTCGTGCCGGGCGTGGTCGAAAGCCTGAAGATCATCACGGAAAGGGCCTCGACGCGGGTCGCGCGCTTCGCCTTCGAATACGCACGCAAAAAGGGCCGCAAGAAAATCCACGCGATCCACAAAGCGAACATCATGAAGTTGTCCGACGGCCTGTTTCTCTCGTCGGTCCGCAAGGTGGCGGAGGAGTATCCGGATATCCAGTACAAAGAGCTGATCGTCGACAACGCCTGCATGCAGATGGTCCTCAACCCATCGCAGTTCGACATGCTGCTCCTCACCAATCTTTATGGCGACATCATGAGCGACCTTGCCGCCGGGCTGGTAGGAGGTCTGGGCGTGGTTCCGAGCGGCAACATCGGCGAGAGCGCCGCGATCTTCGAAGCCGTCCACGGAACGGCGCCCGACATCGCCGGAAAAGGAATCGCGAATCCGACAGCGCTGCTGATGAGCGCGGTCATGATGCTCGACCACATCGGCGAATCCGCGGCTGCCCGCCAGATCGACGCCGCCCTGCATGAAGTTTACCGGGAGGGACGCTCGCTTACGCGCGACGTCGGCGGCACCGCTACAACCGCCCAGTTCACCGAGGCTGTCATCGGCAAAGTCGCCGCGGGCGTCGGTTCCTAAGAGCCTGTGCGAGAACCGCAAAACCTGAGCTTCAGGGGCTAAAGCCCCGCACAGATCGCTGCACTAACGGCGGGGTTGAAACCCCGCCCTACAAAGCTCTCCCGATTATCCCGCGCACTGCAAAGCCACGACCCACGAATCTCTTCGACACGGCTGAAGCCGCACCCTGACCCGAGAAGCATTTGTGAGGTACCTCACGGTTAAAACCCCTGCACACTTCGGACGCCGCGGACAGGGCGGCTTGTAAAACCCGCCCCCTACAAACCATCCGCAACGGCTTGGCTCTGTTGACATGCTTGTTTTCAGTAACGCCGAAGAGAGATTCTTCGACTGCGCATCCCCATCTATTCCGCTCAGGTGTCTCGTTATAAAAAAGGCTAGCGGTTCGGGGGCGCGGCGCCGGGCGGCGGACCCGCGAGCGTCGTGTCCTGGTCGAGGAAAAGCGTCCACTTGCCGGAGTGATGGACCCACACCGAAGAGCCGCGCATGTGCAGGGTGAGGGGCGGCGCGGTTGCATTCGGCCGCGGCTTGAACGTGATGTCGACGAGGCCGGAGACGATCGCTCCACCGTCAAAGAGAACCACCTTGGGATCTTTCAGATCGTAGGCGGACAGAGACAACTGTCCATTGGCGATCGCGGCGAGAAATTCCGACTTGGACTGCGCCGCACCGTTGCCGTGAATGAAGATGGCGTCGTCGGCCATCAACGCCGAGAGCGTTGCGGCGTCGCCGGAGATGCTGGCATCTTGAAACTTTCTCTGGAGGGCCAAGACTTCGTCCTGGGCCGATCCTTGCGCTCTCGCGGGGAGAGCGACTCCTGCGACCAAGAGCATTGCGACCGCCGCCGCGGCGACGAACGTCGAAGCCAGCCGATTCTTCAAAAGCGCCATACGCTTCCCTCCCCTTTTTCCCCGTCAAGCACGCCGATTCTATACGGGAGACGCAAAAACCCAAACGCAAATCCGCAAGATCGCGCGGCCCGCGAAGGCTTCCCGCCACAGGCGGCTAGGCACGCTGAGGTGCGTTGTAGAAGTTGCCGGAGCGGAGCTTGACGAGCGCCTGCGCGGGATCGAACGCGACACCAATAGGATCGCCGCCGTCCGCGACGACGCGAATCTGCGCCTTCAGCATCCGGCGCTGCATGATGATGCCGCGATCGCTGCCGGCGAGATGCTCCTCGGAGTGCAGCGAGATTGGGCCCTGGCCAACCTGGGCTTCGTAGTCGCCGGGCGTATCCTGGCGCTCCCGCTCGGTCATTTCACCCCAGAGCTTCCCGTTGAAACGCACGCCGCCGAGCGGAGGTGCGGACTTCGGCATCCGCGACACGGTGACCATGGTGAAGTGCGAATCGTCGATGGGAAGAGACCAGGTGATGCGGTTGGCGCGAACCTGGTTGATGTCGACCGGGTTGGGAACGCACATGATGTTGGGCATCAACCACGAAGAGATGCGGTCGTATTCGCGGCCGTCGTCGAGCTTGCGCTTGGCGGAATAGCAGACGCCGTTCTCGGTGGCGAAGAAATCGACCTTGGGCATCAGGGCGAACTCGGGAACGAACTGGACCGTGCTGAACGTGGAGTGAAGGACCTGGACGTGGAAGGGGTCCAGGACGTTGTCGTTCATGTGCAGCCAACTGTAGGGCGCGATGGGGAGGCTGTTGTCGCCAGTGGCGCCGAAAGCACCCATGTCGGCGCGGAGTTCCTCGCCGGGCTGCAAGTCTTCGAGGATGTCGTAACGCGGCAGGACAGGCTTCTTTTCGGGCGGGCCCATGTAGGCGAAGACGACGCCGTAGCGTTCCTCGAGGGGATACCAGGGCTGGCGGGCGACGTCGAGGTTGCGGCCACCGTCCGGCTCGCAGGGCTGGCGGAGACAGCGGCCTTCCACGTCGAAGAGCCAGCCGTGATAGCAGCAGGCAATGCCCTCCTCGGAGACCTTGCCGTAAAAGAGCGTGGTGCCGCGGTGCATGCAGCGCGGATAGAGGAGGCCGGCACGGCCCTTCTTGTCGCGGAAGAGAATCAAGTCTTCGCCGAGAATGCGGACGTACTGCGGGCGGGGCGTGACGTCCGCGGAAACGGCGACGGGCTGCCAGTAGCGGCGCATCAGTTCGCCGCACGGAGTGTGCGGGCCCACCTGCGTCAGTTCGTAGTCGGGATGCGGCGCAGGTCTGCCGTAGGCGCCGCCATCCGAGGAGCGCTTTTGCTGTGTGGCTTCGGCCATGATTCATTCCCCCAAAACCGCCGATTCAGACAAGGGCAATAAACTCTGCGGCGGGGCGATTGTCAAGAGGGCGCGCCCCCCCACGGTGGGAGTGGGCGCATGTGAGAAAAAAAAGAGAGATTCTTCGACTGCGCGTCCCGACCCAGAGATCGAGAAAACCGATCTCCGGGAAAGAACCAAAGCGTCGGGACGCTTCGCTCAGAATGACGATCGCGACGGGTGTGCCCGAACTATGAGATGGCTGATGGCTTCTAGTGGTTCGGGGTGCCGGGGGGCGGCGGCGGGGCGAGCGGCGTGCCCTGGTTCAGGATGAGCTGCAAGCCGGAGGGCGTCTGGATCCACACGGTTGAGACGCGCATGTGGAGAAGCCGAGGCGGCGTGTCCGCAGGAGCGGTCGGCGGAGGCGCGAGGCCAACATCGGTGAGGCCTGAAACGATGGCGCCGCCATCGAAGAAAACCACTTTGCTGTCCTTCGACTCGTAGGTGGTGAGCTTGAGCTGGCCGCTGCTGACGGAGGCGATGTACTGCGCCTTGGTCTGCGCGGCGGCGCTGCCGTGGATGAAGAGTGCGTCATCGGCCATCAAGGCGGAGAGGGTTGCAGCATCACCGGCCACGCTCGCATCCTGAAATTTCTTCTGCACGTCGAGGACCTGTGTCTCGGTGAACGATTGCTTGCCTTGGGCGCGCGCCAGGCGGGCCGTTCCCGCGAAGGCGAACAACAGCGCGGCGACAGTGATGACCGCCGAAACGGATCGGGATTGCGAAAGCCTCATTGTTTCCCTCCACACTTGTCGTTCCGAAGACGGGCGATTCTACATCGGAGACGCGAGGAACCAAAGCGCGTTCCGTGACAAAGAACGCCTCGGTTCGAGGGCTCGAGCCAAATGCGGTCAGTGCGATGCGGCGTTGAACGTGAAGGAGACGGACTTGGTTTCTTTGGGACCGAGGGTGACGGTCTGGTCGAGGACGCCGAAACGCTCGTGCCAAGCCTCGATTGTGTAGGTGCCGGGCGGAAGACTCGAAAGATCGAAGGAGCCGGATTTCGTGGTGACGGCGAAATAGGGATTGTCGAAAACAAACAGGAAGGCGCGCATCCACGGGTGGATGTTGCAGGCGACGGGGATGGCGAGTTCCGGGCGCGGGAAGCTGGTCACGAACGGCTCAGCGCCGGCGGGCAGCGAGCGGTTCCACGGTTTGTTGTCGCGCGGGACCGGATGGACGTTGTGGGTGGTCGGGTCGGTGTTCTTGATGGAGATGAGCTGATTAGTGCGGAAGGCGAGAACGCGAGGGATGTACATGCAGCCCTGCTGGTCGAGGACGGCGGGTTCTTTCGGCTGATCGTAGCGATACTGGCCGAGGCCGGACTTGATGTAGACGACCACATTGGCGAGCGCGCTGCGGTCACCGAGGACGACGACCGGCGGGAC
The DNA here is from genome assembly GCA_049523255.1 of Candidatus Acidiferrales bacterium. GTDB lineage: Bacteria > Acidobacteriota > Terriglobia > Acidiferrales > UBA7541 > Palsa-295. Next base: position 193,432 of record JBEKNB010000003.1, on the reverse strand, counting down.
GACGGGCGTTGGGTTGGCCTGGACGCAGACAGGCTCGGCGCTCATGTCGATGGGGCGGAATTGGGGCGGAGTGCCTTCGAGCTTGACCGTGCCGGTGATCGTCCCCGCGGTGGCGGAATCGACGGCGGTAGGAACGGGTTCGGTGGGAGCTTCCTGGGTTTGCTTGTTGCTGCAGCCAGTGGCGATTAATCCAAACGCGATTGCGAGGGCAAGAAAAACGGGCCGAATCGTCAAGAAGGAAAATATCCTTTCCGCGAACAAATAATTTTAGCACATGATTTTCGGCAAGCTGCGGGATGTCTGGCTATGCGGCGAGGATTTCGGCGAGGGCGGCGAGGGCGCAGTCGATGCCAGCGCGGTCGACGTCGTAGTGCGTCACCATGCGGATGGCGTGCGGGCCGGTGGGCCCGGAGAGGATATTTTTCTTCGCCAGCGCCGCGCAAATGTCCGCGGCGGTGCGGCCGGTCGCGGTCACGTCGAAGATGAGGATGTTGGTGACGACTTTCTTCGGATCGATTGCGATGCCGGGAAGCTTCGCGAGGCCTTCGGCGAGATGGCGGGCGTTTTCGTGGTCGCTATGGAGAATTTTCGGAGACTCTTCCAGTGCGATCAGACCGGCGGCAGCGAGGACGCCCACCTGGCGCATGCCGCCGCCAAGAAGCTTGCGGGTGACGCGCGCCTTATCGATAAAGTCGCGCGAGCCGACGAGCATCGATCCGACGGGCGCGCCGAGACCCTTCGAGAGGCAGAACATCACCGAATCGAGCTTGCGGGTGATATCGGCGACGCTGCGGCCGAGCGCGATCGAGGCGTTGAAGATGCGCGCGCCATCAAGGTGCACCGGGATGCCGGAGGCGTGGGCGTGTTCGCAGATGTCGTCGACGACTTCGGGCGGGTAGACGGTGCCGCCGTGCATGTTGTGGGTATTTTCGAGTTCGATGAGCGCGGTCTGCGCGCGGTAGTAGATGTGCGGGCGGATGGCCGGCTCGATCAGGTCCCAGGTGAGCACGCCGCCGGGCGCCGGCACCGTATTCGGCATGCAGCCGGCGATCGCGGAGACGGCCGCCATCTCGTAGAGGTAGATGTGGGCGTGGCCCTCGCAGATGACTTCCGTGCCGGGGCGCGCCCAGGTCTTGATGGCGGTGAGATTGGCCATCGAGCCGGAGGGGAAAAAGAGCGCGGCTTCGCGGCCAAAGATTTCGGCGGCGCGGGCCTGGAGGCGATTGACCGTGGGATCTTCAGCGTAGACATCGTCGCCGACTTCGGCTTCGGCCATGGCGCGGCGCATCGCGGGCGTAGGCCGCGTGACGGTATCGCTGCGAAGGTCGATTGTTGGTTGCAGCACAGGAGCGGCGGACATGATGCAACAATGATACCCGAGGTAGGAGAGAATTGAGACCTTAGAGCGAATGGACGGCATGCGGCACCGGACGCTAATATGGCGGCCGCAAGCGGTGGGAGTCATATGCAAAAAACCACCCCGATGAAGACTTATAGGCTGTATTTCTCGAAAGTGCTGCTGGTGATCTATCTGTTTGTCTTCGCGGGCATAATTCTCGCTGGAATCACTGGGATCATTGTGGGACCACTTTGGAAGATTGGGCCCGAAGGCCCGCCAACATGGGCATTTCTATTGGTGCTCATTTTCGGGCTCTTCAACGCGTACATGTGGCTGAGGTTTCCGTACCAAATCACGATTCATGACGACACAAGGATCGAGTTCCGCAGCATTTTTCGAAGGACGACGGTTTCCCCGCTCTCAATCAAATCGGTAAGAGCTAAGCGCTACGTTCTTGGCTACGTGGATGTGGCCCATCAAAAAGGGACTGTTCATCTGCTAAATCAGATCGATGGATTCCACGAGTTTCTCGCCACGCTCAAATCGCTAAATCCAAGCGTTACCATCCAAGGCTGCTAGGCGCGCGTCGCGGAGTGGAGGATGACGTTGCCGAAATTCCAGGATGCGATGCGGACGGCGGTGAAGCCGGTGCGCTCCATGAGCGCGGCGAGTTCGGTGGACGACGGGAACTTGGAGACCGAGCCGGGGAGATATTCGTAGGCCTCGGAATGGCCGGAAATCGCTCCGCCGATGCGCGGAAGAATGTGCTTGAAGTAAAAGCGGAAGAGTCCCGCCATCGGACCGGAGGCCGGGTCGCTGAATTCGAGGATGCCGATTTCCCCGCCCCGTTTCAGGACGCGCGCGATTTCGCGCAAGCCGTCCTCGTAATTTGCAAGGTTGCGAAAGCCAAAAGCGGTGGTGACGAGATCGAAGCTCGCGTCGGAGAACGGGAGATGAAGCGCATCAGCGGCGGCGAAGACGACGGAGCGGTGGGCGTGCTGCGCTTTTTCTCGCGCGCGGGTGAGCATCGGCTCGACGAAATCGCTGCCGACGAGCGGCGCGCGATGCGATTGAGATGTGTGAGCAACGCGCGAGCGGGCGCGGTCGAGAGCGAAGGCCAGATCGCCGGTGCCGCAGCAGAGATCGAGGACGCTCGCGTCCGGGCGGCGGAGGATTTCGATGAAACGCTGCGCGGCGCGGCGACGCCAGATGCGGTCCATCGAGAACGACAAAAGATGATTCAGAAAGTCGTAGCGCGGGACGATGCGGGTGAACATATCGCGGACGCGCGCGGAGGCTTCGCGCTCGTCATGCGAACCTTCGGGGCGAGTACCGGGGAGCGGGGCGGATTTTTGAGTGGCGATCATCGATCGAAGTTGGATTGAAACATAAGGAGTCCCGCATGACTACATGCCGCGAGAAAAACAGCGCGGAGGGCGATGGCGCGCAAAATCGCGGCATAAAAGACGAAACAGTCTACCCCGCTCACTGCAAAGGAGGAAGCCCTGTATCTCGTCCCCCGACACTCCTTGCTTGATGGCGATACGGTATGCCAACCCACGAACGGCGCGAAGGGATGCCGCCACCTATTGAAGAGGCGCGGGAGCGCCTCAGGAAGGAGAAATGAGCGTGTTTGAAGCGCCTTCTCCCCGCGCCAGGATTGGATGTCCACCAAGACACTCGCCCGACTTTGGACATTCCGTGCAGCGAGAAGAAGGCAGCGATTCCGGCGTCAAGCGCGGCTCGGCGCCGAGCCAGTAAAGCCCATTTGCCATCACACAAAAACCAGTCGCGGCGAACCACACCATTGCGCCGCCAACGAAGGCGGTAAACAGAGTCACCCATGGGCTGTAAACGAGCACCAGCACGGACGCGATGGAGATGTTGATTCCAACTGCAAGATAGATGCGGCGCTCGAGATACCACCTGTCCGTCTGCATGAAGTACAGGTTCCAGCGGGCCGATTTGGTTAATTTGTCCGCCGACCCGAGCATCGGAGTGAAGCCAAGCAGGCGCAGAACGTTGCCCACGGGGCAAAAGCCCGTAAAGGCGACATTGATGGAAACGAGCCCAGTGGCGATGACTCCGAAGATCCACAGGCGATTCACCAGCAATGCCATCGCCGTGCTGGCCAACAGAACCACTCCGGCAATCAACCAGACGGTCCGTTCGATGTACCACTGGTTGGTCGGAACGATGTAAACGCCTGAGCGCAGCGCCATGGTCGAAACTGTATCACCAACAGAATATAAAGCAAGGCCATCCTACCAGCTTGCGACTATGAGCGTCTTACTCGCGGGCCTTCGCGGCGATGGCGGGCAATTCGGCGAATGCGCGCGCGACGAGGGGCCAGGGAATCTCGACGCCCCATTCGGCTTTGCCGATGCGGCGCGGCAGAACCCACCGAACGCGGCCGCCGCGGGACTTTTTGTCGCTCGCGAGAATCGGGCGAAGCTCTATCGCGCGGATTTTGCCAAGCGACGGGAGCGGGCCGACGCTTGCGACGACGCGGATAATGCGGCCGGCGTCCGATTCGCCGAGGCGGCCCGTGGCGAGGGCCAGCAGCGTGGCGGCAATCATGCCCCAGCCAATGGCTTCGCCGTGCAGGAAACGGCGGTAGCCGGTGGCGGTTTCGAGCACGTGACCGAGGGTGTGGCCGAAATTCAGAATCTGGCGCAGGCCGCTTTCGCGTTCGTCCGCGCTGACGACGCGCGCCTTGATCGCGGCCGAGCGCGGAATGATATAGGCGAGCGCGGCGGGATCGCGGCGGAGGACGGCGTCCATGCGTCGATCGAGGAACGCGAAGAGTTTTTCATCGGCGATGACGCCGTACTTGATCACTTCATAGAGGCCGGCGCGGTATTCGCGGTGCGGGAGAGTGCCGAGCGTTTCGGGATCGGCGATCACGAGGCGAGGCGGGTAGAACGCGCCGACGAGATTCTTGCCTTCGGGAAGATCGACGCCAGTCTTGCCGCCAATCGCGCTATCGACCTGCGCGACGAGCGTCGTGGGAATGTGGACGAGGCGCACGCCGCGGAGATACGTCGCCGCGGCGAAGCCGGCGACGTCGCCGACGACGCCGCCTCCGACCGCGACGAGAACGGCGCGGCGATCCGCGCCCGCGCGAACCAACTGGCGCGCGATGCCCTCAACGGTCGAGAGGCGCTTGACCGATTCGCGGTCGTCAAAGAGAATCGGCTGGCGCGAGGCTTTCCCCGGAATCTTCGCGGCCAGAATTTTCCCCCAATAGCGCCAGACGCGCGGGGAGGAAAGAAGGAACGTCCCGGTCGAATCCCCGAGGCGCGAGATGAGAGATGCGGCGCGGGAGAGCACGCCGCGGCCGCAATAGACATTGTACGGACCGGCGGAACTGGTTACGCGAAACGTCGGCATAGTCGAGAGAGGAAATGTAGCACAGTTCGCGGGCGCGCCTTTGCGAACACCACTTCCGCGTGAACCAAAACGCTCTGTGGAGCGTATCTATTCGATGGGAGAGGTCCCCTCATGCTGACGTTCATTTTGTGGTGCATTCTGCTGGTGCTGTGCTGGCCGCTGGCGCTACTGGCGATTGTGCTTTACCCGATCGTGTGGGTGCTGCTGCTTCCATTTCGAATCGTCGGAATCGCCGTGGGCGGCGTGCTGGAGTTGATCCGTGCGATTATCTTTCTGCCGGCGCGAGTATTGCGCGGGCCGCGACATGCGTAAGCCGCCGCTACAGAAACCCTCAGGCAACGGGCGCAAGGCGACTACATGCTGCGAGTGAACCTGCGCACTGAGCAATGGCGGGCGCTTCGCGCCGCGTTTCTTTTGTCAGAGCTAAAGCTCCGACCCCCTAAAATGCCTTCGGCCGAGGCGAGCGGTTCACAAACCCGCCCCTACAAAGGCAACAAAGTAACCAGCGTCTAGCGCGACACCAACTGGTTGACCGATTCGAGGATGACGTGGCCGACGATGGCGAGGCTGCGCGGGCTGAGCTTGTCCATGGTGTCCTGCGGCGTATGCCAGTAGCCCTCGGCCCGATAGCCCTCGAGGTCGATGATGTCCACAGCGGGAACGTCGCGGGTGAGGAACGGCCGATGGTCGTCGTCGATGGACGTCTCCTGCGATACGAAAATGTCCTTGTAGCCAAGGCGGGCGGCCGTGGACCAGACGAGATTCGTGAGCCATTTTGTCGAGCTGGAGTCCCGCTCGATTTGAAGGTTCTTCTGGCCGATCATGTCGGCGAGGACGACGGCGCGAACGCGCTTCAAGTCGCCCGCGACCGCGAGGCGCGCGGCCAGTTCGCGGCTGCCGTAGACGCTGTCCGTGTCGCTCCACTCGACCTGGGCTTCCTCGCCATCAAGGAAAGCGATCCAGACGGCGTTCGGACGTTTTTCGCCCCTGCAGAGCAGGCGCGCCATTTCAAGCATAAGCCCCGATGAAGAGCCGCCGTCCTCGGCGCCGACGAAATCGTAGGCGCGGAGCGTGTCGTAGTGCGTGAGCAGGAGGATGATTCCCTGCCCCGTGCCGGGAAGCTTGGCGACGATGTTCTTCATCTCGAGCGCGCCGATGGGCGTCTGGGCGGTGAAATCGTCCGTATCCACGGCGCAGCCGAAGCTCTTGAGCTGCGCGATAATGTAGTCCTGCGTGTGATGAATCGCGTCCGAGCCGGGAGGACGCGGGCCGAAGGCGACCAGCTTTGCGGTGAAGTCGTAGGCGGCCGCGCCGTCGAAACCGCCCGTCTGGGCGGCGGGGGGCGGTGCATCGGACGATATCTGCGCCGGCGGCGCGGACGCAGAGGATGCCTGAGACGCGGCTACTGAAGCGGCCGAGGGGGTAGCGCCACGTCCGCACGCCACCGCGGATATGAGAATCATCGCCGCGACTGTGCAGAGGAGACACGCCCGTGAGAACGACCGCACGCTAGTGGGCCTCGGCTTCACGCGCGCGTTTGCGTCGCAGAACGACGTAGGAGACGAGAACGCCGACGAAGTAGAGCACGATCATCGGGGCCATGAAGACGAGCATGGTGGTCGCGTCGGGAGTGGGCGTGACAATCGCGGCGAGCACGGTGATGAGCAGCATCGCGTAGCGGAAATTCTTCAGCAGGAATTTCGGCGTGACGATGCCGAACAGCGACAGGATGAACACCACGACGGGGAGCTCGAAGACGAGGCCCAGCCCCAGGAGGACAACGAGAATCAGATCAAAGTACTCGTTGATGCTGATGAGCGGGCGGATGGCGCCGTCGTTGGCGAAGCTGACGATGTACGTGAGCACCTGCGGAAGCATGACGAAATAGCCGAAAGCAATGCCGCAGAGAAAGAGAAACATCGCCGAGACGATGAAGCTCGCGACGGCGCGCCTCTCGTGCTTGTAGAGACCCGGGGCGACGAACAGCCAGACCTGATACAACACCCATGGCATGGCGATCACGATGCCGAGGTAGAGCCCCAGATTGATGACCAGGCTGATGTAGCCCGCGGGGTTCGTGTAGTACATCTTGTCGTCGAGGTGATTCGCGCGCAAAGCGTGCAGCATCGGCTGAATGATGAAGTTGATAAAGTGCTTCGCAACCAGCAGACCGAGCACCATGCCAACACCGACAGCGGCCAAGGCGCTGATCAGGCGCTTGCGCAGTTCGACCAGATGATCGAAGAAAGACATCGACGCGCCCGTTTCGTCTTCGAGGCGCGCGCGGAGAGTACGTTCAGGCTGGGCGGGTGCTGCCATCGCTCACTTTTTCAGGCTCAGGAGTGTGGTCCGGCTCGGATGGCTGCGCTGTGCGTGATGCTTCAAGGGCCGACGCCAAGAACGGATCCTGCAAGGCAAGCTCGGGATCCATGCCGGGCAAGAAGGGATCGGATTGGATGGTACTGCCAGCAATTGCACCGGCATTCGCCTCGCCTGCCGGCGGGTTGGCCGGAAGCGACGGGACCGACCGTGCGGGAGCCGAGGGAACGGGCTGGGGGCCTGAAAGCGTTGAAGGAGACGGGCTTGGCGAGGCAGACGCACCGCCGATGCGGCGGACCTCGCCCTCGCGCTCGAGATCGCGGAGGTGGCCTTCGAAGGTCGTACGGAGGTCGGTGGTGTGTCGGCGGAATTCAGCCATCAACTTTCCGAGGTTGCGCGCGAGTTCCGGAAGCTTCTCCGGCCCGAAAATAACGAGCGCGACCACGAAAATGACGATGATGTGAGGGATGCTAAGCATCTTTGGCGCTCTTGACGGCTTCTCCGCCCGTTTCTGCATGATAGAAGAGGGCCGGAGAGGTGTCAAACGCAGCCAAACCGCGCGCGCCGCGCGGGAATCCGCTGAAGCTCATGTGCTATACTGCGGTTTCGAGGGGCGAAAAGAGGCTGCATGGAATCGTCATCGCAATCATCGGGAGTTGGAAGCCCAAAAGCTTCCGGACCGACTGAATCCGCTACGCGCGGGCTCGCGCTACTGGTATTGGTTCTGGCCGTGTCGGCAGTTCTTGGCGGGCTCTATGGCCCTTCGGTGAGGGCCACGTCGGCGGGATCGCCCGCGTCGGATGACCTGCAAGATTCAGTGAAGAGTTTCACGCGGGTTCTCGCCGTGGTCGAGCGCAACTACGCCGATCCCGTCGATACCGACAAGGCGATTTACGACGGTGCGATTCCCGGGATGCTGCACGTGCTCGATCCCCACTCGAATTTCTTCGATCCCAAACAGTACGCGCTATTTCGCGAAGAGCAAGAGGGCAAATACTACGGCGTTGGGATGGTCGTGGAGCAGCGCGAGAACCAGACCGTCGTACAGGCGCCGTTCGTCAATTCACCGGCCTACAAGGCCGGGATTCGCCCGGGTGACACCATCCTCAAAGTCGATGGAAAGAACTGCACCGGCCTGACCACAACCGAAGTGGCCGACATGCTGAAGGGCGCCAAGGGCACGACCGTTCACATTTCACTCGGACGCGAAGGCTGGGACAAGCCGATCGAAGTGACCGTGGTGCGCGACGAGATTCCGCGCCCCGGAGTTGAATTCTTCACGATGGTCAGGCCCGGCGTTGGATACGTGCACGTTTCGACGTTCAACGAGACGACGGATAGCGACCTTTCCGACGCACTCAGACAGCTCGACGTCGGGAAGTTGGACGGGCTGATCATCGATCTGCGGAACAACGGCGGCGGACTGTTGAACCAGGCCGTCGGAATGGCGGACATGTTCCTCGACAAGAACGAGCTCGTGGTTTCGCACCGCGGGCGGTCGTCACCCGACAGACCGTATTACGCGGTGCGTGGGAATCAGGGCATCGAGGTGCCCCTGATCGTGCTCGTGAACGGGCAGAGCGCTTCGGCCTCTGAAATCGTATCCGGCGCGATCCAAGACCACGATCGCGGGCTGATCGTGGGAGAAACGACCTTCGGAAAAGGACTCGTGCAGACGCAGTTCCCGCTGAGCGAGAACACGGCCCTGCTCCTTACTACGGCACGGTATTACACGCCTAGCGGACGGCTGATCCAGCGGGACTATAAGAACGTCACGCTGTACGACTACCACTACAATCCGCAGCCTCCTCGCGCGCCCGAGGTGAAACTGACGGACACCGGGCGCCAGGTTTATGGCGAAGGGGGCATTACGCCGGATGCGGCTGTGCCGGAGCCAAAGCCAGACGATTTCCAGGACCTATTGGAGCGGCGCGGCGCGTTTTATCCTCTGCCGTCCGGCGTGGGCGATTTCGCGCGGTATTATCTCGGAACGAAGCCCGACGTCACCAAGAGCTTTACAGTGGACGACGGCGTGATCGCGCAGCTTCGAAAATATCTCGGCGAGCAGCATATCCCATTCACCGAGCAGCAAATCCAGCAGAACCTTCCGTGGCTGAAGTGGGAGATCAAACGCGAAGTGTTTACGACCGTCTTCGGCCTGAACGAAGGGTACAAGGTTGCGCTCGAAAACGACCCGCAGCTGGATAAAGCCATCGAGTCGATACCGCAGGCGAAGGCGCTCTATGCGAGCGCGCGGCGAATCGTCGCGCAGCGCGAAGCCGGAGCGGACGACTCGCAGCGGTAGGTCCGAACCCGAGAGGATTGCGCCAATTGTCCGGGAAGGTCCGCTACTTCTCCCTCTGACTACTTCGTAGTTTGCGCCTCAAGCTGGACTAGCACGCTCTTCACCCCAGCCGAGCTTTGGGAGTTCGGGGCGTACTTCAGATAGTTGCGAAGCTGGGCCGCCTGCCCGTGGGTGTCGCCCTGCGCCTGATAGATTTGCGCCAGGAGCAGGTGGACCTGCGGCAGGTGGTGCCACTTGTCAAGAGTGAGGGCATTCTGGGCGTCTTTCGCCGCTCGCTGCAGATCGCCGAGGTGGAATTCCGCTGCACCGCTGTAGTAAAAGGCGTACGGGTTGCCCGTGGGATCAAGGGCCAACGCGCCGCCCGACAGAATCGAGACTTCCTTCCAGTCGTCCTCGCTCGCGGCGAAGTCCGCCAAGCAGAGAAAAGGCGCCACATAGCCGGGATCAACGCTGCGGGCCTGCGAACACGCGGCCCGAGCATCGTCCCGCTTGTGCTTAGCGTCGAGAATCTGGCCCAGCACCACCCAGGCAGCCGCGTAGCTTGGGTAGAGCTTAATGGCGTTCCGCACGCGCCCTTCGGCCTCGTCGAGGCGCTTGTCCTTGAAGGCTCCGCAGCCCTTCTGGTACTCGCTTTCCGCCTTGCCGGGGATGGCCAACCGCGCAACGCTAACGGTGGGACTCTTCGATCCCGCCTCAGTCCAGGAATTGCACGATTCCGCGTCGAGCAGACGCAGCGTGTCCACTGGCTCGCTAGCAACGGGCACAACGGAATCGGTCCCCCATAGGCTCGTGCCAAAAGGCTGGTTCGGCGAAACGGGCTGGGGTACGGTCGAGTTGCCTCCTACGAGTGGGTCGCGCGGAATTTGCTGGTTCTGCGCCCAGCATGGCACAGCCGAAAGAATCAAGGCCAAGGCGAACGTCGTGATGTGCGAGAGAGGCTGAACTTCAAATCGCGGAACAGGCGACCGCTCACCGCGACCAAGAGCCAGCTTGGGACCGACGGGAAGCCCAGATTGGCGCCCCGCACCGTACATGGAGCGATGGTACCCCAGTTGATGACCCGATGGTGCAAATTAATTCGACGGGCGTCGGACGGACTGGAAACGAACGGACTGCGATGCGACTCCAAGCGAAGTGGTGGACGGCAGGGGATTCGAACCCCCGACCCCCGCGTTGCGAACGCGATGCTCTCCCAACTGAGCTAGCCGCCCACCGCGGTTTTCATTTTAGCAAAGGGTTCAATGGCAGCCAATCGGCATTCAGCGAGTTCGCGCGGAAAGAGGGGCGAGAGTTCCGCCGCCGCATCCAGCCCGTCGAAGGGGGCGAAAGGTCTCGGGGTGTGCGATTGGTCCCCGTCGACGCTTACTTCACGGTCAGAAGAACTCCCGTTCGTCGTGTAGTGATATCAGGCTAGGCGGACCGGCCCGGCGCAGCAATCCGGTAGTTCTTCTATTCGGGCAGGGTAAAACACCTGAGATTGTTGCCTGACCTGTCGAATGGCATGCACGCAGGGGAGCCGGGGGTGGGGCGACCTGTTCCGCGGGCTAACTAGCGGATTTCTGCGTCCTTCCTTCGGCTTGGCTACGATGCTAGCCTATTTCTGTGACCGTGAAAGACGCTGGGACAATTAAGCTGATTGCGATGGACCTGGACGGGACCCTGCTCGACAGCCGAGGGCAACTACCCGAGGAAAACATCCGCGCCATATCCGAGGCGGCCGCGCGAGGCATCGAGATCACGATCGTCACAGGCCGGCGATTCGACGCCGCGCGACGGATAGCGGACGAACTGTCCTGCGAAGTCCACCTTATCGCCAGTAACGGGGCGATCGTAAAGTCCAAGGGGGGCGAAACCCATTACCGGCGGCTGCTGCCGAGGGCGACCGCCCGGCAGGTGCTCGAAGCAACGCCGGAGTTCCGGCCGAGTGCGGGCGTTATTTTCGACCGGCCGCACACGGGCCAAGTCGTATTCGAGCGGGTGGACTGGGACGGCCCGTTTGTGGGGCCGTATCTCAAGCGCCACCGCGAGCAGGTGGCAGAAGTCGCCCCGCTCGTGGCGTGTCTCGAGGGCGAAGATCCGGTCGAGGTTCTGTTTCTGGGCGAGTGCGAAGCCATGTCGCGAGCGCTGAGAACGCTGGAGGCGCTGCCGATCGCAGCGAACTACACGGTGGCGCTGACCGAATACGAGCAGCGAAACCTGTCGATGGTCGACGTGCTGGGGCGCGGCGTCACGAAGGGATCGACCCTCGAGGAATGGACGGCCCGGCGAGGCATTTCGCGCGACGAGGTGATGGCCATTGGCGACAACTGGAACGATCGCGAGATGCTCGAGTTCGCGGGTTTGCCGATTGTGATGGGCAACAGCGTGGAGGAGTTGAAATCCCTCGGCTGGAAGATTACGCTCTCGAATGACGACTGCGGGGTGGCAGACGCCATTCGAACCTACGTGTTAAACCGCAACGGAAAAAGTTGAGCGAAAAGGGGAATTCGATGAGAGTTTTCACTGTGATGGGAACGGCATTATTGTGTACGGTCACGCTGTGCGCCGGGGCACCGGTTTTCGCACAGCAGGGACCGCCGCCGGCGCCGACGCAGCCGCCGACGATCACTTCGGTCCTCGACACGCAGCTCACGATTATCGAGCGCGAGTTCACCGGCGCAGCTCAGGCCATGCCCGAAGATAAGTATTCCTTTGCTCCCACAAACGGCGAGTTCAAGGGCGTGCGGACATTCGCGCAACAGGTGAAGCACGTGGCAACCGTGAACAACCGATTCTTCGGTTCCATCCTGGGGGAGACGGCTCCTGCAGCACCCGACGAGGGCATCGGTTCCAACGGGCCGGATTCCATTCAAACAAAGGAACAGATCCTTGAATACCTGCACGAATCTTTCGCGCACGCCCACAAGGCCATTGCGACGATCAACGCAGACAATGCGGTCACGCCCTTGGCCAACCCAGCGGTTCCGTTCTTGGGAACGCGGGCCGCACTCGCGATCTTCGCATGCACCCACGCGATGGATCACTACGGGCAAATGGTCGAATACCTGCGCGACAATGGGATCGTTCCGCCCGCGAGCGCGCAGCGCCCGCCGGCAAATCCACCGGCAAAACCCTCGGGAGAGTGATGCGACGGGCTATTTTTGCGGGAGCGTTGATCGCGGCGGCCATCGCGACTCCCGCCGCACGCGCCGACTACGCCGTGTTGCGGTCCGGCGCAAGGCTTCACGTGACGGGTTACGAGCTCGATGGCGACCGCGTCCGCCTCGCTGTGGCGGGGGGCACGGTCGAAATCGCCGCGAGCGATTTGATCGACGTCGAACCGGAGGATCTGTTCCCCGCACCGCCGGCCGCGAATGTTGACTTCGGGGTGCGCTACGCCAAGCTGATTCACGCAGCGGCGCAGAAGCATGGCATGGATGAAAAACTGATCGCGCACGTGATTGCGGCGGAGTCGAATTTCAACGCGAAGGCCATCTCCCGGAAGCGGGCGCTCGGTCTGATGCAATTGCTTCCTCAGACAGCCGCGCGCTACGCGGTCGCCAACGTGTTCGATCCGGCGCAGAACATCGAGGGCGGGACGCACTACCTCAAAGATCTTCTCCAACGCTACAACGGCAACCTCTCGTTCGCGCTGGCGGCATACAACGCAGGACCGGAAATGGTGGACCGCTACGGCGGCGTGCCGCCCTTCCTCGAAACGCAGAACTACGTAAAGCAGATCACCGCAAAAGTCGCCGCAGATGCGCAAGTGCCGCCGCGCAATTGAGTATTAGTCCGCAGACTTCTCAGCTTTGACAAGCAGGTTGACCATTTTGACGTGGATCAGGCCCTGGGCGTCGATGGGATGTTTTTCGAGGTAGCGATCGATCAGCTCGCGCATAAATGCCTGCCGCCTTTCGGGCTCGACGCGGTGAAGGTAGGGCATCCCTGTGGTCCGCATCCAGCCCTCGAAGGCTTCTCTTCCCTCGTGAGTGACGTCGCGCTCAACCAGTTCCAACCGCTCGACGACGAATCCGAATCGATCGAGCAGTGCGCGGTACTCTTCCAGCCCGTAGAATCCATAAGGCATCTCAAAGTTGTCGAAACGAGCCGCCCAGTGCGGGTCTTCCGCAAGGGCGGCCACCGCAAAGACGAAGGCTGCGAGCGTGCCCCGCGCCGCGAAGGTGAGATACATCTTTCCCTTGGGTTTGAGCGCTCGCCGAATGCCCTGCAACACCGGAACATGATCCTTGACCCAGTGCAAGGCCGACGTAGAGAAAACCAGATCGAATTCCGACTGAAACGGCAGCGCCGTTGCGTCGATCAGTTCGAAGGCAAGATTCGAATGGCGCGATAGATGAGTTTCGCGGGCGGCCGCGATCATGTCGGGCGAGCTATCGATTCCGAGGACGCGGCCTCGCGGAACCATTTGCGCGAGCAAGGCGGTGAGTCTGCCGTCACCGCAGCCGATGTCGAGGACGGCTTCGTTGCCCGTCAGAGCGAGTTGGGCGAGTTGTTTCCGGCCGTACTCTTCTTGAATCCGGGAGTTGCGTGCGTAGTCCTGCGGGTCCCAGGAAATTCGACTAACGCCGGAGGCGTGCGGATCAGGCGGCAAACGGGACGATTCCAGTCAAACTACGGCCTGCCAAAGCATAGTTCGAGGATACTAACTAAAATTATGCACCGGACGCGAACCGGACGCAAGTGCCTGTTGGTGCAACGAAAAATCGCCCAAGGCAAGAGCCGGGAGATTGCTTACTTTATGCGCATTTGGCGTGCAGCTATTGAGTGGCGGATTTCTCGCCGAGGCGACGCATGCGCTCCTGCAGCTTCTTGCGAAGCGGAGCCGGGGCATTGGGATTGAACGCCACGAGATACCAAAGCGGCTGCGAGCGATCCCGGCTGAGCCGGGTAAGCGTGGTCGCGTCGCTATTGGGATGGCGCGCGATATTCTCGCGGATGGCCGAATAGGGATGATGCGACAGGCGCCCGAGAGTCTTTGCGGTCACTTTCGGATGTTCGCTGATCAGGCGAAGCAGGTAGTAGTCCTCTTGCGGAGCCTGGCGCGAAAGCTGATCGAGCGCCTCGGCCTTCACCTCCGAGCTCAGCACGGTGCCCACCTTCTCGTCCCAGCCGGCATTGATGCGGTTGAGCTCTTGCGTGCGGGCGTGAATCAACTGCTCGATCACGCGGCGTTCCTGGTCGAGACGCGCAGAGGGCAAGGCGCTGTGCTCGACGGAATCGAGCACGCGCAAGAGATGCTGCCTCTCGCCGAATACAATCTGTGATGTCCTCACGGTCTTCCCCTTCGCCGCATTTCGAACCAAATCAGAGCGTCTCATGTCTTAATCACCCCAGAATTTCACAAGCGGCGCAAACCGGCCTTAGGGACCCGGTACCACTGAAACGTCCCTAAGTATAGCCGAAGTCACTTATCCCTGTTGGAACACTAGTTCCGAAAGCAGCGCCGCTAAGGCCTACTTTTCGGACAGCGGGCCGTCCGTTTAACGCAACCAACGACCGGCGAGATTATCTGGCGTTGGCAGGGGCGGAGTAAAGCAAAGGCGAAGAGACTGTTCCTTGGCTAGCAACAGATGGTTCTAGAACTAGGTTGAATTATGAGGGAGTGCCACTTTGCCCGGGAAGGGTCAACCCGGCGCGGAAGAGTCACTTCGAATCGGTCGGGGCGGCGTGCGGTATGTCGTTGACCGCGACACGACGTTTAAACTTCCAGTGGCCGTTCTCACGGACCAAGGTGTCGTCGTAGTGCCCCCCGTAGAGGATCGTAGGGCGATTGTCGGCACCTGTGACGACGAACGACCAGCGGGACCAGGCAGTGCCCGTGTCTCCGTGGACGTCGATAATGAAATTGGTCAGAAGGTGGTAGGTGGAACCGGGCTTGCCCGAAGGGCTGGCGCCCAGGTTCTTGACCATAAGCGCCTGGATCGCCGCAGGCCCTGTGGCGGAACCGAAACCGCCCACCCACTCGCCGTCCTCGGCGAACAGATGTGAGTAGCCCGCGAGATCGTGGGCGTCGAGAAGGCGGCCGTAGTTGGTCAAAAGGACCCGGATTTCCTCAATGTCTTCCAGGCGTTGAATGCGAGCCGCGGTGGCCGAATCGCTTTGTACGGCCTGTTGCGCTCGCGTGGCGGTCGGCGAGAGAAAGCAGGCGGCCCACAAAAGGAGCGCGATGCTCGTCACTTGGCGACGTCGCAGGATTTCAAGAAGTCTCATGTCGCACCTCGGTTTGCCGTTGCTGTGAAATTGGCGGCGCTGAAGATACCACCCACGCCGAAAAAGGCAATGGCCGGCGATGCTAACGGAGGAAGGGGTTGTGTTCGCGTTCGCTGCCGATGGTGGTGATGTCACCGTGGCCGGGATAGACGACCACGTCGTCCGGCAGAACCAGGAGCTTTTCGTGAATCGAGCGCAAGATGTGCGGGAACGAACCGCCCGGCAGATCCGTGCGGCCGATGCTGCCCTGGAATAGCGTATCGCCGGCAAGGAGACGCGGCTTCATAAGGGATTCTGCTTCGGCAAGCACGCCAACGGGCACCGCCTCGGGTTTTGCATCGCGCTGGACAACGAGGCTAATGCTGCCCGGCGTATGGCCGGGTGTGTGCAGAACATGCGCGGCGAAACCGCCCCAACGCAGCGTGTCGCCTTCCTTGACAAAATCCCGGATTTGCACGGTCTCGGGCGTGACGATGCCCAGCCATTGGGCCTGCATATCGAGAGCCTTGTAGAGAGGCATATCGGCTTCGTGGATCAACACCGGTGCGCCGGTCGCGCGGTGGAGTGCGGCAAGACCCCCAACGTGGTCGATATGGGTGTGCGTGCTGACAATGGCAAGAATCTTGAGTCCGTGGCGTCGAATCACTTCGAGGATGCGGTCCACTTCGTCGCCCGGATCAACCACGATCGCCTGATGCGTGACCGGATCGCCGAGGATCGAGCAGTTGCACTGCAGCATCCCCACGGGAATCACTTCGTGGATGAGTTTGCCGGACACAGGAGACCAGTATATCAGGGGCTGCCGAGACCGCTTCAGCCGCGTGAGAGCCTACTCCGATTGCGGAGGGGCGTGCTGCGACGGCTGCTGGTCGGCCGGCAAACCGGCCGCGACGAGCGATTGGAGCCTGGCGAGCAATTCCGGCCGGTCTTTCGGCGTGCAGCCGGACGCATCCACGGCGGGGCCGAGACGGATGATGACTTCGCCGGGGCGGATGATCCAATTACCTTTTGGCAGCAAGCGTTGTGTCCCGGCAATCGACACCGGCACGACCGGTACACCGGCGTCCATGGCTATCGCGAGCGCACCTTTCTTGAAAGGCCGCACACGGCCATCCGGACTGCGAGTTCCCTCGGGGAAAATCGCCAGGGAGAGGCCTGTCCCCAAGCGCTGCACGGCGGTTGCAATCCCGGCGAGGGCTTCCCTTCCCCCGCGATCCACGGGGATGAATCCCGCGAGTCGCATGCCCGCCGAAAAAATCGGGATGCGAAACAATTCCCGTTTCGCAAAAATCGATACGCGCCGCGGAAGCGCGCTTAACAGAAGGACAGGATCCAGGTTGGACGCATGGTTCGCAGCAAAGACGCAGCCGCGCGGCGGAGTGCTTTCGAGTCCTTCGACGCGTACACGTATCCCGGCGAGGCGAACCGCCAAACGGCAAAATTTCATTGAGAGCCCGTACATGAAGTCCGGCCGGCGGGTAAGCACGGTCCAGAGCAGCAGACAGGGCAGACCCAGAAGCACAGCCAAGACCACAACGAACGCTACGAGGAGCGTGCGGGCAACTGCCGCCATTTCAGTCCGTCGTACCGTGGAGAAGGCCTTCGCGGATTCGGCGCTGGCGATCAGTGGGATTCGAGATTTCGGAAATCGAATACGGCAGGCCTGCGCGTGCGGCAGAGTAGGCCGAGCGCGAAGCATCAATTTTCAGTTCCAGGCCGGCCTTACTAAGGAAATCGTCGTAGGGAATCTCGTCCGTGCCGGAAACGTAGCGCCGAAAGAAATCCTCGAAACTCCGGTCGGCGACTTCTTCGACGGCGGCGCGGATACCGTCGCTGTCGTCATAGAACTTGCCCTGCCGGGCATATTCGGCGTTCATGCGGCGCATCACGTCGTCGAGGGATTTGTGGTTGTCGGTCGCGTCGCGGATCGCAAGATCGAGCATAACGCCGACGATCTGGCCTTTGTTGTAGTACGAAATGCTGCGGTCGGGGTCGTTGTAGCCGTCGTATTTCTCGAACCACGCATCGAGGCTCGATTCCTCGACGCTCTGCCACTTACGCGCGGGGCGGGATTGGAGCATGCCGATCTGCGACGCAAGGTCGGCATAGAACTGGCTTTTCGACCACAGACCCGTGCGCGCGAGCGCGTAAGCGCCATACGTGCTGGTGACGCCTTCCGCGAACCAGAGCGCGCGCGTGTATTGCTCCTTGGTGTAGTCCACGGGTTCGAGGCTGCGCGGGCGGATGCGCTTCACGTTCCACGCGTGAAAAAACTCATGTGCGGCGACCTGCACGGCCGAGTCGACGGAGCGCATTGCGATCGCGTCCGAGTTTGCGTGCTCCATGCCCCCGGCGCCGATGTCCACTACAGGATCAATATGAAAGATGAATGTATACTCTCGCAAAGGCGGATCGAAAGGCGGGCCGCCCATCATTTGCAATTCGTAACCGGTGATCCGGCGAAGCCCCTCCTCCAAGAACCGCCGGTTCCAATTGTAGCCATCCACAACGACGCGGAAGTGCGTCCCGCCGTTGTCGAACTCAAACTCATCGAACTTCCCGGCTTCCACAGGCGCATCCACGAGTGTGTCGTAGTTGGACGCGACGTACGTGTTATCGGTGCGCCCACTAGCAAGCTCCACGGCAGTTCGCCACGCGACGGGAAGGTCCGTGAATTGTACGGATGTGTCTTCGCTGCGACGGTCCGGGATGTACATCAGGATCTCAGCAAGGTTGACAAACGCGTGGTGTTCGTTGAGCTGGGAGTTAAATGGGCCCGGGTCGTCCCACTCAATCGAATACGAAACCATGACCTCCTCCTCCCGATGCGAAGCCGGGACGGGCACATTGATCAGCCAAGTGTCCTTGTTAACTTCATAAGGTTTGGTCGGCGGACCGAGGTCTACAGCGCAACATGTTGCTTTGATGTCACGAAGGCGATGCGAGAAGTCGCGAATCTGATAGAGAGCGTTCCAGGCAGGCAACGCGACAAAGGTTTCAGCGGCGGGTTTCGGAATCCACATCTCAACATGGAAAATGTGTTGCTCGGGATGGTCGAGGGAGACTTGATACCTGATCGTCGCGGCCGCCGGCCGGGCGGCAAAGAGTAGAACGATGCAAAAACACGCCCGCCTGAAGGCGGCCGCTGCGTAACGTTGTCCCCGGCAACGAGCTGCCCTCATGCACGCACGCCGTGAGCTGAGCGCAGCTTATCGAGCAGTTTCGCGGTGAGGCCGTCGAAGCTGCCGTTGGACATGATGAGAATCAGATCACCGGGGCGCGCGTTGGCGGCAAGGTGATCGGCAATTTCATCCGCGGAAGCCAGTGCTCGGGCATCCGGGCCGCGCGTGCGAACCGCCGCGGCGATGGCCTCAGGTGAAAGACGGTCATCTTCGGCGAGCAACTGCGCGCGGCTGACTGGGCCAAAAAGCACCGCGTCGGCGAGGGAAAGAGCCTCCGGCAAGGCGTCCTGAAAGACCCTGCGGCGCATCGTGTTGGAGCGGGGCTCGACGGCGGCCCAAATCTTGCGGCCGGGCCAGCGCGTCCGGGCGGCTTCGAGCGTCAGGCGGATGGCGGTCGGATGGTGCGCGAAGTCCTCAACGACCAAAACGCCGTTCGCGTCGCCCTTGACCTCCATGCGGCGGCGCACGCTTTGAAACGTGGCGAGCGCGCGATCGATGGCGTCGCATTCGACGCCGCGTCCGTAGGCGAGCGCAATCGCCGCGAGCGCGTCGAGAACATTGTGGCGCCCAGCCACGGGAATGCGGATGCGCGCCACTTCACTGCCGCGGTAGGCGACACGGAATTCCGTGGCGTCGTTGTGCCACATAATGTCTCCGGCGCACCAATCGCACTCGGGCGTCAGACCGAAGCTTTCGACCGGACAGAAGGCTTTCGCGGCCACGTCCTTCAGTTCGCTGCTTTCTCCCCAGATCAGTATCCGGCCGCGGCGCGGGACGAGATTGACGAGGCGCCGAAACTGGAGCGCGATCGAAGGCAGGTCCGGATAGATATCCGCGTGGTCGTACTCGAGCGACGTCAGGATCAGCTCGTCCGGATGATAGTGGAGGAATTTCGGGGCCTTGTCGAAGAAGGCCGTATCGTACTCGTCGCCTTCGATGATGAACTCCTCGCCGCCTCCGAGGCCGTAGCTGCGATCGCCGAAATTCGGAGCAACGCCTCCGATCAGGAAATCGGGGCGGCGACCGGCGGTTTCGAAAATCCAAGCGAGCATCGCGGTCGTGGTCGTCTTGCCGTGAGTGCCCGCAACCACGATCGACGTGCGGCCCGGCAGGAAGTACTCCTCAAGAATCTGCGGCATCGAGCGGTAAGGAATCTTTTCGTCGAGGATTTGCTCCAGCTCGGGATTGCCGCGGGATATCGCGTTGCCGATCACAGCGAGATCGGGCGCCGGAACGAGATTCTCCGGACGGTATCCGTCGTTCCAGGAAATGCCGAGCGAGCGAAGCAGAGTCGAGGCAGGCGGGTACACACCGGCATCCGAGCCGGTCACGCGAAAGCCACGCTCCGCAAGCATGCCCGCAACGGGCGCCATGGCCGCGCCTCCGATCCCGAGAAGATGGACGTGCGAGACAGGCGGATTGTTAAGGCTTGGATTCATGGTGTGCATGCGGGCTCGAGGATTTGCAACTCCGCGCGGCCGTCTGTCGAAAGGCGTGCGCGAACTCCCAAGGGTATCGTCAAAGCCGCCCGCGATGTGTGGCCCACAGGCACACCCCAAGCTGTGGGAACGCCGAGCGGCAATAGGATGCGGCGCGCAACATCTTCGACCGTTTCGCCGCCCGGGGGCGGATCGCACTCGGGGAACTCGCCGAGAATGATGCCCGCAACGCCGCGAAATTTTCCGGCTTGTTTCAAATGTATCAGCGCGCGGTCAACCTCGTAGGGCTTCATCGCGCGGTCCTCAAGGAGAAGGATCGCACCCTGGGTGTCGAGCTCCCACGGAGTGCCCAAGGTCGCCTCGACGAGCGTCAGGCACCCGCCCAGGAGCACGCCTTCAGCCGCGCCGGCCGCGAGCAACTTCCCCTGCAGATCGAGTAGCCAGCCCTTTTGGGTCTCCGTCAACGCGCGCAGGAGGCTTTCGCGGTCGTAGCCGTGAGGCGCAGCCTCGCCGCGGTCGAAGTTGGACGCCACCATGGGCCCATAAAACGTCACCCATCGAAACCTCTGCCAGAGAAACGCCTGGAGCGATGTCAGATCGCTCGAACCAAGCAGAATTTTCGGCGACGCGGACCCGACGCCCAAGCCGTCGAGCAGGTAGTTGGAGCCGTAACCACCGCGAGAGCAGAAGATGGCGCGCGTTGCGGAATCGCCGAAGGCATCCTTGAGCACGGCGAGGCGGTCCTCGGCGGACCCGGCAAAAAAACTCTCGTGGGCGAGAGCGCTTGCCCGATCGACCAGTGGCACGTATCCAAGGCGCGCCAGCTCGGCGCAGCCCGCCCGCAATCGGTCTTCCTGCACAGGGCTCGCGAGCGACAGGACGCGAACTCCATCACCAGGTCGCAGGGCAGGCGGCTTGAAAGGTTGCGGCATGGGGCGAAACCGAGAATAAGGAATTTGGCGAGCCGAGTCCAGATATCGAACTAGCCGCGATTCGCGGGATGCAACCGCACGGAGGGGAATTATGGCGCCTTAATGGTGAACGTGGCGCCCGATGATGTGCCCCCTCCAGGCGCGGGATTCGTCACGGTTATCTGAGCAGAGCCCTGTGCGGCGATATCCGCAGCGGGGACCACTACCACGAGCCTCGAACTGCTTATAAACGCGGTCGCGAGCGGAGTATTTTCCCATTCGGCGACGGAACTCGGCACAAAGCCAGAACCGCCTAAAGTCACCTCGATGTCCGTCAGATTGCTGGCCGTCACGCTCGAGGGCGAAAGCGAGGGAGTAGATGGGGTCGGATTATCCGGCCCCGTGATGGGAAAGGCGACCGACGGCGCGGCGTCGACCAGGTCAGGGGCGCTCACGGTCACGCTGCCCGAGCCGACCGTCGCGATATCGTTCTGAGTGATTGTCGCGCTCGCCTGGTTGCCGCTGATCGTCGTCGGGGTGCGCAGGCTGCCGTTCCAGATGATTACGTAGTTCACGCCGAAGTTGGCGCCATTCACCGTCAGCGTGAAAGCCGGGCCGCCAGCCTTGGCGCTGGTCGGCGAAACCGACGAGATTGCGGGGCCACCATTCTGGACCGGTTCGATGGTGAAGGACGAGGCGGCCGATGCCCCACCACCCGGCCCCGGATTCCACAGCGTCAGCTGCGCCGTGCCGGGGGTCGCCACATCTGCCGCCGAAATTGAAACCTGGAGTTCGTTCGTGACGATATTAAAGGTCGTTGAACGCGGGGAACCGTTCCAATAGGCGAAGGTAACGCCTTGAGAGCCGGAAATCAGTCCGGTTCCAGTGACGAATAGCGTAAAACCGTCGCTTCCAACCGTAATGTTAGAGGGAAACAGGTTGACGATGGCGGGAGTAGGATTGAAGGGCGGTCCGCTGCTGCCGCCGCAGCCCTCAAGCAGCACAATCCCCGCAACCAACGCCAGCGCAGCCCACCACGAACGCTTCAATCCAGCCTCCTCCGAAGTTTCATCGGGGATCCCGGAGCCGCACACGAAGGGCGACCGAGAAAGCGGAACGAGGGAAACACGAGACCGCCTGCAAATCCCCCTGCCAAAACAGACAAGAGTGATAGCACCCCGGCGCTCCGCACGTCAACTTGGATTCGAGAGCCGGGCCCAAGGTTATCCGCCAGAAAGCCAGCGCGCGTCAGCGAAGCGCTCGCGCCTCGATTTGCGCATGCGCCGCCCCAAGTCTCTCAAGGAGGTCGCGCTCCTGAGGGGCAGTTACCTCGGCGTCAAATTCGACGACTAGGCTCTGGTCCGCCTTGCTACTCTGCCACGTACGGGTTTCGATTCCCATTGCTCCGACGATTTGACGGACCCGTGGAATCATGTCCGGTGTATTCGGCGCGGTGATGCGGAAGGTCAAGAGTCGCGTGTGAAGGCCAAGACGATCCTCGACGGCTCCGAGAAAAACCAGGGCCGCGAGCATCAACAGGGTCGTGAAGATGGCCGTGACGGGCATGCCAGCACCGCAAGCCATGCCGACGCTGGCAACCACGAAGATCGTGGCGGCGCTGGTAATGCCGAGGATAGCGCCCCGCTCGCGCAGCACCACCCCCGCTCCGATGAAGCCGATGCCGGGAATGATCTGCGCGGCGATACGCGTATGGTCGCCCCCGACCGTACTGGCCATCTCATAGGAAACGACGGTGAACAGGGCAGCGCCCAGCCCGATGAGCATGTTGGTGCGGAGCCCGGCGGGTTTGTGACGAAGCTCGCGTTCAAGACCGACCACGCCGCCGAGAACCGCGGCAAGCAGGAGTCGGCCGACGACGTAGGTATTCAGATCATGCAGCATCGCACCCCCTTGGAGACATCTGGGGGATTCCACAACCTTCGCTGACCGGCCCTGCGGCCTCGCCTTGCTAAAGCTTGAACGTGGTAAGACGTGCGAACTGGCGCGCGCGAGCAGCAATTTCCTTCCGTTTGACCTTCGCGAGCCTTTCAACGCCGAATTTTTCCACAGTGAAACTGGCGAGGACCGAGCCGTACACCATGGCCGAGCGAAGCGTCTGCTCGTTGACGCGCCCCTTGCTCGTCAGATAACCCATAAAGCCACCGGCAAACGTGTCTCCCGCGCCGGTCGGATCGTGCACTTCCTCAAGCGGGAACGCGGGCACGGAAAATATCAAGCCGTCGTGGACCATCAATGCGCCGTGCTCCCCGCGCTTGATGATGAGCGTCTTCGGGCCCATCTTGAAGACATGCTTGGCGGCCCGGAAAAGATTGTGCTCGCCGGTGAGCTGGCGCGTCTCATCGTCATTGATCGTAAGTATCTGCACGTGCTTGAGCGTCTCCCGCAACTGGGCCGGGGTTCCATCGATCCAGTAGTTCATGGTGTCGAGGCCGACCACCTTCGGCTTGCGGCGCACCTGCTTCAGCACGGAGTACTGGAGCGTCGGGTCGATGTTGCCGAGGAAAATGTACTGCGAGTCGAGGTACGATTCCGGGAGCGTCGGCTGGAAGGAAGCGAAAACGTTCAATTCAGTCGCGAGCGTTGTGCGCTCGTTCATGTTCTGGCTGTAGCGGCCCGACCAGAAGAACGACTTCCCCGGCACGTGATCGAGACCCGCGAGGTCTATTTTGCGGCCCCGAAAAACGGCCTCGTCCTTCGCCGTAAAGTCTTCGCCGACGATGGCAACGAGGCGGACCGGCGCAAAATGGCTCGCGGCCAGCGCAAAGTAGCTCGCAGCCCCGCCGAGGGTGCGGTCGACCTTCCCGAACGGGGTTTCAATCGCGTCAAAAGCGACAGATCCGACTACTAGAAGTGACATGAGCGTTCCATTTGTTTAGCAGGCCGCGCGCAAAAGCGGTCTGCGTTTTGATTGCACGCATATCTCAGGAGTAGTTCCCTGCCCCAAAGACGTGAACAGCGGCGTCAGATGTATTTCCCAATGATCGGCGCGAGACGCTTCTTGGCCACCGCCGGAATTCGCTTGCGGTCGGTCAGGATCGCGTGCGCCAGAGCCGAACCGCACCTGCACTCGCGTTCGTCGCCGAGTGCGCGAACCGCTTCGCGAATCGCCCGCTGAACGTTCTCGGTGTTCTTGTTCAGATAGCCGATGATCATTTCCACGGTCACCGAGTCGTGCTGCGGATGCCAGCAATCGTAATCCGTGATCATTGCGAACGTAGCGTAGCAAAGTTCAGCCTCGCGGGCGAGCTTGGCTTCCGTGAGGTTGGTCATCCCGATAACGTCGAAGCGAAGCTGGCGATAGGTGTGCGACTCAGCCAGCGTCGAAAATGCGGGGCCTTCGATACAGACGTAGGTACCGCCGCGATGTGCCTTCACACCGATACGGTCGCAGGCCGCCGCGAGCCTTTCCGACAGGCGCTTGCAAGTTGGCTTGTCAAAGCCGATGTGGGCCACGACGCCGCCCCCGAAAAACGTCGCTGCCCGGCCCCGTGTACGGTCGAAAAATTGATCGGGCATCAGAAAATCGAGCGGCGGCAGGTCTTCGCGAAGCGACCCAACCGCGCCTACGGAAATGATCTGCTCGACGCCAAGCAGTTTCATGGCGCAGATGTTTGCTCGGTAGTTGATCTCGCTCGGCGTAAGCACATGGCCTCGGCCGTGGCGCGCGAGAAACGCCACGCGACGCCCTTCGAGGGTTCCGATCACAAGCGCATCGGACGGGTCCCCGAATGGAGTTTTGATGCGAACCTCGCGGGTATCCGTCAGGCCCGCCATTTGATACAGGCCGCTGCCGCCGATGATGCCGATCTTGACCGTCTCCTTCTTTGGCCTCCGCTTCTTGGTTTTCGCCATGTTCAGCCGAGTGTTCTCCTGATGCGGCCAAGCCGCTCTATCTAATCAACGGTGACCGGCTCGGGCTCCCATTGGCCGTCGCGGTCGCGCAGATAAGCCGCCGGGACGCGTGCATCATGTGCGAAAAGCGCGAGCCAGCCTTCTTGGACGGCAACGGGAATCCATCGTTTCTTGTTTTCGAGCGTCGTCATCGGGTAGAGATCGTAACCCATAATCCATGGAAGCGGGAGATGTACGGTTGTGGGCACGAGATCAGCAAAGAGGAACGCGGTTTTGCCACCGCCCGTCAATTTCACGCATTGCATGTCCGCCGTGTGGCCCGGGACGCGCACGAGTTCCACGCCGGGAGCGATCATCTGGTCTCCTTCGAGAAGCGAAAACATTCCCGCGGACTCGATTGGTGCATAGTTCTCCGGAAAATAGCTCGCGCGGTCGCGCTCGTTGGGGTGCATGGCATGGTCGTACTCGCCGCGCTGGACGATGTAACGTGCGTTCGGAAACGTGGGCACGACTTCACCCTTTTCGAGGCGGGTATTGCCGCCACAGTGATCGAAATGCAGATGCGTGTTTACGACGATGTCGATGTCCTCGGGACGCAGGTCGTAGCCGCGAAGACCGTCGAGCAGCCGGGGCGCATCAAGACCATAGATATCGCGCAGCTTGGAATTCATCTTGTCGCCCGCGCCAGTTTCAACGAGGATGTGTTTGCCCCCAGCATGAATCAATAGGGAGTTCATCGAAAGCGTGATGCGGTTGCGCGCATCAGGAGTCATCTTCTTCTCCCACAGCGGACGCGGAATCACGCCAAACATCGCCCCTCCGTCGAGCAGGACCCGCCCGGCCACAATGATGTGAAATTCAAGATCTCCGAGTTTCATCTGGCTCCGAAAACAACGAGCGGACAACCCCAAAAGGCAAGAAAAAGAAAATAGCAGGTGAGGCCTCAAAGTTCAAATACCGGTCCTCAAGACAATCCCGAACGGGCCAGAATCTCGTTCACAGCCGCGTACGGGTCCTTGGTGCGCGCGGCGACTGCGGAAGCCAGCGCATCGAATTCAGCTTCCGTCATTCGACCGGCTCCGACGCGTTCGAGCAGACGCGCCTGAAGCAGCCGTAGCAACCACTCCTTCCAGTAAGCCATCTCCCGGGCGCGACGATTCGGCGCGTTCGCGAAATGCTCGCGGAAGAAGCCAATCTGGCGCGCGAGATCATCCACGCCCTTGTTTTCGGTGGCAACGGTCCGCACGATGGGCGGCTTCCAGCCGTCGCGGTCCGGCACAAGGTCCAGCACCGCGCGGAGCTGCTGCTCGAAGCGGTCCGCACCTTCGCGATCGGACTTGTTGAGCACGAAGATGTCGCCGATCTCCATCAAACCGGCCTTGAGATTCTGGACATCGTCGCCCATGCCGGGAACAAGGACGACCACGGTGCAGTCAGCGAGCCGGACGATTTCGATTTCGCCCTGGCCGACGCCGACGGTCTCGATGAGAATGATCTTTTTCCCGGCAGCGTCGAGAAGGAGAGCGACGTCACCACTTGCCTGCGCGAGGCCGCCGAGATAGCCGCGCGTAGCCATCGAGCGGATGAAGATGCCTTCGTCGGTCGCATGGCCCTGCATGCGGATGCGGTCTCCCAAGATCGCGCCCCCGGTGAATGGGCTCGACGGGTCGACCGCGATGATGCCGACGGTCTTTTTTTCACTGCGATACTGGGCTGCAAGCCGGTCGACAAGGGTGCTCTTCCCTGTTCCGGGCGCCCCCGTGACGCCGATGCGACAGGCCCCGCCGGTGAAAGGAAAAAGTTGCCGCAGAAGCTCTTCGGCTTCGGGCGCGCGGTTCTCGATGGCGGAGACGGCTCGGGAAATCGCGCGGACATCGCCCGCGCGAACCTGCGAAGCCCAATTTTCGATGGTCGCGGTCATAGCGAAGTAGTTCAGAACGGAACGGCGAGTTTAACCTGAGTGGCTAATCGCGGCGCGGATTTTCAACGGGCAGTTTTGCGACGGCAGAGGCCTTCCGGGACGCCGGCTGCCCGCCCGCATATTCGTCGTAGGCCTTAATGATGCGCTGCACGAGGCTGTGGCGCACGACGTCGCGCTCGTCGAAATAGACCAGCGCGATGCCTTCGATCTTGCCCACCACGTCGATTGCCTCGATCAGACCCGAACGGCGCGCGTCTGGGAGATCGATCTGCGTAACGTCGCCGGTGATTACCGCTTTCGAATTGAACCCCAGGCGCGTGAGAAACATCTTCATCTGCTCGCTTGTCGTGTTCTGCGCTTCGTCGAGGATAACGAAGGAATCGTTCAGCGTGCGCCCACGCATGAACGCAAGCGGAGCCACCTCGATAATGTCCTTCTCTATGAAGCGCTCGAGTTTGTCCGCCTCGAGCAGGTCGTGCAGTGCGTCGTAGAGGGGCCGCATGTAGGGATCGACCTTTTCCTGGAGCGTCCCGGGCAAAAAGCCCAACCGCTCGCCAGCCTCGACCGCGGGGCGCGCGAGGATGATGCGGTTGACCTGCTTCGAAAGCAGCGCCGAGACGGCCATCGCGACCGCAAGGTACGTCTTTCCGGTTCCGCCGGGGCCGATGGCGAAAACCATGTCGTACGTTTCCAGGGCTTCGATATAGCGGCGTTGGTTCGTGCTCTTTGGCGCGATGCTCTTTTTACCGAGCGCCCGAGTGCGCGTCGGCGAGAATGCCTCATGGAGCGTGGAAGACGGCTCGTCGGCCGCGGTACGAAGCAGGGATTTCACTTCCTGGCTCGTCGGGATGCGCCCTTCACGGACACGGTCGTTGTACGCGTCGAGAAGCTGGGCGGCGCGCTTTACCTGCTCGGGCTCGCCTTCGATTTCGAGATCCCTATCCTTCAGGTGCGTGGTCACACGCAGGGCGGATTCGAAGAATTTCAGATTTTCATCGAGAGTGCCGAAGAGCTCGTTGATGCCCCCGGCGATTCGGACGGTCTGTTTCATCCAGTTTGGCGGTCGCAAATCTAGCGTAGCGCGGCCCGCCCGTACGGGTCAAGCTGCGGCCCGCGGCTCGCAGCCAACGCGTCAGTGGGTCACTGGAGCCGGGAACTGCACCTTGGGCACCTCGCGCGCAGCCTCCGGCGCCGCAAAGTAGGCGTCGTTGCGCTTGAAGCCAGCCCAGCCGGCGAAGATGTTGTTCGGGAACAGGGCAATGAAGGTGTTGTAATCCTGGATCGCGTCGTCGTAGCGCTTGCGTTCGACGGCGATACGGTTTTCGGTGCCGGCCAACTCATCCTGCAGGCGCAGGAAATTCTCGTTCGACTTGAGCTGAGGATAATTCTCGACAATCACGAGCAATCGGCTGAGCGCGCCATCGAGCTGGCCATTCGCGGCAATCTTGTCTTGCGGCGTTTGTGCGCCGCCCAGCGCGGCGCGGGCCTTGGCGATGTCGTCGTAGACGGTCACCTCCTGCGCTGCGTAGCCCTTGACCGTCTCCACAAGGTTCGGAATCAGGTCGGAGCGGCGCTGAAGGACGACGTCCACCTGCGCCCAGTCGGATTTCACGGTCTCATTGAGCGTGACCATGTGGTTGCGGCTCGAGACGTAGGCGCCGCCCACGACCAAAGCAAGAACCACAAGAACCGCCAGAATGACGAGGGCTACCTTCATGACGTACCTCCGGCGAGAAATCTAACACAGGGCCTGCATCCGGGCATAACGCTAGGAAACATCGAGGCGCCGGTCGACCTCGTTGGTCACAACTTCGACGAATTCCAGGTAGGTTTGCAGCGTGGCCTCGACATCGATCTCCTTCTCCTTCCGCTTCCCTGCCCGGAAATCGAGAACCGTGTGAAACGCGGATGGGTTCGCGCCCGTGAGCGATGCGATTCCATCGACGGCTTCGCCTTTGCTGTGCGCGGCGGGTTGGCCGAGCGCGATCAGGGCATGGCGAAAAAGCGCGCAGAAGGCCGACACGGAGCGGAGCATGATTCCGAGATGCACGTCTCGCTTCCGAGGCGCCGCCAGGATCGCTTGGCGCAAGCGGAGCCAATCCGTGCGAAGCTCGCGCTCGACTTGCAGGCGATGCAGGCGCAACGGCACATCCAGGCCTGCGAACGGATCGTCGCCAAAGAGCATGCGGTGGTGGGCCTTGATATCCAGAAGCTCGATGGCGAAAACGTCGGCGGAACGAACGATCTCGTCAAATGTGAAGACGAGCGGGGCGGGATTTCCCTGCCGCGTCCACCATTCGGCTACCGGGTGAAGCTGCTCGAGATCGGCAGCCGCGGCGCTCTGGACAATGCAGAGGACATTGAGGTCTGAGTGCTTTTCGTGAAAGTCGCCGGAGACGGCGGAGCCATACAGGACCGCGGCCTTCAAGTTGCCGGCCGCCGCAGATTTCAGCCGCTCGACCAGTTCGCTGAGCTTGGACTCCATACGTGTGATCCTCTCAAAAAACGA
The DNA here is from genome assembly GCA_049523255.1 of Candidatus Acidiferrales bacterium. Lineage (GTDB taxonomy): Bacteria > Acidobacteriota > Terriglobia > Acidiferrales > UBA7541 > Palsa-295. The sequence goes on along the minus strand of JBEKNB010000003.1, from coordinate 164,028 downwards.
ATACCAGGTTCATCGACCGTCACCAACTACCGCTCGCGCCCCCGCCGCCGAATGATCCGCCACCAAAACCGCCAAACCCTCCACCTCCGCCGCCTCCACCCCCAAATCCTCCGCCCCATCCGCCACCACCCATTCCACTGCCGATCATGGGTCCAATCCACCAGCCGCCGCCCCGATGGTAACGCGAGCTGGCACCTGCGCTCATCGCACCCCGTATCACGTAGTAGATGAAATAGATGATCAGAAATACGAAGATCAGTGGAATCCGAGGAAAGCTTCTTTCCTTCTCAGGGGGCGGGGGAGACGAACCGGTCAGCGTGACGCCTCGATCGGCGGCGATCACGTCGGCGACGCGGCGTGTCATCAAAAGGATCGCGCCATCGTAGTTGTTATCGCGGAGGTAAGGCACTGCCTCGCGACCGAAGCCACCGACTTTCCCGTCGGGAAGAATGGGCTCAAGCCCGTAGCCGACTTCGAAGCGGTACCGGTGATCGTCTACAGCAAAGAGAATCAGAACGCCGCGGTTCGACTTGGGCCCGACGCCGAGACGGGTGGCAAGGTCGATCGAATAGTCCTCGATCGGCCGGTCGCCGAGCGACTTAATCGTGACGACGGCGATCTGGGCCTGGGCTTTCTGGTCCACCTCGGTGCACAACGCAGTGAGCTGATCCTTCGCAGGCTGGCTCAATACACCAGCCAAATCCGTGACGTAACCGTTGACCTTGGTCTGTGCCACAACCTGGTCAATTGATTGAGCTCCAACGGCCCAAGGGGCTAGGAGAAATCCCAAGACGAGGCAAGTCAACAACAGCACGCCAGCCCGGGCGTCACTGCGCCTCGTGCCAGATCGGGCTAATTGGGCGCAAAGAAATCTAAAGGGGAAGTCGGCAGACATGCACCGTCATCGTAGTGCGAGTCCGCAGCCAGTGTCAAACAGCGCTGGTTGATTTCAGGACGCCACCGGCTGTCACCAATTGTCACTCCGTATGCCCGATGCTACACTGCTACGTCCGCACTTCGAGCGCCCGCTAAAGTGTTTGGGAAGCTAATATTTGGAGCGCCTGAACTCCCATTTCAACGTCAAATACGATCGGGATACATCTGACCGATCCGTTGCAAGACGGATTGTTTCTGAAACAAATTGCCGCTCGCGCACGTTTCAATGGTTTAGGCTCTGGCGCACCGAAACGTAATCGATCGTTCGGAGATGGTTCGGAGAGGAAAAACACGATGAGTCGAAGGTTAACACACGCAGCGATGGCGCTTTTGACGGCGGCTTCCATGCTTATCTCACCGGTGTACGCCCAAAACCAACAAGCGCCCGCCCCAGACGCGCAAACGCAGGCGCAGCCTCAAATGGCGTCGCCGGCATCGCCGCCTGTATATCAGCCGCCCGTCGCGACCCAGGGGCCTCCCCCTGCTCCGGCTCGGAGCTTGGGGTTTTCGACCGGGCCAGACTACTCAAAAGGCAGGTCGTGGTTCCCGAATGTCATAGCCCCCTATATAGGGGTTCATGCGCCCGCGCCGGGACTGACGAACTCGCCGCGCGTCGAGCAGTTGATCTCCAACGGCAAGCTTATGCTTAGCCTCGAAGATGCGGTCTCGCTCGGGCTCGAAAACAACTTAAGTATCGCCGTCGAACGCTACGTACCCTGGCTGGACGAGGCAAGTCTGCTTTATGCGAAGTCCGGGGCCAACGGCAGGATCGCATTCGACCCAACGATAACCAGCAGCATCAACACGACGCAGTCCGCCACGCCCGTGAACAACCCGTTCTTCGCAGGGGTTGGTTCACTCACCTCAGGCGGCTCTCCCGAAAAGAGCCCCCCACCTGATGTAACGAGCCACACGCTCAATGCGAACTTTCAATATACGCAGGGCTTTGTGACCGGCACGCAGGCGCAAGTCACTTTCGACAATTCGCGTTCGTCGAGCAGTATCCCAATCAACCTGTTCAACCCGGCCTTGCAGTCCACTTTGACGGTCCAGATCACCCAGCCCCTGCTGAATGGCTTTGGGAAACTTCCCAATGTCCGCTACATCATCGAGGCAAAGAACACGGTAAAGGTGGGCGAGTCTCAGTTCGCCCAGCAGGTAATGTCCACCATCACGCAAATAGCGACCGACTATTGGGAGCTCGTATTCGCGCGCGAGAACGTAAAGGTCGAGCAAGTAGCCGTCGCGGCGGATCAGCAGCTCTACGAGAACAACAAGAAGCAACTCGAGATCGGCACGATGGCTCCTCTCGATGTCATCACCGCGCAATCGCAGCTCGCCACCGATCAACAAGCCCTGGTTCAAGCCCAGACCACCCAACTGCTCGACGAGACCACATTGCTCGTTGCCATTACAAAAGACCCGCTTGCAGCCACGCTAAAGGGCGTGGAAATCATCCCCACAACGGCCCTTTTCACGCCCGAAGAGGAGAACATCTCGCTGGAAGATGCAGTGAAGGAAGCGTGGCAAAAGCGACCCGAACTCGAGCAGGCGGCGCTGAACCTGAAAAATGCCGGCATCGAAGTGAAGGCTACAAAAAATGCTCTGCTGCCAACGGTCAATTTGTTCGGCGAATACCAAGGGGTCGGACTGGGCGGAGTCGAAAGGACGTCGGCACCGACAGGCGCGTTTGCCCCCAATACGGCGTCTCCTATCGTCGATGCCACAGGAACCCCCGTCGATTTGGGGCCGCCCGTCGGACCCTTATTTGAACCATTGGCACTCAGTTCGCCCTTTACTTTCCCTGGTGGACTCGGCGATGACTTGAACCGCATGATCAATGCGACATATCCCACACTGGAAGCCGGCATCAACATCACTTTGCCGATCCGCAATCGGGCGGCGCAAGCGCAGAACGCCACCGCACAACTCAACGAACGGCAGCAGCAGGTGCAATACCTGCAAACACAGAGTACGATCGTGCTTAACGTCCGCCAGGCTTTGATCACACTCGAACAAGATCGGGCCGCCATCACGGCCGCCGAGCAGGCGCGGATCCTCCAACAGCAGAGCTACGACGACGAGGTGAAAAGGCTCCAGCTCGGCACCTCGACGGCCTTCACTGTGGTCCAAAAGCAGCAGCTCCTCACGGTTGCTGAAGGCACGGAGCTGCGCGACCGAATTAACCTGATCGAGGCGGAGTTGAACTTCAATCAGGCCATGGGCCGCACGCTTGACGTCCATCACATCACGGTGGCTGACGCTAAGGCCGGAAGCATCCATCGCGAACCAAACATTCCCGGCACCCCAGACGCCGACGCACAAGCAGGGCACTGATCGAGGCTGGCAATGAAGGATAAGGGCGATGAGAGGCGGGAGGCCACATCCAATCCCGCTCTCGAGGCCCGTCAGAATCGCTCTGGCGGCCCGCGCGCATGGGAAGAGAAAACCCTTAGACGTGCGCTCGCCAACTCACCCGAGCGCGCCGCCGATTTCACGACGGTATCGAGCTATTCCGTTCGGCGGCTCTACACGAACGCTGACCTCGTCGACTGGATTCCTGAGCGTGATCTCGGGTCCCCTGGCGAGCCTCCCTATACGCGCGGTATCCATCCCACGATGTACCGCGGCCGGCTTTGGACCATGCGGCAGTTTGCGGGGTTCGGAACCGCAGAGGACACAAACCGCCGATTTCGATACCTGCTCGCACAGGGGCAGACCGGGCTTTCCGTAGCCTTCGATCTCCCGACCTTGATGGGCTACGACTCCGACCATCTGATGTCGGAAGGCGAGGTCGGGAAATGCGGCGTCGCGATCGGTTCGCTTGCGGATATGGAAGCCCTCTTCGACCGGATCCCGCTCGCCGATGTCACCACGTCGATGACGATCAATGGGCCCGCGGCGGCCGTTTGGGCGATGTACCTTGTGGTAGCGGAGAAGCAGGGTGCCGATTGGCGAAAGCTTTCGGGAACGCTCCAGAATGACATCCTAAAGGAATATATCGCGCAGAAGGAATACCTCTTCCCGCCTGCGCCGTCGATGCGGCTCGTGACGGACACGATTGAGTTCGGTGCAAAACACACGGCGAAGTTCAATCCGATCTCGATCAGCGGCTACCACATTCGCGAGGCCGGCGCGACGGCGATTCAGGAACTCGCGTTCACGCTGCGAGACGGTATTGAATACGTCGAGGCATGTCTGGAACGCGGCCTCGACATCGACGAATTTGCGCCCCGGCTTTCGTTTTTCTTCAACGCGCACAACGATTTCTTCGAAGAGATAGCGAAATATCGCGCCGCCCGGCGTATCTGGTGCCAGGTCATGCGCGAGCGATTTGGCGCTAAGAATCCGCGCTCCTGGGCGCTGCGTTTCCATGCCCAAACGGCCGGCTGCTCGCTTACCGCGCAGCAGCCCTACAACAACGTCGTGCGCACGGCAGCCCAGGCTCTCGCGGCAGTGCTCGGCGGCACGCAGTCGCTGCACACGAACTCCCTGGACGAAGCTTGGGCTCTTCCGTCCGAATCGGCCGCGACAATCGCCTTGCGCACCCAGCAGATTCTGGCCCACGAAAGCGGCGTCACAAATACGGCCGACCCGTTTGGCGGATCGTACTTCCTCGAAACTCTGACCAACGAAATCGACGACGCAGCGCAGAACTACATCGAAAAGATTGACGCACTGGGCGGTATGGTCGCGGCGATTGAGTGCGGCTACCCGCAACGCGAGATCGCCGACGCGGCGTATCGCTATCAGATGGCGGTCGATCGCAAAGAGAAGATCGTCGTGGGCGTGAATGACTACGTCACGGACAAAGAACCGATCGAGATCCTGCGCATCGACGAGTCGGTCGCCGAGCGGCAGTCCGATCGCCTGCGGCGCCTGCGCGCGGAGCGGTCGAACGACGAGATCGAACGGCGCCTCGGCGCTCTCCGCAAAGCCGCTGCCGGCAGCGAGAACCTGATGCCGTACCTTTACGAAGCAGCGAAAGCCTATGCCACGCTCGGCGAAATCTGCGACGCCCTTCGACAGGTCTTTGGCGTCCACGAAGAAGCCATCATTACCTGATTGGCGAACGCAAGCCGCGGGAAAGACATTTCAGACGGTTTTGAAGTATTCTTTCCGAAACATGCCGGAGCAGAAGATACGGGTGCTGATTGCAAAGCCAGGGCTCGATGGCCACGACCGCGGGGCCAAAGTGATCGCGCGAGCACTGCGTGACGCCGGGATGGAGGTGATCTACACCGGCCTGCGCCAGACGCCCGAAATGATTGCTTCGGCGGCGGCCCAGGAAGATGTGGACGTGATCGGACTTTCGATTCTTTCCGGCGCGCACAACACTCTCTGCTCGCGGCTGATGGATATTCTTCGAGCTAAGGGCATGATGGATGTGACCGTCCTGATCGGAGGCATTATCCCCGAGGCCGACATCCCAAATCTGAAGAAAGCTGGCGTCGCCGAAGTCTTTCTTCCCGGCACCACAACGCAAGCCATCGTCGACTTCATCCGGCAGCGGGTCGCGGCCGCCCCGCGCGGAGTCTGACTTGGCGGAGCGAACAGCAGGCCGTCAAGAAGAGCAACCCGCGAGCGCAACCCCAATTGGGACACCAGTCGATCCGCAAGCTCCCGCGTTCCAGAAGAACGGCCGCGCGATGGTCGATCGCCTAACCGAAATCAAGAATGAAGAGGAAACGATCCGCCAGGGAGGTGGCGCTAAGGCCACCGAGGCGCAGCACAGGAAGAACCGCCTGACCGCCCGCGAGCGCATCGCCAAGCTCATTGACCCGCGAACGGAATTCTTCGAGCTCGGCCTCTACGCCGCGTACGACATGTACGTGGAATGGGGCGGCGCACCTGCGGCCGGTGCCATCACAGGCCTTGGACGCGTCGCCGGCCGCCGCGTGATGATTATCGCCAATGACGCGACGGTGAAAGCCGGCGCCTTCTTCCCCATGACCGCGAAGAAGGTGATCCGCGCGCAAAACGTCGCGATCGAAAACCGCATTCCGACAATCTACCTCGTCGATTCCGCGGGCGTTTTTCTGCCACTCCAGGAAGATGTTTTCCCGGACACCGATGATTTTGGCCGCGTCTTCCGCAACAACGCCGTGATGAGTGCGATGGGTATTCCGCAGATTACTGCGATTATGGGGATGTGCGTCGCGGGCGGCGCGTATCTGCCCGTGATGTGCGATCACATCCTGATGACAGAAGGTAGCGGCCTTTTCCTCGCCGGTCCGGCACTCGTGCAGGCGGCCATCGGCCAGAAAACCTCCGCCGAAGAATTGGGCGGCGCCCAGATGCATGCACAGATCAGCGGCACCGTCGATTTCCGCGAGCCAGACGATGCCGCGTGCATCTCTCGCGTGCGCGCGCTCGTCGACAAGATGGGTCACCGGCCCGGCGCCCCGTTTGATCACAAACCGGCCGAGGCGCCCGCGTACTCTGCCGAGGAAGTCTATGGCATCTTCTCGGGCGATCCCGCCAGGCAATACGACATGCGCGAGATCATCGCGCGGCTCGTGGACGGCAGCCATTTCGACGAATACCGCGCCGAGTACGGACAGACGCTCGTGTGCGGGTACGCAAGGATTGGAGGCTGGGCGATTGGGATCGTCGCGAACCAGAAGAAAAATGTCACCGTTTCCGCGCCCGGAACCGGCGAGAAGCGGATCGAGTTCGGTGGCGTGATCTATACCGAGTCGGCGGACAAGGCGGCGCGCTTCATCCTCGACTGCAACCAGAATCTCGTCCCCCTCATTTTTCTTCACGATGTGAACGGCTTCATGGTCGGCAAGGACGCCGAGTGGAGCGGAATCATCCGCGCGGGCGCAAAGATGGTCAACGCGGTCGCGAACAGTGTGGTGCCTAAGATCGCCGTGATCTGCGGGGGCAGCTTTGGCGCCGGCCACTACGCCATGTGCGGCAAGGCCTACGACCCGCGGTTCATCTTTGCATGGCCCACTGCACGATACGCGGTGATGAGCGGAGACTCCGCCGCCGGGACATTGGTTGAAATCAAGATCAAGCAACTCGAGCGCGAAGGGAAGAAACTGAGCGCCGCGGAGAAGAAGGAGCTGTACGAATCGATCCGCGCCACCTACGAGCACCAGACCGACCCGCGCTACGCCGCCGCGCGGCTATGGGTCGACGCCATCATCGATCCAGCCCACACGCGGGAAGCGCTCATCGAGGCTCTCGAAGCCGCCGCGCTAAACCCGGAAGTTCGGGAATTCAAGACCGGGGTCTTTCAAACCTAAATGGGCACGATCACACGGGATCGGATCATTGGCGGCTCCGGCACGCTTGCTCTCGCTCTGTTGTTCATCGCACCATCTGCCCTTGCCTTATTTGCGTCCTTCGCGCTTGCGCACGAGGCATTTCCCGCCTCTGCGCTGTGGTTTGTCTATGAGGTCTCGTTTTATGCCGGCTGCGTCGGCGTCGGAATTACGGCGATTCTGGCGATCGTCGAAGCGATACGGCGCCAGATCCCGCCGCTGTTTCCAGGGCTGATGGCGCTTTCGGTTGTCGTTGGAATTTTCCTGTTGTGGTGGGCGACGCACATCTATCAAAACCCTTGGGCGCCCATCACATGACGGACACGGGCGTAACAATCGTCGAGTGCCCTCGCGACGCCTGGCAGGGCTTGCCGCAAGTCATTCCGACAGCGGAGAAAATCAAATATCTGACGCAACTGGTCACACTCGGCTTCAGTCACATCGACGCCGTCAGTTTCGTATCGCCAAAACACGTACCGCAGATGGCCGATAGTGAAGGGGTGATGCAAGAGCTGAGCCGCGCGAAACTGCCGTCCGGGGAGACGCCGGAAATTATCGGCATCGTTGTCAACGCGCAAGGGCTTGAGCGGGCCCTCGCGGCTCCTGGCGTGACCACGATCGGCTATCCGTACTCGATCTCGGCCTACTTTCGCCGCGCAAATGCGAATATGTCTCGCGGGGAGTCGCGCGAACTCGTTCAAAAGCTTTACCGGGATACCAAGGCCGCGAAACGGCGGCTCGTCGTCTATATTTCGATGGCTTTCGGGAACCCATATGACGAACCGTGGGGGCCGGAAATCGTCGAGGAGACGCTCGTATGGCTCAAGGATGTCGGCGTTCGCACGGTCTCGCTTGCGGACACGGTTGGAACCGCGTCTCCGGAAGACGTCGCGCGCCTCTATCTGGCCGTGAAGGACTGCGTTGCCGGCGTTGAGATCGGCCTGCATCTTCACAGCCGGCCAGATCGCGCTGTTGAGAAAATTCTCGCGGCATACGAGGCGGGCTGCAGGCGATTCGATGGCGCTCTCACGGGCCTTGGCGGTTGCCCCTTTGCAGGCGACACGCTCGTGGGTAATATTCCCACCGAGACCGTGCTCGCGACCCTCGCGGCGCGCGGCGTGGCAACCGGCATCGACACGAAATCGCTCGCGGTCGCCTGCGCCATGACGCATGAACTGCGCGAGAAATACGCGCGCGATTCCGAGACCGCGAAGCCGAATTAGCTGCTGGAGCGTCGAAAAAATGGGCTATCCAACACTGACATTTCAGTCCGACGATGAGATCGCAACGATTGCGCTCACCGTTCCGGAGAAGCGCAACGCGATTTCGGCGCAAATGATCGGAGATCTGCTCGGTGCGCTCGAGCAGGCCGAAATGGGGCGCGCGCGGGTCGTCATCATTACAGGCTCGGGGAAAGCCTTCTGCGCTGGGATGGATCTCGACGAGTTGCAGGTCCTTGCGCGACAGACGCAGCAGAAAAATCTGGAAGACGCGCGGCGGGTCACGAAACTGTTGTACCGGCTCTATAGTTTTCCCAAGCCCATCATCGCGGCGGTGAACGGCGCGGCTATCGCCGGCGGCTGTGGTATCGCGACACTGGCTGATTTCACGCTCGCTGTTCCCGAGGCCAAATTCGGATACACTGAGGTGAAACTCGGCTTCGTCCCCGCTCTGGTTTCGGTCTTCCTGCGACGGCGAATCGGCGACAGGCACGTCCGGGACCTGCTCCTGACCGGAAGAATCCTGGACGCGGCCGAAGCCTACCGAATAGGACTTGTCACGGAGATCGTTCCGACGGAATCCCTAATGGCACGCGCGCGGGAAATCGCGGCCCTTCTGCTTACGGCAAGCCCCACTGCGGTCGCTCAGACCAAGAAACTACTCGTCAACTTCGATAGGGCGGCCGTCCGTGCAGAACTCGAAAATGCGATCGAAACGAACGCCGACATTCGTTCGACTCCGGATTTCCGCGAAGGAGTCTCGGCCTTCCTCGAAAAGCGCCGGCCGAAATGGAGTGGGCCCCGCGAATAACAGCGGAAGGAACACTATGGCTCATGCCTGCACGATGACCTCCCCGTCCGTACACGCGGTACTTGAACGCCTCCTCTACCTGCCAGTTTTGCAGGTCATTGAGCCGCATCTCCGAGGGGGCGCGCTCGTCGTCGCGGATAATGTGAACCTCAGCCCGACGGTTTTGAAGCCTTTCCTCGATTATGTGGGTTCACAAGACAATGGCTATCTCTCTGTGGAACTGCCCATTGGAGACTGGCTCGCGGTGAGCCTGCGGCTTGGAAGCCGATGACACATTACGCCGATACGATTCTCCGCGTGCGATATGCCGAAACCGACCAGATGGGCGTCGTCTACTACGGCAACTACTTCACCTGGTTCGAGATCGGAAGAGTTGAGTTCTGCCGCCAGCTCGGTTTTGAGTATAAGCAGATGGAGACCGAGGACGACAGCTTCATCGTCGTCGTCGAGGCTTCCTGCCGGTACAAGCGCGCCGCGCGATTTGATGACCTGCTGATCGTCCGCACGCGTGTCACGCAATCGCAGAAACGCACGATTCGGTTCGCATACGAGATTCTCAATCAATCCTCGGGCGAGCTGATTGCCACCGGCGAAACTTTTCATGTCGTCTGCGATCGCCGGGGCCGGCCGAAATCCCTCCCGGAAAAATACCGGAAGTACTTCCCGATGGCGCCGAAGCGCCCGACCCCTAATTCATGAGAACCTTACCGATCGACGGTGAGCGCCTGACGCTCGATGATCTCTACGCCGTCGTGTTCGATGGTGCGTCCGCGGAACTCTCGCCCGGAGCTCGAGAGAAAATGAACGCCTCGCGGGCGGTGATCGAGCGCCTCATCGAATCAGACACGGCCGTCTACGGCGTCAACACGGGCTTTGGGAAAATGGCCGCCACGCGGATTTCACGGGACGAGATCCGCCATCTTCAGCTCAATCTGGTGCGCAGCCACGCCTGTGGTGTCGGCACTCCGCTGAATGAGCACGCGACGCGGGCTATGCTTGCCTTGCGGGCGAACGCGCTTGCCAAGGGATTTTCGGGCGTGCGGCCACTCGTCGGAGATACGCTCATCGCCATGCTGAACTGCGGCGTGCACCCCGTGATTCCCTCGCAAGGCTCCGTGGGCGCATCCGGGGACCTCGCGCCGCTCGCGCATCTGGCGCAGGTGGCCATCGGCGAAGGCGAAGCGACTTATCACGGCCGCAGCATGCTCGGCGGCGAAGCAATGCGTTCAGCCGGAATCGCGCCCCTCGTTCTCGAGGCGAAAGAGGGTCTTGCGCTCCTCAACGGTACCCAGGCGATGCTGGCTCTTCTCGCCCTCGCGCTCCGCGACGCGGAGATTGCTGCCGACACGGCGGATGTAGCCGTCGCACTTTCGCTCGACGCGCTGCGCGGAAGCCCCGCGGCGTTTGACGCGCGCATCGCGAAAGTGCGTCCGCATCCAGGACATGCGGAGACGGCCCGCAATCTCGAACGGCTGAATCGCGGCAGCGAAATTCGCGAATCGCACCGTTCGGCCGTCAAGGACCCCCGCGTACAGGATCCATATAGTCTGCGCTGTGCGCCTCAGGTGCACGGGGCCGTCCGCCAGGCGCTCACGCAGATTCGCGCCACCCTCGCGATCGAGATCAACAGCGCGACGGACAATCCGCTCGTGTTTGCGGATTCAGGCGAAGTCGTTAGCGGGGGCAACTTTCACGGCCAGCCGCTTGCCATGGCTGCCGATCAGATGGCCGTCGCGCTCGCGACGCTCGGTGGAATTTCCGAGCGGCGCATCGAGCAGATGACAAACCCGCAGACGAGCCAGTTACCTGCTTTTCTGGTGCGTGAAGCGGGGCTCAACTCGGGCTTCATGATTTTGCAGGTGACGGCGGCGGCGCTCGCCGGCGAAATGAAGACACTGGCAGTTCCCCACTCGATCGATTCCATTCCCACCTCGGCGAACCAGGAGGACTACGTCTCGATGGGCATGGGCGCGGCCCGCCGGATCGCGCCCATGATTGCCAACCTGCAAAACGTTCTCGCGATCGAACTGTTGGCGGCGTGCCAGGGAATCGATCTCCTCGCGCCGCTTCGTACTGGGCCCGAGACGCGCGGCGCGTACGACATCGTGCGATCGATTTCCCCGGCCGTGAACGCGGACCGTTCGCTCGCCCCGGATATCGAAGCCGTCGCCCACGCCATCGCCTCGAGTAAATTCGCCGCGATTCTGCGCTGACTCGTCAGGTGATACCCGCAACTCGGCTGCCACGAGTCGTCTCTCTTCCGTAGGGGCACAGCATGCTGTGCCTGGCGCAAGTGCTTGGCATTGCGTCGAGAGTCCACCTGCCCTGCGGTACGCCGCTTCTTATCTGGCAAGCGCCCGCTGAAGAAACTTTCCGAACCGATACCCCGCTATATAACTGAACGGCGCAACACCAAGCGAATAGTGCCCGCACGGAAGCCAGACGCTCTCGAATCCAATCTCCTCGCCTTGTAATTTTTGGAAGAAAGCCGCGGTAAACTCGGGCCAAAAGGTCGGGTCGTAGCGCCCCGTAATCGCAAGAATCTTCTTCTCCGCGCCACGAAGCCTGGGAATATACGGAAAAGGACTGATCGGCGACCAGTAGCGGCGAATCTCCTCCGGCGAGACCTCCGGCGCAATTGACTGCCAGACGTTCGTCGTCGTCAGGCCGTTCGCGACCACATCGCCGAAGTACGTCGAAGCGTGCAGGAAGGCTCCCGCGCGCAACGCCGGCTCGTGGCATAGGGTGATGAACCCGACGGACGAGCCGATGCTCGTGCCGAGGATTCCAAGCCGGTCGTAGCCTTGCTGCTCGAGCCAGCGCAGAGTCCGGCGAACGTCGGCAACCGCCTGGCGGTTTGCCTGCAGCGTAAGCCCGATATTAGGGCCAACCAGGTGGTCCGCCCGCGGATGGCCTGGTATCGCCCGGCGGTCGTGATACGGAAGGCTCATCTTGACCGCAGTGATCCCGAGGCGGTTGAGCCAGCGGCAGACGCTCTGCTGCTCTTCCCATCGTGCGTTCCACTGTGCAAGCACCACAACGGCGGCCCCCGGGCGGCTGCCACGAAACACCTGGGCGTGCACTCGATCGTTTTCGTGCCAAGGCGACGCGATCGCGCTGGTGAACGTCAGCACGCCGCCGTCGAGTCGGTAATCATCGGCGGGCGTCCCTGCGTACCAGGCGTCGCTCTGCGACACCGTCTCCGCAGCGAATCGATCGAGGAAAGCCCGCGGATTGGCGTCGCCAGCGTCGCCGCCGATGTGCTCGAGCCCCCACGTGAAGGGCAGCGTGCGGCGCCGCGGCTCCTGATCGAAGCGCATCTGCTCGTACCGGCGGACTCTCTGCTCGAACCAGAACATGATCCGGCTAACCGCCGCTCGCCAGACGTCGAAGGGGCGCACCCGTCAGGCGGGTCAGAATCCAGTCCTTCCTCAGCTTTGCCCCGACTCTGCGATAGAACCGAATCGCCGGCACATTCCAATGAAGGACTGCCCATTCCATCCGGCCGCACTTTTTTCGCACAGCCACGCGCGCAAGAGCGGCGAGCAGCGCCTTCCCGGCACCCCGGCCACGCTCCTCCGGGAGCACGAATAGATCCTCCACATACAGCGTCGGCCGGCACGCGAATGTAGAATAGGCGAAAAAATAGAGCCCGAAGCCGACAGGCCTGCCGCCTCGCATGCAGATCAGTGTTTCGAAGTAACGCCGCGGGCCGAAGCCGTCGCGGCGCAGCCGTTTTTCGCTGGTCCGAACTTCGTGTGTCAGCCGCTCGTACTGGGCCAAACCGCGGATCAGCCCGAGAATGACCGGAATGTCGCGCGCCCTGCCGCGACGAATGCGTAACGACCAATCCTTCCGCTTGCCCTTCCTCACGCTGCCACCTCATGAAACGAAGGCAATCAGTATAGCAGTCCACCGTTAGCAGTCCGGCAAGCTCTCGGCGGTGCGGCTTGAGAGTGGACGGGCGCTATGGCAGATTCAACTGGTGGCTCTCGCGACTCTTATAGGCACATTCGTCTTCCTCTTCGGGCTGATCATTGGCAGCTTCTTGAACGTCTGCATTGTCCGGATTCCGGAGCGAAAGTCGATCGTCAAGCCGGCTTCGGCGTGCCCCAAATGTGGCACGCCCATCCGCCCGTACGACAATATTCCGGTCCTGAGTTATCTCTTTCTCGGCGGCAAATGCCGCACCTGCAAGACGAAGATTTCGCCGGTCTATCCGCTGGTCGAACTGCTCACCGCAGCGCTCTTCTGGTGCAGCTACCGCGCATTCGGCCTCACGCCCGAGACTCTGAAGTGGGCCACGTTTTCGGCGCTGATCATCGTGCTGGTCTTCACCGACCTGCGCGAACGGATTCTGCCGGACGTCGTCAACTACACCGGCTTCGGACTCGGTCTCGCGCTCAGTCTGTTCACGCGCCCGTCGGACGGGACAGCGCTTTGGGTGGCGAACAGGCTGTTTGCCTTCCCTCCCCCGGCGCCTGTCGTCTCGCTGGCCGACGCCCTATTCGGCGCGGCTCTCGGAAGCAGTCTTTTGTGGCTCGTGTCCGAAGTTTATTTCCGGCTCCGCAAGCGCGAAGGCATGGGCCTGGGTGATGTGAAGATGATGCTCATGGCTGGCGCATTTCTGGGAATCAGGCGCACCCTGCTCACGATTTTTGCGGGCTCCCTCCTCGGCAGCATTTTGGGGATCGTCTACATTCTGGTGCGCCGTAAGGGATCGAACTACGAGTTGCCGTTCGGGTCGTTCCTGGGAATGGCCGCTCTGTTGGTTGTCTTCTTTGGCACACCCGTCGTGAACTGGTATCAGTCGCTCCTCATGGTGAGATGATGTGGAGAGAGAATCTGCGATGAACGCGACGCACGCACTGTCTTCGCATCCTCCGATGATGACGCACGCCGGGGCCGTCTACGCCGCGATCACCCTTGTAATCCTTCTCGGCTCCGTCATGCTGCTAGCGGTCCTGATCCGAAAGTTTCTTCGCGGGCAAGCCGTCGCTCGCGTCGACGCGTGGGCCAGTCCGAAGGCAGACTCGGAAAATGCCTCTGCGTTTATGGCCGCGTCGATGCAGGGTGTGATCGAAAAGCTGCGCTCGCAGGAGAAGGAACTGGCGCGCCTGCATCTCCTGGCCCAGGAACGCGCGCAGGAATCCGAGCGGCTGACCGAGGAAGTCACTCGAAACATGCCCACGGGTCTGCTGCTCGTCCATGCCACGGGGGCGATCGGCTCCACGAACCCGGCGGCCGAAGAGGCGCTGGGCGTCCGTCCCGTGCGCTACCGGTCGTACAAGGAAATCCTTGGCGCCGATTCGGACCTCGCCCGCATGCTCACGGCCTGCCTTCACGACGGCAGAACATTCCATCGCAGCGAAGTGGAGCACCTCACCACCCATGGCGAGGTTCGGCACTTGGGCGTCACCATCTCGCCGATCTACCGTTCGGTCCGTTCCCCGCGTCCGGGACAGCCGGACCGAAAGGTCAGCGGCGCGCTTTGCCTGATGAGCGATCTGACGGAGTTGGCCGCCCTGCAAAAGCAGATTCGATGGAAGGAAAACCTTGCGGCGCTCGGAGAAATGTCCGCCGGAATCGCCCACGAGTTCAAGAACGCGCTCGCGACGGTGTCCGGCTACGCCCAAATGATCCGCAGCGAGTCGGCGCCCGGCGACATTCGCGAATCGGCCGAACGCATCCTCGACCAAACCCGCGCGCTGACGCACGTCGTCACTGAATTCCTGCGCTTCGCCAAACCCCTCGAAATCTGCTACGAGACGGTCCCGATGCAGTCCGTCGTCGAACGCGTAGCCGAGGAGCTGCACGAGGCCGTTCCGCAGTGCAATGTCGCTTGCGAAGGCGCATTCGTCGACTTGCCGGGCGATGAAGCGCTTCTCCGGCAGGCGCTCGTCAACCTCACGCGCAACGCGGCCGAAGCAGCCCGCGGGGCCGGGATATCCCCCCAAGTCACCATCTCAGGCAGCGCGGAAGAGCTTGGAGGCCGCCGATGGCAACGCATCTGCGTGTCGGACAACGGGCCGGGCATTCCCGAGCATGACCTGCCCAAAATCTTCCTTCCGTTCTATACGACCAAGGCCGATGGCACGGGCCTTGGCCTCGCGGTCGTGCAAAAAGTCGCTCTCCAGCACAGCGGTAGCATTGAGGCCCGCAACCGGCCGGGTGGCGGGGCCGACTTCATCCTGTGGTTACCTTTGAGGCAGGAGCCCTCGCCGTCGCTATTCCCCTCCGAGGCAGCCCGCATCTAAACTCCTAGAGGGCGTGCTTTGGTGCGCCTTGGGAGGCCTAGGTATGCGCAGGATTCTCTGGTTTGTCGCCGCGATTCTTGTGTTCCCGGGAATCGGTCGGTGCCGGCCAAATCCCCGGCAGGATCAGCAGCAGACGCAAGGCTCCACGCAGGCGTCCGCGCCACCGGCTCAGGCGGTGTCTCCGGCGCCTTCACCTCGGAAGGACGTCCTTGCCGACGCCGCCCGGAAGGCGCGCGAGCAAAAGAAGGAAGCGCCAAAGGCTTCCAAAATCTTCACGAATGATGACCTGCCGGTCGCAGGCGGCATATCGGCGGTGGGATCCACCGCTCCGGCGTCATCACAAGGTGCGGGAGGGGCCGAGGCAAACGCCAAGCCGCCATCAGATGAAAAGGCATGGCGTGAAAGGTTCGCCGGTCTCCGCCACAAGCTCGAGCAGGACCAGGCCGAGCTCGACGTGCTGCAGCGGGAAGCCGGAGTGGCCGAAGTCCAGTATTACAACGGAGACCCCATGAAAGCCGAGCAGGATCAAACGAGCAACCAGCCTCTCGGCGCCGCCTACAACAAGAAAGTCGCCGATATCGACGCGAAGAAAAAACAGGTCGAAGCAGACAAGCAGGCCATCTCCGACGCCGAAGACGATCTGCACAAAGCCGGCGGCGATCCGGGCTGGGCCCGCTAGAAACTTCTCCGCGATGGAACCTGTACTCCTTGTCGAAGACAAAACCGAGCTGAGGGCCATGCTCCGAAAGGCGCTCGAACGCGCGGGCTATACCGTCGACGAAGCGCCCGATGGGACTACCGCAATCTCGAAAGTTCGCAGCCGCCGCTACCAGCTGGTGCTTTCGGATTTGAAACTTCCCGGTAGCTCGGGACTCGAAGTGCTGCGCGAAGCAAAGCGCGTCGAGCCGACTCTCCCCTTCATTCTCGTCACTGCCTACGGCTCGGTCGAAGAAGCCGTCATGGCGATGAAAGAGGGCGCGTTCGATTTCATTCAGAAACCGGTGGACCTCGACCACCTGAAGCTCTTGCTCGAGCGTGCGGCCCGCCAGCAGGAGTTGCTGCGCGAAAACCTGCTCCTCCGCGAGGAATACGCCGCTCGCTACGGCTTTCCTCGGATTGTCGGCGAGCATCCGGCCATGAAGGAAGCAAGCCAGATCACGCAGCGCGTCGCCGCTACGGATTCAACAGTTCTGTTGCTTGGCGAAAGCGGAACGGGGAAGGAGCTCTTCGCGCGGGCAATCCATCACCTCAGCCCGCGAGCCGAACAACCTTTCGTGGCCCTGAACTGCGCGGCGATTCCCGAAGGCTTGGTCGAAAATGAGCTTTTCGGGCACGAACGCGGCGCGTACACCGGCGCGGGCGCGCGAAAGATGGGGAAACTCGAGCTCGCGCATCGCGGCACTCTGTTCCTCGACGAAATCGGCGACTTGCCGCTGGCGATTCAGGGCAAACTCCTGCGCGTTCTCGAGGAGAGGCGCTTCGAGCGCGTCGGCGGAACGCAGGAAATCGACGTGAACGTCCGCGTCATCACCGCGACGAACAAAGACCTTCGCGCCGCTATCGCCGAAAAACAGTTCCGAGAAGATTTGTATTTTCGCATCGCGGCCGTGCCCATCACGATTCCGCCGCTCCGCGAACGCGGCGAAGACGTCCTGCTGCTGGCGGAGCATTTCCTTGAGCGCTTCAAGCGCGAGTTCCGCAAGCCTTCGCTCGAATTGACTGGCGACGCCCGCGCGCGCCTCCGCGGCTACTCGTGGCCGGGCAATGTCCGCGAGTTGCAAAACACCATCGAGCGCGCCTCCATCTTGGCAAATGGGGCCGGAATCGACGCAGAGGCCCTGCAACTGCCCGCCGCCAAGCCGGAGCCCGCGGAGCTGCCCCAGGGAATGCTCGAAGAACAGTTCCTGTGGGAAGGCCCGCTCGATGAAGTGTCGCAGCGCGCCGTCGCTCATGTCGAGCGCTTCAAGATTCACAATGCGCTGCGCGAAGCGAAGTGGAACAAAACGCGCGCCGCCGAACGCCTCGGCGTCTCCTACAAGACTCTCCTCACCAAAATCCGCTCCCTCGGCCTCGAAAACTAGCGCTTCTCTGTGCCACCGTCTTGCTCGGTAGGGGCACAGTATGCTGTGCCCGGCGCGGATTCTTGGCGACGCCAAACCCATCGACCCGGCGTACCCTGCCGCCGAGTCGTCATTCTGAGCGGAGCGTCCCGCTGCTTTATTCTTCCCGGCGATCGGCTTTATCGATCTCCGATCGGGACGCGCAATCGAAGAATCTCTCTTCGGCTCTCCCCGGCGGACGATTTCTCTTAGCCCAGCAACTCCACGAAAACTTCATTCGACACCGTCAGGCGACTCGGCGCAATGCGCAGCCGCTCGCCATCCAGCTCGACCAAACCGTGCGAGCGCAGGATGTCGATACGACCCTTCAGCACCTCCACACGGTCCGGCACATGAGCGCTGTAATCCCGCTCGATGCGTCCCAGATCCACTCCATCGAGCTGCCTCAATCCGAGAAAAAACTCTTCGGCCAGCGCGTGCCACGGCATCAGAGTTTCTGTTTGTTCCCGGGTTGAGGTTCCCTGTTCGATGCAAACCACGTAGCGCGCTGGATCGTGAATATTCGCCCAGCGGGTGCTGCCGTCAAACGAATGCGCTCCGGCGCCGAAACCCAGATACGGCTCGCGCCGCCAGTACTTCAAATTGTGCTGCGAATGCCTGCCCGGCAACCCCCAGTTCGAAATCTCGTAGTGCTCGTAGCCTGCGGCATTCAGGCGCGCACACGCCGAGTCATAGAAATCCGCCATGTCGTCGTCACTCGGGATCGCCTCCGCGCTGTAGCGCGCGCCGCCCGCGAGCGATTCCCTTCCCAGTCGGCTGCCTTCGTCGATCTCGAGCATGTAAATCGAAACATGCTCGGGAAATATGCGCAGAAGCTGGCTCACCGACTCCTCCCATGATTCGCGCGTCTGATGCGGCAGCCCGGCGATTAGGTCCATGCTTATGTTTCGGAACCCGCCGGCGCGAAGACTGTCGGTGGCCCGGAAAATGTCTTCGCGACGATGTATCCGGCCCGCAGCCCGTAGCTCGCGGTCGTGAAACGACTGCACCCCAAGGCTGATTCGGTCGAAACCGGCATCCCTCCACGCGGACGCTTTGATCGGCGAAATCGTCTCCGGATCGGCTTCGAGCGTGACTTCGGTCAGTTCGGTCCTGTAAGAGCGCCGGAGCGTGTCGAGAATCTTCGCCAGCGCGGCTGGATCGAGCAGGCTCGGCGTGCCTCCGCCAACGTAGACCGTATCGACGATTGCATCGCGGAGTTCGGGCCCGGATTCGGCGATTTCGCGGCAAACCGCTTCGGCGTACGGCTGATACCGGTCGCGCGACACCACTCCCGTATGGAAATTGCAGTAGGTGCATTTCGTCTGGCAGAACGGCACCTGGATGTAGACGCCTGTATTCATCGCTCATCTGAAATTTAGCATAGAGCACGCGAAGAAGCGCTGCCGCGATCGCAATTGTCATCCGTCTTCACGCAACTCCGCTCGCCTTGCGCCCGCTGGCCGAAAACCACCGCCGCCGCTCGAAAACCACCATCGGCTCATAGTCGACTGAAACACCATGAAACAAACCGCCAGCCGTATCCTATTGCTACTAAATGCCTTACTAGATTCCCCAGGTGAAGTCCAGTTTGGCAATCCTCCTGCAATCTATCAAAACGGTCGTTCGAAATAAGGATTACGGATCTCAAAAGGAGGTCCACGAAAATGCGATATCTCAAGGTTCTTGCTTTAGCGGCGGTTTTGCTGGTCCCGGCGTCTTACGCGCACGCTCAAAGAATCGCGGTTGGAGTCGGAGTCGGTCCGGTGGCCGTCGGAGTCGGCCCCGCCTACATTGGTCCCCCTCCCGTTTGTGCCTACGGCTATTATCAATACTACCCGTATGCCTGCGCGCCCTACGGCTACTACGGTCCCTCCTGGTTCTCCGGCGGCATCTTCATCGGTGCCGGCCCGTGGTTCCACGGCTTCTATGGACACCCCGGCTTCTACGGTCGTCCGTTCGGCGGGCCCGGCTTCGTTGGACGTGGCGGCTTCCGCGGCGGCGCAGTTGCGCGCGGACCCGTTGGCGGTGGCTTCCACAGCTTCGGCGGCGGCGCCGTCCGCGGTGGCGGCGGCTTCCATGGTGGAGGTGGTTTCCACGGTGGAGGCGGCTCCCACGGTGGCGGTCGCAGGTAAGTTTTACCTCAATTGAAAACTCACACGGCCGGCGGCATCACCGCCGGCCGTTTCGTTCCTATCTCGGAATCCCCCAGCGAAGACCTCGTCATTTTAATCGCAAGAACCGCCAGGAGATGCGCCGTCCAAAACGGAACCTGGCCGAGGTTGAGATCTCAGGCGGAATCCAAAGTTTTCAGTAATTTTAAAGGAGCGTTAATCAAGAAGTTGACTTGGTCAGGAAAAACTGTGGAGTTAAAGCCTCCGTCTGGTGCGTGCGAAAGATAAACGCAGCTCGGGGCCCTATGGTTAAAAAGCTGCTCTCAATCGCGTTTGCGGGCCTGATCCTTGCGCAATGTCATGCCAGCCTCCGCGCCCAGCAAACGCCGGGCAACAATTGCCCTCGCCCCTCGGCAGGCAGTTCCATCCCAGAACCGAAAGATTTGCGCAGCCGGAACGGTGTATTGAAAGTCGATTTCACGATTCGCGATTATGTCGAGCCAGACGGCTCAACTCGCTACTGCTACATCGACGGCAACGGCAACCAGTCGCCTAATCTAAGACTGAACCCCGGCGATCTCTTGATCCTGCGTTTGAAGAACGATCTGACGAACTCCGATCGTGCAGCCGCCCAGGCCAACCATCTGCATGCCCACATGCATGCTGAAAAGAACGACGACCCGTGCACGAGCGGTTCGATGACGTCGGCGTCTACCAATCTTCATTTCCACGGTTTGACTGTCCCACCGGTTTGTCACCAGGACGACGTTGTGAAAACGTCAATCAGTCCCAGCGATCCGCCGTTTGAGTATCGGTTTCGCATTCCGGCAAACGAGCCGCCGGGATTGTATTGGTACCATCCGCACATCCACGGATTCACGAAGACACAGGTTCTGGGTGGAGCGTCGGGCGCGATCATCATCGAAGGAATCGAGCGGGCAAATAAAGCCGTGGCAGGATTGCCGGAACGAGTGCTGATTATTCGCGATCAGGACTTGCTGAACCCCAATGCGCCACCTTCGAAATCGGAGCCCATTGTGCCCAGGATGCTCATTGATCGCGACGGAGACGCTGCAAACAACGGTACGGGCTTCGGCAAGCCGGCAAAGGATCTCTCGATCAATTTTGTGCCCGTTCCTTATCCCGACTATCCGCCTGCCGCAATCGAGATGAAGCCGGAGGAACGACAGCTCTGGCGCGTTTTGAATGCCTCGGCCATTACCTACCTGAATTTGGCGGTTCTATTCAATCGCGCGCCGCAGCCGCTTGGCCTCGTCGCTCTGGACGGCGTGCCCCTGAACGAGAACGGAACTTCGGGAGACTCTGTCGACTGGCAAAACCACATCGGCATTCCGCCCGGGGCGCGAGTGGAATTCATAGTGAAGGGTCCTCCCGCCGGCGTTACCGGGCTTCTCGTGACACGAACCGTGGACACCGGAGTCGGTGGTGAGAATGATCCCAATCGCGCGATTGCGACGATCACAGCTTCGGGGAACGCCCCAGAGCCGCACTCCACTCTCGCGGCTTCGCCCGAGCCGCTTCCCCCGTCCCGGTCGTCATGGCTGGGAGATGTAATTCCTGTGCGCACCCGGAGGCTGTATTTCTCCGAGAAGCTGCTCGATCCAAACGACCCTAACAGTGCGACTACCTTTTACCTCACTGTGGATGGCCAAACGCCCGCACCATTCGACCCAAATTCCAGTGTCCCAAATATCATTGTGAAACAGGGAGATGTGGAAGACTGGATTATCGAGAACCGTTCCACGGAACTGCACGCGTTTCACATTCATCAGGTGCACTTCCTGCTGCTCGATTATCTCGGGACACCCGTGGATGAGCCTTTTCTCCGCGATACCGTCAACGTGCCTTTCTATAATGGAAAAACGCTCGAATACCCCAGCGTCAGATTGCGGATGGACTTTCGCGATCCCAACACCGTCGGGACCTTTGTATATCATTGCCATCTCCTGGAGCATGAAGACGGCGGCATGATGGGACTGATCCGCGTGGAACCAGCGCAGCAAGCACATAATCGCGCCCCTGGCCGTCCGCCAATGAAGTTGCCTGTTCGTGCGGCTGGCCGTCTGTGCGGTGCGCCGGCTCGTTCCGGCTACCGAGGAAATTAACCCAACTCTCTGCATCTATAACTTCGACCAAAAGAAGGTTTCGTCTCGTCGGACCGTTCCAGCCGAACAGTTCCAGTACGAATTCAAATCAACGTGTACTGGGTTGAAACAAATCCGGCGAGTCGCGCCCAGCGCTCTGATTTCTCTTTGCTTTATTCCACCATTCACACAAGACAAATCTGAGGGCAACAGAAAGCGGTTATTAACTCGACGCTCAGTCCGGAGGCTACTTTGAAAACAATGGAGGGTAAATGTCCTTGAAGCATGTTGCATCAACCGCGTTGCATTGCTTGCGCGTTGGTCTCGCGTCGCTTGCGCTTTTCCAGTTCACAATTGGCGCATCTGTGGCCAGTGCGGCCCCGAACCAGGAGTCCCAAGACAACAATACCCGCACGCCCATCAAACACGTCATCGTGATCATCGGCGAAAACCGCACTTTTGATCACATCTTTGCCACGTACGTGCCCAAGCGCGGGGAATCAGTTTGGAACCTGCTTTCGGAAGGGATCATCAACGCCGACGGCACTCCCGGCCCCAATTTCTCCAAGGCGGAGCAGCGCGCCGCCATTGACCAGGCTCCCGATGCTTTCCTGCTGAACCCGGACAAGGTTTCGTTCCCCAATAAAGTCCTCCCGGCGCCGCTCGTGGGCGGGCCCAAAGACTCCTACATTCCCGGCGACAGCCTGACGCTTGCCCAGGAATCCGAAAATGGTTTGCCCTCGAGCTACTATCCGGATTTGATCTCCGGAGGCACGGGCCTTACGTCCGCAACCCCGGACACGCGCATCACAAACGTCAATTCGTTGCCAGCAGGGCCGTTTCAATTGACCAACGGCAAGAGCTTTCTCTACAACTCCTATGCAGCAAGCCCGGTTCATCGTTTCTACCAGATGTGGCAGCAGTTGGATTGCAGCTCGAAACATGCGACTTGGGAGAACCCTTCCGGTTGCGATGCCGGATTGTTCCCGTGGGTCGAAGTAACGGTCGGAGCAGGCACAAACGGCCTGCCGCAGCCGACAACGTTTAGCACCGAATATGCGCCTGGTGCGACGACAACAGGTGAAGGATCGACGGCCATGGGGTTCTACAATATTCAGAAGGGCGACGCCCCCTACCTCAAGAGCCTCGCCGACACCTACGCGATGAGCGATAACTACCACCAGGCCGTCAATGGCGGCACTGGCGCCAATCACATCATGCTGGGCCACGGCGATGCGATCTGGTTCAGCGATGGCCAGGGCCACGCCGAGATTCCGCCTCACAACGTGGAAGTGGATCCAGGAACGGCAAATGCGGGCGTCGTGGATGAAGTCGAAAATCCAAACCCGGCCTCCGGCACCAACAACTGGTATACCGAGGATGGTTACGGCGGTGGTTCGTATGGTTCCCCCTCGTACGGCGGTGGATCCTACACCGACTGCGCGGACCTGACTCAGCCCGGAGTTGCTCCGATTGTGAAATACCTACAGTCTCTCCCTCGGCCGATCAATCCGAATTGCCAACCGGGCCACTACTATTTGCTGAACAATTACAACCCCGGCTACTTCGGTCAAGGCGAGAATGCCTTCCTCGACACCAGCGCGTTCAATACCGTTTTCACAATTCCACCTTCCTCTACGCCCAGCATCGGCGACGAACTGATCGCCAACAACGTTTCGTGGAAGTATTACGGCGACCAGTGGAACAACTATGCCGGCAATGCGCAGTTGGGCATCCCGGAGGACAAATACCAGATCAACTATGGCGCAGTGGGCTCGGTCAATCCGCTTGGTGCCGTCATCACTCACGCCGATGAGTACTGCAACATTTGCAACCCGTTTCAGTACGACACCTCCATCATGGCTAACCCGGCAGTCCGCAATGCCCACATTCAGGATACGGCGAACCTCTATTCCGACATCCAGAACGGCACGCTGCCGGCTGTGTCTTTCGTCAAGCCCAGCGGGTTCGTGGACGGCCACCCGTCGTCCTCTAAGCTCGATCTCTTCGAAGGCTTCGTCCAGAAGATCGTGAACGCCGTGCAGGCCAATCCATCTCTCTGGAAGGATACGGCGATCTTCATCACCTTCGACGAAGGCGGCGGCTATTACGACTCCGGTTACGTCCAGCCGCTCGACTTCTTCGGCGACGGCACGCGCATTCCGTTGATGGTCGTGTCGCCGTACTCGCAAGGCGGGCACATCACGCACAACTACTCGGATCACGTCTCCATCCTCAAATTCATCGAGCGGAACTGGAATTTGCCTCCCGTCACAAACCGCAGCCGGGACAATTTCCCAAACCCGATCGCGGAATGGGGCAACCCCTACGTGCCGCTCAACGGCCCGGCGATTAGCGACTTGTTCGAGCTGTTCGACTTCGGTCCAAGCACCGGTTTCGGCGGCGGTCACTAGCGGCCCGGGCGGCGTCGTTCAACAGAGCGCCGCTCTTCGATCTAAAGAAAGCCACGCTGCGGATAGCGGGGCCTGTAATGGATGGGCAGGCGCCGAGGCCGGGCAAACCCGACTTCGGCGCCTTGTTTGTTGTGTGGCAAATCGGAGATGTATTTCAGCCTTGCCACCCGTCAGTTACCCCCGCTCTGCGTCGTTCTCAAAAACAGCCCACTGGCGCGTACCCGTCAATGTCTCCATGCACTCCCAAGAGCATCTGATAACATGGGAATGTGACAGACGCACCGTTGTCAACCGTTGCCATGGAGACACCACTCATCGAAGAACATCGCGCGGCAGGTGCAAGACTCTCCGAATTCGACGGCTGCGTCCTGCCGGAATCCTTCTCCGATCTCGACGGTGAATTTCGCGCCGCGCGCGAGACTGTCGCGCTGTTTGACACGAACTGGCATGTGATCCTCACACTCTCAGGCCGGGACCGCGTCAAGTATCTCCACAACGTCTCGTCGAACGACATCAAATCGTTGGCGGGAGGGCGCGGAACGCTGGCGTTGCTGCTGAACCCGCAGGGACACATCCTCGCGGAACTGGAAGTCTACGCGCTGCCTGAAAAGCTCCTCGTGCTCTCGCACGCCTCGTTGCGCGAGCGCACGATTGCGACGCTCAAGAAATACATCATCGGTTCGCAGGTGCAAGTCGAAGACTTGACCGAGCGAATGGGCAGTTTCGCGGCCGAAGGCCCGCTCGCGGCCGCCGTTGTCGAGCGTGCGTGTGGCGTCGCGCTCGCCGATCTTCCCGATCTGTCGATCAAGGAACTGACGGTCGACGGACTTCCCTGCTACCTTTTGCGACGCTCCCATTTCGGCGCGACGGGCGCGGATTTCATCGCACCGCGCGAAGGCCTGTCTGCGCTATGGCGAAAGCTGCTCGCGGAAGTTCGCGCGCAGGGCGGCGAACCGATCGGAATGGCCGCGTTCCATGCCCTTCGCCTCGAAGCCGGCATTCCCTGGTTCCCTGTCGACTTCAACGACGGAATGATTCCCCACGAGGCCGCGCTCGAAAACACGCACATCAGCTTCACCAAGGGTTGCTACACCGGACAGGAGATCGTCGAGCGGGTCCGCTCGCGCGGCCACGTGAACCGCAAGCGCGTCTCGCTGAAATTCTCGACGGCCGCCCCGCCGCCATCGGGCGCGAAACTACGCGTGGGCGGCGCGGAAGTCGGCTACGTGACGAGCGCTGCCTTCTCGTCCGGCGCCGGCACTGCGGTCGGCATGGGATACCTTCGCCGCGAACACTTCGCCCCCGGCAGCATTGTTGAGTTTGACGGCGGAACAGCAGAAGTGACGATCCGATCGGCATCGTCATCCTGAGTCGAAGGCGTTGGCCGGCATCTTCTTCGGTGGGCCGGCCGTTCCTGTTGCTCCCATCAGCACCACGGCGAGTTTCACCGGCGCTGATACCACCACACAAGGCAACTGGCTGGGGACGTACGGAGCCGACGGATACTCCGTGGCCAGCGCAGGGCAAAGTCTCCCGAGCTATGATCCGACCTTCGCTGCTCAGAATGAATTGAACTGGGTCTGGAATGGCAATCCGGGCGCGAATGCCACGAATGCCCTGGAAACAGGGGCGGACGGGCAAAGCTCGAGAATTGCCGCGACGTGGTATAACCCGGGCAGCTTCAGTTTAGACGTCAACCTCACGGACGGGCAGCCACACCAGGTCGCTCTCTACGCGCTCGATTGGGACAGCAAGGGCCGGTCGGAAACCATAAAGATTCAGGATGCAAGTTCAGGGACTACGCTGGATACGGAAAGCGTGTCGAACTTCGCGAATGGTGTCTACTTGGTCTGGACCATCATGGGGCATGTGACCATTACCGTCACACCGACCGGCGGACCAAATGCCGTGATCAGCGGCGTCTTTTGGGGAGGCAGCGGCGTCCCGGTTATTCCAGCCACGGCTAGTTGGGTTGGTTCCGATAAAAGCACACAAGGGGCGTGGATTGGAAAATACGGAAGCAATGGATACGCCTTGGCCAAGGTCGGGCAGAACTTCCTGATACCTGCCACATTCGCAGTTCAGAACTCGCAGCCTCCCTGGACCTGGGCAAGCAATCCGAACCCGCCAGATCCGAGAGACCTGGAAACCGATACGCAAGGGCACCAGATCGCGGCCGCTTGGTATAGCTCGACGAACTTCAGCATTGACCTCAACCTCACCGATGGGAATGCGCACCAAGTTGCGCTCTACGTGCTCGATTGGGACAACCGCGGAAGAGCGGAGACCCTTCAGATTTTGGATGCGAATTTGGGCAACACTCTGGACACCAGGATCATTCCCGATTCCAGTGGCGACGCCGCCAGCACGAACACTACCGGCACAAACTTTCTGAATGGGACCTATCTTGTTTGGAACGTCAAGGGACACGTGACAATCACAATTACCTCGAACGCGGGACCGAATGCCGTGGTGAGTGGGATGTTTGTAGATTAGGCCGATACTGAATTTTTTGAACTTTCGCCCCGACGTGATCGCGAGCGAGCCCAACTTGTTCACAGTTATTGATTCTGCGTGACGACAAACGGGAGAAAAACCCTTAACGCTTTAGCTCTTGCTGAAATTCAACGAGCGAAGGAAACTGCCGCGGTCGGCGTCGATCTTCTTCTGTAGTTGGAAGACGGCGTAGAGCAGCGCCTCGGGCCTTGGCGGGCACCCGGGCACATACACATCGATGGGGATCACCTGGTTGACGCCCTGCACGATCGCGTAGTTGTTGAAGACGCCGCCCGACGTGGCGCAGGCGCCCATTGAAATCGCCCACTTCGGTTCGGGCATCTGCGCGTAAAGCTGTTTGATCACCGGCGCCATCTTTTGCGACACGCGCCCGGCGATGATCATCAAGTCGGATTGGCGCGGCGACCCGCGAAAGACCTCGGCGCCAAACCGCGAAATGTCGTAGCGCGAGGCCGCCATCGACATCATCTCGATCGCGCAGCAGGCCAGCCCGAATGACATCGGCCAGATCGAGCTGCGGCGCGCCCAGTTCACGACCTTGTCGAGCGAAGCGAACAGGATGCCTTCGTCTTTCAGGAAACTCGCATCCTCGCCCGGCTTTTCGAGCGTCACACCTTTCGACAGTTCAACGGCCATGGTTGCGTACGGCTCCCTTCACGCCGAGCCTGCAATTTCATTTTGCACTGTCTCCTGAGAATTTGCAAAGCCTTCGGTTCACTGCACCACAACCGTCGCGGTCGCGGATTTGGTGTGGCCCGCGCCATCCGTGGCAACCAGGGCGTAAGTGGTTGTTTTTCTTGGCGAGACGCTGACGCAGCGCTCGTACGCCGGGCGCACGGGGCCCGCGGGAGTCGGGCTAATCGTCACCGTTTTCGCGTTCGAGGTGCTGTAGCAAAGGTCGGACGAGCCGCCGCGCACGATCTCGCCCTCGGTCGCGTAGAAAGACAAGATATCAAAGCGGTTGCCGCCCATGGCATCGACGGTTTGCTCGTCCTGGGCGCGGCGCTGGGCCGCAGCGCGTTCTTCGATGGCGCGAGTCTCCTGCGCCCGCGACCAGAACACCCAACCCAGATACCCGAGCACGACTGCAAAAGCGGTCACCGAGGCGACCACGTAGAGATTCATCCCCAAGGACCGCTCGGGCTCGGGATTTGCGCCGGTCAGCACCTGAAAACCCCCTCAGACGCGTCAAATCAGGGTGTTTTACTGCGATTAGGAGCCAAAAACTGGCTCAAAAGTGTTTCTAATTAGAAGGATTATTGTGACGACGAACTGGGGCTTGAAGGCGACGGTTGAGGTCCCGGCGTGCCTGCCGGCCCCATGGGATTCGTCGTGTTCCCGGTGTTGCCAAACGAACCTCCGCCGAACCCTCCGGCGGGCTGCCCCATTTGCCCCGGCTGCTGCTGAACATTGTTGAGCCCCTGCTGCATGGCCTGCGCCTGGTCCTCGAGCGGGTTCCAGATGAACTCCCAGTCCTTGTACTTCTTGCCGCCGCGATAGATCTTGACCGACGGTTTGTCGACCTTGCTCCCCACGCCGGTAATGAATGCTCCGATCACCGGCCCATCGACAGGCCCGGTCGGCTGCAGCATCGCCAGCGGGTTAGGCGCCTGCCCTGAAATCGCCGATTGTCCCGGCTGTGCGGCGGCCGCAGATTGATCCGGCGGCGAGTTGCCTCCCGCCCCTGAGGAACCCACCGGCGACGATGAGTTAGCGGCTCCTTGCTGCCCGCCCTGCGCATTCTGCGTGCCCCCGCCGACGCTACCGGAGGTGTCGCCGCCGCTGCTGCTGTTGCCGCTGCTCCCGGTGCTGCCGACGCTGCTGCTCGAGTTCATAAAACTCGAAGTCAAACTCGAAGCGGGCGTCCCCGTGACGGCCCCCAGCGCTCCCTGCTGCACTCCGGGAAGCACGCCGCCGTTCAAATCCATCAGCGCCATCTGTTGCAGTGTGGCGTAGCGCACGCTGCCGATGATCTGTCCGCCGCCATTCACGTAGATGAAGCGCCAGGAGCCGTCCTCTCCATTCATCGGATCCTTGTACGCGGCCAGGCGCAGAAAGTGAAGTTCGGGCAGTCCCTTCTCCAAGTCGTCCACCGATTGCGGGTAGTGCCCGGTCTTGTGGAAATAGAGGCGAACGGCCCGAGCCCACTGATTGCCGCGCCAGATCATTTCCGTTTCGCGCTCTCGTCGGCCCGCGGTCGCGAAATTCTGCAGGGCCACTTGAGAGCCGATAATGATCGCCAGGATCATGAACAGCGCAAACAGGTAGGCGAAGCCCGACTCGCTCGACCGCCGGGCCCGAGGCTTTCTTGAGCGCGCCGCGTTGCCGATTCGAATCGCGCGGACTCTCATCTGGATGCCGCCCCCGAAAACAGCGAGAGATCGACCGCTTCGCCCATCGCTTTGT
Organism: Candidatus Acidiferrales bacterium; assembly: GCA_049523255.1. Taxonomy (GTDB): domain Bacteria; phylum Acidobacteriota; class Terriglobia; order Acidiferrales; family UBA7541; genus Palsa-295. The sequence continues at coordinate 134,874 of JBEKNB010000003.1, read as the reverse complement.
AACCGGCAGCCGACGGATGCAGGTGATCGCCGCTATCGTCGGCAGCCGAAACCTGCGTGGGATGCCCGGGATCGCGGACCGCGGCGTCGAAGTCGATCACGCCGTCAAACGCTCCGCCGGTGCGAATCCATGCGTTCACAGCCTGCCGCTTCGCCTCACCCTCGGCGGAATAATATCGCGCGCCTTCGAACGGCGTCAGCGTGCCGCCGAAGATTCTGAGCCCGTGTTCGTGGGCGCGCTCGATAATTTGGCGCTGCCCGGCGATGATCTCATCCGCGGTCACGGCTTCGCTCACCGTGTCTCGTCCGGGGAGTTTCAGCGTGTTGAAACCGATGTCGTTGATGCCCAGGAGCAGGATCACGCTGCGGACGCCCGGCTGAGCCAGGACGTCGGCGTCGAAACGCGCCAGCGCGTTCTGCCCGATAAAATCGTGGAGAACCCGGTTGCCGCTGATTCCCTCATTCAGCACCGCAATCTCCGAATGATGGCCGGATTGCGACAGCAGTCTCTTGGCCAGCACGCTCGGCCAGTCGCTGTTCGTGTCCGGCTTCGTCGCGGCGCCGTCCGTTATCGAGTCGCCGAACGCGACGATTGCCTGTGCGTCCGCCGGCGCCAGGACTTCGACATCCGCGAGCCAGTACCAGGAAGGTTTCATCGTCGCGTACGGCATGTCCGCGCTCGACGTGAAATTGCCCGTGCCGGAGATGTACGTGGGGTGGTGGCCCGTCGTGTGCCACGTAGCAGGTCCCGCACTGCCCGGAACGTAAACGCTTACGGACAGGTCGCTCAGTTCCGGCACTTCAAGGTCCACCGGGTCGCTCAGCACCAGCGCTCCGGGCGGAATCGTGACGGATTGTAGGCCGCTGAAGGTCAAGGGATGGTCGGAACCGGGCTGAATCGCCGCCTCGCGGCTGCGCAGCGCGATGTGAACCGCGCCGATGACCACGGGCGTTGTGTTATAGGCGTTCGATAAACGGACGCGCACGCGGTGCCCGCCAATGCTTGTGTGAACGATCATCCGCACGGTTTGGTTGGCAAAGCTCTCGCTCGAGCCGATGCTACCGGCAGCGGCCTCCGGCGAGGCGCTCCACGTTCCCACCCAGTGATCGGCTGCCTTGGGTGCGCCCGCACGCGCAACAAAGTTAGGCACCGACAGGAGCAACGCCGCGACGACCGCAGCGGAAAACCAGAATCGTCGATATCTGCCACACTGCATTCCTATTCCCCGCTTCCCTCATCCGAACGCCGTAGCTTGCGGAAGGCGTTTTGCCGTCCTGGCGCCAAAGCGCGACACCCGCAAGCCTAATTCGATGCCTGGTCTGCCGGCAGCTGCACCAAAGGAACGGTAACGTGGCGTCCGCTTGAAATCTCTTCGACATCCGCCGAATCGTTGCCAACGTGAACGAGCCGAAAGCGCCCCAGGAACGTGCCGCCTTCGGACACGACGAGAACATCGTCGCCACTCGTGAAGAAAGCAACCCGCCTTCCGCTCTTCGGTTGCGCAGCGTAACCAAAGAACTCCCCCGGAACCTGGGGCGGCGGGGGGGGCGGCGGCAGCTTCGGCCCTACGAACGGCTTTTCGATCACTACGGGCCCCGCCGGCTTCGGCGGCGGAGGAGGCGCGGCCACGAAGATATTCCGGTGCGAGCCGGAATAGTCGAGCCCCTGAAGCTTCTTGAGCAGATCGAGGCGAAGCTGCGGCTCCTGAACCTCGAGAGGTTCGAATTTCGCATCCGCGGCGAGGACTCCCGGCACGCCGGAAACGCCCTCGGCGTGAGAACGCAGCGCCAGATAAAGGGCGAGGGCGAGGATCACCAGCAACCCCGCCAGGACGTAGATTTGGGTGCGCCGCGACATCCTTCAGGTCCTGAAATACGTGTGCAGCTGAATATCCAGCCGAATTCCGCCGACGCTCGCCGACGATAAGTGCAGGTCATCCACGAGATAAAAATTCTTCGATCGCTCGAGACCGTTGATGAATTCGATGACCGACGGATAATCGGCCTCGACGCTCGTGCTGATCGAGATCTCCGTCACGCCGCGGTCCTTGACGTCCGTCTGTTTAAACGCATATCCCGGCGTCTTCACGCCGGCTTTGGACGCGATCGCATCCAGGTCCGACTCGATCTCCGAGTACCCGGTTTTGCCATCGAGAAAGGACTCGCGATAAAAGGCATCGCAGTCATTCCCGGCCCGCGGGAGAGAAACGCGAATCTTTTCCCCGCGCTGCACGTCCGCTCGCAGAAGCTTGGCCTGAATCGTAAGGCGCTCCCGCTGGGCGCGCATGGCCTCGGGCCCCTGGCGGGAGGTCTGCCAGAGAAAAAAAACCAGGGCGAGGTCCGCGAGCAAGAGCAGGGCCAGCACGACCCCGATCGACTTCTTCCACGTGCCCCAGCTGCCGTTCTTGCTCATGTGGTGGTGTACCAGACTGTGAGGTCGAGGAGGATTTTGTCTTCCGTTGCCGTTTGCGTCGATCGCCGCTCGTCCTTCACGACCATGCCGGAAAATATCTTCGACTTCTCCATAGCTTCGAGGAAGTTTATCTTGCTCTCATCGCTCGTCGCGCCGACTTCGAGCGCCACCTCGGCCCGGCCGTTGACGAGGCGAGGCACGATGCTGATCACGCGAACGCCCGGAGGAATCGTTCCCTCGAGATCCATGAAGACTTTCGTCCAGGGAAAGCTCCGCTCGTCAATCAACGAGTTTAGAAACGCGGATCGATCCAGAATCTGCTGAGCCGCCGGGCTGCGAAAATAGACCTGGAGTTCCCGCTGCCTGTCTTGCTCCATCCGGATCTCTCCCTGCCAACGGGCGATGTCCGCGCGGAGTTCCCGGCTGGCCTGCCACGACTTGTACGCCGCCAGGGAAAGCAGCGCCAGCGCGACCACTCCGATCAGGCCGAGCACCGCGGCGCCGGCAAGGAACGGCCGCCGGTTCGGCTCCGGAGCGGTCGCAAGATTGAGGTGAAGTTTCATCGCATTTTCGAGTGGCTCGCGCCCTCACGAGCCCGCATTCATCATCCAGCCCGCCAGGCCATCCAGCCCATGGCGGATCAAATCCCGCACCGGCTCGCCGAGGCCGTACGCTGACTCGACGTCCACCATCGGCCCGGCATTCAGGCTCATCTCCGACGCCAGCGCGCCCCGGACTACCTCCTCGCGGTCCCCAAAGCCGGAAACACGCGCGCGATCGACCGGGGACTCCCAATTGTCCTGATAATAAGCGAGCGCCGGAAATACTTCGTCGAGCACGGCTCTGGGTTCGAGCAGCGCGGCTTCCGCCGTCATATCCGTTGAACGGTATACGCAGAGGTTCGCGCCGTGCACGATGACGGTGCTCAGAGTCCTGCCGGACAAGCGCACGAGAAGCGTCGAGCCCCGCTCTTCGAGCAAGGGGAGCGTCGCCAGCGTGGAACTGAGCACGACTTCGACCGGAGCGCCCGCTGATTCGACGATCTCTTCGTACTCGCGAAGTATCCGCTGGCGCGCGACCGCCGTGAAAATTTCGAGGCCTCCCTCGCGGCCCGACTGCCGCATCCACGAAACGACCGTCTCGTCCACGTCAAACGGCACGCTCTTCTTCAGCCGCCAGCGCAAGAGCGGCAGCGCGTCGTCCGTTCGCCGCGGCAGATTGTCGAACGGCAATATGAACACGCGAACCACGGCATCGGGAATCAGAAGCGCCACCGGCGCGCCACGGCTCGGAACGCGGCTGAAGGCCCGGCGGAGCGCGGCGCGAACGGCGTCCGGCTGGGTGACGTTGGTCTCGACCGGCGATGGCATCACGGCGCCTGCAGGCAGCGCCTCGACCACCACGCTATCCAAGTCGCCGTGCGTTCCTGCCCACCGGGCCACGGCGACGTGGTCGGGCGCGATTTCCACGACCACAGGCGGATGCGGCATGGCGTGCAACCAGCGGTCGATTCGCCGCACGATGCCGATCTGGAAGAACCTGCTCTCGAAGCTGCCCGAAGCCGCCGGACTAATCAAGGAACGTCACCTTGTTGATTTCGCGCAGAGTTGTGATTCCCGAACGGACTTTGCGGAGTCCCGATTCACGAAGGAACACCATGCCCTCGTCGCGCGCCGCGCGCTTGATCTCGGAGGTCGGCCGGCGATCGACGATCATCTCACGGATGCGATCGGAGAGGTCGAGCAACTCGGTGATGGCCGAGCGGCCGCGATAGCCGCTGCCCGAGCACTCCAGGCACCCGGCGCCTTCGGCGAAGCCCACTTGCGCCCATTCGGCCGGGTCCAGCCCCGATTCTTTCAGGACGTCCGGCGCATACGTCACGCGTTTCTTGCAGCTCTCGCAAATCACGCGGACCAGCCGCTGGGCCATGATGCAGTTCAGGGCGGAAACGAAATTGTAGGGCTCGACTCCCATGTTGATGAAGCGCCCGATCACATCGGTCACGTTGTTGGCGTGGACCGTGGTGAAGACCAGGTGCCCGGTCAGCGCGGAGTTGATGGCGATCTGCGCGGTTTCCTGATCGCGGATTTCGCCGACCATGATCTTGTCCGGGTCGTGGCGCAGGATCGAGCGCAGCCCGCGCGCGAACGTAAGCCCCTTCTTTTCGTTCACGGGAATCTGCGTGATGCCTCGGACCTGATACTCGACGGGATCTTCGATGGTGATGATCTTGTCTTCGTCGTTCTTGATCTCGTTGATGGCCGCGTAGAGCGTGGTCGTTTTGCCGGATCCGGTCGGACCGGTGACGAGCACCATTCCGTAGGGCTCGCGGATGTATCGGCGGAAGCGCGTCACCTCTTCGTGGTCGAAACCGACCACGTCGAGCGTCAGGTTGCGGAATTTCTCGCTGAGACTCTCCTTGTCGAGAACGCGAAGCACCGCGTCTTCGCCATGCACGGAAGGCATGATCGAAACGCGAAAATCGACGAAACGGCCCTTGTAGCGGACGCGGAAGCGGCCATCCTGCGGGACGCGGCGCTCCGCGATATCCAGCTCGCTCATCACCTTGATGCGCGAGAGGATGGTCGCGTGCCAGTCCTTCGCGAGCGGCTGCATGGCGAACTGCAAAACACCGTCGATGCGGTACTTGACGACCACTTCGGAATTGCGGGTCTCGATGTGGATGTCACTGGCGCGCCGCTCGAGCGCGGTGAAGATCACCGTGTCGACCAGGCGCACGACCGGGCTCACGCCGGTATCGCTGCGCGTGAGCTTTTCCATCGAGATGTTTTCTTCGCTGTCCTCTTCGTCGCTCACGACCTGGAGCGTGAAGCCCTCCGTGGCCTGGTCCAGCACGCGCTGCGACTGCTCGGTCCGTTTCAGCAGGTCGCCGATCTGCGAACCCGTGGCGACCTTGATCTGGAGCCGCTTGCCCAGTAGGAGCGAAAGCTCGTCGGTGAGCTGCAACTGGCTGGGGTCGGCCAGGGCGACCACCAGGACCGATCCGTGCGACTCGAGCGGCACGAAGTTGTAGCGGAACATCAGCTCCGCCGGAATGCTGCGGACAAGCTCGGGATCAATCCGCTGTTCCAGAAGATCGATGAACTCGCAGCGATAACGCTCCGCGACGCGGCGGGACTGCTCGCGTTCGGCCGCTTCGTTTGCGGGGCTTGCGACTGCCGGATTGTCGCTCGTTGTTGCCATCGATTCGCCTTTCCTTACGACCCAACTTGAAGGGAGAACATGGGCAGGTACAGGGAGATCAAAATGAAGCCTACCACAACGGCCATGACCACCAAAATCACGATGGGAACCCAGGATAACGTACGCTGCAAGGCCGTGCCGACTTCCTCTTCGTAGAATTCGGCGACGCTCGTGAGCATGGCCGCGAGCGCCCCGGACGCTTCGCCGACTTCGATCATTTCGAGCGCGAGCCCTGGGATCAGGTGCGTTTCGGCAAGGCTGGTGTGGAGCGGTCTGCCTTCCCTTACGCGTTCGGCGGCCTGCTCGACGGAAGTCGCCACCAGACGGCTGTCAATCGCCGCCGCCGACGTGTGCAGCGCGGGGACCAGCGGGGTTCCGCCCGCAAGGAGCGTCGAGAGCGTGCGTACGAACTGCGCGATCTGCGCCTTCAACCAGACGTCGCCGAGAAACGGAATGCGAGGCTTGAGGCGGTCGATCGCGAGCGCGCCGCGATCCGATCGCGTCCAAAGGAAGATGAAAATCCCTCCGATGACCAGGCTCCCCATCAGAAGCAGGAAGTAACTCCGCAGCGGCAGCGCCACCGCAAGAAGAATGCGCGTCGGCAAAGGAAGAGGAATGTCGAGTTCGTGGTACAGCTCGGCGAACTGCGGCATTGCGTAAGTGACGACGTAGGTCACCACGAGCAGCGCGGTCACGACCAGCACGGATGGGTAGATCAGCGCCGTGATCAAGCGGCCGCGGAAGCCGGTGCTCACCCGCAGATAGGCGATGTACTGCTCGAGGACGCCTGTCAGATTACCGCTGCGCTCGCCCGCTGCGATCACCGTCACGTAGACCGGGGGAAACGACCCCTGGTCCGCGAGCGCCTCGGACAGCAGCGAACCTTCGCGGACGCGCTGGCGAACATCCTCAAGAATCGGGCGCAGGCGCGGGGAGGCCGCGCGCTCGGCGAGCAGGTCAAGCGCCCTGAGAATCGGGAGCCCGGCCTTGATAAGGGTGTTGAACTGCTGGTTGAAAATCAGGAAGTCGTGCGGGCGGATCGAGCGCGCCTGGCGTGATTGCGTCAGTTGCGCAATCAGATCGAAATGGCTGCGGACGGAAAAGACATAGAAGCCGCGCTCGGCGAGCTTCTGCTTCGCCTCGTCCGCGGACTGTGCCGTCTCAACCTGCTGGAAGATCCGGCCGCTAGTGTCCCCGACTTTGCAAACGAATTCGGCCATCCCTCAGTGGGCCCGTCGCCCCAATTGGGCAACCCCCAAACTCTAGCATACCCTTTCCGGCCCTGGACTGAGGCCGGGAAAACAGCTCGTTAATAGGATGTGACAACGGCGAAAAGGCTGTATCGCCCGTATGGCGGCAAGAGCCGCCGGCGAGGTGGATTCGGGCGGGAGCAGGTGTGGTAAAGTCCCCTTCGACGATTTCCATGGAGCCCATCTCCCACTTTTTCTACTCCGACCGGCTGAAGCTACAGTTCTGGGATTACGGACAGGACGGGAAACCCTCGCTCGTGCTGGTGCACGGTGGCCTCGACCACGCGCGCAACTGGGATTGGGTGGCGCGGTCGTTGCGCGAGGAGTACCACGTCTACGCGCTCGACTTGCGCGGCCACGGGAACAGCGCGTGGGCTCCCGGCGCAATCTACAGCGCTGCCGAATACGTCCTGGATTTGTCCGCGCTGCTCGACATCATCAAGGACTTCCCCATCCGTCTGGTCGGCCACTCCCTCGGGGGAGGCATCGCGCTTCACTACGCCGGCGTGTACCCGGAGCGCGTCCGCAAGGCCGTGTCGATCGAGGGCCTCGGCGCCCCGCCGGATAGCCGCGTCAGCGGTCCCGCGTCGGAGCAACTGCGGCATTGGATCGAATCGGTTCGAGAGATCGAAAAGCGCGTGCCGAAGAGCTATCCAACGCTCGATGCCGCGATCGCGCGAATGAAGGACGTGAACCCGCATCTCTCGGATGAAGTTGCACGGCACCTCACTCTGCACGGCACGAACTGGGAGCCGGACGGTTCGCTCATCTGGAAGTTCGACAATTTCGCGCGGGTCTTCCCTCCACACGGCCACCGCATCGACGATTCCGTGGAGATGTTCCGGCAGATCCATTGCCCGGTTCTGCTCTTCTGGGGCGTCGAGAGCTTTCTGCTTCTGCCGGAGACGGACCGTCGCAAGATGGCGATTCGCGATTGCCGGCTGGTGCGAGTGCCGAATGCCGGTCACTGGGTGCACCACGACCAGTTGGATCTTTTCCTCCGCGAGACGACGGCGTTTCTGCGCGACTGAGTTCGCGCGCAAAAAGGGGTCGTTTCCATTGACGGGTAAGAGGCACCACGGTCATTTGTTTTGAATGAGTTACAGGTGTTTCTACTCGGCAGCCAGTGACGGGTAAGAGAAACGAATCGTTAAGGGTGAGCGACGCGCGGGAGACGAACCGGGGCCAGCTCCGGTTGCCGGGGCCGTTTGCCTTTGTCGATGATGTTTTCTCGTTGCGCATGGCTGCTTCGACGCTAGCACACGGCGGCGCCAAATGGACTGTCCCGGAGTACAGATTGAGTTCAGGCGCGAAAATCCTGTTCTGGGAAGAAATCAGGAAGCAGATGAGGTGGGGGAGCCGAAGGAGACGGCCGCGCACCCTTCAACAACGAAGGGTGCGCCATCGGCGACTAGAAGCCATCTCATAAATGGTTAGGTCCTGTCCAAATGGCTGCTTTTTCAGTGACTTTGGCGACCCCAAAGTATTTATGAGATAAGTTCTAGATAAACCGCGTCTTTTCGCGGCGGCAAGACATACAACGCCACCTCGTGCGTTCCACTGATGATGTTCACATCGAAATTGAACGTTGTACCGCTATACCAGGTCGACGCGGTCCTCGAGCTTGTCCCGTCCGTGCCCGAATAACCGGTCGCTGTGGCGTTGCTGGAGTCCAGCGCCGTGACTGTGAAATTAAACGGCGTGCCGGCGGTCCGCGGAGAGGAAGCGGTAACCGAGAAGTGCGTGGCGCTGGCTGCTGCCCGAATCTACCACGTACATGATCGATCACTGCGGAATCGAGCGGGGGTCTGAACGGTGCGGGCTGCGGTCAGCGGATCTGACCGGCGAGGGATTCTTCGTCGACGATGGCGACGCCGGGCGGCGGCTGGAAGTGGAATTTCGTTTCGGGGACGGCGAGATTCTGCTGCCAGTTGCCGAAGCGGAATTCGGTCTCGGCGTTCCCCGCTTCCCGGATCACGACGCGAACGAGGTAGGCATCCGGATCGGTTTCGAAGAGGACGTCGCGAGGGGCGCCGGGAGCGCTCGGATCGCCGCGCGGGATGCAACGAAACAGCGCGTCGCCGGGAGCCGGCTGCACGTCTTCGTTCTTGCCTTCGCTTTTGCGGGCGCCGGAGCCGGAATCGGCAGCCTCAATTTTGCGGCAGAGCTTTCCGAGATCGGCTTTGCCCGCGAGAAGCGCGAGCGGAGTGCGCCAGTCCGAGCTTTCGTTGAGCTTTGCGCGGCTCACCGTATGGTCCGCGGGCACGTAGAACCAGACATTCTTGCCGTCCACGATGAAAAGCTTCTGCTCGGGAGATTCGTACTCCCAGCGCATGCGCCCCGGCCGCGAGAAGTAGACTGTTCCCGACTCGGCAACGACGCCGCCATTACCATCGCTATAGCGTTCGAAGAAAATCGCCTTGAGCGTGCGCGCATGCTGGTAGCGGGACTCCAAAGCATGAACCGCGGTGTCCACGCCGGAAGCAGAGGCGAGTGGCGCGAGAGCAAGCGCAGCGCAGATGAGAAACAGACGCATCCAATAAACATCTTACCAGCAAGCTCGTTCCGCTGATCGGCACGGAATCACCGCGAGGCCGCCGCGGCGGGATCGTCCGGGAGTATTCGCAAAATGACTACTTTGAAACGCCCAACGGCCAAATCCTTTCGACGCTTCGCCGCATCTGCGAAGATGGGTCGAACGTGACCGCCCGTCCTTCTCGTCCGGTGAAAGCTCGATGAGTTCATCAGCAGTGGCGACAATCGAAAAGCCCGCACCGCCGACGGCGCCAAAGGCCCGGTTATTCGGCTCGCCGCGAGAGGCTACGCTGCTTATCGCGCTGCTGCTGGCGCTGGTGACTCTCGCCCTGTACGAACCATCGCTGCACAACGGGTTCGTCAGCTACGACGACCCGAGCTACATCATCAACAACGCGCGAGTCCACCAGGGACTTTCCTGGGACAACATTCGGTGGGCATTCACCACAACGGCCGTCGACAACTGGCACCCGCTGACCTGGATCGCCTATATGGCGGACGTGCAGCTTTTCCGCTCGAACCCGCTGGGACATCATCTGGTCAACGTGTTGCTGCACACGCTGAACGTGGTGCTGCTCTTCCTGCTGCTGCGGAGGGCAACCGGCTGCGTGTTTCGCAGCGCGATGGTGGCGGGGCTCTTTGCCGTCTTCCCGTTGAACGTAGAAAACGTGGCGTGGGTGGCCGAGCTGAAATCCGTGCTGTGTGTAACTTTCGTGCTTCTCGCCCTGTGGGCGTACGGATGGTACGCGCGGCGGCCCGGAGTCGGGCGCTACCTTGCCGTTGCGGTGCTGTTCGCGTTCGCGCTGATGGCCAAACCGCTGGCGGTTACCCTGCCGTTCGCGCTCTTGCTGGTGGACTATTGGCCACTGAATCGACTGGCGCCTCCCACCACCCGTACGCAGGAGACAACGTTCTCCTGGTCCCAATTCGGCAAACTTTTCGCCGAGAAGATTCCGCTATTCCTGCTGTCCGCAGGCAGCGCGCTGCTGGCGCTGTATGCCCAACGACATGGCGGCACGGTAGTCTCGGCGGAGTCGTACCCGCTCCAATGGCGGATCAAGAACGTCGTCTACTCTTATCTGCTCTACATCCTGAAGGGCCTTTGGCCTTCGCACCTCTCCGTTTTCTATCCTTATCCCGGAGATTCGCTGGGGTGGTGGAAGGTCGCCGCGGCAGCCGTGGTCTTGTTTGCGATTACGATGGCCGTGTGGAGCTTCCGGCAGCACAGATACCTGCTATCCGGCTGGCTGTGGTACCTGGGCACGATGGTCCCGATGATCGGGATCGTGCAGGTGGGACACCAGGCAATCGCCGACCGCTACGCGTATCTTCCGTTTCTCGGGCTGTTCGTCCTTGCGGTTTGGCTGGTAAGCGACCTCGCCGAGAAAGCCGGGGTCTCTCGCGTCGCTCTGGCCGTGGTCGCATTCGCGGTCTTGGCCGGTTATGCCGCCACGTCCTACATTCAGAGCGGATATTGGCGCGACAGTTACGCCCTCTTTTCCCATGCGGCAGACGTGACCACAGGAAACGCTTTCGCGGAGGAGAACGTAGCCGAGTCGCTCGCCGGAATGGGGCGCCCCGATCTCGCGATGCAGCATTACGAGACTGCCGTCCGGTATCTGCCCCGATGGTCCAACGGGCACTACAATTTCGCGTTCGCACTGCAACAGGAGCACCGCTTCGACGAGGCCATACACGAATATCAACTCGCTCTCGCCTACGAAACAGACGCCGACGAAGCGTCTGCGGCGCATGGCAACTTGGGCGCGATTTTCGTCCAGCGGAACCAACTGGCCGCGGCTCTATCGGAATTCAGCACAGCGATCCGTATCACACCGACCAACGGGCTGGCTTTCTTGAATCGAGGGCTCGTCGAATACTCACAAGGCAGTCTGGACGCCGCAGCGAACGATTTTTCGCAGGCGGTACAGTTCATGCCGGCGCCAAAGACTTACTTCTGGCTGGGGCGCGCACTGGAAGACAAAGGCGCGCTGGGTCAGGCGGCGAGCGCATACGAGACTGTTCTGCGCATGGATCCGGACGCGAACGACGCGAAGGTCCGTCTGAACGTGATTCGCCCGAAACTCCATCCGTGAGCGCACAATGACAACGACTTCGGGTTTGGAACTCGCAACTGAGGAGCACGCCTCGCCGGTGCCTTCGCCTTCCACTTTGCTTTCACCTTTGCGCACATCGCGCCGTACGACGCGCGAGCTGACGCTGCTCCTGAGCCTCGTGCTCGTTGCAGCCACCATGGCGCTGTACGAGCCATCCTTGCACAACCACTTCGTGAATTATGACGACCCGGATTACATCACAGACAACGCGCACGTCCTCCAAGGGCTCTCCTGGAACAACGTCCACTGGGCTCTGACCGCGACGGCCGTATCGAACTGGCACCCGGTCACGTGGATCGCCCACATGGCGGATGTCGAACTCTTCGGCGTGAAGCCGACAGGCCACCATCTGGCGAGCGCGCTGCTGCACACGTTGAACGTGGTGCTGCTTTTCCTCTTGCTGCGATTCGCCACGGGATGCGTCTGGCGCAGCGCGACGGTGGCTGCGCTGTTCGCGGTGTTCCCACTCAACGTCGAGTCCGTGGCATGGGCGGCCGAACTCAAGTCGGTTCTGTGCACCACTTTCATTTTCCTTGCGCTGTTTGCATACGGGTGGTACGCGCGCCGTCCGGGAGTGGGGCGCTACCTTGCCGTTGCGCTGCTGTTTGCGCTCGCGCTGATGGCTAAACCGTTGGCCATTACGCTTCCGCTGGCGCTCCTCCTCGTGGACTATTGGCCGTTGAGGCGATTCGGCAGTCAGCCGGCATCCGGCGAAGGGGTAGCTCCCGTCAGCATGGGATTCCTTCGGCTCGCGGCCGAGAAGATTCCGCTGCTCCTGCTTTCGGCCGGCAGTGCGTTCATGACGGTGTACGCGCAACGGCGCGGGGGCGCCCTGGCCCCGGCCGAACTATTCCCCGTGGGTCTGCGCATCAAGAACGCGCTGTTCTCGTACGCGGACTACCTGTCCAAGGGCGTCTGGCCCGCGCGACTGGCGGTGTTTTATCCCTATCCGCACTCGCTGGGACTCGTGAGAGTCGTTGGGGCAGGGCTGATTCTTTTCGCGATTACAGCGGCGGTGTGGCTGTGCCGCGAGCAGCGCCGATACCTGCTGGCAGGCTGGCTCTGGTATCTAGGCACGATGGTGCCAATGATCGGAATCGTGCAGGCGGGGCGCCAGGCGATTGCAGACCGCTACGCCTATGTGCCGTTCGTGGGACTGTTCGTGATGATCGTCTGGCTCGCGGCGGACTTGGCGCTGCGGAGCCGCGCGCTGCGAACATCGATGATCGTGCTCGCGCTCGGCGTTGTGGCCGGGTACGCCACAGTCTCATACGCACAGATCGGCTACTGGCGCAGCAGCTATCAGTTGTTCTCACACGCGCTGGACGTTACAACCGGAAACGGCGTGGCCGAAGACAACCTGGGCATCGCGTACGAGAAGGAGATGGGCGAGCCCGATCTGGCGTTTCCTCATTACGAGGCGGCAGTCCGCCTGATGCCGGACCTGCCCACCGCGCACTACAATCTGGGCACCGCCCTGCAATCGCAGAGGCGGCTCGACGAAGCCGCCCGCGAGTACAGGCTTACACTGGACTACACCACGAACCTGGCCGAAGCCGCCCGGGCGCACAACAACCTCGGCGTAATCTTCATGCAGACGAATCAGCCCGCCGCCGCGCTCTCGGAATTCGGCGCTGCTCTTCGTTGCGATCCGACTCAGGTGTTCAGCTTGTTGAACCGCGGCTCGCTTGAATACCGTCTCGGCGACTTAGACGCCGCGCGCGGAGACCTCTCTCAGGCCGTACAAATGACGTCCAGCCCCGCAGCATGGCTCCTGCTCGGCCGGGTACTGGAAGATCAGGGTCAGTTGCAGGCGGCCGCGGTCGCCTATCAGAATTGTTTGAAACTCTCCCCGGACATGCCCGACGCGCAGGATCACCTCAACGCCGTGCTCCGCAAACTCCAGCGGTAAGCGACGCAAGGTCGCGCAATCTTTCGCACACGTTTTTCTCTGGCGGATCACTCGCTTGGACTGCGGCGGAAGGAATTTGACAGCAGGCAGTGGGCTATTGGAGCGTGTTGAGCGCGCCGCAAGCAGCTTCACTCGTAGCAACGGCGCCTGTCTCATCGTACTGGATCTCGCCGGGTTCGCTGCTGCAGAAGCTGCGAATTCCAGTGATGCCCGTGCTGATGGGAGCCGCCGTCGCCAGGAAACCGTTGAAACCGGGCGCGCCGCATCCGGTCGCTACGGTGACGTTTCCCTCTTCACCCGTATAGCCAAAGACGTAGCCGCTCTTCTGATTCGGCGCCGACACAATCGTGTTGTCAACTATGAGCGCCCCATTGCACGAAGGTGTCGTCCCCGTTCCTCCGAGGACGGCCGAGTTGGGGGGATACCCGTTCGCGTAGGTGGTGTTGTAGACCTCGGCGCCAGTCGTCATCGTGCGAAGATTCGCGACGGCCGATGCCTCGTTGGCCGCTATTCGAGATCGGAGCAGGCTCGGTATAGCGATCGCCGCGATGATCAGGATGATTGCGACGACGATAAGAAGCTCGATGAGCGAGAACCCAGAACCAACTCTCCGGATCGGTTTTGTATTGGCTTGGGTTCGCATGGGCGTGGACCGTTTTCGCTGGGGGGGGTATCGCCAAGGGAGGAAGCTGAAGGCTTCCTCCCCTGACATGAAGCACTTCCTTACTGCAACGGGCTGATGGTCGTCGGGCACAGCGCGCTCGCAGCTGTCGCCTTGGTGCCCGTGGGATCGAACCGGATCACACCGGAAGCATCCGAGCAGAAGCTGCGCTGCCCGGTGGTACCAGTCGTGACCGGCACAGCCGTGACGACGTAACCGTCGGAATAGCCGTAGCCACCGCTGCATGAGCTGGACGTGCTGTTCAGCAGCGTCGAGCCGGTCTGCCACGCAAACAGGTAGCCGCTCTTGGTGCCGCTGGTCAGCACAGTGTCAAGCAGCTCCGCATTGGTGCAGCTCACGGCGTTTGCGGTGGTGGTGCCAATCGAAGTCAGAGACGGCGGGAAGCCGTTGCCGTACGTCGAGTTATACGTGATTGCGGCGGTGTTGATGGTACGGACCGAGCCGACTGCGGACGCTTCGTCTGCCGCCATGCGGGAGCGAAGCAGGTTGGGAATTGCGATGGCCGCGATGATCAGAATGATCGCTACGACGATCAGCAATTCGATAAGCGAAAAGCCCTTCTGTTTCTTATTCATTCTCTTCTCCTCGAATCTTCATAATCTCGTTTTAACTTCGTATCCCTGGCGGGGGTACGCACTGGTATATCGCAAGGGAGATGCCAGGATGCTGCCCCGGGGTTTACTCTTGCAACACAAGCCATTATAACCCGCATTCTCAATTAGATAGACGTCCCTTGGCGGGGAGAAAACGAGTAGGCCATTTAAGGCTCTTGTATACAAACCCCTCGAAGTTGACAATTTTCGGCGCTGGTGATGACCAAATCGGCCTCTGTTAGATCATCGAATCGCGGACTAAACCCCATATTTCTTCGCGTAGTGGCGGAAAGAACGGTACGACATCTTCAGTAGCTCGGCAGCCTGGGTGCGAACGCCACCCGACCGCTCGAGAGCCGCCAGCAGGTACGACCGCTCGATCTGCTGGATGTGCTCCTCAAGGCTCATACCCTCCGGGGGCAAAGCGTTTCCATTGCCGTTGTGGGCCGGTACCGCTACCGATCCCTGGTAATGACTCCGAACGCGATCCGGAAGCGCCTCAACGGTGATCCGGTTGCCGCTCTCGAGAGCCACGGCGCGTTCGATCGTGTTCTCAAGCTCGCGGACGTTCCCCGGCCAATCGTAGACCTCCAGGCGCCGCATCGCTTCAGGCTCGATTCCATCCACATTCTTTCCCATCGACTTCGAAAATCGCTCGAGGAACTCGCGCGCGAGCAGCGGAATATCCTCGCGGCGCTCCCGGAGCGGCGGGATGTGAATGGGAATGACGCTCAGACGGTAGTAAAGATCTTCGCGGAAGCGCCCTTCGGCGATTTCCTTCTCCAGATTCTTGTTCGTCGCGGCGATCACGCGGACGTCCACGTCGGATTCTTCCGTGCTGCCGATCGGGCGTACCTTCCCCTCCTGCAACACGCGGTACAGTTTCACCTGCATCGTCACGCTCATATTGCCGATCTCGTCCATGAAGAGCGTGCCGCAGTGGGCCGCCTGGAAGAGCCCCCGCCGGTTCTCGTTCGCACCCGTAAACGCCCCCTTCATGTAGCCGAAGAGTTCGGATTCCAGCAGCGTCTCCGGGAATGCGCCGCAGTTGATGGTGATGAACGGGTTCTTCGCCCGCGCGCTGTTTTCGTGAATTGCGCGCGCCACGAGCTCCTTGCCGGTGCCGCTTTCTCCAGTGATCAGCACGCGGCTCGATTGCGGCGCAATATTCTGGATCAGATCGAATAGATCGCGCATCTTCGAGCTCGTGCCGATGATGTTGTCGAGTCCGGTCAGCCGGCGGATTTCGCGCCGCAGGTAGCCTGCTTCCTTCTTGAGCGCGAGGCTTTCCGCCACTTGCTGGATCGCGGGGCGAAGCTCGTCAAGCAGGCGATCGCCCTTGACGACGTACCGGTCGGCTCCAAAATTCACCGCATCAATCGCAGTGTTGATCGTCGGCACGCCGGTGATCAGGATGAAAGTGGTTCCGGGCGACATTTCCCGGCAGTAACGCAGCAGTTCCACCCCGTCCATGTCCGGCATGCAAATGTCCGATACCACGATGTCGAACACCTGCGATGCGAGCCGTCGCTTGGCCGCCTCGCCGCTGGTCGCCACTTCCACGCGGTGACCTTCCTTGCGAAAACTGATCTCGAGCAGTTCGCAGATCGAACGCTCGTCATCGACAATCAGCAGGTGAGCCATGGCCCGCTATCCCTTTCCTACCGGCCGCAACAGTTGGGCCTCGACGCGTGGTTCCGGGGGCGCCACGGGCCGCACGCGCGGTGCGCGCGGCAGCTCCACAATGAACTCCGCGCCGTGTCCCTTTTCGGTTTCGACGTGTATGCGCCCGCGGTGCGCCTGCAGAATCTGGTACACGATCGCAAGCCCTAATCCCGTTCCTCCGGCAAACCCCGATTGAAACGGCTCGAAGATTCGCGCCGACGCACCCGGATCGAGACCGATCCCGGTGTCGCGGATGGATATCCTCACCCACTCGGGGCCGGACGCGTCCAGGTTCACGGACAGCACGCCGCCGCTGGGCATTGCCCGCAAGGCGTTGTTGCAGAGATTCCAGAACACCTGTTTCATCGCGTCGCGGTCGGCTCGGACGCGCAGGTTTCGCGCTCCGAATTTTCTGTCGATCTGATATTTCCCGGAGCCTCTCGCATCGCGTTCGAGCAACAGCAGCGTCTCTTCGATCAGAGCCGCAATGTCGAGGTCCACGAAGGCGTACGTTTTCTCCCGTGCATAGTTCAGAAATTCGGTGATGATGTGGTTCAAACGCTGGGATTCGCGGCTCACGATCTGGACGAGCTTCTTGTCGTCATCTTCCAGCGGCGCCAGTCGCGCCAGCTCTTTCAGCGCCCCCGTCATCGCCGTCAGCGGCTGCCGAATTTCGTGCGCGATGCCTGCGGAAAGCCGCCCGAGAGCGGCCATGCGCTCCTTGGTCACCACCTCGCGTTCGAGCCGCCGCAGCTCCGTCAGGTCCTGAAAGTTGAACACGAAGCCGCTGGCCTGGTTTTGCCCCGTGCGCAGGGGCGAAATCGAAAGTCCGAGAAAACGCGCCTCGCCCTCCGGCGTGCAAAATTCGATCTCCTTGCGCAACGCGAGCGGATTTCCCTGGTCGTCCACCTCGATCGGCCAGAAACCGCGGAAAACCTCCGCGACGTGCTGTCCCCGGAGTACGCCAAACCCGCGCCCTGTGATCTCGATGCCCGCGCGATTGATCAGGAGAATGCGCCCTTCGAGGTCGGTCGTCAGCAGACCGCCGCGCATCGATTCGATGATGTCCTGGTTGAATATCTGAAGATCTTTCAGCGCCTCGCTTTTCTCCTCGAGTTCGACTCCCTTCTTGCGGACCGTCTGCGTCAGCAAGCTACCGAGATACGCCACGGCGAAGAACGCGAAGAGATTGCTTCCCAGCCAGGATTCGAGCGTGCGCGGACCCGGCATCGAAGTCGCGGTTCGCGGGATCCATTCGTAATACGTCGCCTCGACGACGCATCCGAGCAGGATGAAGCTGAAGCCGGCTACCAGAAACGCGCCGCGCCGCGAAAACAGAATGCTCCCCATCAGGACCGCCAGCAGATACAGGGACACAAAGTAGCTGTCCTGTGCGCCGCTCGAATAAACCACGCCCGTGATGACGGCCAGATCCAGGACCATCTGCAGCGGCGCGTGCCACTGCGCTCCCGGAAACGCCCGTTGCAAGCTCAGATAAGCGGTGGCGAGGATGTACCAGCACGCAATCAGGGCAACCAACGCTCCCACCGGGAGCGGGACCGGTGTGAGTTCGTGAACTACAACGACAACAGCCAGAAGAAACGTAATGATGAGAAAACGGACTCGCCCCAGCCAGGGCAGCCATTCGCTCACACTGGAAGTGAATCCTATTCCCGATGCGTTGATGGTTTCAGACCCCACGCCTCAACTTCCCGTCTCGCAGCCGCCATGCGGGGCACGGCGCGGGCTTGACCCGCCTTGCAACCTAGTGTCCGGCCAGTTTGTTGATCAACGAGAACAGCGGCAAATACATCGAAATCACGACGCCGCCCACAACGACGCCCAAAACCACGATCATGATCGGCTCGATCGCCGTCAGCATGTCCTTTACCGCGGAGTCCACTTCTTCCTCGTAGAAATCCGCGATCTTCTGGAGCATGGCGTCCATCGCGCCCGTTTGTTCGCCGACGGCGATCATCTGTGTCACCATGCCAGGAAAAACGTCGGTTTCCTTGAGCGGATCCACCAGCGAGCGGCCTGCCTCGACGGCCTTGCGCGTTGCGCTGATCGCCTTCTCCACAACGGCGTTTCCGGACGTGCGCGCCGTGATATCCAGGCCTTCGAGAATCGGGACGCCGCTCGAAATCAGCGTTCCAAGAGTTCTCGTAAATCGCGCAACGGCGATCTTCCGCAAGACGGGTCCGACGATCGGAACCTTCAGCAACAGCGTATCGATCGTCATCCGGCCCCCTGGCGTGCCGTACCAGAATTTGAGCGCGACACCCGCTCCGATCGCGAACACCAAAATCATCAACCCGTAGATGCTCCCGACGAAGTTGCTCAATGCGATGACAATCCGGGTCGGGAGCGGGAGGTCGACGTCGAGTCCGTTGAACAGCGTCACGAAAATCGGGACGACCTTCCACAGCAAGAGTGTGATGACTGCACCCGCGATTCCCAGCACCGACACCGGGTAGATCATCGCGGACCTCACGGCGCGCTTCAGCTTGACGTTCTTCTCGATGTAGGTCGAAAGGCGCTGGAGAATCGTGTCCAGAATGCCGCCCGTCTCGCCCGCCTCCACCATGTTGTAGTAGAGCGGGTCGAACACCTTCTCATGCTGCTTCATCGACGCCGAAAGAGTGGCGCCGCCTTCGACCGAGCCTCGCACGCCGTTCAGAATCTTCTGAAAGGTCTTGTTTTCCTGCTGCCCGGCCAGGATTTCCAGACATTGAACCAGAGGCAAGCCCGCGTCGATCATCACCGAGAACTGCCGCGTGAAGATCGCCAACTCCTTTTGGTCTACGCCGGTTCCGAACGTGGGGATATTGAACTCTTTCCCCTTTTCCGAGAGCTTGCTGACGTTGATCTGCTCCCGGCGGAGCGTCGCCGCCAATTCGGTCTTGCTCTGTGCGACGCGCTCTCCCGTTACGCTGGCGCCCGCTCGGTTCACTCCTCGATACGTATAAACCGGCATGATCTCTTACCTCCCTCTCCCGTTCATCGGCGGACAGGAACCCGGCCGCCGGCTGGCGGCGAGGTCACCCCTCGGTTAATTAAATCCTGTAATTCGTCTGGATTCGAGGATCTCGCAAGCGCCGTTTCCAAAGTGATCAACTTCTGGAAATAGGCGTTCGAAAGACTCTGATTGAACGTCTGCATCCCGGTCTGTCCGGTGCCGGTCTGCATGGCTGAGTAGATCTGGTGAATCTTGTCTTCGCGAATCAGGTTGCGGATGGCCGCGGTGGGTATCAGGATTTCCATCACCATGACGCGGCTGCGCCCGTCCACGCGAGGCAACAGCGACTGGCAAAGAATTCCTTCCAGCACCATCGAGAGCTGCGCGCGAACCTGTGGCTGCTGGTGGGACGGAAACACGTCCACGATTCGGTTGATCGTCGAAACCGCCGAGTTCGTGTGCAGCGTCGCGAAGGTCAGGTGGCCTGTCTCGGCGATGCGCAGAGCGGACTCGACCGTCTCCAAATCGCGCATTTCGCCGATCAGCACGACGTCGGGGTCTTCGCGCAGCGCCGCCCGCAGCGAGTTCGCGAAGGAATGCGTGTCCGAATGCACCTCGCGCTGGTTGACCAGACACTTCTTGTGATTGTGGAGGAATTCGATCGGGTCCTCGATCGTGATCATGTGCTCTTCGCGCTCGTTGTTGATCTTGTCGAGCATCGCGGCAAGCGTGGTGGATTTTCCCGACCCCGTAGGCCCGGTCACGAGCACGAGACCGCGGGGCTTGTCGCAAAGGTTGCGCACGATCGCCGGCAGGCCCAGCGCCTCGAAGGTCTTGATCTCCCAGGGAATCGTGCGGAACACAGCCGCCACGGCACCGCGCTGGTGAAAGATGTTTCCGCGGAAGCGCGCCAGACTCTTCAAACCGAAGGAGAAGTCGAGCTCGAGGTTTTCCTCCAGCCGGTGCTTCTGCACGTCGGTGAGCACGCTGTAGGCAAGCGCCTTGGTGTCCGCCGCCGTCAGCGGCGGCATATCCAGCGGCCGCAGCTTGCCGTGCACGCGGACGCGCGGCGCGCTGTTCGTCGAGAGGTGCAGGTCGCTCCCGCCCAACTCGATCATCTTCTTCAGAAGCTCGCTCAATGTGATTCCGGCCATCTCTCGCCTCCCCTTACAGCACCGTTTCCCGCAGTACCTCTTCCATGGTCGTCAGCCCCGCGGCCACCTTCATCAGGCCGCTGCGGCGCAGTGTGATCATCCCCAGTTCCAGGGCCTTCTTCTTGAGCTCGAGCGCCGAAGCGCCGACCAGAATCAGCTCCCTCAAATCGTCGGTGATCTCCATCACTTCGTAGAGACCGAGCCGGCCTTTGTAGCCCGTATTGTTGCAGGCCCCGCATCCCTTCCCGTGTTGCACGCTCGTCTTCGCCGCCTCTTCCGGCGAAAAGCCCGCGTCGACCAGCGCCTGGGTCTGGATTTGGAGCGGCTCCTTGCACTGCACGCAGATGCGACGAACCAACCGCTGCGCGCAAATCAGGTTTACCGAGGTCGCCACGAGAAACGGCTCAATGCCCATGTTCATCAGCCGGCTGATAGTGGATGGCGCATCGTTCGTGTGCAGCGTGGAAAGCACCAGGTGGCCCGTCAGCGCGGCCTTGACGGCGATTTCCGCCGTTTCGAAGTCTCGAATTTCTCCCACCAGAATGATGTTGGGATCCTGCCGCAGGAAGGCGCGCAGCGCGGACGCGAAATTCAATCCGATCTGCTCCTTCATCTGGACCTGGTTGATGCCGGCAAGCTGGAACTCGACCGGATCTTCCGCTGTCATGATGTTGGTTTCCGGCGTGTTCAACCGGGCGACCGAGGAGTACAGCGTGTTGGTCTTTCCGGAACCGGTCGGCCCGGTAACGAGCACCATCCCGTACGGCTTCAGAATCTGCTGCTCGAATTTGTGCAGCGATTCCGGCTCGAAGCCGAGCTTCGTCATATCCAGGCGAAGATTCTCTTTATCGAGCAACCGGAGAACGATTTTCTCGCCGAAGAGTGTGGGAACCGTCGAAACGCGGAAGTCGAGTTCCTTCTTTCTCCCATCCTTGAGATACTTGATCATGATGCGGCCGTCTTGAGGCAGCCGCTTCTCGCTAATGTCCATCTTCGACATGATCTTGATGCGGCTCGTCATGGCGTCCCTGAGTTTCATGGGCGGCGCCATCACGTTTTGGAGGACTCCGTCGATGCGGAACCGGACGCGATATTCCTTCTCGTACGGCTCGACGTGGATGTCGCTCGCTCCTCGCTTCACCGCGTCCGTCAGGATCAGGTTGCACAGCTTGATGATCGGGGCTTCTTCGGCGGCCTTCGACAGCGAGGCCAGGTCCATTTCCGCTTCTTCGCTGGCCAGCTCGAGGGCGTCCGTATCCTCGCCCGTCAAGTCCTTCATCACCTTGTCGAGCTCTTCGACGCTTTCCGCTTCCCCGTAGAATTTGTGGATCGCCTCTCCGATGGCCGTCTCGGACGCAACGACTGGCTCGACATTGAAGCCCGTCATGAACTTGATGTCGTCCATCGCGAAGACGTTCGTCGGATCGGTCATCGCGATCGTCAGTGTCGAGCCGACCCGCGAAAGCGGCACGATCTGGTAGCGAATCGCCGTCTCCTGCGGAACCAGCTTGATCACCGCCGGGTCGACTTCGTAGAACTTCAGGTTAATGGAAGGTACTCCGTACTGCCGGGAAAGGACTGCCGTGATGTCGTCGTCGCTGACCAGCCCCATCTTCACCAGACACGTGCCCAGCCGGCCCCCGTTCTTTTTCTGGTAGTCGAGCGCCTGCTTAAGCTGATCCGTGGAGATCAGGCTGTCCTTGACCAGGATTTCACCGAGCCGTGAAGACATAGATGTGCGCCGGCGGTACTAGAACTAGCCCGCTGGAAAGTTCAGCGTAGCACGCCCGCCCCCGGCGACTGGCAAACCGTGGCACCCTTCGTGGTGAATCAGCTAACATCCGGTGCGCGGCCCCAAAACCTGTCCCTCCGTACAGTGCAAATTGTGTCCCTGTACCAACGTACAGGTGGCCGAAGAAACATCCGGCCACCGGCCGGCTCGCCTGTGAATTCATCTGATTCATCGGAAGGACTCCGCCAAACTTCAGCTGGACGCACGCCGCCGGGCACGGACGGGTTGCGGCGCGCGGCGTTTCTGTTCTAGCCTCGTGTGCGTGGGTTCTGCTACGATTAGCCGAGGGCGGTTAGCTCAGCGGTTAGAGCATCCGGTTTACACCCGGAAGGTCCAGCGTTCAAATCGCTGACCGCCCACCAGTGGCATTACTCGCGGGGACGTAGTTCAGTTGGTTAGAACGCTGCCCTGTCACGGCAGAGGTCGCGAGTTCGAGTCTCGTCGTCCCCGCCATATTTTCAGTGACATACAGAGTTTTCATGTTCGTTCCGTTGCACACTCTTGCACAAAAAGCTAGGCGGTCAGGCCTCGCATCGCGTCATTCACCGCTTTTCTGACATCCGGAAGCACTTCGATCGATTTCAGATAGTGCTTGTCGGCGACAGCCTTCGACATCGTTTCGCTATTGCGGGATTCGTGCCGCACCTGCGTCCCGCAAACCGCGCGCCGAGAAGTACGCACTTCGTGACTCGGATCCGTGGCGACGTCTGGCCCGGGCCCGAGCTTCGATTCATCGTCGCTGTCGGCTTGTCAGACGTTCGCTGGGTAACGTTGTCACAGAAGTTGCAGGAATCAGAGTTTTTCACGAAACTGCTACTCTTCGGGGCGGAGGTAGACTGTCTGGGTTCTGTCGCGGAACCCTATTTCGTAGTCGCTGAAGATGAAGTTTCGACCCAAGATGTTTCTTGGCTCTTGCGCGGGGGAAAAACCGACGCGGCACGGAAAACGCCTTACGTCAGCCCCATCGCCTACCCGTTTGCAGGCAGCCTATTGGTCCAGGGGTTCCACCGCAAAGGATAAAGGTGAAGCCGACGTTGTGCCAGCGGCGCCTGAACTTGTCCGCACAAGAACCTATCCGTTGTTTGATGGGACGCTGTTTTATGCCAACCGCGAGGGGTGCCACAGTTTTTGCCGCCCCTGCCCCCCGCGCTACAAACAGAACAGCCATCTGCTGAGTCGTATAGTTCACCCTGTCTCCCATGAACCGCTTGCTGACGGAAACCTATGGTCGTCCCGAAGAGGCGTCCATCTGGTCCAGGAGGTCGAGCCGCTGCTTGTCGAGAATTCGCAATTCCGCAATGAGTTTGCTGCGAGTGTCAGCGTCGGCTGTTTTCTGCAGCTTGAGAACTATCGTTTCATTGGCTGCGAGAGAGCGGTAACTCTGCAATAGGCCATCAAAGTCCCTTACAATCTTGGACACAGTAATCGTATCACCGTTCAGGGTGCCGGTGAGCCGCACGATCTCACCTGCGTGCACCTGCAAGTCCGCGAAGTCCTGGTTTGCAATTTTGTATGTCTTCCCGCCAGAGACCAATACGTATTTGGCTCCGACTTTCACGCAAGCAATCGTGCAGTCATGCTCGGTCATCCTGTGTTCGGCCGACATTTGCACGGGACTAGCAGCGCAGAGGTTATCCACAATTTGACCCGTCCATGACATGTCAGCGGCCGAAGGGAAAGAAGCAAGGCACAATAGCAGACCGATGCAACACAAACTTCTATAGATACTTTTCATCACTGATCTCCTTTTGGCCGGAATAATTCCCTCTGATCCCCCGGTCCGCATGAGTGTACACCTAATCTGCCTCCATGGAATGCCACACAACACAGGTATGTACTCGCCGCAATTCGATTCCAGCCAAAACGGGCGCAGTGTAGACTCATTCGAATCATTCACGAACGCCTGGAGCCGGCGCTGGTGGGCGGAAACTCGATAGGAATGTGGCTGATCTTCGGCGTGGTTGTTGCGGCGGCGATCGTCACGGATACGATTCTATTCCGCCCGAAAACGGATCGCGTCACGCTGAAACACGCGGCAGCCGAAACCGCCTCATGGATCGGCCTCGCGCTGCTTTTCTGCGCCTGGGTCTGGATCTCGCGCGGCAGCCGGGCCGGCACGGAATTTCTCACCGCCTACGTGCTCGAAAAATCCCTCAGTGCGGACAATATCTTCGTCTTCCTGCTGATTTTTCGCGCGTTTGGCGTCGGCGGGCGCGCGCAGCACCGCGTCCTCTATAGCGGCATCGCGGGTGCGCTGGTACTACGCCTCGCGTTCATCCTCGCCGGAGTCGCGCTCCTCGCCCGCTTTCATGTGGTGACTTACATTTTCGGCGCGATCCTGCTCGTTGCCGCTGCGCACATGTTCGTGCCGGGCCGGCGCGTCTTCCAGCCCGAGCGCAGTTGGGTGGTCCGGGCAGCCCGAAAGATTCTGCCCGTCACCGAGTCGTATCGCGACGATCATTTCTGGGCGCGCGACAACGGCCGCTGGACCGCCACGCCGCTGCTTCTTGCACTCGTCGTCATCGAAGCCACCGACGTGCTCTTCGCCGCGGACTCCGTTCCCGCCGTCCTTGGCATCACGCGCGACCCGTTCATCGCCTACTCCTCGAACGTCTTCGCGATCCTCGGCCTCCGCGCGATGTACTTCGGCCTCGCCGAGCTGATGGCGCGCATGAGATTCTTGCACCAGGGCTTCGCTGCGATCCTTCTGTTCATCGGCGGCAAAATGCTCCTCAGCGACCGCATCGAAATTTCGACGGCCGTCTCGCTCGCGATCATCGTTGGGATTCTGGCCATCGCGGCGTTCACCTCTTGGCTCGCCGCGCGGAAAACTACCGGGAGCTGAAGGGGGTCCCAAGTAAAATCAAGACAGACGTCAGGTCACCCGATTGTTCTTGGGCGGTCGGCGTTGACATCCTCATTATGGCGGGTGTGGCCGTGTTTCAGGGCGCGCACGTGGCGATCGTCATTCTGAGCGGAGCGTCGCGACAGCTTTTTCTCTCCGGAAATCGCGCGTTTGCGATTTCCGGTCGGGAGCGCAGTCGAAGGATCTCTCTTAGGCTCACAGGCTGGTTCAGCGGTGCCGCAATAGGACGGCGCGAAGCGCCTTCCGATGCGCTGTTTCTATCGCAGCAAGTAGTCTTCATTGTTTTGCGGTTCTCGAGGACAACGCCACAGCCATCACAAATTCAGGTCGCCGTAACGCTCCGCGATCGCCGTTTCCATTCCTCGCGAAAGCCGCGCGGGAGTTTTTCCGTGGGGGTTGGTCCAGCGGCCCGGAATCACGAGGCCGCACTTCGGGCAGCAGCCATTCTTCAGCCGATTCTCCTCGACGTCGTGCCACGATCGCCGAATCAGCATCGTCTTGCACGATGGACAGAACGTGTGCGCGCCCCCGTCGCTATGAATGTTGCCTTCGTAGACGTAGTGCAACCCCGTTTCGAGCGCCGCGAACCGCGCGGCGTGCAGCGTCTCGGGCGGCGTGCTCGGCTTATCCTTCAGCTTGAAATCGGGATGGAACGCCGTGAAGTGCAGCGGGACGTCCGGCCCGAGATGTTCGAGCACCCATTCGGCCAGCGCGCGCGTCTCGGCGGGCGAATCGTTCAGCGTCGGGATGATCAGGTTCGTGATCTCGAACCAAACGTTCGTCTCCTTCTTCAGCCACTCAAGCGTTTCAAGCACGGGCTGCAAGTGCGTCAGCGTGATGCGCCCGTAGAAATTCTCCGTGAACGCCTTCAGGTCGATATTCGCGGCGTCGATGTGGTCGTAGATGTCGTGAAAAGCCTCGTAGGTGATGTAGCCGTTTGACACCATCACCGTGTTGATGCCCTTCTCTTTCGCGGCTTGGCAGATGTCGACCACATACTCGCCCCAGATCGTCGGCTCGTTGTACGTGAACGCGATCGTCGGGCAGCCGTTGCGGATCGCCAGCGCCACCACGTCCTCGGGCGGCACGTAGACCGATCCCGCCTGATCCGACCGCGACTTCGAAATGCCCCAGTTCTGGCAGAAGGAGCAGCCCATGTTGCAGCCGGCCGTGCCCATCGAAAAAACGCTCGTGCCGGGCAGAAAATGATTCAGCGGCTTTTTCTCGATCGGGTCGATTTGCAGCGCGGCGGGACGCGCATAGCCGAGGCTGTAGAGCTTGCCGCCCTCGTTCGCGCGAATGAAGCAGAATCCGGCCTGCCCGTCGCCGATGTGGCAGTGCCGCGGGCACAAATAGCAGTGCGCCTTGTTGCCCGGCTCAGGTTCCCACCACCGGGCTTCGTGCAACTCCGCTGGGTTCAAGGGGGAGACGCTTCGTATAGTCTTCGAGTCTTGCATGGAATGATACCGCTGGACTGATTATACGCCTGTTCGAGACTCGACGCCTGGCCCCCGCCCCGCGTTCCTGTTCCTTCGTAGTGCCGGCCTTCCCCGATTTCTGTCGCTTGACGCGGCGAATCGCGGGCCGTAGGGTGGATGCGGCCGACGCGGGCAAACGGCAGGCGTGAGTCATCCAGTCATTCAAGTCTCCGGAGTCCGAAAGACCTACGGCCCATTGGTGGCCGTCGACGAGGTGTCGTTCGAGGTCAACGACGGCGAGATCTTCGGCCTGATCGGGCCCAATGGCGCGGGCAAAACGACCACGATGGAGTGCATCGAGAGTCTCCGCACGCCCGACCGCGGCGCCATCTCAGTTCTGGGCCTCGATCCCTTCCATGACGTCTATAAGCTTCAGGACCGCATCGGCGTGCAGCTCCAGCAGGCGCAGCTCCAGAAGCGGATCAAAGTGTGGGAGGCAGTAGACCTCTGGGCTTCGCTCTACCAAAAGAAAACGATCGACGGCGAACGCCTACTCGGACAGCTCGGCCTTACCGACAAGCGCAACGCCTGGTTCATGACCCTCTCCGGCGGCCAGAAGCAGCGGTTGTTCATTGCCCTTGCGCTGATGAACGATCCGGAGCTGGTGTTTCTCGACGAGCTGACCACCGGGCTGGATCCGCAGTCGCGTCGGGCAATCTGGGATCTTGTCCGCGGCATTCGCGAGCGCGGCAAGACGGTCTTCTTGACCACTCATCTTATGGAGGAGGCCGAGCGGTTGTGCGACCGCGTGGCCATCATCGAGCACGGCCGGATCATCGACTTCGATAGGCCGGACAGACTCGTCGACCGGCACTGCCCCGAGCGAACCATCATCGTGGCCACGGACGACCCAAACGCCGAAGAGCGCTTTCGAGCCATCCCGCGAGTTGAGGCGGTGACGTGCAGCGACTCGCGATTCACGATTCGCGGCCGGGGAGACGATTTCGTGACTGAAGTGATCCACTGCCTCTCCGAGAACCGGATCCGCGTCACCGATTTTCGCACGATCCTCCCCAACCTCGAAGACGTGTTTCTCAAACTGACCGGTCACTCGATTCGCGACTAAGACGGATAACGATGCTGCGTGGACTCTGGAAGCTGACCTGGATAGAAATCAAAATCTTCCTGCGCGAGCCGCTCGGGGCTTTGGGGACGATCGGCTTCCCCGTTTTGGTCTTCCTGGTACTCGGCCGAGTCGCCGGCCGCAGACTCGTACCGCCCTCACTCGCCGCCAGCAGTTTTATCCGCGTCGGCCTGCCAGTCTTCGCGTCGCTTCTGATCGTCATCAGCGCCGTGCTGTCGCTGGTCACGATTATCTCGATCTATCGCGAGGGGGGCATTCTCAAACGGCTCCGCGCAACTCCGCTGCGCCCGCAAACGATTCTCACCGCCCACGTGATCGTCAAGCTGCTGCTCACCGCGGCCACACTGGCCTTGATGGTGCTGGCAGGCAAACGCTACTACCCGATCGGCGTCCACGTTCCGTTGTTGGGGTTTACGATCGCGCTGCTGATCAGCACTTGGAGCATCCTGTCGGTCGGCTTTCTGATCGCCAGCATCGTTCCCACGGCGCGCTTTGCGCAGCCGATCGGCGCCGCCATTCTGTACCCCATGATCGCCGTCTCGGGAGTGTTTCTGCCGGTCGAATCGCTGCCCCCGGTGCTGCGTGTGGTGGCGCGAGTAGTTCCGCTGACCTACGCGGTGTCTCTGCTTCAAGAAATCTGGAACGGCGACGCATGGTCGGCGCACGTGGGCGATGTAACGGCACTGGCCGTGGTCTTTATCGTATGCACAGCGCTTTCCGCGAAGGTCTTTCGCTGGGAGTAACACCGATCCACCAAGGAATGAGTCCGCAAACGGCTCCGTCACCTGCTCCAAAGGCGATCCGGAAGCAAATACGTGAATCCAGCAAACGCCTCCCAGTGCGTGGATGTCCTGGTCAGTCCGCGATCGAAGCCTGCGTCGAGAACGAGCGTCCTTTTTGCCGTGTAACCGATGGCCCAGAGATTCCCCACGGCGTTGCCGCGAAGGAAGGGCTGGGTGAAGTGCCAGATTTCCCCAGACAGAGAAAATTTGCCCGGAAGCGCGTGTGAGATGGAAAGTGACTGACCGAACTGCGCTCTGCGAACGGGCTCCTGAATCAGTTCGTTGAACATTGCATTCGCGTCGTAGTGAAAGCCCTTGACGTCCGCGCTCGCCAGCAGAAGCCCGGAGTTGACCGGACTGCCGAAATCGACTTCGGGAGCGCCGCCATCGTACGCGCGATGGAAGTAGCTCACGGCCACAGTGGGCACGGCTCCTTCGCCGTGGTTCAGCGCTACCTGCGCGCCAAAGAAGACATCCGCCACGCCATTCGCGGTAATCCCACCCGAGGTGTAATGGGCGATCGGTTCGGCGGCAGCCAGCAGTTCCAGGCGCGGCGCAACCGAGAGCTTGATGACTTCGTTGAAACCGAATCGCGAGGAAAACTCGGGCGAGTCGTTCGAATAGAGTACGCCCGTCTCGAATTGCAAATAGCCCACGGGTGTGAGCGTTGCGGGCGTGGAGACCGTTGGCCTTCCGGGATTCGCTTCGGTCCCATCGGGCGCACTCGACTGCGCAGCCGCGCGTTTGACGAGAAAAGGCAGACACAGGCACGCGCAGATTATAAGGATTGGAAACGCCTTCAGTGCCGGGCGCACGCCGGCATTATGACAGTGGCCTGCCGACCAGACAACGAATCCAAAACTCCACAGGCCTTCGTGCTTGACAGCTTCCCTCCCGTTGTTAGTCTGGATACGAAGTCATGAGAATGGAAAAGAGAACTCGAAATCAGGATGGAGCCGCTTCCGGAGCTTGGCCGTTTTCCTCTGCCTCCTCCACCTGTATGCCCTGTACCCTCTCTAGCTCCTCGCCTTGCCCTCCCTCCTCTGCTTCCCTCGCCTCCTCGTCTCCCACGAATTACGAGTTACCAGTCACAAATCACGAGCTTTCCAGCCACTCGCCACTAGCCACTAACCACTGCTGCTTGCCCGTCACTGGCTGTCGAGTAGAATTCGCTGTAACTCACTTAAAACAAACGATCGTGGTGCCTCTTACCCGTCAATGGAAGCGGGGGCCTTCTAAGCGCAAATCGCCGGCGGAAATCGCGTCGTGAGCGGGACTCTGGAGTTCACGCTGCTGATTGCCGGGGGATCGTTTCTCGCCGGGCTGCTCGGCGCGCTGACGGGCCTTGGCGGCGGCGTGATTATCGTGCCGCTGCTCACGCTGATCTTCCACGTCGACATTCGCTACGCGATCGGCGCGTCGCTCGTCTCCGTGATCGCGACTTCATCCGGCGCCGCCGCCGCATACCTGAAGGAAGGCTACTCGAATATCCGCGTCGGAATGTTCCTCGAAATCGCGACGACGATTGGCGCGCTCGGCGGCGCGTATCTCGCCACGCGCATTCCGACGGCCGCGATCGCCATCATCTTCGGGCTCGTGCTGCTCTATTCGGCGTGGGCCTCGGTGAAGACGGAGCCCGATCTGACGGCCACCGAGGCGGGCCCTTTCGCCCGGCTGCTGCGGCTCGGCGGCCACTATCCAACGCCGGAAGGAATGCGGGCGTACCACGTGCAAGGCGTGCCCGCCGGATTCGGGCTGATGTACGTCGCCGGCGTGCTCTCGGGGCTGCTCGGAATCGGCTCGGGGGCGATCAAGGTGCTGGCGATGGACCGCGCGATGCGCATTCCGTTCAAAGTCTCGACGACGACGAGCAATTTTATGATCGGCGTGACGGCCGCGGCCAGCGCGGGCATCTACCTGCATCGCGGATACCTCGATCCGGGAATCGCCATGCCGGTGATGCTCGGCGTGCTCGCCGGCGCGCTGCTGGGCGCGCGGATTCTGCCCGGCGCCAAGGTGCGCACGCTGCGGCTTATCTTCGGCGCCGCGATTTCGGCGGTGGCTATCGAGATGATCTTTCAGGGAATCAGGGGGAAACTCTAGCCGTGGCGAATTCGCATGGATGGAGCGACGAGCGCATCGAAAATATCATCGGAAACCTGCTTCGTGCCGGCGTGATTCTGGCGGCTGCCGTGGTGCTGACCGGCGGCGTTCTCTACGTGGCGAAATTTGGCGGCCAGAAACCGCAGTATCAAGTTTTTCGCGGCGAGCCTTCCGATCTTCGCTCCGTCTCGCAAATTTTCACGGAGGCTGTTTCATTGCATTCGCGCGGCCTGATCCAGCTCGGCTTGCTGCTTTTGATCGCGACGCCCGTCGCGCGCGTGGCGTTTTCCGTGCTGGCATTCGCGGAGCAGAGGGATTGGCTCTACGTGTCGATTACGCTGGTGGTGCTGGCGGTGCTCGTCTATAGTCTCGCGAGCAGTTGACGGGCACACCGCGAACGGCACTACTGATTCAACAGTGGAATCGTGGATGCGCGAGCGGGCATCGGGCGCGACTTGAGATACGCGACGATGTCGGCCAGATCCTGATCGGCGAGAACCTTCGCGGTGTACGGCGGCATCTGGCCGGTCGGCTGGCGAACGTACCGCAGCACCATCGTAACCGGGATCGCAGGCGGACCGATGCGCGGCGCCACAGCGGTGCCCTGGCCCAGGCGGCCGTGGCATTCGTAGCAGCCGTAGGAAGCGAAGAGACGCTTGCCGTTATCCGCATTCCCCGCGGGAGCTTCGGCCGGCTTCGCGGCCGGTGCAACCGTGGTTTGGGCCGTCGCGCCCGCACAAGCGAATGGCAGCAGCAAAGCCGCAGCAAGGAAAGTCCGGCAACTTCGGAGTGATTTCGCCATGATTTCAATTTCTCCTTGACGGCTGCTTAGCGCGGCTGCGTGAGAACGTCGATCAGGGCCGGATCGCCGCGCTTGACGACTTCGATGGCCCGGCGAATCGCCGGCGCGAGGTCGTTCGGATCGCTGATCGGCCCCTCGGAGTGTACGCCCATGCCCTGAGCGAGCTTTGCGTAATCGATCGCGGGATCGTCGAGGATGCTGCCGATGCCCGCCTGCGTGACGCCACGGTTGTGGCGGTTGGCCATGATCTGCACCTGCATCAGCTCCTGATGGTAGGCGCGATTGTTGTGCATGACGATCAAGAGCGGAATGCGATGGTGCGCGGCGGTCCAGAGGACTCCGGGCGCGAACATCAGGTCGCCGTCGTTCTGAATGCTGACGGTGAGGCGGCCGTGCTTGCGGTTCGCGAGCGCGGCGCCAACCGCAGCGGGCGCACCATAGCCGACGCCGTAGCCTCCCTCACCGCCGATATAGTGGTAGTGCTTGCTGAAATCCCACAGGCGCAGCGGCCAGCGGCTGACGAACTGGCAGTTCGACACGAGCGACCAGTCTTCATCCTTGATTTGGGCCCACAACTCAGCGGACATGCGCGCGGTGCTGATCGGACTCGCATCCCAGCCGGAGGCTGCAGTTTCGCGTGCCGCTTGCATGGCCTGCTGGTGAGCGGCGGCGAGTTTCGTGCCGCGATCCTGAAACGCGCGCTTTCGATCGTCGTTGATCTGGCGCTTCACTTCCTCTATGAGCGAGGGCAAAGTCGCCTCGGCATCGGCCGCGATGGCCAGA
Source organism: Candidatus Acidiferrales bacterium (assembly GCA_049523255.1). Classification (GTDB taxonomy): domain Bacteria; phylum Acidobacteriota; class Terriglobia; order Acidiferrales; family UBA7541; genus Palsa-295. The sequence goes on along the minus strand of JBEKNB010000003.1, from coordinate 102,701 downwards.
TCGACGGGCGCGTACCGCTGAAAATCCTGGTAGTTGCTCTTCATGTAGAGATCGTTGGCGGTGATGCTGACGACTTTCGCACCGGGCTTCGTGGCAGGCCGCGGCGTGGGATGCAACTGGCCGTGGACGGAGTTCAACGTGCTCCACAGGTCGGTCAGCTCGAGGGCAACGACGACATCCGCACTGGCAACGGCGGCGCCGGCGCGCTCCGTGTGATTCAGAGGATGGCGCGTGGGGAAATTCATGCGGCCATTGCGGTCAACGACGGGCGCTTGAAGAAGCTCCGCCAGCTCAATCATGCCCGCGAGACCCGCCGGCGTGCGCGCGACGCGGTCGGTGACGAGCACCGGATCGTCGGCGGAAACCAGGAGCCGCGCCACTTCGGCAACGGCGGCGGAATCGCCCACGGGAGGCGAAGCCATCGCGAGCCTGGGCACGCCCAGGTTCGCGCCATTAGTGACGGGATCCTCCTGCAACTCGTGACCGGCGACCAGGGCGACCGGCATCATCGGAGGAGTGGTGGCGATCTTATAGGCGCGCACGGCGGACTCCGCGAATGCTTGCAGCGAGAGAGGCTGATCGTCCCATTTCACGTAGTCGCGAATCATGGCCGCAGGATCCTGCGCGCTGTGCGTCCAGTCCACCTGCCCGAAGCGGTAAGCGGCATCGGAGAAATTGCCGAGAATAATGTAAACCGGCACGCGGTCGCAGAAAGCGTCGTAGATTGCCATGGACGCATGCTGGAGACCGACGGTGCCGTGCACGCAGACGAGCAGGGGCTTGCCTTCGATCTTTGCGTAGCCGTGCCCCATCGCGACGGCCGATTCCTCATGGCAGCAGGTGATGAATTCCGGCGACTTGTTCCCGCCGTAATTGATCAGCGATTCGTGCAGGCTGCGGAAGGAGTTGCCCGGATTGGCGCAGAGATACTCGAAGTCGAGCGATTTAAGAACATCGACCATGAAATCGGAACCGGGACGATCGATGGTGAGGACTTCGACGGCCGACGGCGCGTCATCGACATTGGGTTTCGCAAGCGGAGGCACAGTGGTGCGGTGCGGCTCGGATGCGGCGGCGTTCGCGGCGCCGGGAGTGGGAACGAGTGCGGCCGTTCCCGCGGCGGCGGCCACCTTCAGGAAATCGCGACGGTTCACCGAGCTCTTCTTCGATTTGGCCACGGCTGCCTCCTGACCTTTGCTGGCCGCCGACTTGCGTTTCGGCCGACCGGCGCCCCAGAGATTACTCCGATTCGGATGCAAAAGTTAAGATTTGCGTCGCCGCTCGGCGACCCAGTCGAGGAACCGTTCCATGCGAACGCGTTCGCGCCACATCAGGCCAAAGAATTTGCGGGCGTCGAGATCGGTGGCGTCCGGACCGAAGAACGTTTCGAGGCGCCACTGGATGTAGGGCGATTTCCACGGGCGCAGGCGGTAGCCCTTGGAGATGATCCAGTAGTAGTGCAGCGCGTTCAGCATTTCTGCCGCGCAAGCGTATCACGAAGAGGCGCGCCCTGACGGAGTGCGAAAGAAAAGACAGCCAGTAGGATGCCCAGCGCTACGGAACCCAATGCCCGGAGCGAAGATAAGAATTTGCCTGCAATGGGAAACTGCAAAACGAAGAGAGATCCCTCGCTGCGCTCGGGATGACAGCCGTTTGGTAGGCTGCGCGGAGCCAAGTTCGGGCGCCGGGCACAGCATGCTGTGCCCCTACCAGAGAAACATCCTGGCGTCGCTGCGACAGAGCCAAGGTCGAGCGCAGCATGGCATGATGATCCTCGGCGGATCGTCACAGAATACGGCGGACCCAGAGGCGCTCGGTGGCGGGCTTGCCGAGATGGAGGCGAGCGGAGCCGTAGCCCGCGACGGTGACGGCCATCGTTTCGTCATATTCACGTTCGAGGACGCGAATGCGCGCGGAGGGGCGGAGGTGGCGCTGCTCGAGGAATTCAAGGAACGCGGGGTCCTTTTCATAGACCCGCAGGATTTCGTAGGAGTGCCCGGCCTCGGAGTCGGAGAGTCTTACAGCGCCATGCCGGCGGCGGAGGCGGGACATCCCACCGAAGAGGGGCACGCCGTGAGGACAGCGGCTGTCGCGCCCGAAACGCTGCAATAGGAGACGCGCGACCTCGGGCGAGATGCCGTGCTCGAGGCGCTCGGCCTCTTCGTGCGCGCGCGACCATTCGAGGCCAACGACTTCCGTGAGAAGTTTTTCGGCGAGGCGGTGGCGTAGGACGAGATGCTGCGCGGCGCCCTTCCCTTTCGGCGAAAGCTCGATGCGGCCGTCGCGCCGGACGCGGAGATAGCCGTCGCGGGCCATGCGCTTGAGTGCGGCCGTGACGGCGGGCGGCGTGACGCCGAGATCTTCGGCGAGGCGCGCGCTGATGGGGACCTGCTCCTCCTGGACGATCTCCCAGATCGCCTTGAGGTAGTCCTCCTGGGAGACGCTCGTGGTCTGTCGGGGCATGGTCTTCAGTATGCGTTAGACAGTAGCAAAGTAGCATTGCCGGTGGGCGCTGTCGAGACGGCGGAGTTGACTTTCGCGGTCGGGGCGACGTACGCTGAGGCTCACGGGACACAATGCCAACGGACCTATTCGAAGAGATCGTACGGATGCGCCGGGCCGGAGAGCGCGGCGCGCTGGCGACAATCGTCCACACGAACGGCTCGATTCCGAGCTACGAAAGCTCGCGGATGCTGGTGCGCGAGGACGGCTCGATTGCCGGGACGATCGGCGGCGGCTGCGTGGAAGCGGAAGTGTGGGCGGCGGCCAAGGAAGTGATCCAGGCGGAGCAGCCGCGGAAGATGACGTTCAATTTGAATCAGGATGCGGCGTACGACGCGGGATTGATCTGCGGTGGCACGCTCGAAATCTTCGTCGAGCCGATCCTGCCGCAGCCGAACCTCTATATTTTCGGCGGCGGGCACATTTCGTCGGCCGTGGCGCGCGCGGCAAGCGCCGCGGGTTTTACCGTCACCGTGGCGGACGACCGCGAGGCGTTCGCGAACACCGAGCGTTTCCCGATGGCGGAAAAGCTCTACACGACCTACGAAGATGCGTTCGCGAAGATTCTGCCGAATGCGTCGAGCTACCTTCTGATCGTGACGCGCGGGCACAAGGACGACATGCGCGTGCTGGCCTGGGCTGTGCGGACCCAAGCGCGCTATATCGGTATGATCGGCAGCAAGCGCAAGGTGCTTTCCGTTTACAAGGCGCTCGAGAAGGACGGGTACTCGCCCGAGGAGTTCGAGCGCGTGTACGCACCCGTGGGCCTCGATATCGGCGCGCTCACGCCGGAAGAGATCGCCGTCAGCATCACGGCGGAACTGGTCGCCGTGCGCCGCAACGCCACCGGACTGCCCCATAAATCCATCAAGCTGTCGCAAGCCGTCAGCGCCAACAACGACTGAAGCCAAATGCCTGCTGCGGCTATTCCCCAAAAGCCGCTTGCCGCGGCTATTCTCGCCGCCGGGGAATCCCGCCGGATGGGCGCACCGAAAGCACTGATTCCCTACCGCGGGACGACGTTCGCCGGACATCTGCTCGAAGTGACGCGCCATCCGCGCGTGGGCATCACGCGCGTGGTGCTGGGAGCACAAGCGGACGAGATTCGCGAAAAATTGGGGTTGGACGCCGCGTCCACCGTCCTGAACCCGGATTGGCCAAAGGGGCAGCTTTCTTCGATTCGGGCGGCCATTCGCAGCCTGCCCGAGGGCAGCACCGAAGGGTTGATGCTCTGCCCGGTTGACCACCCCATGGTTTCGGCGCAACTGATCGCGCGTCTGATCGAGGCGTTCGATTTGAGCGGCAAGCCGATCGTTTTGCCGGTGTATCGGGGGCGTCGCGGACATCCGGTGATTTTCCGCGCGGGGCTGTATGACGAGCTTCTGGCGGCGTCTCCCGAAGTCGGCGCGCGGCAGGTCGTTTGGGCGCACCAGGCGGATGTAGTGGAAGTTCCCACGGAGGAAGAGGGCGTGATCCTGAATCTTAACGACCCCGAAACACTGAGGAAGTCGATCGGTTGAGCGCGCGCCTGCGGGAAGACCTGACTGGAGGAACTGTGCAAAAGGCTATCCCGATCCCGCCGCTGTCAGTCGTCAGGCTGGCCTCCGCCGATAAACGAACGCCCGGATGGCACGAGGATGTTGGACGCATTTTCCGCGTCGGGTACTACGGCCGCAACGATGGTTTGGACTGCATCTGGCTCGTGAACGACGAAGGGATTTACGAGCAAACCACCGATCACGCATTTCTCTACCGCTATTTTGACGTCATTCATTTCGCAAAAGAGTCGGACTTGTACGGTCTCCGTCGCCCGCGCATTCCGCCGATACGCCAGGCAGACCTAAAGCGCAGCGGGCGGAAAAGCCGCCGCCGAAACTAGATCTTGCGCGCGAGAGCGGCTACGGCGTCGGTGCAAAGCTGCGCGGCGTGGAACGTCGCCGGGGGAAGCCCGCCGAGGGCCTCCGAAATCTGCTGCGGCGTGATGCGACCCGCCTCTACAGCCGATTTGCCGACGAGGAGCTCGGTGAGCGCGGAACTCGATGCGATCGAGGCAACACATCCTTGAGTTTTGAAGCGGGCGGCCGCGATGCGGCCGTTTTCGAGGCGCACCGCGAGACGCAGGACGTCGCCGCAGACGGGATTTGTGACTTCGACCGTGGCAGTGGCATTGGAAAGGTCTCCGGCGTTGCGGGGATTTCGAAAGTGATCGAGGAGAAGTTCGCCAAGCATCGGGAACAGTATAGGATGAGCAAAAGCCGCAAAGTTAGAAATTCCGCGCAACGCTTCGCCTTTTGTTCGAATCTAATTGACATGATGGGGTTTAGGAGCTATTTTGAATGTCCTAGCCAATGTTCTCTCGTCAGGGCGCGAGAGAATGATCGTAATTAATCCGCCTACAAATTACTGAGGAGATTCAGATGCGACGACTCGTTTATTTGCTCACCCTCGCGCTGGCGATTGCACTGGGCTCCACCGCCGGCTTCGCGCAGGATGGAAAGCTCAAGATCAAAGTCACGCCGAAGCAGGCGTACGTATTCGTCGACGGGAATGCGATCCGGGACGGAAGCCGGTCGATATCGCTCAGCCCGGGCAAGCATACCGTCGTTGTGGTGAATTACGGGTACAAGATCTCGACGCAGGACGTGACCATCGAGGCGGGCAAATCGACGCCGCTCGAGGTGAAGCTCGACCCCTATGGCGGCACCGTGAGCGGCCCGTTCGGCGACGTGCAACTCAAGGGCGACCCCCGCGCAGCCGTGCTTTCCAACGGCACTACGCCGGGCTATTTCGTGGGGCACGTGGATGAATTCGACAATGATTGGGTGTGGCACCAAAACCTGCTTCTTCCACCCGGCACACATCACCTCACGATCACGCACCAGGGCAAGACGGTGTGGTCCGGCGACGTGACCGTAGTGGCAAACAAGAAGACCGTCGTATACCTCGAGAAGAACACGCAAAAGACCGTCGACTGGAAGCGCGGTGAGAGCCTGAAGGATCTGCCCCGGTTCAAGGTGGGCATCGCAAGCGCGCAAGTGGCCGTCGCTCCGGCGACGGGAAGCTTCAGCGTCTCGAACGCCAACATCAATTGCGGCCAGTCTTCGAACCTGACGTGGCAGTCCACGGATACCGTGGATGCCAATATCAGCGGAATCGGCACCGTACAAACGAGCGGCAGCCAATCCGTTTCGCCACACGCGACCACGACCTACGACTTCACCGCGACCGGCCCCGGCGGCGCAGTAAAGGGATCGAGCACGGTGAACGTCAACACGAAAGTGGACGCGAGCATCAGCGCGAACCCGACGGAAGTCCACTATCGCAAGATCGGCGACAAGGTGATCACGCAGGACTCAACGACGGTGACGTGGCAGACGTCGAACGCGGATTCGGTCACGGTTGACGGCAACAAGGTCGATCTGAGCGGCAGCGAAACCGTGAAGCCGGAACCAGCGGACACGACGCAGGTGCCCGACGGCCAGCCGGCCCGCACGATCGACGAGAGCAAGTCTTTCGCTCTGAACGCGACGAACGTGTGCGGCGGCGCGGCGACCCAAACGGCGACCGTGCACATCGCCGGATCGGTCGAACCGATCCCGGCCGTCGTGCTGCAGAGCATCTTCTATCCGACGGATTACCCCGACAAGAAGCATCCGCAGGTCGGGCTGGTCCGCAGCCAGCAGCTTGCTCTCGCGACTCTCGGCGACGGATTCAAGAAGTACCTCGAGTACGATCCCGACGCGAAGCTTTCGATCGAGGCTCACGCCGATGAACGCGGGTCGAAGCCGTACAACCAGGACCTGAGCGAGCGCCGCGTCGAGCGGATCAAGCAGTACCTCGTCGACCAGGGCATCTCGGCCGACAAGGTGCAGACAGCCGCCTATGGCAAGGATCAGCCGCTGGACAAGGAGACCGTTAAGGGTCTTGAAGATACCAACCCGAACACGCCTCCGAAGGCGCGTCTCAAGGACAAGCACACGGACTGGCTCGCCTACAACCGGCGCGCGGATATCGTGCTGCTGCCTTCCGGCAAGAAGTCGGCGCAGTTCTTCCCACACAACGCCGACGACTCGAAGCTGATCTGGCAGCTGCCGAAGCCGGCGCTGAAGAAGGTGCAGGCCGACCAGTAGGCGCTACCGAAAAACCAGCGCGCCGGGGAGCGGATGCTCTCCGGCGCGTTTTTGTTTGTGGACTAGCTCGCGGCCTTGGCGGAGGCGAGCGGCGAGTGATACCCGGAACCGGCTGCCTGCTTGAGGGCTTCGACGCCTTCCGCTACGGTCATCAGCGGAGTCGTCTTAACGCTCTTGCAGGCGCCGCCTGCGGAGATAGCGAGGGCAAGCGCGGCTGCGGCGACGTTGTTGGGCATCTCCAGAAGAAGAACAGCGTCGTATTCGCCGAACGACAAAAACAGGTTGTGGATTTTTCCGCCGAGCGATTCAATCGGCGCTCGCAGGGCGCTCGTGCGATCCTGCGGACTCTGAACCATGACTCGAAGAGCTTCCGGGCTGTAAGCAGCTTGAATCAAGTAGAGGGACATGGAATTCTCCTTTTCAACAATTGAGGCAGGCCGTGGGCGCATCGTCACACAGGGCAAGGCTTAGGTCAAGCGAGTCCGGCGGGCCATGCTGATCGTGGTCGCAGCGCTGATCGAGGCCGAGGGCAAGCTGCTGGTCTGCCAGCGGCGGCGCGGCGATACGTTCGAGTTGCTGTGGGAATTTCCGGGCGGGAAGAAGCATCCGGATGAAGCGCTCGAGGAGGCTCTGGCGCGCGAACTGGCCGAGGAGCTTGGCGTGGCCGCGAAGATCGGACCGGAGGTGCATCGCGCCCGGCATCACTACGCGGAGATGAGCGAACCGATCGAGATCGTCTTCTTTGCGGCGAGCGCGGAACCGGCGCGGGTGCGCAACGTGGTCTTCGAGCGGATCGAGTGGCGCGAGCCGAGAAATCTGCCCGAACTGAATTTTCTTCCGGCCGACCGCGAATTGATCGAAAAACTGGCGACGGGGACGATCCGGCTACCTCGCAGCGAGTGAGAGGTGTGGGGGGCTTGCTTACTTGGCGCCGCGAATCTTGCGCACGAGCATCGTCAACGGATCGTAGAACTCGTCCACAACGCGCTCCTTGAGCGGAATGATCGCGTTGTCGGTGATGTGGATTTCCTCGGGGCAGACTTCGGTGCAGCACTTCGTGATATTGCAAAAGCCGATGCCGAGCTGTTCCTTCAGCAGGCGCGTGCGGTTGGCGCCATCGAGCGGATGCATTTCGAGGCTCGCGGTGCGAACGAAAAAGCGCGGGCCGCCGAACTGCTCCATGTTTCCGTGCTCGCGAAGCACGTGGCAGACGTTCTGGCAGAGGAAGCACTCGATGCACTTGCGAAATTCCTGCACGCGGTCGATGTCGCGCTGGTCCATTTTCCATTCGACGCCGGGACGCGGCTGGAACGGCGTAATCTTCCGGTTCACCTTGTAGTTCCAGGAAACGTCCGTGGCTAAATCCTTGATGATCGGGAACGCCTTCATCGGGTAAACGACAATCGGCTGGTCGAGCGGCAGCGAATCCATGCGCGTCTTGCACATCAGGCGGGGCTTGCCGTTCACTTCCGCCGAGCACGATCCGCACTTCGCGGCCTTGCAATTCCAGCGGACGGCGAGGTCAGGCGCCTGGTGCGCCTGGATCGAGTGGATCGCGTCCAAGACGACCATGCCTTCGCTGAGGGGAACCTTATAGTCGACCGGCTTCCCTCCCTCGCGGTCGCCTCGAAACACTCGGACGGTCACTTCCGCCATTCCTCGCCTCCTACTTCTCTTCCGCCAGAATCTGCTGCAACTCCGGCGGCATCGCGGGACGCGGCGCCTCGAACAGCGTCATGGCGTCGCCTTTCTTCGCGATGACCTGATTCTTCGTGCCCCAGGCATCCTCGGTCTTAGGATAATCCAGCCGGCTGTGCGCGCCGCGGCTTTCCGTGCGCGCGAGCGCTGCGTGCGTGCAGGCCTCGGAGACGGTCAACATGCACTGGAGATCGCGCGACAGGTGCCAGCCGGGATTGAACGTCCGCGAGCCTTCGACACGCATGTTCGCGGCGCGCGCCTTCAGCTTCTCGAGTTCGGCGAGCGCGCGGCGAAGATCTTCGTCAATGCGGAAAATGCCGACGAGATTCTGCATGGTCTCCTGCAAATCGTGGTGGATCTGATAGGGGGTTTCGCCGCTCGACCGCTCGAACGGGGCGAGAACCTCGCGCTCCGCTTGCTCGGTCTGCGCGTTGTCGAGCGCCGGCGCGGGCACTTTCTTGGCGTGTTCCGCAGCGGCCAACCCCGCGCGGCGGCCGAAAACCACCAAATCCGAAAGCGAATTTCCGCCGAGTCGGTTGGCGCCGTGCAGACCGGCTGCCGCTTCGCCGGCAGCGAAAAGTCCGCGCACCGAGGACTGGCCGGTTTCGGCCTCGACGCGAATCCCGCCCATCACGTAGTGGCAGGTCGGGCCAACTTCCATCGGGCCTTTTGTGATGTCCACGTCCGCCAGTTCCTTGAACTGGTGGTACATGCTCGGCAGCTTGCGCTTCACGTACTCCGCCGGCTTATGCGAGATGTCGAGAAACGCGCCGCCGTGCGGACTGCCACGCCCTTCCTTGACTTCCGTGTAGATCGAGCGCGCTACGACGTCGCGCGTGGAGAGCTCCATGCGCTTGGGATCGTACTTCTCCATGAAGCGTTCGCCGTTCTTGTTGCGAAGAAGTCCGCCCTCGCCGCGCACGGCCTCGGTCACAAGAAGCCCCTGCACTCCGGGCGGCCAGACCATCCCGGTCGGATGGAACTGCACGAATTCCATGTCGAGGAGTTCGGCCCCGGCCTCGTAAGCCAGCGCCATGCCATCGCCGGTGCATTCCCACGAATTCGAGGTGATTTTCCAGGATTTGCCGATGCCTCCAGTCGCGATCACGATCGACTTGGCCTTGAAGACGACGAACTGGCCCGAATCGCGCCAGTATCCAAACGCTCCGGCAACGCCGTCGCCGTCCTTCAGCAGCTTCGTGATCGTGCACTCCATGTAGATGTCGAAGCCCATTTGCACGCCGCGGTCCTGCAACGTGCGGATCATCTCGAGGCCGGTGCGGTCACCTACGTGGCATAGCCGCTTGAAGGTATGCCCGCCGAACGCGCGCTGGAGGATTTCGCCGTCCGCCGTGCGGTCGAAGAGCGCTCCCCATTGCTCGAGTTCCCTCACGCGGTCGGGCGCTTCCTGGGCATGGAGCTGCGCCATGCGCCAGTTGTTCAGAAATTTTCCGCCGCGCATCGTGTCGCGGAAATGCGTGCGCCAATCGTCCCCTTTGTCGACGTTGGCCATCGCGGCGGCGAGGCCTCCTTCGGCCATCACGGTGTGCGCCTTGCCGAGCAGCGATTTGCAGACCACGCCCACGCGCGCGCCCTGGGCCAGCGCTTCGATAGCCGCTCGCAGGCCCGCGCCGCCCGCGCCGATGATCAGCACATCGTGTTCGTGTGTTTCGTACTTGGAAGTCACAGGAGTCGAATATCCTTCAGGGCGCCGCTCGCAACCAGGCGGATGTACACATCCGTGAGCCCGACGGAAATCATGCTCGCCCAGGCCCAAAACATGTGGTGCTCGTTGAGTTTGGTCACTCCTCGCCAGGCCGAGTGGCGCGGTGCGCCGAGCGTCGCGCACGAGAAGCAGTCGAGTTTCCCTCCGACCAAGTGCCGCAGCGAGTGGCAGGAAAACGTGTAGATCGTCAGCAGGATGATGTTTACCAGCATGACCAGAGTGCCGACGCCGATTCCGAACTTGCCGTCGAAATCGAACGCCACGATTGCGTCGTACCAGAGAAACGCAACAAACAACGCCGCGACGTAAAAGAAATACCGGTGCACGTTCTGGAGGATGAACGGGAACGCGGTCTCGCCGCGGTATTTGCGGCCGCTTCCTTCGCTGACCGCGCACGCGGGCGGATCGAGGAAAAACGCTCGGTAGTACGCCTTGCGATAGTAGTAGCACGTCAGCCGAAAGCCGAGCGGCCCGCCGAGGATCAGGAGCGCCGGTGAGAACGGCCACCAATGATGGTTAGGATCGATCAGCGGAGAGTAGAACGGCGATAGATATGGGGCGCTGAAGTAAAATTTGCCCTCAAAGGCGCGCCAGGTGGTGTAGATACCGAAGGCGCTCAGGACGATGATAAAAGGCAGGTTTTCGATCCACCACGCATCGCGCCGAAGAGTGCTGCCGAAACCACTTGCGGACTTTACCGCGGATGTTTCCGCCACTGAGTCGTTCCCCCATGGCGACCCGAACGAGTCGCCCAAACAGAATACATTATTCGAGAACCACGCTTTTGCAACAAGAATCTTGCGCGATTACATGCCTCGCGCAAAAAACAAAAAACACAGAACCCGCCCCCGGAGCATTCGGCGGGATCACTTCAGCGATTGAATGGATTCGAGATACTTGACCAGGTTCTCGAGTCTCACGTGGCCGCGATCCACGTCCTCCTCGATTTGGTGGAAGATCGGTCCCCAAACCGGCATTTCACGCGAACCGTGCGCCGCGAGCACTTCGTCGCCCATGATCACTTTACGAACGCGCGCCTCGGGAAACTGCCCGCCATTCCTTTTGGCCAGGGCCGTCAGATCGGGCGGCTTTACCTTCAGCGCCGGCGCAGCCGGACCGTTTCCTTTGGCATCCACGCCATGGCACGACGCGCAATACGCGTGAAACAACTCCGGCCCCTTCACGGAACGAATCAAGGGCGGCGGGAGTTGACCACCCGGCGGCGTTGCCCCAGTCTGAGCTTGCACGCCGAGCAGAGCAAGAATCGTGCAGGAAACGGCCATGCTTGCCAACAGCCGCGCCCGCCTCAAGATCACACGGCGTCGAGTCTCCATGGCGATCGCTCTCGTCTCTCTTCCGATGGTCGAGTTTCAAACCGATAGAAGTGTATCTCGATTGACAATACTCCCTGCGTGCGCACGATCACGCTTCGTTGTGACCGATGTCACAAATCGCGCGGGAGGAGCGCTAAAACCAGCACGCTCCAAGATCAGAGGCGAAGCTGCTACACAGGAAATGGGGAAATGGCGCGCCCGGAGAGATTCGAACTCCCGACCCTCTGGTTCGAAGCCAGATGCTCTATCCAGCTGAGCTACGGGCGCCCAGCACAATAGTAACGCACAGACGCATCAAATCACACGAGCAAGCGCCCGCCATCGACTGCAATCACCTGCCCGGTCACGAAGTCCGCAGTCGCCAGGTACGCGACGGCGCCCGCGATGTCGTCGCCCGTGCCGCTCCGATGCAGCGGGACGCGCTGGATATAGTCCTCGTCAGGCGGCTCACCAGGAAACTGAATCGTTCCGGGCGCAACGCCGTTCACTAAAATCTCGGGCCCGAGAGCGCGCGCTAGGCAACGCGTCAACATGATCGATCCCGCCTTTGAGACGCAGTAGTGCGTATAGCCCGGCCACGCCAGCAGCCCGCCGAGAGACGAAATATTGATGATTCTCCCGCGCCCTTGCCGCTTCATGATCGGCGCCGCCGCCTGCGCGCAAAGAAACTGCGATTTCAGGTTCGCGTCGAGGATGCGATCCCACTGCTCGTCGGTAAGATTCTCGAACTTCGCGGCGAAAAAAATCCCGGCGTTGTTCACCAGGATATCGAGCCGGCCGAATTCCCTCTCGACGGCCGCGAACATCCGCTCGACTTCCGCGCGCTTGGATACGTCCGCCTGAATCGCAATCGCCCGCGAGCCGGCGTTGGCGATCTCACGCGCGAGCGCTTCCGCTTCGGCCTTCGACGTCGCATAGTTCACCGCCACTGCCGCGCCATCGGCCGCCAGGCGCAGGGCGATGCTGCGCCCAACACGCTTGGCCGCACCGGTGACCAGCGCCACTTGCCCTTCGAGCGGTTTCCCCTGCATGACCGTCCCTCCCGGATGCCGGGATACACCTTAGCACTAGCCGAGGCCGACAGAACATTCTGGACAGGGGTTAGCGCGTGGCCATGGGTGCGCACCGACTGCATCCAAGTGCTTGACGCGGCGCTGCAAACGGTGTTATTGCCCTACACCGGCTGTCAAAGAAGCGGGGGGAACTGATATGGCATTCTTTCAATCGCGGTGGATTGCCACGGCGATTCTTACGCTGTGCATATTCGCGGGGATGTCGCTCTCCGCACACGCCGGCCAGGAATCGCAGTCCTCGAAGCCAGCAGGTCAACCGCCGCTACCGGGTAGAGAGCTTTTCGAACAGCGCTGTTCGACGTGCCATGGCCTCGATGCAGGCGGCGCGATGGGCCCGAACATCCAGGGCATTCCATTCCGGTTGGGCGCCGACGCGGTCAAGGGCATCATCAAGAATGGCATGGGCGGTGGCGGAATGCCCGCCTTCGCCGGGCAACTCGACGACACACAGATCGGGCAGATCGTCGACTATCTTCTCACGCTCACCCGCAAGGAGACCGGCACAGTGACCGGCGACTCAGCGAAGGGCAAGCAGGTGTACGAATCCAGCGGCTGCGCCTCGTGCCACATCATCGCGGGCGAGGGCGCCGACTCGGGGCCGGAACTGACGAACGTCGGCGGGCTGCGCGGACCCAGCTACCTGCGAAACGCCGTGCTGTACCCAGGCTCGGATCTGCCCCAGGCACGCGTGTTTTTGGAAACGGGCGGTTTGCTTGACTACATGTTCATTCATGTCGTCACCAAAGAGGGCCGCTCATTCGACGGCACGCGCGTGACGGAAGATTCGTTCCGCATCGTGATCAAGGACGCTGGCGGCAAGTTTCTTTCGTTTCAGAAGGCCGACCTGCGAGAACTGAAAAAAGAACCAGGCAAGAGCGTGATGCCGAGCTTCAAAGGCAAGCTGTCTGACGCCGAGGTCAACGATCTGGTCGCATACCTTGCGAGCTTGAAAGGCGCCCAATGAGAATCGCCAAATACGCCCTCTTTCCTTCGCTGCTTGTGGTTTGCGCCGCCGGCTGGTCCGTCGCGCAGAACGTGCCCTACGAGCGCATTTTGCACTCTCAAAGTGAGCCTCAGAGCTGGCTGACCTACGGCGGCAGCTATTCTTCGCAGCAGTTTTCGCGCCTCAAGCAGATCAACAAGCAGAACATCTCTCAACTAAAGGTGGCGTGGATCTACCAGCCCGCGCGGCCGGTCGCGAATCTCGAATCTTCGCCCATCGTCGCCGACGGCGTCATGTACATCACCGAGCCGCCCAGCACGGTTACAGCCCTCGACGTCCGCACCGGTTTAAAACTGTGGAGCTACTCGCCAACCCTGCCCGAGCACGTTGTCTCAATCGGTCTCTACGCCACAAGCCGGGGAGTCGCGATCCTCGGTGACACGGTCTACATCGGGACGGCCGACGCGCACGTGATCGCCCTCGACGCGAAGAATGGCGCCGTCCGCTGGAACGTCCACGTCGCCGACAACGCCATGGGCTACGCCATGACGGGACCTCCCCTCGCCCTCAAGGGGAAAATCATTGTCGGCATCGCGGGGAGCGAAGCCGCCGTCCGCGGCTTCGTCGATGCTTACGACGCGAAGACCGGCAAACGCCTCTGGCGTTTGTGGACCACTCCGCGGCCCGGCGAGCCCGGTGCGGAAACCTGGGGCGTCGGCGCTCCGGAAAGCGCGGGCGCCACCACGTGGAACAATGGCTCGTACGACCCCGACCTGAACCTGATCTACTGGGGCACGGGAAACCCCGCTCCCGATTTCAACGACGACGACCGCCCCGGCGACAACCTCTACACGTGCTCCCTTCTGGCGATCGATGCCGACAGCGGAAAACTCAAGTGGTATTTTCAGTTCTCGCCGCACGAGGATCACGATTGGGATTCGGATGAGCCGCCGATCCTGTTCGAGGCACCCATGGACGGCAAGCCGCGAAAGCTGGTCGGCTTTGCCAACCGCAACGGCTTTTACTACGTGCTCGACCGCGTCACTGGGAAATTCATCACCGGCGTCCCGTTTGTGAAGCAGACCTGGGCCAAGGGGCTCGATGCCAATGGACGCCCGATACCCGCGCCCAATCAGGAGCCGACGCTCGGAGCTGGAACTTTGGTCTATCCGAGCATTACCGGGGGTGTTGACTGGACGAGCCCCTCCTACAGTCCGGACACGGGACTCTTCTACGTGAGCGTCCATGAAACGGGTGCCTACTTCATCAAAGGCACCGGCAAGATCGAACCCGGGCCTCCGAAGGGAATCGTGGGCGGCGGTGGAATTCGCGCGCTTGCGGGGGAGCAGTCGTACGGCGCGATTCGCGCGCTCGAGGCGACCACGGGAAAGCTGCGATGGCAGTTCAAGCTGCTGGCGCCGGCTTGGGTACCGGTGCTTTCGACCGCGGGCGGCCTCGTTTTTAGCGGCTCCGACGAGGGCAACTTCTTCGCCCTGGACGCCGATACCGGCAAGCCGCTCTGGCAGTTCTATATGGGCCATGCCGCCCGCTCGAATCCCATCAGCTATGAGATAGATGGCAAGCAGTACATCTTCGAGACGGCCGGCAACGCTTACCTCGCATTCACGTTGCCTTAAACCTGATACGGAGCGCGAGTGAAACTCGATCTACTGGCGATTGCGCCGCACCCGGACGATGTCGAGCTCACCTGCGGCGGCACGATGCTCAAGATGGCGCAGGCGGGTTATCGCACCGGCATCCTCGATCTCACGAAGGGTGAGACGGGCACGCGCGGGACTCCAGAGACGCGTCTTCGCGAAGCGGCGCGCGCAGGGAAAGTGCTCGGCGCGAAGGTGCGGCGCAATCTGGGCCTGCCGGATGCTCATCTCCGCGTCTGCGATGAGTACAAAACCGCGATCGCCGAAGTAATCCGTGAGTTCGAGCCTCACATCGTGATCCTTCCCTACTGGGAAGGACGCCATCCGGATCATTACACGTCGGCGCTGCTCGGCTACGAAGCGTGCTTCATCGCGGGGCTGAAGAACTACCCGCTCGCGGGCGTAGCGTGGCGCCCTTTCAAGATCATTTACGCGGCGGCGTATGCGGACGTGCGGCCCACGTTCGCCGTGGACATCACCAGGCAGTTCGACCGCCGGCGCCAAGCGATCCTTTCCTACGGTTCGCAGTTCCGCCCGCTGAAGAAAGAACGGTCGAAGGTCGCACTGCCGCTCGACGAGCTCGAAGGCAGAATGGACCTTCTCGCTCGGCACTTCGGCCGCATGATCGGCGTGAAGTACGCCGAGGGATTCGTCGCCAAGGAAGTCATGGGCGTCGACGATATCGTCAAGCTGCCCGTCCGCTCAATGTGAGTCGCTAAGGCAGCAGGGCCGGTGAAAAAAGAACGCCCTGGCGGGAGATGCCGCCAGGGCGTTCTTGCGTTCGCGGAGCCTTCCCTAGAACTGGTTCCACAGATACTGGTTGTAGACCTCGTGGTGATACTGTACCTCCGGGCCCTTGACGAATGTGCCCAGCAGCCGCGGGCAGCGATCGGCGGCGGCACGCTTCAGATCCGCATAGCGGCCCTTCACGTCCGCCCCCAGAAGCTTTGTGGTCCATTCGGCCTTCTCGAAGTCCTCGATCGCGGTGTAGATATTGTCCGGCAGGTATCGCTCGGCCTGGCGCAGATTGTCGATCTTCGCTGTGTCGCCGAGGAGACCTGTCTTGAAGACGCTGAGAAGCACCAAGTAAGGATTCGCGTCCGGCGCGACCGAGCGCACCTCCACGCGCATGCTCTTCGAGTTTCCGATCGGGACGCGCACCATCGATCCGCGGTCTGTGGCCGACGCTTTGATCTGGTTCGGCGCCTCGAAGTGCGGGTCGAGGCGGCGGAACGCGTTCACGCTGGGGTTGAAGCAGAGACAAGTGTCGTGGCCGTGCGTCAGGATTCGATCGATGAATTCCCAGCCGAACTTCGCTAGTTTCTCCTGCCCATTGGGATCCCAGAAGAGGTTTGTGCCGCCTTTCATGATCGACACGTTGGTGTGCATGCCGCTGCCGTTGACGCCGACGACTGGCTTCGGCAGGAAAGAGGCGGTCATGCCCGACTTCGTGGCCACTTGGCGGCAGATCAGCTTGTAGAGCTGTATCTGATCGGCGGCCGCGACGACTTCGCCATACCCGTAATTGATCTCAAACTGTGAGGGCGCGACTTCCGGGTGGTCCTTCTCGTTCTGGAAGCCCATCGCGCGCTGCACTTCGGCCACGGTGTCGATGAAGGTCCGCAGCGGATCGCCAGGAAGCGAGTGGTAGTAACCGCCGGTGTTGACGTACTCGAACTTTCCCTTCTCCCAGTAATGCTTCTCCGCATCGACGCCCGCGAAAAGAAATCCTTCGATCTCGTTCGCCGCGTTCAGCGTGTAGCCGTTCTGCTTGTACATGTCATCCGAAAAGCTCTTCAGCATGGCCCGCATGTCGGCGGCGTACGGTCCCCCTTGCTTGTCGATCACTTGGCCGAAGACCATCACCTTACCGGAGCCGAAGAAATCCGCCGGAGCCCAGTAAAAGGCGCTCCAATCGATTCCCAGGCGCAGATCGCTCTCCTTCTGAGCCGTGAATCCGCGAATCGAGGATCCGTCGAACGTCATGTTGTCCCAGCTCTTGACGAAGAACTTCTTGTCGTAATCCAGCATGTGCAGCCGACCTTCAAGGTCGCTGAACAGCACTGTCACGGCTTTGATTCCCTTCTCGTCGGTCAGATACTTGATTCGTTCTTCCTGAATCTTTTCAATCGGAACACGGCCCTGGCGCTGCTCCTTGGCTTTCAGATTCAATTCTTCCAGTTCGGCATAGGGTATTTCGAGGAAATTGCGGAGCGCGGTAGACATGAATCTCCTTAGAGTTTGGAGTGGATTTCCGTTTGCGCAGCTATTCCCGGGCGAAGGCTTGCCTTGCCCAAGACAAACAAGGTAGCGTGCGGTCCTCTCGGGGGTCAAATCGAAAGAACTGATGCAGCGGATTCGGCTTCTTGGTGAATCTAGAAGCCCGGACCTATGCGAGCGCTAAGGGAAATGCACGACTGTCGTAAAGAAGTCATAAATCTATCGAAGGAAATTTGGTTCGAATGCATCCAAAAAAACTATCGGAGCGATGAAAAAATGCGTTACACCAAAGTTTATGAAGAGCTTGACGCCGCGCGAACCGCTGAGGTAACGTCGCCGCGCTAAATGTGCTAATCGCAGTCACTGCGAGGGGAGGAAGGATGGACCCGAAAAGCGTTCTTGAATATGCCGCGAAACACAATGCCAAGATATTGGATCTGCGCTTCATAGACGTGCCAGGTGTCTGGCAGCACGTGAGCTACCCGATACAGGAATTGACGGCGGAATCGTTCCAGGACGGATTCGGAATGGACGCGAGTTCGATCCGCGGATGGGCGCAAATTCACGAATCCGACATGTTGCTGATCCCGGATCCGAATACGGCTTTTATGGACCCCTTCCGCGATACGCCCACCCTGATCATGATCTGCGACGCGCAGGACCCCATGTCGCGCAAGCCATACGAGCGCGACGTCCGCAACCTGGCACACCGCGCCGAGGATTATCTGCAGAAGACCGGGATCGCCGACCAGGCGTTCTTCGGTGCCGAGGCCGAGTTCTTCATTTTTGATAGCGTGCACTTCGATTCAAAGCAGCAACATGCCTTCTATTATGTAGACTCGGATGAGGGCCGCTGGAATTCGGGGCGCGCCGAGCACAACCTGGGTTACCGGCCGCGCTACAAGGAAGGCTACTTCCCCGTCCCGCCGACCGATCACTACCAGGATATGCGCACCGACATGGTGCTGAAGCTCCAGGAAGTCGGGATCAACGTGGAGTGTCACCACCACGAAGTGGCCACAGCCGGTCAGTGCGAGATCGACTTCAAGTTCGACACACTCATCCACGCCGCGGACAACATGTGTAAATACAAGTACGTAGTCCGCAACGTGGCCTACCAGTACGGCAAAACGGTCACGTTTATGCCGAAGCCCGTCTTCTCCGACAACGGCTCGGGCATGCACACCCACCAGTCGCTCTGGGGCAAGGGCAAGCCGCTTTTCGCCGGCGACCAATATGCGGGCCTCAGCCAGACGGCGCTCTGGTATATCGGCGGCCTGCTGAAGCACGCAGCCGCCATCGTGGCGTTTGCCGCACCGTCGACGAACTCATATAAGAGGCTTGTGCCCGGGTACGAAGCACCGGTTAACCTGGCGTACTCGCGGCGCAACCGTTCGGCGGCCGTTCGGATCCCGATGTACTCGGCCAACCCAAAGGCGAAGCGTCTTGAGTTCCGGCCGCCCGACCCGTCTTGCAACCCGTATCTGGCCTACTCGGCGATGCTCATGGCCGGCCTCGATGGAATCGAGAACAAGATCGATCCAGGCGGCCCGCTCGACAAGGATATCTTCGAACTCTCGCCGGAGGAACTGTCGAAAGTGCCGTCCGTGCCGGGTTCGCTCGATGCATCGCTCAAGGCCCTCGAAAAAGATCACGCCTTCCTCACCAAGGGCGGCGTTTTTTCCGAGGACTTCATCGGGCTCTGGATCGACTACAAGATGAAGAAGGAAGTCGACCCCGTCCGGATGCGGCCCCACCCGTACGAGTTCGAGCTCTACTACGACATCTGAGAGTTTTGCCGCTCCACCCTCGGACGGAAAAACGACCACAAACGCCCCGCCTCCCGGCGGGGCGTTTTTTTCAGACCCTCGCGCCGGATCGTGGGGCTTACGGCACTGCCACCATCAGTTTGGAGCGAATCTGGTAGACTTTGGTTTAGGGGTGCTCTACCGGGAATGAAACTCTTCGGACGCAAAGGCGATGCGGCCTCGGACGACCACCGTGGACAGGGCAACGGTCACCTAGCGAGCGCAGGCCCGGCGCACCGCCTCACGCTCGACTTGGCGCGCGCCGAAAAACTTGCGGCGATGCTGGCCAAAAGCCGCGCGTCCCGAGCCGTGGAGATCGCGGACCTTCTGGCAGGCATGTACATCTCCGACTGGGAACGCCTCTCGGAATACTGGGAAGAGCGGAGCCACGAGGAAGTGGAGACGTTCCTGCAAGGAATCTGCCGGATCAGCCCGCAGCGTTGGCACTCGTGGATCGAGTTTTATGATGGCGAACGCCGCAAGGACAGAGGACTGAACGGTTGGCACCCGCTTCGCAGATGGAAGAAGGAACCCATGAACGACCAGTCGGCTCAGCCGTCCGCCGCGCTCGCCAGCGTGCTGCGACAGGCCGAGCAGATCACCCCCTTTCACGAACGCACGAGCGGTCGCTCCATTCCAATCCTGACGAGCGAGTGCGTCCTGCTGTGCATCGCGCGTAGTTACGGATCGGAGATCAGCCGGAAGCTCGCGGCGACAGGGCTCGACGCGGCAAAACTCGAACGGCGTGCGCTCTCACCGAAGCGCGGGCCGCTCGTTTGAAAACCGCCCAAACCGAAGAGAAATCTCTCGCTCATTGTTCAGCGGGATGACCTATCCTCGCCAGGTCGTCAAATAATCATCTTAAATCTCGGCCAAAGCACCGGTAGCGGAGCGATAGGCTTGCGGCAGACGTAGACGGGCACGGATTGCTCAATAGGCATGGCGTGGGGATTGTCGATCGTGGCGACACGCTGAACATCACCAAAGAATTGGATGAACTCGCTTGAGCGCTCGCCGAAGACGATCACGCAGGCGCCGGAATAACCTCGGGGGCCCCAGTAGAAGTAGCTGTTGTGACCGCTGATTGCTTTCGGCAGGCCGAGCGCAGGCCCGTAGTAGTCGATTGCGCCGGCTTCGCCGTAGTTCCCTCCGAGAATCGCACAGTCCGCGCGGTCAGCGGCAGGCAGATCATAATACGCGCGCGCCACGCCCGACGCGATTCTGTCCCAGCCAAACATGTCGGCATAGAGCTGAGGAAGTTCGGCGTTTACGGCGTCGCGCTCCGTCGTCACGGCGCGCGAATACGGCAGAGCGCGCGAGTACCGCAAGAAAGCATCGACCGGGAGCATGGGGACTCCGAACGGGAGTGCAACCAGGCCGCCGATCACTAGCGAGCACAGAAACGCGTGTCCCAGCCGGCGCGGGCCATGGGATCCCAGGAATTCCTCGAACGCCACCCCTCCCGCCGCCATCAAGAGCGGATAAATCGGTAGCGGATAGTAGGATTTTCCGCCGAGGAAAATGAAGGTCGCAAGGACGATCAGATACGCCCAGCCGAGAAAGCGGAAACGCTTCCCTTCCCGCGCGAAAAAATACCAGGCCAGTCCGCCCACCCAGACCGGCAGCGAGATCGGGTTAAGAAACGCGATCTGTTCGCCGAGAAATCGCAGCGGGGAGATGGGAACGTTCTTGTAGAGCTGCGCGTTGCGCACGACCCCGATCTGCGGCCAGCCGTGACGGGCCTCCCAAAGCAGATTCGGGAGAAACAAGGCCAGCGCAATGAGGCCGCCGATCCAGATCCATTTGGAACCGAAAAGGTGCCACTCACCGGACAAAATCAGCCCGGCGACTAGGGCGAAGCCGAAGACAAGCATCGTGTGCTTGTTTTCGAGGCTGATCCCCGCGATGCAGCCGAACGCGAGCCACCACCGCGGTGAGGCGCCCTTCGCGATCCGAACCGCGATCCAGGCGCAAAGCAGCCAGAAGAGCGGCTCGAACGCATTCATGGAGAAAAAACTGTCGAACGCGAGATAGGCGGGGGCAAGCAGAATCGCCACCGCGCCAAGAAACTGCGCGAAGCGCCCGCCGCCGAGCTCGCGAGCCAGGATGCCCGTCAGAAAAACCACGGCGCTCCCGGCGAGCGCGGGCAGGAGGCGAAGCGCAACAAGCGAGTCCCCGAAGACATGGCGCGCAAACCAGGCGGCAAAGGCGATGAACGGCGGCTGGTCCACGTAGCCCCAGGCGAGGTGCTCGCCGCAGGCCATGTAGTAAAGCTCGTCGCGGAAGAAACCGTAGTGGGGGATGCCGGCAAATTGGACGAGCAGCTTCGCGAGCGCGAGGCCGGCGAGAACGGCAGTGGCGCCAGCCGCGGAAACGCGCACCGCAACCGGATCGAGCACGCCACCGATTTCCGTGGCTCCGGTCTCGCTCATGAGGGCTGGATCAACACAAGCAGTAAGCCAGGAAGCGCTCCTTGCACCGGGGATGGCCTTCCGGGGCGGGCTCCGCCAACCAGAGGAGTGACGCGCCCCGGACAGGTCGTCACTTCGGTGCCGCAGCCGGCGCCACGATGGTCGCCGACTTAATGCTGTCGATGTTCGGGAAGCTCTTGTCCAGGTACGCCTTGCCTTGCGCGGTGATGGCGCCCTGGTCCGGCTTCTCCCCATAGCCACTGTACAGACTCTGCACGACGTCCATGCCGGAGATCACCTGTCCAAACGGCGCGAAGCCCTGGTTGTCCAGAAACGTGTTGTTGCCAAAGTTGATGAAGAGCTGCGTTGTGCGCGTGTTCGGACCGGCGGTGGCAAAGGTGAGATAGCCGGGGCGATTGCTTTGCGTCACTGGATCGTCCTTGATGTTGGCGCTCTGCCAGACCTTGTTCACGGCCGGGCTGGCGCTGAGACCGAACTGAACGATGAAACCCGGGACGACGCGGAAGAACGCAGCGTCCGTGAAAAAGCCGTGCTTGACCAGATTGTAGAAGCGATCAGAGCCGAGAGGGGCCCACGAACGCGTAACCTGCACCACGAAATCGCCCTTCGTGGTCGTAAACTTCACCTGATACACATCCGGGGCCTTTGCGGTAAGCGTGGCCGGATGGAGCAAAGCAGGATCGGTAGTCATAGTTGTCCTTGAATGCGGAGGTGTTGGAGTGGCGTTTTTCTGTGCCGACGGCTGTGCTGCGGACTGCGCTTGCCCTGCCGAGACCACCGGAGCGAGAACCGCAAACATGCAGAACACGAACAGGGCGGTGAGGCGTTTCATTCTGTAGCTCCTTTCCTTTGCTTCGATAAGGCCTCCACATCTTGCAGGAGACGAAGCGTGTTGCCGCCGAGAATTTTCTCGATGTCGGCTTCGGAATAACCCCTCTCGAGCAGCGCTTCCGCGATCAGGGGCAGCCGGGACGCATCCTCCATGCCGTAAGGCATATCGGCGCCATCGAAATCGGACCCGAGGCCAACGTGGTCGGCGCCCGCGATTTGGACTGCGTGGTCGATGTGATCGACAATCGCGGTCCAATCGACGCGGGGGAGTCGGCCTTCCGCGACGAATTCCCGGACGACCCCGCTGGCTTCGATCAGCCGGCTCGCGCTGTCTTCTCCGCCGCGCTCCTTCACTTGAGCCTCGATCTCCCGTTGCATTTCCGGATTCTTCTTCTCCGCGTCCCGAAATTTCTGGCTTAGGAAGCCCGCGTGGAAATTGATTTGAATCACTCCGCCCTTCGCAGCGAGGCCTCGGATCATGTCGTCTGACAAATTGCGCGGAGCGTCGCAAATCGCCCGGCAGGAAGAATGCGAAGCAAAGATGGGAGCCTCGCTTGCGCCGAGAACGTCACAGAAAGCCTTGTCCGAAATGTGCGAGACGTCCACCATCATGCCGAGATGGTTCATCTCCCGGATCGCCTGCCTGCCGAAATCGCTGAGGCCGTTGTGCCGGCGTTCGTCGGTCGAGGCATCGGCCAAGTCGGTGGCGCGCACGTGGGTGAGCGTCATATAGCGTACGCCGAGCGACGCGTACCGGCGAAGAACATCGAGATCGCGATTGATCATATGACCTCCCTCGACCGCCAAAAGGACGGCGATTCGGCCCGCAGCGCGGGCGCGGCGAATGTCCGCGGCGGCCGTGGCGAGGACGAGGTCGTTGGGATGAAGATCGATATGGCGGCGGACCGCACCGATCTGATCGAGCGCCCGCTGAACTGCCTCCGGGCCCGTAACCGTGCCAGGAACCCAGACCGCGAAAAACACCGCGCCGACGCCACCCTCGCGCATCCGCGGAATGTCGATCGAGCCGTCCGCGTGCCGCGCGCCGAGATCGAAATCGCTCGAGAGCAGCCGCTGCGTGGTGTCGGCGTGCGTGTCGATGACAAGCGATCGAAAATGCAGGTCCCGCGCCCCCGAGGAAACGGGCCCACGATCGGAAATAGCGAGCATCGGCAGAATCCCGCCGATCACGGAACACGCGACGCCTGCCCCCACCCCGAGCATCGATCCCGCCGACCCCTTTCTGAGCCCACTCCCCGCTCCGATTAAACCATAACTGGCGCCTGCCGGGCCATGCGTCACGCGGCAAACGGCGCCGGAAGTTCCGTAGGCACGGCGGCGATGTGGTAGACTTCGCGACCAAGGCAAGCAGCGCTCGCGATGCCCGGCGACTACATTGGTGACCTGAAAAAATGGGCGAGCGAACTCGCCCGAAAGGGCAGCTCGGGAAAAACCGTCCATCTCGCCCGCGCCGTCGACCTGATCAGCAAGAATTTTGGCGTGCAAGCGCACGAGGTAGCCATTCTGGGCCTTACGTCGGACGAGCGGTCCCTGTGGTTCCTCGCTCCCGAGAATCTGAGGACCGTGGGGCAGATCCCGCTCTCGAGTACCCAGGCGCTGGCGGCGCGGACGTTCCGCGAAAAGCGGCCCGAGTTGATCAACCACTTCTCGGTGGTTCCGCACGCGTCCGTTTTTGAAGCGGTGCCGATCGACGAATCCCACCGGGGCGACGCGATCCAAAAGATCATGAGTTCGCCGATCATCATGGGAGAACGGGTCGTCGGCGTCGTTCAAGTCTCGCGAAGAGGCAAGACCGTGGCGGACGCGGGCGCCGACTTCACGTATCCGCAGCTTCGCGAGCTGAAAGTTATCGCCGACGCTCTCGCTCCGTGCATTGTTCTCTGCGCCAAAGAGTGAGAACGTTTGTTCGCGCGAAGGCGGCCATGCTGCTTACACAACTCTAGATCGCCCGGCGGCGTGAAATGAGTTGACATCGTTCCGCGTGCTTGCTAATTTTCGAGCGCCAAATCTTTTGGCCCTAGGGACGAGAAGCACCGCAAACCGGCAGGCTCATGGCGTTCGTCGCGAAGAAAATTTTCCTCACAAAAGGAACCGGCAAACACCGCGAGCGCCTTTCGAGCTTCGAGCTCGCGCTGCGCAACGCGGGCATTGCCGCGTGCAACATCGTGCGCGTCTCGTCGATTTTCCCTCCCCACTGCAAGCTGATCTCCCGCAGCGAAGGGCTGAAGCATTTGAAGCCCGGCCAGGTCGCGTTTACGGTCATCAGCGAGAACCAGACGCGCGAGCCGCACCGGCTGATCGCTGCGGGCGTGGGATTGGCGCTGCCGGGCGACAAATCGATGTACGGCTATCTTTCCGAGCATCACTCGTTCGGCGAAACCGAGGAGGTCGCCGGCGAATACACGGAAGAGCTGGCGGCGGAGATGCTCGCGACGACGCTCAACGTCGAGTTTGATCCGGATCTCTCCTGGGACGAGAAAAAAGAGGTCTACCGGATCTCGAACAAGATCGTCCGCACGATGAACATCACGCAGTCGGCCGTCGGAGACAAGCGCGGCCTGTGGACCACGGTACTCGCCGCGGCGATCCTTGTCGGCGAGGACGATTGATTCGGGGGCTGCGCACCTAGGCCCCGGACTCTAGCTTTCGCCGTCCGACCTCGACGGCAATACCCCGCCCCCAAAGAGGCAGAATCTACGATGAGCCGATACACTCCCCTGCCGCCCGATAACTTCGGCGGCCTTTCGGAAGAGCACTCACGATATGAAACATCCCGCGCCGTGATTTTTCCGGTGCCGCTCGCGCGCACCACCACGCAAGCCCAGGGGACCAGCAACGGTCCGGCCGCCATCCTGAAGGCCAGTCGGAACATGTCGCTCTACGACGAAGAGCTGGAGCTCGAGCCGTACAAAGAGATCGGCATTCACACGCTGCCTCCTATCGACACGATGGACGGCACTCTCGCCGACGTGATCACGGAGCTGTTCACGGCGCAGTGCGCGCTTCTGGAAGATGAGAAGTTCCCGATCGCGCTTGGAGGTGAGCACGCACTCACACCTCCGCTGGTCTCGGCGATGGCGCGGAAGTACAAGAATCTCAGCGTCCTGCAGATCGACGCGCATGCGGATTTGTGCGACGAGTATCAGGGGAGCCCCGCGAGCCACGCGTGCGCGATGCGGCGCGTGATCGAGGTATGCCCGGCCGTGCAGGTGGGCGTTCGGTCGCTTTCGCTTGAAGAAGCGAAAGCAATCCCGCACCTGCGCACGAAGATCCACTGGGCGAACGACATCGTTCGCGCGCCGCTGAAAAGCTGGATCGCGAAGGTTACGTCCGACTTAAGCGCAAACGTCTACGTGACCATCGATCTCGACGGCTTCGATCCCTCGGTCGTGCCCGCCACCGGCATGCCGGAGCCGGGAGGGCTGGACTGGCACCAGGTGACGTCGCTCTTGCGCGGCGTGGCCGAGCACAAAAAGATCGTCGGGATGGATGTGGTCGAGCTGCTCCCGCAGCCGGGCGATCACGCCTCGGATCTTCTGGCCGCGAAGCTCGTGTACAAGTGCCTTGGATACATCTTCTGCTAGTTCTGCTAGGCATGTCTTGGGAGGGTGGGACAATGACTTCAACTGCATGGGCGGCAATCGTGGCAGCCAGGGCCTACTTCTTCGGCATCGCGACCAATGGACTGATTGGCTGGCTCATCATCGGACTGTTGGCCGGATGGATCGCGGGACACGTGGCGCGTGGGCGGGGATTTGGCTGCGTCGTGGACGTGATTCTCGGCCTGATCGGCGCCGTGATCGGCGGGTGGATTTTCACGAAGCTCGGAATCGTGGTCTGGGGATTCTGGGGCAGCCTCGCAGCCGCCACGGTCGGCGCCGTTGTCCTGGTGGCCATCGCGCGCCTCTTTGGCGGCCACCACTCCGACTAGTGCCGTTCCAACTTTTTGGGGACCAAGATAGTTGAGGGGCTAGTGAACCACTCTTACATGTTATTAAGCTCGGAAATTCGGCGCAACAAGTTGGAACGGTACTAGCTGCGGCGCGCCCGCCTCAGCGCGCGGAAAACCACTGGAAGACGATCCATACCACCGGACTCGCGAGTATCAGGCTGTCGATCCGGTCCAGCATCCCGCCGTGGCCGGGCAGGAGCGACCCCGAGTCCTTCACCCCGGCGCCGCGTTTGTAAGCCGACTTGATCAAGTCCCCCGCCTGTCCCGCGATGTTGGCCAGCCCGGCGATCACGAGCACGCTCAGCGTGTCCTGCTGCATCCACCGCGCGAAGAAAATTGCCACCAGCAGCGAGCCCAGCAGATTCGCAAAGGCTCCCTCCCAGGTCTTCTTCGGGCTGAGCACCGGCGCCATCGGCAGGCGCCCTAGCGACCGGCCCACGAAGTACGCGAAAGTGTCGCCCGCCCAGACAAGACAAAGCGTAAACAGCGCGAATTGGCGGCCGATGCGTTCAATCTGGTCCACGCGCACGATATAGCTGAACGGCAGCGCGACCAGCAGCAAACCCGCCGAACTGACGGAGATTGCGGGCAGCACCTCGCGTACGGGCCAGCGCGTGCCGAGCCCGATTCCCGCCGCGCCGAACACGAAAATCAGCAATACCGCTTCGATCGAGAGCGTGCCGCTCGCGGCGTTCCGCACCAGCGACGCTCCTCCGGCGAGGGGGTGGGTTTCAATCAGGCTCGCCGAATACTGCGCGTAGAAAAGCCCGGCGGTGCAGGCGATCGTCCATTTGCGAAACGCGCGCAGCCCCATGTGGTCGCCGAGATTGAAGAATTCGATCAGGGCCAGGATCGCGACAATCGCCGCCACCGCGGCCAGGACCGCCGGAGGTGCCCACCAGACCAGCCCAACCACCACGGGGATGAGGATGACGCCGGTGAGAATGCGGGCGAACATCGCGCCGTCAGCCCCGCACCGAACGGCCGGACCGCTCGGTGCGCCCCGCGGTCGCGCGGTCGCCACCCTCGGAATTCCCCGCGGACGCCCCGGCCCCGAGCCCGCCGTAGCGCCGTTCGCGCTTCTGGTAGTCGACGAGCGCTTCGAGCAGCCGCGCGCGTGAAAAATCGGGCCACAGGGCTTCGGTCACGTAGATTTCGGCGTAGGCGATCTGCCAGAGCAGAAAATTGCTGACGCGCATTTCACCGCTCGTCCGGATCAGCAGATCGGGGTCGGGCAGGCCCGCGGTGTAGAGGTGATCGGAGATCGTCTGTTCGTCCGCATGGAACGCTGAAAGGCCGTTCGCGCGTACGTGCTCCAGGATCGCGTTGAATGCGTCGGCGAGCTCAGCCCGCCCTCCGTAGTTCAGCGCGACGACGAGCTTCATCCCTGTGTTGCGTGCCGTCAGGCGCATTGCGTCGGCGATGTCCTTGCGCACCGCGTCGGGAAGCTCTGCCGAACGTCCGATGAACAGCATGCGGATATTGTTCTTCTGAATCGAGGGCAGCTCGCGCTTCAGATACTCGCGCAGCAGGCGCATCAGGAAATCGACTTCGGCCTGCGGGCGGCGCCAGTTTTCGAGCGAAAAGGCGTACAGCGTCAGGCACGGAAGATGCAGCCGCGCGCACGTCTCGATCACCTCGCGTGCGACTTTCACTCCGGCCCGATGCCCTGCCACGCGAGGCAAGTGCCTCTGCTCGGCCCATCGGCCGTTGCCGTCCATGATCACGGCCACATGATTCGGCAGCCGCTTCGGATCGAGCTTTTCGAAAAGTTCCGCTTCCTCACGGTTGGCGGGCTTTAGAAGATCGCTGATTTTCACCGGAAATCGCTCAAGAAGCGCAGGTTATGTAGCGGCCGGCCCGACGCGTCGGACCCGGCACGCTCGAAAAATGTCCGCGAGCGAAAGTAGCACACGGGCAAACAGCGTGCAACACTATAGGGCACCCGGAGAGAAAGTGGCCGAGAGTCTGGAGAAGGCCGTACCTTGGGGACGAGCGTTCGACGAGTACGTTCGCATGTTCGATCTCACGCCGGCCGACCTCGAGTTACGGATTCTCGACTGCGCCGGCGGCCCCGCCGCCTTCAACGCCGAAATGCACCGGCGCGGCCGGACAGTTGTCTCCTGCGATCCGATCTACCAGTTTTCTCCCGCCGACATTGCCCGGCGAATCGACGAGACTCGCGACACGATCCTCAAAATGACTTACAAAACTCGCGAACATTTTGTGTGGCGCGAAATCGAATCCGTCGACCATATGGGACAGATCCGCATGGCCGCGATGAAGCAGTTTCTGGATGATCTCTCTCTCGGGATTATTCAAGGGCGCTACCGCATCGCCGAACTACCCGCGCTTCCCTTTCGCGACCAGGAGTTCGACCTCGCGCTCTGCTCCCATTTTCTCTTCACGTATTCCGAACTCTTCCCGCTCGATTTCCACCTCGATTCCATCCGGGAACTGTGCCGCGTGGCCCGTGAAGCGCGCGTTTTCCCGCTCCTGTCCAGTTTCGGAAGCGAACATTCGCCGCACCTGGCGCCAATCGCCCGCGAATTGACCGCTGAAGGCTACCGCTGCGAAGTAAAGAAAGTTCCCTATGAATTCCAAAAGGGCGGCAACGAAATGTTTCGCGTTTCTCGCCTCGAATCTTAGAGTACAGGCCTCTGCCGCTCCTCCAAGTCAAGTTCTAGGCCCTGTACTTTTTCTGTACCAAAGACCACCACCCTGTCCTTTCGGCCATTGTGCTTAGATGGTAGGAGCCCGGCGCATTTTCCGGGCGAGAGAAAAATGAACATCAACGAGCACAACGCGCATTCTCGGCGCGGCGCCCAAGCCGCGTGCCCTGGGCTACCTCTCGGGCCGCGTCCTTCCAGCCTCGAGCGTCAAGCCTCCAGCCTCCAGAGGCTAATCGACACTCCGGCGATTAGAATCCGGCTTATCTCTTTCAAAATGAACGCAAATGACTTTTCTAATCGACACACATCCGGGGATATTCCACTTCATTTCGTTCGCACTTCGAATCGCTACACAGTCGAGCAGAAATCGGTCTAAATGATAGAAAACACGTGGTGGAAGTCCTGCCGAATCGCTACCAAGGGATGGAGTCGATGGAATGGATGGACCAGGGCACCGGAAAGCCCGGCAGCGGAAGGCTCGAAGATGGCCACATATACCAGGACCAGCGTGAGGATGATCATGATGATGCTCATGGCCCACGCGACGATATTGAAACTCCAGGAGTTCGTATGCTCGCCCATCAAGTCGCGACGATTGATCAGCAGCAGGATAAAAATCAGGACGACCGGCAGCCAGATTCCATTGGCAACCTGCGACAGCACCAGGATCTTCAGCAGCGGCGCCTTGGGAATCAGAATGATCCCTGCGCCGACGACGATCAGCAGCGTGTAAAGCAAGTAGAACGTCGGGGCCTCTTTGAGCTTGCGGTCGAGGCCCGCTTCAAAGCCCAGCCCTTCGCAGATCACGTGTGCGGTCGAAAGCGGCAGGATGGACGCAGCAAAGAGCGACGCGTTCAGCAAGCCGAAGGCAAAGAGCATGCCGGCCCACTTCCCCGCGAGCGGAATCAGCGCTCCAGCCGCCTGTCCTGCGTCGGTGATGTTCGTCATGCCATGAGCGTGGAGGGTTGCGGCGCAGCACACGATGATGAAGAAAACGATCACCATGCAAGAAATGCTGCCGACGAGCACGTCCATGCGCGCGTGTTTGTACTGGCGCGCGCCGACGCGCTTTTCAACGAACCCCGCCTGCAAATAGAAAAATTGCCAGGGAGCGATCGTCGTTCCGACCAGGCCGATGAGCATCAACAAATAAGGCGCGTTCATCTGGACGTTTGGAATCACAGTCTGCTTGGCCGCAAAGAGCCAGTCGGGCTTCGCGAGAAACGCGGAGACGGCGTACGAGAGATAGAACCCGCAGGCCACGAGAAAGATCTTCTCGACCTGGCGATAACTGCCGCGGATCACGAGAATCCAGACAGCGATGGCCGCAAGCGGAACCGCAACATACTTGCTGATGCCGAAAATCTGCATCGAGGCGGCCACACCGGCGAATTCGGCGACCGTGTTGCTGAGATCCACGAGGAATGCGGCGATCATCACGAAAAACGTGGATCGGAAGCCGAACTCCTCGCGGATCAGGTCGGAAAGGCCTTTGCCAGTGACCACGCCCATGCGCGCGCACATCTCTTCGCTCACGTACAGCGCGATCGTCATCGGGATCAGCGACCACAACATAGCGTAGCCAAACTGCGCGCCCGAAGTGGTGTACACGGCGATCCCGCCCGCGTCATTATCGACGTTCGACGTGATCAACCCGGGGCCGACCACCGCCATAAACACAGCGAGGCGCCGGCGCACGGACCGCGTGCGTCGGCCGAACTCCTTGCCGCGGGCGGCCACGCGAGAGAACCTATCGACCAATGTGACCCAGGTGTTCATGGCATTGCCGGCGAAATGCTACAGCTTCGCGCGCATCCGGCTGACGACGTCGTCGACCGTAATCGAGCCGATGGGCTGACTCTCCTCGTTTACCACAGTCAGGCTGCGCAGGTTGTATTTGTCGAAGAGTTCGTAGACATCCTTGTCCCGCATGTCCGGTTTCACCGAGAGCAGTGGCTCGAAGGTAATTTCGGCCATGCGCTGCTCGCCGTCCGCCATCAGAAGCCGCGCGAGCGGCACGGTGCCGGCGAGCGCGGCGTCGCGATTGATCAGCACGATGTTGTCGAGCTGGTCCGGCGGCACTTCGTGGAACCGGATGTAGTCCACCACCTCGCCGCGCGTCGCGTCTTCGCCTACCACCACGAATTCGGTGGTCATCATGCCTCCGGCCGTGTTTTCGCCGAACCGCATCAATTCCGTGACCTCCCGCGCTTCGCTGTGCTCCATCTCGTCGAGAACTTCCTTGGACGTGTCCGGTTCGAGATTCTGGATCAGGTCGGCAGCCGCGTCGGGACTCATCTCCTCGATGATGTCCGCCGCCCTTTCCGGGTCGAGTTTCTCGACCACCTGCGTCTGCAAGCGCTTGTCGAGTTCGGCGATCGTCTCGGCGGCAGTCTCTTCATCGAGCGAAGCGATGATGGACTGGCGCTCGTCAGGCGAAAGCTCTTCCATAATGTCGGCAAGATCGGCCGGATGGAGTTCGGCCAGTTTCTGGCTCGAAAGTCGCAGTTTGACCCGGCGCAGAGGGTCGGGCTCGATCAGGTTGACGAATTCCCAGCGGATGGTGCGATGCGGCAGCCTCTCCTGGACGCGGCGGATGGCCATCGGCGGGACGATCCCCTGCAAGAGCCGGCGCACCGCTCCGGGCAGGCCCACATCCACCTGCGTGATGCGCATCTCCGTATTGCCGTTCGTGCGCTGGTCGGCGAGGTCCACGTCGTTGACGCGGACAACCTTGCGGCCATTCGTGTCGATGATCTGCTGGTCGAGCAGATCCTTCCGCACGGCCAGCCAGGCCTCGTTCGGCTGATAGAGATCGAGCGCCGACTCGTCGGTTGTCAGGCGGACCCGGCCGGGCGCCACGGATCCAATCTGATCGTAGCGGGCAACCAGGGGGCGGTACCGTCCGCGGCCCAGCAGCAGGCGCGAGACGCGGTTTGGTTGCTCGTCGGGCACGATGAACATCTCTTTGACGCGCCCGACGAAATTGCCCAAGGAATCGTAGGTTTCCGCGCCCAGAACTTCCGTCGCGTGAAGCATGAGTGGCTCCTTATCAGGCTGGCGAATCCGGGCACAAAAAAAGCCCGCGACCGGCTTTCATCCGGCCCACGGGCAGCAGAAAAGAACCGCCTCGGATTACTTCAGGCCGGGCCTCGCCTCCCTGTTCCCGCGAGACCATTGAGGACGCGAAAAATCCACCCCAACGGCTACCCGGGAGCAATGATCCAGAACAGCCGGGAAGGCAGCTTGTCCCCGCTGACCTCTGCCCGCGGGGCCGGCGGAGCAGCTACTTCCGGGCTCCGAATTGGACGAACGCGATTCCACGATGATGCGCTTGTCCTCTCTTGGACTAGTAAAGGCAGTCGGAAGTTTTGTCAAGCAAAGAGTGGTTATTTAATGAAACTTTCACGCCTAAAACAGCATGTCTTGGGCCGCGCGGCCGCGGCGGCGGCAATCGGCGGCATAGAGATCCCAATATGTGGCTCGGATGTAGTCGCGGGGTGCGAAGCCGAGGGCGCGAGCGACTCGGTCGATCGCCCGAGGGTCCCCTTCGAGTTCAAGAAACGTCCCAACGGGTGTTTCATCGAGGTCCAGGTGAAGCCGCGGCAGGCGGAATGTGGTGCGGTACTTCTCGTAGCAGAAGCCGGGGCGAAAGCCGATCGAGCGGAAGACGGACGGCCATCGGCGCCGGGTTCGCACGACGACTTCGCGTTCGAGCTTTTCCTTGTACAGCGCGCGCCGCGACGCCGGAGCTGGCGCCTTCGAGGTGACGACCAAGCGTTGCGTGCCGCCCGGAATCGGCCCCATCGGGGCTGGGATCTCGCTGCGAAGGCGGAGCAAGCGCCCGCGGCGGCGAAAGTCGGAATCCGGGGTGTCGTAAAGCGTGTTCTGTTCGAGCACTCGTCCGTGTGGGGTGGCGCCGAGGCGGCGCAGATTGCGGATGAGCCCGGGCAGATCGTCCGTGCGGAGCTTGATCTCAATTTCGCGGACCGTGCGAGCACGACGCATGGGCTGAGTATAGCGCGGCCGTGCCAGTTCACCGGCGCGCCCCGGCCGCCCAGTCCAACCGACGAACGGTGTTGCCAATGCACGAACGAGCCAGCATAATCGCTTTCCTGCCGGGTTGCGGATCGCGCTCATGACAGAACCGACTACTCCATTGATGCAGCAGTACCACGCCGTCAAAAAGCAGCACCCGGCGGCCCTGCTGCTCTTTCGGCTGGGCGATTTCTATGAGCTGTTCTACGACGACGCCGTCGTCGCCTCGCGGATTCTCCAAATCACGCTCACGGCGCGGAACAAAGAGAAGGGCCAGCCCGTGCCGATGTGCGGAGTTCCCTACCATGCAGCGGAGAACTACATCGCCCGGCTGATTCGCGCCGGACACAAGGTCGCCATCTGCGAACAAATGGAAGAGCCCGGACCGGGGAAGAAACTCGTGAGGCGAGAGGTTATCCGCGTGCTAACTCCGGGCACGGCGACGGGCGCATCGCTGGTCGAGCCGAAGGAGAACAACTTTCTCGCGGCGGTGGCCCGGAGCGCTGCGGCCAACGCCGCGGCGGCGGGAGGGCGGCCCGCAAACCGCCCGGCGGAAACAAGAATCGGCCTGGCCTTTGTGGATCTTTCCACAGGAGAGTTTCGCGCGACGGAGTTTTCGGGCGAAAAAGCCGAAGCGCGGTTGAGCGACGAACTCGGAATCTTGCGGCCGCGCGAGGTTTTGCTCTCACAGCCGAGAACTCTCTTCCCCGACGCCGCGCCCGTCAATCTGAATGGGACCGGGCCGGTTGAAACCCGGCTCGATGAATGGATTTTCGAGAAAAACTATGCGGCCCGGCAGATCGAAGAGCAATTCCGCGTGGCGGCGCTCGACGGATTCGGGCTGACAGGGCATCCGCAGGCGACCGCGGCGGCGGGCGCGATCGTGCACTATCTTCGTGAGACTTCCGCGATTGGCGCGCGCAAACCCGAAGACGCGGCCATAATTCCCTCGCTGCGGCCCGCCGGCACGGGACTCGAGCACCTAGATCGCATCTCATACTACGAACAGCGCGATGCGATGGTTCTCGACCAGGTGACGGCGCGAAACCTCGAGTTGGTCGAGCCGGCGGCGGGAGACGACGCCTCCGCAACGCTCGTCAGGGCCATCGACGAGACGGCGACGAGCATGGGAGCGCGGCTGCTGCGTGGCTGGATTTTGCGGCCTTCGATTTCTCGCGACGAAATCGAAGGTCGGCTCGAGGCCGTGGCCACCTTGAAATCCCAAACCGTCGCGCGCGAAGAGATTCGACGGAAGCTCGAAGAGATTCTCGATCTCGAAAGGCTGACCAGCCGCGTGACGCTCGGTGTCGCGACGCCGCGGGATCTTCTCGCGCTTCGAGGGTCGCTCGACGCAATTCCCTGCGTGCGCGGCTTAATCGGGCAGGAAACGACATTACAAAAGGCAGGAGGGAGCGGCGGACCAGGAACCCTCGAGTCGCTACGCGACCAGATGGACGAATTGCCGGACGTGCGGGAGACGATCGCCCGCGGCATTGCCGATGATCCGCCGGCAATGCCGAATGAACCGGGCGTGATCCGGCGCGGCTTCCATGCGGAACTCGATGAGCTGCGCGACATCCTGAAGCAGAGCCGCCAGATCATCGCGGCCATGGAAGAACGCGAGCGGAAGCGGACCGGAATCGCGTCGCTCAAGATCCGCTATAACCAGGTATTCGGCTATTACATTGAAGTGTCAAAGCCGAATCTCGGGCTCGTGCCCGCGGACTACGAGCGGAAGCAAACCCTGGTGAACGCGGAACGGTTCACGTCCGCCGAACTGAAGGAGCACGAGCGCAAAGCGCTGTCAGCCGAAGAGCGCGTGCTCGAAATCGAGCGCCGCCTCTACGGCGAGATTCGCGAGTCGATCGCGCGAGAGGCGGGGCGTTTGCGCCGCAGCGCCGCCGCGATCGCGCAGCTCGATGTGCTGGTGAACTTCGCCCGCATCGCGGCGGCCCGGAACTATACGCGTCCCGAATTCACGGAAAGAGAGCTGCCGAAAGAAGGGCCGCGGGGCGAGCTGTTGATTGCCGGGGGCCGGCACCCCGTGGTTGAAAAGCTGCTTGAAGAGCGCGGTGAGCGGTTTGTGCCGAACGACTTGTACCTCGGCGACGATTCCCGGTTCCTGCTGATCATCACGGGGCCAAACATGGGCGGGAAATCGACGTACCTGAGGCAGACGGCGCTGATCTCGATCCTCGCACAGATGGGATCGTTCGTGCCTGCGGTACAGGCGAAGCTGCCGTTGGTGGACAGAATCTTCACGAGAATCGGCGCGTCGGATAGCCTGGCCCGCGGCCGTTCGACGTTCCTCGTCGAGATGAGCGAGGTAGCCGCAATCCTGAACACGGCCACGGCGGCAAGCCTGGTGCTGCTGGACGAGGTCGGACGCGGGACGGCGACGTTCGACGGCCTCTCGATCGCCTGGGCGGTGGTCGAGGCGCTGCACGCGGGCGCCAGGCCGCGGACGCTCTTTGCGACGCACTATCACGAGCTGACCGATCTCGAACAACTGCTGCCGGGCGTGAAAAACGTGCATGTTTCCGTCGAGGAGGCCGGGAGCGACATCGTATTTCTCAGACGCGTCGAGCCCGGCAGCGCGGACAAGAGCTACGGAATCGAAGTTGCGCGCCTGGCGGGGCTGCCAAACGACGTGATCGTGCGCGCGCGGGAGATCCTGAGGCAGCACGAACGAAGCGAGGAGAAGCTGGCGGAAAAACTTGCCGAGCACGGGAGCCCGGGCGTCACTTCTCCGGCGCAGCAGACAAGCTTCACGGCAATCGACGAATCGGTGCTCGAAGCGCTCCGCGACGCGGATTTGAACAAGCTGACGCCTCTCGAAGCGCTAAATCTACTTGCGGCCCTGCAGAAGCAGTTGCAATGAGTGGCTGTAGCGAGCGGCGGGGAACGGCTGGTGACCCCCGATGACCAAATCGGTGAGCAAAGCGATGCGCGTGCTGGGCATGATGTCGGGAACCTCGGCCGACGGAATTGATGCGGCGCTCGTGCGCGTCTCAGACTCACCTCCCGGCATTTCAGCCACCTTTGAAGCGCATCATCACGTTCCGTTTCGTCCCTACGTCCGAGAGACCGTTTTGCGGATCGCGAACGGCGCGCCCACGACCACGGCGGAAGTCGGCGAGCTGAACTTCGCCGTCGGCGAAGAACTGGCGCGCGCTGCGATCGAAGCCTGCCGGAAATGGCGCGTTCCTTTGAAGGACGTATCGCTGATCGGCTCGCACGGGCAGACGATCTTCCATCTGGGCGCACCGGCCCGTTTCCAAGGCAGGGTGCGGGCGCCCTCCACGCTGCAGATCGGCGAGATCAACGTGATCGCCGAGCGCACCGGAATCACGACGGTCGGGGATTTCCGTCCGGCGGACATGGCAGCGGGGGGACAGGGCGCACCGCTCATACCGTTTGTGGACTATCTGCTGTACCGGGACGCGCAGTGCGGCCGGGTGGCCTTGAATATCGGCGGCATTGCGAACGTCACGGTGATTCCTGGGGGAGCGAAGCCACACGATGTGTTCGCGTTCGACACCGGGCCGGGAAACATGGTCGTGGATGCGCTGATGGATCGCATCACACGTGGACGGGCATCGTACGATGCGGACGCCCGGTTCGCACTGGGCGGGAGGACGATTCAAGAGCTACTCCTGAGACTTATGCGCGAGCCCTACCTGCGCCAAAAGCCGCCGAAATCGGCGGGGCGGGAGCAGTTCGGGGAGCCCTATGCGCGGGGTCTGCTCTCCTGGGGGCATCAGCATCACGCGGGACCCGCAGACGTCGTGCGGACGGCCACGGTATTCACTGCCCTTTCGATTGCTGACGCGTTCCGCAGATTCATATTGCCGCGCACAAAGGTGGACGAGTTGATCATTACGGGCGGCGGTGCAAAGAACCCGCTGATCGTGGCGCAACTGGCCGCTTCGCTGCCGGGCACCGAGATCGTACCGCCGGCGCGGTTCGGAGTGCCGCCCGAAGCAAAGGAAGCATTCGGATTCGCCGTGCTTGCGTACGAGACGTATCGCGGACGGCCGAACAACCTACCGTCCGCGACGGGCGCCCGGCATCCGGTCGTCCTCGGAAAGATCGTGCATGCGCAACCAGGCCGCACGGCGGGCAAATGGACCGGCATTGGCCCCCGCCGGGTGCGGACCAGCCACCGCGGGAAGCTTCCCGAGCAACCGAGCTGACATTTGCAAATCCATAGGGGAACTTTCGCGCGACAACGCCGGGCGGGCCTTGTAGCCGTGGGAGCGATCCTCCTCGCCACGCTGACCGCGGGATGCAAAAGCACACGCGAAGCGGGCGAGCCCGGAACGGTCAATTTCCTGATCGAGTCGATGCCGCTCAGTCTCGACCCGCGGGTTGGGACCGACGCGCAGTCCGAGCACCTGCACGCGTTGATCTACGACGGGCTCGTGGCACGCGACGAGCAGATGAACATCGTTCCGGACCTCGCGGAGCGGTGGGAGTCTCCCGATCCACTGACCTACGTTTTCCGCCTCCGGCGCGGCGTGAAATTTCACGATGGGCGGGCGCTCACGTCCGCCGACGTGAAGTTTACGTTCGATTCGCTCCTATCGGGCGCGGTGAAATCGCTGAAGCGCGGCACCTTCCCGATGGTGGAATCGGTGGAAGCGCCAGATCCCGCGACGGTCGTGTTCCACCTGCGCGAACCCTATGCATCGTTTCTGTGGAACTTGACGAGGACCGCCGTCGGAATCGTGCCGGCCGGGTCGGGCGAGGAAATCGCGCAGAACCCGATCGGGACGGGGCCATTTCGCTTCGTCGGCATGAAGCAGGACGAAGAGATCGTGCTGGAGCGGAACGCGGACTACTTCGGCGGCGCGCCGAAGATCGAGCGCGTGAGGTTTCGAGTCGTCCCGGACGCGATCGTGCGGGCACTCGAGTTGCGGAAAGGCACGGCGGACATCGGAGGCGTCAACTCGCTGACGCCGGATATGGTCAACGCGCTTGCGAAGGAGCCGGGCATCGTCGCGGACGAGCGGCCGGGCACGGTGATTGCCTACATTGCCTTCAACTTCGACGATCCCATTTTGACGCACCGCGAGGTCCGGCAGGCCCTTGCCTATGCGACCGACCGCGCCACGCTGATCCGGTATCTCC
Organism: Candidatus Acidiferrales bacterium; assembly: GCA_049523255.1. Classification (GTDB taxonomy): domain Bacteria; phylum Acidobacteriota; class Terriglobia; order Acidiferrales; family UBA7541; genus Palsa-295. The sequence continues at coordinate 64,530 of JBEKNB010000003.1, read as the reverse complement.
TGCGCGGGCAGGCGCGGCAGGCAGGAAGCCTGCTGCCGCCGAACCATTGGGCATACGAGCCGAACGTCCGGCAATATGGCTACGACCCCGAGCAGTCGAATCGCCTGCTCGACGCGGCGGGATTCCCACGCGGTTCAGACGGCATACGGTTCCATCTAACGCTCAAGACATCCACGGAAGAATCGGCGCGGCTGCTGGGCGAGGTGCTGGCCGACGAATGGAAACGAGTGGGCGTGGCGCTGGACCTTCGGCCGCTCGAAAATGCCACCTTTCTTTCCGACATCGGGAGCGGCAGCTTCCAGCTCTACACATTTCGATGGGTCGGTGCAAACAACGATCCCGACATTTTCAACTACGTGTTCAGCTCGCAGAGAATACCCCCCAAGGGGGCAAACCGCGGGCACTACCACAATCCGACGCTGGATTCGCTGCTTGACCGGAGCCGCGTGGAAATGAATCGCGAAAAACGGAAAGCCATCCTGTCGGAGATTCAGAAGCTCGTCGCCGAGGACGAGCCGTACATCGACTTGTGGTACTACGACAACGTCTGCGTGCACCGGACGCGGGTGACCGGGATCATGATTCCGCCGAGCGGGGATTACGACTTTCTCCAGACGGCACAGCTGAAGTGATGTCGAAACAAGCTCGTGTTTGGCGACGAGATCCTTGCCCTTACAAAGCGAACGCTTTGCGGATTTCGGACTCGGGAATAGCACCTTCGCGGGCGACAAACCAGCTGTCTTCGTCGACGCGAACAATCGTCGATGCCAGAATCCCGCCGGTGTCGCCCGCATCGAGAATCAGTGGAAGGCGGTCGTCGAGCTGCTCGACAATCTGTTGCACATTCGTACACGAGGGGCGGCCTGAAAGGTTCGCACTCGTACCCGTAATGGGGCTCTCCACGGCATCAATGAGCGCTGTGGCGACTCGAGAATCGGGCCAGCGGAGCGCCACGCGGCCGGTGTTGCCAGTAACCTTGAGCGGAAGACGGTGCGTCGCCGCCACCACGAGGGTCAGGGCGCCGGGCCAGAACTTGTTAGCCAGCGTGAGAAATGCGTCGGGCACTTCGCGGACGAGCGTCACGGCCTGCTCGATCGAGTTGACCAGGATAGGGAGCGCCTGGCTCTCCGGCCGCCCCTTCACGCGAAAGACGCGTTCAATTGCCGCAAGGTTGAACGGATCGGCGGACAGGCCGTAGACGGTGTCGGTCGGAATCGCGATGACGCGTCCCCGCCTGATGAAAGTCGCAGCATAGTCAACTACGTGCCGCTCCGGGGCTTCCGGTGAGATTTTGAGGACTTCGACGGGCAAATGTTCGCTCGCGGCGGGCTGCGCCGTGTTCCATGGCAAGCTACCACAGCCATGGAGCGAGAAGCAAGATGAAGCAGGACCATGCGTTAGTCGAGCACACCAAGAATCAACATCCTCGCGGCAATATTATGCCCGGAATGGGCGCGCAGCGCGTGCGGGCGGGTTTACGCGCGGGGAGGGGTTTGCTAGGCTTGCGACAGGGTCGGCCTTTAACCCGGGGCGACACTCACCTGCTGATGAGCATTATCACGAGTCGCGACAACAAATGGCTTAAAGCGTTCCGCGCGGCGCTGCGCGGGAAAGGGCCGGGCGGAGGCACGGAGGACGGCGAACCCATCGGGGTCGAGGGTCCAAAGCTGGTGGAGGATGCGCTTCGCTCGGGCCTCGAGGCCGAAGCTCTGCTGGTGAGCGAGTCGGCCGAGCAGGAGGCTGAAAGAGTCCTGCGGGCAGCGAGCGAGAGCGAAGCGGGCATCCCGCGAGCGCGAGTGCTTCGGACGACGGACAAGTTGTTTCAAAGCGTGTCCGGAACGGACGCGCCGCAGGGAGTGGCGGCGTTGTTTCGCCAGCGTGCCTGGAGCCTGGACGATGTTCTGCGCGGACCGGGCGCGATGCGCGAAGGTTCGCCGCTTGTGGTCGTTCTGGCCGCAGTGCAGGATCCCGGTAATGTCGGCACGATCCTCAGATCGGCGGAAGCTTTTGGCGCAACGGGCGCGGTGACCACCCGCGGGACAGCGGACCCGTGGTCTCCGAAAGCCGTGCGCGCGTCGGCGGGATCGGCGCTGCGGCTGCCGGTACTCCGTGGGATGGCAATTCCCATCGTGCTGGCGCAGTTGCGCGTGGCGGGCGTGAAGATTTACGCAGCCAGCTCGGACCGGAACGGGCGCGACGGCAAGGCCGGCGGCACGGGAGCGCGCGCGGACCTGCGTGAGCCAGCGGCGATCTTTGTGGGCAACGAAGGGGCTGGATTGCCGCCGGAGATCACGCGCGCCGCAGATGCAACGATTTCGATTCCCACAAGCGGCGCGGTCGAATCGCTCAACGCCGGAGTGGCCGCGTCGATTGTGCTGTATGAGGCGTCGCGGCAGAGAAAGCAAGGGACGACGGACGAGGCGTAAGGCAGAGACAGAGTGGGACTATTTCGCGCAATCGAACCGGAAGAAGAACCGCAGGCGGGGCGGCCGCTTGCGGATCGGATGCGCCCGCAGACGCTCGACGAGTTCATCGGGCAGGAAGAGCTGTTGGGGCCCGGCAAACCGCTGCGGACGCAGATCGAGCGGGACGAGCTCGGCTCGATGCTCTTCTGGGGTCCGCCCGGATGCGGCAAGACGACGCTCGCACGGATCATCGCGAGGCGTACGCGGTCCCAGTTTGTGTCTTTCAGCGCCGTGCTTTCGGGGATCAAAGAGATCAAGGACGTGATGGCGAAAGCCCAGAGCGCACGGCGGTACGGACAACGAACGATCGTGTTCGTCGACGAGATGCACCGTTTCAACCGGGCGCAGCAGGACGCGTTTCTGCCGCATGTCGAAGCTGGGAACATATTGCTGATCGGCGCGACGACGGAGAATCCTTCTTTTGAAGTGATCGCACCGCTGCTTTCGCGCATGAAAGTCTACGTGCTGCGACCGCTCTCCACAGAGCAGATCGTGGAGCTGCTTCAAAAGGCCATCCAGGACGCGGTGCGCGGGCTCGGGAAGGAGCGCATCGAGGCGAGCGCCGAAATCCTCGGCCGGATCGCGATCTTGGCAAACGGCGACGCCCGCTCGGCCTACAACACTCTCGAAGCGCTGGTGCTCGGCACGGAACCGGGCGCGGACGGCCGGCGCGTGCTCTCCGAAGCGCGGCTCGAAGACGTGCTGCAAAAAAAGCTGCTGCCGTACGACAAGGCCGGCGAGGAGCATTACAACCTCATTTCGGCGCTGCATAAGTCGGTGCGGAATTCCGATCCCGACGCGGCGCTCTACTGGCTCGCGCGGATGATCGAGTCGGGCGAAGACCCGCTTTACCTTGCGCGCCGGATGGTGCGGATGGCGAGCGAGGATATCGGGCTGGCTGAGCCAGGCGCGCTGGCCGTGACGATCGCGGCAAAGGAGGCGTTCGACTTCATCGGACCGCCCGAAGGCTATCTGGCGCTCGCACAGGCGGCCGTTTATCTGTCGCTCGCGCCGAAATCGAATGCGCTCTACACGGGATATGGCGCCGTCCACGAAGATTTGCAGGCGACCATCGCCGAGCCGGTTCCCTTGCATCTAAGGAATGCGGTCACTGGATTGATGGGAAACCTCGGATACGGCAAGGGCTATCAATACGCGCACGACACCGAGGAAAAAGTAACGGACATGACGTGCCTGCCGGAGAGTCTGTCCGGACGAACTTACTACAAGCCAACCGATCAGGGATTCGAAGCACGCATCCGGCAGAGACTCGAAGAGATCCGGCGCATTCAGAAGAAGGCGTGAGGGGCAAGCGATGACGAACCAGCGGAGGGATCGGACGAAAAGGCGCGGCTTGCACCGGTTCCTCGCCGCCGCGGGAGTGCCCGGCGCCGTGCTCTCCGTTGTAGCGGCCATGGCTCTGCTGTCTTTTGCCGCAAAGGCGCAGGACAATCCGAAGTTCGTGATTGACGAAGACTGCCAAACGTTCGACATTTCAGCCGATCATGCGATTGTCTACGCGGTGCCGCGACTGAAGAGGGTTAAGAGGCTCGTCATCGAGCGGGACGACATTTTGATCGCCACGGACTCCGGAAAAACGAGGAAGGTCGTGGACGCCGACAAGTTCATGCCCATTCCCCCTCCGGCGGGCTACACCGTTGACTCGCTGGCGTGGTCGCCGGATGGGCGGCGCTTCGCGGCCGATCTGACGCTGCAGCAGCCTCCTCCAGGTTACGAAGAGCAGGTTGCGAAGGACAAAAAGAAGGAGCAAGAGCGGTCCCGCGACGCGCAGGACGAGGCCCTGCTTGCGAGCGTGGGCGGCGGCAAGGCGGTCGCACTGTTCGATGACGACGGCCACGAAATCAAAGCGGCGGGCTCGAAGACGCGGTTCATCGAGAACGCAACGAACGGCACCTGGCTCGCGGACGGTTCGACCGTGGTCTATCTGACCGGCGGCGGGCCGTATTCGATCATGCGCGTGCGCCCGTCGGATGGCCAGACCACGTCGCTCTTCGAGGGGCACACTTTCGATGCTGTGATCTGGGACGCCCCCAAAAACCGGGCGTTTGCTGTGGGCCAGAACCTCAGTTTGCGTGGCCGCTTGACGCTGGTGCAGCTCGATCTGCTCCACGAAACCGTAACGGAAATCGCGAGGCTTGAAAACTACAAGGGTGCCCTGAGCCTGTCGCCTTCGGGCGCTAAAATCGCATTCTTCGAGGATGGGGACACGATCGAGGTAATCGACATCGCCAACCCGTCGAAGCCACTTCGGACGCGAGCGGGATTGGGGCGCTTCGAATGGGGCCGGGACGAGCGGCGGGTGCTGCTCAAGCGCGGGCCCGAGGACCGGTCGAACGACCTCGTCTGGGTCGGCCTGCGCGACGATTCATTCGTGCCGGCCTTGCACGATCTGGCGTTTCGCAATTTCCAGATTGCGCCGGATGGTGCGTTTCTCGCGGTGACGGAGCCCGGAAAGCGGGCGCTGAAAGTCTATCCGCTGGAGTAAGCCGGGCCGCGAACGATTCAGGGGGATAGCGCGGGATTTCAGTGCAAACGGAAGCGCTTGATGTGCTCCTTCAAAATACATGTGTCCATGATAACGAACAGGCCGGCGCTACGCGCGCGTTCCGCGGATTCGTGGTTGATGACGCCCTCCTGCATCCAGACGCCGCGGGCGCCAATGCGGATCGCCGATTCGACGATCTCGGGAACGAACCCCGAGCGGCGGAAGATATCAACGATATCCACGTGCTCCGGAATGTCCTCGAGGCGCGCATAACACTTCTCGCCGAGAATTTCCGTCTCTTGCGGATTCACGGGAATGATGCGATAGCCGGCGGATTGCAGGTACTGCGCGACGCCGTAGCTCGGACGATGGCTGCGGCTCGACAGGCCAACAACGGCGATTGTCCGGCTGTTCTTCAGAATCTCGCTCGTGGGGTCACCTGCCGCAGCCGTTGGGAAACGGCCCGCATTCAGGTTTGTGGTCTCCATTGATCTGCGCATTCGCATCCTCTCCAGTGCGTTTCGGTTGTGGCGCCGCAAAGACGGCGCGCATGCAGCCACCAGCTCGAAGGGTTTGTCGCCCCACGAGCACGCGCCATCGCGAAGCCGGCGCATTCACACAAGCAATCGAACGCGCCAACGCCTCCGGCCTGGCCTGTATAGCTGGTCCCTATAAACGCGTGCTTAAAGATCCCCCGCCCAAGGGTTGGCTAGAGAATACCTGAAGTTTGCCGAAAGAAGAAGGCTAGCTCGCCGGACGAGGGCGACGGCGGCGCGCTGGGCTGGGCTGGGGGCGACTGCCATCGAGAACGCGCGTGAGCGCGCTGATTTCCGAGGGCTCAAGCGCGCGGTGGCGCCCCGTGGCAAGGGATCCCAGCTCGAGATTTGCGAGACCTATGCGTTTCATCTTTTCGACAGGATGCCCGGTCCGGAAGAGCCGGTTGCGCAACGTATCGCGCCGGGCTTCGGAAAGCGTCACTACGTACCAGGGAGAATCCTTGCCCCGCAAACGCGAGATGCGCGCGCCGGTCGAGCGCGAGAGGCTTTCGATTTCAGCGAACGTAAGGAGCGTCTTGAGCTTCAAATGGTAGGTTTGCGGCAGATGGTGCGCCCGGAGGATGCGGTTCGCGAGATCGCCGTCGTTTGTAAGGAAGACGAGCCCGGAAGTGTGGTATTCGAGCCGCCCCACTGGGAACACACGCTCAGAGACGCCGTGCAGGAGCTCTCGGAGCGAGCGGCGCCCTTCCGGATCGCTGAGTGTGGAGACGACTTCGGGCGGCTTGTGCAGGATCAGGTAGACGCGCTCGCCTTGGGCCCGAAGAAGTTTTCCGGCAACCTTAATGTGGTCGCGTGAGGGATCAGCCTTTGTGCCAAGTTCCGTGACGGTGCGCCCGTTCACCGTGACGAGTCCCGAGGCCATCATCTCCTCGGCACGCCGCCGCGACGTGACGCCAGCTCGGGCGATGATCTTCTGTAGCCGCTCTTCCATGTAAAGAGATTAGCTGAAAACCGGGGGACAGCGAAGGAAGTTATGGCTGCTGGCAATGGCAAAGCTTCCAAACCTGGTTAAAAAAGGCTCTGCCGTCTGGATCCACCGGGAGGTCGCCCGTATATTGAGGCTCGGTCCCGGTCACGTCGACGAGCACGGCAGAACCATTGGCGCCTCGCAGAACAAAGGCCAGCTTGGGTACAGCCCTCGAATTCGGATCGTTGGGCACAAGGTTCCCAGCCTGGCAGTGATACTCCCCTCCCAGAAACTTCTGAAAGAATGCCGACGCTCCTACCTCGACGCCGAGGTCGCCCTGATACGTGACCTTCCCAGCGTTCCAATCGAGCTTGCTCGCCTTGCCCGAACTCGATCGGAATGTGAGGGCGGTCGTGACCGTCTGTTCGGAAGCCGCGGGCCGCAGAGGGGGAACCGCCTGCGACAATTGGGACGGCGTCGCCGCACCGCCGCCTGCCGGAGCTGTTCCCTGAACCGGCACGACGGGACCGGGCAGGCTGCCGAGATCATGCGGGTGTGCCGGGACGTCCACGGAGCCAGTCGTTCCGCTGGGCACGTCGAGCACCGCGAACCGCAACCGCGGGTTTTCAGGCTTTGCGTCGTAGTCGAAGATGTTCCGAATCCCGTGGGACTGCCAGCCTTGATAAACCGCCTCCGGCACCGGCCGCGAAAGATCTCTCGGAAAGAACTCAAACCTGTCGCCCTTCGGGTCGTACTCGCAGATCGCCATCTGAAGGCCCAATTGGCGCGTGCCGCCCACGGGACCAAGCGTCAACGCGCTCGGCGAAATCGTCAGCAGATAACGGGCTTCGGATGGATGGCCGGAGGATTGTTGCGGAGGAACCGGTTCAGCTGTCAGACCGATGGAAGTGGACGGCAGAGGATCGATGCAGGCGTCCTTAAGAAGCTCCTCCGGCTGTCCGAGGTTGGCGCGCATCGCCGTATCTGCCGCGAAGTAACCGCGCCGGTACGCAAGCTTGATCCCGTGGCGCGCCGTCTTGATCGTGATCTTCTGGAAGTGCCCGTCCCACTTGATGTTTTCAGGGTAGTAAGACAATTCGTAGTAGGACGAGCTCTCGTTTAAGGCCTGTTGGACGCAACCGGCCAGGTCGTTCGTGTTTTTGCAGGTCTTGCCGCCCGTTTCGTCGGCAATTTCCTCCATCGTCGCCTGCGAATTAATGCGCAGGCTGTCCTCACGGCTGAGCGCCCCGCCAATGTCCCCGCCGGGATGTTGCAGCGTCGACGTATTTTCATTGGCAGCCGAGAAGGCCCCGGGTTCCTCGAGAGCACGCGCGTCCACGGGATACACGGCGACCTGGGCGTCCGTCAACGCGTCGGCGGCCTCTCGAACCTTTCCCTCGTAGGTGGTCGACCCCATGAAGGGGTTGCTTCCGAAGTCCGCCGTGGGCTCGATCCAGATCGGGAACGACTCGGAGAACCAGACCAGATTCTTCCGCCCCGGATAGCCGCCGAGATACTTTGCGATAGCCCGCATCGCATCCGCCGTCTCGCTCACGCGCTGGTCCATGAACTCCATGTACTGTTCTTTCTCGAAATCCTGGAGAGCCTGGATCACGTCTTGGGGCGTGTTGGGAGCTGTGTTCTGCAGCATCATCGACGGGCTGTTCGCGTCATCCTGGGGATTCTGTTCGATGAGGGTGTCCGGACGGTGCGCTTGATCCACAGCCGCCCGCAACAACTTGGGATCGGTCGTGAAGTTCTGGACTGTGTGAACCGTGTGTCCCAGCAGGAACACAGCCACCGGGGTATCCGAGGGAAGGCTCCTGAGAAAGAGAAGCATGTCGCGGCGAACCTGCATCTGGCGAAAGATCGACGTGTTGAGCGCATCCATCAGAATCGCAGTGGGAGGGACCTTGAACCGAGCGGCCTCCAGGTTCGAGTAAATGTGCGGGCCGGTGGGCAGAGCTCCGGGCTGCCCGGCGCCCGAGGCGTTCGCGGACGTGTCGATAAACTCGAATCGGGCAATCTTCTGCTGCCCGCCATGTTCGTCGAAAACCTGAAAATCGTCCTGTTTGAGATCGCGCACTAGGTTTCCATGCGAGTCCGTAACAACCACATCCACTGTGATCAGCCGCGTCTGGACCTTCACGGTGCTGGCCGCGCTCGGGGGCTGGGTGGCGGGAGGATTCTCTTGCTGAGTGGATGGCGCTTGCGCCGAAGGCCCGGCGGAAGCGACCAAGAGAAGGGCCAGGACGGACCAACCTGCGTTCTTGCGTGCTCGCATCACGCCTAGCCTTTTAGCACACTTATCAATAAACACGCCGGTGATTCTGCATGAGTTGCATGGCTAAGAGCGCTCGCTCAAGAAGCTACGACTGCTCGGATGAGCCTGCGGATGCCACGCGGGATTGCTCGGCCGCTTCGGATGAATCTTCGCCGAGTTCAGCGAGATCATTGGTCTCGCCGGAGGCGCGAATGCGTGCTGCCTCGGCGGACTCGGCGCTTGCGGGTTCGTTGGCTTCGGGCTCCGTGGGAGCGATGCCGGCGTCGGAGCCGAGCGCGGCTTGGGCCAGTTGTTCAAACTCCTTGAGGCTTGGCAGCTCGTCGAGATCGGATAGACCAAAGCGCATCATGAACTGCTTCGACGTGCGATAGAGGATCGGCCGGCCGATCACTTCCTTGCGCCCGGCGGTCGTGATGAGGCGCTTTTCGAGTAGCGTCTTGATGACGCCGCCGACGTTCACGCCGCGAATCTCGTTGATCTCGGGCACCGTGACCGGCTGCTTGTACGCGATGACGGCGAGGGTCTCAAGCGCGGGCATGGTGAGCCGCAGCGGCGGCTGCAGGCTCTTGATGAACTTACGGACCACCTCGTGATGCTGCGCCTTGGTGTAAAACTTCCAGCCGCCCGCGACCCTGCGCACCTCGATTCCGCGGTCCTCAGTCTGATACGCCGCGACGAGAAGATCGAGTCCGGCGCGAGCCTCGGTCTTCTCGACGCCGAGCGCATTCGCGATCTGGTCGACCGTGGCGGGCTCGTCCGCGGCGTAAATGATGGCTTCGAGCGCGGCCTGAATTTCCTGTGGAGTCATGGTCAGAGATATTGCTCCTCGATTTTCGACATCGCGTCGGGGCCGGCGAAAACCGCGTCGAACATCTGATGTTTGCGCAGGCGAATATCCGCAAAAAGCTCCGACTGGACGAGAATCACGGCCTGCATGCGAACCATTTCCAGCACGGAGAGCAGCGCCACGATCATGGCGTTCCGCGTCTCGCACGCGTCGAAGAACTCAACCAACGAGACAGGCTCGTCGCCCGCTGCCAGCAGCCGGCGGAGGCGGTCCATCATCTGCGCCATCGTCACCGTCTCGTGCCGCAGCTCGAAGCGCGCCACTTCCTTGCGCCGCTCGAGTACCTGCTGGAATGTCCTGATCAGATCGACGAGCGAGACGACGAGTTCGCCCTCGATAGCGTCGCCCGTGTAAAGCGCGCGGTCCGGCCGCGACCACACGTGGTCCTCGATCTGCTGCTTCTGATAGAGAAGCTGCGCGGCATTCTTGAATTTCTCGTGTTCGAGCAGGCGATGGACCAGCTCGTCGCGCGGGTCCTGCTCTTCCGGCCCGGCAAGCGGGTCCGCAGGCAGCAGCATCTTCGACTTGATGTGGATCAGCGTAGCCGCAATGTAGATGAAATCGGCGGAGACGTCGATGTCGAGCTTTTCGAGCCGGTGCAGATAATCGAGATATTGTTCGGTGATTTTGGCGATGGGAATGTCGTGGATGTCCATCTCCTGCTTGCGGATCAGATCGAGCAGAAGATCGAGCGGGCCTTCGTAGACAGGCAAGTGGATGCGGTACGGTGTCGCCACGTCACCTTCCCCCGGCGGACTTGCGGGCTTCGTCCCATTTGAAGATCGCGTTGCGGACGCGCCTCATCGTCCGGCGCGCGGCCGCATGCGCCTTCTTGCCGCCGCCGTCGAGGATATCCCAAACCTGCTGGGGATGCGCCTCGAATTCTTTGCGGCGTGCCTGAACAGGCTCGATCCACCGGACCAGCGAATCCGCCATCAGCGCCTTGCAATCGACGCAGCCGATCGCGGCCGACCGGCATTCGCTGTCGATGCGCGCCACCGTGTCCGGATCGGCGCCATTTGCCGCGGTCGAGAACAGCTTGTGATACGCGAACACCGGGCATACCTCGGGCCGCCCCGGGTCAGTGCGCCGCTGGCGCTGCGGGTCCGTCATCATGTTCCGGACTTTCGTGCGGATTTCCTCGGGCGCGTCGCTCAGCCATATCGCGTTGCCGTAGCTTTTCGCCATCCGCCGTCCGTCGGTCCCCGGCAGCCTAGGCGTCTCGGTCAGCAGGTGTCCCGGCTCTGCGAGTTTCTTTTTGACCTTCAGGAATTTCCTGAGCTTTGGCTTGAGGCGATCGAGAACATTGTCGTAACCGATATCGGCGACGCCCCTTCGAATGACTCCGCGAAAGAAATCGTCGATTTCGCCTTGTTGAACGCTCGGGCCTTTGGGCGGCTCAGATCGCACAGGTGGAAGCGTCCCCAAAACGCTGTCCAGAACATCGGTATTGCGAACCAATTCGTCGTCGATTTCGAGGCCGAATTGCGCGTTGAAACGCCTCACAATTTCGCGGGTGATCTCGACATGGGGCACCTGATCTTCGCCGACAGGCACAAAATCGGCGTCGTAGATGACGATGTCGGCGGATTGCAGCAGCGGATATCCCAGGAAGCCGTACGTGCCCAAGTCGCGGTCCTTCAGATTCTCGATCTGCTCCTTGTACGTCGGGACGCGCTCGAGCCACGAAAGCGGCGTGATCATCGAGAGCAGAACATGTAGCTCGGCGTGCTCGAGGATGCTCGACTGGATGAATAGCGTCGATTTCGCGGGATCAAGCCCGACCGCCAGCCAGTCCGTCGCCACCTGCAAAGTATTTTCAGCGATCGAAGACGTGTCTTCGTAATGTGTCGTCAGGGCGTGCCAATCGGCGACGAAGAAGAAGCATTCGTACTCTTCCTGGAGTTTCAGCCAATTCGAGAGGGCGCCGAAGTAATGGCCGAGGTGGAGGCGGCCGGTGGGCCTCATGCCGCTCAGGACTCGTTTGCGTTTCGCCACTCTGCGGGGAGTCTCCTAATCCAAAGTCGAAAAAGTGAAATGGAAAACCATAAAAAGGATGCTAGCACAGAAGACCGGAGCGGAAACGCGGAAAACTACAGCTTGAGCAACTCGCGCAGGCGCTTGGTCTGGTTGCGAGAGACGGGAATTTCGCTTGAACGCTTGTCGTCCATCTTGAGCACGTAGCTCGATTTGAACCACGGGACCACTTCCTTGATGTGCTTTATGTTGACAAGATACGAGCGGTGCGGACGCCAGAAGACATCCGGGTCGAGCGCCTCCATCAGGTCCTCGACCGTGCGGTAGTTTGAAACGCCCTCGGTGTCGCGCGAGAAAATCGTGATCGCGCCGTCCTGGATCGCCGCGTAGATCAAGTCCTCGGCGTCGATCAGGATCATGCGCGACTGGGACTTCGCGAGCAGCTTCACGGGCTGCGCCGGGCGCGGCTTCGGCATGCCGCCCAGCTGGCCCATCAGAGTTTCGAGGCGGTCAACGGGCGAAGTGTTGGCCTCGACCATCTTTTTCGCCCGCTGGATCGCCCGCGCGATGCGCGTCCGGTCGAACGGCTTCAGCACATAGTCGACGGCGTTCACTTCGAACGCCTGCACCGCATAGTGATCGTACGCCGTCGCAAAAACGATTTGCGGGATGCGCAACTTCCGCTCGACCAGCTTTTTGATGACGCCGAAGCCGTCGAGGCCGGGCATCTGGACATCGAGAAACACGAGATCGGGTTCGTGCTCCTTGATGAGCGCGATGGCTTCGAGACCATTCCGGCCCTGCGCGACGACGTTGACCTCCGGAAAGCCCTTCAGCAGATACGCGAGTTCGTCGCGCGCCGGCCGCTCGTCGTCAACAATAATGGTGTTCATGGCCATGGATGTCTATTGCAAGTATAAAGGAGCCGAAGGACTTGGGGAAAGCGAAGGAGGCGCGGGGCGCGGTCGTGCGGTAGAATCTTTTGGCCTTCAAGGAGAGTCGGTGAAAAACAAGAGGAAGGGCCCACGGCGGGCGCGGGTCGCGAGCAGCGAGTTGCTCTTTCAAGGGCGCGTCTTCGCGCTCAAGCGAGAGCGGGTGATCGAGCCCGGCGGGATCACCACGACGCGGGAAATCATCGTGCACCCCGGATCGGTCGTCGTTCTCCCGGTGTTTCCGGACGGGCGGTTGTTGTTGATCCGGCAATATCGCCACGCGGCGGGCCAATATTTGTGGGAGCTTGTCGCCGGGCACAAAGAGCCGAACGAGACCTTCGCCGAGGGCGCCCATCGCGAGCTGTTGGAAGAAGCGGGCTACACCGCGCGGCGCGTTCGCAAGCTCCTCGAAGTCTTCCCTTCTCCCGGGCTTCTCGGCGAAAAAATGGAGATCTTTCTGGCGGAGGGCCTGAAAAAAGGAACGGCGCTTCCCGAGGACGACGAGAAAATCAGCAATCGCATTCTCACGTTGAAAGACGCCCTGCGCTGGATTCGCACCGGCAAGCTTCGCGATTCGAAATCCGTTTCCGGAATCCTGTATTACGCGGCCTTCGTCGCTCGCAAATAGTGGAGGTTCCCCACCGTGGAAAACAGAGAGGTAGCTAAAATCCTGCGCCAAACGGCGCATCTGCTCGAAATCGACGGCGCGATCATCGGCCGTTACCGCAGCTATGAAAAAGTGGCGGAGCTCCTCGACAGCATGCACGAGCGCATCGAAGACATCGCCACGGACGAAGTAAAGCTCAAGGAACTGCCCGGCATCGGCGAAAAAATGGCCGCGCACATCCACGAAATCCTGAAGACCGGCGATTACAGCCTGCGCCAGAAGCTGTTGAAAAAATACCCGCCCACGCTCCTCGACCTGCTCGAAGTCCACTCTCTTGGGCCCAAGAGGGTCGCGCTGTTGTGGAAGAAATTCAAGGTCGCCACCGTCGACGGCCTCGAAAAACTCGCCCGGGAAGGCAAGCTCCGCGATCTCCCCGGATTCGGTGAGAAGAGCGAACAGAACATCCTCAAGGGCTCGGAGCAGTTCAAGCATCTCTCCGGCTCGGGAAGGTTCCGCCTGAACGTTGCGGACGAGGAAGCGCAAAAGCTCACCGCCTACATCGCCAAGGCAGGCCAGGCGGTTGAATCGGTGACGCCGGCGGGATCGCTGCGGCGCGGCAAGGAAACCATCGGCGATCTCGATCTGCTGGTGACCATGCGGCCCGGGCACGACAACCAGAAGGACATCGACGCTGTCGCGGAGCACATCCTGAAGTACCCGGAAATCGATCGCGAGCTCGCTCACGGCGAGAACAAGGTCAGCTTCCTGCTCAATAGTGGCGTGCAGGTGGACGTGCGGCTGCTCGAAAAGAAGAGCTTTGGTGCGGCCCTGCTCTACTTCACCGGCTCGAAAGAGCACAACGTCGCGCTCCGCGGACGCGCAAACGAAATGGGCTGGACTCTCAACGAGTACGCCCTGACGACGCTCAAGGGCGGCAGGATCGTAGCGAGCAAGACCGAGGAGGAAATCTACGCGAAGCTCAAGCTCGCCTATATCGAGCCCGAGCTGCGTGAAATGACCGGCGAAATCGAGGCCGCCGAACACGGCAAGCTGCCCAAGCTCGTCACCCTCGCCGACATTCGCGGTGACCTCCAGATGCACACCACGGCCTCGGACGGCAGGAACTCGATCGAGGAAATGGGGCAGGCGGCTCGCGATCTCGGCTACGAATACATCGCGCTGACCGACCATTCGCAAGCCGTTACCGTTGCGAACGGGATGGACGAGAAGCGCACGCTCGAGCAGATCAAGAAGATTCGCGCCGCCGGCGAGCGCGTGCCGGGAATTCGCCTCCTGGCCGGCATTGAGGTCGATATCAAGAAGGACGGCTCGCTCGACCTCGACGACGAGGTGCTGGCGCAGCTCGACGTGGTCGTCGCGTCGGTGCACTCCTACATGAATCTCGAGCGCGCGGAGATGACCGATCGGATCCTCGCCGCGATCGAGAATCCCTACACGCAGATCATCGCGCACCCCACGGGCCGGCTCATCATGCGTCGCGATCCCTTCGAATACGACATGGAGAAAGTGCTCGATGCGGCGGCGGCTCACGGCGTCGTGATGGAGTGCAACGCCTACCCCGACCGCCTCGACCTGCGCGACGTCCACCTGCGAATGGCGAAGCAGCGCGGCGTGAAGATCGTGATCTCGACCGACTCCCACTTCACCGGAAATCTCACCTACATGAAGTATGGCGTCGCGACCGCGCGCCGCGGCTGGATCGAAAAGAAAGAAGTGATCAACACGCGCCCGCTCGACGAATTTCTCGCGGCTCTGCGCCCGAAGCCGCATGCCGCCGGTGCGCACACAATAAAGGGCCACGCAAAGCGCAAATCCGCTTAGCGTCTGCTCCTCGCTAAACGGAATAGGAAACGGTGTCGTCGTTCACCGCGGCAGGAGTGGCCGCGGGCTTCGCGGCTTCCGTCGGGGATTTCGAAACGCCGCGCCGCATCGCCACGATTCCGGTGCGGACCACTTCCAGCAATCCGAACGGGGTCAACAACTCCAGGAAGCGATCCACCTTCTCTTCCCCGCCCGTCAACTCCAGGGTGATCGATTCGAGCGCGATGTCCAGCACGCGGGCCTTGAACACTTCCGCGAGCTTGAGCACCTGCGCGCGCGCGTCGGCCTCCGCGTGAACCTTCACGAGGGAGAGGTCGCGCATGAGCGCCGACTGGTTCGTCAGATCGTCCACGAGCAGAACGTTGACGAGCTTGTAGATGTTCGCGACGATGCGCCGCGCCTGGTCCTCGTCCGCCTCGGTGACGATGGTCATCCGCGAAACGTCGGGCTTCTCGGTGCGGCCGACCGTGAGCGAGTCGATGTTGAACGCGCGGCGGCGAAATAGCGACACCACCCGGGACAGCACGCCGGGCTTGTTTTCGACGTAAACGACAAAGGTATGCAGCATGGGGTTCCTATTCGTCCGTGGCGGTCTCGACGATCGGATTCGGCCGCCGGATCATGTCGTGAAGGGCCGCGCCCGCCGCCACCATCGGGTACACGGTGTCCTCCTGCTCGACCTTGAAATCAATCAGAACGGGCCCTTCGTGCGCCCGCGTGGCGCGCACCGCTGGGACAACGTCGGCCCGCTTTCCGATCGTCATGGAGCGTATGCCGTACGCCTGCCCGAGCTTTGCAAAGTCCGGGTTCAGCAGCGGCGTGGCCTCGTAGTTCCGCTCGTAGAAAAACTCCTGCCACTGGCGCACCATGCCGAGATACCCGTTGTTGATGATCGCGATGTTGACCTTCAGGTTCTCCTGAACCATCGTCGCGAGCTCGGCCATCGTCATCTGGAAGCCGCCGTCGCCTACCACAACCCAGACGTCCGCGTCCGGCCGCCCCACCTTCGCGCCGATCGCCGCCGGGAGCGCGAAGCCCATCGTGCCAAGGCCGCCCGACGTGATCAGCGAGCGCGAACGCTCGTGCTTGTAATACTGCGCTTCCCACATCTGGTGCTGGCCCACGTCGGTCACCACGATCGTGTCGCCGTCGCGCGTTTCGCGCCACAGATCGTTGATGACGTGCGCCGCGTAGAGGTGGCCGTTATCGGGAAGATTCTGGATGTCGCGGACGGCCGTATCGCCCTTGAGTTCGTGGATGTGCTCGATCCACTCGCTGCGGTTCGCCGATTCCACGCGCGGCAGCAGCTCCTGCAAAATCTTGCGCAGGTCACCGACGAGCGCGACATCGACTTTCACGTTCTTGTTGATCTCCGCCGGATCGATCTCGACGTGAATCTTCTTGGCGTTGGGCGCGTAGGTCTTCAGGTTGCCGGTAACGCGGTCGTCGAAGCGCATGCCGAAGGCCAGCAGCAAGTCGGCATCCTGAATCGCCTTGTTCACCCAGGCCTCGCCGTGCATGCCCATCATGCCGAGATTCAAGACGTGCGAAGCGGGCAGCGCGCCGAGCCCCAGAAGCGTCATGGCCATGGGAATACACGCTCGTTCGGCGAACGTTTGCACCTCTTGCGCCGCTCCGGAGACGAGGATCCCGTGGCCGGCGAGAATCACCGGCCGCTTAGCCTCGTGGATCAGCTTTAGGGCCCTGTCGTACTCCTCCTTCGCGGGCGAGAGGTCGGGACGGTAGCCTCGCATCCGAGGAGCCGCAGCCTCCCAATCGAACTCGCACGAGCTTTGCTGTGCGTCCTTGGTGATGTCGATAAGCACCGGTCCCGGCCGGCCGGATTTCGCCACGTACATCGCTTCCCGCACCGCGTGCGCGATTTCCTCGGCGCGCGTCACGAGGTAGTTGTGCTTCGTGATGGGCAGCGTCACGCCCGTGATGTCGGTCTCCTGAAAAGCATCGGAGCCGAGCAGCTTGCTTCCAACCTGTCCGGTGATGCAGACGATCGGCGACGAGTCGAGCATCGCCGTGGCGATGCCGGTCACCATGTTCGTCGCGCCGGGCCCCGACGTGGCCACCGCGACGCCTACGTCGCCCGTGGCCCGCGCGTATCCGTCCGCCATGTGCGTGGCGCCCTGCTCGTGGCGCACCAGGATGTGACGGATCGAGCTGTGCTGGAGCGCGTCGTATGCGGGAAGAATCGCGCCGCCGGGATAGCCGAAAACCGTCTTGACCCCCTCGCGCTCAAGACACTCCCAAAGAATCCTTGCGCCGGTCATCGTCTCTTTTTGACTGCCCATATCTGCTTCTCCTCAGTACCGCAAAAAATAAAACCCACCTTGCCAGCGTCTCTGGCGGGTGGGTTTCTTGAGCCTTTCAGATTTCCTGTTACTCAGCTCAGTCATGCCCTCCGGGCAGAGACGCGCGCACGGGCCGTACTACTACGATTTCGAGCTGAAGCCGGCCGAGCTTTCGATTGTTCTTCATGTGCCTTCGCGTCCCATTCACTGAGCCGATCCGAACTACCGATCAGCCTCGGCTAACTTATCCCCTAAGATTGCTCGTGTCAAGAGAGTCTTCGCCTGGCGCTCCCCCCTCTGGACTTCGGCAAGAGCGCGAAATCGCGCACTTAAGGGTCGTTTAGCCCACTTTAGGCGTCAAAATCGCCCCGAAAATTCACACAGTACTGAACCATTTCTCCCAGTACGACTAAGGGAAAATCCCTTCCAGAAACGTAGCCGCAAGGATATATGTGTTCCTTCCGACGCACTCCTTCAACGCCAGGCCCGTTCCTTAGTCCCATGAAATCCGACAGATAGGAGACGGCACCGATTGGTACCCGTGGTGCACATCCTCTCTGCGACAGTCAAGGAGGCGCCTCGTGGTGGTTTATCTGATGCTCGTGATTGCCGCAGTGCTCGCGTTTCTGTGCATTTCGCACGTGATTCCGGAGATGGTCCACGGGAATCTCGCCCGCGTCTCGCCATCCGAGCAGCATCCACTCCGGAGATACAGATTCCCGGCGGCGGACTAATTGGTTCGATTAGCCGGAGTGAAACGACAACGACAATGAATTCGACTTTGACAATCCGGATGACGATAGGCACATGGAGCAGTTCCCGGCCTGCCAGCAAATCCTCCTGGAAACCTCGGCAAGAAGCGCGGCGTAGGAAGCGCCTGAAAATGTCGCTTCCGGTGCTGCTCCGCTCGACCGACGAGCAATGTGCCGAAGGGGAGGATGTGGGCGAAGTGGTGAATTTCAACAGCGAAGGACTCTACTTTACTACGACCATGCTCCATTACTCTCCGGGGATGAAATTGGTCGTGACGTTTCCCTACGGCGAGCATGCGCCCGTACAAAGAAAGTTTCTCGCAACCATAGTGCGCGTAGAGCATTGCTGGATCGGCACTCGCGGGGTTGCCGTGAGCCTGGGCACCCAATCTGACACGGGAACGCCGGCGGCTTGATTGCCTTTTAGGCAAGATTGCTGGGATTGCCCTTGTCAATGGCTGGAGTCGGCAGGGACAATGGTTTGTACCCGCCAGCTAGCCTGCTGCGTTGCCACAGGAAATACACGCCATAACCGGCGGGAAAGCAGGTCGAAACACCATGTACATGCGTGACGATGGCTCCAAGAGCAGTTCGAGCAGCCACTCCGCAGGTCGCGGCGCGTCCGCTCCAGCGGTCGACCGCCGCAATACGGACCGCTACATTTTTACGGCCACAGCTGAGGTGGTCGAGCTAAGCTCAGGTGCGCGATTCTCCACTCGGACGACCGATCTCGGTTCCGGGGGCTGCTTCGTCGATACGATGGTTCCTTTCCCGGTGGGCTCCAAGGTCCACGTCAGCGTCCGCAAAGGCCAAACTAACTTCGAGGCCAGCGGAACTGTGGTCTATTCCCAGGCTGGTTTGGGGATGGGTATCGGCTTCGATCCGCTCGATCCCACGCACCGCGAGGCATTGGATATGTGGCTGAACGAACTAACTGCTGGGCGTCAGGTGTCGCAGCCGGCCGCAACGATTCGCCCCCAAAGACCACTACCGAGCGGTCGATCAGATCACGCTTTCGTTGTCCGCCTGATCCAACTCTTGATCGGGAAGGGTCTGCTGACGGAAGCCGAAGGGGCATCCGTGTTGCAGGATCCTCTGCTGTAGTTCCATTCGCTGCATCGAGGAGCCCACTATTTGGCTGGCTCGAAATCCGTGCAGCTATTTCCCAGACAAGGAATTTTTTCCCTCATTCGTGTCAGTTTAACCCAATACTGTTCCCTCTAAACCATTTATAATCAGTAAAGAGGCGATGATCTGGGTGGCAGTAGTCGTGCAATGGTTGGAGGACAGGGGGATTCATGGGAGAACGAAGAAAAGCAAAGAGATACGAGGTTTACCTGCCATTGCAGGTTTGTATGTCACGAAAGCGACCTACCGAGTTCCACACGGCCCAGCTACGCGACATCTCTCGCCTTGGCATCTACTTTCACTCCAACGTGCCGATCGACCCGGGCGTGGGCATGGAGCTCACATTTGCGCTGCCCACGGATAAAGACCGCGGCGCTTCGGTCCTCGTTCGCGCGAGCGCCAAGGCCTTGCGCGTGACTGCGGTTGAAACTGGAGTGACACCGATCTACGGAATAGCGGCCACCATCGACCGAATTGACTTCGTCCGCCCAGTAGTCGCGGCAGCCTGAACGAGTTTCGCCTCCGCAAACCGGCCTCGCATCCAGCCCAACTCCGCACAGCGGGTCCGAATGGGCGACCCGCCCGCAATCCGCAGCAAGCGCCCGCCGAGGTTCAAACTTCCCATAACCGAGGCATCTCGGCCCTTCATTTCCGCGAACACCGCGTCACTTAAACAGATTACTTCCGAATGCGCCGTGATACGGGAGGAATCCCAAAGGTGACAAGGCGGATCATATCTCCAGTAAATCGGCTGCGGTTGAGTTGTGTATAATACGACCCGCCTCAGGAGGGCAATTCATGTTGCGCATCAACGACGAAGCTCCCAATTTCACCGCCGAAACTTCGCAGGGGACGATCAACTTCCACGAATGGATCGGCAACGGCTGGGCCGTCTTGTTTTCGCACCCCAAGGACTTTACCCCAGTGTGCACCACGGAACTGGGTTACATGGCTGGGCTTCAGCCTGAATTCGAGAAGCGCAATTGCAAGATCATCGGGCTGAGCGTGGACCCGGTGAGCAATCACAGCAAGTGGGCCGTGGACATCGAAGAGACGCAGGGGCACAAGGTGAAATACCCGATGATCGGGGACCCGGAACTCAAGGTGGCCAAGCTTTATGACATGCTGCCGGCAGACGCCGGCGATACTTCCGAAGGCCGCACCGCGGCCACGAACGCCACCGTGCGTACCGTGTTCGTGATCGGTCCCGACAAGAAGATCAAGCTGATGCTCAGCTACCCGATGAGCACCGGCCGCAACTTCGACGAAGTGCTGCGAGTCGTCGATTCGATGCAACTCACGGCCAAGCATAAAGTGGCCACGCCGGTGAACTGGAAACAGGGCGACGATGTGATCATCCTCCCGGCGGTGTCGGAGGAAGAAGCCAAACAAAAGTATCCTGGCGGCTGGAAGGCTCCCCGGCCATATCTGCGAATTGTTCCCCAGCCGAGGTAGCAGTCTGCAAAGGGTAGTGCATAGTGATCCTCAAGCAGTTCTATCTGCCGTGCCTGGCACACGCTTCCTACATCATTGGAGACGAGGAGACAGGCACGGCAGCAGTCGTTGACCCGCAACGGGACACGGACCAATACATTGCGTTTGCCGCCGAGCACGCGCTCGAGATCAAGCACGTATTCCTGACGCATCTCCACGCCGATTTTGTCGCCGGGCATTTGGAACTGCGCGATCGCGTGGGCGCAAGAATCTATCTCGGCGCTGCGGCTAAAGCGGCGTATGCGTTTACTCCTCTTCGCGATGGCGACATTCTCGAATTCGGGCGGGTACGCCTGAAGGTGCTAGAAACGCCGGGCCACACTCCGGAATCGATCTCCATCGTCGTTTACGACCTGAACTCCAGCGATACGCAACCGCATGCCGTGCTCACCGGGGACACTTTGTTCATCGGCGACGTAGGGCGGCCCGATTTGCGCGCGGCGCTGGGATGGTCGGCCACCGAACTTGGCAGCATGCTCTTCGATTCGGTGCACATGAAGCTGTTGGCGCTGCCGGACCAAAGCCTGGTGTATCCGGCTCACGGTGCAGGTTCGCTGTGCGGGAAGGCGCTCAGCAAGGAGACGGTATCCACGCTGGGGGAGCAACGGCGATCGAACTACGCGCTGCAGCCCATGAGCAAAGAAGTATTCATTCAGGTGGTCACAGCCGATCAACCGGAAGCTCCGGCCTACTTCATCTATGACGCCGTGCTGAACAGCCAAGAGCGGCCTACACTGGACCAATCGCTGGCGCGCGAGATGAACCCGCTGACGCTCGACGGCGTGCTTGAATTGCAGGCGGCTGGCGCGCAGATCCTCGATACGCGTGATGCAGCTGAATTTGCTTCGGCGCATCTGGTGGGCAGCATCAACATCGGCCTCGTCGGCCAGTACGCAACGTGGGCCGGAACCGTGCTCGATCGGAAGCATCCGATTGTAATTATCGCGGACCCTGGCCAGGAGAATGAATCCGCAGTTCGCCTCGGGCGCATCGGGTTCGATCACGTGGCCGGATATTTGAAGGATGGATTGCACAGCCTCGAATCGCGGCCGGAACTGATCGCCTTCACCGAGCGCCTCAGCGGACAGTTCGCCGCGGAACTCCTGTCATCGAGTCAGCCGCCGCTGGCCATTGATGTTCGCGCGCCGCGCGAGCGCGATCAGAAGTACATCGCAGGAAGTTTGGGCATCCCGCTCAATCATCTGACGGAAAATCTGGAAAGGCTGCCGAAGGACCGTCCCTTGCTGGTCTATTGTGCGGGCGGCTACCGGTCGTCCATCGCCGCGAGCTTGTTGCAACGCAGCGGATTTGATCCCGTCGGTGAAATTGCCGGCGGCATCGTAGGATGGGAAGCCGCAAAACTGCCAGTTCAAACTGCCCAGGTTTTGCCATAGAAACTTCGGAGTCGCTAACTTCAACGATGAGCCTTCATCCGTTAGAAGAATCAGATTGTAGAAAAGGGTGCGCAGTAGTTCCGTGATAGTCCGCGGTCTTCGTCCACTCGGAAACTGGCGACCCACGATCGGCCGGCGGCGTCTCCGCGCTTTCTCGAACCCGGTACAATGAGGCGATGCGAAATCGCTCACGACCACCTGGTCTTCGTGAAGGCCTGCCAGGCAGAATCTTCCGGCTTGAGCGCGAGGTTCTGCAAACACTTTGCAGTCGACCACCCGAACGAACTCGCTGGGAAAAGATTGCTGCTGACATGGGAAGCTACGCGTGGCAGGAGCCCGAGCATAGAGTGGTATACGCGGCTCTGCGGGAAGTCCGGCGTCGCGATCCGCGAACCTGGCGCGAACAACTCCCCGCGCAGGCTACGCGCATGGGATTCCCTGACGTTGATTGGCGGACCTACTTCGTGCCGGCGGAAAAACCCAAACCCGCAGGCGACGCCGAACTCAACGAGATGCTCCGCGTGCTGAAAGCTCTCGTGGCGGCGCGTTCATGAATCCCCCGTCGATTCGGTTGCTCTCGCTCGCCGACGTAACGCTGCTTCCAGTATTCATCCTGTGGTTCATCTGGCGCCTGCAATTCACGGCGCGATGGACGTGGGTAATTTTCGTCGTTTGGCTCCTTGCCAGTTTCTTGCTGCATCGCGACACGCCCAGGACGCTGGGATGGCGCGCGGATAACCTGTGGCCCGCCACGAAGCAGGCTCTCCCTGTGTTCGGCCTTTTCGTGGCGGCCCTCCTCGCGACGGGACTCGCCCTCCACGAGCCGCGGCATCCCCAGCCCGCCGCAATCTCATGGTCCCGGTTAGGGGCATACTTCGCCTTTTGCCTCTTGCAACAGGTGGCGCTCAATTCCCTGTTGCACAACCGCATGCTCTCGATTGTGCGGAATGAATGGCTGGCCGCCGCGCTTACGGGAGCGATTTTTGCCGCATGTCACTGGCCGAACCCGGTGCTCGTGCCCCTGACATTCGTGGCTGGGACGGCGATGGCATGGATGTTCGGCCGCGTCCGCAACATCATCCCACTGGCGTTTGGCCAAACATTGCTGGGTATGCTCGTTGGATGGGCGTTCCCAATGGCCTGGCACCATCACTTGCGCGTCGGCCCGGGGTATTACGGCGGCTGATACTCACCGCAGGCGGCGCCCTATTCGGTGTCACTTCTTCGGCGTGTTTTGGGCTGCGAGTTCGAAGGCGATGAACTGCTCGAGCGTCGACGGGTCGCCGCCGGTGAGAGGGCGGCCGTTGATATAAACGGTCGGCGTGCTGTTTATGCCGAGCGCGACGCCTTCGGAATGCTCGCCATCCACCGCTTTCTGCGCGTCCGCCGAGGAAAGGCAGGCTTTGAAGGTGTCCGCGTTCAGACCGGCTTGCGCAGCAAACCCAACCAGCTTGTCCCAGATATTCTCGGGCGAAATCACGTCCTGATTGTCGAAGATTGCGTCGTGGACAATCCAGAACGCATCCGGCGACTGTTCGAACGCGCAGCGGCCGCCGATGGCCGCCGTTTCCGCCCAAGGGTGAATCCCCGTCAGCGGGAAATTCTTGTAGACGAGGCGAATCTGCGGAAAGCGCGTCTCGATAGCCTTGAGGCTTTCGTACAGTTCGCGGCAGTGCGGGCACTCGAAATCGGCAAATTCGACGACGGTCACGGTCGCATCCGCCGGACCCTTCGAGGGATCGCCGTCGACATGAATCTTCGCACGGTTGTCGGCGAAGGGATCGACGGAGGTATCGAATATCTCGCCTCGAAGCAGCGTCTTGCCGTCTTTGCTGACGAAAACCTCGCCCGATTCCTTGTGTTCGTTGAGTGTGACCTCAACAGGAACGGCGTAAAAACCCGAAGCCGAAGACTGCGCCAAAGGACCGAGCTGAACCTTGATGTCCGGTCCCCAGGCAAAGAGCTTGCGCACAAACACTTCCGTCGATTTCAGAAGCTTCTCCTGTTCTGGCGACGCCGCGATCCGCCCAGCCGCCGGCGCCGCCGCGGCGGACTCACCGGACGATTTGGCCGCCTGCCCAACGCACGGCAGTCCTACCAGGAGAATCGGACCTACGATCGATAAGACGGCTCTGTGAAACATGGGGATCGGTCCTCCGCGCAGCGGCGCAAAAAAAACCATCAAGTCCCAGACAGAATAAAGAAAAAGGGCGAGAAGAGCAAAACCCAAAGGAGGCGGGCGCTGCCCTAATTTCAGAGGAGAGCGCATGCATGCGTCAGGGCACGCCTTCCATGCTGCCTCGGGACGGCACGCGCTTGACCCGCGAGGCGGTTGTGACTATTGTGTGCCAACCGGGGGGATGTCCGATGAGATGGAAGCCTTTCGCTATTTTTCTTGCGAGCATTGGCATGCTGCTCGTTGCGAGCGCGCCGCTTTGGGCTCACCATTCGTTCGGAGTCGTGTACGACGAGAAGAAACCCGTCACGCTGACGGGCACCGTGACGAAGATCGAATGGACCAATCCGCATAGTTTCCTCTTCATCAACGTGAAGGATCAGGACGGCAAGGTCACGAACTGGCGATTCGAGGGATATCCTCCCACCGTGCTTTACCGGGCGGGATGGAAGCGCGACGTGACGATGAAACCCGGTGACGAAGTCACGGTCTTTGGGTGGCAGGCGCGAGTGGGCGGTCCGTGGGGACACGCGCGACAGGTGACATTTGAGGATGGAAAGAAGCTCTATTTCGGCCCGGGCCCCGGCACGGGTGACGGCGGAGCCGCCCCGCAGGTCGCAGTGCCGTCGGCCAATTAAGAAGTCGTAGTTCTTCAAGGAACTGCTTTCGGAGGTCCGCTCGTGAGAAATCGTCTGCTGATTGCCACGCTCGCGGCGCTGGCGATTCTCCCCGCAAGCGTCCTGGCCCAAGAGAATCGGGCAAGCGCGAAGATACCCCGCACGGCGGATGGGAAGCCGGACCTGACGGGCGTCTGGCAGGGCGGCAGCAACCGGATCGGAACCTGGGAAGACACGAACAATGGCGATGGCCCGCTGGGAGCCAACGGCCCGATCACGCCCTTCGCCATAAAGGAACCCGCACCGAAGATTCCGTACCAGGCATGGGCGGCGGCGAAAGTCGTGGAGGAGTACAAGAAGCGCGGGATCGACGAGCCCATGGTGCACTGCCTGCCGCCCGGAGTGCCGCGAACGACACTGATGGGACTCTTCCCAATGCAGATCGTGCAGACGCCGAAGACGATCGTCATGCTGTTCGAAGCCTTTCACCTTTTTCGCGTGATTCCCATCGACGCCAAGCATCCGGACGACCTGGAACCCAGCTACATGGGAGACTCCGTGGGACACTGGGAGGGCGACACGCTCGTGGTGGACGTCACGGGTTTCAACGACAAGACGTGGCTTTCCGGCACCGGAACCCTCCACAGCGAGAAGCTGCACGTGACCGAGAAATTCACGCGCGTGGATGAAGACACGATCGTCTACGAAAGCACCGTCGAGGACCCCGTTGTGCTGACCGGGCCGTGGATCCGACGTGGAACCATCATGCTGCGCCCCGGAACGCGGCTCCGCGAGTACGAGTGCGCGGAAAACAACGTGGACGAACAACGGTACGAAGAGATTCGGAAGAACCCGTCCCTCTACGAGAGAAAGTAAGCAAACAGCGGATTCCGGGGAGCCGCGCTAATCGAAGCTGTGGATGGCCGAGTTTTCGTCGGCGAAGTCCTCGAAGATTTTGCAGAGGTTCGTGATTTCGAGAAGACGCTGAATCTGCTTATTCAGCTGCATCATCTTGAAGTCACCTCCCGCGCGCCTGACCATCACAAAGCCGCGGGCGAGGACGCCGATGCCGGAGCTATCGAGCTCGGTGACTTCGCTGAGATTCAACAGAATTTTCTTACGGCCCTTCCGCACCAAATCGCCAAACATTTCATTCAAGGCATCCGCTTCGTTGTAGGTAATCGTACCGTGGATATCCACGACCGTGACGGCACCTTTCTGACGAATTGTGACGCTGAAACGCATCGTTTGCTTATTTCTGTCTCGAGTTCAGGGCCGCGTCAAAAGCGAAACAGTGGGCTGGGGAGCTGGGGGCACCGGCCGCCACATTGTAATCACATCATCCCGGTGTTCACAATCCCCAGCCATCAGTTGCGATAGGCGCCGGCGTGCGGCGCGGCGGCTGCTCTCCACACGAACTATTCTTCGGTGGCGGCCTGCCCTTGAGAAGGCAGCCAATAGCTCGCGAGCACGGGAATCAAGAACAGGATCGCAAACGGAGAGGTGACCATGCCACCAACCACAACGCGCGCTAGCGGCTGCTGGGCCTGCACGCCGATGCCGGAGGACAGCGCCGCGGGCAGCAGGCCCAGACCGGCGGCAGAGCAGGCCATCAAGACCGCGCGCATCTCGTCGAGCGCGCCGCGCTCGATTGCTTCGTTCCGCGGATGCATGCGGCGCTCCAAACCCTGAATACCTGAGACCAATACGACGCCGCCCAGAGTAGAAACACCGATCACGGAGGCAAAGCCTACTGCGGCGGAAATGCTCAACGGCGTGCCCGTAACAAGCAGCGCGAGGACGCCGCCGGTGGCCGCAAACGGGATCGCAACCAGGACCAGCAGGGCATGCCGAAGGGACCGAAACGCAGTGAAGAGAAGCAACAGAATCGCGACCAAACTGATCGGAATGACGACGGCCATCCGGCGCTCTTCCTGGCGCAAGCTTTCGTATTCGCCGGCCCACTCGTAGTGGTAGCCCTGCGGAAGGTGCACGTTTGCCCGAATGCGCGTCTGGACGTCCTCAATGGTGCCCGCCAGGTCGCGCCCGCGCACACTGAATTTCACGGGAATGTAGCGCCGGCCATTCTCCCTGTAGATCATGAAGGCGCCTTCCTTGAGAGACACATCGGCGACAGCGCCCAGCGGCACGCGGCTGCCGTCGGGCGTGGGTAGCAGAATCTGGCGGATCGCATCGGGCGCGCCGCGGAACTCAGGCTTGTAGCGAATGACGAAATCGAACCGGCGGTCGCCTTCGAGAATCTGCGTCGCCGCCAGACCGCCAACGGCCGCCTGCACTGCGGCGTTCACGTCGGCGGCCCCAAGTCCGTAGCGAGCGCTGGCGGCACGGTCGATTGAGATCAGCAGCTCAGGCTGTCCCGTCTCCTGAAAGACACCCAAGTCAGCGATGCCCGGAACTTGCGCCATGACGTCGCGGATTTCGCCGGCTTTCTCGACGAGAACGTCGATATCGTCGCCAAACAGCTTGAGCGAATTCTCGCCCTTGACGCCGGACATCGCTTCCTCGACGTTGTCCTGAATGTTCTGCGAGAAATTGAAGTCCACGCCCGGATATTTCTCCAGTTCGGAGTCCATCTGGCTGACGAGTTTGTCTTTTGTCAGGCCGTGCGGCCAAGCGTCCGGGTTCTTGAGGTTGACCATGAATTCGACGTTGTTGAAGGTGGTAACGTCGGTGCCGTCATCGGGGCGGCCCATTTGCGAGACGACCTGGGTGACGACGGGATACTTCATAAGGATTTCCCGAATCTCATGGGCCATCTTTGCGCCGGTTTCATAGGAAACATCCTGCGGGAGCGTGGCGCGAATCCAGAGATTGCCTTCTTCGAGCTTGGGCATGAATTCACCGCCCAGCAAGAGACTCAGCGCCAGCGCTACCGCCAGACCGCCCCCGGCGATTGAGAGGGTGACGGCGCGATGCTGGAGCGTCCAGCGTAAGGCAATCTCGTAGTACTTGCGGAGCCAAGCGACGAGCCTCGTGGGGGCCGCGCGAATTCTTTCGCGGCGAATCCAGGAAGCGAGAACGGGTGCAAAGATCACGGCGAAAATCAGAGCGCCGGTGAGCGCGTACCCGTAGGTTTCCGACATGGGCGCAAAAATCTTTCCGGGGACGCCCTGCATGGTGAACAGGGGCGTCAACGCGACGATGATTACGAGAACGGAGAACAGGACAGGACGAACGGCTTCGGCCGTGGCTGCCGCGATGATCGGCATCGTAGCCGCGTTTTCGGAAGATTCTTCGAGCTTGCGATAGATGTGTTCGAGGACGATCACCGACGCATCCACGAGAATGCCGAAGTCAATCGCGCCGATGGAAATCAGATTCGCGGAGCTGCCCGTCACCACCATCATGCTGAAGGCGAAAAGCAGCGAACAGGGAATGGTCAGCGCTGCGACCAAGGACACGGGAACATCGCCTAGGAAAACGATAAGGACAACTGTCACGAGCACCAATCCCATCAGCACGATGTGACGGACGGTCGACGTCGTCAGGTGGATCAAGTCGGTGCGATCGTAGAGCGTTTCGAGGTGCATGCCCGGCGGGAGCAGGTAGCCGTTCAGCTCCTGCACCCTCTGCTTGAGCGCGCGCAAAGCGGGGAGAGATTGTTCGCCGCGCTGAAGGAGGACGATGCCTTCGACCGCATCGTCATCATGATTCACGCCGACCTGGCCCAACCGTGGCTGGATGCTTTCTTGCACATCCGCGACATCGCGCAAGTAAACGGGAACGCCGTTCCGCTCCGTGATGAGAACGTTCCGCATTTCGGGAATGGACTGGAGAAGACCCAGCCCGCGGACGTTGACGCTCTGGCTGCCCATCGTGAGATAGCTGCCGCCGACGTTCGCGTTGCTCGCTCCGACCGCGCCGACGACCTGCGGCAGCGTCACGTTGAATTGCAAAAGCTTGCGCGGATCGATCTCCGCAAGGTACTCGCGTGTCGTGCCGCCAAAGGACGCAACATCAACGATCCCGGAGACCTGCTTGATCTCTCGCGTGACGAACCAATCCTGGGTGGCTTTGAGTTCATTCAATGGGTAGCCGGACCCCGCGAGGCGATAGCGGAAAATCTCGCCGATCGGGGATTCCGGCGAAAGCTGCGGAGAGAGGTTGGCAGGCAGCGTCGCGAGTTGCAGGCGATTGAGAACTTCCTGCCGATCCCAGAAATAATCGCTGTCATAGCTGAAATAGAGTTTCACATCGCTGAGACCGAAAATCGAAATCGAGCGAACGTAGGTCAGCCGTGGAATGCCGAAGAGAACGGTTTCGATCGGCACCGTCACCTGGCGTTCCATTTCCTCCGCCGACCAGGCGGGATTCTGCGTAATCACTTCCACCAGTGGCGGCGACGGATCGGGATACGCCTCGATGTCAAGGCGGAGGAAAAAGTAAACCCCCGCCGCTATCCAGGCGCAGAGTGCCACGACCATGAGCGGCCGGTACCGAAGAATCGAATCGATCAGGGCGCGCATCGGCAGTTCAGTCCTGGCCCACGGAGCGCAGGAACAATGGGTTTTCGGATACGATCGTTTCGCCTGCGTTCAAACCTTTGAGAACCTCGATCGAGTTGCCGACAGTGCCTCCAAGAGTGATACTGCGACGCTGGAACTTTCCCTGGCCGGAAGCCACGAAAACGTAGGCCTCGTTCCCTTCTCGAACCACCGCGGAAGCCGGGGCGAGGATTCCCTGAACGGAGGATCGCAGGAGGCGGATCGTGCCGAACATTTCGGGCTTGATGCGTTCGCCGGGATTTGCGAGCGCGACGCGGACGCGGAGGGTCCGCGTCGCCGGATCAACGGCGTCGGACACGACGCTCACGCGGCCCGACCAGTGCCGATCGGGATAAGCGCTCAGTGTGACGCTCGCATCCTGGCCCATCTTTGCCGCCGCTAGGTCTTCTTCGTAGATATCACCGAGGGCCCAGACCGTGCTGATGTCCGCAACCGTGCAAAGCGGTTGAGGCGCATCGAGCGACTTGGAGTACTCGCCGGGCGCAGCGCCGATATCGAGGATCACGCCCGAGCGCGGGGCCACGACGGACAGTTCCGTTGAGGCGTGGTCCGGATCCATCCCGAATACGCGAATCTGCTCCCGCGCGGCGGTGAGATCAGCCTCCGACATGCGAGAATCGGCCTGCGCCTGCTGGAGGTCCTTCTCTGCGATGGCGTGGTGGTCGAACAACTCCTGGGCGCGATCGAGCGCTTTCTGCTTCACCTCGCTGTCAGCAAGCGCCTTGTGATAATCCGCAACCGCACGCGACAGGTCTCCGCTTTCGATCAGCGCCAGCGGCTGGCCCTGCCGGACGTGATCCCAGGGCCGGACCTTCATTTCTATAATCCTGCCGCCAGCGGGCGGATAGACGTGAACGACACGGGTCGGATCGGGCTCGATGTGGGCGGGAAGATCGAGGTAGTCGGGAACGGCCGCGGCTTGCACCGTTATTGTCTGGATGCCCTTCATGTCCGGCGCAAAATATTCTGCCGAATCGGGGGCGGGTTGAGCCCCTTGTGCTCCATTCGCGGCCGACCCGTGGATGTCATGCGAACAGCCCGCTAGAACTGCGAGCAGGACTGCGCCAGCCGGCGCGAGCCGGGCGAAACGGCACAAAACTTGTTTCATGGCGAAATTCCCTTTTCTACCGAATGCGGGATGACCGACGATTCGGATGGTTTTCAGCGGCCAAACTGCAGGTGCAACGGCTGCTGGCGGCGCCTCATAGCCCTGTGTGCGTCGAAACTGCGCGGACCAGGGCCATTTGAAAACGCACTAAAACCCGCTCGGCAGGTTTAGGAGAGAGGTGGCGCACGGCCCGAAATCAGTCCGTGTGAAGGATCCTTTGAGAGGATGAGCGGCCCGCCGACGACGATGGCATCTCCTGGACTCGGCACGGCGCGGAACTGCAAGGGGCGAACTGGACCCGCAAAAGCGTGCGGCACAGAATGGGACCGTGAACCCGGGCCTGGGGAGCTGTGGCTGTGTGTGACTGCGTAGGCGGATTTCGCATCTGCTAGTGCGATCACAGCGGGGTGCAAATCGTCGCTCAGAGAGATCGCCGGAAACAGGAGGGCGAGGACACAAACCAAGCCGACAAAGCTCTGCTGGCTGCGATCGAGGCAGCCTCGCCGAATCTGAGGCAACCACCGGGAGTGCCACACGAAGAGCAGGCCGACCGAGATGGCTAACCAGATCGCGTTGAGAAGCAGTTCCATAGACAGCTCCATCTTAGGTCGAAGCAGCCATGTCTGGCAACTGTTCAGGGGACACCCGCCACCAAAGTCGAAACAGCTCATAAGAAAGGCGATACAAGAATATAGAACGGGCAGATCGTTGACAGGCCGTGCGGGCGGTTGCTAGGGTAGGTCGCTCGGAATTGGGGGGACCCCATGCGAAAGGTTCTGGTTGCTTCGGCAATCGCACTCCTGGCAAGCTGCGCCATTTCTTTCGGCAGCGTGGCCGCCGCAAAGTCAGGAGGCACGTCCGCACCGCACGCTGCCGAAGGCGATTCGTGCGACCGGGTGTGCCTGGAAGGGCTGGGCGACAGATACTTGGCGGCGCTGATGGGGCACGACCCGTCGCAAATGCCCACAACGGACGACGTCAGATTCACGGAGAACGGCGTCACGCTGAAGCTTGGCGACGGTTTGTGGCGAACGGCGAGCGGCATGGACACCTACAAGCATTACTTCGACGACCCCGACACCGGGCAGGTGGGCCTTTTCGCAACGATCAAAGAGAACGGCATGGGAGACATCCTTGTCGTGCGGATCAAGGAGAGGAATCGACGGATCAGCGAGCTCGAGACGATCGTGATTCGCACTCCCGGCGGCGTGGCGGCCTACGAGAGATACGGCAAGCCCGATCCGGTCTGGTCGGAGATGCCTGCACCTGGAACCAAGCTCTCGCGCGAAAAGCTGATTTACACGGCAAACCTGTACTACAGCGGGATGCAGAGGAACGACGGCAAGGGGGACTACTCGTTCTTCGCGCCCGACTGCCAACGGATTGAACACGCGGTGCAGACGACGAACCAACCTAAGTTCAACTACGGACACTCGGCCAATCAAACCTTCGTGACGCTGGGATGTGAAGCTCAGTACAAGCTCGGAATGATGGGATTCGTAACGAACATCCGAGACCGTCGCTACCCCATCGTGGACGTGGACAAGCAGGAAGTCGTGGCATTCACGTTCTTCGACCACGACTCGACCGTGCGCGAGCTGCCGCTGACCGACGGCACGACCTATTACTCGCCACCGTTTTTCCTGACGCCGCGGACTCTGCCCGTCACCGAGGCGTTCAAGATCAAGAACGGGAAAATTCGTTTCGTTGAAATGACGCTTACGGAGGCCCCATGGGGCTCGAAGTCCGGCTGGGGGAATTGACATGGGTGACGGGGCGGGTTTGTGGAAGAGCGTTCAGGAATCGCTGATTCGCAATCTCATTCTTGTAGCGCTCGTGGTCCTTTGCGCGAGCGCGGGAAGTTTCCTATCGCAATTGGCAGCCGCAGGAGAACCAGCGGGCGCACTGGACGCGGCGTGCGACCGAAGCTGTCTCGACGCGTTCGTCGATCAATACCTCGCGGCACTGGTGGCGCACGACCCGTCGCGGCTGCCGCTGGCCAGGGGCGTAAAGTCGACGGAGACAGGCCAAGCCGTTCCCCTCGGCGAAGGCATGTGGCTCTCCGTCGATCAGATCGGGATTTACCGGTTGCGCTTCGATGACCCCGCGACGGGTGAGGCTGGGATCGTCGTTCTGACGGACGAGCACGGCCTACCAGGAGTGCTGGCGCTGCGGTTGAGAGTGGAGTCGCACAAAATCTCGGAGGTCGAATCGATCATCGTGCGGCAGGATATTCAGGGTCAAGGAGGCATGCTCACGACATCGACGATGTTTGCGGTGACGCCGATCGCGCCCTTCGACCGCAAATGGTTCTTGTTGCCGGATCCTGTCATGCAGACGGCCGTCGCTCCGGCGGAACGAACATCGCGCGATAAGATGATCGCGGCAGCCAACGCATATTTCGATGGGCTGGGAAAAAGCAGCAGCGCAGGCGTGCCAATCGATGACTCCTGCATCCGCTGGGACAACGGCGTGCAGACGACCAACAATCCCAATTTTTCGCCCATTGATCCCGCGTTTCCCGCGTTCAAGGTCTTCGGTTTGGGATGCGCGGCGCAGCTTGATTCGCGTTTCTACAGCATCATCTCGAAGGTACGCGAGCGGCGCTACCCCATTGTGGACGAAGAGCGGGGCCTGCTGTACGCGATTGCGCTGTTCGACCACCCCGGTGACAAACTGAAAGTCGCTGTGCCGAACGTCGGAGAAGTGAGCGTACCGCCAACGTATCGCGTGCCGAACACCTTCCTGGTCCCGGCGATCTTCAAGATCCACGACGGACGAATCCTTCGAATCGACCTCCTCGAACGCGTCGTTCCATACGGGACGGAGTCCGGCTGGGGCGGGAAGTAAAGTAGCTTCCCCGCTCAATTTCCTTTCGTCGCAAGGCGCGCGCGGCCAGCTGTACGGCTATTGCACTTTCGAACAGGGTTCCCCAGACGCTTTCGCGCGGTATCCTGCCAGACGGTAAACTTTACATACAGCCATGAACAACAGCCCACCGCCTGTGGGCGAACGACCTAAAGACTGGCTCGGCCGTCGCTGATTCAAGCAGCGTGCCAACTCGCATGACGCCGCCGGGGAATGGCGCGGTGTCTGTCGAGGGCAGAGGGGAACACACAGTGAGGCGCTGGTTCAGCTTTTCGTTCCGTTCGGAGCAGGCCGATGTGGAGGCTGCGACCAAGACCGAAGAGGCGCAGCCACTGGAAGGGGATGGCGACCTGGTCTCGGCTGCGGAAATGCCACCCTTGCCGGATGCCCTGGCAGAAGTATTCGCCGACGAACCACCGCCGAACGCTGAAGCTCCGTCATCGGAGATCGCGACGGTCAACCAGGATGCCGGCACGCAAGAGCCGACGATCGCCGATACGCTCGACGAACTCTTCCCGAACGAGCGAGGTTTCGATGTGCGGGCTGGCGGTGAGGGACGAGCCGGAGTCGAAATACTTCGCGGCTGGGAACCACTTCCCGGCGACCTGGCGCGCGCCCTGACAACCGAAGGCTCCTTCATCTCCGCGGCAGAGTTGCCTTCCGCCGCGCACATCCTTGCCGAGTTGTTCCCTTCCGAGCAGGAACCAACTGCAGACACCGACACAGCCACCGAAAGAACAGAGATTGAACGCGCAAACGATACGGGTGGCAGTGTGGACGAGCCAGGCCCGGCACAAGGGTCTGCATCCAGAGAAGCCGACGTAGCGGAACAGGAAGCAACCGGCCAATTCCATACGCCGGAAGTCCCGCAGCGCGATTCGCCAAGCACGCCGGCGGGGCCCGTGAAGCAATCTTCGCGCCCGCCGTATCGCGATTGGGCGTTCGAAGAAAAGCTCGCGAGTCACCGCGAATGGGTCGAGTCGCACGGCGTCACGGGCACAAAAGCGGATTTCGCGGGCGCGGACCTCGAAGGAGTGGAACTGATCGGCGTCAACTTCCGATTTGTGGACTTTCACGACGCAAACCTGAAAGCGGCGGACTTGCTCCTGGCAGACCTGCGCGATGCGTGCCTCGTGCGAGCCGACTTGCAGGACGCTTGTCTGGTCGGAGCGAACCTCGAAGGCGCGAATCTTGAAGACGCGTCGCTCGAAAGCGCCATGGGGCTGGTGCCGCGTCAGGTCGCGGGAGCGAACCTGCGCGACGCGTCACTACCACCATCGTTTTTGGAATTCGCCGCGGCGGCCGATTTCGAGCGGGCCTCGCAAGGCGCGGCTCGATTCATCGCGGCGATGCTGTCGGCGAGCGCCGTCTGCTGGCTGATTCTGTGGCGCACGAAGGATATCCAGCTCCTCGCGGACTCCGCCGTGATTCCTTTTCTGCATTCGCGCACGGCGGCGACCGCGCTGCCCACCGTGGAATCGTATCTGATCCTTCCGGTTGCGCTGTTTCTGATCTATCTCGTCGTGCTGTTTCATCTGCAGCGCGTGTGGGATGCCGTGCTCGAGCTCCCCGCGATTTTCCCGAATGGACGGGCCCTCGGCGATCGCGGGCGCGGGATTGTCCTCGGGCTGCTGCGCGCACATTTTCGATGGATCGAGCAGGACGCATCTTCGACGCGTTCCATCGAAAAGGGCATCTGCCTCTTCCTTGCATACTGGACGGTGCCCGTCACACTGCTGCTATTCTGGGCGCGGTACTTGACCCGGCAGGACGTGCGGGGCACGATTCTGCACGCCGGGCTCACCGTGGCCGCGACCGGAATTGCCGTCCACGCCACGACCAGAACCGGAAGGCCGCTGGAAAGGTGGATTCTCGAGCCCAAGAAGTGGATTCAGAGGCTCCTCTCAAGAATCCGGGCGATCAACCCGGCGGCAGTGGCGGCAGGGCTCGGAGCGGTGCTCCTGTTCCTTTCCGTCGGTACGATCGCCGGTGTTCCGCACGACCGGAGCCGCGCGCCGCAATATGGCGCCGCAAATATCCGCCGATGGGCGCCGAACGCGCTTTGGTCGATCGGTTTCGACCCGTACGCCGATCTGACGGAGGCTTCCATTTCGACGCGGCCGGCAAACTGGACAGGCACAGATGATCAGATCGTCGCCGTAAGCGGGCCGCGGCTGAACGGCGCGAAATTCCGCTACGCACAGGCTTACGGGGCGTTTCTGGCCAACGCACACCTGTGGCGGGCAGACTTCGAGGGTGCATTCCTGTCCGATGCGGATCTGCGCGGAGCCGATCTTGGACAGAGCAGTTTCCGGTTTGCACTCATGGACGGAGCGCGCATGAATCGCGCTAATCTCGACGGGGCAACGCTCAACGAGGCGGATTTGCGGCGGGCAGATTTGCGGGATGCGAACTTGTCCCATGCATGGCTCTTGAGGGCGATCCTGGTTGACGCGCAACTTGAGGGAGCGAGCCTCTACGGCGCGCGCCTTACGCAAGCCACGCTCACGCGTGCGAATCTTGGCAAGGCTGATCTGCGCGAATCGTATCTCGATGGAGCGCAACTCGAGCACGCGGACTTTCGGGGAGCTTACCTATGGTCAGCAAGGCTTCCCGGAGCGGACCTGCGGGGCGCTCAGATGGCAAACGCGATACTGATCGACACCTACCTACGGGACGCCGATCTACGGTGGGCGCAGTTCGCTGGGACGGTCCTTGATGGAGCCAACCTGACCGGCGCCAATCTAGATGGCGCCGACCTGCGCGGCGCGCTGGGGTTAAGCGCGCATCAAGTGTGCTCGACGAAGAGCCACGCTGGCACGCTCTTCGACGATGCCTTAGAGGGCCAAGTCCAAGCCCAGTGCCCAACCGCTCAGGAAAGAGCGGCCGCCGAGCTGGCACCGTAGAAGCCGAACCACGGCTTGGCAGCCTTGAGGCGCTCGTTCACGTTGTTGATGTTCTTTACGCCCTGATCGTTCAGCCAGTCTTCCAGCGCTTTCGCCCCCTGCTTGGCATACACCGGAATACCATCCTTCCAGGTGGCGCGGCCGCAGAGAACGCCCGAGAAATTGACGCCCGATTCGGCGGCGAGTTCGAGGGTTTCGTTGAAGACGTCGTTGCTCACGCCGGCTGAAAGATAGATGAAGGGTTTCTTGGCTACCGCCGCGGTGCGCCGGAAGTGGTCCTTGGCTTGGTCGCGCGAATAGGCGGCGTCGCCCTTGCAGGATTTCGTGCCGGCGACAAAAGCCATGTTGACGGGAACTTCGACCTTGAGAATGTCCACGCCGTACTGGGGCTTCGAGAATTCCTCCATACTGCGCGCGACAACTTCGGGCTTCTTGCGCGCGAAGTCGATGCCCTTTTCGTCGACACCCTCTTCATAGCCGACCAGCTCAAGAAAGAACGGGACGTCAACGGCGGCGCATTCCGCACCGATGCGCTCAGTCCAGGCATGCTTGATTTCATTCACCCCGGGGGGATCGAACGGCGTGTAATACAGCAGAATCTTTATGCAATCGGCGCCAGCGCCCACGAGCCTGCGGACAGACCAGATATCCAGCAGGTCGGGAAGCCGGCCTGGGCGCGTGTTGTCGTAGCCGCTGTTCTCGTAGGCGAGCAGGAGACCCGCGTTTTTTGAACGCGCCTTTGCGGCAGGCAAGCCGTATTCGGGATCGAGCAGGATGGCGCTCGCGTGGGGAGTGAGGACACGAACGACGGCGGTCTTGAACTCCTCAAGCATTTGGGCCGTGACGGCGCTCTTGTCGACGCCCTTCTCCTTCGCAATCGCGCTCTTAAGCGAGCCGCGCTGATCCATGGCGGCTGCGGCAATT
This sequence comes from Candidatus Acidiferrales bacterium, assembly GCA_049523255.1. GTDB lineage: Bacteria > Acidobacteriota > Terriglobia > Acidiferrales > UBA7541 > Palsa-295. The sequence continues at coordinate 27,410 of JBEKNB010000003.1, read as the reverse complement.
ACCCCGCGCGAATCGGAAACGGCCTTCAACCCCTTCTGCTTTCCCGGCGTGATTTTCATGCTATTCCAGCCTCCGAAAGTGTGACGAAGTCCCGTGAAGAACCCACAAGTTTAGCACGCGGGACGCATTACAAGAACAGCACGTGGTGCTGACGAGCGCACGAACGAGAGTCCTCGGCACTGGCAACTGAAGCGAGGCTGGCGAGATTGTCGAGGAAGTCCCGCCCGTAGGCGGCGAGGAAAGGCAGAGCGGAGAGCGTGCGCTCCTGCAACTCGCCGTGCGGGTAGAGCGCATCGAGAAGGATGCGTTCGTGACGCTCGAGAACTCCCGACCGGAAGCTGGCCGCGCGGGCCACTTTCGCCTTCAACTGGCCGAACTGGTAGAGCATTTTGCGTTCGGCGACCTGGAGCGCGTCGACCAGCGTCGGGTCCAGGCGCTGGAGAGGCTCGCTGTAGGATTGGAGGAGGCCGCGCAGCGCCTCTTCGCTCGCGTCAAAGCGTCCGACGAGCGCATCCGGCAGCGCTTTCTGCTCCATCTTTGTGCGAACGTGCTGCGATCCTTGCAAAATATCGCGAATTTCAAGGTCGTACTGGGCAAGGAACCGCGCAATCGGCGGCTCGACGATCGTAAAACTTGCGCGCGGGAGAATCGCGGGCATGCGGCCGAGAATTCTCCCGTACGTGACCTGCGCTTGAGCCATGTATGCGATCTCCGCGGGACCTCCGAAGTATGCGGCGGTCGGCAAAAGCGTGTCCTGCACAACCGGACGCAGCAGAGCGCTGGGCGTAACGGAGTCAGGGCTGTTCGCGATAGCACTGGCGAGATCGTCCCTGGAAAACTCCTTGTCACCCGCAAAGAATTTGCCGTTGCGGCTACGAATGGGCGTGCGCCGGCCATCCACGTTGTAGAAGAGAAGCGTCGTTTCGCGCGTGACCTTAACCTGCGCGTGGAAGCCCGCGGCTTCGAGTTCCTTTGAACGGGCCAGCAGTGCCTCGGTGAGTGGTGCCGCATCTTCGAGCGCGCGAAGATAGGTGGGCGCCGCCAGGCGGTGAAGGCGGACGTCAAGTGGGTCGATAAAAACGATTCCCCGACCTGCGAGCAAGCGCGCCAAAAGCTTTCCGAACGCCGAGCCGTAGGTCTCACCGGGCAGGTACGATTCGTGAAGCGCGCGCGCGATCTCGGCGGCAAATGGGCCATCCAAGGTTTGCGCCGCGGCGGCCACTATGGATTCGATCGATTCGCCGAGCACGACTTCGCCAACGCGCCGGCCTGTCTCCTCCTCCCTCGCAGGCAGTTCATAGCGCACAAGTCCGTTTCGTGTGACCCACGAAGAGTGGTTGACTTCGGCGAGGTCGTGGTCTTCGGTGGCGAGCCAGAAGATGGGAACGGCGTCAATACCGCGGCGAGTGGCGTCTTCGGCAGTGCGCGCGGCACAGATGGCTTTGTAAAAGGTGTATGCCGGGCCGGAGAAGAGTCCGACCTGTTGGCCCGTGACGATCGCGACGGCGCCTGCCGCCAAACGGTCGAGATTGCGACTGGTCGCGCGGTCGATCTGATTCCCTGCACCGAAGCGGCGGTTCTGCTCGCGCAGCACTTCCACGACGCCGCTGCGAACGGCCGGATCGAGCCTAACCTCGTCGGCGGCCGCGTCGATGCCGGCAGCCGTCGGGGGATGCGCGTAATACGGGGCTACACGGGTGAAATCTTCAAGGAAGGAGGAAAAAAGCTTTGTCGTGTGGGGAACTTCGCGGAAGGAAAGACAGTGGGACTCCATAGGCGCAGTCATGATACACGTGGCCCCAGGGACCGGCAACAACAGGGGCAGATGGCCGGAGAATGGCGTCCGAAGTGTGACGTTGGCAGCATCGAAGTGATTGGATGAGACGATATGCCGGAGGATTCGGGTACGGGTGGGACCCAGGGCCGTCCCTTCACCCCGTTCAAGTGCGCCGTTCAGGGCAAAGCAGCGGACTTGCGCCTGTGCAAGTCCTGCAGCGCGGCGATTTCAGCGGAGTGGCCCAACATCGCGCGGATGCCCCGAGCTGCGGCGTTTGCGGCTGAGAGAGTGGTGATGCAGGGAACGTTGTAACGCACGGCGGCGCGGCGGATCGATTTTTCGTCGTAGAAGGATTCGCGTCCGAGCGGCGTATTGATGACCAGATTCACCTTTCCCGTTTTGATAAGGTCAACGATATTCGGCCGGCCTTCATTCACCTTGTAGACCGCTTCCACCTCGATGCCTGCGCGATTCAGAGCCGAGGCCGTGCCACGCGTGGCGATGATTTTTAATCCCGCGGAAGCGAGTTCCTTGGCCAGACCCGAGACCTGTTTCTTGTCGTGGTCGTTCACGCTCATGAAGACCGTGCCCGAAAGCGGCAGCCGCTGGCCGGCGGCGAGCTGCGCCTTGGCAAAGGCGACGCCAAATTCGGAAGCGATGCCCATGACTTCTCCGGTCGAGCGCATCTCCGGCCCGAGAATCACGTCCACGCCGCGGAATTTATTGAACGGAAACACGGGAGACTTCACTGCGTAAAAGTCGCGGAGGGCTAGTTCCTTGACGCCGTTCATCTCGACGATCGGGAGATGGAGTTCCTTGAGCTTGCGGCCCGTCATCAGGCGCGCGGCCACCTTCGCGAGCGGAACTCCGGTGGCTTTGCTGACGTAAGGAACCGTGCGGGAAGCACGCGGGTTCACCTCCAGAACGTAGACTGTATCGCGCTGGATGGCGTACTGGACGTTCATAAGGCCGACGACATGGAGGGCGCGCGCAAGACGCGCCGTGTAGTCGCGAATACGTTCGAGCACGGCCGGCTTGAGCGTGACCGAGGGGAGAACACAGGAAGAGTCCCCGGAGTGGATGCCAGCCTCCTCGATGTGCTCCATGATGCCTGCAATGACGACGTCGTCGCCGTCGGCAAGCGCATCGACATCCACCTCGGTCGCATCCTCGAGAAACTGATCGATCAGGATCGGGCGCTTCGGGTCGGTCGCGGTGCCGATCAGGACGGCCTGCGCGACATAGTCCTCGACCGTCTTCAAATCATAGGCGATCACCATGGCACGCCCGCCGAGCACGTAACTCGGGCGAACAAGAACCGGCAAGCCGATCTCGGACACAGCCGCGACGGCTTCCTGCGGCGCGAGGGCCGTGGCGGCGCGCGGCTGCGGAATCTGCAGCTTCTCGAGCAGGAGGCCGAATTCGCGGCGGTCTTCGGCGAGATTGATCGATTCCGGATCGGTGCCGATAATCTTCGCGCCGTAGCGCTTGAGATCGAGCGCTAGATTGAGCGGCGTCTGCCCGCCGAACTGCACAATTACGCCCTGCGGCTTTTCGCGGTCGAGAACCTCGAGAACATCCTCAAGAGTGAGCGGCTCGAAGTAGAGGCGGTCGGCTGTGTCGTAGTCGGTTGAGACGGTTTCGGGATTGCAGTTCACCATGATTGTCTCGTACCCGTCTTCCTTCAGCGCGAGAGCGGCGTGGCAGCAACAGTAGTCGAACTCGATGCCTTGCCCAATGCGGCTTGGTCCGCTGCCGAGGATCACAATCTTGGCACGGTCGGTCGTCGCGGATTCGTCCTCTTCCTCATAGGTCGAATACATGTATGGCGTGAAGGACTCGAATTCAGCAGCGCACGTATCGACGCGCTTGAAAACAGGCCGGACACCAAGCTCGCGCCGGCGGGCGCGGACCGAAGCCGACTTGACGTTCCAGAGCTTGGCGATCTCCTCGTCGCTCGCGCCAGAGCGCTTGGATTCGAGGAGCAGTTCGCGGTCGCATTTCGAAAGCGCGGTGGCCGCCATGCGGCGGTCGATCACGAGCATTTCTTCAAGCTGGCGGATGAACCAGGGATCGATTTTCGTAAGCTCGCATACCTCTTCGCTTCCCATGCCGCGCTCGAGGGCTTCGAAGAGCCAATGGATGCGGTCGGGGCCGGGCACGTGCAGCTTTTCGCGCAAGAGGGCCGTGCTGACCTCGGCGGGCGGGCGCCAGGCAGAGCTGGGCTCGAGCGCGCGAATGCCCTTGCAGAGCGCCTCCTGGAATGTGCGGCCGATAGCCATCACCTCGCCGACGGACTTCATCTGCGTCGTCAGCGTGGTTTCGGTGCCGGGGAACTTCTCGAACTGCCATTTCGGAATCTTTGCGACCACGTAGTCGATCGTCGGCTCGAAGCAGGAAGGCGTCTTGCGGGTGATGTCGTTCGGGATCTCGTCGAGCGTCAGGCCGACCGCGAGTTTCGCCGCGATTTTCGCGATCGGGAAGCCTGTTGCTTTGCTCGCGAGCGCGGAACTGCGCGAAACGCGCGGATTCATTTCGATCACGACCATGCGTCCGGTTTCCGGATCGATGGCGAATTGAATGTTCGAGCCGCCCGTTTCGACGCCGACTTCACGGATGATCGCGGCAGCGGCATCGCGCATCCGCTGGTATTCCTTGTCGGTCAGGGTCTGCGCGGGCGCGACGGTAATCGAGTCGCCCGTGTGGATGCCCATCGGATCGACATTCTCAATCGAGCAGATGACCACGAAGTTGTCGCGGAAGTCGCGCATCACTTCAAGCTCGAATTCCTTCCAGCCGATGACGGATTCCTCGATCAGCGCTTGGTGGACCGGACTGGCATCCAGTGCGCGCGCAATAGCGTCGACGAATTCCTCGTGGTTGTAGGCGATAGAGCCGCCGGTGCCGCCGAGCGTGAAAGAAGGGCGGATGACAACCGGATAGCCCATGGCATCGGCGAGACGAACCGCGTCGGGAACGTTCTCGACGGCCTCGGACGCAGGTACTTCGAGACCGACTTTGCGGCAGACATCCTTGAAGAGCAGCCGGTCCTCGGCGATTTTGATCGCGCGCAGCGATGCACCGATCAGCTTCACGCCATATTTATCGAGGATGCCGCTTTCGGCGAGCTCGACGGCGACGTTGAGTCCCGTCTGGCCGCCGACAGTCGGCAGCAACGCGTCGGGGCGCTCGGCGGCGATAATCGCTTCGAGATACTCCGTCGCGAGCGGCTCGATGTAAGTGCGGTCCGCGATTTCGGGATCGGTCATGATCGTCGCGGGGTTCGAATTGACGAGAATGACTTGGTAGCCCTCGGCGCGCAGCGCCTTGCAGGCTTGCGTGCCGGAGTAGTCGAATTCACACGCTTGGCCGATGATGATCGGGCCCGAGCCAATGATCAGGATTTTCTTGATGTCAGTGCGTTTCGGCATTCTTGATCGTCACGGCTAGGCCTTAGCCGCTTGGCCTTCCTTCATAAGAGCAACAAAATCGGCGAACAAGTACCGCGCGTCGTGCGGACCGGGAGACGCTTCCGGATGGTACTGAACGCTGAAGAGCGGCAGCGAGCGGTGGCGCAGGCCCTCGTTCGTATGGTCGTTCAGGTTAAGATGCGTGATCTCGACGTCGCTCGACGGGAGCGAATCCGGATCGACGCAGAAGCCGTGGTTCTGCGCCGTGATCTCAACTTTGCCCGTGAGGAGATTCTTCACTGGATGATTCGAGCCGTGATGTCCGAACTTGAGTTTATACGTTCGCCCGCCCAGAGCGAGGCCGCAAAGCTGATGCCCCAGGCATATGCCGAAGATAGGGACGCGACCCAGCAGTTTTCGAATGTTGGCAACTGCGTAAGTGACGGGCTCGGGGTCGCCAGGACCGTTCGAGAGAAACACTCCGTGCGGCTTGAGAGCAAGAACGTCTTCGGCCGAAGTCTTCGCGGGTACCACGGTTACGTCACAGTTATGATCGACTAGAAGGCGCAGAATGTTTTGCTTGATGCCGAAATCGTAGGCCACAACACGGTGGTGGCGGCCTTCTTCCAGCGCCACCGCTCCGCCTTTTTTTCGCGGCCGTCCGTCGGAGCCATTCGCGGCAGCCGCGGCGGCCAACGGCATCGCGAGATCAATGGAACCGCGCGACCAATCGTATTTCTCAGCGGTCGTGACGCGGCTCGCAAGCTCCTGACCCGCCATCATGGGCAACGCACGTGCTTCGGCGATCAGTTGCTCCGCAGGCGTTCCGTCGGTCGCGACGACGCCGCGAAGCGCGCCGACATCTCGGAGATGCCGAACGAGAGCGCGCGTGTCGAGATCCCATATCACCGGAACGCCCTGCCGTTCGAGATATTGCTGAGCCGATTCGTCCGAGCGCCAGTTGGAAGCCAGGGCCGAGAATTCGCGCACGACGAGAGCTTCGATATACGGCTTCCCCGATTCCTCGTCGTCGTGGTTCGCTCCCACATTGCCGATGTGAGGATACGTCAGGCACACGATCTGCCCGGAATAGCTGGGATCGGTGAAGACTTCCTGGTAGCCTGTGAGGCTCGTGTTAAAAACGACCTCGCCGCCACGGCGGGTTTGAGCTCCCGCCGCGCGGCCGCTAAATACTCTTCCGTCCTCGAGCGCGAGTGTCGCGCGACCTGCGAGGGCCTCGGTCAGTGTGTCCTCCAGAAGATTTCATTTCGATGCCGCGTTGACCGTTGCAGATGACGTGAGGGAACCAAAATGGTTGACCGGCCAGTAGGCGAATACGGCCTTACCATAAATGTACGGTCGCGGGACCGGCCCGAATACGCGCGAATCATTTGAGCTATCGCGATGATCGCCCATCACGAAATAATCATCAACTGGAATTCGCCGCGGCCCGTAGTTCGAGCCGTCCAGATAGCCCGCCGGAACGTACTGGTCCGGCAACTCCTCGCCGTCCACATAGAGATGGCCGGAGCGAATTTCGATCATTTCGCCGGGCAGGCCCACCACGCGCTTGATGAACGACTTCGAGCGGTCCAGCGGATACCAGAAAACGATGACGTCGCCGCGTTCGATCGGCTCGAAACGGTAGATGAATTTATTGATGAAGATCCGCTCCTGATCGCTGAGGAGTGGGTTCATGCTGGTGCCTTCGACCTTCACCGGCTGATAGAGAAAAATCATGATGACGATGGCCAGACCGAGAGCTACGGCGAGATCCCGCGTCCAACTGCGTAACTCGCCTCGCACATGCGCGAGAGGCGCTGTCTCGGGCGAATCCGGCGGGCCGGAATGAGAGTTTTCCTGCATACTTCGCTCTCGTATTTATATCACGGCAGCCGAATGGAGGCAAAGGAGCGCGCCAAGGCAGAAGGCAAGCGAAGCATCGTTTCGCTATTCGCCGAGCACAAAACCGAGAATCGCCATCGCCGCGAGGAGGGCGGTTTCGGTGCGAAGTATGTTCTCGCCAAGCGAAGCTTCGGCAAAACCGGAGGCACAAGCGGCGTCGATTTCCGCATCGGTCCAGCCGCCTTCGGGACCGGTCGCCAAGGCCGCCGTAATCCCGGCAGCGCCGGCCGCCACCACGCCGCATGGCAACACGTCGTTGATGCGGGGGGCCTTGCGGCGCTCGGAAAGCAGAATCTTGGTGGCAGCGGAACAGTGAGCAAACGCTTCCTCGGGCGACTCCGCTTCGCGAATCGAGGGCGGTCGGAGCCGCCGGGACTGCTGCGCGGATTCGAATACGATTTTCTCCCAGCGCGCATGACGCCTTATCGCGGCGGCGACCAGCGGCTTATCGGTGTGCGCTGCGACGAGCGGCACGATTTCGCATGCGCCCAGTTCCACTGCTTTTTCGAGGCACCACTCGAACCGGTCGAACTTCACAAGCGACAGGAGAAGATGGATCTGAACGCGGGGCTCGCGCGCGGGCACCGGCTCAACCAGCGCGAAGTCGATTCGATTCTCCCCCCGCTTTGAAAGCGTCACGCGTTCGACGCGGCCAAGCCAGACGCAACTTCCGTCGCTCAGCTCGTACAGCTGGCCCGGCTCGGCGCGAAGCACCCGCCCGAGATGCTCGGCCGCTTCGCCGCGGAGAGCAGCGGAGCGTGAATCAAAACCCTCGACGAAAAAGCGGCGGCGCATCGCGGGATTGTACCCCGAGAACAAACCAAGCAAGAACGCGGACTTCGCTAACCGAAGATGTCCTTCACTTTGTCGAAGAAGCTCGAGGAATGCTCGAGCGGCTTGTTCTCGACCTTCAGTGTTTGGCCGAGCTGCTCGAACAGACGACGCTGCTCGCGGGAGAGTTTCGAGGGGATTAGCACGCGAATGTTGGCGTAAAGGTCGCCCTTACCTCCGTGTGGGTTCGGAAGTCCCTGTCCCTTGAGGCGGAATATCTGGCCCGACTCCGTGCCCTCGGGAATCTCGAGGTCGTCTTCCCCGCGCAGCGTGGGAACCTTGATCTTTGCGCCGAGCGCAGCCTGCGAAACGCTCACCGGGATCGTGCAGTAAAGGTCGGCGCCGCGGCGTTCAAAGAACGGGTGTTCCTTCACTTCGAGGAAAATATACAGATCGCCCGGCGGACCACCGTTCGTGCCCGGTTCGCCCTGTTCGGCCATCCGGAGGCGCGTGCCCGTGTCGACGCCGGCGGGAACCGGAACCTCCAGCGTGCGCTCGCGCTCGATGCGCCCGAGCCCGCGGCAATCCGTGCAAGCCTCGCGAATCACCTGGCCCGCGCCCTGACAAGCGGGACACGTGCGCGTGATCGAAAAAAATCCCTGCTGATACGACATCTGGCCGCGCCCACCACAGGTGCGGCACGTGGTCATGCCGCCGCTACCGGGTTTCGCCCCGGTGCCCTTGCAGGTTTCGCAGTTCTCCCGCCGGGTCATGCGAATCTTGGTCGAAACGCCGGCAGCGGCCTCAGCGAACGTCAGCGAAAGGTCGTAACGCAAATCGGCGCCGCGCTGCCCGCGCGACCCTCGCCCGCGGCGGCCCGTTCCACCGAAAGCCTGATCGAAGCCAAAAAGATCGCCGAGGATATCCTGAAACTCCTCGAAGATGGTGGCGTTGAAGCCTCCCGCTTCGAATCCCCGGTTGTTCAGACCCGCGTGGCCGAAACGGTCGTAGACCGCGCGCTTCTGCGCATCAGAAAGAACGCTATAGGCCTCAGTCGCCTGGCGGAAGTTTTCTTCGGCTTCCGGGCTCTTCTCCTGATTCCGGTCGGGATGCCATTTGAGCGCGGCTTTGCGGTAGGCGGACTTGATCTGATCGGCGGAAGCGTCGCGGGCCACACCGAGCACTTCATAATAGTCGGCCTGATTGCCTGGTGCCATTGTGACTTTCTACTCCGGTTCTTCGCGTCCCAGGAGAGGAACGCCGACTAGTCGTCGCGTCTCGCAGCGTGGGCTGTTTTCGACCCCGGCGCAGTCGCCACGCGGACCATCGCAGGCCGCAGAACCCGATCGTGAAACAAGTAGCCGGGCTGCAGCTCGCCGATCACGGTCTCGTCGGCGTGCTCCGAGGTTTCCACGCGCTCGATCGCGTGATGAAAATGCGGGTTGAATTGCTTGTCCAATGCCTCGATGCGCTCCAGCCCTTGCTTTGCAAGCGCGTCCCAGAGCTGGCGTCGGATGAGCTCGAAGCCCTTCCGATATTCGGCGTTGGTGGCATCTCCGTGCCCCGCCAGGGCGCGGTCGAATGCGTCGAGCACCGGGAGAATGTGCTCGATCAGCGATTCGACGCCGCGATGCTGCGCCTGGTGTTTCTCCTTCTCAACTCGCTTGCGATAGTTCTCAAAATCCGCCTGCCGTCGCACGAGCGTGTCCATCAGCTCCTGCTTTTCGGTCAGAAGCTTCTCGATTTGCTCGGCCAGCGAACCGGCCCCGGCATCCTGCACCTGTCTCGAAGCTCCGACCGCCGCCGGATCGGCTTCCTCGGACGAAACATCGCGCGAAGGCTCGCCGGAGAAGACGACGCTCGGCGAACGCTGCTCCTTTGATTTGTCTTTGTGTCGATCGTCGTGCGCAGACATGAAATCAGCTCCCCTCTTCGCTCTCGGAGAAAAACTGGGCCATGAAGGCGACGGCGGTAATTACGCGCTCGTAATGCATGCGCATCGGCGCCAGAATTCCGAGTGTTCCCTGCGCCTGATCCCGCCCCGAGTATTTCGCCGAGACCAACGCGAGATGTTTTCCCGCGTTCGACATTTTATCGAGACCCAGCTCGACGTGAACCGGCTCAGGCGCTTCAATGCAGCCGCTCAAGAGCGCTATCAGGCGATCCTTTTCCTCGATCGCCTCCAGCAGTTCGCGCAACTGCTCCTGGTCCGTGAACTCGACGGCGGAAGCGATCTGGGCCGCGCCTTCAACGTAAACCTTACGCTCGGCGCCGTCGCCGAGGATGGAAGGGTCGCACAGCATCAACGCGTCGTTCGCCAGTCGGCTGTACTGCTCGCGCTCGCGTTCGACCTGCGCGCGCAGGTCGGCGCGCATAGCCTCGAGCGTGCGGCCGACGTAGTGCTGATTCAGGTAGGAGGAGATTTGGTCCAGATCCTCCTGGCGGAAGGCCCGCTCGGTTCGGATCAGTTTGTCCCGCGTGAGCCCGCCGGTGGTGACCAACACCACCAGCACGCGATTATCCGGCACGAGCAAGAACCGTACGTGCTCGACCACGCTCCGGGCGAGCGGCGGCGAAATAAGAATGCCGAGTCCTCGCGATACCTTGGCGAGAACATGGCTCGCGCGCTCCATCACCGCCTCTGGCGTCTGGGCGGACTCGAGCTCGCGCCGAATCCACTGGCGGTCTTCGGGGCTCGCCGTAGCGGGCGCGGCAACCTGCTCGACGAAGAAGCGGTATGCTGCGGCCGTCGGCACGCGACCCGCGGAAGTGTGCGGCTGGTACAGATAACCCTCTTCCTCAAGATCCGCCATCACGTTGCGGACCGTCGCGGAGCTCAGCGGCTCAATATGGCGGCGCGCCACGCTGCGCGACGACACGGGTTCGCCCGTCTCGATGTACACGCGGACCACGTCTGTCAGAATCTGCTGGTGCCGCTTCTGTTGAAGGATCGTCGGACTCATGAACTCCCTGTGAGATCTCCGCGCCAACCGGCCGCCCGAGACGAGCAGCCATTTGCCGCATATGAAAAGTTTAGACGCACTGGAGAATTGCGTCAACTTCGCGGCGGATCACCCTTTGCACAAGAGCAACCGATCGTCAAACTGGCGGGTCTAAAACGGCAACGGGGCACAACTTGTACAGTCTGTGCCCCGCTGAAATTCACGGACAAGTGGGAGGATTCTATTCGGGCAGCGCCGCAGCCTCCGGCATCTGGAGTTTCGCCTTGGCGAGTGCGCGAACGATATTGAGCTCGACCACCTGTTCGGACGTGTTGCGCACCGTGGCCAGTTCGCTCACGAGAAGATACTTCGCCCGCTCGAGCATTTTCTTCTCGCGGAAGGAAAGCGGCTTCGTGCGGCTGAGAGCGACCAACCCCTTCAGAACTGCTGCAACTTCCATGAGCGACCCGGTACGCATGCGATCCGAGTTTTCCTTGAAGCGGTGTTTCCAATCGTGGTGGGAAGCGGACCGGCCTTTTTCGAGGTACGAAAGAACTGCGCCGGCTTGGGTGGAGCGGATGATGGGTCGCAAGCCCACATTCTCGACGTTGGCTTGGGGCACCATCACCTTCAGGCCACTTGAAAGAATCCGCAACATGTAAAAGCGTTCCGATCTGCCGTTCACATAACCGTAACTGATCTGTTCGATGAGCCCAACACCATGGTTCGGATACACGACTTTTTCGCCTAGCTTAAAGTCCATAAGTCGAAGTTCCCTCCCCCGAACTGCCTGCACGAAGTGTAGGCTCAGAATCGGAGCGGCGTCAAGTTTTTCCCACAGATTCCTACACGATCAAATTTCGGGAAAGGCCCGTTTTTAGACGGGTTTGGCAGCCCAATTGCCCTATAATGGGGCACGTGCTTATCCTTGCCTTGGACACATCTTCGCCCTCCGGCAGCATTGCGGTACTTCGTGATGAGACGATCATCGGAACCGCCTCGACCTGGAGGGAAGAGGTCCACTCGACGCAAATGTTCCGGCAGATCGACTTCTTGTTGCAGGAATTTTCGCTGAACCTGGAGGAATTTGAGCTCTTCGCCGTCGTTACCGGCCCCGGGTCGTTTACCGGATTGCGAGTCGGCCTCGCAGCGGTTAAAGCTTGGGCGGAGGTGTACCGGAAACCGATCGCGGCCGTCAGCGGTCTGGAAGCCGTTGCCGTACAATCGCATTCAGCTTCTCAGCTTCTGGTTCCAGTACTCGATGCTCGCCGAGGTCAAATCTACTTCGGCATCTACCGGCGACACGGCGCCCCAGAGCAAAGCTGTCTTCTACTCGAAGGCGAAGAATGCGTCGCCACGCCCGAGGAGTTCTCGGAGGCGCTGCGGGCTCGCGTGCAAAACTCGGACTTCACCATCGTGACACCCAGCCCCGACGCCATTCGCGAGGCGTTGTCTCGTCTTGAGACCACCGTCGCGGCTTCTGGCCGGATACGAACGGATGTGGTTTCCGATATCCTCGCGCCTCACGTGGGGCGGCTCGGCTATCTTCACGCCCGGCGCGGAGAGCTGGCCGACGCGCTCACTCTTGACGCAAATTACATCCGGCGCTCGGACGCCGAACTTCATTTGAAGGAACCTTCGGGATCTTGAGCACTCGCCCCATCGAGGATCGCGACGTCGAGTTTATCCTTAAGATTCAGTGGGCGTCTCCTGAGATCGCACAGTGGACGGCGCGGGATTACACGCGCGTGGCGGCGGGCGAGATGGCCGGCTGGGTGGCCGAAGAAAAAGCAATTGTCGTCGGGTTTCTCGTGGCGCGCCGAGTTGCGAACGATCTCGAGATCTTGAACTTGGCCGTGCGTCCGGACGCCCGGCGGTGCGGCATCGGGGCCGCTCTTCTTGACGAGGCTCTCGCCTGGGGGCGGACATTCCACGCGGAAAGTGCGCTTTTGGAAGTGCGCGCCTCGAACCTCTCCGCGTTGCACTTCTACGAACGCCACGGATTTCGGGCGACCGGACGGCGTCCGCGCTATTACGCGGCGCCCATCGAAGATGCGCTGCTCCTCACCGCCGCGCTCGCCTAGTACGACGCGAGCATGTTCTCGCTGTACTGCTAAGATACAAACGTGAGCAAGTTTGATGTGGCCATTGTCGGCGGCGGAGTGATCGGGATTTCGATCGCGTTCGAACTCTCGGCGCAAAAGCTCCGCGTTGTCGTGCTCGATCGCCAGTCTCCGGGACAGGAAGCCTCGTGGGCAGCCGCCGGGATGTTATCGCCCACGCCGGATTCGCCGCGCGACATTCCGCTTGTTCCCTTGGGAAGAGAGAGCCTGAAGCTATACCCGCAGTTTGTCACGGCCATCGAGGATGAGTCCGGGAAGTCGGTCAATTATGCCCGCGAGGGAGCGCTCGAGATCCTCTTTTCACCGGACGGTGAAACGGATGGCGACCGAACGGTTTCAGAATGGCGCGGATTGGGGCTGGCAGCCGAGCTGGTTTCTCCGAGTGTGGCCCGTCTTTGGGAGCCGTCAATCACCTCTCACGCGCGAACTGCCGTCTGGCTTCCCGAGGAAGAGACGGTCGAGCCCCGTCTGCTGATAGATGCTTTGCTCGCGGCAGCAAGACGCCGCGGCGTTCAGATTCGCCCAAATTGTCCTGTAACCGGACTCCTACAGGATCGAGAGCGCTGCGTCGGCGTCGTTGCCGGCGGCGAAGAGATCGCCGCCGGGCGCGTGGTCGTTGCGGCCGGATGCTTCTGCAGTGAGATCGCTCGCGAAACAAACACGGTGGCGCGCTACGCGCCTACGCGTCCCGTGCGAGGGCAGATGCTGGCGCTGCGGCCGGATGCCCTGAAACTCCAGCGCGTCCTGCGGTCCGAACGCGGCTACCTTGTACCGCGCAAGGATGGCCAAATCGTCGCGGGAAGCACATCGGAGGAGGCCGGCTTCGAGAAACGCATCACCCCGGCAGGTGTGCGCAAAATACTCGACGCCGCCTTGGAACTCTGTCCTGGCCTTGCGAGCGCCGCGATCGTCGATGCATGGTGCGGCCTGCGACCCGGTACGCCCGACGATTTGCCCATCCTCGGTCCCGCCGGCGTCGAAGGCCTGATGATCGCAACCGGCCACTATCGCAACGGGATCCTTCTCGCACCGGTCACGGCAAAGCTTGTGAGAGAGTGGATCATGAACGGGAGCACAACATTCGACGCCCAACCATTTTCGCCGCTCCGCTTCCGGCGCGCGTCGCAACCGCGCAGCGCGAGGCACAGCGCCGATTAGCCAGCTAGAAGGGAATCTTGCTCCGCTGAGGTTCGCGATTGGGCGGGCCCGGAAGCGTGGAGGCTTGCCCGGGGTTTGCGAACTGCACTTTGTCGGCGTCGAGAAAGATCGGCCGGTCGATAACGGCTTCCACCGTTGACCCGCGCGGAAGTTCCGCTTCTGGCCCCCGCGACAGCAATACCGCGCCGAGACCCGCAAGAGCTCCAATGCCGGCTCCGATTCCCGCGCCTTCCCCGCTGCGTCCCGCGATCGCGCCGATGCCCGCTCCTGCCGCGGTGGATTTCACCACTGTGCCGACATCGGACGCTTTGTCCGTGTCGCCGATGACTTTCCCTTCGCTGTTCACAGTCTCGGCGCCGCCGGTCCCCGCGCCACTGGGCGACGCGTTCAAATTGACCATATACGCATTCGGCAAAATCATGGTCGTTAATTTAATCATCAACTCGCCGCGCCCCTTAACCCGCCCGGGCCGCTTTGACTCGGTGACCTCACCGCTAACGTAGGATCCCGCAGGAATCGTGACCTTCCCGTCCACCATCACGGGGAAAAGCGTCTCGAAATAAACCGGATCGCCTGCCCGGGCGCTTCTCGTGGAAATGCCGTTGTGCAACACGAGAGGAATGTGCGTGCCCGTCGGAACCACGATCTGTCCGGACTTTGCTGGCGCGGTTGTTGTCGCGGTGGTCGCAGGAGATGGAGACGAGGATGCGGCATTCGGAGTCTGGGGAGACGAAGCCTGTGCCGGCGCCTGCTGCGAATTCGCGGCCGCTTGCGGCAGCGGACGCGGCTCCTGAGCCCAAACCGGAGCAGCTATCACCAGTGCCGCAAAAAACATACCCGCTCGACCGAACTGAACCGGACGCTCTTTCATGAGGTTCCCCCGAGCTTTCTTTGCCCTAAGGATGCCTCCTTGCTCGGCCAGGATGCCTTGAGGTAATGCGAGCGCCAGGTTACCGAATTAAATAAGGAAGACCGTCTGGCCCGTCAGGTCGAAGCGCTTGCGGCAGCGGATGTTCCGGCACGCGACCATGTTGTCTATGCGAACCATGTACGACCGCGCCTTGGCGAACTGCTTCTTATCATCTTCATTTGCTCCGGCGGGAACTTGAGCCTTCTTGGTCCGGACCATCCAGCGGACGGGATAGGTATTCTCCATCCGGCAGTGCGGGCAGTTCAGCGGGATCTGCTTCGTTTCTTCCTTCTCGTCGTAAAACCGTTTTTCGTCCATTCGTCCCTGTCTGTCTAAGCTGGCGCGCGCAAATCGTCCAACGCTACGAAACGAAGGCCCGCATCCTTCCAACGCGGCAGCCAATGTTCGAGTGCCACGACCGTATGCCGGCGGTCTCCTTGAAGCACTCGGAAATCGCCGTCGTGGAGCAAGACGATATCTCCTCCCCTCGCGCGGCGCAAGTTCCGAATCACTCGCTCGGCAGGCCCGGGACGCCAGTCCCACGCCGACCTGGACCACATCACTACTCCTTCCCCGCCCCGCTTTTGCACCACGCGGTGAAGCGACGGCCCGCGAAATCCAAACGGCGGGCGCATCCACCGGGGCTTCCTGCCCGTCACGGCTTCGATGGCTTCGTCGCACCGATCGATCTCGGAGCGGATTTCGGCCGAAGAACAAAAGACCATGCGCCGGTGTGTTTCGGTGTGATTGCCGATCACGTGCCCGCGCTGGGCAATCTCTTTCGAGAGATCGGGGAACGCGCGCACGTGTTCGCCCATGAGGAAAAATGTCGCCCGCACTCCTTGCCGCTCGAGTAGGTCCAGCAGCGACGGTGTAACCCCCGGATTCGGCCCGTCGTCGAACGTCAGTGCCATGGTCGATGGATCGCCGGTTCGCCGGATCGTAGGACCAAAGAGCTGCGACGACGGCGCCACGGCGGCGCGCGCGAACGTCCCGCTCGCGGCGGATAGGCCGCCCGTTGTCAGAAGAGCCGGAATAGCGTGTGCGAGAAGCATCGTCTTTGGAATTCTCGCACTAGTTTGGGAAAAATTCTACGCCGGTAGGTTTCGTTTGCGCCGTTTGATACGATGGCCCGGCGTTTCCTGCACACAATGACTTCGCTTCAACCCACGCGACCGGCACTTCCGAAATGGATCCGGGCAGTCTCAATCGTCTGGCTGGTCTTCTGGTTTGCGGCCTACTTGCGCGTTTGGGGCCCGGCAAATTTTCTGCACTTCTGCGACATCGCCGAGATCCTCGCGTGTATCGGCTTCGCGGCGGACAGTGTGCTCCTCATTTCAAGCCAGGCCGTGGCAGCCCTTATGGTCGATCTCACATGGGCGCTCGACGCAGCCTGGAAAATCCTTTTCGGGCGCCACTTGCTCGGGGGAACTGATTACCTCTTCGACGCGCACTATCCGCTGTGGGCGCGCCTGCTTTCGCTCTTTCATCTTATCCTGCCGGTGCTCCTGCTCTGGGCTCTGCACCAGCTCGGATACGACCGCCGCGGTCTGCCCCTGCAATTGGCGGTCGCGCTCCCTGCCTTCATCGTCTCGCGCTTCACGGCCCCGGCGGAAAACATGAACTACGCGTTCGCCGATCCTTTTTTCCACCGCGCTTGGGGGCCGGCGCCGGTTCATATCGCAGTCATTTTTATGTTTATGCTCGCTGTCGTCTATCTCCCCACACACCTGTTCCTGAAACGCGTTTTTCCCCCTCCTTCCGGCATGGGAACTCGCACGCTCGAAAAAATCGCGGACCACTGACCCACATCGGGAAACCTGAAGAGACTCACTCTCCCTGCCGCACCGCGCGAAGATCGATCCCGAGCGCCTGACACTTCTTGTAGAGATGGCTCCGCTCGAGCCCGAGCGCCTTCGCCGTATTCGTCATGTGGTGGCGATTTCGCTTCAGCTCGGCGAGCAGCGTTTCGCGCTCGAAACCCTCGACGCGCTCCGCGAGCGTTCCCGACGTGAGCGCGGCCCCCAACGATCCACCGCTTCCGGCGGCGCCGGCGACTTGCGGCAGGGCGCGCGCCACGGTGGCCGCCTCCACAACGCCCCCCGGCGCCAGCAGCAACACGCGCTCGACCACGTTCCGCAGCTCGCGCACATTGCCCGGCCACGCGTACCCCTCGAGAGCCACAATCGCCTCGCCCGAAAAGGTTTTCGGCTTCCAGTGATTCTGTTCGGCAAGTTGCTGGACGAAATGCTCGGCCAGCACGCGGATGTCTTCGCGGCGCTCGCGTAGCGGCGGCAATGCGATCGGGAACACGAACACGCGATGATACAAATCCTCGCGGAACGTTCCCTGCCTCACCTGCTCTTCGAGGTTGCGGTGCGTCGCCACGATCACGCGCACGTCCACCGCAAACGGCCGGTCGCCCCCGACGCGCTCGATTTCTCCCTCTTCCAGCACGCGCAGCAATTTCGCCTGCATCGTGAGCGGCATGTCGCCGATTTCGTCGAGAAACAGCGTGCCCCGGTGCGCCTGCTCGAATTTCCCGACGTGCCTCGACGCCGCCCCGGTAAACGAGCCTTTCTCGTGGCCGAACAGCTCCGATTCCATCAGCTCCGCAGGAATCGCCGCGCAGTTCAGCGAAATGAACGGCCCGCCGCGCCGCGGGCTTTTCTCATGGAGCGTGCGCGCGACCAGTTCCTTGCCTGTCCCGGTCTCGCCGCGGATGCACACCCGCGTTTCGCTCGCGGCGACGTGCTCCACCTGCGCCATCACCTCGCGCATCGCGGGGCTCGCCCAGACAATCTCGTGTTTCCCGAGCCGCCGTTTGAGGTCGCGGTTCTCTTCTTCGAGGCGCGACAATCGCAGCGCGTTTTCGACGGTCATTAGCAGCTTGTCCGTCGAAATCGGTTTTTCCAGAAAGTCGGACGCGCCCAACCGCGTGGCCTTCACGGCCATCTCGATCGTCGCCTGGCCCGACATCATCACGACCGGCGACGCCACGCCGCCGTTCTTCAGGTCCCCGAGTAACGCGATCCCGTCCCGCCCCGGCATCACCACATCGGAGAGAATCAGATCGAACCGCTGGGCCTTCGCGAGTTCGAGTGCCCGGCCCGCATTGTCGCAAACGGTCGCCTCGTGCCCGGCCAGTCGAAACGCGCGAGCGAGCGACGCCAGCGTGTTCGCGTCATCGTCGATGATCAGGATGTGTGCTTTGAGGGGCACGCGAGTCTACGCTCCTTCGTTGCGGACACTCTCCGTGCTCTCCGCCTTCTCCGCGCTCGCTTCGGCAACCTCGGTCGAAGCAGACGCCGGTGTCTCCGGGATCGCTGCCTCGGCGGAGGCTCCCGGCTCCGCGCGCTGCGTGGATTTGCTCGGCAGGTGAATGTGGAACGACGTGCCCACGCCCGCCTCGCTTTCGACCGAAATCCGCCCTCCGTGATCGCTCACGATCGACTGCACGATCGCCAACCCCAGCCCGGTCCCATGTTGCTTCGTGGTGTAATACGGCGTGAACAGCCTTTCGCACTCCTCGGGCGTCAGCCCCGTTCCCGTATCCGACACTTCGAGACTCACGTCACCGTCTCGATGCGTCGTGCGCAGCATCAGCACCCCGCCCCCCGGCATTGCGTCCATCGCGTTCAGCACCAGGTTCTCGATCGCGCGCCGCAGCAATGTCGCGTCAGCCTGCACGAGCGGCAGGTCCTGCTCCAGATGCAGCTCCGGCGTGATTGGCGGCCGGCCCACGGCGCTGAATTGCCCCTCGAATAGTCTCGCGATTTCGCGCACCAGTTCGTTCAAGTTCACGGGCGCGAATTCCGGCTGCGGCATCCTTGCAAAATCGCTGAAGCGCCCCACGATCTGCTTCAGATTCTCAATCTCTGAAAGCAGGATTCCCGTGGACTCCTGAAACACTTCTTCGAACTGCTCCTGGCTTCCTTCCTTGGCGCGCCGCAGATTCTCGACCGTCGTCTGTAGCGGGAACAGCGGGTTCTTCAGCTCGTGCGCCAGTCTCCGCGCTAGTTCGCGCCACGCCGCCACGCGCTCGGCCTGCACCAGCCGCTCTCGCTGCTCGCTCAGCTGTTCGATCATCTGGTTGAACGCGCTCGAAAGCCTGCTGATCTCGTCGACTCCCCGAACCTCCACGCGCGCATTCCAGTTCCCTTCCGTGACCTCACGCGCGCCTTCGGAAAGCCTCCGCACCGGCCGCGTCACTCGCGCGGCTCCCCACCAGCTCAACAGCAGCCCGAAGAGCAAGCCCATCGCAACCACGCCGAGCGCCAGCACCGCGATGCGCCGCTCCAGCATGACCGCTTCGTGCTGCGAACTGCCCACCAGCAGTACGCCAAGCAGTTCTTTCTGGCGCCCCAGCAGGGGTAGGGCATGAAATACCTCGGCGCTCGCCGCGTCCCCGGTCCATAGAATCCTGAAACTTTGCTCGCGCGGCACGGCTCGTTCCTGCTCGATGAAGGAAGCGAAGCGCTCGCCCTGAGCCACCGGCCCCGAAGGATCGAGCAGGTCGCTCGGCTGGAAGCTCGGGTCGAGATCCAGATAGAGCAGCGCGCGCATCCCCGCTGGCAGAACCATCGAACCGAGAAAATCCTTCCCGAGTTTTTCGCCTCCCACGATGTAGAGGTTCTTGTCCCCCACGCGCACCGTCGAAACCGCCATCAGCCCGACGGCCGGCCCGTCCTGCGTATCCACCTTCATTAGGAACGACCCGAGCGGCCCCCAATCCTGGGTCTGCGTCACCCAATCCATCTTGTATCCGAACCGTGCGGGCCATTCGTTCGACGAAATGATCGATCCGTCGTTGCCCACGAAATCGAGGAAGTCGAGCTGGTGGGATTGCGAAACTCCACGGGCGTCGTTCACGTAGACCGACACATCCGCCTGTGGCCGGCTCAGGTCGATCGCCATCCGCACCGTCGCCTCGGCGTCCGCGATCCCCTGGACGCGATTATCGACATCCTGCCCGCGCCGCGCGAACTCGCGCTCGAACTGCGCGACCAGCGCCTCGCTGTGCTGCTGATTCAGGGTGTTAAACACACGCCGCGTCACCACCGTCACGCCCGCGGCGATCAAGCTCACCGACACCAGCAGCGCGAGTGTGAACACCACGAAAAGTTTCGTACGAAACGTCACGGTGATTCCTGTTCGAGCCAGATGTCGGCCAGCGGCCAGCCCTCGCCCGCTGAGGGCGCTTTCCAGTCCCGCACGCGCGCCCCCAGCCCATACGCCTGCGGAAGCCACACAAGTGGCACCACGCGATAGCCGCTCACGATAGCGCGTTCCCGCTCATAGATCTCTTCCGCCGATGCCCCTTCCGCAAGCGGAGCCGCGTCCAATCCGGCCACAGGCGCCAGTGCGGCGATGAATCCTCCCAGTGCCGCGTGCGGATGCGGCGATCGCATCCGCAGCCGCATCAACCGCGCATCGCGGCCCGTTGCTGCCGCCGTTCCCTGCGCCAGCGCCTGCGCCGCGACCCGCAGCCCTGCCTCGCGTGCATCCACCACGATGCGCTCCGCAAGCGACTGCTCGAGCGAATCGCCGGAATCATATCCCAACACAATCTGTGCCGAACGGCCGATTTGCGCCACGAGTTCCTTCGCTCCGGAGACGTCCGCGGCCGGCGAAAAAAGAAACGCGGTGCCGCTCGACCACTGCGGCAGCAATCCTCCCGCCGGCTCGCCCTGCTTTTGCAGGATGAAATTCACCATCGCGGCCCGGTCGAGCGAACGGGCCAGCGCTTCGCGAACGCGCGCGTCTTCCGCCGCTGGCCGCCCCGCGACGAACACGATCGCAACCACATCGTCCGGCTCCGACATGCTCACGCGGATGCCGCGTTCGGCCGCCCGGCGCGCCTCTTCGGCCGGAATCTCCGCGAAGTCCATCCGGTCGAGCTCCAGGTCGAGCAGACGGTCCTTCACCGCGCGTCCCATCTGGATTTCGACCGAGTCCACAAACGGTCTGCCTCCGCTGCACCCTTCATTGGCCGCGAGTGTCAGGTGCTTGCCGGACTCCCACTCCGCGATGCGAAACGGGCCCGATCCGGCCGTCCCTGCAAAGCTCCCGTCCGCACTGCGCCGCTCGTACAGAAGCGTCTCGATCTCTTCCTTAGCGGCGGCTTCCTCCTCATTCCCGGGCGTCACCGCCGGATCGAGCGAGTTCACCACCGCGCCGATTTCCACCCGCAGCGTGCCCCCGTATCTCGGCCGCCGCGACGGCTCCGCCCGCCCCGCGCCAATGAACGGAACGCCGAGGACCATGCCGAGCGCCGCGCTAATGGCTGCAAGTCGCCGTGACAACATACGCCTCGTAGTTCCCGCCCTTCAGGTCTCGGACCACCGCCCGCGCGACACCCGCATCTCCCGTGGGCCACAGCGACGTCACGGGACCTCCAAACTCCGTCGCGTTTCCCGACGCAACCGCTCCCGAGCCGTGCCCCTCCTCCAGCTCGTATGCCTGTATGAAATCCGGGTGCGTCCAATCCTCTTTGCCCGTGGCGAGCACAACCGGTCGCCCATCGCATTCGAGCCCAACACTTGCGGCATCGCCTCCCAGATCGAGTGCCTTCGGAATCGACGCGTCTCCCTGAATCCACGCTTGCGCATCCTGACTCACGAAGCCGCACTGGATTGCCTGCGGCTGCCGGAAATCGCCTTTGCATTCGATCCCTGGAAGCCCCGCGCTTCCCGCCGCAAGGCCTCGCGAAATATCGATGTGCCCGCGCGCCGCGCGCAGCCACGGCCTCGCCGGCGGAATAATGATCGCCTGATCGATCTGCCACTCCGTCTGTTTGCGCGCGTAGAACACCAGCCGCCCCGGCTCGAGAACGATCATCGTCGGCGTTCCCCCTGCCGCTGGCGTTGGCAGCGCGAAGTCGAGAATCACTCCCACCTGTTCCCACGCGAGTTGCCGTTCGAGCGTCACGCCTCCCGTGCCCTTCTCCTTCTGCGCAGCTCTTGAAACCGGAACCATCGCTACCTGCTCGCCCGCGCCCTGCCGCACCTGCGCGACGATCAAATATCCTTCCGTTCCCTCCGAAATTGTCACGTTTAGATACGCGTCCACCGGCGGCGCTTCGACCAGCCGGAACCCCCGCTTCGCCAGCTCCGACCTGAGCCGCCCGTCGATCGCCGCGACTTGGTCCGCATTCAAAGAAGACCGATTGCTCACGGCGAGAACGATCCGTGCGGGCGGAGGCGCAATCGCGGCCACTTTGTCCGTCAGCTCGCGCACTTCATTTTCCTGCCCTGCGCACACTCCGGCTCCAGCGGCAAAGAAAAGGACGAGCCATATCACATGAAGGAGAGAAAAGAATCGGTGGGGCGGCCGCATCGGCTTGCGCGAATTGCACAACGCGTTCGTCGCTCGTCATCATAGCACACCGCAACTTTCGCGCCGCAATCGCCCCCTGCCGAGCTGGCGTTTCGCCGGCGGCGGCTTCGTCCCGCGCTTGTCAACTTGGGGTTCGCTGCGGCGGCGGCGAAACCCTCGCTTCGATGTACGGGACGAAGCCGCCAGCAAGGGTTTTTGCCGGCGCTTCCTGATCCGGCCCGATCGCCGCGGCTCCTAGCCCGAGCCCAACGGCAACCGGGACCCGACCCGAAATCCTTATTACGGCTTTGCGACCACCGGCTTTCCCGGCGGATCGTCCTGCCCCGCGGCCGCGTCATTCTGCGCTGCCGAACGCAGCACGTCGTTCGTGAAGAAGAATTTCCCGTCGTTCGGCACCAGCATGATCTGCACTTTGTCGGACAGCTTCTGCGCCACCGTGTACTGCACGAGCAGCGGATTAACCTTCAGCGCCGCCGCCTGGAGCTGCATCTCCTCCGCCTGCGCCTGCGAAGTCACCCGAATCCGGTTCGCCTCGGAATCGGCCAACAGGTTCTCGCGCTGCTGCTCGGCCTTGCCGTCGATCACCTTGGCCTGCGCGGCCGCCTC
This sequence comes from Candidatus Acidiferrales bacterium, assembly GCA_049523255.1. Taxonomy (GTDB): domain Bacteria; phylum Acidobacteriota; class Terriglobia; order Acidiferrales; family UBA7541; genus Palsa-295. The sequence goes on along the minus strand of JBEKNB010000003.1, from coordinate 4,470 downwards.
GGCGTTCTGAATCGTCGCTTCTTTGCGCGCCTCGGCCTCGAGCCGCGACTGCTCGATCTGCTTCTGCTTCAGCGGCAGCGTGTACTGCATCGCGTCCGATTCCGCCTTCGCCATGATCACCTGCGACTGCGCGCTCGCCTCCGCGCGCTTCACGTCGCGGATCTTCGCTGCCTCGGCCTGCGATCCGGCGATGGCTACCCGCTTCTGCTCGATCTCCGCGTCCACCGACGTCCGGTCGTCCTCCTGCTCCTTCAGCAGTAAATCTTCCAGGCCCTTCGCGTACTCCTCCGGCAGTTCGACCTTCCGGATCAGCACTTCCTTCACCACAATCGCGTCGCCCGCCAGCCGCTGTGTGATCTCCTTCGTGGCGCGCTGCCGAAACTCCTCGCGCTTCACCGAGAAAACGTCGCGCACGATGTAGTCCGGCGCGATTTCGCGGAACGTGCTCAGCACCACCGGCGCGACAATCTCGTCGCCCACCGGCTGCGGCAGGTTCGCCTGAATGTAGTCGAGCCGCCGCGGGTCGATCCGGTAGCGCACCGTCACCGCGAGTCCCACCTCCAACCCCTCGCGCGCCTCGACCGTCAGCACCTCCAGCTTCTCGTTCCGCACGCCCAATGCCGAGGTCTCAAAAATCCTGTCGCGGATGTCGAAGAATTCCGCTCGCTCGATCAGCGGCATGATCAGATGCGTGCCCGCGTAGAGCGTCCCCGGCCGCACGCCCGAAATCTGGCTGATGCGCACCGCGCCCTGGCCGTCCGGCACAACCAGGATGCTCGTTCCCGCCAGCCCCAAGACCGCCCCCACCACAACCAGCTTCGCCGCCTCATTCAGCCGGATAGGCCTCCGAGGACGCCGCGCGACCGTCACCGGCGCCGGACTCCCAGTCCCTGTCCCGGTCGGTTCTCCCGTTGTGCCACCGCTGCGGCGCAAAATCCGGTCCAGCTCGTACGCTAGAAAGATGTCGTAGAGAACCATCCCCGCCGCGCACGCCGCTAACCCAAAGCACCCCGCCAACAGCACGAATCTCAAGAACAGCATCGGCGTCCTCCTTTACCGCTCTCCCTTATCCCTCGCTCCCCGCCCTACTCCTTCTTCCGCAACCGCGCCGGCATCAATCGAATCAACCCATTCAACGTCGCGTATTCGAGTCCCAGCGCCAGTCCCAATGCTGCGAGGATCGCTCCCGTCACTTCCGCAAATCCGATAAAGCTGCCCATGGCCGCCTCCTCCGGGCTGCGGGGCTGGGTTCCGCTCGCCCTACGCGCGCGAGAGATGCAGTTGCATCGCCACACAAAAGTGGATTGGGAGGAAAGAAGTTACTTCTGCGGAGACCGGCTCACTTCGTGGCGTCCCGCCCACGCCGTGGAAAATAGCACTCAACGCGACTGAGACCGGGAGACTTAGGCATTGGGAGGGCCGTGCTCGATCGGCAAGCTGCGCTACTGAATCAGGTGGTGGAAGAAGCGGCTGCGGCGAACGTAGCCTTCGCTTCTACCTTCGAGGTGAAGGCTGCGTGGCCACACAATCCTTTATATGTTCCGTGCCGCGCTCAATTCCTCCCCTGAGGCCAAAGGCGCTCGGTTCGGTCCAACACGGGACACGAATCACCAGTCACGCGTCACGCGCCGCGGACTCTCGTTTTGCCCGCCAAAACTACCGTACAGACTTCTCTTCGGGCGTGCCTGACCCTTCTGATTGTGCATCACCAGGCTCGGAACTGCTTTGTTCCGAGCTGAGCTTGCGATGGGTGGTCCCCAAGTGGTCGCGCAGTTCACGTTCCGAATTGTACCGAGCGTTGCATTCACAGCATGTGCTTTCGGCCATCTGCTTTCTCCCAACTGCCCTTTGCCCTGTCGTGATTCTTAAATTCTCACCGCTCCCAGCAGGTACAGGATCAGGACAACGAGTAGGACCGTCCCCACGATTCCCAAGCCCCCTCCTGTCCCCCATCTCGAATACCCGTAATAGCCGCCACCGCCACCGAACAACAAAATGAGGATGATAATAAGCAGCACCATGTGAGTCTCCTGGGCAGAACAATTTCAGCCCACACCACTGTAACGAGTGACAAAAATGAAATCTGTCCAAAATGGCACCGTTCTGGAAAGTGTCGCGGCGAAGGATGTTTGGAACTGCGGAGGCCCCAACGCCTCCCTAGCCCCTTGAATCCTTGGAACTTGTCGGGGTTCAGCTTCAGGAGACTAACTTAACTTTCGCGCGTTAGCCGACGGGAAGCTTTTCGTCGAGTTCTCTGGCAATTTTATGCACGTCTGTCGCTTCGCCGAAGCTCTCGGCATGTTTGGAATAGTCCGCACTCACTCCCGCATGCTCGCAAAGCTTCTGCAGCATCTCGACCAAAGCAGTCAATTCCTGCTCTGCCAGCAGGCCTACTTGAAGATCGAGATGTGCCCTTCTGTCCGACTGGCGCATCAGCCTGTTTTGGCTGATGAGCACGAAGATGGTCAGAACTATGCTTTCGGCGGACAGGATCAGAGCGAGGATCCCAAACGGAAATCGGTCAAAGCGCTTTATGCCGGGAACCAAGTTTAAATTGATCAGGGTCCATGCCCCCAATAGCAGCGCATTCAATAAAAGAAAAGCGATGCTGCCGATAAATTTGACCGTGTTTTCGCTAAAGCGCTCCGCCCAACTCCTGCGATGGAGTGCATCGCGCTCCAGTTGCGCGATCGCTTCGATATTCTTGCGACTGGGACTTTGTAAGGACGGATTCGTCTGCGGTTTAGGTTGAACCATCATGATGTAGTCTTTTCAGCGGATCCTTGAGTGTCGGGATGAGAGGCGATGGGAAACCTTGGGATGGAAAGGGCCGGCCCGCTGTCTCACTCCGAGTCGGTTAGCTAGCTTTGCGAATTGTGGCGGTTGATGTCTTTGCTTCGGCCGTGACGGTAACCTCAACGTGATCGCCCTTCTTGAGCCTCACGTCATCGCCATGTTCGTCGGTTAGCGTATTTTCGATACGGAGATCTCGATGCCCGCGTTCGGCCCCGTCAACGCCGATCTGTGCCCTTTCCGGTTGGCTCGGACGTGGTGACGGGATGATTTTGTCGACGGTTCCCGGGATAGTGGTGCTTGACGGTTCCGGAATTCGCGTAGTGTCCAGATTCAGTTCCGCTATTCTCGCGGATCTGGTCATGAGCGGCTTCGCCATTTCCTTCCTGACGCTGGCACGTGTCGCATTGTCGGATTCTTTCTTATCTTTGTTGTTCAGCATACATCCATGATGACATCAAGACGGAAGCCGTGCAGTCCGCTTTCGCACAGTTGCGAAATATGCACGTCGTGTGCCCGGTGACCATGGTCGGCAACGCACCGCCTGCCTTTGCCTTCGTAGCGGCCGCCTTCAGGCGGGCGCCTTTGACTTAAGGTTTGGATGTAGCGCCGCGGACTTCAGCTCGGCATCTTTGCTTCGTCCCTGCCGGCCTCTTTTCCCCGGTTTCGGTGAGGGCGCGCCACGGCGGCGGGAGGGGGCCTGGTTCTTCCTCCGTAGGGGCACAGCGTGCTGTGCCCCCGGAAGGGCTCCCAGGTCGACGGTTAGTCGAGCCTGGGAGATAGGACCTTGGCAATGCGCCGCCCATCCGCCTCGACACATCGCCCGCGTACGCGTCATTCTGAGCGGAGCGTCCCGACGCTTTACTCTTTCCCGGAAATCGGTTTTCTCGATCTCCGGGTCGGGACGCGCAGTCGAACGAATCTCTCTTCTCCCCTTCGTGCCGGCGACCGCCGCGTAGCGCCGCCATCCTGCCGGCGCTTTTGCAGGGGCGAGTTTCAAACGCGTCTTTTGCGTCCCGATCCGGTCGGGACCTGTCCCGACCTATCGGGACCCCGCCCCATCTGCTGCCTGCGGACCCGGATGGTGTCGTGAGACGCCCTCCTTTGCGCAGCCCCATGTAGCCGCGCCCTGCGGCTTCCGCGTTGAGCTGCGCGGCGAGCTGCCACCTTTTCCTAGTCCGGAGCGCGAAGAGGCCGGCGTACCGGCCGTGCGTAGCCGACTCGACTTCCATATTCCAGATGTACTTGTACCGGCGCTTGGCCAACCATCGGGCGAGGATGCGTAGCATTGCTTTGGTGAGGTGTTTCTTTAAGCATACAATTCTGGACCAATTCGCCAAACTAGGCACATCCTTTGGGAGACATGATGACTCACGTAATTGTCGATGCGGCTGCCCGATTTCTAAAGTGGACAGAAAAAGGGAGTAACTCGAACCTCATCCTGGTCGCAGTGACACTTGTTTACGTTTTCTTGACGAACCGCATTGCTAAAGCCGCACAAAGACAGATGGAAGGCGCTTTGCGGCCGGCACTAGTGTTGGAGATAGAGAAAGGGTTGTAGGGCTCCCCGCTAATTTAGACGTTCAGGGCCTCGTTTTTAGTTAGAGCTGCAAAAGCCAAGAAGGCCTCGTGCGGGGTGCGGTTTTCGACTCCGCGGTGAGGCCGGTCGTGATTGTA
>JBEKNB010000002.1:0-232883 GCA_049523255.1 Candidatus Acidiferrales bacterium | reverse complement strand
ATGACCACCCTTTCGCGCGGCGTCGAGCCTCTCTGGATGAACGACAAGGACGCGACCGACATCGGCGTCGTGGACAACGACTGGGTCGAGGTGCACAACGACAACGGTGTGGTTGTGACTCGCGCCGCCGTCAGCGCGCGTATTCCGCGCGGCATGTGCATTCAATACCACTCGCCGGAGCGCACGCTTTCCGTCCCGAAGTCGCCCATGCGGAAGGGTCGTCGCGCCGGGGGCCACAACAGCCTGACCCGCACGCGACTGAAGCCGAACTTGATGGTCGGCGGCTACGGCCAGTTTACGTACCACTTCAACTATTGGGGCCCGACCGGCAGCAATCGCGATACGCACGCCTTCGTGCGCAAGCTGCCCGAACTGAAATGGTAGGGAAAGGAGCGCCGCAATGAACGTTCGCTCGCAGATTTCGATGGTTTTTCATCTCGACAAATGCATCGGCTGCCATACGTGCAGCATCGCCTGCAAGAATATTTGGACCGACCGCAGGGGCACCGAATACATGTGGTGGAATAATGTCGAGACGAAGCCGGGCACCGGCTTTCCCACCGATTGGGAGGACCAAGGAAAATACCATGGCGGTTGGGAGATGCATAACGGCAAGCTTCGGCTGAAATCCACCGGCAAAGCAAAGACGCTCTTCAATATCTACCACAACCCGTCGATGCCCACGATGGACGACTATTACGAGCCCTGGACATACGATTACCAGCACCTGTTCACCGCTCCGGCAGGGGACGATCAACCCACCGCCCGGCCGAAATCGATGGTGACGGGCGAACTGATCAATATCGAAGCTGGGCCGAACTGGGATGACGACCTTGGCGGTTCTCCGATCTATGCTGCGAACGACCCCAACCTAAAAGGCCTGAGCCATGACACGCAGCAGCAGCTCATGGCCGTAGAGCGGCTTGTGTTCTTCTATTTTCCGCGCATCTGCAATCATTGCCTGAATCCTTCCTGTGTTGCGTCATGCCCGTCGGGGGCGCTGTACAAGCGCGGCGAAGACGGCATCGTGCTCGTGGACCAGACGCGCTGCCGCGGCTGGCGAGCGTGCGTTGCGGCATGTCCCTATAAGAAAATGTTCTTCAACTGGGACACCGGCAAATCGGAGAAGTGCATTCTCTGCTTCCCGCGACTCGAGACCGGCCAGGCACCCGCTTGCTTCCATTCCTGTGTCGGCCGCATCCGCTACCTCGGCGTGTTGCTCTACGACGCGTTGCGGATCGAAGAAGTGGCCAGCCTGCCAAACGACCAACTGATCGAAGGCCAGCGTTCGCTGATCCTTGATCCGAACGATCCCGAAGTGATCGCCGCAGCGCGCGCGAACGGTGTGCACGACTCGGTCATCGAGTCGGCGCAAAAGTCGCCCGTCTACCGTTTCGTCAAGGAATGGAAGCTGGCGCTTCCGCCGCATCTGGAATATCGCACGATGCCAATGCTGTTTTACGTGCCGCCGATGTCCCCGGTGATGTCGAATCAGACGAACGGCGCGATCGACCACGTTTCAGATGATCTCTTCCACGACATCGAAGACGCTCGCGTGCCGATGCAGTTCTTGGCGAATCTATTCGGCGCAGGCGAAGAAGGCCCTTTGCGTTACGCACTGCGCAAGCAGAAGGCGGTGCGGTGGTACCGCCGCTTCAAGACAGTCGGTGACGTGGATGAGAAGACCGCCATGCGCATGCTGAGCGAAGCGGATTGCTCGCCGGAAGAGGCCGAGGCGATCTACGAGCTTACTTCGCTCTGCACGTTTGATGATCGCTTCGTCATTCCTCCGATGCACCGGGAAGAAGCGATTCAGATGATGCAAGACCCGCTCGAGCACAAGCAGAGCGTAGGATTCGGATTCCTTTCCGGCCCGAAGAGAGGAATGTGATGACGGGAGCGAATGAATTCGACCTGCTCGCTTCGCTGGTAGGTTATCCCGGAGAGCAATACCTGAGCAAAGCGGTGCTTTGCCTCGAAGTGCTTGCTGAAAGTGACCCGGAAGCAGCCGTGGCGCTTGGCGAATTCCTCGAACAGACGCGGAGTTTTTCTGTCGAAGGGCTGCAGGAGCTTTACGCGGCCACGTTCGATCTCGATCCGGCGTGCTCGCTTGAGGTCGGCTGGCATCTGTTTGGCGAAAATTACGAGCGCGGCGAATTCCTTGTGAAAATGAGAGGGGAATTGCGCCGGCTCGGCGTTGCCGAGTCCACTGAGTTGCCGGATCACCTCGCGCACGCTCTAGCGGCGCTCGGCCATATGGAGCCACAGGAAGCTGCCGACTTTGCTACGGCGTGCCTATTTCCGGCACTGGACAAGATGCGCGCGGCACTCAAGGGGAAGTCGAACCCCTTCGAGAACGTCCTGCTGGCTGCCGGATTCGTGCTCGAGCACCGGTATCCACGGCCCGATCCTGAAACAGTTCCGGCGGAACCCGCGTTTCGCATTCTGAACTCAGGAGGATGGTGATGACTTCCGCTCTGCCTTTTGCCGACGGCTTGTGTTTTATCGTTTTCCCCTATCTCGCGATGTTCGTTTTCTTCCTGGGGACCATCATGCGATACCGCAAGGCTCCGTTCACCTATTCGAGCTTTTCGTCGCAGTTTCTTGAAAATAGGCAGCACTTCTGGGGGCTCGTGCCGTTCCACTACGGCGTTGTCGCAGTTCTGCTGGGGCACATCGTCGCTTTCCTTATCCCACGCGAAATTCTTGCATGGAACAGCCGGCCGCTGCGTCTCTACGTGCTGGAAGTCTCCGCCCTGATCTTTGGTTTGCTGACGCTGGTTGGACTTGTGGGTGCGATCCATCGGCGGCTCACATTCTCGAAAGTCCGTGCGGTCACGACGCGTATGGACTGGGTTGTCTTCGTGCTCTTGCTCGCGCAAGTGGTGAGCGGGGTGTACGTCGCTGTCTTTCATCCGTGGGGTTCGTCGTGGTTCGCGGCGGCGGTGGCGCCGTATCTCTGGTCGCTCGTCAGGTTCAACCCGGATCTGGGCTTCATCGCAATGATGCCGCTGATCGTGAAATTCCACATCGTGATGGCTTATACGCTGATCGCAGTCGCGCCGTTTACGCGACTGGTGCACATACTCGTGGCGCCGAACCCATACTTCTGGCGCAAGAACCAGGTCGTCCGCTGGTATCGCGCCCCTAACGAATCCTTGTGAGCAGGTGGCTGCACTTGTCGAAAGAGGCTCAGAGCGTTTGCAGCTGGTACTGTGGCGTCACCCGCGCCGCTACGGCGGCGGCTCTGTTTGGTCTCGCGCTTCTCTGTTCGGTTTCAGCGTGGGGACAATCGCAGTTGGTATCGCAATCGATGTCGCAGTCTCAGGCGCAAGCAGGACCGCAGTCCACCAAGACTGACTCCACGCAACCAAGCAAACACAAGCTCGGACCGCTCGAAATTTCCGGCAATTGGCGCGTGCGCCTGGAAGGCTGGAATTGGTTTGAGGGCAGTTCGGGGAATAACTCGTACGCGTTTCCACACTCGCTTTTGCGAGTAGCGATTGGACAGGAAAGTAAGGATTTCGACTGGCAGGTGGAGGCCGCCCAGGACGTCATCCTCATGCTCCCTAGGGATGCCGTCGTGGCAGCGCCGCAGGGTCAGCTCGGGCTGGGTGGCACGTACTACGCCGCGAATGGAAACGGCCGCAACAACGCAAACGCATTCATAAGACAGGCCTACTTCCAGGCAAATCACCTTGGGCAAGGCAAACTAAAGCTGGGGCGCTTCGAATATTTCGATGGCACCGAGGTCAAACCAAAAGACGCTACGCTCGCTGCGCTTGTGCAGACTCGTATCGCTCAGCGGCTGATCGGTAACTTTGGCTGGTCGGCCGTCGGACGGAGCTTCGATGGAGCGCAATTCGACTACAACTGGGGGAAGGGTGATTTCACTCTCATGGGTGCCCGGCCGACACGCGGGGTTTATCAGATCGATGCGATGGGCGAGCTGGATGTGGACCTTTACTATGGCGCCTTCACCGTCCCCGTCGAAGCCAAGCACGGCGCTGGCGAACTGCGGCTGTTCGGCGTGGGCTACATCGATCACCGCACAGCCGTTCTGAAAACTGACAACCGCTCTCCGTCGGCCCGCGCGGCCGACCACGGCCAGATTCAGATCGGAACTTACGGCGCGGACTATCTCCACGTTTTCAACACCGCTGCGGCAGGCAAATTTGACTTCCTGCTTTGGGGTGCAATCCAGACGGGCGCGTGGGGGCAACTCACACAGCGCGCCGGTGCGTTCGTTGGCGAATTCGGCTGGCAGCCACCGGTGAAGAGCCTGAAGCCTTGGCTCAGCGCGGGTTATTCCTACGGCAGCGGCGACGGGAATTCCAAGGATTCTATCCATGGGACTTTTTTCCAGGTGCTGCCGACTCCGCGGCCCTACGCGCGGTTTCCCTTTTACGACATGGAGAACAACGAAGACTTCTACGGATCGCTCAATGTCCGCCCGCACTCGAAACTCGCGCTTCGCAGCGAGCTGCACGCGCTACGCCTGGCCGACAAGACCGACCTTTGGTACGTGGGCGGCGGCGCTTTCCAAACGAAGACGTTTGGCTACACGGGCCGCCCCAGCAATGGTAACCGGAGCCTGGCCAACGTTTGGGACGTCAGCGCCGACTATCAGATGACGCGAGGCTTCGCCGTCGGACTCTACTACGGGCACGCTTGGGGTAAGGCCGTGATCGCCAGCATCTATCCGAAGGATAGCAACGGGCAATTCGCCTATGTGGAAACAAATCTTCGCTTCTGAAGCAGGCCCAGACGGAGGAACACCATGAACGACATCGTGGGAACACCCCGGCGAGCGCTGTGGAGCGCGACGCTGGGCTTCTTCGTCGGCTTCGCCGCAGTCGCTCTTTTTGGGCCGTCCGCGAACCGCTTCCAGCAGGTCATGGGACTGGGCCCACTGGCTCTTGGTTTTCTCGTTGCGGCGCCCTCGCTTTCGGGTTCGCTGCTGCGGATTCCGTTTTCGGCGTGGGTGGACACCAGCGGGGGTCGCAAACCGTTTCTCTGGCTGCTGAGTCTTTCCGTGGTTGGCATGGTCGGACTGTCGCTGGTCGCTCGCTTTCTTTATCCCACACATCTCAGCTACGCAAGCTATCCGCTGCTGATGGTCCTCGGTGTATTGAGCGGCTGCGGGATCGCAACGTTCTCCGTTGGTATCAGCCAGGTTTCGTATTGGTTCCAGCAACGGAAACAGGGACGCGCGCTCGCCATCTTCGCAGGAGTCGGCAATGTTGCACCGGGCATTTTCCTGCTGCTCGTGCCGTTTGCCCTGCGTCAGTTCGGCCTTGCGTGGTCCTACATTCTCTGGCTGTGCATCCTCACCACTGGGACGATTTTCTATGCAGCCCTTGGAAGGAATAGCCCTTATTTTCAGCTCCTAAAGAAGGGCCTGGCACCCGCGGATGCGCGCGTTCGCGCACACGATCTCGGACAGGATCTATTTCCGGCTGGAAGCCTGAAGGACAGCCTGCGAACTTCTGCTCGAGTGTGGCGGACTTGGGCGCTCGTCTGGATATACTTCACAACCTTCGGTGGTTTCATGGCGCTGACCGCTTGGCTGCCCATCTATTGGACCTCGTTCTTCGGCGTGAGCGTGGGGCATGCCCTGATGTTGACCGCAGTGTTCTCGATTGTCGCCTCGTTGATCCGCGTTGCGGGCGGCGTGCTTTCCGATCGACTGCAAGAAGGAGGAGAAAACACGGCGATTCTGGCGCTGTTGATCACGCTGGTCGGTGCGCTGGTGATGACGAGTTCGCGCCAGTTTGAACTTGCCGTTCCGGGAGAGATCTTGATGGCGTTCGGCATGGGAATTTGCAACGCAGCGGTTTTCAAGATTGTGCCCCAGGCAGTTCCGCAAGCCGTGGGAGGCGCTGCCGGATGGGTGGGTGGACTCGGCGCGTTCGGTGGATTCGTGATTCCACCGGTAATGGCCTTTGCCGTGCGCAATCTCGGTCAGCCCGGCTATGCCATCGGTTTCATCACGTTCATCTTTCTCGCGTTGTTTTCGCTTTCGATGGCCTGGATTCTCAAATACGCTCGCGAGGAGATCTTGCCGCAAGCTTCCCCCGTGCAAGCCAACGAGCCATCGGTCCCGCCGGCGCAAGCGCGAGTGAGCCGCTAAGGAGCATCGCGGATGACTGCAGTGGGACACCTCTCCAAACCAGCAGCGATGACTCGCGTCACGATTTGGCCGGTGGTCCGGGAGCAGGTACGCACGCTAAGTCCCGCGTACTTTGCGATGGTGATGGCGACCGGAATCGTGGCCATCGCCGCGCACCTCACCGGAATGTTTCTGGTGGGTCGCGTGCTCGCGGGAATCAGCCTCATCGCCTATGTGCTCCTAGTGGCCATGACCCTGGCCCGGATAGTGTTCTTCCCGCGGGCGGTCTTCCAAGACCTAATCGATCACCAGGTGGGTGTCGGGTTCTTCACGCTGGTCGCCGGGTGATCGTCTACGCGGTGTTCGCGGCCTTCACCGTTAAGGAGAAGAAGCCAACCCTGGCGGAGGGCATTCACAGCGGGTGGCTCGTCGCCGTGGTCGCCACGCAAGCTGTCGCCACGCTTGGTGCCCAGATAATGCAGGCGTTCCCCGGCCAGATCGACAAGATTGCTTTTGTATCTGTCGCGCTTTGGTCAAGCGGGGGAATGGCGCATTATTGGATCAACATGGGCGCGATGGCCGTTTCGGCCTTAGGCGGCGCCATGCTCCTGCGTTTTTCCGCCGGCGTGGACCTCTTGCAGCAGATCGCTCCATTTGTGAAGGGTTTCACACTGTTTTACTGGTCGACGGCAACTTGGTGGTTTCCGATGTTGGCCATCCTGGCCGTTTGGCGTCACGCTTACAAACGGCTGCCCTTCGTCTACGATCCACTCTACTGGGGCATGGTTTTTCCGCTTGGCATGTACACGACCTGTACCTACCGCTTGGCTGAAGTGACCGGACTGACCTTCCTGCGGCCGATTCCACAGTACTTCGTCTTTATTGCGTTGATCGTCTGGCTCATCGTTTTCGCGGGCTTGGTTCATGCCGTCATAGCCCGGCTGAGTGGGAAGACGCTCCGCGAGGAAAGCGCCGCATGAATGAGAAAATCGTCACTGCCGTACTGGCTGCGGGGTTATTGCTCAGCGTTGCCGTGCTCGCCGATCAATTAGATCAACTCGCCATTGAAGGGCCTCTGTCTACTGTATTTCAACATGTGATCTTCATTGTGCCCTTATGTGACTTCAACTAAATCGTTCATTAGAGGTTCAACGGATTGTGCACGCTGCCGAATCCGAAATGGACGTAGTGGGACAGGAGAAGGTTCGATGCTCGGGGAATCAAGATCAAGATGGGCCCTATGTAAGTATTTTTCGACGGACCGGTGGGTCGCGGCGGCGATCATCCTGTCTACTGTGCTTTTCGGATGTGGAAGATCAAAGGAACAAAGTGCCCCGCAATATACAGTGCAGGAACTACCCGGAAGCGTGGTTGAGGGCAGAGTTCAATTGCAGGGAGCGCCGCCGCCACGCAGGAGGATTCAAGTCGCGCAGGATGTCGACGTCTGCGGGGAAACTCGCGAAGTCTATTCGGTGCGAGTGGAGAACGACGGTGTAGATGATGCTGTTGTCTGGATCGACGATATCCAGCACGGGAAAGCGTTTTCCTTCCCACCGGCTCAGATTGACCAGAAGAATTGCACCTTTCTTCCTCACGTGTTGGTCATGCAGGAAGGCGACGTAAATATCACCAGTCGGGATCCAATCCCCCACAGCGTACACACTCACGCGCAGCACAATCGAGACTATAACGAGTCGATGAGTCCGTTGCAGCCCGACATCTCCCTCAGCTTCCCGCGGCCTGACGTGATTTCAAAGCCGGCGAGAATTGTGGCGAGGGACAACGGCTCGATAGACACCAAGAGAAACTGATGCTTGCAAGCTACTGAAAGAAAAGGCGTTAGAGATTTGGCTGGGAGGCCTGGACTCGAACCAGGATAATCAGATCCAGAATCTGATGTACTGCCAATTGTACGACCTCCCAGCCGATGGGAGACAACAAAAAAGGCCGCGGACGCGACCTGCATCTACTTTACTGGCGCAGAGGAATTTCGTCAACGGCGCCGCCGAGAAAGCCGCCAGGCATCGAGGAAGACTAGAGGCTGGCAGGAGCCAAGGGAACGCCTTGACGTACTTCGAGGATACTAAAATAAATTTTACGCCGATGCGTTTGGGGGCGCAGGTCCTTTTGGTGTAAAGAAATTTCGTCCACGGTAAGCGTACGTCCAACACATAGTACAGCGCCCTACGGGCCGCGTCGCGGGATCGGGACGAGGCGCTTGTCGCGGACGTAGAACTGGCGGTCGCGCCAGTGGATGCGCTGCGGGAAGAAGCTCGCGAGCCAGACGACGAATGCGAAGGCGTCGCGGAGCGGCAACAGCCATTGCTTCTGGCGCACGATCGGATCCCGCATTCCGCGCGCGCCGACGCTGAGCGCCACCTCGACGCGGAGCAAACAGTAGGCCGCCGTGAATCCCAGGACCCCGGGCCAGGACCGGGCGAGGAACGTCCCCGCTACAGCCCACACCAGGCCATGCGTGAAGATCATGCCGAGATGGCCCCACGGCCGCGAATGGCGAATCGCCAGGTTCCAGCGAAGCTGATGGCGGAATGCATCGCCGAGCGTTTCATGCGGGTAGACGATGTCCACGGGAAAGCGGCTCAGTTCGACGGGATAGCCGCGCGCGGCGATGCGGTGGCCGAGTTCGTAGTCGTCGCAGAGATAATCGGCGAGCGATTCGAAGCCGCCGATTTCGGCGAGACGCTCTTTCGTGGTGGCCATCACCGCGCCGAGCATGAAGTCCACGCGGCTTCCGGCGGCGAGCCACGCGACGAGCACGCCAGGGGCGAAATCGGCGCTGTTGCCAATGGCCTCGAGGTCGGCGGCGAACGAGCCGTCGGTGAGGCCGCGGTAGAGGCAGGTGACGCCGCCGGCCTTGGGTTGGCGCAGCGGCGCGACGATCGCGCGCAGAAAGCCCGGCTCGACGCGCACGTCGCTATCGGTGACGATGACGACCTCGTGCCGCGCCTCGCGGGCCATGCGGCAGAGCTTGTTGACTTTGTCGCTCGCGCCGACCGGCTCCGAGCCGATCAGCAGGCGAATCGAGCACGAGGGAAAATCGCGAGCCAGGTTTTCGATCACCGGGATCGCGGGCTCGGATTTGTCCGTAACGCAGAAGAGAATCTCGAATTCGGGGTAGTCCTGGCGGCAGAAGCTCGCGTAGTTTTCGTAGGTCTCGCGGTCGAGACCGTAGATGGGTTTCAGGATGCTGACGGGGGGAGTGAAATCCGGCCGGGCTTCCGGAGCATCGGCGGCCGACCCGCGGAAGAATTTTCCGGCGGCGATGATCGCGGCCATATAGTAGGCGAAGGGCGCGACCGCCAGCACGAGAAGCGCGTCGCGAACTGCCGTCCAGCCGGTCATGCTGCTGTCCTTTGCCCGCTAGCCCTTACCGATGAACACTAGGACAACGCCGATGCACACGAGCAGAACGCCGAACCATCGCTGGGGCGTCACCCGCTCGCGCAGGAAGAGCTTACCTCCAAGAGCGCCCGCCGCATAGCTGAGCGCCGTGGACGGAAAGACGAAGCTGACCTTGGCAAGCGAGAGCATCCCAAGCAATGCGAAGAAAGCCACAGCCATCAGCGCGATGCCCGCCCACATCCGGGGAATCGCGAGCGCGCGTCCCACGACGCGAGCGATGGCGTGCGGACGGAAATCCGTGACCTCCCCGATCGTCTTCATCGCACGCGAGACGCAAAGCTCGCCGCCGGTGCCAACAAAGACGATCAAAATGTAGAAAACGGTCTGAGTCACCACGAATGGTGCTCCGGGGTCTGCGGGTGGGTGTGACCGACGACGAAAACGCCCAGGCAGATCACCCCGACGCCCGCCCAACGTATGGGAGAGATTCCTTCGCGCAAAATGAAGTGGGCCAGAAGCGCAATCAGGACGTACGAGGCTGAAGAGGCCGGCTGCACGTAACTGTAGTCCGCCCAGGAAAGCACGAGCAAGTAGGCGACAAAGTAGGTGAGGAGGAGGCTAATGCCAATCCAAATCGTGCCCGTGGTGAATGCGCGAAAAAAGAAATGGAAAAGATCGGCGGGCGCCCAACTCGTCATCGCACCCACTTGCTTCATGCCCTTGCCGAGGAACGTGTCGCCGAGCGGGGCGACGGAGATCATGATCAAGATGAGAATGGCGGTCTTAAGGTGCAGGCCCTTCGATGCGGTCATGCGCCTTGCGACTCGCCAACCCCCGAAGTGGTATCGATCGGCGGCATGGGCGGGACGGCTACGAGCGCTTTCTTATCGACTCCCTTGCGGGCTCGAGCCACTTTGATCCGGTCCGCGCGCAGCTTCAGGAAATCTACCGCCTCGTGATAGAGGCGCTTCCGCTCGTGCCCATCCCACAGGGCCTCGCGGACGATGCGCCAGGCGACGCGGGGGCGGAAATAGTAGCTGTCGTAGAAGCGGTTCACGGACTCGACCATGTATTCCTTCGAAAGGCCGGGGTATTCGAGGTGTGGGAGCTGGTGGCCGCCGTCATCGGTGATCGCTTCACCGGCGAGGAAGCCCTCGCGCTGGCCCTTGTCGTAAAGCTCGGTGCCGGGATACGCGTGGGCCATGGAGACCTGAATCGTCTCGCAATCGAGCTCCTTGGCGAACTGGATGGTCTTCTCGATGGTGTCCTTGGTCTCGCCCGGCAGGCCGATGATGAAGTCGCCGTGGACGTGGATGCCGACTTTCTTGCAGTTCTTCACGAAGTTGCGGCCCATCTCGAGCGTCTGGCCCTTCTTAATGTTCTTCAGGATTTGCGCGTCGCCCGATTCGAAGCCCACGATCAGCAGCCGGCAGCCGGCGTCGGCCATGGCCTTCAGGGTCTCGTAATCGCCGTGGACGCGCGCGGTGCAGGACCAGCGGAAGCCGACCGGCTTGAATTCCTTGCAGAGCGCGAGGACGCGGTCCTTGCGGATGTTGAACGTGTCGTCGTCGAAAAAGAACTCCTTCGCCTGCGGGAACATCTTGTGAGCCTGGCGGAATTCCCGCGCGACGTTTTCGACCGATCGCGTGCGCCAGGCGTGCCCGGAAAGCGTCTGGGGCCACAGGCAGAACGTGCAGAGCGCCGGACAACCGCGCGCCGTATAGAACGAAATGAACGGGTGCAGCAGGAACGGGACGTTGTAGCTTTCGATCGTCAAATTCTGCTGATAGACGTCGGTGGCAAAAGGCAGAGCATCGAGTTCCTCGGTCTGCAACGGCGGACGCGAGGGGTTGTGGATCACCTTGCCGTCCACAATGTAGCTGGCGTTCCCGATCTCCGAAAGAGGCTTTCCCTGCGCGTATTCCACGACGGCGTGATCGAACTCTCCGCGCACGACAAAGTCGATATCGGAGCTTGCGAGAAGGCTCTCCGCCGGCTTGATCTGGACGTGCGGGCCCACGAAGGCGACCTTCAGGTCCGGCTTCTTCTCCTTCATGGCGCGTACCATGCGGAGGTCGGCGTTGAAGCCAACCGTGGATGTAAACAGCACGAGGAACTCGTAATCCTGCGCCGTGCGGATCACTTCGGCGGGGGAGATGTGGTGCGGCGGACCGTCGAGCAGGCGGCTTCCTGGCAGCATGCCTGCGGCATAAGCGAGCCAGACCGGGTACCAGTAGGACTCGATCTCCCGCGTGGCAGGCCAGCGAGAGCCTGCGCCGCCGTCAAACTTGTCGAAGCTCGGCGGGTTCAGCAACAGCGTTTTCATGACGGACGCCATTTATCTATCTCCCTCACAGAATGGCAAACAGGACATGTTCAAACATTCATTCTAATCTATTCCGTATCTCGGCCAAAGCTAACCTTTTTTCGATGCATCTCATTGAAAAACCTTGGCTAACTGCCCGGTCGCCTGGAGGAGCGTGAGCTGGGCCCGCTGCCGGGCGAAATTCGCGTCCAGGAAGGCGACCCACTTGTCGCTCTCGTCCAGGCGGGCCTGTTCTATTTCCTGGAGCGTCGCGCGGCCCTGGTCGAACCGGACCTGCGTCAGCTGCAGCGTTTCCTGGGCGAGCTGCAGATCAAGGCGCGCCACTTCGCGGGTGGCATCGAGTTCGCGCACACTGCGGGCCTTCTGCTCGACATCGGCGCGGATTCCCTGGCGCGTGTTGCCCAGCGTCAGTTCGGCGGCGTTCAGCTGGCTTCGCGCGAGCGCCACGTTCGCCGAAGTCTTCGCGGCAAACAGCGGAATCGTGACCTGCACGCCCACGTTGACGTTGTTGCGCTCGAACGCCCGGTAAAACTCGCTGTAGTTGTTGAACTTGCTGAGGACAGTGTACTGGCCTACCAGATCCACGGTCGGGAAATAGCTCCACTGCGCGCCCCGCAGGATTTTCTCGCGGGCGGCGCGCTCGTTTTCGGCCTCTTCGACGCTGCGATCGTTCTGTAGCGCCAGGCTCACCAGCTCGCTCTGCTGGGCGTTGGTCGCAAACGACGGCTCCTCCTGGTCGACCTCGACAGACTGGCCGTCCGGAACGCCCGTCAGGTCGCGGATCTGCGCGGCAAGCGCCTCCTCGCGGCCCTCGAGTTTCACGATGCGCTCTTCGACGCGAGCCGCCGCCAGCTCGCTGCGCGTGATTTCGATGGGAAGTTCCTGGTTCGCCGCAACTCGCTCGCGAACCACTCCCAGAATCTTCTCGGCGCTGACCTGCTCGTTGCGCATCAGTTCCAGCGAATGCCGCACGTTCGCCAACTCGAGATAGCCGGCCGCAGTGCGCACGATGACGTCGTCGCGCACCCGGTCCATCTCGAGCTTCTGGTTCTTGGCCCGTTCTTCCGCCGCGTGCTGTTGGGCTTTCAGCAACGGATTGAAAAGCGTCTGCGTGTAGTCCAGTTCGAAGACTGCGGGCGCCTGGCCGCCGGGAAGCGACGGAAAGCCGTGCGTGTAGGCCGCGCCCGAACCGGTATACACGTTCGGAAGGAACGCCGCACGATCCACTCCAGCCTCGTTGAGCGCGACGTTGTATTGCACGCGCGCCAGCTTCAGGTCGCGGCTGTTCTGCAAGGCGAGCGTGATCGCCTGGTGCAGGGTCAGAGTTTGCGCGTCCTGGCCGCGCGCAGGCCCGGCAACGGAGAGCAGCAGGACCGCTATCAGCATGGAAAAGCGGCGGCCTTTTGTGTTCATGCTTCGCAAGCGATTCGCGATGTCATTCATGATGGAGCGATTGCGCAGGATCAAGTCCGGCGGCGCGGTTCGCCGGCAAATAACCGAATATCAGACCCGTCGAGCAGGATACTACAAACGCAAGAACCACCGAGACCCATGATACGGGAGCGTGAACATCTCCCGCATCCGGGAAAAAACCGATCAGAAAATTGAGGAGCGCCGGAATCGAGATCGCGATGAAGATTCCGGCGAGTGCCCCCATCCCGCTGATCACCATCGCTTCCATTAGGAACTGGTAGCGGATGGCGTCTCGCGTCGCGCCGATGGCCTTGCGGATTCCGATCTCGCGCGTCCGCTCGATCACCGTAACCAGCATGATGTTCATGATCCCGACGCCGCCGATCGTGAGCGCGATCAGCGCGAGCAGCACCAAAACGACGGTCACCGCCAGCGCGATATTCCGCGCCGTCTCGAGAATCCCGGCGAGGTTCTGGACGCTGTAATGCGCGCCCGGACGATGGCGGCTTCGAAGAATTTCGGCGACCTGGCGGGTGACGGTGGGTACGTCGTCCGCGGTGTCCGCCCGCGCGTAGAGCGTCGCGAAACTGTCGTTGCCCGTGTAACTCCGCAGCAGGAAAAACGGCACAAGTACCGATTCCTTTGTGATCTCCGTCTGAGCAAGCGTGGCCGCTCGCTCCCGGAACACACCGATGACCGTGAAATCAAGTTCGCCCACGCGGATATCCCGGCCGACGGGATTTTCGTAGGGAAACACGCGCCGGGCCAGCTCCTCGGTCAGGAGGCACACCTTCGTGCGGGAGTGGAGATCGTCCTGACCGAAGTAACGCCCGCGAAGAATTTCTAGGTTGCGGATCTTCTCGAAGTCTTCGGTTACGCCGACCAGATTGATCGTGCGCGCCCGGCCGTTCACGTCCACCGTCGTCGAGAGCCAGTTGGTCGCGGCGGCGTTGATCACAAGCTGCGGCAGCCCTTCTTTGACCGCCGTCAGATCGGCGGGCGTCAGGCGGTCCGCGAGCGTCAAGGCCTCGGACTCCCCGGAACCGAGGAGCTGCGCATAGACCAGATTCGAGCCGATGCCTTCGATCTGCGCGACGATGTAGCGCCTGCCTGCAAGCGCGACCGTGACCACCAGCACAATCGACGCGCTCCCGATCACGACGCCCAGCATGGTCAGCAGCGAGCGGACCTTATTCGCGCGCAGCGCCTGGATCGCGAGCTGGAATATTTCGCTCCAGAGGGCCCGCGTGTTTCGCATGCTGATCATCGAAGGAGTCCGCGCGAACACCTTTCCGGTCGCGCGCCTACTGCGAGCCTTTCTCGAGCTTCTCGAGGCTCGCGCGCGCATCCTTTCGCCTCGGTTCCAATTGCAGCGCCGCTCGATATTGCTCCGCCGCCTCAGCGCGCTTCCCTTGGGCCTCGTAAAGCCTTCCGAGCCATATTCGCGCGGACGCGTGCGCCGGCCAATCGCTTCTTTCTGGCGTGCTTGCGAGATACGACTTCAGGCTCTGCTCGGCGCCCGGCAGATTCTGTTTCGCAAGGACGTCCTCCACACCGCGGTAAAATGCGATGCGCGGGTCGCTGGCACTCACCTGAGCCGCCGCCTGGATCGCCGTCTCCATGTCGGCCGGCCTGTTCTGGGCCGCGAAGAAGTCGGCGACCTCGAAGTACGCGTCAAGATTTTTTGTTTGCGCGCTGAGAACCTGGCGGTATTCGCTTTCGGCCTGCTCGTTGTTTTTCAGGCCTTCCCGATCGTAAAGCGCTCGCGCCAGGTGGCCTTCGACCGGATCGACTGCCGCAATCGCGTTGACCTGCTGGAGCGCCTCATCCTTGCTCCCGCCCGCGATCCACGGGGCGTCGAGGCAGTACTCCTCGAGATCGCGCCGCGCGGCGATGTTGGATGGATTCAGGCCGGCCGCCGCCTGAAACTCCTTCTTCACTTTTCTCGCGAGCGAAAAACTCCGGTCGATGTCGGCCTTTTCGCCGTACGCGCGGCCGAGCCACTGGTGATAGACCGAGTTCTTAGGATCGAGCGCGACCGACCTTTCGGCGCTCGCGACGGCGTTGTCGAAGTCGCGAAGCTCATAATAGCTGCGTCCGAGCCAGTAAAACGCCTCCGCGCTCGGCGGGCTCTGGGAAACGGCCGGCTGCAGCGTGGAAATCGCGCCTGCATAGTTTCCCTGGTTGAACTGTCTCTGCGCCATCTGAATCGCGCCCGGCGTATCCGCCGCGCGCGCGCCCGCCCGCAGCGGCGCCCACGATGAAATCACAGCCACGCACAGAGCGGCCCGCAGCACTCCGTTCCAGCGGTACGCCAATGTCATTCTTCCCCCGTCGGCCGTATTTCCATCCCATCGTGAAGCACGCGCTCGCGCGGCAGCGCGACGCGGTCGTTCGTCTCCAGACCCGACGTGACCTCGTATTTCGACGCGCTCGCGATACCTAGGAAGATGTTGCGCCGCTGAAGGGTGTTGCCCATCAGCAGAAAAACGTAGTGCTGCCCGTCATCCTCGCGGACCGCCTCGCGCGGCACCACCAGCACGCCGTGTCGCTCGCGAACCAGAATCCGCACTTCTACGTTGACGTTCGGCAGCAACTCGAGCTTCTCGTTGTCCACCGAGCACAGCAGTTCCCCCACGCTGCGCATCCCGCGCGTTACCACCTGCTTCGGCACCTGCTCGGTGTGGCCCGTCCACGTGCGGCCGGGCTTCGCATCCCACGTCACTTCAACGTCCTGATTCGGCTCGAGGCCCCCGAGGTCGGGCTCGTCCACGAAGGCCCGCACGCGCACGTGCCGCAAATCCGCCATCTCCGCCAGCGTGTCTCCGAGCTTCACGTAATCCCCGCGATTTACCGGCAGCGAATATAGCGTTCCGTCGAACGGCGCCACGACGGTCGCCGAACGGACCTTTTCTTCGAGGGACTGCACCTGTTCCTGGGCCTCGCTGACGCGCAACGTCGCGCTTTCTACGATCGCCGATGACCGCCCCGTCAGATCCTGCTTCCTGGCTTCGAGCGCCTGAAGATTCGCGCGGGCCTTGGCAAGGTTGGCCTGATTCTGCGCGAGTTCATCGGATGTCGCGGCATGGTTGGCGACCAGCCCCTCGAGCGCTTTTTCATTTCGTTCGAGGTTCGCCACTTGCACCTGGGCGGCTTTCAAATCGCCAGCGAGCTGCGC
The DNA here is from genome assembly GCA_049523255.1 of Candidatus Acidiferrales bacterium. Taxonomy (GTDB): domain Bacteria; phylum Acidobacteriota; class Terriglobia; order Acidiferrales; family UBA7541; genus Palsa-295. Next base: position 216,491 of record JBEKNB010000002.1, on the reverse strand, counting down.
TACCTGATCCGGCGAGCCGCCGGAGCGCGCATTCCGCAGATCTGTCTGCGCCGTGAGCAGCGCGGCGCGCGCCTGGGCGAGTTGCGAGCGGACGTCCGCCGCGTCGAGCGTCAGGATCACCTGGCCGCGGTTCGCCGCCTGCCCTTCGATCGCGTCCACCTTGTCCACGAACGTTGCGAATTCGGCTCGCGCGACATCGGGAGAAATCGGCTCGACTTTGCCGTTGCTCGTGATGGTCGCGTTCAGATCCTCGCGCACGACGTTCATGACCGGCACGAGCGGCGCCTTCTTGCGCAAGGCTAGTATCGCGACCACCAGTACGGCAAGACTTGCCACCACGACGATCGTTTTTCGTTTGTTGTTTTTCGCCATGGTCGGCCGCACTTCGGGCGCGGTCGTGCCCCAAGATCACAAAATTGTAACAGAACCGCTTCCGGGCTGGCCCGCACAAACGCCCGGCGGGTTCGCGAATCGCATCGCCCGGCCAGTTCGCGAAGCCTGGGGCTCAGGCGCCCGGCCTGCAGAAAAGACGCGCGGAGATCGCCCGGGCCGCAACATACGTCGATGCTATACTTCGCCGCCAGGATGCCGGTCGTTTTCGTGATCGCGCGCGACTGGAAGCTGCGCACCAGCGTGCGCGCTGAACTTCGCGAACAGGGCATCCAGGCCCTCGGTATGGAGTCCGCCTCCGAAGCAGGCCGCGCCATCGCCGCGGGCGAGATGCCCACCGCCCTCGTGATCGAGGCTCTCGCCGAGTTCGCGGGCGACCCCGCAATCCAAAAACTGATCGCGCGCGTTCCTGCGATTCTAATCGCCTCGCGCACGGAAACTGTCCCGCTTCCGCCGGTCGATACCGTGTTCTATCGGCCGGTGCGCATCGCTGAAATCGTGGCCCGCGTACGGGAGATTGTTTCGCGCGGCCACCCCGCCTAGCCCGGCACGCTCGCGCCGCAGATGTTAGAATCTTCCCCTGTTCATGACTCCCGACGTTCCCATCTACGTCCACGAACTCTCGAAGCATTTCCGCAGCTTTCAGCGCCGCGAAGGACTTTGGGGCTCGATCCAGAATCTTTTCGTGCGCGACTACCGCACCGTCGCGGCTGTGGACCGTGTGAGTTTTTCGATCGGCCGCGGCGAAATGGTCGGCTATATCGGCCCGAACGGCGCCGGCAAATCCACCAGCATCAAAATGCTGACGGGCATCCTCGTCCCGACGAGCGGCGAAATCCGCGTCAACGGCTTCGTGCCTTTTCGCCAGCGCACGCAATACGTCAAGACGATCGGCGCCGTCTTCGGGCAGCGCACGCAGCTCTGGTGGGATATCGCCGTGGTCGAGTCGTTCAAGCTCTTGCGCCGCATCTACGATGTCTCGCAGCGCGATTTCGATGCCCGCATGGAGCGCTTCGACGAAATTCTCGGCATTCGCGATTACCTGCACACGCCAGTGCGGAAGCTGTCGCTCGGCGAACGTATGCGCTGCGATCTCGCCGCCGCGCTCCTGCACAATCCTCCGCTGCTCTTCCTCGACGAGCCGACCATCGGCCTGGACGTGGTCGCCAAGGATCATATCCGCCAGTTCCTGCGCTCGATCAACCGCGAGTTTCGCACCACCGTGCTGCTGACCACTCACGACCTCGACGATATCGAAGAGCTGTGCCGCCGCATCATGATCATCGACCACGGACGCGTCCTCTACGACGGCCCGCTCGAAGACCTGAAGCAGAGGCTTCTGCGCACGAAACAGGTGAAATTTGCGCTGAAAGATCGGGCCCAGGTGGCGCGTGTCTCGGCCTTTTCGCGCGACGGCCTCGAACTCGAACAGGTCGATGAGCTCACCTATCGCATCCGCTTCGACCGCGCCAAAGTCGCCACCGCCGATCTGATCCGCCAGATTCTGGGCGCCGTCGAAGTCCGCGACTTGCTGATCGAAGACGAGCCCATCGAGGAAATCGTCAAGCGCATCTACGCCGGCGAAGCCTCCCTCGAAGTCAACGTGTAGGAGGCTTTCAAAAGTCCACAGGCTTTTGTGCTTGCGTTCCGCCTGCAAGGTATTACCATTTTTCTGTGATGATGATACGTATCCAATTCGGCGTAGGGCGGTCTCAAGGCACCGGAAACGCGCCGCGGGCGGGAGGCGTTTGCCTGCCGCCAAAAGGGCCCCACGGTACCCGATTTCTAATCGCTACGCTGTCGAGCAGGAACACGCGTAACCCCTTGGAAACAAAGGATCGGCTCCCTGTCGAATCGCTACACTTTCGGGGCATGATTTGCGAGCCAGATTCTGCGAGGCGTCAGGGCAATGAGTAAGATGATCGAATCTCTCGCGCCGTACGCGGAATTCGTGCGCGTGGGGTTCGTCAACATCCTTGCGTTCCGCCTGCGCTATTTCACGGGCATCATCACGTATTCGCTCAACGTCACGATCTACTACTTCATCTGGAAGGCCGTCTATCATCCCGGGCAGTCGATCGCCGGCTACAACATGGCGCAAATGCTCACCTATGTCAGCGTCGGCTGGATCATTCGCTCCTTCTACACGAACACCATTGACCAGGAGATGGCCTACGAAGTAATCGACGGCAGGATCGCCATGGACCTCATCAAGCCCGTATCGATGCAGTGGATGTGGATCTGCCGCTCGATGGGAGAATCGGCCTTCCGCCTGGTCCTTCTCACTCTCCCGACCGCTCTCGTCATCGCGTTTGTCTTTCCGATGCAAGGACCGGCTTCGCGCGAGCATTTCTATATTTTCCTCGCGTCGGTCGTCGGGAGCTTCTTCCTAATGGGCGCGATCGGCTTCATTATCGGAACCTGCGCGATCCCGTTGAAGTCGATCCTCGCGCTCGTGCGCGCAAAGCAATGGTTGATCGAGCTGCTTTCGGGTCTGCTGCTGCCGATGTCGTTCTTTCCGGACGGCATTCGCAAAGTGATGGCGTGGCTCCCCTTCGAGCACATCGCCTACACGCCGCTGCAAATCTATCTCGGCAACCTGGACCATTCGCAGGCGCTGCGCGCCCTCGGAGTTCAATGGCTCTGGGTCGTCGCGCTGCTCGTTTCCGCCCACCTGTGGTGGAACCACTGCCTCGGCTCGATGACGATTCAGGGAGGATGACGATCAGAAAGGCTGAGACGATGACGACACAATCCAGCCCGGTTCGCGAATCCACCGGCCTCACGGCGCCCGTCCGCAACATTGCACGCTATCTCGGGCTTTTCTTCGACTACTTCACGCAGTATGCGAAGGTGCAGTTCGGCTATCGCGGCGACTTCGTCATCAGCGTGATCACCAGCTTCGCCGCGACGATCTTCGGCTTAGCCTTCGTGCTCGTGCTGTTCCGCAAAGCGCCGCAGCTCGCCGGGTGGAGTCTCCCCGAAGAGCTTTTTCTCTACGGCTTTTCTCTGATTCCCTACGGTGTGCTCAGTATTCTCATGGGAAATCTCTATAACTTCGGCAACGACTACATCATCGAAGGCAAATTCGACCGCATCCTGCTCCGGCCGATTTCATCCCTCTTTCAAATTCTTTTTGAGACGTTCCGCATCGAGGCGCTGCAAGGAATCGTCACGGGCCTGTTCTGCATGGTGTGGGCGGCGCATCGCCTTCACGTCGCGTGGACGCCAGGCAAACTGGCGATGCTCCTTTTTTTCGGAATCTGCGCGAGCGTGATCTACATCTCGATCTTCCTCATCTTGACCACGGTGTCGTTCTGGTTTGAGGATCGCGTGGGGGTTCATCCGCCGGTGTGGAACGTGATCGCTTTCGGCCGCTATCCGCTCTCGATCTATAGCGGCGCGGTGCAGTTCGTCCTCTGCTGGATCATTCCTTTTGGGCTTGCGTCGTTCTATCCGAGCGTGAAGATGCTCGGGCGCGCGGTCGCGCCGGAGTACGCGCCGCTCGTGCCCGTGGTCGCGGTCGTGTTTCTCGTGCTGTCCATTTCGCTGTGGAACCTCGGCACACGCCACTACTCCTCGACGGGATCGTAGCGCTTAGGAAGGTATTTACGATGAGAATCGTGAGCCGTAGTCGTGCAGCCGGCGGACGCCGGGCGTCCCTCTTTCTTCCGGGCGGCCCGACCCTGCTCGTTTTCTGCCTCGCTGCGTTCTCTTTCTCCGTTTCCGCCCGCCCTCGCAATCAGCAGCCGGCGGAAAATTCGCCCGACCTCAAGGCATTCGTGGGCACCTGGAAAGGCAGCTTCCAGGGCAAGGTTTTCGCGATCCTTGTGTTGAAGGAACATGGAGGGAAACTCTCCGGCACAATGAACAATTTCGACGTCGGCGTCGATAAGGAGGGAAACCTGAACGACGACACTCACGCGGATGCCGGCGACGCTCCGCTCCTCAATGTCCGTTTCAAAGAAGGCGCGCTGCTTTTCCTGGTCCTCGAGAAGGATCAATATCGCGGCGGGACGCAATGGAAGTTCGTTTTGAAGACCGCCGACGAAGGCGAACTCACCCCGCTGTTGGAGAGCGATCCCGAGACGCCCAAGGGTCTGATCGTCAAGCCGATTCGCATGGTCCGCGAGCACCCCAAGCCGTAGCCGCTCAGCACTGGAACTTCACGCCCTTCTATTTCGTAACACTGAAGTAAGTAGAGATTCATGCGCCGGATCGCCTACATCATCGCCGCGCTGGTACTGGCTGAAGGCGCTGTCGCGCTTGCTGGGCGTGCACTGGGTCCGGGCGTGCTGCATCCGATGAACCTGAATCCCGCCCGCCGGGCCCAGGCCGATCGGATCTTCCAACGAACCGGCGCAACCAAAACCGACTTTGATGTTCGGGCGCCCGACGGTATCGAGTTGTGCGGATGGAAGGTTCATCCTCCTTCGCCGAACGGCGACTGGGTTTTGCTCTTCCATGGCGTTTCAGACAATCGCACCGGCGTTCTCGGCCCGGCCGAGATTCTGCTGCGCCACGGCTATAGCGTCATCATGATGGACTCGCGCGCCCACGGAGAGAGCGGCGGTGACATCGCGACGTACGGCTGGAAAGAACGGTACGACACGGTTGCGATTACGAATGCGCTGTACTCAACGGAAAAAGTGTCTCACTTGTACGCGCTCGGGATTTCGATGGGCGCTGCGATTGCGCTGCAATCGGCTGCCGTCGAGCCGCGAATCGAGGGCGTCATCGCGGAAGACCCGTTTGCAGATTTGCGCGAAGTCAGCTACGACTATGCGGGATTGCATTTCAGCCCCTTTCTTGGCAAGACGCTGTTTCGCCCCGCGACAATTGAGGGAATGTATGGAGTAGCACAGGCCGGGAAATTCAATCCCGGCGACGTATCACCGGAACGAGCTGTCGCGGCGCGCGCGTTTCCCGTGCTCCTGATTTGCGGAACGCGTGACCACACGATCCCTTGCCGGCACGCCGAACGAATCTACCGTGCCGCACGCGGGCCGAAGGAACTGTGGGAAGTGGGCGGGGCGCAACACGCTTCCGCTCTCGGTCGTGCCCCGGCAGAGTATGAAGAACGCGTGATCCGCTTCTTGAATCAGACGGAACGCGGCACAATCAATTAACAGGGGTGGGAGCCGCGCTGCGAACTGAGGATTTCGTCCCAGATGAGGATGGCCTCGGCGATTTCCTTCATTGACCTGCGGCGCTGCCGGCTTTCCTTCTGCAAGACCAGATAGGCATCCTCCTCGCTGATCCGCAGGCTAAGGCTTAGCGCTTTCTGCGCCCGTTCCACCAATTGTCGCGCCTCGGAGAGTTCGGAGAGTCTCGAGCTCTCGGTTTCGAGACGGACCAGCTCGATTTCGGGTCCCACCAGAAAACCGATCGTCGAGATCAGGTGGATTTCGCGCTCGCTGTAATCGTGCGGCTCGCGGTGCTGCACGTTGACGACTCCGACGAGCTTGGCGCGGCACAAAACCGGCACGGAGAGAAACGCCTCGAAACGATCCTCCGGCAGCTCGTGGAACGACTGAAAGCGCGGATCGAGCGCGGCCTTTCTGCCGATCGCCACGGGCTTTTTGTGTTCGGCGACCCAACCGGTAATTCCCTGCCCCACGCGAAGCCTTAGCCGGTCCACGATCTCCGCGTGCGGGTTTTTGGAAGCGCGGAGAATGAGCTCACTGCCTTCGAGAACGTAGATGAAACAGGAATCGCACTTCACGATGCTCGATACAAACTCGACCACAAGTTTGAGCACAGTCGAGAGGGGGTCGGATGCGGCAATGCGCTCGCCGATCTCGTGGAGAACGTCGATGTCGTGACGTTCGCCGTGTTCAGGGTATGTATTCATATCTCACTTTAGAAAGGCCGCGACAAGACAAGCAAATCCAAAATCGGAGTGTGTGCCATCAGGATTTGAGATGGCGGAGACTCGCGACAATACGGGGGCGGGCGGCGCAAGTCCGTGCAGGACCGCGACATACAGATCCTCTTCGCGTCGTATTATCAGGATGTGACTCGGATCACTGCGGTAGCTCGGGTGCAAGCGGATAATACGGCTGGCTGAAACTACCGAACGTATTGGTAGTCGTCCATGCAGTGTGATGGGTCAGCCGGCATTCGAACGCAGATATTTCTTTCTCTTCCCGTCCACGTCCGGAGCCGCCTGACAGGAGGGAATGAAAATGAGAATGTTCAAGGGAATCTCGTTTCTGCTGCTGACACTCTTCGTCTTAGTCGGCATCGCGTCAGCACCTGCCCAAGCTCAGCGATTCGACAAAGACACCACAGTTACATTCAACCAACCGGTGGAAGTGCCGGGGAAAATTATCCTGGCGGCCGGAACATACAGGCTCAGAGTACTTCCTGGCAACATGAGCCGGAACGTCGTGCAGATATGGAACGAAGACGGAATGAAACTGATCACGACAGTGCTCACCATTGCGGACTATCGTCTCGGACCTGCCGACGAAACCGTGATCGAATTTCACGAGCGCCCGAGCGGCCGCCCGGCTGCCCTCCGCGCGTGGTTCTATCCCGGTCACAATTTCGGGAATGAGTTTGTCTACCCCAAGGAGCGAGCGGTAGAGCTAGCTCAAGCATCCAACGAAGTGGTCCCGGCGGAGACCGTCGAGCCGACGGCCGGCGAGATGGAGACCATCCCACTCGTTGCGGTCACCCCGGAAGCAAAGGAAGTGCCGCTTGCAGAAGCGATTCAGACGGCCCCTAGTCAGGAGGTCGCGCAGTTGCCGAAAACGGCCAGCGTGACTCCGCTGATCGCGCTACTCGGTTTGCTATCGATCAGCCTGGGAGCCGGTCTGAAGTTGTTCGCAAGACGGGCTTTCTGACACCTCACCCTTAACCTCAACGTTGGGGAAGGAGCGAAACGCTCCTTCCCCAACCAGCGGTATCTGCGGCGATCGTCATGCAGCAATCACGCAACAACTACAACAACGGGCGGCGCACTCACACCTGTGTCTTCGCCGCTCTTTGTTTCACCTTGATCCTTACGAGCGGATGGCAGCTGTTGCCGGCATCCACGCCCTCTTCGGAGGCGTACGCCCAATCTACAATCTCCGTCAGGACCGAACTTGTCTTGCTTCCCGTGCGAGTGACAGACGCGAAGGGAGACTTCGTTCCCGGGCTGGGTCCGGATGATTTCCACGTCTACGAAAATGGGCAGCTCCAAAAGGTCACTCTATTCCAGAAAGAAGACAACCCAGTGACGGTGGGTCTCATCGTCGATCACAGCGGCAGCATGGGTCCAAAACTGCAGAAGGTCGCCACGGCAGTGTTCGAGTTCGCGCATTCGAGCAACCGCCAGGACGAGATGTTCGTTGTGAATTTCAATGAGCACGCTACTCTACAGCCGCTCGGGGGAAAGCAGTTCACGAACGATGCGATGGAGCTCGATGAGGCGATCGCAAACGTTACCGCGAGCGGAGAAACCGCGCTATACGACGCGATCGTCGAAGGGTTCCGTCACCTGGAACTCGGCACCCACGACAAGAAAGCACTGATCATCGTCAGCGACGGCGGCGATGATGCCAGCCAACAAAAGCTTTCTCAGGTGCTGAAGCTGGCCCAGCAGTCGCACGTGGTCGTCTACTGCATCGGTCTGGTCGGTCAGACGCTCGAAGAGGAGAACCCGGGCGTTTTGCGACGGCTTTCGAAAGACACCGGCGGCATCGCCTATTTTCCCGACTCTCCGGAATCCGTGATCGATATCTCGAAACAAATCGCAATCGATCTTCGCGAACAGTACACGCTCGGGTACATCCCACCGAAGGGGAACGGAGATAGTGCGTTTCGGAAGGTTCAAGTGAAGGTCGATGCCGGCGGATATGGGAGACTTCACGCTCGAACGAAGCCGGGCTACTTCCCTGCCGGCGAAGAGCATTCCGCAAAAGATTCCGGTGGGAAAGCGCCATGATTCCCGTCAGTCACTTGACGAAACCGCGGCACGCAGCGCGCACGGCGGTGCTTCGCATCATCTCGGGCCTGCTTGTACTGATCGGGATCGTTGCACTGGGCTACTCAGGCTACGTGGTCGAAGAGGCTCGAAGCTATCAAGCGGTCCATGATCGCAACTTCGAGACTACGGTTCTGGAGCCGACAGCGACGAGCCCATCCACCGCTCCGGCAGAAGGAAACGTTATCGGACGGCTCCAGATACCCCGGCTCGGGCTCCGAGCAATCGTGGCGCAAGGAGACTCCGCCCAAGTGCTACGGCACGCAGTCGGTCACGTACCCGACACGACCTTGCCGGGCGACGACGGGAACGTCGTTCTCGCCGGACACCGCGATACGTTCTTTCGCTCCCTGCGACTCATTCGTCCGGGCGATATGGTCACATTCGAGACTCCGGGCCGAGCTCTTCAGTACCAGGTGGAGTGGACCGAAATCGTTCCACCCAGCGACCTCAGCGTTCTCGAAACCTCAAGGGAACACGAGTTGACGCTGATTACTTGTTTCCCGTTCGACTACGTCGGGTCCGCGCCCGATCGATTTATCGTACGGGCCCGCGAAGTAAGCCAAACGCCGTAGTCTTCGCAGACTCATCGAAGTTGCTACTTGAGCAGAGCAATTACCGCTGGTGGGCAAAGAACAGAAGCAATGCGAAGATGACGATGGGGATCAACGCCAACGCGACGTAGGACCAGCTCGACGAGCGCGTCGGCGCGCCCGAATGCGTGCCATTTCGCGGGCGCTCCTCGATTCCAACCTGATTGGGATGCTCGAGATCGAATGCCAATTCGTGCGCGCTCGCGTAACGGTGAACCGGCTCGCGCTCCATGGCACGATAAATGATCTCCTGCAACTGAAGCGATATCTCCGGGTCGATTTCGCGCGGCGGCGGTGGCGGCACAAGCAGGCGCTGATTCAGAGAAGTGAGAGCGTTGGGTCCGCCAAACGGCACTTGGCCGGTGACCATCTCGTATAGCATCACGCCCAGGGAATAGATATCGCTCCGAGCGTCGCCGCGCTTCCCCTTCACCTGCTCGGGGGAGACGTAATCCGGAGTTCCCATCGCCTTGGTGAACCTGGCAAAGGTCAGCCGGCGCATGGCCGCGTCGCCCGCGATGCCGAAATCGATCAGCTTGATCCCGTCCTGGGCGTCAACCATGATGTTGTCCGGCTTGAGATCGCGGTGGACGACCCCCTGACTGTGAATGTAGCCGAGCGCATCGCAGATGTGGAGCGCAATGCGCCCGGCCCTCTCGGGGGAGAGTTTCTTTTCCTCATCGAGGATTTCGCGTAAAGGCCGCCCTTCGACCCATTCCATGATCATGCAAACCCGGCCCGAGTCCTCGTCGGGCAATACCTTCACAACGCCGGGATGATCGAGTTTTCTGCCGATCTCGGCCTCGCGGTGAAAGCGATCGAAGAAGAGGACGTCCGCTTCCATGTGTGGATGGGGAACTTTTATCGCGACCGGCCGGCCCGTACGGACATCCGTCGCCTTGAAGACGGAAGCCATGCCGCCGTCCTTGAGGAGAGTGTCGATCCGGTAAGGACCGATCCGGTCGCCGGGATGGGGGGAACTGATCATCAGAGCCGATTCGCAGGCGCGTGCCGCAGGGCGCGACAGGCGCCAACGGTTGCGCGCGCGGCAACGGTACGTTAGCGCGCAGGCGGTAAACGAGATGTAAGCAAGCTATAAGGAATTCGTAAGTGTTCCCCCAGCCTGCAAAGGCCATGGAATCAGCCGCGACCTGGTGCTTCCACCGCTAGTTGGCGGAAGCCCCAACCGAATGGAAGGCGAAAGAGACGGACTTCGATTCGTGCGGTCCCAGCGTGACGACCTGCTGCTGAGTGCCGTATTTCTCCTGCCAGGCTTCGATTGTGTAGGTACCGGGCGGAAGATTCTTCAGTTCGAACGTTCCCGCCGTCGAGGTGACGGCGAAATAGGGATGGGAAAAGACAAACAAGTAGGCGCGCATCCAGGGATGAAGATTGCAGAGGACCGGCATTGCAAAATCAGGGTTGTCGAAGGAGGCCTCAATCGGAGAGGAGCCGACCGGCTGCGATCTGTTCCAGGCGCGATTCTGGTGCGGCACGGGATGAACGTTGTGAACGACGGGGTCCGTATTCCTGATTTCGATCGTCTGGCGCGCCATCAGGCCGAGGACGTGGGGTTCGTACATGCACCCCGTCTGGTCGAGCGTGGCGGGAGTCGCGGGAAGGTCGAAGCGGTAATTGCCGAGGCCGGATTTTACGTAGACGAGAACATTGGCGAGCACGCCGCCGCCGCCCACGACGACCTCGGGATAAGTGAGTGGAGAAGAATGCAACTTGGCGCATTCCGGCCCGGCGGTCATGATGATCGGACGAAGCGTGGGCGGCGGGCCTTCGAGAACGACCGTGCCGGAGACGGTTGCGACGGTGGTGGGATCGACGGTGGCCGTCGGAGCGGACTGTTCGCTTTCGTTCGGCTCTTTTTTAGAGCAACCGGTGAGAACCAGAGCAGCAATCAGGCCGGCAGTACAATGCAAAACGAGACCTTCAATTTTCACCCGACATGCTCGAAGAAGGGGATCGATACGGCTGCCGTCGCGACACCGATCCACAATAGCATCTCGAGCAAACCCAGGACCTTGGCGAAGGCAGGCGCCTCCATCGTCTGGCACCATGTGCGCGCAATCCATTGCACCACGATGTGCAAAATAAGCGCCACCGGAATCAGGATTCCAAGCTTGAGGCGGAAAGCCGGGTTGATGATGAACGATGTGGCCGCCGTCGCGAAAAGCATGAATCCGCCGGTAACGGCGATGGCGAGCCCAATCCAGTTCCACACAAAAAGTGTGTCGGAGAGTTCGGCCGGCGTTTGACGCCTGCGGCCAACACCGAGCAGGCTTAGATCCAGAGCGAGGTTCGTGCCGACCCACAAGGACAAACCCGTAAAATGAATCATCTGAACGTAGGGATAGGCCCACGTTGAGCCGGAGATGTTCAAGGCCCACTGCGTATTTTCCAGCCATTCACAGAAGGAATATAAAAGGTGATACATTCGGCTCGCCCTTCCTTCCCGCCCGGAGCTATCCCACGCTTGTAAGAGCGGGAACTTCGACCGCCGCCAGAATGGATCCGATCCACAGCACCAGCGAAACAAGAGCCAGCAGCCTGGCTGCGGCCGGCATGGACGGCGACCGATCCCACCGGCGCACGTTCCACTGAACGATGAGACCGAAAATCACGGCCAGCAGGATCACGCCCAGCTTGATGTGAAAGACCCAGTTGACGTAGAAAGTCGCCGCGTCACCGGCAAAGAGCAAGAATCCCGACAGGAAATTCAGAACCAGACCGGTCCACATCAAAGGAAACAGCTCGTCGGCGAGGTCCGTGGCGTTGCGACGCCGCGCGGCCAGGCCGAGAATGCGCAGATCGACGATCACGATCGATCCGACCAGCAGGAACAGGCTGAAGTAGTGCGTCATCTCGACGGCCGTGGAGATGATGACGGAATTGCTGACCCACGTGATGAACGATGTGTGTTGGAGCCAATGGCAAAAGCGCATATCGGGCGCCCCCCCGACGCCGGCTAATAGTACGCGATTCCCCGCCCGGCAAATACGATAAAAATCCAGAGCAGCAAAGAGACCCAGGCTGTGACTCGGGCGGCCGCCGGCGCAACCGAAGCCTCATCCCAATTGGCAATCTGGCGATAGGTTCCGAACTGAAATATGAATGCGTTCAGCCCTGTGAGCAGCAGTAGTCCGAGCTTGATTCGAAAAAACCAGCTCTGGTAACACCTCGTGGCCTCGGAGGAAAACATCAGCACTCCGGTGACGAACATTACAGCGAAACTCCCCCAAACCCACGGCATGACTTGTTGCGCGACCTGAGACGCAGGCTGCTGCCGCAGAAAACCGCGGCCGAGCAGACGCAGGTCGAATAGCCCCGTCGAGCCGACCAGTATGATGATGCCCATCACGTGAACGGACTCGATCGCCGGAAACAGCCAGCTCGAGTCACGAATGGAGGACCCAATGGCCGTGCCTTCTAGCCACTGACAAAAATGGTAGAGAGACATACGATTCTACGACCTAAGCTCTTCGCCGTCGGAGAGCTTGACGATCGTGCAGCGCATGGTCAGGGCGCCGCTTTTGGCGCGGCCGCCGGTGCAAGTGATGGTGTCGCCGGGCTTCACAGTGGTGCTGGTCCAGCCGTTGTGCTTGAGGAAATTCGGGCTATCGATTTCGATAGCCCAATGCTCGGTCTCGCCTTTGTCGTTCTTCACGTCGACATAAATGTAGCCGTGCGGATTCGTCCAATCGAGCTTCGTGACCACACCCGTGACCGTGGTCGGATGCGCCATATCGTACATGGACACCGAGTGGTGCGCGAACACGGGCACAGCGCACAGCAGCGAAATACATGCAATCAAAATGGCCGACTTCGTTTTCATGAATACTCCCCCCCGACATTCCCCCGAAGCCCGCGCACGGGCCCGTGCGTTTAGTGTAACCAGTTCAGGCTATTTCTTGTTCAATAGATCCTGATAGTTCTGGTTGTTCTCCTCGCAAACATATTCCTGAATTTCCCACTCCGGATGGAGTTTCAGCGAGCCGCCGTACTTCCAGGGCGCCGTCCAGACGTTGGGGTCGTCGATGGTGGCTTCGTAGCTGAGCGTGTCGTACGAAGTGCGGCGGTAGCGCTCGACGACGTGATACGCGGTCGTGTGGTGGAAACCGGCGATCTCGGTCTTGTCGTTGAAGCCGGTCACATCGATGACCAGAGTGTCACCCTCCCAGCGTCCGACGGAGTTTCCCATCCACGTAGGATCGAGATCGGAGGGATGAGGGCGCCCGTCGGTGTGAATCACGCGAAAAAGATGGTAGGCCTCGTAGAGAATCACGACGAGGCCGGGCTTCTGCACGATCTGCAACGGGTAGGGCTGCATCGTGGCGGCCGGAACTCCCGGCGGGACGCACAGGACGCCCTGGCCGAGGTCGTCTTCTTTGGGAACGATCCTGAAGCTTTCGGCGCCGGGCTTCACCGTGGGATTCGCCCGGTTGGTGATGCCGAAGCCTCCAATATAGACGCCCGAAAGATCCGGGTGGCCGTCCATCTGCGGTATGGGCAGATCTTTCTCCGCCACGCAGCCTTGATTGCCCTCGGCAGGCGAAATCGGAGTCGTACCAGTTACCGTGACCGTGACTGATTTCTTGTCCGTGCCACCGCGCCCGGCGGCAGTGAAAGTGTAAGTGGTCGTCGCTGTCGGGGAGATCTGCCGACTTCCCCTCGTCGGGACGACACCGACGCACTGGTCGATGGAAGTATCGTCCGAGTTCACCGCTGCCCAGGTGAGAGTTGTGGACTGCCCCGGCTGGATCGTGCTGGGATTGGCCGTGAAGCTTGTGACGCGCCCGGAAGGCCCGATCGGGAAGCCTTGCAACGGCGGCGGACGTTTTGCCTCTTCTTGCGCGGAAAGCGCAGAGGAAAGCAGGGCGGCAGCCATCGCCAGCGCAGCCGCACCGAGTAACCTTTTTTTGAGGAACATGCCCCCACCCCAACGGTCACCGGATATCAGGCCCGGTGCCAAAAAGCATTTTTGCCGAACACTATGTAGCGCGGGACCGCTGCGGCGTCAATAACTTTAACTTTGGCGGCCAGGATGACCGCCAGGCCTCGACGCGATTCTGAACATGAATTCCATAGAATATTCGCCGCTTGAGAAAAACAAGACGCGGGCCCTGCTGGTCAGCACGGAACCGATGATATATATACGGCGACATTTGCTATTCGAAGTCACAGCGTGAATGCACAGCAACAGGGGGGAACACCATGAAGACCTTACGTAGAGCAATTGCGATCCTGCTCGTCTCGAGTGGCGTTCTGGCCGTCGCCCAGCAACTGCAAGCCAGTCCGGCGCAATGCGACCGCGCCTGTTTGAAAGGCACCGTCGATACATATCTAGCCGCTGTTGTCGCCCACGATCCCTCGCGCGTCCATTTTTCGCCGACTGTTAAGTTCGTCGAAAACACGGTTCCCATGAGCCCGGGCGAAGGACTTTGGAAGACAGCATCCGCTGTGCCCACAACTTTCAAGATTTATGTGCCCGATACGACATCCGAAGAGGTTGGGTTCATGGGCGTAATGCAGGAAAGCGATAAGCCCGTACTCCTGGGCCTGCGCCTGAAAATCCGGAATGGGCAGATTACGGAAGCCGAGCACTTGATCGCACGCAACCTCAGCGAGAGAAGTCTCGCCAATCTACAGACACCTCGGCCTGGCTTGCTAGCCACGGTTCCGCCGTCGGAACGAGTCCCTCGAGCAGAGATGCCTGAAAATCGGGCTCTCGTACTACGACGCCCTTGTGGACGGCGTAGGGAAGGAGGCGCCGTTCGCCGACGATTGCGTCCGCCATGAGAATGGGATGCAGACGACCGGCAATCCTCCCCCGCCCACCCCAGGCCGGGGAACGATGGGTTCCATGGGTTGCTCCACTCAACTGGATACGAAAGTGATGAGCTATATCAAGAAGATCGAGCCGCGGCGCGTGGAAATCGCGGACACGGAAACCGGTCTGGTATTCGGGCTCTCGCAGTTCCGCCAACCGATGGACGAGAAAACGGTCAAGATTGTGGGCGTGCCCGGTGTTGAATCAGTGGATATGAACTTCAAACCGTTCGACCTTCCGGCCGCGCACATTTTCAAGGTTCAGGACGGCAGGATCCACGAGATCGAGGCCATGGGAACCATGATGCCGTATAACTCAAAGACCGGTTGGGAGTAACCGCAAGGGTGGGACAGAAGCGTTCCAATTTGAATCGCCGGGATAGGTGCCCCAGGCGTCAGGGTCTAAAGGCATTTGGGCCGTACCGGCACTGACGCCTTCTCGCACACCCACGTGCGCGAGGGGCCGAAACCATCGGCCTTTCAGCAAATTGCACTGCAGCCGCCGCAGAATCGGCGGATAAGTCTGTGCGCCGGATTCTGAAAATCGCGATGCGACCCTCTCCTATTGCAAGTTCTTCGGTCTGAAAACCCCGAAGCTCCCCAAAATTCCACAACTTACTTCATCGCAAATCCGCACACGGACAGTGTTTAGTGATTGCGCAACGCTCGCCGCACATTTCCGTCAAGTTCCGGTGTGTTTGGCCGAAACGGAGGTTAGCCGCATGACCCTGCAAGAAGCGGCATTGAACCACTACCGGAGAATCTAAAATGAATCGCGGAATGATCGCAGCATTTCTAGTTTTGGCCTTTGCACTCACGGCCAAGGCTCAGTTCGTTGTTAGGACTGAAGCCTACGATAACAACCGTTCATCCGCAAACACACAGGAAACAATCCTGAACACATCCAATGTGAATGTAGCAGGATTTGGAAAACTGTTCTCTCGGCCCCTCGACGCAACGCCCTACGCGCAGCCTCTTTATGTTCCCGGTCTTACCATCAACGGCGGTCTGCACAACGTCGTATATGTCGCCACGATGAACAATTCCCTCTATGCTTTCGATGCCAACACAGGCGCATCCCTGTGGCAAGTGAATCTCGGAACGCCGGGCAGCTTCACTTGGTCTGGCGGCGTATTCACAAGCGGGATTCTTGCCACCCCCGTAATTGATCCCGGCAGCGGCACGATCTATGTGGTTGCTCTAACGGGCGGAAACTATCATTTGCACGCGCTCAACATTTCGAGCGGGGCGGAAAAATTCAACGGACCCGTACTCATCACTGGAAATGTCGGCTCTCTCGCATTTGCTCCCACTCAACATTTACAGCGGCCCGCGCTCGCGCTGGCAAATGGAAATGTCTACGTCGCGTTCGGATCGTTCGCCGATCTGACCGTGTGGCATGGATGGGTGATGGCATATTCCGCCTCCACGCTTTCACAAACGGCCATCTATTGCACGACGCCAACGGCAACGGATGGCGCGATCTGGATGTCGGGCGGCGGGCCGGTAATTGATTCGAGCGGCAATCTTTTGTATTCCACCGGCAACGGGTTGTACGATGGCGTCAGCAACTTCGGCGATTCCATCGTAAAACTTTCGCCCAGCCTGTCTCTGTTGGATTGGTTCACACCCGACAATTTCAGTTTCTTGCAGGGCAACGATGAAGACCTTGGCAGTTCGAGCCCCTTGATGATTCCGGGCACGAACATTGTCGTGGCCGGCGGAAAGGACGGGAATCTCTACGTCCTGAATACACCGCTGGGCAAGGAAGCGCCGGGCAACTCACAAATAATTCAGTCCATGAACATCGGGAGTATTTTCAGTGCGCCCGCATTCTGGAACGGAGAACTGTATTTGTGGAGCACCAATCTGGAGGCCTACCCGTTCAACGGATCGTCATTCAATCTCTCTCCTGTATCCCAAGGAACGGTTCTGACGCCGGCCTCTTCCTTCGCGCCCGCTGTTTCTATCTCCGCGAATGGAAACACCGCGGGCACCGGTATTGTGTGGGCGCTTGGTTCTTCCACGTCCAACAATTTCGGAAGCGGCCCGGCGATCCTGTACGCCTTCGATGCAGCGAACCTCGCACATGAACTGTGGGACAGCAATCAAAACGCTTCGCGGGACGGTTTGGGTTTCTCCGTCAAATGGCGCCAGCCGATCGTTGCGAACGGCGATGTCTATGTGACCGCCGCCCCGAATTCCATCACAGGGACGCCGGCCACGCTGAACGCTTACGGATTGTTGATCCCGCCTGGCTCAGCGGGCGTGGCCACGAGCGCCGTCGCGCAATTTGTGGGAACAGACACAGCGACGCAAGGACGCTGGCAGGGCAAGTACGGAACGGCTGGATATGACATTGAAGGCTTGCCCGCGAATCTGCCAAGCAACATCTCCTACACGGTGGGCTCGAATTCATCGCTATGGCAGTGGGCTTACCCGACGAGCGATTCTCGCGCCTTGGTTGTGCCGGGCGATGCTTGGGGCATTGCGGCGTGCTGGTACACGAATGGCGCTTCGACGTACCGCTTTAACACGAATTTCACAGATTCATCAACCCACCAGGTTGCCCTCTACGTTGTCGATTGGGACAGCAAAGGCCGGTCGGAAACCATTCAGATTAGCGACACATCGGGCAACGTTCTCAACACTCAATCCATTAAGACTTTCGTGAGCGGGGAGTATCTGGTTTGGGATGTCACCGGCAATGTTGTTTTTAGTGTGACTTCCAACACCGGGCCTAACGCCGTCGTCAGCGGAATTTTCTTCGACCCGGCGAGCGGTTCGGTTACTCCTCCACCGCCCCCGCCAATTAACACGACGATCACCGTGCAGCTTCCTTCGGGAGTAACAGCTACGATTCCCGGCACAGTGACCATTCTACCCGGCCAGAATCAGGCAATCACGATCACTCTGACGAACAGCGCGTCAAGTCCGTCGCTGGTGGTCACAACAGCGCAGTAGGAACTAGAAAAATTGCCTAACGAAAATAAATAGGCGGGTGAGTCTGTAAGCCGGATTCTGTCCGCTGCGCGACCGGCATCCTGATTTGCATCAAGATGCTTGAGGACGCGCAGCGTGGCGATCATTCCTCTAGGTCCCGGATCGCTCCGGGACTCAAGCAGCCTACCCGAGGGTCAGAGCGCACCGCTCTTGCGAGCGAAACGCATGCGGGCTGGGCCAGCCCTCCCCTCCTATTTGACCTTGCTCCACGCGGGGTTTTCCGTGCCCCGGATGTCGCCACCCGGGCGGTGGGCTCTTACCCCACCTTTTCACCCTTGCCAAATGCGCTCGACCGAAAGAGGCGAGCCTCCGGTTTTGCCAAAGGCCTGCCGCCGAGGTGCAAGCATCACCGGCGGTATATTTTCTGTGGCACTTTCCGTGGCCGCGCCGCAAGACACGCTTTCGCGCACCTCACTGCGCAACCCCCTGGCGTTACCAGGCGCGTTGCCCTGCCGTGGCCGACTCTTGCGAGTTCACCACGACTGGAGTCCGGACTTTCCTCCCGCCCGCTCCGCCTTCGCGAAACAGGCCGGCGATCACCCGACTCACCCGCCAATAATCATTATACGCTATTCAGCGACGCGCTACTTCAGCGTGTGTTCAGCAGTTTTTCGAACTGGGATTCGTCAAGGATGGGCACCTTCAGGGATTTGGCTTTGTCGAATTTCGAGCCGGGGTCGGCGCCGACAACGACGTAGCTGGTCTTCTTACTGACGGACGATCCTGCCTTCCCGCCGTGCGCCGCGACGAGGGCTTCGGCCTCCTCGCGCGACCGGTTCGCAAGCGTGCCGGTGAAGACGAATGTCATTCCGGCGAATTTCGTGTCGTGCACTGCGGCGCGCTCTTCTTTCATGTTCAGGCCGGCGTCGCGCAGGCGCTCGATCAGCTTGCGGTTTGCCGACTCGGAGAAAAATTCGAGGATGCCTTCGGCGACTTTCGGCCCGACTTCGGTGACGCCGGTCAATTCTTCCTCGCTGGCGCGGGCGAGCTTGTCCATCGAACCGAAGTGCGCCGCCAGCAGTTGCGCGGTGCGCTCCCCCACAAAGCGGATGCCCAGTGCGTAGATCAGGCGTGCAAGGCTGTTTTTCTTGCTCGCGGCGATTTCGTCGATCAGATTTTGCGCCGATTTTTCGGCCATGCGCTCGAGATCCGCAACCGTGTCCGCATCGAGGTGGTAGAGGTCGGCGAAGTCCTTCACAATTTTCTTGTCCACAAGTTGATCGACGATCTTTTCGCCCAGTCCGTCGATGTTCATGGCATGGCGGCTAGCAAAGTGCAGCAGAGACTCCTTGCGTCGCGCGGGGCACGAGACGTTGACGCAGCGATACGCGACTTCGTCCTCGGCTTTGTGAATGCGCGTGCCGCACTCGGGACACTTGTCCGGCATGTGAAAGGGCTTTTCCTCCTTCCCATGCTTCACAACCTTCAGGACGTGAGGAATCACCTCGCCGGCGCGCTCGACGAGCACCGTATCGCCGGCGTGCAGGCCGAGGCGATCGATTTCGTCCATGTTGTGCAGCGTCGAGCGGCTCACGGTTACGCCGCCGATCTGCACAGGCTCGAGGAACGCGACGGGCGTCAAGACGCCGGTGCGGCCGACGCCGACGCCGATTTCGCGCACGACCGTCGTCTCCTGGTGCGCGGGATATTTGTAGGCAATGGCCCAGCGCGGGGCTTTCGCCGTAAAGCCCAGTTCGTTCTGCAAAGCGACCTCGTCCACTTTCACCACGATGCCGTCGATTTCGTAGTCGAGCTTCTCGCGCTTCGATTCCCAGCTCTCGATGTAGCGCGTGACTTCCTCAATCGAATGGCAGAGCTTCCAATCATCGCTGGCTTTGAAATGCAGCGCTGAAAGCGTTTCCAGTTCTTCCGAAAGGCGTTTCTTCGCGTAACGCCCATCGACGAGAATGTAATACGCAAAAAAATCGAGCTTTCGCGAGGCCGTGATCTTCGGGTCAAGCATTCGAACGGCGCCGGCAGCCGCGTTGCGAGGATTCGCGAAAATCTTGCCGCCCTGCTCGCTCTGCTGGAGATTCAGGTCTTGAAAGGCCTGGCGCGTCATGATGGCTTCGCCGCGAACTTCGAAATTGCCGTGCAGCCCGGCCTTCTTGAGCAAAGATGGATCGATCGTCATAGGAATCGAGCGAATCGTCTTCACGTTGGGCGTGACGTCTTCGCCCGTGGTACCGTCGCCGCGGGTGACGCCGCGCACCAGCACACCCTTTTCGTAGAGCAGAGAGAGGCTCAGACCGTCGAACTTGTGCTCGGCGACGTAGTCGATCTTCGCCCGTCCGGTGAGGTCGCGCACCCGGCGGTCGAATTCAGAGAGCGCCTCGAACGAAAATGCGTTGTCGAGGCTGACCATCGGCACCCTGTGCCGGACTTCCTGAAAGCCCTCGCGCGGCGCTCCTCCCACGCGTTGGGTCGGGGAATCGGGAGTCAGAAGCTCTGGGTGCTGCGCCTCGAGCTGCTTGAGCCGCTCCATGAGCCGGTCGAAGGCGGCATCGGAAATTTCCGGATTGTCCGCGACGTAATACAGGTATTCATGGCGGCGAATTTTTGCGCGCAGGCGTTCGATCTCTTTGGCGGCGTCGCGGGGTTTTGTCATATCTGGGTCATGTCCGGGGCATAGTACAATTGATTGTTTGCGCCTGAGGAATTCAAGCCTCAGGAGGCGGCCGGCCAAACTCGTCGGTATTATACAATGTGCGCTCGCATCATAAATTCAGGATGAACGATGCCCGATGGAATCAAAGACGCGATTCTGATCTATAACCCGACCAGCGGGCGGAAGCGCCATCGCCGTTTCGTGGAAATCGAGCGGGCGGCGCGCATTCTGAAGGACGCGGGCCTTACCACGGAGCTTGCGCCCACAACCGGGCCCGGAACCGCGACGAAAATCGCCGCGCAGGCCGTGGAGCAGCGGCGAGGAATGGTGATCGCCTGCGGTGGCGACGGCACGATCAACGAGATCATCAACGGTTTGGCGGGAAGCTCGGTGCCGATGGCGCTGCTGCCGGCGGGCACCGCGAACATACTCGCGAAGGAGCTGGGCATCCCGTGGGACATCCCGCGAGCCGCGCGCCTGATTCCCGGCGGAACGATTCGGAGGATCGCCCTTGGCCACGTGCTGCCGCTGAACGGAAACCATTCCGCGGTCATGCCGCGCGAAGGCCGGTATTTTCTTTCCGTCGGCGGCGCGGGGCCCGACGGAGCGATCGTAAACGGCGTGCACGGAGGGCTCAAGAAAAGCACAGGGGTCTTCGCCTATTGGGTCGAGGGCTTTCGGCAGCTTTTCGGATACGGGTTTCCGGAGATTTGCGTCCGGTCGGGCGGGAGAGAACGAAAGGCCACAATTCTGGTCGCCGGAAGAACGGTGAATTACGGCGGACCGTTCAAGATTACGACCGAAGCGAACCTTTTCGAGGACTCGTTCGAGTTCCTCACGAACTCGAGGCGCAGCCGGCTTGCCTACCTCGCTTGCCTGCCGGCTTTGTGGCTCGGCACGCTGCGCAAGATGGAAGGCGTCGAAGCATGGAAAGCGGTAGAGACGATTTGCGAGGCTGCGGGGAGTGAACCGGTCTTCGCGCAGGTCGATGGCGAGCCCGTCGGGCAACTGCCGCTCGCGTTCCGGATCGTGCCGGATGCCCTATCGATTGTGACCCCGGCGAAGCGCTAGGCTCCATTTTATCCGGCGAGACGACTCTTTGGAACCATTCACACACGCATTCACGTCGCTGGCGCTCGCGCGGGCGGGCGAGCGGCGGCTTCCCCGCTTCGGCACATCCATGATGATCGTCGCCGGTCTGGCGCCAGACCTCGATTACGTGAGCTACCTCGGCGGGCCGGGAGCGTTCCTGCGATTTCATCGGACCGTGCTGCATTCGCTCGCCGGAGCGGCGGTGGCAAGCTGCATCATTGCGGCCGCGTTCTGCGTGCTCGACCGGAAATTGCCGCCTAGGAAAGCCGGACAAGCTCCGTTGCGGTTCACGGCCGCGCTCGCGGCATGCGCGGCTGGCGCGGCCGGACACCTTCTGCTGGACCTTGCCAGCGGCGTCGGCGTGCAACTGCTGTGGCCATTTCGCGCGCACTGGTCGGCGTGGGACCTCGCCACAAACCTCGATCCCTGGATCCTGATCCTGCTGGTAGCGGGGCTTCTAGTGCCGCTGCTGTTCCGCCTGGTGAACGAAGAGGTCGGCGACCGCCGGAAAGGCCGCGGCGGCAGCCGCGCGGCTGTCGTCACGCTGCTCCTGATCGCCGCCTACTTCGGCGCACGCGCGAACCTGCACAGCCGGGCGATCGATCTCCTGCTCGCGCGGGAATACCATGGACGCATTCCATTGTCGGCGGGAGCGTTCCCTGCGTCGTCCGCGCCGTTTGACTGGCGCGGCGTTGTCGTAACCGACGATACCCTCGAGGAAGTGGAAGTTCCGCTCGGACCGGGCGCGGAGTTCGATCCGAATCGCAGCCTGACGCATTACAAGCCGCAGGATTCGCCCGCTCTCGAAGCGGGACAGGCAACCGCAGACGCGAGGAAATTCCTTATCTACGCCCGGTTTCCCTTCGCGAGCGTCCAGCGCGTGGAAGCGGACTATCGTGTGGAAGTACACGATCTCCGGTTCGCGCCCGACGACGACGAACCGGCGAATATCTTCATCCGCGTCGATCTCGATAGCGGTCTCCAAATTCGGCGGGAGGATTTCCGCTTCGCCTCGTCCCCCAACCCCTAGCTCCCGTTCCGCAACGCCTTTGTTCTCGCGTTGCTTCTAATAATCCCCGCCCCTTTTCGCATTGCCCCAATTCTGTACTGCGGTACAGTTCCATTCGGCCGGACATCGTGCTTAGCTGGGAACGGGCCCGGTGCAGTTCCCGGGCGAGAACGATGGACGACACGAGACACATACCGCGTGACGGACGCCGCCGGCAAGCCGGCGCGGCGGCGGACTCTTTCCTGCCTCCCCGCTTCCGTGTCGCCGCGTTTGTCGGCTCTAGTCACCCGGCGTCTGCCACCCGTCACCTTCCCGATCTACCCGTCACTGGCTGTCGAGTAGAATTCGCCGCAACCCATTCAAAACAAAGAATCGGTGCACCGGCTACCCGTCACTGGAACCGAGGGCCATTTGACGCTCTCCGGCTCCAGCGCACCTCATTTCTAATCGACACTCCGGCGATTAGAAACGCGTCTATCCCATTGAAAACAAGGCGCGAAAATTTTCCTAATCGACACACTTTCCAGGGTGCCGCAGCGCGATTTCTCGCGCCCCAGGAGTCTTCAGTCAGCAGACGAGCCCTGAAACAGCAGGCGTCCGGCGATGTAGAAGAGCAGCAGCGTGGCAAGAACCGCGAGGGCGAAGCCGATTTTGTGCGCGGTCATAAAGAGCAGCACGGCATACCCGTAGCGCACCGCCAGAATTCCTTCGATGGAATAGTGCAAACTGCGGGCGATCAGCAGTGCCAGGACAAAGGTCCTGAGCGGAACCTGGAAAACTCCTGCGGCGAGAATGAAAACCTTGAACGGAAACGGCGGCGGAAGCATTCCGGGAACGAAAACGCTCAGGAAAGCGTTGCGCTCGACCCACTGCTTTGCGTGCACGGCCACCTTGCCCCCGTGGCGATGAAAGTAGGCCTCACCGCCCTTCTTCGCAAGAAGGTAGAGCCAGATGCAGCCGGCGAGCGAACCCAGCGCGGCCATCGCGACGTAGTACGGCATCCGCGCGGGCTTCTGGGCCGAAAGGCTGATGACGAGCGCGTCCGGAACAAAGGGAAAGCTGAGCACCGAGGAGTCGAAGAAGGCGACGAGAAATATCCCCCCTCCGCCGCCCAGGGCGCCGACGATCTTCCCCAGCCAGTGCGGCAATTTGGGTTGCTTCATGTCGCGAGATGACTCCAATAAAAGGGTGCGATTGTAACAGAGTTTTTTGTCGCGTCCGTGAAGACGCGGAACGCAAATTGCTCAATGGCGATGGCTCGGATACAATTCGAGCTTGAGCAATTCTCCCCACGCAATGACACTTCTCGACGAACTCAACCCACGCCAGCGCGAAGCGGTGGTCACAACGGAGGGGCCGGTGCTGGTGCTCGCAGGCGCCGGAACGGGCAAGACGCGCGCTATCACCTATCGTGTGGCGCACTTGATCGAGAAGGGTGTTCCGCCCGGCGCGATTCTGGCGGTGACGTTCACGAACAAGGCGGCGGGCGTGATGAAAGATCGCATCCGCGATTTGCTGCGCGCGAGTGGCCGCGACGCGTCCGACGTCTGGGTTTCGACGTTTCACTCCTTTTGCGCCCGGTTGCTGCGCCGCGAGGCGCGCCACGCCGGACTTCCGCGCGATTTCGCCATCTACGACGACGACGACCAGGTTTCGGCCGTGAAGCGCGCGCTATTGCAGCTCGATCTTTCCGCCGAGGACTTCCCGCCGCGCAGCCTGCGGGCACAGATCAGTCACGCCAAGAATCACGGCATCACACCGGACGAAATGGAATCCGAAGCGCAGCGAATGCAGGACCGCGACCGCCGGGACGTGGCAAGAGTGTTCCGCGCGTACAACGAGATCCTTCGCAAGGCCGCCGCCGTCGATTTCGACGACCTCCTCCTGCGAGCCGTCGAGTTGCTGCGCGAACATCCCGAGGTGCGCGCCGCCTGGAGCGCCCGATTCCAATACCTGATGGTCGACGAGTTCCAGGACACAAATCAGGCGCAGGAGGAGCTGGTGCGCCTTCTGGCCGGCACACACAGGAACGTATGCGTCGTCGGCGACGAAGATCAATCGATCTACGGCTGGCGGGGCGCGCGCGCCGGAAACCTGAAGCGCTTTACGGAAGATTTCCCGGACGCCAAAATCATCCGGCTCGAGGAGAACTATCGCTCGACGCAAACGATTCTCGACGCGGCGGCGGCCGTCGTAAAAAACAACTCCGACCGGCTGGGCAAGAATCTTCAGGGGACGCTCGGCTCGGGCGACCGGCTGCGCTTCTTCGAGGCGCAGGACTCGATGACCGAGGCGGACTTTGTCTGCGGCGAAATTTCTGCGATCGTGCGGAACGATCCCCATGCGCGCGTCGCCGTCCTCTATCGGACCGGGGCGCAGTCGCGATCGTTCGAGGAGGTTCTGCGTCGGCTGGCGATCCGCCATCGCGTCGTGGGAGGCTTCAGCTTTTACGAGCGCGCCGAGGTGCGGAACGCGCTGGCGTACGTGCGATTGCTCTTTCATCCCGAGGACGACGTAGCGCTGCTGCGCGTCCTGAACGTCCCGCCGCGCGGGATCGGTGCCGCGACGGTTGGCGCGCTCGAAGCGCGCGCCAAAGAAACCGGCAGTTCGCTCTGGGAAGTCATTCGCGGCGGAGAACTCGCAACCGGCAAGAGACTCGCCGGAGCGCTGAATTCGTTCCGCGAACTGATCGAAGGGCTGCGGGAAGAGTGCATCGAGCTCCCGCCCGCACAGATGATCGAACGCGTGCTCGATCGCACCGGCTATCTCGACTGGGTCGAGCAGCAGGACAACCTCGAACACACGTCGCGCGCGGAGAACCTGCGGGAGCTATCGAATGCGATGGCGGAAGCAACGGAACAGGGCCAAACGCTCGAGGATCTGCTGGACCACGCGGCGCTCGTGGCCGATTCGGACGAGTACGATGAGACGATTCCCGTCTCGTTGATGACGCTGCACAGCGCGAAGGGGCTCGAATTCGACGCGGTGTTCCTGGCAGGACTCGAAGAAGGCATCCTGCCGCACAGCCGGTCGATTGATACCAATGCCGAAATCGAGGAGGAGCGCCGGCTGTTCTACGTCGGCATGACGCGCGCAAAGCGGTCGCTCGTCCTCTCGCGCGCGATCTATCGCCGGAGCTACGGCGAGGAGCGATTGCGGGCTTCTCTGCCCTCACGATTCCTGGCGGAAATCCCCGGCGACCTGATCGAAGCGGCCGCGGGATCGGAGTCCGAACCGGGCGAGACGCGCCGCTACGAACCCGATCCGGAGTATTCGGAAGGCTATGCCGCTCGCCGGCCGCGTCCGTCGTACGGGCAGACCGCCTACGGCCGAGGGGCGGCCGGGCGCTCCTCTTACGGGCGCCCGAATTCCGGCCGTCCCGCGCCGACGGCTCGTACGTCAAAGGACCCCTTGGTAGGCGCCCGGGTCCGCCATTCGAAATACGGCCTCGGCACGGTGATCGAAGTGGAAGGAGAGGGTGAGGAGCGCAAGCTCACCGTCAGCTTCCAGGATTACGGCCCGAAAAAACTGATCGAGCGGTACGCGAATCTGCAACTCGCCTAGTTCGGCGGAAAAACCCAGGATTGCTCCCGAATTCGCCGCGGCCATGTCCCGAAGGACAGGTTGCGCGGAAGGGCCGCGCAAGGTAGAGTTTTTCTCAGTCGCACGGGGTAGGTGGCGATTGGACCCACAGCTTTTCCGTACCAAGAGCATCGACCAGCTCATCTCCGATGCCGACAGGCCTGAAAAGAGGCTCAAGAAATCGCTCGGCTGGCTGAGTCTGACGGCGCTCGGCGTGGGCGCGATTATAGGAAGCGGGATTTTCGTTCTAACGGGCACGGCCGCCGCCGGTGAGTCCGTCGAGTTTCCTTCCCTGCTTAAAGCGCCGCTCCTCGATGTGCTTTTGCACGGAAGGCATGCGCTTGGTGTCGCGGGACGTCCCGGCGCGGGTCCCGCAATCGCCCTTTCGTTCTTCCTCGTCGCCGTTGTCTGCGGCCTCGCGGGACTTTGCTATGCGGAACTCGCGTCGATGATTCCGATCGCGGGTAGCGCGTATACCTACACCTACGCGACGCTCGGCGAGTTGATCGCCTGGATCATCGGCTGGGACCTGATTCTCGAATACGCGGTCTCCAACATGGCCGTCGCGGTGGGATTTTCGGCCTATATCAATAGCCTGCTGGATTCCTTCGGCCTCCACATTCCGGATGTGCTAAGCACCCCCGCGTATTCGCCGGAGACCGGCTGGGCGGTGCACTTCAACATCATGGGTTTTTTGATCGTGATGATTCTCACGGTGCTGCTCGTAGTGGGCATCCGTGAATCTTCGGGCGCGAACAACGTGATGGTTGGCATCAAACTTCTGGCCATTGTGGTTTTTTGCATCGCGGCGAGCAGGTACATCCACCCGTCGAACTGGAAGCCATTCGCCCCCAATGGCTTTCAGGGCATACTCACCGGCGGCGCGATCGTCTTCTTCACGTACATCGGCTTTGACTCCGTCTCGACTGCCGCCGAGGAGTGCAAGACTCCCAAGCGCGACCTGCCCATCGGGATTCTGGTATCGCTCTTCGTCTGTTCGTTCTTCTACATCGCCGTGGCGCTCGTGCTTACCGGTATTCAGCACTGGAACACGCTCGACAACGCCGCGCCGGTCGCCCAGGCCCTGGAGGCCGTCGGCTTGAATGGCGTGAATCGCTGGGTCACTGCCGGCGCGCTGATGGGCATGATTTCGTCGATTCTCGTGTTTCAACTCGGGCAGGCGCGCGTATGGTTCGCCATGTCGCGCGACGGCCTCCTCCCTCGCTCCTTTTCGCGCGTGCACCATAGGTTCCGCACGCCCGACGTGGCTACGTGGGTCGCGGGAGTCGTTGTGGCAATTCCCGCCGGAATTTTCGACATCGGAACTCTCGCCGACCTCTCCAATATCGGCACGCTCTTTGCCTTCATTCTCGTCTCGATTGCGGTGCTGATCTTGCGCAGGCGGCAACCGGAACGTTCGCGCGGATTTCGCGTCCCCTGGATGCCGTGGATTCCGATTGCCTCGGTCGTGTTTTGCTTTATTCTGATGGCGAGCTTGACCGTCGAGAATTGGGTGCGCTTTTTCGTATGGCTGCTGATCGGGCTGGTGGTGTACCAGTTCTACGGCCGGAAGCACAGCGAACTGGCGACGGCGACGTTGCAGGCATCTGCCGTCAAAGAGGGACGTCTCTGATGCGCTGGGCCATCCGTCGAAGCTGCGCCGGGCTGACGTTGCTCGCGCTGATTCTGTTTCTCGCGCTCCCTTCTTCCTTCGGCTGGGGTGAAAACGCCGAGCGGCTGATTACGAACAAGGCCATCGATACGCTTCCGGACGAAATGCAGACTTTCTTTGGTTCGAACCGCCAGTTCCTCGTCCGGCATGTCACAGACCCCGACGAAGCCGAATCGAGGAACCCCGCCGAAGAGCACAACAATTTCGTCCAGCTCGACCACTACGGGCAGTATCCGTTCGCAGTGCTTCCGCACTCTTACAATGCGGCCGTCGCGAAATTCGGCAAGAAATCCCTGGAAACCTACGGCGTGCTTCCCTGGCAGATCGGTCTGTACAGCCAGAAGCTCACCGAGGCGCTGCGTTCTCACAACTGGGACGA
This sequence comes from Candidatus Acidiferrales bacterium, assembly GCA_049523255.1. Taxonomy (GTDB): domain Bacteria; phylum Acidobacteriota; class Terriglobia; order Acidiferrales; family UBA7541; genus Palsa-295. The sequence goes on along the minus strand of JBEKNB010000002.1, from coordinate 188,350 downwards.
AGCAAAGCTTTCGGCGGCGATGCTGGCGCACTACGTTGCCGCGGCGCACGACCCTTTTAACACGACGGTGAACGGCGATGGGAAGCTTGCGGACCAACCGGGCGTTAACCAGAGATTTGGGTACGGGCTCGTGGACCGCTATCAACTGTTTTTCTTCGTGAAGCCGAACGAGGCCGCCTTCATCCGCGATCCGACCGAGCATGCGTTCGAGATGGCCCTTAGCGCGCATTCGTGGCTCGAAAATGTGCTCCTAGCGGACCATCGCGCCCATGAAGGACTCTCGAACTACGGGGACGAGTATTACGACCGCTTTTACGCCCAGGCCGGCGCGGTTCTGATCCGCCAGTTCTCGGACGCCTCGACCGACCTGGGATCGTACTGGATGACGGCGTGGATCAACGCCGGCCGGCCGCAACTGCCCGCGTACTAAGCGGATCCCCTGATGGAAACAGCGAGACAGCCGACGATTCTCGACGCTCTGCCCAAGGCGGAGCTCCACTTACACCTGGAAGGCTCGATCCGGCCGGAAACCGCGGTCGAACTGGCCGGGCGGCACGGCACTGCGCTCACGCCCGAAGACGTCGCCAAGCGCTACCGTTTCTCCAATTTCGGCGGATTCATCGAGGCGTTCAAGTGGGTCACGTCGTTTCTGCGCGATCCGGAAGACTACGCGCTCATCACGCGCAAGCTGCTGGAGGAACTCGTTCAGCAAAAGGTCGTCTACGCCGAGATAACGATTTCGACGGGCGTGATGCTGCGACGCATGCAAAACGTGGAGGCGAATTTCACGGCCATTCGTGAAGCGGCGGAGAGCGCGCGGTTCAGCCGGCTGCGCACCGCGTGGATCTTTGATGCCGCCCGGCAGTTCGGCGCGGACGCCGTGATGGAGGTGGCGCGCTGGGCTGCGCGGCTCGAGCGATCCGGAGTTGTGGCCTTTGGAATGGGTGGCGACGAGTTGTCCTACCCGGCGGCGAGCTTCCGCCATGCATTCGATCTCGCGCGGAATGCAGGATTGCATATCGTGTGCCATGCGGGCGAAATCGGCGGGCCGGAATCCGTGCGCGACGCCGTGGAGATTCTGGGTGCCGAACGCATCGGGCATGGGATCGCCTTGATAAACGATCTGGCGATGGCCGACTCGCTCGCAGCGCGCCGCATCGTTCTCGAAAACTGTCTCGCGAGCAACGTGGCCACCGGCGCACTGGCGAAACAGGTCGGAAAGCCGGACGCATCGTTCAGCGATCATCCGCTCCGGAAACTTCTCGAGCGCGGGTCGCTTGTTGTGCTCTCGACCGACGATCCGGGCATGTTCCACACGGACCTGCTCGCGGAGTATTCGCGCGCGGCTTCCCTCGGTCTATCGCAGGCACGACTGCTGCAACTCGCGGAGCAGAGCTTTAGCGCGGCGTTTCTGCCCCCGGGCGACAAGCGGAGCCTGCTGGAAGATTTTCGGTCGGCGGCCAGATCGGCGGGCCTGCTATAATCGGCGTTCCGGAGAAATAATGAAAGCACACGTCTGGGTTATGCTGAAGTCGACCGTACTTGACCCGCAGGGACAAACGATCCAGCGCGCCCTCTCTTCGCTCGGCTATGCGAAGGTGCAGGACGTGCGGCAGGGAAAATTCTTCGTCCTCGAACTGGACGGCATGGGCCGCGAAGACGCTAAGAACCAGGTCGAGCGCATCGCGAAAGAAGTCCTCACGAATCCCGTCATCGAAGAGTTCCGCTTCGAAATCCTCGACTGATAGCTTTTCGTTGCCGTTCGGCAGGTGCCCGCCCGCTGCGCGCAGTCCTTTCCGCTGACTTCTAGTTGCCGCTCTTCTTGGTGGTGATCAGGATGTTCTTCAGCGCGTCAGGGTCGCTCTTCAGCTCATCCTTGCCCGCCGGGAATTGATTTGATTGCAAGAGGAAGGCAACCACGTTGAGAGTTTGTTCCGGAGTCAGGTTGCCCGGCTTGTCCTGCGGCATGGTTGTACGAATGAGCTCAAAGAGATCGTCGACGGTCTGGCCTTCCCAAGTCTGGGTGAACGCGTCGCCCACAAGCGGCAGCGCCTGTCCGCTTCCGCTAAGGTCATCCATGTGGCAACTCGCGCAGCTCTGGCTGTACTGGGCCTTGCCCTGTTTGGCTTGATCCTCGGTGTACACGCCGTCCTGTGTTGTTTTGGTCGGCTTTGCGTCAGCCCCCACCGGCCTCGTCGTACCGGCGTACGCCAACAGAATCGCGGCCAGCCCCAGGGCCAACACCGTCGCGCCGCGCGCGACTGAATTCTTACGACTGGAAGAGTTCGTTGTCCCGCCAGAGTTCATAGAGTCCGTATCCCCTTTTCTGAGTCCGCCCGTTCTTATCTTTGGATGCCGCAAAAGCGCTAACCGGAGACATGATAGCAAACGTCTGGCCGGATTTGTCCGGCGATCCGCCGCGGGCTCATTGAGATTTGCGGCCAGGAGGGCCTCTCAACTAAGATGCCTCCGCGGCGCTTCCGGCATCCAATTCGACAGGAGGATGGACGTGATCAAACGACGACTCGGCAACTCCGGACTGGAAGTAGGACCACTGGCCCTCGGTGGGAACGTCTTTGGCTGGACTGCCGACGAGCCGACATCTTTCAAGCTGCTCGACGCATTCGTCGCATCGGGACTCAACCTGATCGATACCGCCGACGTCTACTCCAAGTGGATCGCCGGGAATCAGGGTGGGGAGTCCGAGACGGTCATCGGAAATTGGCTGGAAAAGCGCGGTGGCCGCGACAAAGTCGTGATTGCGACCAAGCTTGGCGTCGAGGTTGTAGCCGGAGAAAGCGGCCTCTCCAAAGCCTACATGCTCCGCGCCGTCGAGCGCTCGCTCAAGCGCTTGAAAACGGATTACATCGATCTGTACCAGTCCCACCGGGACGATACCGAAACGCCGTTTGAAGAAACTCTTGCGGCGTACTCCGATTTGATCAAGGCGGGAAAAGTCAGGGCCATTGGCGCGTCCAATTACAAAGCCGACCGCCTCGCCGAGTCTCTCAAAGTCAGCGCCGCGAAAGGTCTTCCCAGGTACGAGACCCTTCAGCCGTGGTACAACCTCTACGACAGGGCCGAATTCGAAGGCGAGCTTGCAGACCTGTGCAAGCGCGAGAACATTGCCGTGATCCCCTATTTTTCCCTGGCCAGCGGGTTCCTCACCGGCAAATACCGCTCCGAAAAGGATCTCGAGGGTCGAGCTCGAGCTTACCGCGTGAAAGACATGCTGAACGAGCGTGGTTTCCGGATTCTAAAGGCACTCGATACGGTCTCCGCGGAACTCCACGCAACGCCTGCGCAGGTTTCTCTCGCGTGGCTGCTTGCGCATGGAGTCGCGGCGCCAATTGCCAGCGCCACCAATCTCGATCAGTTGAAGGAAATAATCGGTGCGACGACGCTGAAGCTTCCGGCCGAAGCCGTCCGGCGGTTGGATGAGGCGAGCGCCTACTCGAAGGCAGCCTAATTCGCTTTCGCCGATTTCGGAACAGCGCGCTCGCTATCAAGCACCGCCATCTGCTCCGCGGTGTAGCGGTCGCCCGCAACCGATCCGATCGGCGCCGCGTTCTCGATCGCAGCCAGTTCCTCGGCGGAAAACGAAACCTCGAGCGCTTGCAGAGCCTGCGCGAGTTGATCTCGTCGCCGTGCGCCGACGAGAGGAATAATGTCTTTCCCCCGGGAGAAAACCCACGCTACGGCAAGCTGACCCACGCTGATTCCCTTCCGCTGCGCGATCGCGCTGAGCCGCGAGACCAATTGCTGGTTGGCCTTCAGGTTCTCGCCCTGAAACCGGGGGAAGTGCTCCCGAATGTCTCCCTGCGCGGCGCTCTCGCGGCTCGGAACGTGCCCGGTCAGGAGCCCTCGCGAAAAAACTCCGTACGCGACCAGGCTGATTCCCAGTTGCCTTAGCGTTGGCAGAATGTCCGCCTCCACGCCGCGCGAAACAACCGCATACTCGATTTGCAGCGCCACAATCGGATGAACGGCATGCGCCCTGCGAATGGTCTCAGAAGACGCCTCGGAAAGCCCCACGTAACGAACGTATCCGGCTTTTACCATCTCCGAAACGGCGCCGATCGTCTCCTCAATCGGGACGTTCGGATCAACGCGCGTCGGCTGGTACAAATCGACGTAGTCGGTGCCGAGCCGCCGCAGCGTATACGCGAGGAAATTCTTCACCGCGGCCGGACGCGTATCTACGCCGACGAAAGTTCCCTTGGGCGCGCGCATCGCACCGAATTTGACCGCGAGAAAGAAACTCTCGCGTGGCCGTCCCGCCAACGCCTTCTGCAAGAGCATCTCGTTGTGCCCCATGCCGTAGAAATCGGCGGTGTCCAGCATCGTGACGCCCGCCTCCAAAGCGGCGTGAATCGTTGCGATGCTTTCTTTCTCATCGGCGGCACCGTACATGCCCGACATTCCCATGCAGCCAAGACCGATCGCTGAAACCGTCGGGCCGCCGCGCCCTAATTGACGCATTTCCATTGGCACGTCTCTTCTCCAGATCGCCGGATATCCACCGGCGCAACGGAATCTTCGATTCAGCCTCAGCGTTTCATCAGCAAATACAGCTCCGGCGGGATGGGCGCAAGGTCGATTGAAACGTTGATGCATGCCGGCTTGCCGCTCGCGAACGCCGCCTTGATCGCGGGACCGAGGTCCTTGATCTCCGTCACGCGCTGGCCATAGCATCCGAAGGCCGCCGCAACCTCGTGGTAGTTCGCGTCGCGCAACTGCGTTCCCGTCACGCGGCTGGCGCCGGAAACGATCTCCTGAAAGTGTTGCGAGGCCGCCCAACTGTGGTTGTTCATCACCACGGCGACGATGGGCAGGTTGTGACGCGCCATCGTATCGAACTCGGCGATGGTAAAGCCGATCGCGCCGTCTCCGACCAGACACAAGACCTGCCGCTTCGGATTCGCCACCTGCGCCCCGAGCGCAAGCCCCAGGCCGAATCCGACGGCGCCCAGAAAGCCGTGCGTTATGTAGCTTCCGGGGTAGTTCTGATGGATGACTTCGTTCATCCAGTGATAGGCCTCGGCACCGTCGCCCACGATGATCGCGCTCTCATCGATGTTCCCAACGATCGCTGATACTGCCTGGAGGGGGTGGATGGGCGGCCCGGTGCGATCGAGATCCTTCTGTGCCCGCTTGCAACGTTCCGTCTTTGCATTTCGGATCGTCTGTTGCCATTTCGTGTGGTCGGGCCAGCGCTGCGACTTCGCCTCCGCGTTCAGCGCGCGCAGGGTTTCGCCGGGATCTGCGACGATGGGAACCGCGACCTGTCTTAACCGCCCGATTTCGGTGGGATCAATTTCCACATGGATGATCTTGGCCGCGAGCGGAACCTCGAGGTCGTTCATTCCCAGCGTAAAAAGGCCGAAACGAACGCCCAGCGCGAGAATCACATCCGGCCGCTGATCGGGCGCGGAGAGATCGGCCATCTTGTGGAACGTGCCGCCATACAACGGATGATTACTCGGCAGCAGCCCGTGCGCCTGAAAGTCGGAAAAAACGGGAATGCCCGTTGCTTCGACGAACGCGCGTAACTCTTCTTCCGCGCGCGATTGATACGCGCCCACACCCACCATGATCACGGGCCGCGCTGCACCGGCAAGCAAGCGGATCGCTTCGTCAATTGCGCGACTTTGCGGCGCCGGAGACGACGACGGATCCAAGAGAACCGTGTCGGGAACCTGCACCGAAGCTTCGTCAACCTGCGCGCCCAAAACATCGGCGGGCATGTCGAGCAGCACCGGCCCCGTGGGACCAGAGGTCGCCATGCGAATCGCTTGGGCAACGAGGCGGGGTATGTCCTGCGGGACCGTGATTCGGTGCGCCCACTTGGTGATGGGCTTCGCCACCGCCACCTGATCGAACCCGGACTGCAAAGTATTCGTCTCCGCATCCCTCAGGCCGGCGGAGCCGGTGATGTAGAGTACCGGCGTGCGGTCAAGATACGCGTTCGCCAGCGATGTGATGACGTTGGTGAAACCCGGCCCCGCCGTGACCATCGCCACGCCGAGACCGCGGGTCGCCCGAGCGTAGCCTTCAGCCGCGTGTCCTGCGGCAACTTCGTGGCGCGTATCGGTGATCGGTATGTTGTGGTCGCGGCACGACTGAAATATCGTTTCGAGGTGCGCCCCGTGCAGCCCGAAAATATTCTTGACGTTTGCCTTGATCAGCGTCCGTACGACAAGTTCTCCCCCCGTGATCGTTCCCATGCGCGAGCACCTCGATTCGAGCAAGCCGCCATCGAACAAACCCGTCCGCTGGTCGCCGACACATTATACGAACCTGGATGAACGTGGCTAGCGATTTGGTGCGGAATTCGACTGACTGCCGGTACAGACCAATCAGAAGATTCCTATCTCGGGTTTGCCATTCCGGAGGTTCGGGCGGGAGTCAATCTTCGCCGCCGCGCATCGTGAGCCCGGCAGAGGCGCCCCACCGTAGACTCTGCGCGCCGTGTTCAGGAATGCAAACACCGCCACTGACTTCTCGCATTTCCGCCAAGCCGCGTGCACGGCAATCTTCGCATCGGGTTCATCAAGCGGCACGGAAACCACTTCGCCGCCGGGCGGCGGACAACACCCGACCTCATCCGGCATGATGAAGATTCCCCTCCGGCACGCCAGCAGCACCGTTTGCAGGTCGCTGTGAGGCAAAGGATCCATCGCCACGTGAACCACGTTGGGAGTCACGCCTGCCTCGGCGTATAGTTTGAGCGTTTTGTCGTACAAACCGGTGGAAGCCACCCGCTCAGGTATCAACAACGGCTCGCTGGCGAGATCCCTTATCCGCAAAGCTTTGCGTTTCGCCAACGGGTTCGCTTTGCTCATGTGAACGGAGAGTCCTTCCTCAAACAACAACTCGGATTCCAGGTGAGCGGGGTCAACGGGCGGCCGCAAGAAGCCGATGTCGATTTTTCCTTCCAAGAGGGCTTCATTTTGAAAACTGGAATATAACTCCGTACATCGGATTTCCACGCCCGGAAACTGCTGCGAGTGTTGCATGATGACGCGGCTGACCCGTTCTCCCAGGCCCAGGCCGATACCGACTCTCACGAGGCCGGCCTCTCCCTTCTTAACAAGGCGCACGCAATCGACCGCATGCGCGGTCTGAGCCACCAAAATCTTCGCTTCACGCAAGAGTGACTGGCCAGCATCGGTCAAAGCGACGCGCCGGCGGTCGCGCACGAACAGCTGCACGTCCAGTTCGTCTTCCAATTGGCGAATCTGCCGGCTCAATGGCGGCACTGTCACGTGAAGGTGCAGTGCGGCCTTTGAAAAGCTCAGATGCTCGGCGACCGCAATGAAGTATTTCAGTTGGCGCAATTCCATACGGGCTTTTACGGAGCTTATATTCCTAATCGGTAACAGAAGCAATCAAAATAAGAAATGGACAAGCGGACCCAATTCGGTAATTAGTGTGTCCATTCTATTGGGTGGTCCGTCCCGAGTTAGGGGCTCGCAAACATCCACAGCGCATGAGGCGTGCGCTCAATCCACGTGCTTAGTGTGATTTGATGCGTGACCTTTGCTGGCTGGTGAAAACACACTGAACGGGGGGAAGTAATGAACAAGCAATCCGCGCGAGGAATTCTTATCGCTTCGCTGTGCATCTGTTTGGCGGCGCTCTTTCTGAGCGCGTCACTGGCTCACGCCCAGTCAGCCGGAACCGGGGCTATTACTGGAACGATTACCGACCCTTCCGGCAAATCCGTTCCGGGTGTCACCGTCACGCTGACCAGCCTTGGCACGGGCCAGTCGCGCACCGCGATCACCGGCTCGGACGGTGTCTACAAGTTTTCCCTCCTGCCACCCGGGAACTATAGCGTCAAGTTCGGCGCCGCTGGTTTCAAAACCTCCACGGTCCCCTCCGTCACGGTGAACGTTACCGAGACGGCTACCGTGGATCAGGCGCTTGAAGTCGGCGCCGTGAGCGAGTCCGTCACGGTGGAGGCCAACATCGAGACCCTTCAGACGCAGAGCTCGACGCTCGGGACCACGGTTAGCGGAAGCCAGATCAATGCTCTGCCCATGGCCAACGGGAACTACACGGAGATTCTCAGCCTTTCGGCGGGTACTACTGTGGGCGTCGACAACGCGACGTCAGTTGGCAAGGGCACGCAAAACATCAGCGCCAATGGCGTCGATCCAGGATCGAATAACTTCCAGATGGACGGCGTGGCCATCAATAACATCGCCAACTCCGGCAGCGCGAACGACGGCACGATCTACACCGGAATCCCGATTCCCAGCACCGACGCCATCGCCGAATTCAAGGTCCAGACTTCGACGTACGACGCCAGCTACGGCCGCAACCCCGGGGCCAATGTGAACCTTACCACCAAGCCCGGCACCAACGCTTTTCACGGGTCAGCGTTCGAATTCTTCCGCAATTCGATTCTCAATGCCGACGACTTCTTTTACGTCAAAACACCCGCCGATCCCCACCAAGTGTTGGATCAAAACCAGTTCGGGGGCACGATTGGCGGCCCGATCAAGAAAGACAAGCTCTTCTTCTTCTTCAGCTATCGGGGAACGCGAGGCAAGAACGGCGTAGCGCCCCAGGGCGAAACGTTCGGCGCGCTGTTGCCTCCCACGCTAAACCCGTACGCAGCGCTCGGGTCGCGCGGGACGTGCATTACCCCTACGGCGGTACCTGACTACAGCAGCATCGCTAGTAGCTGCAATGCGACCGCCCAGGCGTTTGCCTCCGCGATGGGAATCACCAATGTCGTGGGGCTCCGGATATTCCAACTCACGACGGGGAGTGGCGCGGGAGTAAAGAATAATTATTACATCCCGGCCCCATCGTCGGACCCACAGTTCTGCAGCTCTGCAGGTACGTGCGATTTCAGCGTTCCGGCTCTCTACACAGAGAATCAGTACGTCGCCAACGGCGATTACGTGATCAACAACAAGCACACGCTCAGCACGAGGTACTTTTACACGGCCAACCCTCAAACGTTGTTCTTGGGCCAGGGAGGCGGGGACCTGCCGGGCACGCCGGAGAAGACACCCTGGGGTAACCAGGCTGCCGTGGCGAGGCTCACGTCGACCCTGACGAACAATTTCGTGAACGAAGCACGCGTGTCGTATCAGCGAAACAATGGCGGCGCGACCGTAGCCGTGCCACCGGGTGGGTGTCCTACGGCATCTGCGGCAAACTGTGGCTCGCCCGCCCAGTTGGGGATGCAGCCTCTGGTCCCCGGTTTCTACGAGCCGCCGACCATCATCGATGTCTTGGACAACTTCACCCTCTTTGGGGGCCTCCTCCCCTTCAAAGGGCCGACGAACCAGCTCCAGTTGGCGGACCAGATTTCCTGGCAGCACGGAAAGCACAGCATCCGGGCGGGCTATGAGTATGAATGGACGAACTGGCCCTTGCAGGATCAGGGCCTCCAGCAAGGGCTTTTGCTCCTCCTTGGCACGGGCGGCCTCGCCGCCGGGGGGGACGCCGGCCCCTTCTGGAACGTCGGATGTCTATTCTGCGTGAAGGGCGTCACGGGAGAACACGGGATTACCCACTTCTATCACCTGAACAACCAGAGTCTGTACGTGCTGGACGACTGGAAGGTGAGCTCGCGCCTGACCTTGAATATCGGCCTGCGCTGGGAGTATGACGGGTTGCTTAGCGATAGCCTTGGAAGGCTCACTCAGGTTTGGCTCGACCGGATGGCGCCAAATGCGGACGTGCCAACCGCATTCTCGGCGACGGACCCGGCCGGCGTTCAGCAATACGTTGTGCCCAGCAACTTCGTTTCGCATTTCGGGCCACCCCCTGCCGGCGTCGGCATCGCCAATAACAGGAACTCTATTGAAGGGCACGCCCCGTATAGCAACTTCGCTCCGCGATTCGGATTCGCCTGGCAGCCACTGACGGGCGGAAAACTCGTGGTGCGCGGCGGAGTTGGCATCTTCTACAATCGCGTCGGCTTGGACAGCGTCGTCCACGCCTACGAGCAGGGGTACCCCTATGCAGCCACCTACGATTACAGCTTCTTGAGCAGTCGGTGGGCGCAGGCCACGCTCGCTCAGCCCTACCCTCAGATAGGTCTGGTGTGCATGCCTTCGGACCCGAATTGCAATACAGATTTCGGGCTCGGCTTTGCCCCTCGCTTCTCGAATGCGGCCACCGGCGCGGATTCCAGCTTGAGCACGCCCTTTGACCCTACGAGCGTACATACACCGCTTGTCCGGGAATACAGCCTGGGCATTCAATATGAGTTCGCGCCACAGTGGGTGCTCGATCTTGGGTACGTTGGATCGAGCGGAATCAACTTGCTGGATTACAACCACAATCACAATCAGGCGGTCTTGGCGACACCCACAAACGCCTATAGTTCCCTTTGCACCGGAACCCCACCGATCTGCAACACCGCCGCCAACGCGGAGTTCCGCGTGCCGTATCCCGGCTACGCGACCGATGGTCTGGCTGCCTCGGACGCTAACGGCTTCTCCAACTACAACAGCTTGCAGGTGACCCTGCGCCACCAGTTCTCCCATGGGCTCTCCATGCAGGCGGCCTATACTTGGGACAAGAACCTCTCCGACGTCTTCTTTGGCCCCAGCGCCAACATAAACAACGCTTTGGCTGTCGGTTCACAATACGGGCGCGTATCGTTCGACCGGCCTCAGCGCTTTGTACTGAACTACAGCTACGACTTGCCTATTGGCAAAGGCATGGAGGGAGTTGCGGGCAAGTTGGTGAGCGGGTGGAACGTCTCCGGCATCACCATCGTGCAATCGGGCGATCCACTGACGTTCATCGGAGCATCAGGCAGTACGAACCCAACAGTAGAGACCGGCGGGGCTTACGGCACGAGCACCACGAGCTATCTCGATGGAGTCTCGACGGCCCAATATTGCTCTGGGTTTAACAATGGAAATATCCTTGCGTCCGGCTCCATTATTTCAAAAGTGGGCACTAACCCTGCAAATGGCAAGGGCTACTTCAACCTCGCCGGCTTTTGCCCGGCGCCCATCGTACCTTTTGGGGACCCCACAGCTACGGGCTTCGGCAATTCCGGTGTCGGCGCCGTACTTGGCCCAGGCCAGTTCAACTGGGATATTTCCATCCTGAAGAGCACCAAAATTACGGAACGGGTCAACATGCAGTTCCACACGGATTTCTACAATGCCTTCAACCACCCACAGTTCGCGGATCCCGGCGGCGCCTCCTTTGGCACCGTGGGTTTCGAGAACATCGCATCGCCGGCGACCATAAGCATTCTCCACACGAACGTCAATCCGCGCCTGATCCAATTCGGGTTGAGGTTCACTTTCTAGGAGTGGTACCCGCGGCGAGGCTTGCTGCGGATCGACAAAAGAACCTTCAAGGGTGGCTGGCCGAATCTGAACGATTCGGCCAGCCACCGGCGCGAACGAAAACGAAGAGCCCCACCACCCAACGGACGCCGCTCCGTCGGTTCCCGACGGAGCGGCGTCCGTTTTTCTGCGCAACCCAGACCGATGCCATCACTGGCGCGGATTCGGCTTGATTACGTAGCGTGGACGCCGCGCTCCGCGCCTAATCGCCCTTCGACGAAACCGTCTCCTGATGCACCCGCGTCACCGGCGGCCCGCTGTACGCCCGCGCATCGCCGCGCCACGGCACTTTATCCCGATCGGTCCAGCCGTTGATGAACATGGACATGAACACCCACTTGCCGTTTCTCTTTACGCAAAAATTGTCCCAGTTCCCGATGCCAAACACGAAATTCGTCCGGTAATCCACATTGAATTGCACGATCGTGAAGTAAGCCTTCACGCGCGCGCCTTCGCCCTCGCGCGTGATCAGGAAATGGTTCGCCAGGTGCTGCCGCCCGAACCACCAGCTCGGCCGGTCATACCACAGCTCCTCGAACGCGCGGCGTATTTTGTCGTGCCCCTGCAGCTTTCCCTGCCACAAGTGGTCCAGATAGCCGTCCTCTGCAAAACAACCTAAGACAGCCTCGATGTCGCCTGTATTTATGCCCCACGCGTACTTGGCGAATAGCTCGATGATGTCGAGCCGGTCTTCCACCGAAAGCTTCTCATTCGAATCCGGCATGGCGGCGCCTCCTTCGTGTCGAATTTCGTGTCGGAGAATCTCGCGGCCGCCGACCTTCTTGCATCGTCCGGCCTGGTGGGGATAGTATGCGCGCGAATCAATTATTGCAATATTCGGCCCGGCCCGTGCGTGGATGGTACGAGGAACACCCGAAATCCGAAGGAGGCTGTATGGCATCGCAAGCGAAGTCTCCGGCTGTCGCCGAAATTCACAGGAAGCTCCGGGAGTTCGGCGACGCCTTCACTCCGGAAATTATCGGCGAGAACCTGAAGCTTTTCGCGGGCCTGCACGCACAGGCGCCGTTCCCGGATGTCGACGTGGCTCGCGACCTCGCCTACGGCCCCGACGAACGCCATCGTCTCGACATCTTCCGGGCAAAAGGCGCCGCGAAGGCTGCGCGACCGGTTCTCGTCTTCGTTCACGGCGGCGGATTTATCGGCGGCAACAAGACGATGCCTGGCATGCCCTTCTACGACAACATCGGCGTCTGGGCGGCTCGGCACGGTCTGGTCGGCGTGAACATGACGCATCGCCTCGCGCCGAAGCATCCCTGGCCCGCCGGCTCGGAAGACGTCTCGGCGGCGCTGAGCTGGCTCTGGGAAAATATCGGCGGCTATGGCGGTGATCCCGGGCGCATCTTCCTGATGGGTCAATCTGCGGGCGGCACGCACGTGGCCCAACTCCTCGCGCAGCCGCAATTCTCCAACCCAAGCCGCAAGGCTCTTGCCGGAGCCATTCTCGTTTCCGGCCTTTACGACACGAACACGATGAACAAGAACCCCATGTTCAAGGCCTATTTCGGCGAGGATCCTGCGGTCTACGCGGAACGCTCGGCGCTTCCGGGGCTGTGCGAATCCTCCACGCCGTTGCTGGTGACGCTCTCCGAATACGATCCCCTCGATTTCAAGCGCCAGTACGTCGGCCTCCTGAGCGCCTATGTCGAAAAGCGGCACGCGCTGCCGAGTTTGGCGTGGCTGGCCGGCCATGGACACTTGTCCGGAATGCTGGCCGTCAACACGGAGAGCGATCCGCTGGGCGACTCTGTGCTGAGCTTCGTGGAGTCCGCAACGGCTCGCTAAGCCGCCCGAACCATTCCGATTTGCCGGGATTCGTTTGACCGCGCTGCGCCCATCCGCTATCATGAAATCGCGGGGTGGAGCAGCCTGGTAGCTCGTCGGGCTCATAACCCGGAGGTCGTTGGTTCAAATCCAACCCCCGCAACCATGGGCGCTTTGAGGCTAAACCTCGGAGCGCCCTTTCTTATCTTCATACATGTCCAACCTCTGCAGTTCCCTTCTCCATTTGATCGCCGTCGGCTGTTTCTAAAGTCGTGGCGTCGCACTGCCGATCAGGCACGGCTCCCGCCGAACCGTGTGACGTGCCTCACAGAACCCGCAGCGGAGACAAGAAACAATGTTCTAGCGACGTCGAACGCATACAAGGGACGAGTGCCCGACCGGAAGGAGATGCCATGGCAACAGCTTTGACCTTGAGTTTTTCCGGGATCCGCATGAAGGACGTGCCGCGGGTGGGCGGAAAGAACGCGTCGCTCGGCGAGCTATTCAGCGCTCTAAAACCGAAGGGCATCGGCGTGCTGGATGGTTTTGCAATCACGACCGATGCGTACTGGCTGCTGCTCGAACAGCAAGGGCTGCGTCAAAAGCTCGAAGCCATCTTTTCGGGCCTCGATCCGGAGAACCTGGAAAACCTGGCAGCAGCCGGCCTTGCGGCTCGAGCGCTGATTCTCGGCACCCCGCTGCCGGACGCTCTTCGATCGGCCATTCTCGGGTCCTATCGGGAGCTGGCCAAAAGGCTTGGGCGCGAACCGGAATTGGCCGTGCGGTCTTCGGCCAGCGCCGAGGATTTGCCGGAAGCATCGTTCGCCGGAGCCGCGGAGACATTTCTGAACGTACGCGGTGAAGAGGCGTTGCTGCGTGCAGTGCTTCAGTGCTTCGCTTCGCTTTTTACGGATCGTGCGATCAGCTATCGGGCGCGCCAAGGCTATTCCCAACTCAAGGTGGCGCTCTCCGTTGGCGTGATGCCCATGGTCAGGTCAGACCTCGCTAGCTCCGGTGTAATCTTCACCCTCGACACCGAATCGGGTTTCCGCGACGTGGTCACGATCACGGGCTCCTATGGGCTAGGCGAACTCGTCGTTCAGGGCGTGGTGACGCCGGACGAATGGATCGTGTTCAAGCCCACTTTAAGCGAAGGTTACGAATCGATTGTGGGAAGGCGGCTTGGATCGAAGGAAGTTCGGCTCGTCTACGCGGCGGGGACGCGCTCAACGCGTAGTGAAGCCACTCCTCCGGACGCGCGGGCGCGCTATTGCCTGTCCGATGCGGAAGTTTTGCAGCTCGCGCGATGGTCGTGCGCGATCGAAGATCACTATTCGAAGCTCGCCAATCATCCTGAGCCCATGGATATCGAATGGGCCAAGGATGGAGTAACGGGCGAGCTGTTCGTCGTGCAGGCTCGGCCCGAAACGGTGCACTCGGCCAAACTGAGAAATGCTGTCGCCGAGGTCTATCACCTGAAAGCCAAACCGGGCGCACCGCTCGTGACGGGCCAGGCGGTTGGAGAAAAGATCGGCGTGGGGCGAGCGCACGTCGTGACGGCGGTCAGCAAGCTGCAAGAGGTGCAACCCGGTGAGGTGTTGGTGGCAGAGAACACCGACCCCGATTGGGAGCCGGTGATGCGGCGCGTCGCTGCAATCGTCACGGACCAGGGAGGCCGCACGGCGCATGCGGCGATCGTATCCCGGGAGTTTGGCATTCCCTGCATCGTGGGTACGGGCAATGCGACTCGCGTGCTCGCCAGCGGGAAGGATGTAACCGTCTGCTGCTCGGAAGGAAGCGAAGGGCACGTTTACGACGGCCGCTTGCCGTTTGAGATTGAGAAGGTCGAATCAAGCGCCGTGCCCAAAATCCGCACGAAAGTCATGCTGATTTTGGCCGACCCTGGCCAAGCATTCCATCTTGCGGCCATTCCCAATGAGGGAGTCGGGCTCGTGCGGATGGAATTCATCGTAACGAATCACATTGGAATCCACCCCATGGCCCTTGCGCAGTTTCCGGCTTTGAAGAACCCGGGAGCCGTCAACGAGATTCGGAGCCGGATCGCCGGCGAAGACCCGCGCGAGTTTTTCATCCGGCGCCTGGCCGAGGGCATCGGTCGCATCACCGCGGCTTTCTATCCCAAACCGGTGATTGTCCGCTTGAGTGACTTCAAGACCAACGAATACGCACGCCTGCTCGGCGGCGAGGAATTCGAGCCCAAGGAAGAAAACCCGATGCTCGGCTTTCGCGGCGCCTCGCGGTACTACGACGTCCGCTATTCGCCGGGCTTCGCGCTCGAATGCGCCGCCCTCGCGCGCGTTCGCGGAAAGATGGGACTGAAAAATCTGAAAGTGATGGTGCCGTTTTGCCGCACCGTTGAGGAAGGCCGAAAGGTAATCGACATCATGGGCCGTAACAACCTAAAGCAGCATGAGGATGGCTGGGAAATCTATGCGATGTGCGAAATTCCGGCGAACGTCATCCTGGCCGACGAATTCCTGAAAATCTTCGACGGGTATTCTATTGGATCGAATGACCTCACGCAGCTCACTCTTGGATTGGATCGGGATTCGGGCACCGTGGCGCATCTCTTTGACGAAAATAACGAAGCAGTGCGGCGCATGATCGCGCAGGCGATCCGCGCCGCTCACGCAGCGAAAAAGCCCATCGGGATCTGCGGCCAGGCTCCGTCCGATTTCCCGGAGTTTGCGGAATGGCTGGTGGACCAGGAAATCGACTCGATATCACTGAACCCGGATACAGCGATCAAAACGGCGCTCCGCGTCGCTGCCGCGGAGCAGCGCTCGTTCGTGGCGGTGCCTTAGGCGCCCGGACCATTCGAACCGACTTCGGGCTGATGGAGGGATTCCTAGCCCTTCCAGGACGCTCCGCTCTAGAACATCGGGGGCCGCCAGCAAGTAGAACGCATTGCCACATGGCCGCCAGAAACATGCACAGGCCTCGCGCTTATCCGCAGGTTGCCAAATCCCGGCAACCACGGGAGGAAGGCCCCGAAGCCTCCTTCTATCTTTCAGTTATAAGAACCATCGGGTCGCTGACTTGAACTGGAGTGTGGCACTAAGAAAAAGAGCGCGAGCAACGTTCTTGGCGATCTGACTCAAAGCCTGCAGCCCATCGCCAACAAGCCCGGAGGCACACACAGTCCATCATTGTTGACCCGGACACAATCAGCGTTTTACAGCGGAGCTGATTGCGGAACATATGACCGCGCAGCAGCGGGCGATGCACGACCCGACAGAATCATCCTCGCTAAAAACGCCAGCGAAGAAGTAACGGTCCGGCTGCATCACGGCAGGCCGAGGCTCCCGTAGGCGCGGGGATAGGTCACGATGCCCCACGGAGTCTGAAATCCCCCGATCGTCTTGATCGGCTGATACGACTTTGCGTCGATCACGTAGACGTTGTTCGACCGCCCGCACGCCAGCAGAATCTTCGAATCGTCCGGCGTGAGGCTGAAGTGCCAGCAGCGCTGGCCCACGGGCGTCTCTCCCAGCAGTTGCAGCGAGTCCGCGGAAAATACCTGAAGCTTTCGCGCTGCGGCCGCCGCCACGAATATCCGCTTCCCTTCGCGGTCAAACGCCACGCCGTAGGGCTTGGCCCCGGTTGCCGCCGAACGCGTCACGTTGAGATTCTGGTCGAGCGACAGCAGCGTCCCCGATCCCTCCATCGTGACCGCGTAGGAATTCCCCTGCGGCGAAACTTTCACTCCGCGCGGCCGCCGCCCGTATGACTTCAAGTCGATCTCGCGCAGAAGCTTCCCCGATTCAACCTCAAAGACGCCGAGAGTATTCTGCGCCTCGTTCGCCACAACCAACTGCTTTCCATCCGGCGAGAACTCGATCCCTTCGGTCTCCTTGCCGGCTATAAAGCTCCGCCCGATCGACCAATCCGGCGCATGCAACGTGATGATCTCCGCCGGCGGCTCGTTTTCGTCTTCGTCCGCTTCGCCAATCGCCGCCTCTTTCGGTGGCCCCCCTGACGAACCCGGCTCGTACGAAATAAAGAATGATGTCCCGCTCGGATTGATTTTGACGAACTCAGGATTGTCGCCAAGGCGCAGCCGGTCGACCAGCTTCAGCCTGCGCGTATCGAACACTGCGGCGTCCGCCGTGTCCTTGTCTGCCGTCACCAGGAATTTTCCATCCAGCGTGATGCCAAGCCCTCGCGGCGCCACGTCTTGGGGATGGACCCTCTTCACCACTTCCAGTTTGTTCAAATCAATGACGCTGATCCCGCCGTCTTCCTCCGTTACGTACGCCACATTCGTCGGAATTCTGAAATAACGTGTGTAGGCAAACCACGCCGCGCACGCAATCGCAACGAGCGCCACTATCCAGCCGATCAACCCACGTGAGATCATCCGTACTCCTCGACTCCAGCTTCGTCCATTTCGCCAGCCAAAGGTTCCCCGGCCAGTTCCCGAAGCACTTGAAACGCGCAAGCGAGACAGCAGATGCGGTTCAGGCGCTGCGCCGGGTCCCACTTTCGATCAGATACGAAGGGAGCTCGGCTAGGTTGTCCAGCATCAAGTCCGGCGGATGCACGCGTAGCCCGTCGAAGCCGAAACCGTAGCTCACGCCGCAAGCCCACGTTCCCGCGTTTCGCGCGGTCCGCACGTCCACATCCGAGTCACCGACGATCATCGCCTCGCGCGGTGCCGTTCCGAACTCACGTAACAGTACGTTGGCCCCCATCGGATCGGGCTTTTTCGTGGCGAAGCTGTTCCCTCCGTACACGTGACGAAAATAGCTTGCGAGCCTCAGGCCTTCGAGAATCGCCTGGCTGAACCTCACTGGCTTGTTGGTCAACACGGCGAGCGCGCGATCCTTCAGGAGTTCCAGACCCTCGCGCACACCCGGATATACAACGGTATTGTCGAGCATGTGCTCGCGGTAATACGAAAGAAAATAGGCGAGCCCCTTTTCAACTTCCCCATCGGAAGCGCCTTCGCCGAGTGCCCGTCGCACGAGCGCAGGCGCGCCGTCTCCTACGTAGCCGAAAATCGTCTCGTCCGCCAGCGTTGCGCGGCCCATGTGCCGCCGCATCGCGTTAACCGAAAGCGCCAGATCGACTTTCGAGTCGATCAGCGTGCCGTCAAGATCGAAAATCACGGCCCGCACGCCCGCAAAACGTTCGCCATTTCTGCCGTGAGAGCCGGAATCGTTTTCTGTCGTCATCCTTCCACCGTCCGAGCTGCTCTCCATTCTGAATCCTTACTCATTCTATGTGGCACCCCTCTGCCTGTCACCTTGCCGATTCCGAGGGTTGCGGCCCCTGAGGGCTCTCCCGTTACTACAACGAAAACCCGCTCCAGCCTTTTTCCCCCGCGCCCGCCCGGAACGCTATTGTTAGCGCATAGGCGAAGCAGGCCGGCAGCCTTGGGGAACGATTGCCGTGAGCCGCATTTGGGAGGCATTGAAACGTGCTCAGCAGTTGAGGTCGCGCGCGGGGGCCAGCGCGACGAGCGACCTCGACCGGCGCAGAAGTCCGCGCCAAGACCAGGCCGTGCCCGTCCTCGTCTACGGCTCCGGCGCCGATAAGCAGCCCTTCCACGAGGGCGCCGAAACCATCAACGCCGGAGAGACCGGTTGCCTGCTGGCGCTCGAGACGGCCGTCGCACGCGGCCAGCGGCTCTATCTCACCAACACGTGCAACCAGGCCGAACAGGAATGCCGCGTCGTTCACGTCAGCAAGCGCGGCCGCAGTAAGGCGCGCATCGGCGTCGCCTTCCCCGGCCCCGTCCCCGAATTCTGGCAATCTTCCTGATCGTCGGGCTGCGATCCGCTTTTGGACCGCGCGCCCCGCTGTTACAATATCCCGTTTCGACAACGCTCAGAATTCGCTCCGAGGCCACGATGGCAGAAATCCAGCCCTTTCGCGCATACCGCTACGATGCGAACCGCGTCGCTCTCAAGGACGTACTCACGCAACCGTACGACAAAATCACCCCGGCGATGCAGGACCGCTACTACGCCTCGAGTCCCTACAACTTGATCGCCATCGAGAAGGGTCGCGCGCAACCCGATGATTCGCCGGAAAACAATGTCTATATGCGCGCCGCGCGGACCGTCGACGAATGGATTGCCGCGCAAGTTCTCGTCCAGGACGCGGCCCCTGGCATCTATATCTATTCGCAGGAATTTGAAGTCCCCGGCACGCATGCGCGCCGCGTGCGCACCGGCTTCATTGCGCTCGCGCGCGTCGAGGACTACGACGCCCACGTCGTCTTCCGGCACGAGCGCACGCTCTCCGCTCCCAAAGCCGACCGCATCGAGCTGCTGCGCCGCACGCGCGTTCAAACCGGCCAGCTTTTCTTTCTATACGACGATCCCGCGCGACAGATTGACTCCTTGCTCGAGCAAGCTGCCCGGACGAACTCCCCGCTCGAACTGTGCGATGAATATGGCGTGACGCACCGTCTGTGGCCCGTTTCTGATCCCGCATTCGTCGAGCGCATTCGCAAAGCGATGGCCCCGAAAAAACTCGTGATTGCAGACGGCCATCATCGCTATGAAACCGCGCTCAACTATCGCAACGAGTGCCGCGCACGCGCGGGCAAGACCGATCCGCTCGCCGCGCATGAGTTTGCCATGGCCACGTTCATCAACACGCATTCGCAGGGCCTGGTCATTCTGCCCACGCACCGCCTCGCCGCCAATCTCGCGAATTTCGATTTCGACCGCTTCCGCAAGGCCCTCGATCCTTACTTTGACTGGTATTCCTACCCCTTCGCGGACGCCGAGGAGCGCCAGACAAGCTTTACCGAGTTTCGCAAGGACCTCGAAAGACCGAGCCACGGCCGGCGCGCGATCGGCGTCTACGCCGGTGCCGCGAGGGGAGGCGCTGCCTTCTATCTTTTCGTGCTGCGCCGCGGCGTCGATCTTGAGGACGCGCTGCCTGATGTCTCGCCGGCGCAGCACGGCCTCGATGTCGTTCTGCTGCACCGCCTGATCCTGGAAAAAGGCCTCGGAATTACGGCGGAGGATGTGACGGCGGAGAGGAACATCCGGTATGAGCGCGAAATGGACGTGGCCCTGGCAGCCGTCGACCGCGGCGACGCTCAGATCGCGTTTCTCTTGAACCCGGTGCCCGTGAAGCAAGTCGTCGATATCGCTCTCGGAGGCGACGTCATGCCGCAGAAATCCACGGACTTCTATCCCAAGCTCCTGAGCGGAATTACCATCTTTCGCGTGGAAGGATGCCTGGGCAACGGCTCCTGACATCCTCGTTCTGGCGGGTGTCGCCGTGGTTGTTCGGGGGAAACGCGTCACGATCCGTCATTCTGAGCGAAGTGCGCCGATGTCGCATTTTCATCCGCTCCGCAGGAGCGCAGCGAATGTCGGCGCACGAAGTCGAAGAATCTCTCTTCGGCGTCACTTCAACAGAGCCAGCTAGCCTCTAGCTCCCGAAGCTCTGGATCGCGGCCGTTTCGCTGTCGTATGTGTCGAAGACCGTCATCAGCTTCGTCACTTGCAGCACTTCCTTGAATTTCGATCCGAGGTTCGTCAGCTTCAACGTCGCACCCTGTGAACGCGCGCTGTGGAACGTCGCCACCAACGTGCCCAGGCCCGCGCTGTCGATGTAGCTCACCTGGGCGAGGTTCAGCACGATCTTCTTCTTGCCCGCCGCCAGCAGGCCCTTTACTTTTTCGCGGAAGGAGTTGCTCTCCTCGCCAAGGACGATGCGTCCCTCGATATCGAGTACGTTCACCCCGCTCACTTCCCGATCCGTCATTCGCAGTGCCACGTTCGCGCCTCCCTCGAAGAATTGGAACTCGTTCTTGCGTCCCCCGGACGAAAAACCCCTGCTGCGCTCGGCGGGGCATGCCCTTCCCTCAGTAAAAGTCCGAGCAGGACATGTAATACCCGCAACCCGGACAGATCAACTTACAGCTTCGCGCCGCGAGGCGCGCCGAGCAGCGCGGGCAGTATTCCGAAGCGAACTCTCGTTCCCCCCCGGCTTCTCGCGCTGCGGCCGCCTCAACGCCCGCCCTTGCTGGCGCTTCGGCCGATGGGGCAGCCATTCCTGAATGGGCCATCTCCGGCTCCATGGGAGCGTTGTTTATAGCACATCCCACGTGCGGGGAAAAGCAAACCGCATGTGTTGGGCGAGCCTCCTTCGCCTAGGCGGCCGGCGACCCCGGGCGATGCAACCGCGCCCCCTGGTCAGGGCGTCTCATAACCAGAAGCGAGGCGGTTATGACACGCAAGCTTCCTATCGGGTTCGCCGCGGTGGCGCTAGCCGCAGTTTCTCTGATTGGCTCGTCTGCTGCGGACGCGCAGCGAATAGCCTCGACTTCGATCTCACGCCCCTCCTCCGTCATGCAATCGCGGCCGGTGCACAGCGCGCGACCGGTAAACCGTCGACACCGTGCTAACGCATTCACTTCCGGGAATTTCTCCGGGGGCGGTGCAAATGGATTCGGATTCGGGGCCAGCTCACCGATGACGCTCCAGCAACTGCTCGATCCTGTCCCGCCTCCGGGTTTCGATTACGCGTATCTTTCCGCCATCGATAGCGAACTTGCCGTCAAGTCTTTCATCGATCCCGTCACGCAGCTTCGTTTGGCTGCGGCCGAGCGCGTTCTGCGTGACACGGGCGGCTTTGGCGGGTCGGGTTTCTATCTCCTCGGTGGCGGCGGCTATTACCTTCCTGACGAGACGGACCAACCGCCGCAGCAGCAATCACAACAGCCGCAAATTATCGTTTTGCAGCAGGCGCCCGCAAATCAAGAGGAGGCCGCGCAATCCGAGCCGGAAGCCGAACCGGAAGGCGCGCTGCTACCCGATGTCGGTCAGTTCACGCTCGTGCTTCGCAATGGCTCCCAGATTCAGGCCGTGGCCTTTACCCGCTCGAACGACAGGATTATCTACATCACCGCCGAAGGCAACCGCCGCGCGATTCCCATCTCGGATCTGGATTCCGACGCAACCGTTCGCATCAACGAAGAGCGCGGCACCCCGCTCTCGTTCCCCCTGTAGCCGCCTCGCGCCAATCTGGAAGTCCTCAAATCAAACGGTCTCTTACCAGGACGGCAGCGCTTTCGTTCTCGCCCACGCCGCCCACGCGTCATTCTGAGCGGAGCATCCCGATGCCTTATTCTTTTCCGGAGATCGGTTTTCTCGATCTCCAGGTCGGAACGCGCAGTCGACGATCAGTCCCGAGGCAGTCGGGAAGAATCTCTCTTCGGCGCGGCCGCGAGTGAGAGTGTCAACCAACCGGGATCACTTCTACTCCCGCCCGCGACGAATAGACCAGCGCCGCCCCGATTGCGGCGAAAATCCCCGCGTAAAGAAATCCCGCCGCGGGGCTTACGCTCGACCACAACACCCCCACGGCGATGCTCGAAATCAGGTCGCCAACGCCGTTCGCCGTTGCCAGCACGCCGAAACCTGACCCGCGCACCGCGTTTGGCAGTAGCTCGGCCGCGAGCGACTTCTCGAGCGACGCCTGGAAAGCTCCGTGAACTCCGGCGAGCCCGAAAAGAACCACCAGCACCGGCATCGTCGGCCGTTCCAGAATAAATCCAGCATACGTGATCGCTCCGACCACGTAGCCGGTGGCCAGCAAGCCTCGCTTGCCGATGCGATCGCCCAGCGCCCCGGCGGGATACGACACGATCGCGTTCACCACGTTGTAAAAGGTGTAGAGGCCCACCGCAACGGTCGCCCCGCGCGCGCCGCCGAAACGTGGCGCGAGAATCTGGCTCGCCCGCAAAATCAGCAGCGTCGGCGCAAAATCCCCAATCCCGTGCGCGAACACGCCCGCAAGGAATCGCCAGTAAGTCTTCGGCATCTGTGCGAAGCGCGACGCGAGATTGGAAAAGGGATGCGCCGCTTCGTGGGTTTTGGCTTGCCTCGCGCCGGGCGCCAGAAACGCGAAGCACACTGCGGCGGTCAGTCCGGGCAGCAGCGTCCAGCGCAGCACTCCTCGCGTGCCAAGCGTCCCAAGCAGAATCGTGGCACAGAGCGGTCCGAGCACCGCGCCGAGCGTGTCCATCGCGCGCTCGAAACCAAACGCGTGTCCCTCCTGGCTGGGTGCGACGCAATCCGCCAGTAGCGCGTCGCGCGATGGTCCGCGGCTTCCGCGCCCCATCCAGCCGAACGCGCGCAAGACCAGCACCATTGGCCAGCTCTGCGCGAATGCGTAGCCGAAGGTCGTCAGCGCCGTCGCGCAGTAGCCCACGATGCCCGTCGGCTTCCGCCACGGCGCGTGGTCCGCGACGAAGCCGCCCGCCAGCTTCGCGAAACTCGATAGCCCGTCCGAAACGCCTTCGATCACGCCCAGCACGGCCGCAGGCGCGCCCAGGCTCGCGAGAAACGCCGGCAGGATCGCCGTCGCCGCTTCGTGCCCCCAATCCGAGAAGAGACTCGCAAGCCCGATTCCCAGCACTCCGCGGGTCAGCCAGCCTTTCGCCGGAGAAGAACGCGCTCGGGAAGTTTCACTCATGTCGTCGCGACCGCTCCCAATCGTATGCGTCGCTCCCAGTCAACACAAGTCGCGATCCGTCGGTTAGAATCGCCAACACCAGACCATGCGAGCTGTCCTACAACGAGTGAGCCAAGCGCGAGTCACAGTGGATGGCCGCGTCACCGGCGAAATCGGAGCAGGGCTTCTTGTGTTGATCGCTGTGGGGCGCGAAGACTCGGCAGCCACGGCGGCGTCGATGGCCGAAAAGGTCGTGCACCTTCGCATCTTCAATGATGAACAGGGCAAGATAAATCGCTCGCTCCTCGACGCAGGCGGCGCCATTCTTGCCGTCTCGCAGTTCACGCTCTATGGCGACGCGCGCGGCCAGCGTCGCCCGAGCTTCGTCCAGGCCGCTCCGCCCGAGCAGGGCAAGGCGCTCTACGAAGAATTCGTCCGCGCGTTGAAGGCGCTCGGCGTTCGCGTCGAAACCGGCGTGTTTCAGGCGCACATGTCGGTCGAACTCACAAACGACGGCCCCGTCACCATCCTCCTCGACTCCGACAAGCTCTTCTAGATTCCTCGGGGCGCTTGCTATGCCGCACCGCCTGCTTTACGCTTTTCCTTGGAGTACACCATGAGCGAAATCGCAAGAATCCTCGACCAGATGGATCGAGCGTTTTCCGGCGAAGCCTGGCACGGCCCGTCCTTGATGCAACTCCTCGACGGAGTGTCGGCCGAAAACGCCTCGAAGCACGCCGTCAGCGGGGCGCACTCGATTTGGGAGCTCGTGCACCACATCGGTTCGTGGAACACGATCGTGAAGCAGCGGCTCGAAGGGGAGACGGTTGAGATCACAACCGAGCGCGATTGGCCTCCTGTCTGGGAAGTGAACGAGGTTGCCTGGAAGCGCGCCCTCGAGAGCCTGACCGATAGCCGCGCCCGCTTGCGTAAGGTTGCGGCCGGACTGAAAGACAGTCAGTTGCCGGAAAACCCTCCGGGGAGCACCGTCTCCCGCTACACCGTTCTGCACGGCATTATTCAGCACGACCTCTATCACGCCGGACAAATCGCCATTCTGAAAAAAGCTTTGCGATAAAGGAGCGCGCAGGGTGCTCTCCGACCCGCTGGCCGAACTCGCGTATTTCGTCGTGCTCGCGGGCTGGCTTGGCTTCGTCATCATCCTCATCCTGGGCAAGCGAGGCTCCGCCAGCGGCATAGCAAAGCGCGACGTGAAATCCACCTTGGGTATGCTGTTGCAAGGTTCCGGTTACGCGATCTGTTTCGGATTTTTCCGGAGATACTTCTCGCCGTTTCTTCCAATGTCGAAGCCTGCCGAAGAGCTCCTCACCGGCATGACCGTTGCGCTCGTAATTGCTTCCGTGTGGCTTTGCTGGGCTGCCGCACGCACGCTCGGCAAGCAGTGGGCGCTCGTCGCCCGCGTCATCGAAGGACATGAACTGGTCACCACCGGGCCTTACGCCATCGTGCGCAATCCGATCTATCTGTCGATGCTCGGGATGTATCTGGCCTCGGCTCTCGCCGTGAGCCGGTGGCAGGCCCTCCTCGGCGGGCTTGTCGTCTTCCTCGCCGGTACAGCAATTCGCGTCCGCGCGGAAGAGAGACTCCTCCGCGAAACATTCGGCGCGGCGTTCGATGACTACGCGCGCCGCGTCCCCGCCTTCTTACCTCGCCTCTTTCGCTGAGTACCCGGCGGCCCCACGCCGCATTGGCAAAATCGCCGCTTCCGTTGTACATTTCTCACCGGCTGTTAAGGAAGGTACGGGGACGTCGCGCCTTTTCTCGGGGGGAGTCGATTAATGCGTTTCAAATGGATTCTTAAACTGGCTTGTGTGTCTATGCTCCTGGTGCTTCTTGCGCCGTCCGGCAGGGCGCAGAATGCCGCTGATTGGCCGATGTATCGCCGCGATCTGGGCGGCACGGGCTATTCGCCGCTGAAGCAAATCAACGCGGACAACGTCGCGAAGCTTGCGCAGGCTTGGTCTTTCACATTGTCGGAACGCGGCGGCCTCGAAGTCACGCCGATTGTCGTCAATGGCGTGATGTATATACCCGGCACGGGGCACGTCTTCGCGCTCGACGCCGATTCCGGAAAGGAAATCTGGCGCTATGATGTCGCTCAAGGGCCCACGCGCGGCGTTGCCTACTGGCCCGGCGACAAGGACAATCCTCCACGCATCATCTTCACCACCTTTAGCCGCAAGGTGATTGCTCTCGACGCCGCCACCGGCAAGATCGTGCCCACCTTCGGCAAGGACGGCGTGGTCGAACTCACCGTCGGTTACAACGGCGTTCCCACGATTTACAAGAATCTTGTTTTCCTGGGAGCGAGCGTCGGTGAACTGCCCATCGGGCCTCCGGGCGATACGCGCGCGCTCGATGCGCGCACGGGCGCGCTTCTTTGGACTTTCCATTCAGTTCCCCAGCCGGGCGAAGTGGGTCACGAAACGTGGTTGGACGACGGCTGGAAGGGCCGCTCGGGCACGAACGTCTGGGGCTGGTACATGACCGTCGATGAGAAACGCAATCTCCTCTACATGCCCATCGGCGGGCCTTCGCCCAACTACTATGGCGGAGATCGCCCCGGCGCCAATCTGTTCGGCAATTCCATCGTCGCTGTCGATGCCGACACCGGAAAACTGAAGTGGTATTTCCAGACCATCCATCACGACTTGTGGGACCAGGATCTCCCGCCCGGTCCCGGATTCGTCGATATCAAACAGCACGGCAAGGAAATTCCCGCGCTCGTCGCGATCGGCAAGACCGGCTTGATGTTCATCCTCAACCGCGAAACCGGCAAGCCCGTGTTTGGCGTCGAAGAACGCCCCGTTGCCAAGGGCGATGTGCCCGGCGAATGGTATTCACCCACCGAGCCGTTCCCCTTGAAACCCCCTCCGCTCGCTCGCATGAGCTACAAGCCGGAGGATATTGTCACGGCTGACGACACAACTCCGGAGCACGTCAAGGCCTGCCAGGACTTGCTCGCAAAGAGCGGCGGGAGTTTCTACAACGCCGGGCCTTTTACGGGTTGGCTCTACCACGAAGAGGGCACCCCGCCAAAGACCACGATCCAGTTCCCCGGCGGAACGGGCGGCACCAATTGGGGTGGCGTAGCAACCGATCCGACGACAGGCTACGTCTTCGTGCAAACGCACGACATGTCGCTCATCGGTTGGCTCGAGAAGAAAAAGGCCGGTCTGGTGTACGGCCGGGGCAACGAAGGTTCGACGCAAGTATATGACCGGGGAAGTGTCGACGGCCCGGGCCCCTATTTCAGCTTCAGCGCGGTAGTGAAGGACGCCAACAGCAAGGTGATCGGAAACTGGCCCTGCCAGAAACCACCCTGGGGGCGCCTGTATGCGATCAACGCAAACACCGGCGACATCGCCTGGCAGTCGGTAATCGGCATTACCCCGGGCCTGCCTCCAGGCAAGCAGAATACCGGCGGTGGTGGCAGTGCCGGCCCCATCGCGACGGCGGGCGGCTTGGTGTTCATCGGCGCAACGCCGGACAATCGCTTCCGTGCCGTTGATTCGAAGACGGGCAAGGAACTCTGGGTTACCGACCTCGGGAAAAACGCCAACGCCAACCCGATGAGCTATCAGGGCAAGAGCGGCAAGCAGTACGTCGCCATCGTCGCCGTCGACAGCGTGTACGTCTTCGCCTTGCCCTAACGCCGTGCGCTGGATTGAAATGTACCTCAGGTCTTTCCGGCTGATTCTTCGCCGGAAAGACCTGAGGCTTCTGCTCGCGCATCTCCGCCGCGTCCCCTTTGTTCCGCCGCCCTCACCGCCGTTGGTTTTCTCCTCGTAGGCGCACAGCGTGCTGTGCCCGGCGAAGATGCTTGGCGCAATGCGGCCCACCAACTCGGACCGTGCGTCGAGTAGCCCGGCATCCCCGTCCGTCCACCCCGACAAACAACCAGCTGTCATTCCGAGGAGCCCGCGGGGGCGACGAGGAACCTGCTTTTCATTTGCTCGCCTGATGTCGTCGCATATTTACATCGTAATACGATATAATAAAGTCCATGGAGAAAACACGAGCACCCGGAATCGACTACGCGGCTTTGGCCGACTTCCGCTTTGAAATCCGCCGCTTCCTGAATTTCAGCGAACGCGCCGCGCGCGCTGCCGGCATTGAGCCCCAGCAGCACCAGGCACTGCTCGCCATCAAGGGCCTGCCGCCCGGGTCGAAGGCGACGATCGGCTTCCTGGCCGGGCGCCTCCAGATCCGCCATCACAGTGCCGTCGAATTGAGCCGCAGGCTCGAGGTCCGCAAGTGGATCGCGCGCGCGCGCGGACAATCCGACCGCCGGGAAGTTCTGCTCGAACTCATGCCCCGCGGCGAAAAACTGCTCAAGCGCTTGTCCCTTGCCCATCGGAACGAACTGAGCGCGGCCGGCCCCAAACTGATCGAAGCACTCCGTTCGGTCATCGCGCGCGATAGTTCGGAAGCTACCCGTCGCAAACGCACAGGGAGGACTTCTTCGTGGCATCTTCCGTAGGCCCGGTAACGCGCGGCGAACTCGCGACTCCCCCCGGCTTCCGCATCGAGTACATCTCGCTTCTGGCGGCGCTCGTCGGCATCCTGGCCGGAATCATCGCCTATCTTCTCTACGACCTCATCGGCCTGTTCACGAACCTCGCTTACTACCACGAGTGGTCTTTTCGCTTCCGCAGCCCCGAACACACGTTTCTTGGGCCCTGGATCATCGTCACGCCCGTAATCGGCGGCCTGATCGTCGGGTTCATGGCCAAGTACGGATCGGAAAAAATTAAAGGACACGGCATTCCCGAAGCCATGGAAGCGGTGCTTACTTCCCGCAGCCGCATCGAGGCGAAAGTCGCGATCCTCAAGCCGCTTTCCGCCGCAATCGCCATTGGCACCGGCGGTCCCTTCGGTGCCGAAGGCCCGATCATTCAGACGGGCGGCGCGTTCGGCTCTCTCGTGGGACAGTTCATCTCGACGACAGCCTCCGAGCGCAAGGTGCTGCTCGCCTGCGGCGCGGGAGCGGGCATGGCTGCCACGTTCAACACGCCGCTCGCCGGCGTAATCTTGGCCATCGAGCTGTTGCTGTTCGAGTTTCGCTCCCGCTCGTTTATTCCTCTCGTGATCGCGGCCACTCTCGCCACGAGCGTCCGCGCGCTGCTGCTCGGCCAGCGGTCGATGTTCAACATGGGCAACGTGGATTTCAATGTCCTGCGCGGCCTGCCCTTCTACGTCGTGCTCGGCGTAATCTGCGGCATCGCGGCCATTGGCTTCACGAAGCTGCTCTATTGGGTTGAAGACCAGTTCGATCGCCTGCCCATCAACGATCTCTGGCATCCGGCAATCGGTGCGCTCGGGCTCGGAATCATTGGCTTCTTCATCCCGCGCGTCCTCGGCGTCGGCTACGATACGATCTCGGACATCCTTAACGACAATCTTGCGCTGAAGCTGCTCATCCTGATCGCGGTCTTCAAGGCGCTCGCCCTCGTCATCTCGCTCGGTTCGGGGACTTCAGGCGGCCTGCTCGCGCCGATGTTCATGTCGAGCGCGGCGCTCGGCGGAGTCTTTGCCATGGTCGTGAACCTCATCTTCCCGGCCGCGCACCTTTCGCCCGGAGCGTACGCGCTGGTCGCCATGGCCGCGGTCTTCGGCGCCGCTTCGCGCGCCACGTTCGCCTTCGTCGTCTTCGCGTTCGAAATTACTCGCGATTACAACGCCATCCTTCCGCTGATGCTCGGCTGCGTGATTGCGGACTTAATCGCCCTCCGCTATCTGCCCACCTCGATCATGACGGAAAAACTGGCCCGGCGCGGTCTCCACGTTCCCGGCGAATACGAAGCCAGCGTGCTCCATATCGTCCGTGTAGCCAACATAATGAGGAAAGACGTCCAGCCGATTCCTGCTGACATGACCGTCGCGGAGTTGGCCCGCCGCATCGGCCATGACGCGCGGCGTGCCGAACAAGCGTCGCGCAACGAGCCTACGTTGAACCTCGCGGAAGGACTCCCCATTGTCACAAACGATGGCCGCCTCGCCGGAATCGTCACGCACGGCGATCTTCTGCGCGCACTTGAAAATGATCCCGAGGGACAGCTTACGGTTCTTGAGGCCGGATCCAGCGCGCCCATCGTCACCTATCCGGATGATCTCGTCGCCGACGCGCTCCATCGCATGTTGCGGAATAACATCGGCCGGCTGCCCGTGGTCGCGCGCGCCAATCCGCAGACGATGGTCGGTTATCTGAATCGCTCGAATATCTTGGGCGCGTGGACTCGGCAGATCGAGGAAGAAGGCGTCCGCGAACACGGCTGGCTCGCCGCGTGGCGCGGCGCAAACGCAACCCGTTCGTGACGGGTTGGCAAGCAAAACTCCGGTTTTTAGGGGGGAGCTAGCTCCGACATTCAGATCGACCGTACGAAGCGCGCATCAATGACTCCGTTCTCGCCCGCCAGCACCCGCGGGTCATTCTGAGCGGAGCGTCCCGGCGCTTTTTCTTCCCCGGAGATTGGTTTTGTCAATCTCCGGGCCGGGACGCGCAGTCGAAGAATCTCTCTTGGGCGTTACAAAAGATGGGATGTCAGGGAACCGGACAGCTTCTAGTGAATCCCAAGCCCGTCGATGATCCGGAGAACGTCGCTCGCGGAAACGTCGTAGAGCGAGTGCTCGTCTTCCTGCTCGAGCCGCTCGCGGAGATACTCGGCGCCGATGTAGCTTGCCTCGCGGTCGCTCAGGTTCCGCCCGGCGCGCTCGCGAAACGCGACGAATCCCGTGTGCGCCAGCCCGAGCACCACTCGCTTGCCGTCGACGAAGAACTTGCAGTCCATCGTGTCGCTGTGGCGCGTCGCGATGCCGTTCCAGCAGTGCGAGAAACGGCACCGGTAGACGTAGTCCGTCACCTTCGACGGCACGTCGAAAGCGCCGATGAACTCGCTCATCGCGCCCCGATTCGGAATCGTTGCAACCGCCGCTGCTTTTGCCATCTTCAGCCCTACTTCCTCGCGCCAACGACCGCGGGTTGCGTCGCGTGCTGGTAATTCCGAATCGCTGCCGCCACGCCCGCTCCCGCTGGCAGGCGGAATCCCTGATCGAGCAGCGTCTTTTCGAGCGCCGCGAGGAAAAGAAGCACGTTCGTTTTCTGGCACGAGTAACCCATCAGCCCAACGCGCCAGATTTTTCCTTTCACCGGTCCGAGACCTCCCGCAATCTCAATGTTGAACTCATCGAGCAACTGCTTGCGCACCTTGCCGTCTTCGATCCCGGCCGGAATCTTCACGGCCGTCACCGTGATCAGGCGGTCCGCTGGATTCGCGACGAACAGCTCGAGCCCCATCGCTTCGAGCCCCGCGATCAGCGCCTGTTGGTTCTGCGCGTGCCGTTCCCAGCGCGCCTCGAGACCTTCCTCCAGTACCGCGCGCAGCGCCTCGCGCATCGCGTAAATCAGCGTAATCGGCGGAGTGTGGTGGTAAAGCCGGTCCTTGCCCCAGTAGTTCATCGCCGTCGTCAAATCGAAATACCAACTCCGCACTGGCTCTTTCCGCGCGTGCATCACTTCTTCGGCGCGCGGACCGACCGTGATCGGTGCCATCCCCGGCGGCGCGCTGATCGCCTTCTGTGAACCGCTGAAGCAGATGTCGATGCGCTGCGTGTCCACGTCCAGCGGAACGCCCGCGAGGCTCGCGACCGTGTCCACCACCAGCAACGCGCCCAGTTCGTCCGCTACCTTCCGGTAGTCTTCCAGCCGCGATACGACGCCGGACGAAGTCTCGCCGTGCGCCAGGCCGACGAACTTGATCTTCTTTCCCTTGCCCGCGCGCAGCACGTCCGCCGGATCGACCGTGCGCCCGTAAGGCGCCTCGACGCGAATCACCTTCGCCGGGATGCGCTCGGCGATAATGGCCATCCGCTCGGAAAACGCCCCGTTCACGCAGACGATGCACTCATCGCCCGCATCGAGCGGGTTCACCACCGCCGCTTCGATCCCGCCCGAGCCGGACGCCG
This sequence comes from Candidatus Acidiferrales bacterium, assembly GCA_049523255.1. Taxonomy (GTDB): domain Bacteria; phylum Acidobacteriota; class Terriglobia; order Acidiferrales; family UBA7541; genus Palsa-295. The sequence goes on along the minus strand of JBEKNB010000002.1, from coordinate 156,794 downwards.
AAACCGGAAACGTGATCCGGTTCTGCGTTTGGAACACGCGGCGCAGCAGCGTCTGCACGTCGCCCATCATCTCCGTGAACCACGGGTCCATGTGGCCCACGATCGGCGCCGCCATCGCGCGATACACGCGCGGGTCTACGCAGGACGGGCCCGGCGTCAGCATCAGCCGGTCCGGCGGCATGAGCTCGCCGATCATTTCTTGCCCGGGATCGTTCATTTTCTTGCTCCTCGCGGACTGAGATTTTCTCCCACTTTCGCGGACCGCCTGGAGCCAACGCGGTAGGCAACCGAGGGACGAAACTGAGTGCTATCACCTGAACTTCTAGTGTCCCTAAATCAGGCCGTCCGGGTCAACCGCCAAAATGGAATCTCTTCACCTGACCGGATCGACGATTCCCACGGATTCCCGCGCCGCCTCCGCCAAAAACGCGGCGTGAATTCTGCGCGACGTTCGGAGCATCAGGGGGTTAGCGGTTTCGCAACTACTTCGCCGTCGTGTTGAAAGGCCCATACCCGTGTGCTAGATTGCAAAAACCACCCGAAATGACACGATGAGCGGGAAAACTATCGCTGCGCCAAAGCCGAAAATCTCGCGAGTCGAGGTGTACTGGCACACCGTACGCTATCGCACGGTGATCCTCTATACGCTCATTCTTGTAGCGATCGTTGGCGGCGCGGCTTACCTTGTCTTCCCCGACTTCTCTGGCAAGCTATTGCAGCGCATTTCCGATGCCATCACACCGCGCGATAACGGTGTTGCCAACCTCTTGGCCCGGCAGGCTCGCTTCGTCAACCTGGATGGCAAGGTGCAGGTGAAGAAGGTCAATTCCCTCCAGTGGGTTCCCGCGGATTACCAGCTCACGCTCGACAAGGGCGACGAAATCGAGACCGGCCAGGACGGCGTGGCCCGCGTTTCGTTCGCGGACGGCACGCAGTACACCGTCAAGGCTGATACCTTCGTGACCGTCGAAGAAAACACCGTCGCGCAGGACCGCGCCACGCAGGTCGGCGTCCATCTCGACACCGGTCAGGTCGATCTCTCCACCGGCTCGTGGCAGGTGCCGGGCTCCAAGGCCGAGGTTTCGTTCGAGAACGCCGTCGCGTCGATGCGCTCCAATAGTCGGGGTTCCGTGCGCAGCGATCCCGCGACCAAAGAGCAGCAAGTCACCGTCGATACCGGAAGCGCTGAGCTCGACCGCGGCAATGAGCACGTGGATATCGGCCAGTACGAGCGCGCCACCTTCGCGGCTGGCGGCGGACCTATCGTCAAAACCCAGGTTCTCGCCCCGCCCGAACTCACCGAGCCGCTCAACCTGCAGCCCATCATCCTCGCGGACCCCAAGCGCGATTCCGTTCATTTTGCCTGGAAGCCGTCCGCAACTGCTAAACTGTATGACTTCCAGGCCAGCACCACCACGGCGTTCAGCCACATCGTCATGGAAAGAAAAACTGCTGCGACCGCCGTGGATGTAGCCGGCTTCGATCCCGGCGACTATTTCTGGCGCGTGCGCGCGATCGACGACAAGAACAATGTGAGCGATCCGGGCGACGCCTACAAATTCACGCTCGTTGCTCAGGGCAAGGAACAGGAAATGCTGCTCGACGTCAACGAAACCCAGCTCCAGGGAAACGTTGTCGAGGTCAGCGGCCGCACCGAACCCGGCGCGGCTCTGATCATCAACGGGGAAGGAGTCGCGGACATTCAGCCCGACGGGCGCTTCCGCTATTTCACGCCGCCGATGGAGCGTGGGAACCACACCGTCGTCATCACCGGCCAGAACCGCCGGGGTGGCACCGCGATCAAACGCGTGGATGTCGTGATTCCCTAGCACGCAATCGGCGGGATATCAGATTGGCCAGGCGCAGCGCCGCAGCGGCGCTGCTTCGGAAAACTGAGGGAAAAGCGGTGACAAAAAACGGTTACAACATGCGGTCGGTCTTCAGCCTGTTCTCGTCCGACCTGGCTATCGACTTGGGAACGGCAAACACGCTCGTGTTTGCCCGCGGCAAGGGAATCGTCGTCAACGAGCCTTCGATCGTCGCCATCAACAAGAACAACTCCGAAGTGGTCGCGGTCGGTCGCGAAGCCAAGGAGATGCTCGGCCGCACCCCCGGAAACGTGGTGGCCATCAAGCCCATGAAGGACGGCGTGATCGCCGACTTCAAGGTCACCGAGAAGATGCTCACCTATTTCATCCAGAAGGCGCACAACCGCCGCGTGCTGGTCCATCCCCGCATCGTCATCGGCGTCCCGAGCGAAATCACGCCCGTCGAAAAGCGCGCCGTCCAGGACTCCGCCTATCGCGCCCGCGCCAGCGAAGTCTATCTCGTCGAGCAGGCCATGGCCGCGGCCATCGGCGCCGGCCTGCCCATCGAGGAGCCTTCCGGCAACATGGTGGTCGATATCGGCGGCGGCACCACGGACATCGCCGTCATCTCCATGAGCGGCATCGTTTACTCGCGCTCCGTGCGCGTGGCCGGAAACGAGATGGACGAATCCGTGATGCACTACCTCAAGCGCAAATACAACCTGCTGGTCGGCGAGCGCACCGCCGAGCAGATCAAGATCGAAATCGGCTCCGCCTATCCGCTCGAGAAGCCCCTCACGATCGAGGTGAAGGGCCGCAACCTGATCGAGGGCGTCCCTCGCACGGTTACGATCGACGATAGCGAAATCCGCGAGGCGCTCTCCGAGAACATCTCGACGATCGTCAACGCCATCCGCGTCGCCCTCGAGCGCACGCCGCCCGAGCTCTCTGCCGACATCAGCGACCGCGGTATCGTCCTTACCGGCGGCGGCGCGCTCATTAAGAATCTGGACAAGCGCATCCGCGAAGAGACCGGCTTGCCTGTTTCGATTGCGGACGACCCGCTCGCCTCGGTTGTGCTCGGCACCGGCAAGATGCTCAGCGATTTCCGGCTGCTGCGTCTCGTTTCGATCGATTGAGGAACTCTGGATTGTTCGCGCGCGTTCCCAGCTTCGGGCCTCTCGCATCGAGCCTCTGGAATGCTTGATACGAATCTTCGCCAACGTCCGCTGGCGCTGCTCGTCGGAGTGGTTCTCGTGCAGCTTTTGCTGCTCGCGTTTCAGATCAAGCGCGAACACGACGTGCCGCTGATCCGCTTGTGGGCCGCCGAGATCGTCACGCCGGTCGGCCGCGCGGGTACCTGGACCTCTTCGAAAATACGCGGCGTATGGACGGGCTACGTCGCCCTCCACGGCGCCCATCGGGAAAATGTCGATCTCCGCAGCGAACTCGATCAATTGCGCCTCCGCAACCGGGAACTCGAAACCGACGTCGCCGAGGCTCAGCGTCTCCGTGTTCTGCTGAATTTCAGCGAGGCCCATCCGGAGGCGCCCATGCTCGCCGCGCAGGTGATCGGAGCCAGCGCCGATTCTGCCTCTCACACGCTCTTCGTCAATCGCGGCGAACGCGATGGTGTCCGCCGCAATATGGCCGTCATCACTCCGGACGGCATCGTCGGAAAAATCGTCGAGGTCTTCTCGAACGATATTTCGCAGGTCCTCCTCATCAACGACAAGGACAGTGGCGTCGGCGCGCTCTTCGTCGATACGCGCACGCACGGCGTCGTCAAGGGTGCGGGCGATCCCCAGCCGTTCATGGACTACATCGTGAACGATGAGAAGGTTCACCCCGGCGAACTCATCGTCACCTCGGGCGAAGACCGCATCTTTCCGAAGGGCTTGCCGGTGGGCGTCGTAGCCTCCGCAGCTTCAGGGAATCCTTTCCAACTGATCCACGTACAATCGGCGGTGCGCCTGGACCGCCTGGAGGACGTCCTCATTCTTCTCTCGCGGCAGGATCTCGCCCTGAAGCCGGTCGACGACTCGGCCGACGCGCCTCCGTCGGAACCAGCCGGACAGCTGGGCGGCGCCCCATCGAGCGCGCAGACAGCCGCTCAACCCGCCGCGCAATCGCTGGCTCCCGGCGCTTCGAAGCAATCGGCGAATGCGCCCAGGCCGGCCCCTGCATCTCCGGCGCGAACTGCTCCTTCCGCGCCGCCCGCTTCGGAGCAATGATATGGCCTCGATGCTGAACGCGGGCGCGCGGTCGGAAGCGAATATCGAGGTGCACAAGTATTACGGCGGCACGGTGATCGTCGCCGCGTTCCTTGCCCTCGTTCTCCAGGCGTTCCTCCACAAATACGGCCGCTGGTCGGAACTCCTCGACCTGCCCCTGCTCGTTACGATCTATTTCGGCGTCAGCAAACGCAATCCCGCCACCGGCCTGCTCCTCGGCGCGGCAATCGGCATCTTCCAGGATGCTCTCAGCCCGGATAATCCGATCGGTCTGTATGGAATTGCGAAGACGTTGGTGGGTTACGTGGCCTCATCCATCGGGGGCAGGATTGATACCGAGCATCCGTTGAGCCGTTTTGGCCTCGTCTTCTTCTTCTTTCACTTTCATCAGGTCATTTTCGCAATCACCGAGCGGGTCCTGCTGAACCATCCGGCGCGGCTTTTCACGCCCCGCTTGCTGCTCGATTCCCTCGTCACCGCGGCCTTCGCTATCCCGCTCTTCGCTCTTCTCGACCGCCTCCGCCGCCCGTCTTAGCATGACGCGGGCGCCACCCCGGTTTTTCGGGTGCTCCCTGCGCACATCCTTGGCACGGCACCGCCCACCCATCGCGCTGTCATTCCGAGGCTGGCCTGCTTTTGGACGGGGCCGAGGAATCTGCTTTTGTTTGTTCTCTTACACCGTGACTGAATCGGCCGTTCTCGACGCCGCCTCGTGTCCCGCTTTCGGCTGTGCACGCAGCACCAGCACGGGGCACGACGCCAGACGCACCACCTTCTCGGTCACGGAGCCGAACGCGAGCCTGTGCCAGCCCGTCATTCCGTGTGTCGCGATGATGATCAGGTCCGCCTGATTGTGTTCGGCGAATCGCAGAATTTCTGACGCCACGTCATTCGCGACTCCGACCTCCGTCCGTACCTGCACGCCCTTCTTCGCGGCTCCCTCGCCGAGTTCTGTCAGGCGCCGCTCGGCTTCCTGGCGCAGGGCGTTCTCGTACTCGGCCTCGTGAAAAATCGAAACCGTCGACGGCAGTTTCGGCAGTGCCGGCACAGCGTGGACCAGCAGCAACTGGGAACCAAACCGGCTGGCCAGATCGGCCGCCACCTCCAAAGCCTCCTGCGAGTGACTGCTGAAGTCGATTGGCGAAACAATCAGCTTGGGAGGTAGCATGTGCTCTCCTTTTTCTCGCGCCGGCGCCTGTCGGGCACGCCGTCGCGATCGTCATTCTGAGCGGAGCGTCCCGATGCTTCATTCTTTCCCGGAGATCGTCTTTCTGATCTCCAGGTCGGGACGCGCAGTCGAAGAATCTCTCTTCGGCATCACTGAAAACAGGGACATCACTCGATCCAAGCTATTTCCAAATCGTCCGGAACGTCCAGAAAAGCAGCGCCGCAAGGCAAATCGACGCGGGCAGCGTCAGCACCCACGCCATCAACAAATTCCTCACCGTGGCCCATTGCAATCCGGAGTGATTGGCCGCCATCGTTCCCGCCACGCCGGACGAAAGCACGTGCGTCGTGCTCACCGGCAATCCGAACCAATCCGCCGCTCCAATCGTCGCCATCGCCGTGATCTCCGCCGCGGCGCCCTGGCCGTACGTCAAATGCTCCTTGCCGATCTTCTCGCCCACCGTGATGACGATCCGCTTCCAGCCGATCATCGTTCCCATGCCGAGCGCCAGCGCTACCGCGACCTTCACCCAGCTCGGGATAAATTTCGTGGCGTTGTCGATGTGCTTTTTATAGTTCTTGATCACCGCGGCGTCGGCTGTCGAAAATTTCGGGTTGCCGGATTTCTGCATCAGCCGCAGCGCCTCGCTCACCACGTACATGTCGTTCCGGAAGTTACGCACTTTATCCTGTGGCACGGCCTTCAATTCCTTGTACAGCGCCATCTCCGTGCCGATTCCGTTCACCAGTTCCCGCATCGCCAGCATCGTGTTCGGCGTGAAATTCTTCGTGCGAATGTAATCCGTCACTTCGTCGCGCGAGTCTCCGACCACCGCCGAGGGCGAAACGTAATGCCCCAGGACGTCCGCCGTCTGCGTCGACACCGCGACGAAGTCCGCCGTCTCCGGCCCCGTGATGGCGTGATTCACTGCATAGGCCGTCGGCACAGTCCCGATCAGGATCAGCATGATCAGCCCCATGCCCTTCTGTCCGTCGTTTGAGCCGTGGAAGAAGCTCACGCCCGTGCACGTCAGCACCAGCAGCCCGCGAATCCAGAACGGCGGCGGTTCCGTGCCTTGGGGAGCCGTGTAAAGCGCCTTGGTCGGGATCAGAGCTTTGCAGACCAGCAGCAGGAGCGCTGCGACCGCGAATCCGACCAGCGGCGAGAGCAGCAGCGACTTCCCGATGTTCGTCGCCTGCCCCCAATCCACACCGCTCGTCCCCGTCTTCACCGACATCAGCTGATTCGCGATGCCCACGCCGATGATCGACCCGACCAGCGTGTGCGAGCTCGAAGCGGGCAGCCCGAAATACCACGTTCCCAGGTTCCAGACAATCGCCGCCACCAACAGCGCGAACACCATCGCGAACCCCGCCTTGCTTCCCACTTGCAGGATCAATTCCACCGGCAGCAGCGATACGATCCCAAACGCCACCGCTCCGCTCGAGACCAGCACGCCGATGAAGTTCCACATGCCTGACCACACCACCGCCACGTGCGGCTCGAGCGAGTGCGTGTAGATCACCGTGGCCACGGCGTTCGCCGTGTCGTGAAATCCGTTCACGAACTCGAATCCCAGCGCCACCAGCAGCGCGATTCCCAGCAGCACGAACGGCAAGTAGCTCGTCGCGTGGATTTCCGCGAGATCAGATAACAGGTGGCCGCCTGCGTAGACGAACCCGATCACAAGAGCGACCCCGAAGATCAGGACGCCTATTTTGCCCGCGCGCGACGCGCTGCCTGCCCCCAGCTTTGCGTCAAGTACCGATGTTCCCGTCGCCGTAGCCATTGTTCACCTCGCCTCAGAATTGCAAATCGAATAATCCGAAATGTCTCGCCCTGCCGGATAAGCCGCGTGCAACGCCCCCAAGCCCCGATGCCGCTACTGAACCGCTGCCTTCGCCTTGTGGCCGTGATGCTCCGCGTGCAACTTCGCCGCTTCGGCCGCGTGGTGCGTTGCGTGGTGCAGGTGGCCTTGAGCCGTATGCGCGTGATGCGCTGCGGACTCGTGGCTCCCCGCCTCGTGGTGTTGGGCGGCCTCCCGGTGATGCCGGGCCGCGTGTTCGTGGTGCTCCGCCGCCTTATGGTGGTGCTCTGCCGCTTCTCTGGACATGCGTCCTCCTCGTGCCGGTTCTACTGCGGGGCGTGAAGCTACTCGGTCTCTGTAAATAGCGTGTGAAAGAAAAGTGAACGCTTCGGACGGCTGTTGAAATCACTCGAAACCGGCGTTCGCTTTGCCTTCTGTTGACTGTCCGTTGACGACAAAGGCATGGCCCGTTGCAGGCCACACGTGCCGGATGGTAGCTTTAGATGCACCCTGGCCTCTTCGGGTGCCGGATGGGGAAGAGCGCGTAAAGGGCCCGGTCGTCCTCGCGCAGGAGTTTCCTTGGCAGGTTGGAGTGTTAACGAACAGAAGGTTCCGCAGGGAAGGCTTGCCCTATTCTCCTACATCTCCGTGGCGCTTGTGATATCTCTGCTGGTCGGCTTTTGGAAGCTGCAAGTCGTTCAGTCCGGACATTTTGCCGATCTCGCCGAGCGCAACCGCATCCGCTACATCCCCATCATTGCACCGCGCGGGGCGATGCTCGATCGCGAAGGGCGCGTGCTCGTCGATAGCTATCCCTCCTTCAGCATCCTCCTGCTCCGCGATGATCCGAAGCAGCTTGAGAAAAGCCTTCCCCTGATCGAGGACGGCCTGGGAATCGCTCACGAGGATCTCCAGCAACAGATCGATGCCGCGAGGTACGAGCCGAAATTTCAGCCCATCGTCATCAAGCCCGCCGCCACCGAAGCGGACATCGCCTTCGTCGAATCGCACCGCGCCGATATCCCCATCCTCGAATTGATGATGGTTCAGCGCCGCCGCTATCCGCACGGAGAGATGCTCGCCAACACCGTCGGCTATGTCGGTGAAGTTTCGCCGCAGGACCTCGAGAAGAATCCGGACAAGTATCGTCCCGGCGACATCGTCGGAAAGGCCGGCCTCGAAAAGGAGTACAACGAGCAGATTGTCGGCACCGACGGCATGCGCCGCGTCGTCGTCAACAGCGTGGGCAAGATGATGCGCACCCTCGACGACGTCGAAGCCATTCCCGGCAAGCCCATTCAGCTCACCATCGACTACGACCTCCAGGCGGTCGCCGAAGCGGAAATGGCGGACAAGGAGGGTGCGATCGTCGCCATGGACGCCCGCAACGGCGAAATCCTCGCCATGGTCAGCCGCCCGGCGTTTGATCCAAGTGACTTCGCCGTTCGCATTCCGCCGAAGGAATGGGCCGCTCTCAATTCGGATCCCCAAACACCCTTGCTCAACCGCGCGATTCAGGCGCAGCTCGCGCCGGGCTCCGTCTTCAAGATCGTCGTGGCTACCGCCATGCTCGAATCCAAAGCCATCCCCCCGACCTTCACGGCGTACTGCCCCGGATACGCGGTCTTCTACGGCCGCACATTCCATTGCGCGGAAAAGCAGGGCCACGGTACGGTCGATCTGCATCAGGCTATCGTGCATTCCTGCGACGTCTATTTCTACAACGTCGGACAGCGTCTCGGAATCGACCGCATGTCCTACTATGCGTCGAGCCTAGGCTTGGGCCACCGCACCGGAATCGACCTCCCCGGCGAAGTATCGGGAATTGTTCCCTCAGAGGATTGGGTGCAGCGGGTCTACCATCACAAGTGGTACGCGGGCGAGACGATTTCCGTGGCCATCGGCCAGGGAGCGTTGACCGTCACGCCGGTCCAGGAAGCGCGCATGGTCGCCGCTGTGGCCAGCGGCGGAAATCTCGTTCAGCCGCATCTCTTGAAAGACATGCAGAATTTGAAGGTCGATTCCTTCCCGATCTCGGAAGATACCGTCGAACAGGTAACCCAAGCGCTCTACGGCGTCGTCAATGAAGGCGGCACGGGAGGAGCCCTCAAGCTGCAGAACGTCGAGTTCTGCGGAAAGACGGGCACGGCGCAGTTGATGAGCCTCGAGACCGGAAGCCGTCTCGGCCTGGGCAAGGGCAGGAACAGCGGCTGGTTTGTCGGCTTTGCCCCCCGGCGCAATCCGGAGATTGTCGTTGCCGCGCTCGTCCAGAATACCAAGCTGTTCGGCGCGGAGACAGCGGGACCCGTCGTGCGCGACATTGTGAAAGCCTACTACGACAAGAAAAACGGCCGCCTGACCCCGCCGCCCTCGACTGCGGAGAACGACGCCTCACCGGAAGCCTCTCAGGCCACGGTGGTCGCGCAAGGAGCACCACGGCCATGAAGGACCGCCCGCACATTCACGACTTCGATTGGGTCCTCATGGGCATTGTCGGCGCCATCTGTACCATGGGCGTCCTCGAGATCTATTCCTCCACGCACGCCAGCGGCATGGCCGGCATGCAGTGGAGGCAATTGATGTGGATTGGGATCGGCCTGGTGGGAATGTTCCTGATCTCCCGCGTCGACTATCACACGCTGATGGATCAGGCTCCCATTCTGTACGTGATCGGCGTGGTCGGTCTGGTGGGCGTGCTGGTAATCGGCTATTCCCGCCTCGGCGCCAAGCGCTGGATCTCCCTGGGGGGCGGCGTCAATTTTCAAGTGTCAGAGATCATGAAGTTGATTATAATCATTGTGCTGGCGCGCTACTTCACGGAAGTGCGCACGGACCGCTTAACGCTTCGCGATCTGGCCAAGATTGGACTTCTGACTGTCGTGCCCATGGCCTTGATCCTGAAGCAGCCCGACCTGGGAACCGCGATGGTGCTGGTTCCGGTCGCGGTCGTCGGAGCTTTCCTCGCGGGCATTGAATGGAAACATTTGGCAATCGGCTTGATTGTGATCGCTCTGCTGGTTCCGCTCGGCTGGAACATGCGGCGGCACCTGAAGCCCTACCAGCAACAGCGCATCCAGACTTTTCTTCATCCGGAGGAAGACCAGCGCGGCGCCGGTTATCAGATTTTGCAATCCGAGATCGCCGTGGGCTCGGGCGGATTCTGGGGCAAGGGATTCGGCAAGGGCAGCCAGAACCAGTTGGGCTTTGTGCCCGTCCGGTATTCCGATTTCATTCTGGCGGCGCTCGCGGAAGAACAGGGCTTCATCGGAGTTTGCGTCGTTCTGCTTTTGTACTTGGGCCTGATTCTGCGGCTGGTGGACAACGCGCAGAAAGCGAAAGACAAGGCCGGAATGTACGTCGTCATGGGAGTCACTGCAATCCTGGGCTTCCACGTTCTGGTCAACGCTTCCATGGTGATTGGATACATGCCGGTCACCGGCATTCCCTTGCCGCTGATGAGTTACGGTGGTTCGGCAACAGCTTTCGTGTTTTTGGCTTTGGGCCTGGTGATGAATGTCCGCATGCGGCGCTTCGTCAACTAGCCCGGAAACAAATTAGTGCCCGCGTCCCGATCTTTCGGGACCCGGAATTCAGCTTTGAGTGAAGGCGCATCGAGTTGAGGAAAGTGATCCCGCTACAACTTGGTTCTTTCCTGGGCGGCCCGTCGTGGCCCGAGCGAAGTTTTCCCTTCCGCCACGCCGATTGCGCGCGCGCACGTTTGCGCCGCCGCGTACCGATGCCCCATGAGGAGTTTTTCCATGTCGAAGGAAATGGTTATATCGGCGAACCCGCACGAGACGCGGGTCGCCATTCTCGAAGAAGGTCAGCTTTGTGAGTATTACGTCGAACGTGAAAAAGAGTTTGCGTTAGTCGGGAGCATCTATAAAGGCCGCGTGACGCGCGTGCTGCCAGGCATGCAGTCGGCCTTCGTGGAAATCGGCCTCGATAGCGACGCCTTCCTCTACGTCAGCGACTTCCTCGAAGGCATCGAAGAGTTCGACGAGCACGTCGTTACCACCGCCGAGGAAAAGATTCAGAAGATGGAAGATCAGGGCGGCCAGGTGTTCCCCGCAGCCTCCCCGATCGAGCCTTCCGACGTCGAGCCCGCGCCGGCTGCTGCGAGCGCGCCCTTCGAAGCCGCCGCGACGGAAGAAGCACGCCCGCTGGCGCTGACACAGCCCCCTGTCCATCCGCCGGCATTGAACACCTCTTCGCCCGATCGTGGCCGCTTCGAAGGTCGCCCCCGTACCGGCGGGCGCGACTTTGGCAGGCGCGGCGGCGGTGGTGGTGGCCGGGGCCGCGGCGGACGTTTCGGCAGGCGCGATCGCGGTGGGCGCGGCGGCGACAGCCGCTACGGGCGCGAGTTGCCGCAGTCGAAGTACGCGTCACCTCGCCCGTATGAGGAACGTCCAAGTGAACCTGGCGCTCCCGAAGGCCACATTTCCATCATTCTTCCGGGAGAATCTCTCGCAAAGTACAAAGAGCCGCCGCTCGGTGCCGCGCCCATTGAGGAAACGCCAATCGCGGCAGCATCGAGCGCCGCGCTGGAGCCAGTGCAGGAATCGCCCGCGCCGAGTTCGCCCGCACCGCTCGAACCGGTCGCTGAAACTCAACCTCCGGCACGCACCGAATTCCGTTCTTCGTTCGGATCCGGCCTCGAGCCTCTGCCAGGCGAGACGCTCGCGAAATTTCAGCACGCGGCGCCGACCGTTCCCGAGACAGTGGTACCGGCCTCGCCCGCACTGCATGAAGAGCGCGAAGAGACAGAAGAAACAGAGGAAGAAAATCGGGAACCCCAGGGAATCAGCGGAGCCGAAGGCGCGCACGAAAATCACGCCGCCGCGGATATGAGCGATGAAGAAGTTGCTGCCCTCGCCGAGCACGTCGCCGAAGCGCAGAGCGACGAACTGGCTCGTCAGGCGCAGGACAGGGCCTTTGCAGAAGCCGCCGGCGACGCCGGCTTTTCTGAAGCCGAGGCCGAAGCTGAAGAACAGGAACTCGAGGAAGAAGAAGAGGAAGCCGAGACGGAGGGAATGATAGCGCCTCCACCGGAGTCCGAGCATGAGCTCGACCAGGCGCAAGCCGCGGCCGAGGACCAAGCGGACGCTGAGGCGGAGTCTAAGGAAGCTTTGCAGTCGCTTACGGAAACCGAACATGCGCTCGAAACCGAAGCCGGCGTTCCTCCAAGCGAGGGCGACTTGCCGGTTCCTGGCGGGGTTCCTCTCTCCCAGGGACAGCAGCCGTTGAACGCCCGCGTTCGCAACGACTTTCGCGCGCGCATGCAGCATCCCGGACGCCGTGGCGGACGCGACCGCGGGCGCCGCGAAGATCGCGGACGCCGCCCGCAGCACGGCCACGGGCCCGGTCATCACCGCACCCAGCCGCGCCGCCCGCAACTCATCGCCGACCTCCTGAAACAGGGCCAGGAGATCATCGTCCAGATCGCCAAAGAGCCTCTCGGCAAGAAGGGCGCTCGCATCACCAGCCACGTCGCACTGCCCGGGCGCTTCCTCGTGTACATGCCCACGCTCGACCACACCGGCGTGTCGCGCAAGATCGCGTCCGCCGAAGAACGCGCGCGCCTGCGCCATCTCGTCAATGACGCGAAGGGCACAGCGGGCGGCGGCTTTATCGTCCGCACCGCGGCCGCCAGCGCCGCGCCCGAGGAAGTGCGTGCCGATGTCGAGTTCCTCACGCACACCTGGTCTGAAATAAAATCCCGCGCCGAGCAGCGCAAGGCCCCCGCCATCCTGCACCGGGATCTCAACCTGGTCGAGCGCATGTTGCGCGACCATATGAGTTCCGACTATGCGGCCGTCTGGGTTGACACGGAGGAGGAGTACACGAAGGTCGTCGATTTCATGAGCCGCTTTCAGCCCACGCTTGTCAACCGCGTGAAGCTTTACACGAAAGAGAACCCAGTCTTCGAGGAATTCGGCATCCAGCAGGAAATCGACAAGGGACTGCGGCCGAAGGTATGGCTGAAGTCGGGCGGCTACATCGTCATCAACCACACCGAGGCGCTCGTCGCCATCGACGTGAACACCGGAAAATTCGTCGGCAAAGGCTCGAATCGCCTCGAAGACACCATCGTCCGCACCAACCTCGAAGCGGTGAAGGAGATCGTCCGCCAGATGCGCCTGCGGGATCTCGGCGGAATCATCATCATCGACTTCATCGACATGGAGGAACGGCGCAACCGCGAAAAAGTGATGGCCGCGCTCGAAGATGCCCTGAAGGCCGACCGCGCACCGTCGAAGATGCTGCGCTTCAACGAGTTCGGCCTCATCGCCATCACGCGCAAGCGCACCAAGCAGGCGCTCGAACGGACGCTCTGCCAGCCGTGCCCTTACTGCGTCGGCTCGGGCATGGTGAAGTCCGTTCCCACGCTCTGCTACGAGATTCAGACCGAGGCGCGCAAGATGGCGCCGGAGATCGAGTCCGGCAGCCTGACGCTTCGCGTCCATCCCGAAATCGCGAAGTCTTTCAAGACCCGCGAGTCCGGGCTCATCGAGGAACTCGAGCGCTGGACGAAGAAGAGCGTCATCATCCAGGCCGATCCGACCCTCCACTGGGAGCAGTACGACATCTACTAGCAGCTAGGCGCCGGATGCTCGAAAGCGAAGACGCCCCGACTAAAGTCGGGGCGTCTTCGCTTCACACTACCCGGCCGCAGCGGCACGCGCGTAAAGTCCACAGAAACTCCTTCTAGTTCGAACGATTTCGTTCCTTATAACTAGAACCACTTTAGGCCCCTCAACGCCCCTTAAATGACACGATTTGGCGGCATCAGACCACTTCGTGGGAATTGGCAGGAACTCGCCATGGCAGAAACTCAAAAAGACAAGAGAGACCGGGCCGTCGCAGCCTACAACTACCTCGTGCACGCGAACGAGACCATAGACCTGCTTCTGGAAAATCAACTGCGCTCATTCGGGCTGACCCCAAGCCAGTACCACGTCCTTGAGGCGCTGCTGCTTGCGGGCCCGATGAGCCAGGCTGACCTCGCCCAGCGGATTTTCAGATACGACAGCAGCGTCCACGTGGTGCTCCGCGGTCTTGGGAAACACGGCCTCGTCCTCCGCCGGGCGCACGAAACAGACGGCCGGAAAATCGCCATTGACCTGACGCCCGAGGGACGAAAGCTGATCGCGAAGCTATACCCTCTGCACGCAAGGCTGATCCGGGCGCGGATGACCGTGCTCGGAAAGCGCGAACAGGAGATGTTGCTCCGCCTGTGCAAGAAGCTGGCGGAGGGTGACCCGGTGAGGTTTGTTTTGGAATTGATGACGGTGGACGAGGACGAAGAGGACCATCGTTGAGTTCGCAGGCGGGAGATCTGGCGATCGAGCGCGACACCCCTCTTTAGCCGGCACCGAAAATCAATTACTGCCGCCGTCCGCAGCCTGCTGGTCCGGCCGGCGCGTGTCGACGATGTGAAAGTTGGATGGGATGTCGAAAAGCCTTGCGTCGGGTTCGCCGAGACTGATCTGGCTGACGACAAAAGTCTGGGTTCCGTAGCTCGGGTCGTGCCGCTTTTCGATCAAGTTGATTCCCAGTTGTTGTGAATACCAAAATTCCTTGACGATGGCGATGGCCCGGTCGTTGCCGATCGCGCCGGCCTCGATCGTCGTGGTCTCACGCGTCCCGATCGCTTCGATGCCGTTGACAGTATCTGTGCCGAGGTCTGCGCGCGTCAAAAATCGCTTCCCTCCATCCAGCGGGCCCGCGGGCACCGGCGGAGGCTCGGCGGTACTTCGGAAATAGTCGTGTATCTCGCAGGTTTGGGCCGCCGGCCAGCAATAGTAGATCTCGTGCGTGCGCGGATCGGCGAATTCGAGCTGGCGGATCTGGGATTCGCGAGGATCGCCGTCGGGATAGAGATTGCGGCGTTCCTGGAAGACGCGGCCGCTGTTGTCGCGGGCGATCGTGCGGTGATTCTTGATCGTGACCGAGCTGCCGTCGTCGAGGGTCCTCCGCCACTCGGTGCTGACGGTGGCGGTGAATGGCGCGTTGGGGAGCGGCGGCACCGAGATGCTGATTACGGTCATCCGCGTGCCGCCACTTGGCGCATGCAGGGCCTGATCGGGCGTTTGAGCGATCACGGACGGGACGGAAAGCATGGCGAAACTGACAAACAAGGAAAGAAGAGCCGTTCGCGTCATGGCAGAGCCTCCTGTGCATGGCCCCAGTATGGCCCGAAATGGTAGTCCACTAATCATTCATCTGGCAATCCGGGCCGAAGGCAGGCGGGTGGGCCGGAAGAGTCACTATGACGCGCTGACGGTATATGAAGGCGTAAGAGGTGAGGCGAGAGGGTTAAATCTGGTAGTCGATGATGGCCTGGAGTTCGTCCGCGGCGCGTGAATCGGCGGGCTCGCCTCCCTCCAGCTTCTGAAGACGTTCCTTCAGGTCCTTCACTTGGGTTGCGACCGCGGCGAGAGCCTCGGACAGAGGATCCTGGATCTGCTTCGGGTCGGTGATGACGACGCGCTGGCCGGCCCGCAGGACGATATGGCCGGGCACGCCAACGATCGTGGAATTATCGGGTACGTCCCGGAGCACCACGGAGCCCGCGCCCACCCGGCAGTTGTCTCCGACTCGTATGTTGCCCAAGATGCGCGCGCCAGCGCCGACCACAACGCTATTCCCGATGGTGGGGTGCCGCTTCCCTTTTTCCTTACCGGTTCCGCCGAGCGTCACACCCTGATACAAGGTCACGTCGTCGCCGATCACGGTGGTTTCCCCGATAACGACGCCCATGCCGTGGTCGATGAACAAACGCCTGCCGATTTGCGCCGCCGGATGAATTTCGATCCCGGTCAACAGGCGCGCCACCTGGGAAAGCCAGCGGGAAAGCAGGCGCATACGATGGTTCCACAGCCAGTGGTTGAGGCGATAGAACCAGAGCGCGTGCAACCCCGAATAGCACAGCAGAATTTCGAGGACGGACTTGGCGGCCGGGTCGCGGTCGAAAACCGACGCGATGTCCTCTCGTATCGATCCGGACACTGCTTCCTCCCCGCTCACATCGGCGCGGCGGTCAGTTGCTGCGCTTCGTTCTTCAAGCTTTCGAACAGGATGCTGCTCAGATACCGTTCGCCGAAATCCGGAAGCACAACGACGATGATCTTCCCGGCGTTCTCATCACGCCGCGCCACCTGCAGCGCCGCGATCACCGCCGCGCCCGAAGAAATACCGACGAGCAGCCCTTCTTCCAGCGCCAGCCGGCGAGCCATCTCGATAGAATCCTGGCTCGACACTTGCACGATCTCGTCGATGTAGTCCTTCCGCAGAATGCTCGGCACGAATCCCGCCCCGATTCCCTGAATCTTGTGCGGCGACGGCTGCCCGCCCGAGAGTACCGGGCTTTCCGTCGGCTCGACGGCAATGGCCTTGAAGGAAGGCTTCTTCGGCTTGATGTACTGGCACACGCCGGTCAGCGTCCCGCCCGTACCGATTCCGGAGATCAGAATATCGACCTTGCCGTCCGTGTCGTTCCAGATTTCCGGACCGGTCGTCTCGAAGTGAATCTTGGGATTCGCGGGATTATCGAATTGCTGAAGGATGTGGCCGTTCGGCGTCGCCGCCAGCAATTCTTCGGCTTTCGCCACCGCACCCTTCATGCCCTTCGGCCCGGGCGTCAGGACGATTTCCGCTCCGAACGCTTTCAGCAGCACGCGGCGCTCCAGGCTCATCGTGTCCGGCATCGTCAAAATTAGCTTGTAACCCTTCACCGCGGCCACAAACGCCAGTGCGATTCCCGTGTTGCCGCTGGTCGGCTCGATCAGCACCGTCTTGCCGGGATGAATCTTCCCCGCCTTCTCGGCTTCAGCAATCAGGCTTACCCCGATGCGGTCCTTCACGCTGGCATTCGGATTGAAACTCTCCAGTTTCGCCAGCACAGTCGCCTTGCAGCCTTCCGCGACCTTGTTCAACCGGACGAGTGGTGTCTTGCCGATCAGCTCGGTAATGTCCTTTGCGACTTTCATCCTGTCTCCTTGAGTGCAAGCAGCCTAGCAGCTTCATCCAGCAGTGACAATCGCTCCGGCCTTAGTCTCCCGAAAACCGCTGCTCTTTGAACGGGTCGCCGCGCATGTGGTAGCCGTTCTCTTCCCAAAAGCCGGGGGCGTCCTGCGGCATAAATTGGAGGCCCCGCACCCATTTGACGCTCTTCCACGCATAGAGGTGCGGCACGACGAGGCGCAGCGGATAGCCATGATCGGCGGGGAGCGGCTCGCCGTTGTGCTTCAGCGCGAAAAGAGTTGTGGGGCGCATGAGGTCATCGAGTGGGACGTTGGACGTGTAGCCCTGCTCGGCGAGGACCATCACGTATTTCGCTTCGGGCTTCGGCGCGGCCAGCTTCGCGACCTCGGTGAACGGCACGCCTTCCCAGCGCACGTCGAAGCGGCTCCAGCGCGTGACGCAGTGCATGTCCGCGGTGACTTCCTTTATCGGCAGGCGCGTGAACTCGTCCCACTTGAGGCGCAGCGGTTTCTCGACGAGTCCCGTGATCTGAAAGTCCCAAGCGCGCGGATCGAAGCGCGGCACTTCGCCGACGTGCAGCACCGGCCACTTGAGCGTGAGGGATTGTCCGGGTGGCAGGCGCCCAGCGTCGCGCATGGCATGTTCGAGCTGCTTGCGTTCGGAGATTTCGCCGAAGATCATCTTTGTTTTCCTTCCAAGGTCATCGACGGCAGACATCATTGTACAACGGCTGTTTTCGTTCGCTGCGCGGGAGCGAGTGCGACTGCACGCGACAGCGGAAGCAAACGCTATCCCTCACCCCATGCACAAAAGGCGCGGCCGTCCCCAAATTTACGGCGACGATCTAAGGTAAGGCGGCCCTTGGCGCGTGGCCTGTCGCCAACCGGGAGATTGGCGTTCCCGGGATTGGGCGCGCCGAGAATCGCGTATGCTATGATTGCAATTTCGGACCGGCTACAAAACCACAACAGGGAGCCCTCATTGTCAGCACGAATCCTGAACGGCAACGCCATTCGAGATCAAATCTACGCGGAGTTGCAGACGGAAATCGCCGCTCTCGCGGCGGCGGGGATTCGGCCCGGCCTGGCGGCGGTGCGCGTGGGAGACGATCCCGCGTCGAAGCTCTACGTGAACAGCAAGGTGGCGGCGTGCGAAAAGCTCGGCTTGGCGAGTTTCTATCTGACGCCGCCCGCGACAATCAGCACTGAAGAATTGCTCGGCGTGGTCGATGAATTGAATCAGCGGGATGACGTGGACGGAATTCTGGTGCAGATGCCGCTGCCCAAGCAGGTCGACTCGAAGAAAATTCTCGACGCCGTCATCCCCGCGAAGGATGTGGACGGATTCCATCCCGTTAGCGTCGGACATCTGGTGGCGGGGCGGCCGGGGCTGGTGGCGTGCACGCCGGCGGGCGTGATGGAAATTCTCAAGCGCAGCAATATCCCGATCGAAGGAGCGAACGCCGTGGTGATTGGGCGCAGCGATATCGTCGGCAAGCCGATGGCCCTGCTGCTGCTGCACGCGAACGCGACCGTGACGATCTGCCATTCGAAGAGCAAGGATCTGCCGGGAATTGCGCGGCGCGCGGACATCATTGTGGCGGCGATCGGAAAGGCCGCGATGGTGACGCCGGATTTTGTGCGGCCGGGCGCCACGGTGATCGACGTCGGCCAGATCGTGGTGAAAGACGCCGCGGAGGCCGAGCGAATCTTCGCGAAGTTTCCCGCAAAGCTCGCATCGTTCCGGGCGAAAGGCTCGATTCTCGTCGGGGACGTTCACCCGGATGTCGTCGAGGTCGCCGGAGCGTACACGCCCGTGCCGGGTGGCGTGGGCCCGCTGACGATCGCCATGCTGATGAGCAATACCGTGAAAGCCGCCCGGATGCGGCGCGGCGCACGCGCGCCCGCGGCGGCGTCGTCCCGCCCCTGATGCTGCGCGTTGGACTCACCGGCGGGATTGCCTCGGGAAAATCAACGGTGGCGTCCATGCTGCGCGACCACGACTATCCGGTGCTCGATGCGGACGCGCTGGCGCACGAACTCCTCGAGCCAGGGCAGGACGCCTATCATGAGGTCGTGCGCGAATTCGGCGAAGGCATTCTCCGAGCGGACGGCGCGGTGGATCGCAAGAAGCTCGGCGCGATCGTGTTCGCGGATCCCGAAAAGCGCGCGCGGCTGAATCAAATCCTGCACCCCCGCATCCGCGACATTTCAGTGAAATGGTTCACGGCACTCGACCACCCGGGCGCCCCGGAGATGGCTTTCGAGGACGCGGCGTTGATCCTCGAGGCGGGCCTAAACGAGAATTTCGATCGCGTGGTCGTGTGCTGGTGCCGGCCCGAGCAGCAGCTCAAGCGCTTGAAAGAGCGGGGGCTTTCGGAGGAAGAAGCGCAGCGCCGGATCGCGTCGCAGTTGCCGATGGACGAGAAGCGGCGGCTGGCGGATGAGGTAATCGATTGCTCGCGTTCCATCGAGGAAACGGAGCAGCAGGTGGTGCTGCTGGTGGCGAAGCTGAAGCAGGCGGCCGCGGCGACGAGGAGCGTTTCGTGAAGCGCGTGCGTCCGGAGGCAGTACGAGGATGACTCCACAGCAGCGGGGAGCGTGGCGGCTGCTGGCGATCGGCCTGATCATCGGGCTTGGCGCGTATTGGGCGGGGTCGCGGTACGGGCAACACACGCCCGGATCGGTGGCCGCGCTGCTCGCGCCAGCGTCCGACGGCGCTCTCGGTCCGATCGAGCAGGAGAACGTCCGCATCTACAAGCAGGCGGCGCCGGCGGTAGCCAACATCGTCACGCGGACGGTGCAGTACGACTTCTTCTTCAATCCTGTACCGGTCGAAGGAGCAGGCTCGGGCTTCGTGATCGACAGCGACGGGCACATCCTGACGAACTACCACGTGGTCGAGGGAGCGCAGACGATCGAGGTGACGCTGGGTGACCAGACGCGCTTTAAGGCGAAGTACATCGGCGCGGACACGCGGAACGACATCGCGCTGATTCAGATCGATCCGGGGAGCCGCAAGCTCGCGACGCTGCCGCTGGGAGATTCGCGCAACCTGCTGGTGGGCCAGCGCGTGCTCGCAATCGGAAACCCGTTCGGGTTCCAGGGCACGCTGACGACCGGGGTGGTGAGTTCGCTCGGCCGCACGGTGCAGACGAGCGACAACACGTTCATCGACGAGGCCATCCAAACCGACGCCGCCATCAATCGTGGCAATTCGGGCGGGCCGCTGCTGAATTCGCACGGCGAAGTGATCGGGATCAACAGCGCGATCTACGCGCCGACGGGGACGACCGCCGGAATCGGATTCGCGATTCCGATCAATACGGCTCGCCGCGTGGCCGAGGATTTGATCACAAAAGGGCGCGTCCGGCGGGCAACGCTCGGCGCCGAGGGCCGCGCGATCTGGCCGGGGCTCGCGGATGCGCTCAATCTGGGTGTGCAGCAGGGCATCCTGATCGAGCGCGTGACTCCCGGCGGACCGGCCGCGCAGGCGGGGCTTCGCGGCGGCGACCACGTGGTGCTGGCGGGCTTGCAGGAACTGCGCATCGGCGGCGACGTGCTGGTGGCGATCGATGGAACAGCGGTGACGAGTCAGATGGATTTGAATCTACTGCTGAACCGCGCGCAGCCGGGCGATACCGTCACGCTGACGATCGTGCGCGACGGGAAGAAAATGGACGTTGCGGTGAAGCTCGGCGAAGTCTAGCGGCGCCCGTTTCTATCCTCGAAAACACAAGAGCGATCTCGCCCCACATTAGCCGTCAGGCTAACCCAATATGCAGGTCCGGCTCGCGCCATTCGTCGCGCAGACGGCCGCGCTCTTCTTCGGTCAATCCAAACCACGATTCGGCAAGATCGCGAACGCGTTCGAGGGCGGCCTGGACTTCGGCTTGCTTCTGTTTCATCACATCGCTATCCGCATCCATCGGAACGCGAATCGGCGGGGCGACAAACATCACCGCGCGAGAAAAAGGATACGGGAGCCGGAACAGGTCCCATGCTTTCTTGAAAGTGTGCGCGCGGCTGAGGCCGATGTGAAAAACAGAGATCGGCTTGCCCGTGCGGCGCGCGAGGATCACGGCACCCGGCTTGGCAACGTAGCGGGGGCCGCGCGGGCCGTCGATGGTGAAGGCGACGTTGGTTCCCGCCTCGAGGTGCCGGGCCATGGCAGAGAGTCCTTCGATCGCGCCGCGGGTCGAGCTGCCCTGCGCGGTGCCAAAGCCGAGGCGCTCGATGACGCGGCGGGTCCACTGGCCGTCGAAGTTGACCGTGTTCAGCACGACGATGCCGCGGTTTCGCCAAAACCACACCGCGGGAAGAATGCACCGGTGCCAGAAAGCTCCTATTGCCGGCTCTTTTGCGTCGCGAATCTGTACGGCGTTGTGCACGCCGACCACCTCGAAGCGCAGGGTGGGACCGATGAGCCGGATGAACCAGTAGACGGCCCACGCGATGACGGGAATCTGCCTCCTACGCCAGGGAGAGAGGTACGGCAGCGGGATGCCCGCGGCAACGCTCGAGTCCGCACCGGGATTTCCGCCATCCTGCCGCGGCGAGCCGGATTTTGGGGCGTGTTCCACTGCTGTATAGTATAGGCGGTCTCGATGCGTGTTCCGTTCCAATTCGCGCGCGGCGCTATCGGTGCGTGGCCGTTCGCGCGCGTTCTTGCGGGCCTGATGCTCGGGATGATTTCGCTCCTGCCGATCCTGACGCGCGCGGAGGAAGCGCCGCCGGGGACGATCGGGCAGGTGGAAGGCAGAGATGTGTCCGTCGAAGGTGGGACGGCAGCCAGCAGCAACGTGAGCGCGACGCCGGGGATCTTCGTTTCGAACGGCAGCGTGGTGACCGTACATTCGGGACAGGCCGAGATGACGCTGGTTGCCGGAGGCGAAGTGGACATCTGCGGCCCGGCGAAGATCACCGTCCTGCAGACGGGCGACGCGATCACGCTGGCATTGAATTTCGGGCGCATGCGCGTGCAACTGCCGGCGAAGACGGCGCTACGCGTTTTCACGCCGACTATCATCGGCACGCCGCTGGACATCAGCGGCGGCGCGCGCGACGTCACGGTGGGGCTGAACCTGGACGATTCGCTGTGCGTGCTGGCTGGCAGCGGCGCGATCCAGCTCGAGCATCAGTTCACGGGCGAAAAGCTGATCGTGCCGCAGGCGGGAGAGTTTTTCCTGAACGCGGGGAAGCTCGTTCCGGTGGCGGGGCAGCCGGGAAGTTGCCAATGCGCGGTGACGCGGGAGCAGGTGCAGCCTCCGCCGCCCGCGGCGATTCCCGAGTACGCGGAGGCCGCACCCGCACCACCTGTGCGGCCCGATTGGGCGCCACTCGAGGCCCAGCCACCGACAATCGAAGAGGCGCTCGAGGCTCCGCTGGCTGCCGAACCAAACGCCGAGGCGGACATTCCGCCGCCACCCATCGAGTACAGCGTGCCGGCGAGCGTGACCGAGGCGCATCCCGTCGTGCCGCCCATGAACGAGACGCCAGCAGGCGCAGCCCCGGCAGTGTCGCCGCCGGTGTACACGGCTGCCCTGCCCGCGCTTACGTTCTCGGCTAATTCGCCCGAGCCGCCGGAAGATCCGACGCCGGACATGACACTGCTGATACGCGAGGCGCAGGTGTCCCCGGAGTGGGGATTTTCAGGCCACGTCTCGCCGCCGGAATTCGTCGGGGCAATACAGCACGCACTGGGAGTGGAAAAGGCAAAGCAGGAGACGAAGAAAAAGAAAGGCGGCTTCTGGTCCGCGCTGAAAAGCTTTTTCGGGGGCGGGACCAGCGCGAAGCAGTAGTGAGCGCGGGCTGGCGCTCGCAAAATGAGCACGGCTCTGTGATGTTGCCCGGCTACTGCTGAGTGGTCGTTACGGCAACGGAAGTTGCGGTACCGTTGGTGATCGTAACCGTAATCTGCTGGCTCTGATTGGGCGCGATCGTCAGATTGCTGGGCAGAGCCGCTGTGACGCCCGTAGGCAACTGCACGAGGATCGATCCCGCGAGGCTCCCCGTGTTGCCGCCGCTTCCCGAGCTGCTGCCGGCCGAACTGCCCACGCCAAAGAAGACACCGCTGACCACGGCATTGGGACCGCTGGTGCCGGCGACGGTGATCAGCACATGTCCCGAGATCGACCAGACGAGATAGACTCCGCTGCTGAAACTGGAAACAGCTTCGGTATCCAGCAGGATGCCGGTGGTCACGTCCGTGATGGTTATCGTTTCGGCCCGGCCTTTGCTGTCCCAATCCAAGGCGTAGAGGGCGACCTGGTGCGTGCCGCCGGACAACGCCAGATCAAACGAGAGGCTGGGAGTGTTGTACCAGGCCGCGGCGATTGCGCCGGTGCCCGTTTGCAAGGCCCTCGGGTCGGACGTGCCGGTCGCCCAGGTCCAGATGGCCTGATTCTGGGGAGTCAGCACAGCATAAGACGGAACGCTTTGCGTCGCGGCCGCGAGAGAGTAGCCGTCCGCGCCGTACGCTGTCTGCCAGTTTCCCTGCCTAGTGGTGTCGGATTTCACAAACACCGCCGTCGCGGTCGGCACGGTAGCCGTGCCGAAGAAAATTCCCGAGACCACGGCGTTCGGGCCGGTAGCGGGAGTCACCACAATCACGACGTGGCCGCTCACGTTCCAGCGGTAGTAGACGCCATTGGAAAAGCTCGACGCCATCACTGAATTCAGGACGGTTCCGGTCGCGGCGTCCGTTACGGCAATGCTTTCGGATCTCCCTCGCGCATCCCAATCCAGCAGGTAGAGGGCAATCTGGTGGGTTTGGCCATCCGTGAGGTTGATGTCGAAATTCATCGGGGTCCCGGCGGCGTACCAACAACTTGCCTGACCGCTGATTGCCCTAGGATCGGACGTGGTGGACGCCCAGGTCCAAATCGATCCGTTCTTGACGACAAACGAGGCGTAGCCCGGCAAGCTCGTTGACGCCAGAAGAACATACCCATCGCCGCCGTATGACTTGCCCCAATTCCCCTCCGTGGCTATGTCTGTGCCGGTGAACGTCGCCGAAGAAGTGAGATGCACCGCAGGCAGCAGCCCATACACAGCCAGGAATCCCGACGCGCTTCCGACGTACACCTTTCCATTTGCCACGACCGGTGGACGGAACTTGCTCCAGTTCCCGATCGAGTCCCGCGCCGCATTCTGATTGCTGTCCCACAATTCGACGAGAGTGCTCGCGTCGAACGCGCGTACAACACCTGGCACGCCGTCATTCGTCCCGCCGTAGGCGCCGGACGGGATGTTCGCCCAGACAATGGCTGTGCCGGCGGTGGATCCATTCGCCGAAATACTGAGCGCGCCGCCCTGCGAGCCGGCCTGGCTCGTCACGGAAGAACTAACCGCAGGAGTCGTGTTGAACAGGTTCGTTGAAGCGTTGAACTGATACGCGTTCAGATTTCTCCCGCCGCCGGTCCAGAGATAATAGAGTCCGGTCTGGGGATTGAATGCGGGATTCGAAAGAATGTAGCCGCCGCCGCTGTTCATGAAGTACTGCGGTACCTGCGCGTCCCCCTGCACCTGCCCGCCGAGATCGGACTGGTTCAGCAGGTAAATGATGGACTGTTTGCCGCCGCCGACCACGAAATTGCCGATCAGCATGGGACCCGAAGAACCGAGATCTGCATCGTTCGCGTTCAAGGCGGCCCAGTCGGACGGAGTGAAGTAGCTGCTGAGATTGAATGTGTCCTGGCCCGTGGAAACTTTGAGGAAGGACTCGCCGAAATTCGACGAGTCGTCCACGTCTCCGTTTCCGGTGATCAGGTAGACGTTTCCGGACGAGTCCACGGCAGGCGCGCGGCCCGACATCCAGATCCCCGCGCTCGCGCCGTTGGGCGAATCGCAAAAGATACCGGCCTGCGAGAGCGTCTGGGCGTCGTAGGCAAAGAGAAAGCCGTGATACGGCCCGGAGTCCCCATAGGAGGTGAACGCGACGAAAATCATGTTGTTCGCAAACGCCAAACCGGCCCGCTGATTTTCGATCGCCGCGTTGAAGGTGATCGTTCCGTTGACGTTAGCAGCGCCGGTACCCTGCACGGCTCCCGCGATCACGACGGAAGGAACCTTGTCCGCACCCGTGGTGATGTCGAGCATGTGAATGCGGAAAGTCGGGTTCTCCTGCTCGAGAGTGTCGGTGACGAGATAGATCGTTTGGGTCGAGAGATTGATGTACGGCGTCGATTCGATTCCGAGCGTTCCGTTGATATTTCCCGTGGGGCTCGGCACGGGCGTGCCGAGGGTCACGGACCAGAGCGATGCCCCGGTGTCCGCGTCAAAACAGTAGACGACGTCGTTCATCGTGGCGACGTACACGGCGTTTCTCGTCTTTCCATTGATGGTGACGCCGGAGACAACGAGGGGCTGGGCGTATATCTCCCCACTCACCGGCAGCGCCATGACGAGACCGAAGCCGGCGGAATTCACATTCGAGGTGTTGAGCGTGGTCTCATTCAAGTTTGCGGTATTTCGAGCGGGGCCGAAGCCTTCTTCGAGAATGTTCACCTGCGCGCGCGACGCCGAGGCCATCGACAGACAGGCCGCCACGAAAAGCCACCACGGCTTTCTCATGTGGAAATCCCCCCAGTAAGAATTTCGCCCACGGAACCCGACGTGCGAACTACCCCCGCTAAGAGGATCGTCAGAAAAGCTTCATTGCTTCAATGGTACGGAGGGACAGGAGGGGCAAAATGTGCTTCCTGGTAACTGGTACAGGGCGCGGGGCTTGTGCCTCGAAACGGGGAGGAAAACGAACTACATTCCTTCGTAGTTCGGCCCGCCGCCGCCTTCGGGCGGGACCCAATTGATAATTTGATAGGGATCGGCGATGTCGCAGGTTTTGCAGTGGACGCAGTTCGCAGCGTTGATCTTGAGTTTCGGCGCGCCCTGTTCGCTGGTCATCTCGTAGACAGCGGCCGGGCAGAAATACTGACAGGGGTTGCCAAATTCGCGGACGCAGCGGCCGCTGCAGATGTTCGGGTCGAGCACGACGAGGTGGCAGGGCTGGTCTTCGTCGTGGCGCGTGCCGGAGTGATACACGTCGGTGAGGCGGTCGAACGTGAGAGTGCCGTCGCCTTTGAAGCGCGATGATTGCTCGACGAGAGTGGAATCGCGATTGAGTTTCGCGTACTCCTCGTAGCCCGCCTTGGTGCGCATCGGATCGATCAAGCCGCGGCCGCCGGTGACGAATTGAAAGCCGGCGTGAACAAGCCCCTTCCAGAGGCCGCCGTGAAATGCCTGATGGAAATTCCGCACGGCCCAGAGCTCCTGCTTGAGCCAGCTTCGCTCGATCCTTTCGGGATACTTTCCTAGGGTGTTCGCGGATGTATCGCCCGCGCAGAGGGCCTCGTAGATCGTTTCCGCGGCGAGCATGCCGCTTTTGATCGCGGTGTGGATTCCCTTCAGGCGCTGCGAGTTCAGGAGACTCGCCGAATCGCCGACGATCAGGCCGCCATCGACGTAGTTGCGCGGCATCGAATACCAGCCGCCGTAGGGGACCGTCTTCGCGCCGTAGCGGACGAGTTTGCCGCCTTCGAGAATGTTCTTCACGAATGGATGCGTCTTGAACTGCTGAAACGCGGCGTGCGGATCGAAAAGCGGATCGTGGTATTCGAGGCCGACGACCATGCCGAGCGAAACGCGGTTGTCGCGCAGGCCGTAGATCCACCCGCCGCCGTAAAGATCCGAGGTGAGCGGCCAGCCGAGCGTGTGCGCGACGTAACCCGTGGCGATACGCCCGGGCTGCACGTCCCACAATTCCTTGATGCCGATGCCGTAAACTTGTGGATTCAGGCCGTCGAGCCTGAGGCGGCTCACCAAATCTTTCGTGAGCGAGCCGCGAGGGCCCTCGGCAAGGACGGTCACTTTGGCGCGCAATTCGTAGCCGGGGGTGAAGTTGTCCTTCGGCTTGCCATTCTTGTCGACGCCCTTGTCCTCAGTGATTACGCCCGCGATACCGTTGTTCTCGTAGAGCAGCTCTTTCCCGGCAAATTGCGTGAAGAGATTCGCGCCTTTTTTTTCCACGAGGCCGCCGAGCCATTTCACAAGCTTGTTGAGCGAGACGACGTAGTTGCCGTGGTTCCGCAAGGGCGGCGGCGTGATGGGGAGCTTGAACGAGTTCGTTTCCGTGAAGTAGTGGGCATCATCGCCCGTGACGGGCGTGTCGAGTGGCGCCGTCTTTTCAAAGTCGGGAACGAGTTCGCGAAGCGCACGCGGGTCCATGATCGCGCCGGAAAGCTGGTGCGCACCGATTTCGCGCGCCTTTTCGAGGACGTAGATATTCTCGGCCGAGAGCGCGGGAGATTTCCTCGCCTCGTTGTGCTGTTCGATCAGGTTGGCGAGGTGTAGGGCGCACGATAGGCCTCCAGGCCCCGCACCGATGATTAGGACGTCCGCTTCGAGTTTTTCGCGTTCGATCATGGCAACCCCAGGAACCCAACTTGGGGATTTCAACCTAGCACGAAGAGAGCTAGTTGCAAGGGGGTTCTAGTAGTTAATTGCGAGCGACACGTCTGCCGGGGTTGCTTGCAAATCCGCCTCCAGTGGCGATAAGGTTGGGGGTCGCAAGTGTGGCGTAACCGGAGGGCGGCGAGGTACGTCCCTAATGTTGTGAAGTGCCGCGAAATCATAAGGAGACACATCGTCCATGAGGATCAACAGGCGAAACATATTGTCGCTGATGGGAATGTCTCCCGCGCTTTTGGCCGGGGCAACCGCCGAGGCGGAACAAGCTAAGAAAACAAAGACGAAAACCGCGAAGGGCGTTGCGGCGGAGGCCAAGCTCACGGTGCTGAACCCAAGAGGCATGCCGCCCCCGATCACGTTGATACCGATGGCGCCGCGGCTGAGCACCCTGGATGACAAGACAATTTACCTCGTGTCCGACGGATTCCCGGGTGCGGATGCTTTCCTGAACCAGATTTCGATCTGGTTCAAGAAGAACATGCCCAGCGTGACCACCGTGTACCGATTGAAAGCCGGCGGATTCGCGGACGACGATCCGAAACTATTCGCGGAGATAAAGGCGAAGGGCCAAGCAGTCATCATGGCCATAGGCCATTGAAGCACGTGCACCCCAGCGACCGTCGGTCACTGCATAGCTCTCGAAAAGATGGGTATTCCCGCCGCTCCGATGGTGACGATCGCGTTTAAGGATCTCGCCCTCACCAATGCCGCAAAAAGAGGTATGCCGCTCCAGCGCATCAGCTTCACACCGCATCCGGTGTGGGGCAAGACGGACGAGCAGATGTACGCCTACCTCGACGGAAACGATCCGGTGAGCGGCAAGCCGCTGATGAAGGAAGTAGTCGACTCGCTGACAAGACCGCTTACGGCGGATGAATCGAAATCGGGAACGTCGACGCCTCCAGTGGGTGCGCCTACGTTCACGGACACGGCCGACAACCTGCAGCAGTATTTCCTCGACAACGGCATGACGGACTTCATGCCGATCACCCTGCCCACACAGGAAAAAGTGGACGCGATGCTGAAGGCAACGAAGCGCAAGCCGGATGAGATTGTCGGCAAGATGACGCCTGCGCAGGGCGCTTTCCCGCCGTGGTCGTACACGGTCCAGCAAGTGGCGGTGAACGCCGTGATGGCGGGAGCGATCCCCGACTATTTCCCGACCATTCTGGCGATCGGTTCGACGGGCATATCCGCGCTGTTCAGCTCGACGAACTCCCTTGTATCCGCTGTCATCGTTAACGGGCCGATTCGCGACAAGCTACAAATGAATTACGGAATCGGCGCCATGGGACCCTTTAACCAGGCGAACGCCACGATCGGACGCGCGTGGACGCTTATGTCCAAGAACCTCGACGGCGGCGGCATCGCGGGCGAGACGTACATGGGCTCGCAAGGGAACGTCATCAACTACAGCAACCTGATCATTCCGGAGAACGAGAAGGACAGCCCGTGGCCGCCATTCCACGTGCAGAAGGGTTTCAAACCCGAGGAGAACGTGCTCAGCTTCTTCTTCGGATTCAACATCACGCAAGGACAGGGCGGCAAAGGTCTGGGCGTGAAACCCATTCCGCTGTACAACGTGGCGATGTCCGCCAACGTCGCACCGTTCGCTTCGCTTTTCGGTGCCTTGTTCATCCTGGACCCGCTCGTGGCCAATGGGCTGGGAGACTTGGGTTTCAAGACCAAGGAACAGCTCGCGGACTGGCTGCAGAAGAACACGACGGTAACGGTCAAGGACGTCAAGTCGATGCTCTTCAGCGGTCTCCCCAGAGGCCCTGAGGCAGCGAACCTGACTGACGACTCGGTAATACCGAAGTGGCCGAGGGTGGACGCTTACAACTTCGTCGTCTGCGGCGGCCAAACGAACCCGTATCATCAGTTGGCGAACATGAGCTACCGGCTCAGCGTAAAGATCGACGACTGGGCGTAAACAGAAGAAATCTGCGGCCGGCCAGACTTCGCCGGCCGCAGATTCGCTCTCCTCGCAGCTTACCTTCCAGACACTTGCAATCCCACCCGCTGATGAGCAAAGATACGCCCGGCTTTGTTTGGTGATTGGTGCGTAAAAACGCGCCAAGGGGGATGGGGAATGCGAATGCTTACCGGAAAGAAGCTTTGTCTCCTGGCTGCCATGGCGGCTCTATGGGCCTCGGGCGCCGTGGCACAAACCTCGCGTGTGGACGACAATGCGCTGAGGAATGCCGCCCAGAGCGGAGACGAGTGGCTGACGAACGGGCGCGATTACTCGGAGCAGCGCTATAGCCCGCTCAAGCAGATTGATGCGAGCAACGTGGGGCGGTTGGGGCTGGCGTGGTATTACGACACCGGCTCAGACCGGGGAACGGTGGAGACCACTCCGCTCATCTCGAACGGGGTTATGTATGCAACGCTGCCATGGAGCGTTGTCGTCGCGCTGGACGCAGGTACGGGAAAAGAAAAGTGGCGCTGGGATCCTGAGATCAACCATGTGAACTTTCCGCCGGGATCGGTGGGAAATCCCAATAAGGTTCGCACGGGGCCGAGCGTCTGCTGCGGCCCCGCGAACCGCGGAGCCGCGCTGTACGATGGGAAAGTGTACGTCGGCACGCTCGACTCGCGGCTGGTTGCGCTCGACGCGGAAACCGGCAAGGTCGTATGGCAGGTTCAGACCGTCGACAAAAACGCGGACTACAGCATCACAGGAGCTCCACGGATCGCCAAAGGCAAGGTCATCATCGGCAACGCCGGAGGAGAATATGCCGTTCGCGGCTTTGTGACGGCCTATGACGCCGAAACGGGCAAACAGCTCTGGCGCTTCTACACGGTTCCGGGCGATCCATCAAAGCCGTTCGAGAGCAAGGCCCTGAAGGTTGCCGCCAAGACGTGGTCGGGCGAATGGTGGAAACTGGGCGGGGGCGGCAACGTGTGGGACGGAATTACCTACGACCCCGAACTCGATATGGTCTACCTCGGCGTAGGCCAAGGCGGTCCGTGGGTCCAGGGTTTTCGCAGCCCGAAGGGCATGGATAATCTATATTTGTGCTCGATTGTGGCTCTTCGAGCGGATACCGGCCAGTACGTCTGGCATTTCCAGAGCACACCGGCGGACACCTGGGACTACGACGCTACGCAGGGGATGACGCTTGCGGATCTGAAGATCAACGGGAAAGTGCGCAAGGTCATCATGCAGGCTCCCAAGAACGGCTACTTCTACGTGCTGGACCGCAAGACGGGGAAATTCATCTCGGGTGCGCCGTACGTGAAGGTTACGTGGTCCACAGGACTTGATCCGAAGACCGGGCGTCCGCACGAGGCTCCGGGCATGCGTTACGAAACCAACGATGTCGTAGTGGCGCCCGGCCCCGCAGGAGGGCACGCCTGGCAAGCGATGTCGTACAACCCGGACACCGGGCTCGTGTATATTCCGGCGCTCGACAGCACGTTCCGCTACATCTCGGACAAGGAATTCAAACCCGAGCTTGGCGTTTACAACTGGGGAATCGTGTTTCGCCCGGCGCCTCCGCCGGCTCCCGGCCAGCCGGCTCCAGCCCCGCTGTTGAACCATGGGTTTCTGACTGCCTGGGACCCTGTCACGGAAAAGGAGGTCTGGCGCGCCGACCTGATGAACGGCGGAGGCACGCTAACGACGGCCGGAAACCTTGTGTTCGCGGCGTCGAACGACGGAGAACTTGTCGCACTGAGCGCTGACAAGGGCGACAAACTCTGGTCGGCAAAGCTGATGCAAGGGTTCGCGAATCCGGCAACGTACATGGTGGATGGAAAGCAGTACGTTTCCGTTCTCTCGGGACGCGGCGGCAAGGCCAGGATCTATACGTTCGCGCTGGATGGCAACGTGCCAATCCCTGCGCGGCCTTCTGGAGCCGTAGAAGGATTTGGCCCTCCGCCGAGCGGAGCAGCGCCAGCGCCTGCTCCGCAAGCACCGACAATGCAGAATCAGCAGAAGTAAAGGCGAGTTGAGAGAGTTAAGAACTAAGACAACGCGGCGGCCAGCGACAAGTCGTTGGCCGCCGATTACATTTCTGTTCCCTCCTCGACTTTCAAACACTTGCAATCAACACCCAGCGGAACTATAAGGTGAGCGTCGCTGGAACCGGGGTGTATCCATGAAAATCAACAGGCGAAAGATACTGTCGATGCTCGGCATGTCACCGGCCCTTTTGGCCAGCGCGACAACCGAGGCACAGCAATCGAATGCGCATGCGAAGGCGCCGAAGGCCGCGCCGGGAGCGGGCAAGCTTGTTGCGCTCAATCCGAAAGGGACTCCGCCGTCCGTCCAACTGATTCCGATGGCCCCGCGGCCTAGCACTCTGGAAGGAAAGACCGTGTATCTCGTGGATACCGGTTTTGAGGGCGGAGGCATGCTCCTGAACCAGATACAACTCTGGTTCAACCGGAACATGCCGAGCGTCACGGTCGTTTTCAGGAGAAAAGCAGGGCCGTACGCGGAAGACGATCCCGCGCTATGGAAGGAGATCAAGGAAAAAGGCAACGCCGCGATCATGGCCATCGGCCATTGAAGCACGTGCACGCCAGCGACCGTCGGTCACTGCATAAGCGTCGAAAAGCTGGGAATTCCCACCACTCCCCTCGTAACCAGAGCTTTCAAGGACCTGGCAATCCTGAACGTGGCCAAGCGAGGAATGCCGCACGAGCGGATCACGTTCACACCTCATCCTGTCGCGGGCAAGACACCGGACGAACTGCGCGCGTATGTCGAGGGACCGGACCCGGTCACCGGGAAGCCGATGATGAAGGAGATCGTCGACGCGCTGACGCAGCCGCTAACCGCCGAGGAGAGCAAGACCGGAACGATTGCGCCTTCGGTGGGACCGCCGAGCTTTAGCGACACGGCCGACAACTTGCAGGACTACTATCTCGACAACGGGATGACGGACTACCTTCCGATCATTCTGCCGACCGAAGGGAAAGTCGAGGCGATGCTGAAGGCCACGAGCCACGATCCCGACGAGGTGTGCGGCCAGATGGCCGCGGGCGCGTACCCGGCGTGGTCGTACACGGTGAGGAAAGTGGCCGTAAACGCCGTGATGGCGGGATGCAAACCGGAATACTTTCCGATCATTCTGGCGATCGCATCGTCCGGAACGCCCTCGCTATTCAGCTCGACGAACTCGTTCGCGTACGCGGCGGTGATCAACGGGCCGATCCGCGACAAGCTGAACATGAATTACAGCATCGGGGCGCTGGGTCCGTTCGCGCAGCCGAACGCCGTGATCGGGCGCGCCTGGACGCTGCTATCGAAAAATCTCGGCAACGGCGGAATTCCCGGCGACACGTACATGGGATCGCAGGGGAACAATCTGAATTACAACAACCTGGTGATCGCCGAAAACGAAGCCGCGAGCCCGTGGGCGCCTTTCCACGTGCAAAAAGGCTTCAAGGCCGGAGAAAACGTCGTCAGTTTGTTCCGCGGTCTCGGCATTGTGCCGGGACAAGGCGCGAAAGGAACCAGCACCGACACGCCGAAATACGAGGAACAGTTCAGCGATCTATTCAGCGTCTTCACTGGGTTTTTCGGCGGGCTGGTGGTGGCCGATCCGCTGATCGCGCAGAGCCTGAAAGAGCGCGGTTACGACACAAAAGAAAAATTGATCGACTGGCTCTACAAGAACACGACGCAAAGCGTGAAAGACTACAAGAGCCGCGACTTTGCCTACGGGTTCGACTATCCCCGTGCGCTGAAGGGGCTCGAGCCGTATGCGACGTGGTACAAAATGCCCGACGATGCGGTGATCCCGCGGTGGCCGCATCTCAACGATATCAACGTCGTCGTGGCCGGCGGGCAGACGAACGCGTTCTTCCAGGGCGGGAGCCTCAGCTACAGCGTGAGCGTCTCGATCGATAAGTGGGCGTAGAAATGCGCAGAAGAGATCCTTCGGCTCCCGATATCCCCAGCATCTCGGAGTGAGCCTCCCGCTTAGCCGACTTTACGACGAAGACTAATAGACCCCGTACTCCCGGGTGGCGTCCACCCACACTTTCACGAGACGGGGATCGCATTCGTCCATCGAGGAATTGGCGGCCATGATGAAACCGCCGCCCTTGCCAAGAATTTCGCAATACCTCTTGGTCTGTTCGCGAACCTTTTCCGCCGGCCCCACTTGCAGCAGCGAGACCGGAAAACAGCCGGAGATCGACAACACATCACCGGCAATTTCCTTCAGCTTGGAGATGTCCGTGCTTTGGAAATGGCCGGTAGTCCTCCCCTTGGGCAATTCGCGGAGGTAGTGAAGGCGCTCATTCCATACGCCCTCATAGAACAGCCCTGGCATGAGGCCCGCATCCACCAAGTCGTTCACCAGCCCTTTCAGCTGCGGCCAGTAAAACGTCTCGAACTGCCGCAGGGACATGAATCCATCCGACCCCCGGTGCAGAGGGATGAACACGAATTTGCCGCCCGTTTGCCGGCAGGACTCGATGGCTGCCTCGGCGCAGATGCGCCGCGCTTTCTCTTCCGCAGCCAGCAGTTTATCTGGACGCCGGTGCATGTCCAAAAAGATGCCACGCATGCCTCGCAGGGTGTCACTCATGAAGTCAAAGGGCGCCAAGGCGAAGGCTCCCATCCCAGAGCCGACTCCCGCCGGAAAGCCGAGCGCGGCCATCCGTTCCGTGTTCTTCCGCATCTGCAGAATTCTCTCGGATTGAAATTTCGCCAAGCGTGCGAGAACCTGCATGGATGCGGCCAAGTCGGGATGGGTGAGCGCCATCGCCAGCCCCCCGAATGCCGGGTAGCCGGTCACCAGCATCGAAAGGCGGGGCAGGTTGGCCAGCCCCTCGAGTTTCTCGTACGTTCGCGGCAACAGAGTCCGCAAAGTAAAGTTGGTCGGGTCGTCGAGGAAATTGTCGTAGTCCTCGGCCTTCATATACTCGCCCTCGATGTATTGCATGGGCTTGTCGTCCGGCAATCCGTAGCCCGGCCATCGCGTTTGGCGGTCGCCCAACATGACGCTGGTGGCGGAGACGAAATAACCCAAGCCCGCCGCCATGTCCGGCGCAAAATAGAGAGCCCACTTTTCCAGCAGTTCTTGCGCCACTTCGGGGTTATTGTCCAGCTCCCGGTGGCTAATTCCGCCCAACTTGGCCAGCATGTATCCAAAGTTCAGCCGGATGGGGATGCGATCCGGCTTTCTCAGCTCATAGGCATCCATCAAGCGCTTGCGTCTGGCGAGAACCAGTTCTTCAGGCGTCTCGGACATGCGAATTCCTTCCGGTTGGCTTTCACTTAGCTGCTGCTTGGCCGGGCCATCATACAGCACGGAATTCCTTTTTGGCTGCGAAAACGCCAAGCATCGCAAACACGTTTTGCGCCGTGTGCTTTGCTTGAACCGAACGCAGCAGTGCTAAGAAGCTCCGTTTGGAGTTTGCCGATTGCGGGCGGACGACAGCGCACCCAGAAGCAATCCACTGAAGGCATAGCGCGCTTATCGTGACAAGGCGGGGATCGCCAAACACACGTAGAAAGACGCAAGAGAGATCCTTCACCGGCCAAGATCGCCGGGGTCAGGATGATGATCCTTGTCGGATCGTCAATTGCAATTCCGGCCCTCGTGGGACTATAAATAGGGGCGTTGGCGGGCGGAATTGGAGAGAGGTGAGCGCATGAAGGTCAACAGGCGAAAGATGCTGTCGCTACTGGGCGTGTCTCCGGCGCTTTTGGCCAGCGCGAGCGCCGAGGCACAGCAGAAGGCCAAGGCCGCGAAAGGGGCTGCGGGCACCGGCAAGATCGAGGCGCTGAATCCTCGTGGCATACCTCCTGCGATCCAGCTCGTTCCGATGGCGAAGCGTTTGGACACGCCGGACGGCAAAACGATCTATCTCGTATCCGACGGCTTTCCGGGCGCGGATCACTTCCTGGACCAGATTTCTAGATGGTTCAAGAAGAACATGCCGAACGTGACGACTGTATACCGGTTGAAGGCCGGCGCGTTTGCCGATGACGACCCCAAGCTAAACGCGGAGATCAAGGCCAAAGGCAACGCCGTCATCATGGCGATTGGCCATTGAAGCACCTGCACTCCAGCGACCGTCGGTCACTGCATAAAATTCGAACAGATGGGTTTTCCGACCGCTCCCATGGTCACGATTGCGTTCAAAGACCTCGCACTGTCGAACGCCGCGGGACGCGGCATGCCACACGAACGCATCTGCTTTACGCCGCACCCCGTCTGGGGCAAGACCGACGAGGAGATGTACGCCTACCTCGAAGGGAACGACCCCGTTAGCGGAAAGCCGCTGATGAAGGAAGTGATCGACGCGCTCACGCAACCGCTGACGGCCGAGGAACAGAAGACAGGATCGGTGACGCCTTCTGTTGGTGCGCCCATATTCGTGGATACGGCTGACAACCTTCAGCAGTATTACATGGACAACGGGATGACGGATTTCATGGAGATCGTCCTGCCCACTCAGGAAAGAGTGGACGCGATGCTGAAGGGCACAAGTCATCAACCCGACGAAGTGGTCGGCAAGATGTCGCCGGCCAAGGGATCTTATCCGGACTGGTCGTTCACCGTGAAGCACGTGGCGATCAACGCGGTGATGGGAGGATGCAAGCCCGAGTATTTCCCCATCGTGCTGGCGATCGCGGCGACCGGGCTGACTTCCCTTTCGAGCTCCACGAATTCTTTCGCCACGGCGGCGGTGATCAACGGGCCGATCCGCGACAAGCTCAACATGAATTACGGGATCGGTGCGATGGGTCCGTTTTCCCAGCCCAGTGCGGCGATCGGGCGTGCGTGGACGATGTTGTCGAGAAACCTGAGCAATTCGGGAGTCCCCGGGCAGACGTATCTGGGCACGCTCGGGAACAGCGTCAACTTCAACAACCTGATTATTCCGGAAAACGAGCAGGCGAGTCCGTGGACTCCGCTGCACGTGCAAAAGGGCTTCAAGGCCGAGGAAAACGTGGTGAGCGTCTTCGTCGGGTTCAGCATATCGCAAGGACAGGGAGGCATCGGCTTGGGCGTAAGACCCGTGCCCCAGTATCACGAGGCCATCGCCTACAACTGCACACCCTTCGGGCCGCTCTTCGGAGCGCTGATCGTCTGCGACCCGCTCGTGGCGCAGGGGCTGGTCGAGTTGGGCTACAAGACGAAGGAGCAGCTCGCGGACTGGCTCCAGAAGAATCAGACGATCTCCGCGAAGGACGCGAGATCCACACTGTTTGCGAACCGCTGGGTGCCGGATCCGAAGACTCCGGATGACGCGCGGGTGCCTTACTACCAGAAGCCCGACTCGTACAACTTCGTGGTTGTCGGCGGGCAAACTAATCCGTATCACATGGTCGCGAATATGAGCTACCGCGCGAGCATCTCGATCGACCAGTGGGCGTAAAGGAACCTGAGATCGAGAAGCAGATCCCTCATCCCCACCCGCAAGAGACGCGGCTGGATTCGGATAAAAAGAATCT
The DNA here is from genome assembly GCA_049523255.1 of Candidatus Acidiferrales bacterium. Taxonomy (GTDB): domain Bacteria; phylum Acidobacteriota; class Terriglobia; order Acidiferrales; family UBA7541; genus Palsa-295. The sequence continues at coordinate 119,894 of JBEKNB010000002.1, read as the reverse complement.
CGCCGCTTTCTCACTGGGCCTCAGAAACCGCGCTGAAGGTTCGTCCGTCTAGGTAGCGTACGCCGCAAACCGCTTGCAATCCATACGTTGCAGAACTATAAGTTGGAGGCGGGCTCAGGGGGGATGATGAAGATCAACAGGCGAAAGCTGCTTTCGCTGCTGGGGGTGTCGCCGGCAATTTGGGCCGGTACGCCTGCCGACGCGCAACAACCCAAAGCGGCGCAGGCCAAGTCGAGCAACGACTACAAGCTTGTTGGCGTCAACCCCCGAGGCACACCGCCTCCCATTCAACTCATACCGATGGCGCCGCGCCTCGATACGCTCGAGGGCAAGACGGTTTATCTCGTCGACACCGGCTTCCATGGCTCGGATTCCCTCCTGAAGCAGGTCGAGCTGTGGTTCAACCGGAATATGCCGAGTGTTACGGTCGTGTTCAGGCGAAAGGCCGGGCCGTACGCGGAAGACGACCCGAAGCTGTGGGCGGAGATCAAGGCGAAAGGCAACGCGGCCATCATGGCCGTCGGGCATTGAAGCACGTGCACACCAGCGACCGTCGGTCACTGCATAACAGTTGAAAAGATGGGCATCCCGACCACGCCAATGGTCACGAAGGCATTCAAGGAACTCGCCACATTGAATGCTGCGAAGAGGGGAATGCCGCACGAGCGCATCACCTTCACGCCGCATCCGGTGTGGGGCAAGACGGCCGACGAACTGCGCGCCTACGTCGAGGGTCCCGACCCGGTGAGCGGAAAACCGATGATGAAAGAGATCGTCGACGCGCTCACCCAGCCGCTGACCGATGACGAAAAGAAATCCGGGATGGTGCAGGTGTCTACGGGGCCGGCGACCTACGGGCCGGACACGCCGAAGAATCTCCAGCAGTATTACCTCGACAACGGGATGACGGACTACCTCCCGATCATCATTCCCACCGAAGAAGCCGTGGAGGAAATGCTGACCGGCACAAGCCACAAGCCCGATGAAATCGTCGGAAAAATGGCCGCAGGCGCGTATCCGCCGTGGACTTACACGGTTAGGCAGGTAGCCGCCAACGCGGTGATGGCTGGATGCAGGCCGGAGTATTTCCCGATCGTACTGGCGATCGCGTCGTCCGGGATCGCGGCGCTCTTCAGCTCGACGAACTCTTTCGCGTTCGCCATGATTATCAACGGACCGATCCGCGACAAGCTGAACATGAATTACGGAATCGGCGCGCTGGGCCCGTTCGCGCAGCCGAACGCGACGATCGGACGAGCGTGGACGATCATGGCGAAAAACTTGGGGAACGGCGGCATTCCCGGAGACACATACCTGGGTTCACTCGGAAACAACCTGAACTACAACAACGTCGTGATCGCCGAGGCGGAGGGAGATAGCCCGTGGCCTCCGTTCCACGTGCAACGAGGCTTCAAGGCCGAGGAAAACGTGGTCAGCCTGTTCCGCGGCCTGGGCGTCGTGCCGGGGCAGGTGGCGCGCGGCAGTAGCGTGAACGAAAACCCAAAGTTCGACGAGCAGCTGAGCGATTTGTTCAGCACGTTCACGGGATTTTTCGGCGCGCTGGTGATCGCCGATCCGCTGGTGGCGAAGCGCCTGAAGGAACAGGGCTACGACACGAAGGAACAGCTCATTCAGTGGTTCTACAAGAACACGGTGCAGACGGTGAAAGACTACAAGGGCCGGAACTACGCTTACTTGTTCGATTATCCACGGGCGCTGCAAGGAGTGGAGCCGTACGCCACGTGGTACAAGCTGCCGGATGACGCCGTGATTCCCCACTTCCCGAGGCCGGAGAGTTTCAACATCGTCGTGACCGGCGGACAGACGAACGCGTATCCGCAGGCGGGGAATTTGAGCTACGGCGTCAGTATTTCGATCGATAAGTGGATGTAGAGAGTTCGAAGCAAATGGCCAGCACGATAAGACGGGCGCACAAAACGAGGTGAAGCCATGAAGAGACGAAAGCTGCTGTCACTTCTCGGGCTTTCCCCGGCGTTGCTGGCCGGGGCAACGACGGCCGACGCTGACAAGACTCCCAAGAACGTAAAACCGTCGGACGTCGGCCAGATCATGGCGGCGAATCCGAAGGGCACGCCGCCGCCCGTGCGCCTCGTGCCGATGGCGCCCCGCCTCGACACCCTTGACGGAAAGACGATCTATCTGGTCGATACGGGATTCATGGGCGGGGGACTGCTTCTCCAACAGATGCAGATCTGGTTCAACAAGAACATGCCGAGCGTCACCGTGGTCTTCCGTAAAAAGGCCGGTTCCTATATGGAAGACGATCCGGCGCTGTGGAAAGAGATCAAGGCAAAGGGCAACGCCGCGATCATGGCGGTCGGCCATTGAAGCAGCTGCACACCAGCGACCGTCGGTCACTGCATAACAATGGAAAAAATGGGGATTCCGGCAGTTCCCGTCGTCACGCAGGCGTTCAAAGACCTAGCGCGATCGAATGCCGGCAAGCGAGGAATGCCGCACGCGCGCATTACGTTCACGCCCCATCCAGTGTGGGGCAAAACGCCCGAACAGCTCTGGGGTTACGTGACGGGGAACGATCCCGTCAGTGGCAAGCCGATGATGAAGGAGATCGTCGACGCGCTGACCACACCCGTAGCGGATGAAGACAAGAAAGAGGGAATGGCGAACGTGTCCGTCGGGCCGCCGATGTTCGGTCCGGACACCGCGGATAATCTGCAAAAGCATTTCCTGAACAACGGCATGACGGACTTTCTGCCGGTCATCATACCCACCGAGGAAAAAGTCCAGGCGATGTTGAAGGGTACGAGCCACAAGCCGGATGAAGTGGTGGGCAAGATGGCGGCGGGAGCTTTTGCGCCCTGGACATACACTGTGAGGCAGGTAGCCGTGAACGCGGTGATGGCGGGATGCGAGCCCGAATATTTTCCGATCATTCTGGCGATCGCGTCGTCCGGAATGGCCGCGCTGGGTAGCTCCACGACATCCTTCGCATACTCCATGGTGATCAACGGACCGATCCGCGACAAGCTGAATATGAACTGCACGATCGGCGCAATGGGTCCGTTCGCGCAGCCCAACGCGACGATCGGACGCGCTTGGACGCTGATCGGCAAGAATCTGGGGAACGGCGGAATCGCCGGCGACACGTACCTGGGTTCGCAGGGGAACAACACGAACTACAACAACATCGTGATCGCGGAGAATGAGAAAGACAGCCCCTGGACGCCGTTTCACGTGCAGAAGGGTTTCAAACCCGAGGAAAACGTGGTGAGCCTTTTCAGCGGAGAAGACCTGCGCCAGGGCCACGGGGCGAAGCACGCTGGCGTGCTCCAGAACCCGATGTTCGACGAGCAGATCAGCGACATCTTCCACACGCTGGCAGGGCTCTTCGGCGCGCTGGTGATCTGCGATCCGCTCACGGCCAAGCGTTTGGTGGAACAGGGCTACGACACGAAGGAAAAGCTCGTCGACTGGCTCTGGAAAAATACGACGCGGACGGCGAAGGACTACAGGGACTCGGCGTTCGTCTACACGTTCGACTATCCGCGCGCGCTGCGGGGAGAGGAACCGTACGCCACCTGGTACAAGTGCCCCGAGGACACGGTGATCCCGTGGTGGCCGAAGGCGGACAACATCGTCCTGGTCGTCGCCGGGGGACAGACGAACCCGTTCTTCCAGGTTGGGAATTTAAGCTACCGCGTGAGCGTCTCCATCGACAAATGGATGTAACGGGCATATCCTCTCAGGCGCTCGGACCTGTTGGGGGCCTAGGGGGGATCCGATGAGGAAATTCCTGCTGATTCTGACGTGCGCTGCGTGCCTTTCCGCGCAGGAGCTCGATCCCGCAAAACTGCTGAAGCCTCCCACGGATAACTGGCCTACCTTTAACGGCGACTATACCGGACGGCGTTTCAGCCCGCTCACGCAGATCAACAAGGACAACGTCGGCTCGCTGACGCTCGCGTGGGCTTTCCAGACGCGTGCGCAGCCCGCCGTCTATGCCACGCCACTCGAAGTGAACGGCGTCCTCTATTTCTCCGTTTCGAACCAGGCATGGGCCGTCGATGCGCGCACGGGCCGACAGATCTGGCACTTCGATCATCCGTTCAACGGCTACACGCTGGGCGGCGGCAGCCGCGGTGTCGCAATGTACAAGGACCGCATCTTTTTCGGCACCGGCGACGGGTATCTCTACTGCCTCGACGCGCGAAACGGTAAGACGCTGTGGTCCACTGAACTGGCCGATATCGCGTTCAAGGCTTTCATGAGCATGGCGCCGCTTGTGATTCGCGACCATCTGCTCGTGGCGGTCTCGGGCGACGTGGCAGACATTCCCGGCTGGCTCGAGTCGCTCGACCCGATGACCGGAAAAGTTCAGTGGCGCTGGGATGCGATGCCGAAAGAGGGCGAGCCCGGTTGGGACACGTGGCCGCACGATACCGACGTGATCACGCGCGGCGGCGGCACGCTCTGGATCACGGGCACGTACGACCCGGAGCTTAATTTGACCTACTGGGGAACGGGCAATCCGCATCCGGTGGAAGCGGGAGACGCGCGGCAGGGTGCGAATCTTTACACCTGCACGATTGTGGCGCTCAATCCAGACACGGGAAAACTGGCCTGGTATTTTCAAGCGTCGCCGCATGACACGCACGACTGGGATGCGGTCCAGACGCCCGTCCTGATCGATGGCGTCTACAAAGGCAAGCCGCGAAAGATGCTCGCCCAGGCGAGCCGCAACGGCCTGTATTTTCTGCTCGACCGAACGAACGGTCAGGCGCTCGTCCACGAGCCCTACATTCCGATCAACTGGGTTGCGGGATTCGACGAGCGCGGCCAGCCCATCCCGAAAAAAGAGACTGAGCCGCAACTCAACGGCGCGCTCGCGATGCCGGGCGCGGCTGGGGGGACGAATTGGATGGCGCCGAGCTTCGACCCGCAGACAAACCTTTTCTACATGGCGGCGATGGAAAGCGCCGGCATCTATTACGTGACGATGCCCGGAAAACATGTGGAAGGCTGGGGCGGGCGGGACTTCATCCTGCATGGGAAGTCGATGCTGAAGGCTGTCGACTATCAAACCGGAAAAATCCGATGGTCGCGCGACATCAGTAGCCCCGGCGGAGGCGCGTGGCCGTCGATCCTGACCACCGCCGGGCATCTGCTGTTCACGGCCGATGGCGCTGGAAAAGTGCTTGCCCTCGATCCCGCCACAGGCTCGGTTCTCTGGCACGTCTATGCGGCAAGATCGGGCACCTGCGCGCCGATAACGTACGAATTAGATGGACGGCAGTACGTGATCACGCCGCTCGACGGCGTCGTCTACGCGTGGACGCTGCCGTCATCGGGCGCCCGCCCGGTGAAAACCGCGACGAAAGCCGCGCAGTGATGTTTTCGTCCCGCGGCGATTCTGCCCGCGGGACGAAAGGCGCTTCGCGGACGAATTACTCTTGGTTCACGTCCAGCGAGGCAATCGTTGACAGCCCACCGCCGCCACAGTAAAACAAAAGTAAGTTGAAACCTTCCCTCTTATTCGTGTGCTTCGCGATTGCGCTCACCTGCGGCGCTGTGCGAGCGCAGAAGACACCAGCCGCGGTGACGATTGTGCCCGTGCAAGCCGGCTATGAGCCGCAGCAGATTTTCCAGTTGAGTGGGACCTGCACGGCCGAAATGACGCCGGACAAGGCCGTCATCGTTGGGGGCGTTTCCAGCGGCGGCCTCAAGCCAACGGATGCGATCGACCAACTCGAGAAGCAGCTCGGGCTGATCCGCGCTTACGTGGAGGAAAACCACGGCCGGCTCCAGTTGTTGGAGCGCGTGCGCACGCTCAAGACTCCCCAGCCGGGCCGCGAAGACCCCGAGCCGCCCTTTGAGGTGGTGCAGCGGCTGCAGGTGGAGTTCCCTGCGAACGCTCCCGTCGATGCAATCCTGCAAAAACTGATCGAGCTGGGACTGGACCGCTTCGGCGACAACATGCTGAACAACTACAACCGGCGCGAGGCGGTAATCCGCTTTCGCGTGAGCGATTTCGACGCGAAGCTGCGCGACCTACAGCAGCGCTGCACGGCGGATGCGTGGAAGCAGTGGTGCGCGTCGCCGGCGGCCGCGTCCGGTTGCACAACGGACAAGCCGCCCGCCGATCTCGAATTGCAGGCGTTCAACGCCCACACGGAGGAAACGCTGCTTCGGCCCGATGGTGGCGGCAGCGCGGTCTGGCAATTCAGCTACAACCGCACGCAGCGCGCTCCCGAGCCGCAAGACCTGCTCGGAAACGTGACCATTCATCTCGACGGAAATATCTTCCTGACCTATCGCGTGCACGAGCAGGAGAAGGACGACAAACCTTGAAGTGCGGCGCCGCGCGACGCCCGGTTTCGGCGATGGGCGGCCTGGCGCTCTCGCTGATTTTTCTGTTTCTCCCACACGCGGCCGCCGCGCGAGACACCGTGCCGCAACGACTGCTGCGCACCATCCAGATCGGCGCGCCGCAGGGCATCACCGTCGAGCAGATCAAGAAAATCGCGGCGAACCAGAACACCGAATACACCACGGAGATTCTGGCGCGCTACGCGCTGCTCGTCCTACAACAGCACAACCTTGGCCTGGTTCCCTACAACGAGCTCTTCGACAGCGTGCTGACCCATCTCGTGCGCGACGGCAACGCTTTTCAGCCTCCGCCTGGCCTGCCCGATTTTCGCGGCAAGGAAACCGTGTTCGCGATGGTTTACGCGATGGTGATGAGCGGGCACCAGGACGAGGCCGTCGACATTCTGGGAAAGCATCTGTGGACCGGCAGCGAGTACAAGCACGGCGTAGCGCTTTCGGCGCTGCGCAACGTGGGCACTCCGCGCGCGCTCGGGCTGATCCAGCAGTACGCCGAAAAGGGACCGAACCGCAATCTCGCGGAAACGGCGCTCGCCGACGAGGACTATCCCACGCTATCGGAACTGCACGACCGCTGGGGCGTGATTCCTCCGGCGCAGCGCACGCAGGATAATTTGCGCACCATCGTGCAGGGCGGCTGCAACGAGCGCGCGGCGGTGGCGTCCTATTGGCTGGGATTTTTCGCGCCGAATATCGATCCCAACAAGGAAGTCGCGGAGATACAGGCGCTCGAAGCCATCGTCCATACGAATACGTCGAACTGCGAAATGATGGAGCACGTGATCGCGCTGAAATCGCTCGCGCTACGCTCGGCGAAAACCGTGGACTACTGGAAGCGGCTGGCGCTGCAAACGGACAACGTCTGGGAGCGCCACCAGATTGTGATCGACGCGTGGGACCGCTGGGGCGGTAAATTCGCGCTCGCCGCGCTCGACCTGCTGAAGACGGATTCGGCGCAGTACGTCCAGTGGGAACTGCTCGACGGCAACCTCGACACGCGAATGGGCCGCAAATATCGCGATTATTGGGATATCTGGATTCCGGCGAACGTGCTGCTCGTGCAACAGGAAGACGACGCGGCGGGCCGCCCGGATATGGACGAGACCAACCTGAACGCGCTGCTTGCCTGGCTGGAATCGGGCGCGCGGCCGCGCGATCCGTGGGTGTACAACCACCTGCTCTACCATTTGGCCGGGCTGGCTTCGGACGACGACACGTTTCGCGTGCTGCGGCTATTCAACGCTCATCCGCAGCGCAATCAGAACTGGTGGATCGTCCAGAATCTGCGCGATCCCGCGGCGCTGCCGATCCTGCGATATTGGAGCACCCTGCCCGCGCCGCAAAATCAGACTGAGATGCTGAAGACCGCGATCAACAATCTCGCGAACCGCGCCAAGCGGCCGAGTCCGTCCGCAAAAGCCTGCTGCGGGCCCACGGAGGATTGCCTGCGGCAGCAGTTAAGCGCAAGCGCCGTGGCCGCGACCGCGGGCGATGCGTCAACCGTGGTGATTCACTCCGAGGAAAAAGCGCGTGCGTGGCTCGGGGGAAAATCCGCGCCGCCCGCGGAATTTTCGATTCGCTACACCGACGATTTGAAGCGTGACGCCATCGTCAGCCGCAGCGGCGTCCCCGACCAGCACTGGCAGTACCTCTACGATTGCTGGCGCAATACCGACGGGAAAGGCAGTGCCGAGTGACAAGAGTGCGCAACCACGACTGCCGCGAGCCGTGACTCGGCGCAGACTTAGGGTTTGAACGTAGCGCCGGGTCCTTTAGCCTAGCCCGGCATCTTTTCCTGATCTGCCTACCCCCCTAACTGTGTCGATTAGAAGCGGTGCCCGTCGTTTATTTACAGCGAGTTGCGGGCGTTTCTAATCGCCGGAATGTCGATTAGAATTTGCAGGCTGCGTGGCGGCGCCAGCGGGAGATTTCCGTTTGCCAGCCGGGCGGAAAGGCGACCCTTCCATCCGGTTCCATGTCGGACGCAAGAATCCCAACGCTTGCGGGCCGTCGTCGAAGACCGAGTTTTCAAGGAGCATTCGGCTCTCGTCGAGAGAGCGGACGACTTTTCGTCGTCAAGACCACAGTGCCGGATTGCGGCGGGAATTTCAAGCTGTCCACGAGTACAGGGTTGGTATGGGGACCCGGAACTGGCCTTGGAAGCAGGTCGTACGCGTGTGCAATGGAGCTATCGTTGAGGGAAGAAGCAGCGCGCGCGTGGCTGCAAACCGGAACGCCCGCGCCCGCCAAGTACGCGATCCGGTTTAGCGACGATCTGAAGCGTTCCGCCATCGTCGCGCCCAAGGGCGGCGCCGAAGAACACTGGCAATACCTCTACGACTGCTGGCCAATGCGGGTGACACAGCCTCTGCCGTCCACTGGGCCCGATCGCTGCGGTGAACTCGATTGGCTATTGCTCTCGGCGGTCACTTAGGCGTCTGTCCCCCTTGGGATTTATCGAGCGGTTTCGCAATGAAGCTGCCAAGTGGCGTCGCTGTTGGTATTTCATCGGCGTCAACGTTGAAGTACACTTGGAAAGGCTGTTGTCCCGCTGGGTAATTGAACGTTATTGACATCGGAATGCGGACTCCCGGGCGGATGTAATCGAACGGGATGATAATTCCGTGTTGCGATTGGTCGTTGTCCACATCGAATATTGTCCGAAAACCGGCGTCGCATGTAACGCTCACATCTTTTGAGAATACAATTACGCGAACTTGTCCTCTGCTTGCCGTGGCGCTTCCAGAATTTGTTAGAGTTATGCCGAATACCAGAGTCGTATCCGTGGCTTCATGCGCCTTGAAGCTAGCCCCGGACGCGCTCATAAGGGGAACGCCTTCGACGGACAGTTCAAGCCTTGGCTTCCTCGCAAGTTCGGCCTGTCTCGCCGCCTGTTCGTCTTGGAGGATCTTTAGCTGCTTTTGCATCGCTGCGGCCATATTGCTGGTCTGTTGAATCGAGGATTGCAGCTGGCCGTTCATTTTCTGTAGTGAGTCCACCGACCTCCGTTCTTCGCTGGTTAGGTCCGCCAGCTTGGCTGCTTGGGAGTTCGATGTTGACGCAGTCGCTTCCGTCGCCGTCTTCATCGCGTCCAGGATTTTGTTTTGCTTGTTGCCCTCGATGACTCCAAATACTATGCCGTATATCCCGATCACAATCTCGAAGCCAATCAGGATAATCACGATCCACTCCATCAGGTGATCCCGCTCGGCAATTCGGGTGTCTTCGGCCCGCTCGTCACCGTGTCTATGCTCGTCGCGGTCACGCTCCTGCGCATGTCTTCGTCTGTCTATTTCGCTCAGGTAGAATTGGGCTCGAAGCAGGTGAGCCATTGCCCCTGGATTTTGGCCAATCCCTTCGGCCCGGTCGAAGCACTCGTTGGCCATGCGACGCAATTCGGCCTCGCTTAAATCCTCAAAGGTTTCTACTCTTAGCTCGGGCCGATTTGGATCGAAAATGTGACCCGCCACAGCAGGGATTCTCCATAAACAGAAGGGATCAGTTAACCCAAAATATATCACATGTATGTTGATCAACAGGTGGTAAGCGAATGGCGTCTCGCCATGATGCACTAGCGGTGGTGCGGAGTGAACTGAGGGAGTGCGTCCGGGCAGAATACTAGGATACTAAGAAATGTCTTACACGATTGCGTTTCGGGGTGCAAGTCCTTTCGCTAGAACGAAAAGTCGTCCAAGGTAAGGACGACTCGGGGCGGCTAATTTCGCAGGGTTTTGGGCGGCGAGAACCAGCTAGCAAGCCCCAATCAGGATCGAGTCGGGGTGCCGGCACCGACGGGTTGCGGCTCCGCGCCGGGCTCCTGCGGATGGACGAACGGAGCCGGCTCGGGCGCGGCGATTTCCCAATCGCAATTTTCGCGGATGCAGGCGCGGAAGTTGCCCTGCTTGGTGCGCTTTTCGACGATGAACGGCGCGCCGCACTTCGGGCAGGGCTCGGCGATCGGCTCATAGGGCGTGGTGAAATCGCAATCCGGGTAGCGGCTGCAGCCGTAGAAGATGCGCCCGCGGCCGCGTCCTTTCGATGAGCCGCGCCGGACGAACTCTCCCTCGTTGCATTTCGGGCATTTGATCCCCAGCGTGATCGGCCGCGTGTACTTGCACTTCGGATAGTTCTGGCAGCCGATAAAATCGCCGAAGCGGCCCGCGCGCCGGAGCAATTGTCCGTCGTCGAGCGGGCACTTTTCGTCCAGCAGCACGTCCGGCTGAAGCGCTTTCTTCGTGCCACTGGCGAGGCGCCGCGTGGTTTTGCAATCCGGATAGCCGGTGCAGGCGAGAAATGTGCCGAACCGCCCGCGCTTGATGGCCATTTCCTTGCCGCAATTGTCGCAATAAACCGTGCCGCCTTCGGCTTCACCGTCCGCACCGCCCGGCTCGGCAAGATCTCGAATGAAGTCGCACTCCGGGTAGCGCGAGCAGCCGAGGAAAAATCCGTGTCGGCTGATGCGCTCGAGCAGTTCGCCCTCGCCGCACTTTTCGCACTTCTGGCCCGTCGGAATGCCGGCCTTGTAAGACTCCATCGAATCAGCGGCCTTGACGAGGTCCACCGCAAACCGGTCCCAGAATTCTTTCACCGCCGTGCGCCAGGTGAGTTTTCCCTCTTCGATTTCGTCGAGCTCATCTTCCATCCGCGCGGTGAAGCCGATATCGAAGATGTCCTCGAAGGCCTTCACCAGCAGGTCGCTCACTTTCTCGCCGAGCAGCGTGGGCGTGAACCGGCCCTGGTCCTTGTTGACGTACTCGCGCTCGACGATCGTCGAGATGATCGCGGCGTAGGTGGAGGGACGGCCGATGCCCTTTTCCTCGAGATCCTTCACCAGCGTCGCTTCCGTATACCGCGGCGGCGGCTCGGTGAAGTGTTGCTCGGGACGGATTGTTTCGAGGCGGAGCTGATCGCCCTCGCTGACTACAGGGAGCCGGTTGCCCGCTGCGTCGCCTTCGTCGTCCTTGTCTTCCTCTTCCTTCACGGACTGGTAGGCGGCAAGATAGCCGTCGAATTTCTGCACCGAACCACTCGCTCGGAACAGGTATCCACTGGCGTCCACGTCGATCGTTGTCTGGTCGAAGACGGCTGGCACCATCTGCGAGGCCACGAAGCGCTGCCAGATCATCTGGTACAGCTTGAACATATCGTCGTCGAGATAGCGCCTCACGCTTTCCGGTGTGCGAGCGACATCGGTCGGGCGGATCGCTTCGTGCGCTTCCTGCGCGTCTTTCTTGGACTTGAAGAAATTCGGCTTCTCGGGCAGGTAACCCTGCCCGTAGCTCGAGCCGATGTGGCCGCGCACCTGGGCGAGCGCGTCGCTCGAGACATGCACTGAATCGGTGCGCATGTAGGTAATCAGCGCCACCGAACCTTCGCTGCCCAGCTCGACGCCCTCATAGAGCCGCTGCGCAAGCATCATGGTGCGCTTGGCCGTATAGCGCAGGCGGTTGTAGCCCGCCTGTTGCAGCTTCGACGTGGTGAACGGCGGAGGAGCGTACCGGCGCTTTTCCTTTTGCGTGACACCGACGACCTGCCAGATGGCATGCTCGACGGCCGCGAGAATTCGCTGTGCCTCGGCTTCGTCCGGGATTTCGAGTTCCGCTCCCTTGAACTTGATGAGCTTGGCTTCAAACGAAGGCGGCTCGCCTGCACCGAGCAGGGCGTGGATGGTCCAATACTCCCGGGGCACGAAAGCGCGGATTTCCTGCTCGCGCTCGACGATCAGCCGCAGCGCGACCGTCTGGACGCGCCCCGCGGACAAGCCGCGACGAACCTTGTCCCACAGAATCGGAGAGATCTTATAGCCCACCAGGCGGTCGAGCACGCGGCGGGCCTGCTGCGCGTCCACCAGGTTTTCGTTTACCTGGGTGGGATGCTCGAAGGCAGCCTTGATCGCCTTTTGCGTGATCTCGTTGAACATCACGCGATAAATCTTCGGAGGAGCCGACCGGGTCTCGCTCTCCTGTTTCTTCACCGGCTTGGCGCTGGCTTCGGATTTGTCCCCGTTTCCGTCCGCCTCAGCAACCGCCTCGGCGACAACCTTGGTGTACTTTCGCGGCTTACCCAGTATTTCAGCCAGATGCGCGCAGATCGCTTCGCCCTCGCGGTCCGGGTCGCCGGCCAGATAGATGGCCTCCGCGCCGTACGCGGCCTTCTGAAGGTCACCGATCACCTTCAGCTTGCTGGGGATGACCTCGTAGGTAGGCTCGAAGATATTCTCGTCGGTGACCACGACCGGCTTCGCGGCTTTCCTTTCCGAAGCCTTTCCCTTGGCTTTGCTCTTGCGCTTACTCTTCTTCTTTCCGTTTTCTTCGCCGGGCAGCAGGATCCCTATGGTCTTCTTCGGCAGGTCCATCACGTGCCCGTAAGAAGCCTTCACGGTGTAGCCCCGGCCGAGATACTTATTGATCGTCTTGGCCTTGGCCGGCGATTCGACAATGACGAGCGATCTTGCCATTCCTCTATATCCTCTGCTGCTCCCTCACGAAACGATTGCTTTGAAAACCGCGCCGGAAACCAAGCGCTCTCCCATCCCGTGGGAGAACTACCATCCTAACCCGCTGTGCCTGCGATGATTACAACAGGACTTTCAAGAATTGCTTCCCAGGTAACTGGCGTACCACGCCTTTGAGCTCCAAGTCAAATAGGGCGGCCAGAACTTCTGAGGAACTTAGCCCCGAATTCTCGACGAGATCGTCCACGTGCCGCGCCTCGTCCACGCTCAGAAGGCTATACAATGGCCTCTCGGTCGGCGCAAGACCCTCCTCGATCAAGGCAGCCCGCTGCTCGTGGGAAGCGCTCTCGACGGGCGTTAACTCCGCGCGCACGGGAGTAGGAAGTTCCTCGACAACATCTTCCCAGCTCGTCACCAGCTTGGCGCCCTGCTTGATGAGCTGATTCGGGCCGAAGCTCGATGGCTGCGTCGCATTGCCCGGCACGCCGAAGACTTCCCTCCCGAACTCCATCGCCAGGCGCGCCGTAATCAGGGACCCAGAGTACTGGGCACCCTCGACGACCACAACCCCGAGCGCCATCCCGGCCAGAATACGGTTGCGAATCGGAAAGTTCTGAGGCGCCGGAAACGTGCCCATCGGAAATTCGCTGACGATCGCGCCGCGTTTCTGGATTTCCTCGAAGATCTTCTTGTTCTCCTTCGGATAAATCACGTCAATACCGCAGCCGAGGACGCCGACCGTCGCGCCGCCGACGGAAGCAAGAGCACCCTTATGGGCGCTGGCGTCAATGCCGCGAGCGAGCCCACTTGCAACGACGAGACCTCTGGCAGCCAGGTCCCTGGCTAATCGCTCTGCCATTTGATTCCCATAAGGGGTCGGGCGTCGCGCGCCAACGATGGAGATCAAATGGCGACCCAGAAGCTCAACATTCCCAAGTACATACAGAAGCGGAGGGGGATCGTAAATCTCCCTCAACCGCGACGGGTACTCCGGCTCATCCCAAGTGAGCAATCGGCAACCAGCCGCCTGAACCTGAGCCAGTTCCTTGGCTGCGTCGCTGAGCGGGCGGCGTGAATGAAGCGCCTGTGCGACAGCGGCCGGCAGGCGCTGGGCCTCGAGGGCTGTGAGCGAGGCGTTGAAGATCGCGTCCGGACTGCCGAACTCGCCAAGAAGCTTGCCCGCCATGCGTGCGCCAAGACCCGGCGTCAGCGCCAGGGCAAGCCAACCCACGTAGTCGTCGGAGTGCATGGAGAGGGAAACCTGCGGCAAAGCCTACGCAGCGCCCCGCGCGGCTGTCAAGCTAGGTGAACTATGTACGATTGCGGACGGTCGTAAGCAATTGCCGCAACGCCGGAATGTTCAAGCGAGCCGCATCAATTGGAAGGGAGAGGGTGAAATGGACGTGACTGTTCTGGAACCCTGCGGTGATGACGAGGCCGGTGCAATCGAGCTTGTCTGCGCCAGCAGGCACACGCACTTTTCCGGCCTTGCCTACCGCGGCGATCTTGCCATCCCGCAGCAGCACGACACCATTAGGAATCGGCTCCTCCGTCGGCGACGGATACACTTTGGCGCCGACCAGAGCGAGCATTTCTCCCCCTGCCGCGAGCATATGTCTCGGCCATGTCGAGACAAAAATGATTCCGAGCACCAACACGAGAACGATTAGACGTGCTAACTTCACGGCTCCTCCGGTGGAATGGACTCCCGAACGCACAAGGTTAAGTACGCCGATCTAGCGGAATTTGTTCGAAGCGAACACGGCGATCGCTCGTAAGGCCGGACTGCGAAGAACCGATCGCGGCGACAGCCGTGTCGAGTGATTATGCTATATTGTTGCTGGCCTAGCCGAAGAGGAAACCTTGCAGAAACTGCGCATTTCCATCGTCGAGTACTTGAACACGGCGCCGCTCGTATGGGGCTTTACCGACGGCCCGCTGGCCGGGAAGTACGACCTGTCGTTCACGGTGCCGTCGCAGTGCGCCGAGGCGTTGCGCCGTGGCGACGCGGATGTCGCGATCATCCCGTCCATCGAGTACCAGCGCATGGAGGGCGTGGCCGCCTTGCCGGACATGGCGATCGCGGCGAAACGCGAAGTGCGCAGCCTTCTGGTGGTGTCGAAAAGGCCCATCGAGATGGCTCGGCGGATCGCGCTGGACACGAGTTCGCGCAGCACCGCTGCGCTCGTCCGCATTCTCGCGAAAGACCATTGGGGCATCCAGCCCGATTTTGTGGATGCCGCTCCGGACGCCTCCGAAATGCTGAGGCAGGCGGACGCAGCGCTTGTGATCGGCGATCCCGCGCTGCGGATTTCGCTCAAAATGGAAGCCCTCGCAGGAAAGGCCCCGGGCGGCGGAGACTGCTGCCAGGGTGATCCCGAGGATATGCCCGTGCCGGGCTTCGAAACGCTCTACGTCTACGACATTGTGCACCAGTGGCGCGAAATGACCGGGAAGCCGGCGGTGCTCGCGATCTGGGTTGGGCGGCCCGAAGCCCTTACGCCGGAAGTTCTTGCGGACTTTCGCGCGTCGAAGCAGTACGGGCTCGAGCGCGTGCGCGAAATTTCCGAAGCCGCTTCGATCAAACTCGACCTGCCCCCTCGGGCGCTCGAGCGCTACCTGACCGAAAACATCCACTTCGATCTCGATGAAGACAACTTGGCCGGGCTGCGGATGTTCTTCGAAAGGGCGGATACCGCGGGGTTGATACCGCGGGCGCGGCCGGTCGAATTCGTGACGGCAACCGCCAGGGCCGATTCCGCAAGTCGCGCAAATCACGCGGCGCACTCGTAGAGCGAGACAATGGGACTGACACCACAAGAAGCGCTCGATCTTTTCAACTCCGATGACCTGATCGGCATCGGCATGGCGGCCAACGAAGTCCGCCGCGCGAAGACCGATCCCCGCGTCGTTACCTACCAGATCGACCGCAACATTAACTACACGAATTTCTGCACGGAATACTGCTCGTTCTGCGCGTTTTACCGCCCGCCGGGTTCGAAAGAGGGCTACGTTCAGCCGCTCGAGGTGATCTACGAAAAAATCGAAGAGATGATCAAGCTGGGCGGGACGGGCGTGCTGCTACAGGGCGGCCTGCACCCCGATCTCAAAATCGAGTTCTACGAAAACATGCTGCGCTCGATCCACGAGCGGTTCCCGCAGGTGCATCTGCACTGTTTTTCGGCGCCCGAGATTCTTTGCATTGCGGAGGTCTCCGGGCTTTCGATCCGCGACACGATCGCGCGCTTGCGCGACGCCGGGCTTCAGTCAATTCCCGGCGGCGGCGCTGAAATCCTCGATGACGAGGTCCGGCAGCGGATCGCGCGGCTGAAGTGCAAGTCGGAGGAATGGGAATCGGTGCACCGCGAAGCGCACAAGCTCGGCATGCGTACCACGGCGACGATGATGTTCGGCTGCGGCGAAGAGTACCGCCACCGCGTGAACCATTTCGAGCGCCTTCGCCGGATTCAGGAAGACAACGGCGGGTTCACCGCCTTCATTCCCTGGATTTTCGCGCCCGAGAACACGCCGCTCGGGAAGAAAGTCTCGGAGACCACGGCGTTCGATTACCTGAAGACGCTCGCCATCAGCCGGCTCTATCTCGACAACATCGATCACATCCAGTCGAGCTGGCTCACGCCGGGAATCAAAGTCTGCCAGGTCGGCTTGCAGTTTGGCGCGGACGACGTGGGCAGTATCTTGATTGAGGAAAATGTGGTCCGCGCCGCCGGCGTCCGCAACCGCACCAACGAAGAAGAGCTCCGCCACATCATTTCCGATGCCGGCTATATGCCCGCCCAGCGGGACACCCTCTACCGCTCGTACGTTTTGAAATAGCCCGCCCTATCCGGCGCGCTTTGCGAGCAGCGGGTGCTCATTATTGTGGTATTCGGGCGATGTCACGAGCACAGGTTGCGGGGCGGCGACCGGCAGATCGATGACGACGCTGGAGCCGTAGGGTTGATTGTTCTTCAGCGTGATTTCGCCGTGGCATTCCTGCACGATCCCATAGCAGATGCTGAGCCCAAGGCCGGTGCCCTTTCCGACCGGCTTCGTCGTGTAAAACGGGTCGAATGCACGGCTGAGGTCGGCGAACCCGGGACCCGAGTCGTCGAACTGAATCGCGACGCGCCCCGACTGATGCGATGCGTGAATCTGAATTTCCTGCCGCCCGCTTTCCTCAACGGCATCAATCGCGTTGTTCAAGATGTTCAGGAGGACTTGTTTGAGTTCATCTTCTCCAATGCCCACGGGCGGGAGCTTTGGGTCGATCTGCATGTCGACCTTTATCCCATGTGCGTGCACGTGATACTCGCGGAGCTGAACGACGTCTCGCAGCGCAGTCGCCAAATCGGATGAACGCAGCGTCGAATTGTTCTGGCGGCCGAAGCGAAGCAAGCCGTCGACGATCCGCTGCATGCGACGCGCCTCGTTAGCCAGCTTTTCGACGCGCGCCGCCGCCTTCTGTCCGCTTACCTCCGTGCGGAGCAAATCGGTGTAGCCGATCACGCCGGTGAGCGGATTATTGAGTTCGTGCGCCACCCCGGCAACAAGCTGCCCGAGCCCCGCGAGCTTCTCCGAACGCACGAGCTGTTGGTGGAGCCTCACGTTCTCGAACGTCACGGCCAGGTCCGCCGCGAAGAGTTCAAGCTTGACCATTTCGGACGACCCAACGCCAGCCGGGTCCTTCGAGTCGGACACGTAAAGGCATCCCATATGCGATCCGCGCCGCGAAACCATCGGGATCATCACCAGGGCGGAGTCCTCTGATATCCGCAAGGATCTGCTTCCCAGTGAGCGTTCCGGGGAGCGGTGTTTCAGTGACTCGATCGAGTAATTGCTCGAGTGTTCCCGCAGCGTCTCCTCCTCCTGCGCCGTGAATCCGCTCGAGCTCGCCAGATAGAACCGGCGGTCCTCACCCAGAAGAAACAGGGCAGCGCACTGGAAGCTGCTCATTCCGGTGATCGCGGGGGCCACTTCCGCACACAGGGCGATGGGATCGCTTGCGGCCAGCAAGCGGGAGGTGATTTGCGAAAGCCCCTCGAGCAACAGGTTCTCTGTTTGCGCACGCTTCCTCTCGCCTTCGACGATCCTGGACTTATCCTCGAAAAGCGTGAGCACCATCCCTAATGCGACGAAAAGCCTCGGTACGTTCCACAAGTCCAGATGCACTTGCAGCTTCGGGTCAAGGATCAGCAGCAGCGCGCGAGTCGGGAAGATCAAGGACCATCCTAGGAACCCGGCCGTCACAGCGATCACGCCGAGCGACCGGCGTCGATAAAGCCGCCAGAAAAGCACTCCCGAAAGCCCGTAGGCGAGCATCAGGGTTGCAGTAACAGCGATAACCGCGCTGCCGCGCAACTGGTCGCGAACGGCCCAGGCTCCGACGCCGGCGAGGGCCAGTGCCCCAACCAACTGGAGTGGCGACCGGCGCTCCGGGAGCAGGAGCGTAAAACCCGTAGCTTCGAGGAAAAACACGCCCAGCAAACCGGCCTGAATCCAAGGCACTCCCCAGTTGAAGCCGACCGCAAACGCGTGAACCGTCAGGGGCGCGCCCAGCGCCAGGATCAGGCGGATGCGCTTCTTCTGGTCGTCGCTCTTGAACAGCATCGAGCAGAGAAACACGATTCCCGAGAGTTCGGCGGCCGAGTAGTCGAATGCCGCCATGAACTGATTGAAGGTGCCGGCGTGAGTCTCAATGGCCCTTCCAAAAAAGTGCAGGAACGTCAGCGCCCAGGCGTATGTCCAGAGCCGCACGCGTGTCGACGGAGCTTGCCGTTGCACGGATACGAACATGCCGACCAGAACAGCCAGGACGAGAACGATCGGCAGCGCCTCGGGTAGTGTAGTCACGTACCCTCCAAGTCAACAAGCTAACCCCTTGGGCGAGAAGGCGGCAATGGAGCAATAGTACTAAAATGACGCATATGTTCAGCGAACAGGAAGCGAAAATCGCCACCGCAGGTTACTACCGTTTGGTGATGTTACGAATGTCCAGCAGGACTTCGCTATCTTCGGGGAGGTCGATCGGTTCGGCCGGCACTAGGACGCCTCCGGCGAATCTGGCGCGAATATGCCGAACTGGTGAAGAGCGAACAGCAGGAGAAGCGGCGGCAGGGGAAGCGGTCGGCTTTGGGGATGCCGGACGTTCCCCGCTTGCGGGACCGAACCCACCGCCATCCAGGGCGACATTGGCCAGGGCGTCCGCGTCGCGGTTGTTCTCGCGGCGAACGTGCTCGATCACGAAGTATTCGAGCTGCCGCGCGAGTTTCGAGGCGCGCTCGTGGAGCGGCTTCAGATCCGGGCTCTTCACCTTGTAGCGTCCCTGCATCTGGCGGACGAGCAGTTCGGAATCGCTGCGGATGCGAAGCGCGCGGATATTGTGGCTCGACGCGTAGTCGAGCGCCGCGAGGAGCGCGTAATACTCCGCGACGTTGTTCGTCTGCCGGCCGACGCTTTTTCCAAGTTCCAGGACGACCTTGCCCTCCGGGTTGCGCATCACGACGGCGTAAGAAGCAGGTCCCGGGTTGCCGCGCGACGCGCCGTCAATGTTGGCGACGTGGACCCCGGCGGGCGGCGCCGGTGGATGCGACTCCGAAAACAGGCGGGCGCTCGTATGCGGTGAGGTCTTCCCTGTCGTGGTCATGCGCCGCACCCGTAGGGTGCGCGGCTTCGCACCGCCCAAAAGGCAGCTTCAGTTTTCACGGGAGGCGGAGGCCGATGCGGACGATTGCGATGCGGAGGCAGAGGCCGGCGGCGCAATGGATTCCGGCTCGATATAGTAGAGGATGCGCGTGCAGGTCTCGCAGTGGAACAACTCGTCGCTTGCCGAGCGGCGCATTTCCTGAAATACATGCGGGCGGACGATCATCCCGCAGGCGCTGCACTTCTCGTCCCGGACTTCAGCGAGTGCGATGCCGCCGTGCTTTCTCACGATGCGATCGTAGTGGTCGAGCAGGTTTTCCGGAACGTCCGCGATCGCAGTCGCTCGCTCGGCTTCAAGCGCGGCGACTTCCTTTTCCGCGGCGGCCTTATCGGCTTCGATCTTCGATCGTTGGCTGCGCGCCACTTCGTCCGTTTCCTTCAGCGCTTTTTCCGAGGACTTCACGAGCCGGTCGTACTCTTCCGCTGCGACCATCTGCTCGAGCAGACGGTCCTCGGCCTTCGCCATTTCCTCTTCCGCCATCTGGATTTCGTGCTGGAGCGCCTTGTAGGCCTCGTTTGTCTTTACCTGGGACGACTGGTCCCTGTACTTGCGGGCTCGCTCTTTCCACTGCTCGACGTCGAGTTCGTACTTCTTCCGCTCCTTGATTGTGTTGAGCCGCGCCGCCTGGGCTTGGTCGACCCCGGCCTTCGCGGCGCTGAGGCGCGCGTCCACTTCAGCGAGCTTCTTCGGAAACGCCCCGAGTCGCGCGCGGACTTCCCTCAGCCGCACGTCCACACCCTGCAGATCAAGGAGGCTCTGGAGGACCTTTTGCACGGTACGCCATTCTAGCATGTACCCTTGCGAATCGTTCTCCGGGACAGCATGCCCCGATCGCCGCAGCGCTTCCCCTGGCAGTCGAATTGTTTGTAGAATTCAGACGCATTCCGGGAGAGGACATGCCGTACGTACAAGTCACGTGGGTTGCCGGCCGCACGCCCGAGCAAAAGCGGAAGCTCGCCGAACGGATCACGCAGGCGTTGATCGAAGAGGGCCGCGCCAAGCGCGAAAATATACAGGTTACATTCGTGGATCTGCCGCCGACCGACTACGCGGAGGCCGGTGTGACCGTTGCCGACCAGAAGCGCGCGCCTTGATCGTGCGTCGCACACCAATCCCGATCTAGGGGCCCGGCTGAACCGTCATGTTCTGGTCGACGGAGTAATTCTGGCAGCCCGGGAGCTGGGGAGAGGTGCAGCGGGCGATCACGCGGAAGCCTTCGTCCGATGTTTCCAGGTCGTAGGTGTATCCCGGGCGGCCCGACTTTCGCACTGTCATGGCGCCGCTGGAAACCAAATCGTCCATGGATCCGTACTTTCCGTGTTCGGCCTGATAGGCGCGCTCGGTCTGCGCGATATTGAGCAGATCGTTTTGCGCGCCGACAGCGTCAATCGTCTGGAGGGGCTTCGCCACGGCCGGAGATTGAGCGGGCGAAAGGTAGTACTTGTAAATCAGCCCGGCAATCAGTGCCACAACCAGCAGTCCAATCAAGCCGCCCAGACTTCGCATGGCTTTCACCTCACCGCTGAAACGAACGAAGCGCTGGCTCCATACCAACACACCGTTTGCCCGCCTGCAAACTTCCCCTTCCCGCTTGTGCGAATCGACCAACAGGCGGCCGCGCATTCGAGTCCTCGCAACGCAAGCCCGCAAGTGCTACTCTTTTCCGGCCCGGCGCGTCTAAGTGCGAAGGCGCCAAAGCGTGTCTGATCGGGGCAACGGAAGGGCGATAGCTGATATGAAACTGTGGGTTCGAGTCAGCGTCATGATCCTCTTCGCGGCAAGCGTGTCCGCGTTTCTGCCGGCGTCTCTCGCCGCGCAAGCGCAGCTTTCCCAAAGCCGCGCGTCGGAAGTTCTCCCGCCGAAGCTCGATTTCACGACGCACAAACTCGCCAACGGTCTGCAGGTGATTCTTCTCGAGGAGCACGCCGTCCCGGTGATCAACCTCCAGATCTGGTACCACGTCGGCGGGAAAGACGAACTCCCCGGACACACGGGTTTCGCGCACCTCTTCGAGCATCTGATGTTCAAAGGGTCGGCTCATGTCGGACCCGACGAGCACTCGCGCATTATCGAGGCGGTTGGCGGCTTCGACAACGCGGAGACGGGTGATGACACCACCGAATTCTTCGAGACCTTCCCCAGCAACTATCTCGAACGGATTCTCTGGCTCGAAGCCGACCGCATGGGAAGCCTCAACGTGGACGAGGCGAATTTCGAATCCGAGCGGCAGGTGGTCGAGGAAGAGCGGCGCGTGCGCGTCGATAATCAGCCCTACGGCTCGATCGAAGAGGATCTTCGCGCCGCCGCGTTCACCGTGCATGGCTACCACCACACGCCGATCGGCAGCATTGCGGACCTCGATAAGGCCACTCTTCAGGATGTCCGCGACTTCCACGACACCTATTACAAGCCCAACAACGCCACGCTCGTGATTGCCGGCGATTTCGATTCCGCGCAGGCGCTTGCCTGGACGCACAAATACTTCGACGGCATCCCGGCGTCCGCAAAACCGATTGCGCGCCACGACACGCCCGAACCACCGCAGGCCGCGGAGCGCACGGTGGACAAATCGTACACGAACACGCCGCTCCCGGCGGTCGTCATCGGCTACAAGATTCCCGCGCGATACGCATCGGACGCCTACCCGCTCGATCTGGCATCGAACGTCCTCGCTGGGGGTGAGAGCAGCCGCCTGTATCAAGCTCTCGTATACAAGGACCAGATCGCCGTGCAGTCGGCGGGCTTTGGTAATTTCACCGAGGATCCCAATCTCTTTTGGGCTTACGCCATCATGAATCCGGGACACTCAGCCCAGGACGGCGAAAAGGCGGTCGAGGCGATTCTCGACGGCCTCAAGGACAAGCCGGTCGATGCGAAGGAGCTTCAGAAAGCGAAGAATCAGGAAATCGCCGGATTCATTCTCGGCCGCGATACGGACGAAGAGAAGGCCGTCGCAATCGAGGCCGCCGCGGTCATCGGCAAGAACCCGGACCTGGTCAACACGGAGCTCGAGCGATACCTGAAAGTGACGCCGGATGAGATTGAACGCGTGGCGAAGGAATACTTCGTTCCGCAACGCGCCACCGTTCTGTTCATCAAGCCCGCTGCGCCCCCACAGTAGCGCGGCGCCGGCATCGTGGACGGATACCAGGAACACTTAGGAGCACGGATGAAGCGCGCAATCAAACGATCGATTTGGTTTCTGGCAGCGTTGGCCCTGTCGGGAATGCCGGCTCTCGCCCAGCAGGGCGGCCAGCAACCCGCACCGCCGGCGAATCAGCCAGGCTCTGCGCCCGAACAAAAGAGCGGCACGGGCGTCGTGCCTCCGGGCGTGAACCTCGTTCCGGAGATGCCCGCCGCAGGCGCGCCCAGCCCCTTTCACTTCCCGCAGGCCGCCGCGAAGACGCTTCCAAACGGCCTGCGCGTCTTCGTCGTCAGCGATCACAGCCAGCCGGCGGTCGCCGCGCGCCTGATAATCCTTTCGGCGGGAACCATCGGGGATCCGCAGGGAACGCCCGGCGTGGCCGAGATGACGGCCAACATGCTGACGCAGGGCACCAAAACGCGCTCCGCGCAGCAGATTGCTGAGGCCATCGATTTCGTCGGCGGCTCGCTCGCGGCCTCCGCGGACAAGGATTCGACGGATGTCACGCTCGATGTCGTGAAGAAAGACCTGCCGACCGGCCTCGATCTGATGTCCGATGTCCTGCTTCACCCCGCGTTTGCCGCCGACGAGCTTGACCGCCAGCGCCAGCAGCTCCTCTCCAACTTGACGGTGGAATACTCCGATCCCGCCTTCCTGGCCACGGCCGTCTTCGGCCGCACGGTCTACAGCGGATCACCTTACGGCTGGCCCGCCGAGGGCACGCCGGAAACGGCGAAACAGCTCACGCCCGAGCAGCTGCGAAAATTTCACGACGCTAACTACGCACCCAACCAGTCGCTGCTCGCCTTCGCCGGGGATATCACACCCGAAGAAGCCTTCGCCGCGGCGGAAAAATATTTCGGCGCCTGGCCCAAGCTCGAAGTCCCAGCCGGAGCCCCGCCCGCGCCGGAGCCTCTGCACGGCGTGCACATGTGGCTGATCGACAAGCCGGACGCCGTCCAGACGCAGATTCGCGTCGGCAAGCATGGCATCCGCCGCGGCGATCCCGACTACATTCCGGTGGTCGTCACGAACCGCATCTTTGGCGGCGGCTACAACAGCCGCCTCAATACCGAAGTCCGCGTGAAAAACGGACTAACCTACGACGCGCGCTCTTCGTTCAATCCGCACCGCTTCGCGGGTTCTTTCGCGGTCGAAACGTACACGCGCACGCAAACGACGCTCCAGGCGATGAAACTCGTCCTGGACCTGATCGACAAGATGTCCACCGGAGACGTCACGCAGAAGGAAATCGATTTTGCGCGCGACTATCTCTCCGGCGTCTATCCGATCCAGTCCGAAACTGCCGAGCAGGTGGCGGAGCGCGTGCTCATGGTGGCGGCGTACGATCTCCCCGCGGATTACAACAGCACCTATCCCGACCGCATCCGCGGCGTCACGTCCGAGCAGGTGCGCGATATTGCGCGGCGATATCTCCCCACGAACGATCTCGATATCGTCCTCGTCGGAAATATCGCGGCGTTCCGCGACGCGTTGAAAAAAGAATTCCCGGATGCGCAATACGACGAGATTTCGTTTGACCAGGTGGACCTGCTCGCTCCCGGTCTGCGCAAGGTGAAGGAAGCGGCGGCCGCCCCGACACCCGAATCGCTTTCGCAGGGCAAGGCGATCCTGCTGGAAGCGGCCAAAGCCGCGGGCGGCGATGCGCTCGCCTCGCTCACCGCGCTGAAGATGACGGAAAACGGAAAACTGATCGGACCCGGCGGCGAAGTACCCTCAATGTCGCGAACCATCCAGTGGACCGTGTCCTATCCAGACCGCGCGCGCGGCGAAATCACGGCCGAAAATGCGAGCGCCGTCCAGGTCTCCGACGGGAAATCCGCATGGCTCGAGATCGGAGGCCAGACGCGCGACGCCACGCCCATGATCGGCGAATTCCAGCGCGCGATTGCGCTTTTCGGCGGCGGCTGGGGGCTTTACCGGGACGTGCTCGCGGGCAAAATCACCGGCTCGGCGATCGGCGAAGAGGAAATCGACGGCAGGAAGGTGTCGGGTGTGGCCATCCAGAAGGCCTGGGGACCCCTCAAGCTCTACTTTGATCCGGCCACGCACCTGCTGGTCGCGGCGCGCTATCAGTCGGCTGGACCGCAGGGGGCTTCCGAAAACGAACAGCGCTGGAGCGACTACCGCGCGGTCGATGGCCGGCAGTTCGCGTTTTCAACGGCGGTCTATCGCGACGGTGTGAAGTACATGGAGTCCACGATCAGCCAGCTCGATACCAATCCGAAAGTGGACGACGCGATCTTCTCGAAGCCCGCCGCCGCACCTTCGAACTGATCGGTCCTCTACCTCACCGACAGAATCACTTTCCCGATGTTCTTCCTGTCGTGAATATACTGGTGCGCCGCCGCGCCCTCTTCCAGCGGAAACGTCTTCCCGATGACGGGTTTGACCTTCCCCTCGGCGTATAGGCTGACGATTTCACTCAGTTCGCTCCGCACCAGCGCGCCCCGCGCGCGCACCTGTCCCAGGTTCACTCCGATCACGGCAGCGTTCTTGGCCATCAACTTGAGTGGATGAAACCGCGGAGTCTCGATGTAGGCGCGCAGGGCGCGCAGCGGGCTTCTCTTTCCGTCCGCGCCCGCCGCGGCCGAGAAACCGTAAACCACCAGCCGCCCGACCGGGCCCAGGCACTCATAGCTCTGCGCCCAGGATTTCCCGCCGATCGGGTCCATCACCAGCTCGACCCCGCCCGGCGCGTATTTCAGTACCGTCTGCACGATCTCTCCCTTCGTGTAGTCGATGGGATGGTGCACCCCGATCTTGCGCAGGTACTCCTGTTTCGACGGACCCGCGGTGCCCAGAATTACGAGCCCCTTCGCTCGCGCCAGTTGGACGGCGGCGATTCCCACGCCGCCCGCCGCGCCATGGATCAAAATCCGGTCCCCGAGCTGCAAATTGCCCATCGTAAACATGGAATGATACGCGGTCAGGTAGTTCACCAGGATCGCGGCGCCGTCATCGAATGTCATGCCTGCGGGCAGGCGATGGATTTGCGTCACGGGAGCCGTCACCCACTCCGCGTAGGCGTTGAACTGCGGCAGCGCCATCACCGCATCGCCTACTTTCAGCGCCTCGCCTTCGCCCGCTTTGCCCCCTTCAGCGATCTTCTCGATCACGCCCGCAATTTCCAGGCCGGGAACAAACGGCGGCTTCGGCGTGCCGGGATAGAGTCCCATGCGCTGGAGCAAGTCGGCGAAGTTGACGCCAACGGACCTGACGCGGATGAGCGCTTCCCCGGCTTTCGGCTGGGGATCGGGAACCTGCTGGAGCTCGAAAACGTTTGGCGGCCCATACCTCCGAACGACGAGCGCGCGCATCTAACCTCCTTTCCGGACTCGAACATCCATTGAGCCGGAACGGGAACAGTGTCCGGCATTTTGTTTGGGGTTCGAGGGCATCCTATCTTAAACTGTCTTACTTTGCGCGATGATGAAAACTCTCTACGGAAATAAGACGTTCTTCGCAGGGCTGGCCCTGCTTGCAACCGCGTGGGCCTGCTTCGCCGCGGACCGCTCGCCGCAGGGCCAGGTGCAGTCGCCGGTCCTCACGGCCATGCAGGCTGAGCTCGACCGCTCGATGGCGGGCCTCTCCAAGGCCGATCCGCCCGCCTACTTTATCAGCTACACGGTCTCCGACAGGCAAGACGCCGAGGTTTCGGGCTCGAATGGCGCGCTGCTTTCGAGCACCGAAGATCGTGGCCGGTGGCTCGAGGTTCAAACGCGCGTCGGAAGCTATCAGCTCGATAACACGCACAAGCTCCCCGATCGCCCGCCGAGCTGGACCAGCCCCGGCACCTCCGCCGCGATCGACGACGATGTTCCAGTCCTCCGCCGCGAAATGTGGCGCGAGACCGACCGCCAGTATCGCGCCGCCTCGCAGGCCCTGATCAAAGTCCAGACGAGCCAGCAGGTGCAGGTGCAGACGGCCGAAGGAGCCGCGCCCGACTTTTCAAGCGAGCAGCCGCACACCTACATCGGTCCCCGCGTCGAGATTCACGTGGACCGGAAACCGTGGGAAGAGCGCGTGAGAACGTATACCGCCGCGTTCAGCAAGTCGCCCGCGGTGCTGAATTCCATCGCTACGTTCACTGCGCTGGCCACGAATCAGTACCAGGTGAACAGCGAAGGAACGAAGCTCGCCTTCGGCCAGATTCATTACCGCCTGGAACTTTTCGTCCAGAGCAAGGCTCCGGACGGAATGGATATCCAGCGCTACGCGAATTTCGACTGGCTGGACCCGAAGGATGCCCCCAACGAAAAGACCGTCTCCGACGCGATCCAGGTGCTGATCCGCGAGACGGAAGCGCTCGACAAGGCGCCCCTCGTGGACCCCTATGCCGGGCCCGCGCTGCTCACCGGCCGCGCCGCTGCTGTCTATTTCCACGAAGTTTTCGGCCACCGCGCCGAGGGCTTCCGCCAAAAGGACATCAACGAAGGCCAGACCTTCACCAGCAAGATCGGAGAGCAGATTTTCCCGGATTTCCTCTCGATCAAGGACGACCCGACCGAAGCCTCGCTGGGCGGCCAGATGCTGCTCGGCTATTATCCCTACGACGATGAAGGCGTGCCCGCCGAAGACGTTCAGCTCGTCGATCACGGCATCCTGAAAACCTTCCTCATGTCGCGCTCGCCGCTCGTGAATATCCCGCACTCCAACGGCCATGGCCGCCGCCAGCTCGGCTACGTCCCCGTGGCTCGCCAGGGTAATCTGATCGTTTCGAGCACGAAGACCATGACGAACGCGCAGCTCCGCGAAAAACTGGTCGAGCTGATCAAGCAGCAAGGCAAGCCGTTCGGCCTGCTCATCGACGATATCGCCGGCGGATTCACCTTTACGGGCCGCGGCAATCCGCAGGCGTTTCAGGTCCAACCGCTCGTCGTGTATAAAGTCTTCGCCGACGGCCGCCCGGACGAACTCGTCCGCGGCGTGGACATCGTCGGCACCCCGCTCGTTTCGCTCACCAAGATTGTCGCGACCGGCGACAAGCTGGAAATCTTCAACGGATATTGCGGCGCGGAGTCCGGCAGCGTCCCGGTTTCGGCCGTCGCGCCCGAGATTCTGATCTCCGAAATGGAAGTGCAGAAGAAAGAGACCTCTACCGACCGGCCTCCGATCCTGCCGCCGCCGGCGCACGATCCACTCGCAAAGGGGCAGCCGTGACGAAGATTTCCGCGTTTGTTCTGCTGCTCGCGGTCCTCGCTATCCCGGCATCCGCGTCTTCTGCGAGCGCCAAGAATCCGCTGCCCCCGGCCGCTCCGCAGGCTTCCAGCCTGCCCGCGGACAACGACCAGACCCTTCACGCGATGCACGACGAAATGGAGCGCTCGCGCCTGCGTCTCGCCCTCTCGCCGGTTGAGAAGCCGTTTTTCATCGAGTACCGCCTGCTGGACCTCGACGTCCGAACCGTCACGTCCTCCTTCGGCGCGGTCATCTCGAGTTCCACCGGGCGCAGCCGCTACATGAGCGTGGACGTCCGCATGGGCGACTACCATCTCGACAGCTCGAACTTCCTCAGCGAGGACGGTTTTCAGGGTTTCCTCGGCTCCACCGGCGAAGTGGGCATCGACCGCGATTACAATTCGCTCCGCCAGGATTTGTGGCTCGCCACCGATCAGGCGTTCAAGGCCGCCGTCACGCAGATGTCGCTCAAGCAGGCTTTTCTTCGCAGCCTGACCAAGCCGCCCGAAATCGACGACTTCTCTCAGGTGCCGCCGATCGTCAAAGTCGATCCGCGCATCGAGCCCGACTGGACTTCGCGCAATTGGGATGACGAAGCCCGCGCCGCCTCTGTGGGCCTGAAGGATTTCCCGCAGCTCGACGGCTCGCGCGTCACCTACTACCTGATTTACGCCACCTCGTACCTCATGACGAGCGAAGGCACCACCATCCGCTCCACGCGCAGCTTGGCCGCCATCGAGGCGGCTGTCGCTACCGAAGCCGACGACGGCATGCCGCTCCACAATTTCTACGCCACCTACGCCGAGCGGCCCTCGGGTCTGCCCGAGCCGGCGGCCGTTTCGAAGTCGCTCTCGCAAGCCGCAACCGACCTGATGGCGTTTCGCACGAGCGCCCTCGCGTCCGATTACACCGGCCCGATGCTCTTTGACGCGCCCGCGGCCGCATCCGCCTTGGCGCAGGCGCTCGAGCCTTCACTTTCCGGCGCGCGTCCGCCGCTCACGATGTCGCAGGATTTCGACTCCTTCATGGAGCGCGTCGGCGGCCGCAGCGAGTGGACGGGCCGCGTCGGCACGCGCGTTCTGCCGTCGAACATCACGCTCGTGGACGATCCCACGCTCAAGGATTTGCAGGGCCAGCCGCTTCTCGGCGGCTACGATCTGGACGACGAAGGCGTGAAGGCGCAGCGCGTCACGCTCGTCGACAACGGCATTTTGAGAAGTCTGCTGATGTCGCGCCGTCCCGGCCCCGATTTTCAGAGCTCCAACGGCCACGCGCGCTCGGCACTGCTCTCTGAGCAGCGCCCGCTGAGCAGCAACCTGATTTTCCAGGCCTCGGGCGCCCTCGCTCCGGCCGATCTGCGCAAGAAATTCATCGACGCCTGCCGCGACGACGGCCATGAATGGTGCCTCGAGGTCAAGCAGATGGATAACCCCGCGCTCTCCTCGCTCCGCCAGGAGGATTTCAGCGAATTCGTCGGCGAGCTGTCGGGAGATATCGCGAGCGGCGCGCGCGCTCCGCTCTTCGTGTATCGCGTCTATGTCTCGGACGGCCACGAAGAACCCGTGCGCGGAGGCGTGATCGAAGGGCTCACGCTGCGCTCGCTGCGAAACATTCTCGCGATCGGCAACGATCCCGTCGTCTACACCTTCATGCAAAACTCGTCGGACGGCCTCGCCGGAACCGCGCTCGGCGCGTTCGGTTCCGCGCAGGGCGGCGTCCCCAGCACGATCGTCGCTCCGTCGCTCCTGCTCGAGGAAGTTGAAATCCGCGGCTTTCACGGCGAACCCCGCCGCTTGCCCGTCGTCTCCGCCCCGCCCCTGCAATAGGATCATCTCTTGTAGGGCAGAGTCCCGCAGCCTTGCTGCGGTTTCAGACTTGAACGTAGCGCCGGGTCCTTCAGCCCGGCACCCCACGCTTATTGCCGCTCGGCACAGCCCATGTGGAGCGCGGCCTGTCCTGAGCCTGTCGAAGGACGGCTTGCCGCCGCTTTCTCCCCGCCGAGGCTTGCCTCGGCGCTCGTTTTCGCCTCTCGCCTTGTGGGTCGTGGCTTTAGCCGCGACATAATCTGGCCGCGCGGAGTGCGGTGTCTGCATCCGCCGCGGCGGGCGCGCTGTTTGCGCCCTCCGTAGGGGGCGGGCGTGCCTACCTTGCTGCCGCAGGCGTATTTCTGGCGCCGTTTAGGGGGTCGGAGCTTCAGCTCCGACAAAAAAAGACGGCGCGCAACGCCCCGGCTATGCGCTGTTTCTCTCGCGGCAAGTTCTCGATTCGCTCTCTTTCTGTCTCCACATCTCGCCGCTACTTCTTGGCGAAATAGACTTCCTTGCCGCGCAGCCCTTCGTGCGAATGCCGCAGCGGCAGGACGCCCTTCGGCATCTCGCGCAGCTCGTCCGGGACCATCTCGCCGGGGCTGCCCTTCGCTGGCGTGACGCCGCCATCCGCCAGCAGCAGCGCTCCCGTCACGTAGCTCGCCTCGTCCGACGCGAGAAACGCGAACACGTTCGCGATCTCCTCCGGGCTCCCGCGCCGCCCCAGCGGGACCATCCCGTTGATCATCTTCTGTATCTCGAGGCTCAACGGCCCGCCGGGCCCGCGCGTCCACGCCGTGTCGATCGCGCCCGGGCAGACGCAGTTCGCGCGCACGCCATACTTCGCCTGCTCCAGCGCCACGCCCTTCGCGAACGCGTGCAGAAATCCCTTGCTCGCTCCGTACGGCGTGAAATTCGCCGAGCCGTTGATCCCCGCCTCCGACCCGGTAAAAAGAATGTTGCCGCGCGTCTTCTGCAAGTGCGGCAGCGCGAATTTCGTCATCAGGAACGCGGTGCGGATGTTGCTGCGGATCGTCCGCTCGAAATCCTCTATGCGGTACGCGTCCGTCTCCGCATTGGCGATGAAGATTCCCGCGTTGTTCACCAGCACGTCGATCCGCCCGAACCGCCGCACCGCTGCGTCCACGCACCCCCGCGCCGCGGCCTCCTCGGCCAGGTCGCCCAGATACGCCTCCGCCTCGCCGCCTCCCGCGACAATCGCGTCCGCCACGTCCTTCACCGGATCGCTCGGCAGCCCCGCCAGCACCACGCGCGCCCCCTCCCGCGCGAACTTGTGCGCCGTCGCCTCGCCAATCCCCGTCCCCGCCCCCGTTATGATCGCTACCTTGTCCTTCAGTCTCATGTGCCCCTCCCTGTGCCTCGCTTCGGCCACGATCATACGCTCCCAGGCAAGCTGTAGCTTGAGCGCGACCCTTCGAAAAGCATTTCTTTCGAATCAATCATCGCTGCCTTTCGGCAGCGGAAATTCCTTGGGGAACAATTCGACTCTGTCCTCTCGCTCCGGATTGTAGAGTTTCGCCCCTTGGTTTGCCTCTAGGCAGGCAAGGGTGTTGAACGTCCTGTCCACCGGATCGAACGCCACGTATACGTGGGGGTGACCAACCATCTCATCCCCTTCTCCATCAATTTCCACAATACTTTCGTAGGCCACGAGCCATATGACTTCGAGCCAGCCGCGGTTCTTTTCTGGAAGAGAGTTCCAGAAGCTCCAAATTGAACCGCGCCTCGCCCGCTCTTGCCTGCGCTGTTCCTCGGTTCGCCACGGGTCCTCACTGGACGGCCCAACGTCGTTGAAGTCCGCCACGAAGTCCCACTTCTTGTGGTCGTCGCCAAGGTATGCAAAGTGTCTCTTCAGAACGCACATTATTCCGCCGTAGTAATGCCCCGTGAAAACCGAGTGGAACCAGTTCGGCTGCTTGTCAAAATCCTTGTGCTTGTAAGGATAGGACGTGTCGTTTGCATCCCTTATTAGAATTTCCTTGAAATGCTGTCGTTGAATGTCCCCGAGAATTCTGATTGCTTTTCTCTTCATGCTGAGCTTTGAGCGGATTTGTGTCTGCAAGGAACGCCGCCGGATAACGAATGACAGTCCGAAGTAAGCGAACAGCAGGTGATCGTTCTTAGGCTGGAAGAGCATGTCCTCAAGTTCGGCCCTGCCCCAGAGGTGGGCTTCTTGGACATGCTCCCGTCGAACGACGGTGAGAAATGCATCGCGGGCTTTCTTAGAGAAGTTGCACGGCGCAGCGAAAATAAGTCCGTAAAGTGGGGCCCTAGCGACCTCCTTAGCGTAATCCCTCATTTTCCCCGGCGTGATTGATCTTTCCCGCTTGCATTGGATCAGCCAAAGCCTGTCTTCCGCTGACGAGGTATCTCGGCTCTGTTCTTCCCCAGTGGCCTCATCGGGCTCCGCATCCACGGCGACCATCTCTGACGCTCTAGCATCAAAGCCCTCGTCTGAGCCTGCCCTGCCCGTCGCCTCCAGTGACCTCCAAGGCCTGAAATCGTACGCCAACTGACGAACGAGGTCTTCGAACCTGTGCGGCTCGAGATCTTCGAAGTGAAGAGGATTGATCGTTCTAGAAATTGGCTTCATTCGACCTCATCGGCTTTGCCTCTGTTGGCGTGCGTGGGCAGAGCGGTTCGAGGCGGGCAATGCAGGACCGACGGGGGCCTGATCAGCCGAGCGACTAGCGCCCACTACATCACAGCCTCTTTGGCGAGTCTTATCCCCTCATCTATCGACTCTTTGTCGAGCTTAGTGACACCGGGCTCCGAGTTTTGGAATGCCGCGAAAATCTGATACCCCATAAAGAACAGAGTCCTCGGGTTCAACCCACATTCATCGAGCAACCTTGAATGCGTTCCTTGCAGGCGAGCCTCGCAGACATCGTCAAACGTCAGGACCGCTTGATTGCTATAATGGGCAAGCCTGCGCTTTAATGCGATGTCGAGATCTTTGCGTTTCCACCCAATTTTTCGGATAGGTATTCTGTCTTTTCGAAACTTTTCCTCGTCAAGGAGCGGCTGAAGCTCCTCCGGTCGTGTCAGGAACACCTTAAAACACATCACTTGCTTATCCGCTTCCCGGAACTCCATTAGTCGCTGATTCAACAATATCTCAGCCATACAATCGAATATCGCT
This sequence comes from Candidatus Acidiferrales bacterium, assembly GCA_049523255.1. Classification (GTDB taxonomy): domain Bacteria; phylum Acidobacteriota; class Terriglobia; order Acidiferrales; family UBA7541; genus Palsa-295. The sequence continues at coordinate 87,053 of JBEKNB010000002.1, read as the reverse complement.
TTCCCCGTTCTAGTTGCGGGATGCTCGTCCACCCCGTCAACAAGGACCCAAACGCTCTCCACGCCCATTGCTTTAGCGAGCGACCAGAAGCGCTGAACTCGAATCATGGGGTCTGCCCTATCTGTACCTGCGGTCGCCGCATCCCATTTCGTAGGCTCTATCTTCTCCCTCTTAATTACACTGATAATCGCGTTGTAGCCTTCGATCACCGTGTGACCTGCCTTCTTAGCCACAGAAAGCGCCCGACCTGCATAAGGACTCAGCGTCGACGTGTACAGGTCCTTAGAAGAAGGGGGGAGTACTTCTGTGCTGGTTCAGCCGGAAATGGAGAGAGGGCGCTTTCCGTTAGTGAGTAATCCACCCGTTCGGGCAAGGTCATTGTAGCCCCACATGTCCATCGGTCTCAACTTCCGGATTGCCCGTTACTCGTCCACTTGCAGAAATCTCAACACTTCGGAATCAACGCGCTACTGCGCGGTGGGCAGATGATCGTCGGAGTGCGGGTATGTAGAGAGCAAGATCAACGGCTATGATCACAAGCAGCGGGATCACGAACACTATCAGCACGAAGCCCAGAGTAACGTCCTGAGGAGAACGTTGGAATGCAGCTTTCGCTTGCTCGAATAAGATCAAACCGAAGTACACAACGTAGAACCCGAGGTTAACGATCGGAGCCAGAACGGTTCGGCGCACTTCGGCGAGTATGCCGGTCAAGAGGATTAACAGCACAACGACGGCCCATCGATCGGCAGAAAGTTCCTTCCAATAAGAAAATGCGGGCGGAGTTGTTCGCATGACGCTGTACAGCATCAGTTGGTTGTGACGCCAGCGGATCGGAGCGGAAAGCAGCAATAGGCAGATCGCGCCGTTCGTAAGCAAAATCCAGCCGAGCCGCCAGTAACTCCTGCCCAGTTTCTTCATCTCGCCAAGGATACCGTCCGAAAAGACGATCAATTTGAGTCATTTGCGCTCCGTTGCATTCTGATTACTACGAAAGTCCTGTGTAGTTGGCAGACCGGAAGTAAGCCGTTTTCATGTCACGCGGCCTGCTGGCGACGAATCTGCCGCTGTTTCCGCGCCGCCTCCAGCTTCCGATCCCGCTCGGCCTGAATCTCCTGCTGATGCCCGGCCATCATGTCCTTCGGCGCGATGTATCCGATGGCGCTGTTCAAACGCACGTTGTTGTAATGCTCCACGTAACCCTGCACCAAACGCCGCGCATCTTCGAGTGAAAGGGGCGTGCCGGGGCGGATGCACTCCCCTTTGAGTGACTTGTGCCAACGTTCGATTTTGCCGTTCGATTGCGGGTAATACGGCGAAGTCCTGACGTGCGTCATGCCCGAGATGCGAATGAACTCCTTGAAGTCCTTGGCGATGAATTGCGGCCCGTTGTCGGAAATGATTCGCGGTTTAACGCCGGGATACTGCTCTTTGGCACGTTCCAGAATGATCTCGATGTCAGCCTCGGTCATCGACTCCCGCAGGTCCCAATGAACCAGGAAACGGCTGTAGCCGTCCAGGATGCTGCACAGGTAGTAGAACGTCGCGCAAACGTTCAGGTAGGAAACATCGATATGCCAATGCTGGTGCGGCTGCGGCGGTTGTTCAAAACCCGTCCCTTTCTTCGAGGGCTTTCCGTTCCACTTCCGCAGCAGCCCCGCCCGATTCAGCACCCGCCACACGCTGGCCGGACTCACCGCTACGATGTCGGCGTCCAGCATCATGAACGCCAGCCGCCGATAGCCTTCCAGCGGATTCTTCAAATGGAACGCAATGATCGCCTGCTTCTCCCACTCCTCCAGCCAAAAGTCTCGGGGAATCCAGCCGTTGTGCTCGTTGACCCTGCCGTACCGCTCGCGCCAGCCGTAAAACTTGCTGGCCGTGATTCCGAGCCACCCGATGAACCGCCCGGCGCTGATCTCGGTCTTCTCCGACCAGCGCCGGACGAAATCCACGATCTGGTCTCGCGTATCGTGCGGAACCCAGACCCCGGTCAGAGTTCCCCAACTCTTTTTTTTAGGGCCACATGCTCCGCCATCAGTTCGGCCAGCACTTCATCCTTCGTCTGGACCTTCTTTTCCAGATACGCGATTCGTTCCTGTTCGGGCTGATGGTCGCTGCGGCCTCTCTGCTGGAAAGCAGCGGCTCCGTTCTCGAAGAACTCCTTCTGCCACCGGTAGAACACCGTTGGCTGGAGCCCCAGTTCGTCACACAGGTCCGAGATCGGCACTCCTTCCACCAAATGCTTCCTCAGAATGGCGACTTTCTCTTCCGGTGTGTAGTGCTTCCGTCGTTTCTTCATGTGTTCGCTCCGTTATCTTAACGGACGAACGCTTTCTCCATTTCCAGCTGAGGCAGCACACTTCGTAATACTCCATAACTAGGCCCGCGAGCTCCGCACGTTGCGATATGTTCAGCGCTTCATACCGGTCCCTTGACTCGTACCACATCGCCAAAAGACTAATGGTCCCGAGTCGCAGTAGCTCGTCCACATGTTGTGAAAGGCTCGGACGAGCGATTTCGCCGGACAATACACGAGTGAAATCCGTGTAACGAATCACCATCAAAGCGGGAGACTCGGTAAGCTTAGCCTCGACCATTTTGCGTAGTGCGGTCTTTCCCCCTCCGGGAGTACCAAAAACAAGGTGTGACGTAGGTTTCATAGCCTGTCGCGGTGTGCCCAGATTGCCGAGTATGTCATCAAAGAAGGGAGGTTGGATAAACCACGAAGCTAAGTCCCTTTCCTCGTCCTCCGCTCGCCACGCAGCAAAGGGATGCTGTGTAAAATGGTGCGCCCTCAGCAAGTCAGGTAAAGCCACTCGTTTCTCCTTAGCAGAGAACCGCAAGACGCCGCACCAACCGAATTTGGCTCCCACTCAGAGTCGCGACACGCGCAGCGCAATTGATTACCAATCTTATATAACGGTAGGAGTTAGAAATCCAGCGGCGGAATCGCTCACTGCCAAAGAAGCGGATGGCCCCGGGCTGGACGGCCCTCGCAAATCTGCGGATACCGTTCACCCGGCCTAAATCGCAAGTTCCACTTTAAGAATTGGCACTCGTAAGCCTCACCGCTCCAGGTGCTTGCGCTAATCGACAATTGAATGTCGATTTGCATCGTGTGCTAGCGTGGAAAGTAGAGCTATGAGGTACGAAAGAACATTATCGGGAACGGCGGTCGCCGCAAGATGCAGGCGACCCAGCCAGAGGGACAAATTTGCCCTTGCCTCCCTGCTTCCCTGCGTTCCTGCCTCGCGGGTTTTCAGCCTCCGCGTGGGCGTTTCTACCCGTCACTGGCTGTCGAGTAAACGACGACCCAGCGAGGGTCGTCGTCCCGAGCGAGAACCGCGAGCGAGGGAACTCTCTCCATCCAACCGCTCACTACCTTCTACCCGTCAATGGTTGCCGAGTAAAAACCTCTGCAACTCCTTGAAAACAAACGATTGGGGTGCCTCTTACCCGTCAATGAAACCGGGGCCATTTCAGCGGTCACCTCTGCCACGCCGCTCACTCTTAATCGACACACGGGCGATTAGAAAATGACGCAACTCACTGAAAACGCTCATCTGACGCCAACTCTAATCGACACGGTTCCGTCCCCCTTGCCGCGTCGTGAGAACGCCGCGCCGGAGCGTATAATCCCCGGCATGGCGGCGCAGACCATCAACCAGGCGGCGCGCGAAAAGCGGATGGCGGCGCTCGGTTCGGTGGGCTCCGCCGTTGTGCTCGTCACGCTGAAGGTGATTCTTGCGGTCGTCACGGGCAGCCTGGGAATTCTCTCCGAAGCGCTGCATTCGATCCTCGACCTGATCGCCGCCGTCATCACCTATCTCTCGGTTCGCGTCGCGGACAAGCCCGCCGACGCGGAGCACCTCTACGGCCACGGAAAAGTGGAAAGCTTTTCCGCCTTCGTCGAGACGGGCCTGCTGCTTCTGACGGCGCTCTACATCATCTGGGAAGCGTTCCAGCGGCTGCTCTTCCGTCCGGCGGAAATCCACCCGAGCCTCGCGGCGGTGGTGATCCTGCTATTGGCGATGGGGATCGACTTCATCCGGTCGCGCGCCCTGAACCGCGTGGCGAAAAAATATCCCAGCGAGGCGCTCGAGGCCGACGCGCTGCATTTTTCCACGGACGTGTGGAGCACGTTCGTCGTCATCTTGGGAATCACGGGCGCGTGGCTGGGAATCCGGTTCGGCTTGCCGTGGCTCGGAATGATGGACGCGGTCGCCGCACTCGGCGTGGCCGCCGTGATCATCTGGATTGGCTCGCGGCTCGGCAAGCGCACCATCGACGCGCTGCTCGATGTGGCGCCGAGCGGCCTGCGCGAGCGGATCGCCCGCGCGGTGAGCGAGACCGAAGGCGTGCTCCAGACCGAGCGAGTGCGCGTGCGCCGCGCCGGCCAGCGCTATTTCGTGGACGTGACGATCAGCGTCCCGCGCACGGCCAGCCTCGAGCAGGCGCATACGGCGAGCGACGCCGTCGAGCGGAACATCGGGCAGATCGTTCCCGCGGATGTGGTGGTTCACGTGGAGCCGCGCGCCCGCACGAACGAGCACCTCTTCGAAACGATTCGCGCCATCGCCCAGCGCCGCGGCCTCGCCGTCCACGAGCTATCCGCGCACCAGCTCGATGGGCGGCTTTTCGTCGAGCTGCACCTCGAAGTGGACGAGGATGCGAACCTCCGCGAGGCGCACCTGCACGCGACCGAGCTTGAAGAGGATATCCGCGCTGCCACCGAGCCCAAGGCCATCGTCAACATCCACATCGAGCCGCTCGGCGCGCGCATCCCCGGCGCCGCGGAAATGAAGGAGCTCGCCCGCGCCGTGCAGGAATTCCTGAACTCGCTCCCGTCCGAGTATCGCGGGCGCGTCGATTGCCACGACGTTCGCGTCCGCAGCGTCGAGCACAAAATTCTCGTCTCCTGCCACTGCGCGATGGACGGCAGCCTCCCGGTCACGGAAGTTCACGACATCACCGCCGCGCTCGAAGACCGCGTCAAGGAACATTTTCCTCAGATTTTCCGGCTGACGATTCACCCCGAACCGGTCGAGGAGAAGTGAGCGGTGCGCCGCGTCCCCGAAAATGCCTGCGCGCCGAAAGCGATGATGGCGGGAAAGCATTCGAGGACGTAGCGCGGCTCGGGCGTCTCGACGGTGATCGCGATGAACGCCGTGCGCAGCAAAATAAACGCGACCAGGAGCGCCCAGCCCGGCCGGCCCCGCGCGATCCACGCCCCGGCCAGCGCGAGGGTGACGTAGATTCCATTCACGAGGGCGAGGCCGAGCGTGGCGAGAAAGTCCTGGCGGTCGTATCGCCATTCCTCGCCGAGCGGCCACAGGTTGCCGGAGTACGGCAGCAGTTCGACGCGCGGCGTGAACCAGAGCGCGAGCGACCGGAGCAGCGGGATTGTGAGATACGTGCGCAGCGGGTGGCGCGCGGTGCGCTCGCGGGCGATCTCGCCGAACTCGCGATCCAGGCCGCGGGAAAGCGTCAGCGTCTGGTTGTAGCGGTCCAGCAGGTCCGCCACGCGCGCGCGCTCCCGCGGCGAATCGAACGCCGTCGGTGGAATGTCGTCGATCGAAATCGACTCGACTTCGGCCTTCCAAAGCGTCAGATAGACGTCGCCGAAGCGCCACAGCCATGTGTGCGTCCACGCCGTGAACCCGAGCGGCGGGAACTCGCCGGGCAGCTCGCTGTAGCGCGGCGCAAGGAACTGTACCTCGTGGAGCGTGCCCCAGTTGCGCGCGGCCCACGGCAGCAGCGGCAGGAGCAGGCCCGCGGCCATCAGCACGCCCGCCCGCGCGAGATTCCTCCAGTCGCGCGGCCGGAACCACTTCGCGAGCAGGACGAGCGCGACGGCAACGAGCAGCAGCGGCGTTTCGGGCCGCACGAGCGCGCCGAATCCGGCGACGATTCCGGCGAGAAACCACGGGCTCAGCGAGGGCGCGCGCCACGCTCCGTCCATCTCGCGGCGGTTTGCCTCCAGTAAAACGAGGATCGCGACCGCGGTGAGAAACGTGGCCAGCGTTTCCGTCAGCACCACGGCCGTGTAGTTCGCCGTGAACGGGCAGAGCGCCGCCAGCCACAGCCCTGCGAGCGCCACGCGGCGGCGCGAGGCAGCCGGCGCCAGGCGCGCCGCGATCAGCGCGATCGCGAAGCACGTGGCGAGGTCGACGATCACCTGCGCGAGCATCACGGCGCGCTGTGAATTCCCCGCGAATGCGAAAACGGCCGCGAGGAAACCCGGATAGCCGGGCGCGCGCATGTCCACCGGCGTCAGTTGCCCGTTGATGGATAAGCCGTAGACGCCCTTCTTCAGCCAGTTCCAGGCCAGCTCGATGTAGAATGGCGCGTCCCCCGAGTCCGTCGAGGGGAATCGCAGAACGAAAAACGCGCGCAGCGCGAGGCCGGCCAATACAGCACAACTGATGTTCGCGCGCATCTTAGAAGAAGCGGTCATTGACAGTATTTCGACGGATGGCTAGCTTGGATTGTCCAGATGGCTGAACGCAAGCCCATTTTCTACGACGAGGAACGCCGCCGCTGGCGCCGGACCCGGCTCGCGCTGGAAATCGCCGGCGGGGTTTTCACGCTCGTCCTGGTCGTTTTCCTGCTCAACGTCGGCCGCAATCCGGCCTTGCCGGAGCTTTTGCGCTCGGATACGCACGCCAGCCTGCGCACGATCCGGTCGAAATCCAGGAAGACGCCGCGCGGCCGGAAGCGCAAGGTCGCGGCGCTCGGCAAAGTGCCGCAGAACTACGATCCGCTGCGCGCGGCGTTTTACGTGAGCGACGACTACACGAGCCTGGCATCGCTTCAATTGCACTATCACGATCTCGATTTGCTGATCCCCGAGGCGCTGCACGCCGTCTCGGCCGACGGTACGCTCAATGCCGAACCCGATCCGAAGCTCGCGGTGTTCCTTCAGTCGCTGAAGGCCCGGAACGTCGACTTGCCGGTCATGTCGATGGTCAACGATTACGACGCGAAACAGAATACCTGGTGCCCGCCGGGGACGCTGGAGATGCTGGCGAATCCGGCCGCGCGGGAACGGCTGGCGACGCAGCTCGAGGAGTTCGCGGACGCCGAACACCAGCCCGGCATCGTGGTGGACTTCGAATCTCTGCCCGAATCGAGCATGCAGGATTTCCAGCATTTCGTGCACGATCTCTCGACGGCGGTGCACGCCCGGGGCCTGAAGCTGATGGTCGCGCTGCCCGCGGCCGACTGGAGCTACGACTACAAGTACCTCGCTTCGCAGACGGACGCGATCATCCTGATGAACTACGATTACCGCTGGCCCACGTCGCCGGACGGCGCCGGCCCGATCGCGCCCCAAGACTGGTTCGTGAAAAATATCGAGAACATGGTGAAGCTGGTGCCGCCCAGCAAGCTCATCATGGGCATTGCGAACTACGGATATGACTGGCCCGGAAAGTCGAAAGCCGTCCCGCACCCCGTGGCGCAGCCCGTGACATTCCAACAGGGCGTCGTCACGGCGGTCGAATCCGGCTCGGATATCCTCTACGATCCGGATTCCTTGAACCTGCACTATTCCTACGAAGACGAAAACAACAATGTGCACAAGGTCTGGATGCTCGACGGCGTGACGGCCTACAACGAACTGCGGGCCGCGGAACGAGCCGGCGTCAGCGGCACGGCCCTTTGGCGGCTGGGAATGGAAGACCCCTCGATATGGGACATCTGGGATGCCACGCACGCGGACGATCCCACGCGCGCCAAGCTCCAGAGCGTTCCCGCCGGATACGACCTGATCCTCGAAGGGGACGGCGACATCTGGCGCATCACCGGGACTCCCCAGAGCGGCTCGCGAACGTTCGAGTACGATGCGGACTCGGACTCCTTCGACGACGAAAGCTTCCAGAGCTACCCGATGTCGTGGCGGATTCAGCAGATGGGCGCCGCGCCGAAAAAGGTCGCGCTGACGTTCGACGACGGGCCCGACCCCGCGTGGACTCCGAAGATTCTCGACGTGCTGAAGCAGAAGCAGGCGACGGCAACTTTCTTCGTGATCGGCGAATCGGCGAATGAGTACGACAACATCGTGAAGCGCGAGTACGCGCAGGGGAACGAAATCGGCAACCACACGTTCACGCACCCCGAATTCGATACCATCACGAAGTCCGACCTCCAGATTCAATTGAACCTCACCGAGCTGCTCCTCGAGAGCAGCCTCGGAGTGAAAACGACGCTCTTCCGCCCGCCGTACGGCATCGACCACCAGCCGGAAACGGCGAGCGAAATTCAGATGCTTCCGGTCCCGCAGTCGATGGGTTACGTCATCATCGGCGCGCGGATCGATCCCCACGACTGGGGCGAGGCCAATGGCGGAGCGCCTCCCCCGGTGGATACCATCGTCCAGCGCGTCCTTGCGGACGTCGAGGCCAACAAGGGCAACATCATTCTGATGCACGACGGAGGCGGCGACCGCAGCCACACCCTCGCGGCGCTGCCGCGGGTCATCGACGGACTTCGCGCGCAGGGCTACCAGATTGTGCCCGTGGCCGACCTGCTGGGCCAGACGCGCGCCGAGATGATGCCGCCGCTCAGCCATAAGGAATGGCTGCTGGCGCGCGTGGACGCTTTCATCTTCGACGCGTTCCGGCTGTTGCGCCGGGGAATCGCGTTCATTTTCATCGCGGGCATTCTGCTCGTCAGCGGGCGGGCGTTCATCATCGGGCTGCTGGCGCTGATCGAAAAGCTGCGGCCCGCGCCGCAAGACCATCCGGAATACAAGCCGGAAGTCACCGTTCTCATACCCGCATACAACGAGGAATCGGTGATCGTCGATACGGTCCGCGCGGCGCTGGCTTCCGATTATCCCAAGCTCGAAGTCCTCGTGGTGGATGACGGATCGGCTGACCGCACGTCGGAACTCGTGCTCGAGAATTTCGGCCGCGACCGGCGCGTGCGGCTGCTCCAGCAGGCGAATGGCGGCAAGCCCTCGGCGCTCAATCACGGGCTTTCGGAAGCGAGCGGCGAAATCATCGTCTCGATCGATGCCGATACCATGGTCGATCCGGAAGCAATTCCGCGGTTCGTGCGGCATTTCGCGGATCCCAGGGTTGGAGCCGTGGCCGGCAACGTCAAGGTGGTGAACCGCAACCGCTGGATCACGCGATGGCAGGCCCTTGAGTACATCACCAGCCAGAACCTCGAGAAGCGCGCCTTCGACCTGCTGAACTGCATCCCGGTCGTGCCGGGAGCCGCGGGGGCGTGGCGCGCGGACGTGCTGCGCGACGCCGGAGGATTCTCAGGCGACACCGTGGCCGAAGACACCGACCTCACCCTGACCATCCGGCGAAGCGGCTGGAGGATTCTCTACGACGAGGACGCCATCGGACGGACCGAGGTTCCGGAGACCGTCGATGCGCTGATCCGCCAGCGGTTCCGCTGGACCTACGGCACGCTCCAGGCGGTGTGGAAGCATCGCGACACCACGGGAAATCCGCGCTACGGCACGCTCGGCTGGGTCGCCATCCCCAATATCTTCCTGTTTCAAATTATTCTGCCGCTGGTTTCGCCGGTGATCGACCTGCTGTTCCTGCTGTCGCTGGCGCTGTGGGGGCTCGCGCAGCTCCAGGTCACGCGGCTGCCGCAGCTCTGGACTTCGCGGGACGTGGAGCGCTCGCTGATCTTCTTCGCGCTGTTCATGTTGATCGACCTGTTCACGTGCGTGGTCGCCTTCGCGCTCGAGAGGGACGAAGACTGGACACTGCTCGCGCCGCTGATCCTCCAGCGCTTCTACTACCGCCAGATGATGTATGTGGTTTTGTTCCGCTCGCTCAAGGAAGCCGTGCAGGGGCGGCCGGTCGGCTGGCGCGGCGTCGAACCGCAAATGCCTGCTCCGCCGCCTCCGGTAACCGTCGCGCAGGTCTGACGCGCGGCACTTGAAAGCGCAGGGGCCCTCTCCGAATTCTTTGCGGAATTTTAGCCGTTCTGCTAGCATCTGCCCAGGTGGGCTGCATCCTGATGTTTGGGAGCGGCACCAGGGGGAAAACATGAGCGTTGTTAGGCCTGCGGGCAACGGGAAGGTGTCCGTGCCCGACATTCTGTCCCGCAAAGTTCGTCCGTCCGCTGGTTCTCCTGAAACGCAAACCAAGATCACGTGCCTGACGGCATACGACTACCTAACCGCGCGTCTTCTCGATGATGCGGGCGTAGACATCCTGCTCGTCGGCGATTCGCTCGGCATGGTCGTGCTCGGCTACGAGAGCACGCTGCCGGTCACGCTCGACGAGATGCTGCACCACGTCCGCGCCGTTCGCCGCGGGACGCACCACGCACTGCTCGTTGCGGACATGCCCTACGGCAGCTTCCACGTTTCGCTCGACGAATCGGTGCGCAACGCCGTTCGCCTGGTGAAGGAAGGCGGCGCGGAGGCGGTGAAGGTCGAAGGCGGCGAGCGGCGGCTCGAGCTGATCGCGCGCCTCGTCGAGGCCGAGATTCCGGTGATGGGGCACGTGGGCCTGACGCCGCAGTCGCTGAATGCGCTGGGCGGGTTTCACGTGCAGGGGAAGTCGGCGGACGCCGCGCGCCAGATCGAGCGGGACGCGCAAGCCGTGGAAGCCGCGGGTGCCTTTGCGGTGGTGCTCGAATCGATGCCGCGCGAGCTCTCCGCGCGGATCACGGCCAAGCTGCACATCCCCACGATCGGCATCGGCGCCGGGCCGGATTGCGACGGCCAGGTGCTCGTGTTCCACGACCTCATGGGACTGACGGAAGGCCACGTTCCGAAGTTCGTGCGGCGGTATGCGAATCTTTCCGCGGAAATCTCGCGGGCTGTTTCGGAATACTGCGCCGACGTGCGCAGCGGCGGATTCCCGTCGGACGCGGAATCCTATCATTCGGCCGCCGAGCTACGCGAGCACATGGTCGCTCGTCAGCGCGCCTGATCGGCCCGGATCGCCGCGGAGCGAAATCGCCAACGAAAGGAACCGGCTGCCATGAATGTTGAAGATGTTGGGCTGCTCTACGACTTCAACGCCTGGGCGAACCGCCGCACACTCGACGCGTGCGCCGGAGTCACGCCCGAGCAGTTCACGCGCGATCTCGGTTCGAGCTTCCGGTCGCTGCGCGACACACTCGCGCACATCTACGGGGCCGAGTGGGTTTGGCTCGAACGCTGGCACGGGCGCATACCGGCCGCGCTCCCTTCCGCCGCGGATTTCCCGGACTTCGAATCGGTGCGGCGCCGCTTGACGGATATGGATCGCGATCTGGTTGACTACGTTGCCTCGCTTAGCGCGGACGACCTGCGGCGCGTGCTCGCGTATACAACGGCAGCAGGCACCACGCAAGCGCAGCCGCTCTGGCAGATGCTGCAGCACCTAGCGAATCACAGCACGTACCATCGCGGCCAGGTGGCGACGCTGCTGCGCCAGTTGGGCGCGAAGCCGATCGCCACCGACCTGATCGGGTTCTATCGCGAACGCGCCGCAAAGGCCGGCGCATGACGCGCGGCCCTTCGCCTGCAAGCTGACCCCGGACGCGCCCACCTCGAATGGAATTGATTCACACGACGGCGTGGATGAAGCAGATCGCTCGCGATGCGCGCGCGAAGGACCGCATTCTCGGGTTCGTCCCGACGATGGGCGCGCTGCACGAGGGGCATCTCTCGCTGGTCCGCGAGGCGCAGAGGCAGTGCTCGCCGGTGGTCGTCTCAATTTTCGTGAATCCGAAGCAGTTTGGTCCGGGCGAGGATTTGCAAAAGTATCCGCGAACGATCGAGGCGGACCGCGCGGCGCTCGAAAAGCTCGGAGTGGACTACATCTTCGCGCCGCCGCCCGAGGAGATCTACCCGCTGGGTTTCCGCACTGCGGTTGTGGTCGAAGGTCTGAGCGAGCGGCTCGAGGGGCGGTCGCGTCCGGGACATTTTCGCGGCGTCACGACCGTGGTGCTGAAGCTTTTTGAAATCGTGCAGCCGCGGCTCGCCTTTTTCGGGCGCAAGGACGCGCAGCAGGCCCGCATCATCCGCCAGATGACGGCCGATCTGAATCTCGACGCGGAAATCATCGTCTGCCCGATCGTGCGAGAGGCGGACGGCCTCGCCCTTTCATCGCGGAACCGCTATTTGAAGGATAGCGACCGGCGCGCGGCCACGGCGCTCTACCGGTCGCTCGATGCCGTGCGGCGCGAAATCGCGGCGGGCGAACGCGACGCGGCTCGGCTGGTCGCTGTGCAGCGGCGCGTGATCGATAGCGAGCCCGGCGTGGCGCTCGACTACGCCGAGATTGTGGACGCGGAGACGCTCGAGCCGGTAATGGCCCTGCGAAAGACGTGCTACGTTTTGCTCGCCGCGCGTGTGGGTGGCACGCGCCTGATCGACAACGCCCTCATCGAGCCGGACGGCGAATCGTTTCGCGTGACGGTTTAGCCGTTCTTGATTGCCGCGAGGACATCGGCGGCGTGACCCTTCACTGTGACTTTGGGCCAGGTCTTGCGGATTTTTCCGTCGGAGCCGATCCAGAAGGTGCTGCGCACGATGCCCAGCGCCGTCTTTCCGAAGAAGCTTTTCATGCGTCGCGCGCCGTAGGCCTGGATCACGTCGAACTTGGTGTCGGCCAGCAGCGGAAAGTTCAGCTTGTACTTGGCTTTGAACTTCGCCTGCGCCGCCACCGAATCCCCGCTACAGCCTACGATCGCGGCGTTGGCGGCCTTGAAATCCTTGATCGCGTCGCGAAACTGAATCGCCTCGCTGGTGCAGCCGGATGTGTCCGCCTTCGGATAAAAATATAGGATTACATTCTGGCCTTTGTAGTCCGCGAGCGAAACGATCTTGCCGTCGTCGGCGGTAGCACGAAAATCGGGCGCCTTATCATCTTCTTTGAGCACGGTCTTTCTCCGCCCCGAAGCTTCGGGAGTCGTTCGAACTACTCGGTGAGGATACGTTTCACGATTTCGTTGACGAGTTGAGGGTTGGCCTGGCCGCGCGTCTCGCGCATCACCTGCCCGACGAAAAACTTGAAGACGCCTTCGTTGCCGGCGCGATATTTCGCCGCGTTGTCGGCATTCTTCGCGACGATCTCTCGCGCAATCCGTTCGATGGCGCTCGTGTCCGAGATCTGCGCCAGGCCCTCGGCGGCGATGATTTCCGCCGCGCGCTTGCCGGTCTCGAACATCTGCGCGAACACTTTCTTTCCGCTGGCGGCGGTGATCTCGCCCTTCTCGATTTTGCCAAGCAACTCCGCGAGCGCGACCGGATCGAGCGTGCAATCTGCGATCTCTTTGCCCGCGTCGTTCAACCGCCGAAGCAGCTCGACCGAAATCCAATTCGCCGCGGCCTTGGCCGGAGCGCCCGCCTTTGCCGCAGCCTCGAAATAGTCCGCGAGCGAGCGCGTGGCGGTCAGAACGCCCGCGTCGTACGGAGTGATACCGTAATCGCGGAGGAAGCGCGCGACCTTGGCATCCGGTAGTTCGGGCATCGCGCGCCGCACTTCCTCGATCGCGGCGGCCGAAACCGCGACGGGCAGCAGGTCGGGATCGGGGAAATAGCGGTAGTCGTGCGCGAACTCCTTCGACCGCATCGGCTCCGTGCGCCCCGCGGCGACGTTCCACAGCCGCGTTTCCTGCGCGATCGTTCCGCCCGCTTCCAGCACGCCGATCTGCCGCTCGATTTCGTATTCGAGCGCGTGCGAAAGGTAGCGAAACGAATTCAGATTCTTCACTTCGGCCTTCGTCCCGAACTTCGGCGCGCCGCGCAGCCTCACGCTGACGTTCGCGTCGCACCGCAGAGAGCCCTCCTCCATGTTGCAGTCGCTCACTTCGGTGTATTCGAGAATCTGCTTCAGCGTGTTCAAGTACACGTAGGCCTCCGCGGGCGTGCGCAGATCCGGCTCGGAGACGATTTCGATCAGCGGCACGCCGCAACGGTTGAAATCGATGTAGCTCCAGCGGTCGGACTCGGGGAAACCCTCGTGCAGGCTCTTCCCTGCGTCGTCCTCCATGTGCAGGCGCGTGATGCCGATGCGCTTCTTCTCGCCCTCGACTTCGATTTCGAGCACGCCTCCGGTGGCAAGCGGCAGCTCGTACATCGAAATCTGGTAGCCCTTCGGCAGGTCGGGATAGAAGTAGTTCTTGCGCGCGAACCGCGACCGCTCCTGAATCGTGCAGCGGATCGCGAGCGACGCCCGCAGCGCCAATTCCAGCGCCTTTTTGTTCAGCACCGGCAGCGCGCCCGGCAAACCGAGGCACACGGGACACGTATTCGAATTCGGCGCGGCGCCGAACTTCGTCGAGCAGCCGCAGAATGCCTTCGTCAGCGTCGCTAGCTGCGCGTGGACCTCGAGCCCGATGACGGCCTCGTAGCGCGCCATCACTTCCGGTGCGACCAATGATGTCTCCTGTGCGGTGCGGTTCATAATGAAACGCGAATTATAGCATCCGTCCCGCCCCGTATTGACCTTCCGCGGTCCATCGCGTAGATTGGCGCAGCCAAAGGGCGGGGGACAACTTGGAACGTTCGCGGCGGTACGAAAACACGCTCGTCGCTATCCTTTTCTTCACGTGGGGCACGGTATTTCTGGACCGCATGTCCCAGCTTTACCTCGCGCCGTATTTCGCTCCCGTCTTTCATCTGAGCGATCAGCAGATCGGCTTCCTCGCTTCGGTGGTGTCGGTCACCTGGGCGATTGGAGCGCTGCTCTTCGGCGCGCTCTCCGATCGCGTGGGCCGGCGGCGGATTCTGATTCCCGCCGTTTTCTTCTTCTCCGCACTTTCGTGGCTTTCCGGGCTGGCCCGCAGTTTCGAAGAGCTGCTTTTCATCCGCGCCGCGATGGGCATCGCGGAGGGCCCTTGCTGGGCGGTCATCAGCGCGCTCAACGAGGAATCTTCGCACCCGTCGCGCCGCGGCCGCAACGTCGGCTTGGTGGTCAGCGCCGGTGCCCTGGTGGGTCTTTGCGCCGCGCCGATTCTGACGACACAGGTGGCCTCGCACCTCGGGTGGCGCTGGGGCTTCTTCGTCACCGGCCTGCCGGGAATCCTAATGGGCCTGCTCATCTGGAAATTCGTCAAGGAGCCGGAGCCATCCGCGGCCGGCGCGGCGCTGCACCAGCGCGGCGCGTCGCTCACGCACTATTTCTCGATCCTGCGCTTCCGCAACATCTGGCTTTGCAGCCTCGGCGCGGGCGGTTTCATCTCCTGGCTGTTCCTGCAAAACACATTCGCGCCGCTCTACATCACTCAGGACCTGCACCAGGACCCGCGAACGGCCGGATTCCTGCTCGGCGCTGCCGGGCTGGGCAGCTTCTTTATCGGCTTCATTTTCCCAACCCTGTCTGACAGGCTGGGGCGCAAGCCCACGCTCTTAGCCCTGGCCGCCCTATCGACCCTGCTCCCCATCGCGCTGCGCACGCCGTCGCTCTACGGCCACCTGTGGCTGCTCGCGGCGATCCTCTTCCTCACGCAGGGCGGGCAGGCGATCGCCGCGCTGATCATTGTGCTCGTGCCAGCGGAGAGTGTTCCGGCGGAATTTTCGGGCACGGCCATCGGCATGGTCACGCTCGTGGGCGAAGTGATCGGCGCCACCATCGCTCCCACGCTCGGCGGCACGCTGGCTGAAAAATACGGACTCGGCATGCCGCTCCTGATGGCTTCGGGCAGCACGCTGCTGCTCTTCCTCCTCGTGCTCTTCCTGAAGGAGACCGCAAGGCCAGGCGTGCGCCGAGCCGAGCCTTCCGCGGTCGTCGCTGAGTGAAGGCGCTCAGCGGCTCACGCCCGCGCCCCCGGCGGGGAAATTGAATCGGATCCCCGAGATGAAGTTCAGGCGCAGCGCGGGATAGCCGAACGCCTCCTCGTACTTCTCGTTAAGGAAATTGTTGAGGTGACCGTAGATTTCGACGCCGCGCGGAAATTTGTACGCGAACCCGGCGCTCGCATCCACGTAGCCCTTGCTCCAGAACAGGCATTGCAGTCCCAGCGTGCACGCATAGCTTCCCAGACTTGGCTCGAGATCGAGCACAGCGCCGCGAATGCTGGCGTTCGAGTTGAGCATCAGGCGCTTGTGCGTCCACGTGACGTTGTAGCCGGCGGAATTGCGCGCGCGGCGGATCAGCGGGTCGCCCACGACAAAAGGCAACGCCACGTCCGTCGTCGAGCCGTTGAGCGCCAGGATGCCAGTGTTGAGCCACGTGTATTCCGCCGCGACTTCGAGCGAACGCAGCGGATGAAGCCGCAAGCTGCTCTCGAGGCCGTACGCGCGCGAGTTCGCGATATTGGCCGACGAGAAAGTGCTAAGGTTCGCGAACGATCCGCCCAGCGTGACGATCTGATCCTTGAAGCGATTGTAGAAATAGGTCACGTCGATCGCGGCCTTGTCGTCGAAGAACCGCTGCTCGACGCCGCCGTCGAAACTGATGTTTCTTTCCGGCTTCAGCTGCGGATTGTTCGTGAAGCCAAGCTCGAAGCCATCCGGAGCGCGGATTCCCGTGCCGAAGCTCCCGTGAATGCGCGTGATCCCCAGCGGGCCGCCGCTCGATTCCCTCGCCAGATATGCAATGGAGACTCGCGGGTCCACCTGCGTCACCGATGTGGCCGGGATAAAGGGACGGCTGGCATTGACTTCATCCGCCGGCAGATCAGCCGTCCGGATGTTGTCCACTCGCACGCCCGTGGTGAGGAACCAGCGATTGCCCGCGTTCCAGCGGTTTTCCGCGAAAAACGCGAAGGTATCGCGCGGCAGCGTGAAAGGCACGCCGCTCGGATCGGCCACGTACGTGTCCTTGTACTGCTCGCGGTCGTATTCGAATCCGGCGACGAACACATCCTTGGCCGAGATCGCCAGTTCGCTGCGCGTATTCGCCACGAGGCGCAGATTGTCGGTGAAGGAATTGCCATAGGGCGACGGGAAACCGAATTGATCCGTCGCCACGCTCACGGTCGTGACCTGCTGGAAGCGGCTTGAAAACTGCTCCGAGTCGCTCGCCTGGTAACCGAACAGGTCTTGCTTCTGGAACGTGGCCGCCGCCGCAATTCCGGGGTAGAGACCGTCCGGATCGGAGCCCCACGGACCCGGATTTTCCTCCCGGCCCGCATCGCCGAAAAAATGAACGAAGATCTTGCGGCGCGGGCTTCGTGAATAGCCCAGGCTCACGAAAGACGTCTGATTCCGGTACGTGTCGTCCGGCACCATTCCCTGCGTGCTGAGGCGCGAGAGGCTATAGGCCCAACTGATGCCACGCGTGAGGCCCGTTCCCCCGGTCGCGATGCGCCATGTGTCGTAGCTGCCGCCCTCGCCGAGAAAACTGAAGTGCGGCGGGCCCTCGCCGCGCTCGGTGATCACGTTGATCACACCAGCAACGGCGTTCGAGCCGTAGAGCGCGCTCTCCGGACCGCGTGTCACTTCGACCGTGCTGACGCCATCTGCCGGCAGCGGCGCCAGATCGAATCCGCCGCCGAAATCGTTCATCGGAATCCCGTCGATCATCACCAGGTTGTAGTTCGAATTTCCGCCACGCATGAAAGCGCTCGTCACCGCGCCCAGCTGTCCCGTCCGGTTGATCTCGACGCCCGGGACGTTCCGCAGCGCATCCGCCAGAGTTTCGGCGCCCTTATCCTCGATTTCCTGCTCGTCGACGACGGTTACCGACGAGCCGACCTGCGGCGCAAGCGCGCCGCCGAGCGACGCCGAGACGACGACCTGTTCCTGCACGGCGCTCAGGCCGAGATGCAAATCGACGGCAAGTGCATCGGCGCCCTGCAACCGGGTTTCGGCGGAGATTTTCGTCAAGCCCGGCAGGTTGGCTGCCACGGTGAATGTCCCGCCGCGGAGCCCGTCGAATCGGTATTCGCCGCGAGCATCGGTCTCCGTCTGCGCTACGGCGGCCATGGACGCAAGCAGGCTGACCTTTGCGCCCGTCACGGGACGCCCGTCGGGATCGTAAACGGTTCCATGAATACTCGCTCCGTGCGATGCATTCGAAGTCTGCGCACATGTGTGGTGAGAAAGCAAAAATGGAAGCATCAAGAAAAGAAGAAATGAAAAACGAAGTCTCACGGCTTCCTCCTCTCCCTCTCGCGCGGGAGTTGAAGGTTGTCCCGATGAACATGCGACCAGCATGCAAATTGGGATCGAGACTCCGCCGGTCTCCTGGCTTGGCGGATGGCCCTGCAACATCGAGGCTGCGGCGCGGCCTTCCCGCCCCGGCAGCGAATCCGGTCGATTCGCGGCCATGGGACAGTGGCGAGCGCCGAAAACTTCTCCGCCATACAGTCGCGCGGCGGCGACGGCTTTTCACCGTCTTCCCGTGCGCGGAGTCTCCGGTGATTGTGGACGGCGCTCCGCGATTTGCGGCGGCGCCGCTTGCGGAGGTTGCAATCCGCCTCCGCGGATCGGTGCTGAAACAATCCTGTTCGCGTCTACTGGCTCGCCCGCAGCATGACCCTCGGGCGGCCGCCCGGCCTCATCTCGACCTCGAGCGGCGTCTCGAAAACCTCTCCGAGCAGGTCGCGTTCGTACACTTCGGCCGGCGTCCCCACGCGCAGGCATTTGCCCTTGTGCAACAGCACGATCCGGTCGGAAAACTCCGCCGCCAGATTCAGTTCGTGCGTCACGACCAGCACCGTGTAACGGCTTTCATCCGCCAGCTTGCGCAGCCGCCGCAGCAGTTCCACTTTGCCGCCGATATCGAGGTGCTGCGTGGGCTCGTCGAGCAGCAGGAGCGACGGCCGCTGCGCCAGTGCGCGCGCCAGAATCACGCGCTGCTTCTCGCCGCCCGAAAGCTGATCCATCCAGCGGTCGCGCAACGAATCCGCGCCCACCTGAGCCAGCGCGTTGCCGGCCAGCAAACAGTCTTCGTCCGATTCGAACCGCAGCCGCCGCCCGTGCGGATACCTTCCCTGCAAAACGTATTCCCACACGCGCAGCGGAAACAGCAGCTCGCTTTCCTGCTGCACCAGCGCGATGCGCTGCGCGCGGATTTTCGTGTCGAGCTTGCTCACTTCGGTGCCGTCGATTTCGATGCGGCCCGAGAGCGGCTTCACCAATCCCGCGAGCAGAGTCAGCAGAGTCGATTTGCCGCTGGCGTTCGGGCCGAGGATGGCGACCAACTCGCTCTGGCGCGCCTCGAAACTTGCCGGGCCGAGCGTGAATTTCGGCGCCGAGCGACCCGTCGCCGCGTAGGCATAGCTCGCCTGCTCGACCTTTACGCGCGGCGCGTCTCCTGCCGCCGTGATGGGCACGGGCGGCGCGAGCGGCATGCCATTTTGCACGGGCGTGCTCATCGCACCTTCCGCCGCATGAGATAAATGAACACCGGCGCGCCCGCAATGGCCGTCATCGCGCCGACCGGCAATTCCGTCGGAGCCACCACCGTGCGCGCGAGCGTGTCCGCCAGCACGATCAGGATTGCGCCGCCCAGCGCGGACGCCGGAATCAGCAGCCGGTAATCCGTGCCGAACATCATCCGCATCACGTGCGGCACGAGCAGGCCCACGTACCCGATCGCGCCGCTCACGGAAACCGCGAGGCCCGTCAGCACCGACGCCGCCACGTAGACCACGAGCTTCACGCGATGGACGTTCACGCCCAGATGACGCGCCTCCTGCTCGCCCGTCAGAATCAGGTTCAGATCGGACGACGTCGTGTAGATCGAGCCCACCGCGATCACCAGCAGGAAGTACAGCCATTTCAAGTCGACCAAAGACGGCGACGCGAGATCGCCCATAAGCCAGAACGCCATCCCGCGCAGGTCGCGCCCGCTCAGCGTCGTCATCAGGAACATGATCACGGCCGAAAGAAACGACGCGGTGACGATCCCCGCGAGCAGCAGCGTGCCGCTATCCAGCTGCCCGCCGCGCCGCCCGAGAAAGTAGACGGCCGCAATCGTGGCGACCGCTCCCGCGAAGGCGGCCGCCTGAATCAGCCCGGGCGCGCGCGGCGCCACAATCAGACTGAGGATCGCGCCCAGCGCCGCCCCGCTCGAAACTCCCAGCACGTACGGGTCGGCCAGCGGATTCCGCAAAAGCGCCTGAAAACCGGCGCCCGCGGTTGAAAGAGCCGCGCCCACCAGGATGCCGAGCGCGATGCGCGGCAGCCTCAGCCCGAAAATCACCAGCTTGAATTCCGAGGGAACCTCATTCCAGCGCCCGATCGCTCCGTTGAAAAGCGTGGTCACGATGTCGCTCACCGCGATCGGGTACGCACCCATCCGCAGAGAGATCACCACGGCAACGAACAGCACGCCGCACAGCCCGAGGCAGATGAGAAATACCCGCCGCGGCGTCAGCGGGCGCACGGACTGCACTCCGTCCTGTTTTCGCTGGGGCCGCCGGACGCAAGCTGAATTTCGTTTTTCGAATTTCGGATTTCGTTCTCCTTCGCAAATGCCTCTGGATGCAATGTATGCGCGAGCTGCTCGATTGCATCAACCAGTCCCGGCGACGGCCGCAGCGCTTCTTCGCTCACATCGACCACGTGCCCGGTCGTGACGGCGTCCAAGTCCCTCCACACGGGCCGCGCGCGCAAGTCCGCGAGTTCCGTCGCCCCTCCGTCCGAGTGATCGCCGGCGAACACGAGGTAGTCCGGCTGAAGCCGCACAACCTCTTCGAGGCTCAGTTGCGGCCAATTCCGGTCCGACAAAACGACCGATTCCGCTCCCGCCCAGCGCAGCGCATCCGCGATGAACGTGTTCTGCCCGATCGTGATCAGCGGCTGTTCCCACACGACGAACAGCACGTGCACCATCGGCCGGTCCTCAAGCCGCGCATGCAGCGAGTCCAGCCGCGCGCGCAACTGCGCGACGACCGCCGTTCCCTGCTCGCCCGCGCCCATCAGCTCGGACATGCGCGCAATCGAATCCAGCATATCCCGCACCGTGTGCGGGTCGCTCGTGTATACCGGAATGCCCAGCCGCTCGAGCGCCACCGCGGTCTCGAGCCGGTTGATTGAGGTCGTCGCCAGCACGAGATCGGGGTGCAGCAGCGCGATCGCCTCGAGACTCGGGTTCTGGGGATTGCCCACGTGCGGCTTCTGCTTCGCTGCGGCGGGCGTATCGCAAACGTCCGTATCGCCAGCGAGCTTATCGCCCAATCCGAGCGCGTAGACGGTTTCCGTGAGGTTCGGCGCGAGCGTCACGATCCGTTTGACGCTCGCTGGCATCGCAACCCGCCGCCCGGCTTCGTCGATGACGACACGCGCGTCCTTTGCCTGCGCTTGCCGCTCGCCGCTCGCGGCGAATCGAGCGGCGGATGCCGCCGGCGCCGAGGCTGAAACCAGCGCGCTTGCCACCGCCGCAACAGCAATTCGCCCACACCACGATCGCGTCAAAATCTTCTCCCCAACAAAAAAGCCTCGCGAGGATAGCGAGGCTCGTCACCACACTCCTTCTCGCGAAGAGTGCCGGCTTCGACTGGCTCGGGTACGTTCCTGACTCTCGGCCGCCGCTCTTGCAGCGTGCCGATCACAGTGGCGGGACCGTGGCCGATTTTCACGGCCTTCCGTTTACCCCGCGCCAGTTCAATTGTCGCTCGCGAGTCTATGCCGCGCTCGCGATTGTGTCAACCAATGTCGAATGCAGATGAGTCTAGCGGTTCTTCCATTTCGGCGCGCGCTTCTCGACGAGTGCGCGCACGCCTTCCTGCGAATCTTCGAGCTCGGCAAGCTCGTTCAGGAAAACCTTCATCGAGTTGCGGACGCCGTCGCGCAACGAGAGTCCGAGGCTGCCGAGGATCGCTTTCTTCGCCATGGTCAGCACCGGACCCGACTGCGCCGTCACCTTCGCGATCACGTCGTCCACTTTTTTCTGCAGCTCGTCTTCGGGCACGAGCCAGTTCACGAGGCCGATGTCGCGCGCCCGCTCGGCGGTGATGGTTTCGCCGGTCAGCACGAGCTCGAGCGCCTGCTTCGGCCCGAGAATGTAGGGCAGGACGGCGGCGGCCAGCGGGGGAAAAACTCCGAGCTTGATTTCGGGCTGCGCGAATCGCGCCCTGGGAGTCGCGATTACGAGGTCGGCCAGCGCCGCCAGTTCCGCGCCTCCGCCGAACGCCGGTCCGTTGACGACCACCAGCAGCGGCTTCGACGTGTCGAGCATCGCCACGAAGGCGCCGTGGAACGCGTCGAGCAACTGGAACACCCGCCGCTGCGTGTACTCGCCGAGCTCGATCCCGCCGCAAAACGTCTTCCCGGCCGAATCGAGAAGGATCAGCTTGATGTCGCTGTGCTCGCCGAGCGTGCTGATCCCCACGCTCAACTCGGAGAGCATCCGCTCGTTCAGTAGGTTGTGCTCGGGGCGATCGAGCGTGAGCCGCGCGACTTCTCCTTCGACGCGCACCTTCACGAACTGGAAATCCTCGATCTTCGGCGCGACCAGCGCCAGTGTGCCGAGAACCTCTACCCCGCGCCCTTCCTGGGACATGAATTCGCTCCGCTCTTGCGGGCCTGGAAAGTGCGAGCCCTGCGAAGAGCCCGCCGGACGGCCTGAAACACCATCGAAAAGATTAGACCGTTTCGATTTCGACCGCCACGCCCAATCCGCCGGATACACACAATGCGGCAAGACCCCGCCGGCCAGCCCGTGCACTGGCCCCTTGGCCACCACCCTGCCCGGATGGCCTGCGGAGCCCGTGCAACCTGCAATAATGGGGGCATGATCCCCGGCGCCCACGTCGAAGCCCGCTGGTTCCGTTCGGCGCTCCGCCGCACGTTGCACGCCTCCGCATTGGGCCGGATCGTTCAGGCCGCGTTTCCGCGTCGCCGCGTGCTCGAAATCGAGCCTCTCGTCGACGGGTTGCGCAACGCGAACTTCAAGCTCCAGATTGACCCGAAGCCCGACTGGATCGTCCTCCGCCTCTACGAGCACGATGCGTCGTTGTGCCAGAAGGAACTCGACGTGATGAGGCTCGCGGGACCTTCCGTTCCGACGCCGGAAATTCTCCATGCGGAACCGCGAGGGCTCGATGAAATCCCGCCGTTTATCGTGATGCGCTACGTCGAGGGAGTCAGCTTCCATCAGCTGAAACGCGGCGGGGATCGAGACGCAATCGCGCAGGCAGCCTATGCCGCGGGCGAGACGCTGGCTGCAATCGGCCGTTTCGCGTTTCCCACGATGGGATGGCTTGGACCAGGACCCGCGGTCACGGCACCGCTATTCGACGGCGCCGATCCGATGCCGCGCTTCGTTGATCATTGCCTGGCTTCCGCGAACCTGCAACGGCGCGCTCCGGCTGACTTGCGCGATCGCATCCAGTCTCTGATATGGTCGCGGGCGGGGCAACTCGCAACCCTCGGGAATGAAGCGCGTCTCGTGCACGGAGACTTCAATAGGCGCAACCTGTTGCTGCGATGCGAGGCTGGGCGGTGGTCGGTGGCCGCCGCTCTTGACTGGGAATTCGCCATCTCGGGCTCCCCGCTGGTCGACATCGGCAATTTTCTTCGTTACGAGCGCGCCTCACAGCCCTTGGCGGAGCCGCATTTCTCGAGGGGCTATTTGCATGCGGGAGGCGCACTGCCGGATGACTGGCGGAATCTCGCGCGGTTGATCGGTCTCACCGCGATGTGCGAGAGCCTTACGCGCGACGAACTTCCTGATGACGTTGCGTTAGAGCTTGTTGAACTCGCCCGCGCCATCGTCGCGCACCACGACCCTCAGTTCGCGTGATGCGAGGTTCAGGAGCCCTTCTGGAGTTGCGAAGCGGCTCGAACCTGCGGCGCGGGCTGAGCAGCAGGAGAAGGTGCGGGACTCGGCACCGCCGCCGTCGGCTCGGAATTCAGCGCGCCCGGCTTCGGCTTCAGCGAGAACCGGACACCGCGTCGGGCGTTCTCATCGGCGGTACGCTGCCAGTCAAGCTGGCCGATGTCGATCGTACCCTCCCTGCCGTAGCTCACGACGTAGTGCAGTTCGCTGCCGGAAAGCCAGTAGTCCGTCGCGGTGAACATCGTACCGTCCTTCAGGTAGACCAGCACGGTGGGAGTAGATTCGGCAACATTGTCGGTTGTGGGATTTGTATCGGGCGCGCCCTGCGTGATCGGCGGATTCTCGGCGGGCGGCGTTGCTTCGTAGTTGAAATCAGAGGGCGAGTAAGGAGAGCCGTAGTCGTCGCCGGAATTGTCGTTGTAGTCGGTGGACGGGTAATCGGTGTAGTAGCTGAAGTCATAGTTGTTCCAGCCCCACCAAGGGTCGTACCAGTAGGGATTCCAATATCCGCCCCAGCCCCAAGCCGGGTATCCCCATCCAAATCCCCAATAGGGCCATCCCCAACCCCAGCCTAGACCAAAGCCCCAACCGCAGTTCCAGCACCCGCCCCAGCCACCGCGGCCCCAACCACCCCAGCCACGCCGGGGCCCGAAACCACCGAACCCGCCGCGGTTACCGAACCCCGAGCCGAATGCGGTCCCACCGAACCTCGTGCTTCCAGCGGACGCGTTGCGCCCAAGAGTCGAACTCGCGAACGCGGAGCCGCCCGCGCGCGAACCTCCGAAATTCGAAATGCCGCGTCCCGAAGAGATAGCCCAAGCTCCGCGCGAGTTTGCCGGGGCGCCGCCAGCGCGTCCGAACGAGTGCCATTGGCTATCGGCAATCGCGGCGTTTCGAAGGCCTGCCGAGCCGGCGTTACTCGCTAGGCCGCGGCCAGCGTTTCCAAACGAGTGCCACTGGCCGTCCGCGATGGCATTGCGAGCTCCCGATGATCGCCCCGCGCTACTGAAACCCCGGCCAGCCATGCTTGAGCCAAAGCGCGCGCTCGATTGCGGACCTGCAAACGATCGAGCGCCCATCGAACCTCGATACGCCGACCCGCCATAGGCGCGCGACGAGAATCCGCCGCCATACGACCGCCCGCCACCGCTGAAGTTGCCCCGGAACCCACCTCCACCACCGCCGTGAAAACCACCACCGCCTCCACTGTGGAACCCGCCTCCACCGCCATGCCCACCGCCGCGCTGAGCGAAAGCAGGATTCGGCGCCAAAGCAAGAGCCAGTGAACCGAGGATTACAGCAAGTGTTTTCGTGAAGGCGAGTCTAGTCATGACGGTTGCTCCATCAAACGACTCAAGAGGCCGGGCAGAGCCCGGAACGCTCGGCCCTACATGCTTGGATTCCCTCGGGACGGTTCAGGTTGCAAGAGGCCGAACGCAGAAGGCGCTGCGGCATTCCGCCGGCCAATCGCGGCGCGCAGTCCCGCGCCCTACCGGAGGAAGCGCGAGGCTCAATCATCATTTGCTATTGTGTGGCGGCTGCAAAATGCCTCGCAGCGGCTTCAACCGGCCATCGATGGGTCCGATCCGCAGCCCAAGAATCCTCGCGATCAGCGGGTAGACGTCCACGTTGTCGAACGGCGGCAGTTTAGATCCGGGGCGGATATCCGGACCGGCGGCGTAAAAGATGGCGTGCATCGATTTCATCTTGTACGGGTCGTATCCGTGGCTGCCCTTCTCGCGCGGCTGCGTATCGTCCGTATTTTCCGGTGCGTGAGCGCGGATCAAGTAAGGACCGGTTGGGATCACCACTGGGTCGCCGATCCGCGCGTTGCTGCTGAAATGCAGGTAAGCCGGCACATCGCTCCGGCGGTAGACGACGAACTTATCACTCTTGCCGCGCAGTTGCCGATAAGCGCGCGCCGCAGCTTCTTCGTCAGGTGCATACATCAGCGGGCTATTCTCTACAGTTGAAAACTGCGCGAGATCAGCGTAGCGATCCAGATCGATCCAGTCACCTTCCACGTTGGCCATACCGTGATCCGATAGCACAATCAGGTCGACGGGCAGGTGGAGCGTTTTCAGGTCAGCCCTCAGAGTGCCTACCAATGCATCCGCGTGATGGACTGCATCGCGGGTCGGCGGGCTATCGGGACCGGTCTCGTGCCCCGTATGGTCCGGCTCGTAGTAATACAGCGTGATGAAGTGCGGCCTCCGCGCCGCAGGCAGCTTTAGCCAGGCGATCACCTGATCGATGCGCTGCTCGTCGGGAAAAGTGGCATCGAAATGCAGATAGTACGATGGGCGCATGCCGTCAATTTCCGCCTCCGAACCCGGCCAGAAAAAACAGGCGCTGCGCATGCCCTGTTTTTCGGCGAGCACCCAGAGCGGGACTCCACCATACCAACTGCCATCGCGGGTCGGCCCGGGTTTGCTCGCGGCATAGCTTTCTTTACGGACGGGGTCGTAGAAATTGTTTTCGATAATTCCGTGATGCTCGGGATAAAGGCCGGTGATGATCGAGTAGTGGTTGGGAAATGTGACGGAGGGAAAAGCGGGAACCATTCCTTCCGGCGCGCTCGCGCCTTCCGAGGCCATGCGCTGCAGATTCGGCGCGCCATGTTCAGCGGCGTAGTCGTAGCGAAAGCCATCGAGCGAAACCAGGATGACGAAGTGCTTCGCCTGCTGAGCGGGCGCGTTTGGCCCGTGGTCTACCGTGATGACCGGGACCGCGCTCTGGGATCGAAGCGGCAGCGACCACGCACAGCAGAGGCACGCCCAGGCGATGATTCTGGCGAACGTCTTTTTCATTTGCTCTCCGGAATATCTTCAGCGAATCCAAGATCGAATTCTGTTTCGCGCCTTCAGGTTGCCGACTGATGAACAAATCATAATAGGATGGAAACTGCGGGCCGGCGATCCGACTGTTGAATCCAGGTCCAAAGTCCAGCCCGCCATTGACAACCGCACGTCGCGAAGTAAGCTATAGCGATGGACCCAAAAGAAGAGACTCCGGCGCGCAAGGCGGCACGCGAAATGAAGACCGCCGCTCTGGTGATCACGCTGTCATTTGTCTTCGTTTTGGTCGCGGTCGCCTTGATCGTCATCCTGGGGCACATCCAGCTGTTCTGACGCTCGCCTCATGCCCACGCGGAGCTAGCGAATGAAAGTTTACGAAGCGCCTGTGGGCGCCACGCGCCCCGAAGACGTGCGCCGCGGCGAGCGGCCCGATCCGAAGCCCGGCCCGGGCGACGTGCTCGTCCGCCTTCGCGCCGCCGCGCTCAACTATCGCGACCACGCGATCATCACGCGCAAATACCGCTACGATCTCGACCACGACACGATCCCCTGCTCCGATGGCGCCGGCGAAGTGGTCGCCGTGGGCGCAAACGTCACGCGTTTCAAAATCGGCGACCGCGTGATCCCCACGTTCTTCCAGGTGTGGATCGACGGCGCGCCTCCGAAAAATCGCGCCGCGCTGGGCGCTCCGCTCGACGGCACGCTCGCCGAATACATCGCGCTGCACGAAGACGGCTGGGTCGCCATGCCGCCCAGCCTCTCGTTCGAAGAGGCCGCCACACTCCCCTGCGCCGGCCCCACCGCGTGGAACGCGCTGATGACCGTCGGCACGCGCGTGAAGCCCGGCGACACGGTGCTCTGCCTCGGCACGGGCGGCGTCTCGATGTTCGCGCTGCAATTCGCGCGGGCGGCCGGCGCGCGCGTGATCGTCACCTCGTCGAGCGACGCGAAAATCGAGCGCGCCCGCAGCCTCGGCGCCTCCGACGGCGTGAATTACAAGACGCATCCCGATTGGGAAAAGGAAGTGCTCGCGCTCACCGGCGGGCGCGGCGTCGATTGCGTGATCGAAAACGGTGGCCTCGGCACGCTCGCGCGCTCGTTCCAGTGCCTCGGCTACGGCGGCAAAATCGCGCTGATCGGCGTCCTCGCCGGGCCGCAGGGTAACGCCAACCCGCACGACCTGATGTTCAAGAACGGCAGCCTGCACGGCATCGGCGTCGGCAGCCGCGCCAGCCTCGAGCAGTTGATTCAAGCGATCGAAGTCAACCGCATCAAACCGGTCATCGACAAAATCTTTCCGTTCGACCAGATCGCCGACGCCTTCCGCTATCAGTCCTCCGGCGGCTACCTCGGCAAAATCGTGATCAGCATCTGACCGGAGTCCCGCGCCCCCACGCCGCATCTAATCAAAAGCGGGGGCTTTGCACATGCGCAGGCGCAACATCATCACTTTTCTGGCGGCGGTGCAGTCGATTCTCTTTCTCTCGCACTGGTTCGTCTACGAGACCTGGACCGCCCTCGGGCGCGCGCCCAACGCGGCCGCAGCCGCTGACCCGCCGGGGATTTCCTGGCTCGGCATCGCTATCGCCGTGCTGTCCATCACGTTTCTCACCGCGTCCCTGCTCGCCCGGCGCTACTCCAACGCGTTTGTGCGCCTCTATTACAAGGCCGCCGCCGTCTGGCTCGGCTTTTTCAGCTTCGCATTTCTCGCGGCCTGCGCCTCGTGGATCGTCTACGGCGCCGCGCGGCTGCTGCGGCTCGATTGGCCGCCGCAGCACATCGCCTTCGCGTTTTTCGGCCTCGCGCTCCTTGCCAGCGCCTACGGCCTGCTGAATTCCGCGCGCACGCGCGTCACGCAAGTTTCGGTGAAGCTGCCGAACCTGCCCGACACCTGGCGCGGTCGCGTCGCCGCGCTCGTCACGGACACGCACCTCGGCCACGTCCGCGGCCATCGCTTCGCGCGGCACATCGTCGCGATGCTCTCGCGCTTCGCGCCCGACATCATCCTGATCGGCGGCGACCTCTACGACGGCACCGCCGCTGACGCCCGCCGCCTCGCCGCTCCGCTCGAAAAGCTCTCGCCTCCCTTCGGCACCTATTTCATCGCCGGGAATCACGACGAGTTCGGCGACCGCGCGCAATACCTCGCGGCCGTCCGCGATTCCGGCGTGCGCGTGCTCAACAACGAAAAAGTGGTCGTCGACGGCCTGCAGCTCGTCGGCATGCACCATCGCGACTCGGTTCACCCCGAGCGCTTCCGCGCGATCCTGCGCAACGCCGATCTCGACCCCGACCGCGCCAGCATCCTGCTCACTCACGAGCCGCGCAATCTGCCGATCGCCGCCGAGGAAAAAATCGGCTTGCAGCTTTCCGGCCACACGCACGCCGGCCAGTTGTTCCCGTTCACCTGGTTCACCTCGCGCATCTACGGCCCATTCGTCTACGGACTGAAGCGCCTCGGCGACCTGCTCGTCTACACCTCGTGCGGCGCGGGCACCTGGGGTCCGCCGATGCGCGTCGGCACCAACCCCGAAATCGTCTTCATCAGCTTCGAGTGACGATCCGACGAGGATCGTCATCCTGAGGCGGGCGCCTTTTGTCCGCCGAAGGATCTCTCCTCGGAGTCGCAGTAGAGCGCGCCGTTCTTTCCGATGGACTCCCACCCGCGCGCCCTGTAGCATCTCCTCATGAAATGTTCTAGTTCAGGCTGTTCACACAAGACTGACAAGCAGTGCATCGAATGCTCCCGCTACTTCTGCGCCGATCATGTCGAGATCTGCGATTGGTGCGAGGCGCCCGTTTGTCACGACTGCCGCGAAGCGCACCAATCGAACCCCTTGCACGAAGAAAACAGACCGAACGCCTGACCCGCGCGCTTTTCTCCCATAAGGCCACTCGCCGCTTCGTAGCACCGCCATCCTTGGCAACATGCCGCGAGCCTTTTCTTCTTAGGGGCATGCCATGCCCGGCGATCTTGCTTGGCACGGCGCCGCGCGTGGAGTGCGGCGGACATAGCGCAGGTGGAAGGTCGGGCCTTCAGGCCCGACAAAATACGACCGGCGCGCCGCTCCAATGCGCAGCTTCACCCGCAGCAAGTAGTCCCTCGTGCTATCATCCGCCCCGAAATTTCTTTCCCCGGAGGACACGCCATGAATCGCAACCGACGCGATTTTCTCTCCGCCACCGCCGCCGCGGTGACTCTCACGGGCGCGCTGCCCGCGTTTGCCAAGGACAACAGCAAGGGCGATCCGCCGCCCCCGCCGCAAACCAGCACCGTCGCCGGCTACGCCGCGCCAACCGAAATCAAAGCCATCGACTTCATCAATCTCCGCGAACTCGAACCCGCGGCGCAAAAAGTGATTCCCCCGGGCGGCTTCGGCTACATCTCCAGCGCCGCCGGCGACGAATGGACGAAGCGCGAAAACGAAGCCGCGTTCAAGCGCATCACCATCGCGCCGCGCTACCTCTCCGGCTACACCGACGCCGACCGCTCCACCACGCTCCTCGGCGCGAAAATCTCCATGCCGATCGTCCTTTCCCCCATGGGCGCGCACGGCATGGCGCACGCCACCGCCGAGGCGGGCTCCGCGAAAGGCACCGGCGCCGCGGGCACGCTCTACATCGCCGCCACGCCCTCCAATTTGCCGCTCGAGGAAATTGCGCAGGCCAGCTCCGGCCCGAAGTGGTTTCAGCTTTACATGCCCGCTGACCGCGGCGCGGCGGCCGAACTGCTCGGCCGCGCCAAGGCCGCCGGCTACCGCGCGATCGTCTTCACGATCGACACGGTGGTCGCCAGCAATCGCGAAACCGACCGCCGCAACCATTTCCGCTCGCCGCTGCCCGTCGGCAATTTTCCGGGACAGAATGGCGCCTACGGTGGGATGACAACGAAGCGCGACCTCGGTTGGGACGATGTCGAGTTCATTCAAAAGACCACGGGGCTGCCCGTGCTGTTGAAGGGCGTGATGACGCCGGAGCTTGCCGTGGCGGCCGTCGAGCATGGCTGCGCGGGCGTGCAGGTGTCGAACCACGGCGGGCGCCAGCTCGACGACGTCTCCGCCACCATCGCCGTCCTGCCGCGCATCGCTGAAGCCGTGCACGGCCGCGCGACCATCCTCCTCGACGGTGGCGTGCGCCGCGGACAGGATGTTTTCAAGGCGCTCGCGCTCGGCGCCAATGCCGTCGCCATCGGCCGCCCGATGATGTACGGCCTCGCCCTCGGCGGATGGATGGGCGTGCAAGCCGTCTTCCAGCACCTCGACGCCGAACTCGAAATGACCATGCGCCTCGCCGGCGCCCGCTCCATCCCCGAAATCTCGCGGCGGTATCTCACCGCGTAGCGCCTTCGCTGCATTCGGGTGTAAGGGTGTAAACGTAGCGCCGGGTCCTTTAGCCCGGCACTCTTCGCTCTCCTTCGTCCTCACGCGCGCCGTTTGCGTCCGCCGTGGCGGACACCCGCCCTTTGCATCAAGGTTTCAACGTAGCGCGGCAGCCGTGGCCTTTGCCTTCGTAGCGCGGCCGCCCTCGGGCGGGCGTCTTTCTCTTCCCTGGGGTGCACGGCACGCTTTGTGCTGCGGGGAGCGTCCCGACCTTGTCGGGATGCCCGGCAACCATGCTTGGCCTCGCGCCGCCCATTCGCATCGGTGTCTGCGGGAGGGTTTGCCTTCGTAGCGGCCGCCTTTAGGCGGGCGCCTTTGTCTTTGTCTAACCTTCGGGCGCCTTTTCTTTCCATGGTGGCACCCAAATCTCAACAGGCGCCCCGCCCTTCTTCCAATCAACCACAAACGATCCCGAATACGGGTAATCCCGCGCGTCCTTGCAAATTCCCTTTCGAACCGGATTCATCCAGATGTAACCTGCCACGCGTGCGGCGGAATCTTGTTGCCGGAGAATGTGATCGTAGAATTTTTTCTGCCACAGATCGCGGCCAAACTTCTGCCGAAACTCGTAGGCGGTTTTCTGTTTCAGACTCTTCAGGAACGCCAACAAATCGCTCGTCGCGCTCAAACCGATTACCAGCAGATGCAAATGATCGGGCATCACGCAATACGCGTATACCGCAAAACCGTGCGCGGCGGCCTGCTGTCGCAGTTCGCCAACAATCCCCGACGCTCGCTCTGCATCCGCGAACACCCGCCGCCGTGCAGCGCAACACAACGTGACGAAATACCGCT
Organism: Candidatus Acidiferrales bacterium; assembly: GCA_049523255.1. Classification (GTDB taxonomy): domain Bacteria; phylum Acidobacteriota; class Terriglobia; order Acidiferrales; family UBA7541; genus Palsa-295. The sequence continues at coordinate 55,433 of JBEKNB010000002.1, read as the reverse complement.
GCTCGCCGTTGTACCTCGCGGCAGGAAGGCGAATGTTCTTGTGCGGGAAACCCATCCGTAAGCCAACTGCGCCCGCCTGAAGGCGGCCGCTACGAAACCATCGCGAATTCTGCCTGTATCCCCTGGCGTGCAACCGCCGTGCGCACATGCAGGACGCCCAGAACCCGCACGAGAATCTATCATGCGTCTGCCCGTGTGCGTTCGCTTCGGCACGCGGTTTCAGGGTTGTCCTTGGTGTGTCTGGAGGAAGGGTTTGCCTTCGTACCCGCCGCCTTTCGGGCAATGCGAGATGCGGAGAAGGTTTCGTAGCCGCGTCCTTCAGGCCGGCTGCCCTTGGTTTCTTGCTCCTTTCGTCGCGCGCTTTTCGCGTCCCGGACGCCTCGGCGGGACGGCCGCCTTCAGGCGGGCCGATTTGCTCTCGCCTTCTTCCTCACGTGCGACTTGTGCGTCCGCCGTGGCGGGTGCGTCGTTTGCATCCGCCGTGGCGGATAGCGCCGCGGCCTCTCGCCCTGAGCGCAGCCGAATGGGTCAGCGCGGCATTCTTCACTCTTTGCCGAAGGGCCCATCGCCTGATCGCACCGCCCCCGCGCCGTCATTCTGAGTCCGCCAAGGCGGACGAAGAACCTCTCTTGGCTTTGTAGCGGCCGCCCTCGTCCCGGCCGAATCGGACCGGGAACGCAGGGGTGTCCGCGGTAGAAAGAGAACGGCTATGGATACTCACTATGTCTACCTCGATCTAAACCACTGGATCTACCTTGCGCAAGCGGACGCTGGGGTTTCGGGTCCGAGAGAGTATGGCAGCGCCCTCAGAACGCTCACAGACCTAGTCTCGCGGGGAGAAGTGATCGTCCCACTAAGCGCCGAATACTTGATGGAAGTGGCAAAAATTGGAGATGACGCCCGCCGGAGGAACCTGGCCAAAGTAATGGCAAAACTCAGCCGAGGCTGGTTCCTTGTTGCGGAAAACTCTCTACTGATTGGGGAGCTGCGAGAGGCAGTCGCCCGTGGATTCCAAAAGCAACTCCAGGGCGACGGCCCAACGCGCGTCAGTCGCAGGTTGCGAGACGCCTTCGCGGGTCGGAGCGGCGAGGCGATTGCGCCAGAAGATGACAAGATTTTGGCTCACCCGGAGTTTCTCGAAGAGTTTCTCGCCACGGCTCGAGTGAGCCGCCCGTTTGTGGATAGATGGAGGCAATTCGCGGAAGACCACGAGAAAGGCCGCCAACTGCGCTAGGATGCCTCCCGTGAGATGCGCAAGCGAGCATATTGCGTTCTGGTGATGGACGGCATTCAGACTCACCTTATTTCGATACTTAAAGAGTTCGGACTTCAATGGACAGATCTTGCCAGCCGAAGTCCGGAGGCCCTCGTAGGTTTCTTGCAGAGCGTCCCCACGCTTGACGTTGAGATAACCCTGTTTACAGAGCGCAATGAACATCGAGACCGAAGGATCGATCCCAACGATGAAATTGATATCGGATTTCTTTCTTTGGCAACGCCATGCTGCGATCTAATTGCCACCGAAAAGTTTTGGGCAACCCACAGAACAAACCTCGACCGGAAATACGGAACTTATGTGGGTCACGATCTTAACGACTTACTCGCGAGCTTGCGCGACCGGATAAAGTGTGCGCAGAGCCTACGTGGCGACCCGGACAAGGCTACCTCAACGCCATCGACAGATCGCGACTAGACTATCAATCGCACTGTCTTGCAGCCAGATTACGAAGGCTGACTTGAGAGGCAGATATGGACGTGCTACTAGATTCGAACATCTACCTGGAAGACCTCAAAATGAGGGGCAACCGGTTTGAGGAACTCTTCACATATCTTCGACGTACAAGATCGAGCCTCCTGTTACCGCATCTGGTTCGCGAGGAGGTCACGGCGAAATATTCAGAGCGGCTAAAGGAAGCGAGCGGCAAAGCGCAATCTACGCATAACGACTTGTGGAAACTTGCGATGTCTGAAGGACCGCAGTTCACTGCACCCAAACTGAACCAGGAGGTCGAATCGCTGCTGAATAAGCTGAGGTCCCCGGCGAAGGGCGTCCGGGTTGTTGACGTGGACGACTACAGAGCCGTCGACATGAAAGAGGTCGTGCATCGCGGAGCCTACCGAAAACGTCCGGCGAGCGAGAAAGGCGAAGAGCTGCGCGACGTCATTCTTTGGCTCCTCGCTCTAACGCTGGCCCGAGAATCCAAGTCCGGAATAGTTTTCATCAGCAAGGACAAGACATTCGCAGATGGCGAACGGCCGAGCTTGCACCCAGACCTCATCAGCGACGTAGGCTCGCTTACGGTGCCCTTGGAATTTTACACGGGCATCCGCGAGTTCGTAGTCGCAAAAGCCTTAGATCATCAGTCCATCGACGCAAACCACTTCTACTCCATCGTCCCTCTAGATAAGGTCAAGGAGCTAGCGATGGCCACAATGCTCCAATCAACGACCCGGGTAGGGACCATCCGAGCTGCGGACTTCAAGGAGTTCGAGTTCGAGCGCGCCATTAGGTACAAGGTCGGGGACCAAGCGTACTTCATCGAAGCTGTAGTCAGTGGCAGCGCGAGTCTCTCAGTGGAAGATTTTCCACAATACTTCACCACGGAATTTAGCTCCGAGCCCGTCCTACAGGGGCTCTCGATGGGAGCCACAAGCCCTTTTGTGGCGGCTCAGGTGCGCGCCTACGAGCCGAGTCCGACGCCGTTCATCTCCGGCAATGCTTTCTTGAACATCCCTGAAGCCGCGCCGTGGAACACAATGCGGGTCTCTTTGGCGACTTTAGCGCCAAAACCTCGACGATATCTCTGTTCCTTTAAGGTCAGCCTGAGCGCCCGCACAGTCGGCGACACTCCCGAGTCTGCCGAGGTAGACTCAATCCAGTTCAACTCCCTCTTGCCAGATGAACATCGAGCCACGGGATCCACCGCGTAAGCTACGGCAACTCCTACCGGCGCCGAAGCCGTGGCCGGGAACGAACCCCCAGGACGGGCCCGGGCACGCGAGGACGCTGACGCAGTTTCTAGTCCTGTCTCTTCTGCATCGTCCCTCTTCTGCATCAAAGGGCAACTCCCTGCGCTCGGACATCGTGCTTAGCCGACCTCTCAACCCTCCTCATCCTCGTGGGTGATCTCGCGCAAAAACTTCACCACGTCGCCCTCGCGCAGCTTCCGGCACAACCGGCTCAGCGACATCTGCTCTCGCGAATCGAGGACGCGCAGCAGCGACTTCACCAGCTTCGAATGACTTGGCAGCACGTCGGATAAACCTCATTTCGTATCGCGCCAAAATCTGTACTCCGGTACAGTTCTTTTCGCCTGGACATTGTGCTTAGCTGGAACGGGCCCGGCGCAGGTTCCCGGGCGAGAACGATGGACGGCACGAGACACGTATCGCGTGACGGACGCCGGCAGCAACCCGGCGCGGCGCAGTTGGCAGCTCCCGCAAGAGCGGGGCGTGGTGTCCGTGCCCCCGGCCGCCGAAGCCAGCACTGCGGCGGAGGAGGCTCCCGCCTCCGGATCCTACCCGTCACTGGCTGCCAAGTAGAATTCTCTCTAACCCATTCAAAACAAAGATTCGGGGTACCTCTTACCCGTCAATGGAACCGGGGCCCTTTTAACCCAGATTTCGACCAAAAAATCGCTCGCCACCAGTTTCTAATCGACACTCCGGCGATTAGAAATCGGTCCATGTCGTTGAAAACGCGGCACCTGATTTTTTCTAATCGACACACATGCGCGGAGTCTTCCCTTCTCACCCGTGCGCGATTCCGCTATTTGACGATCCGGCGAGGATCGTCATCCCGAGCGAACAACGTGAGTCGAGGGACCCCTCTTCATGCTTCCTCGCTTCTCACTCATATGCGATTCCGCTATTCTTGTGAACCTATGCTAGATCTCGGATACGTACGGGAGCACCTCGACATCATCGAAAAGATGGCGCGCGACCGCGGCGTGGCCATCGACCTCGACGCGTTCCGCAAAATCGACACGGAGCGCCGCAAGATCATCCACGCCACGGAGCAGATGAAAGCCGAGCGGAACAAAACCAGCGACGAAATCGTCCGCCTGAAGAAGTCCGGAGGGGATGCGTCCGCGATTCTCGCCCGGATGAAGGACGTCTCCGACGAGCTCAAGCGCAACGACGAGCGCATCGCCGAACTCGACGAGCAGCTCCGCCAGTTCCTCCTGACGGTTCCCAATATCCCGCACGCGAGCGTCCCGGTGGGCAAGGGCGCGGCGGACAACGTCGAGGTGCGCCGCTGGGGCGCGCCGCCGAAATTCGATTTCGCGCCGAAGCCACACTGGGAAATCGGCGAAGGCGCGGGAATTCTAGATTTTGACGCGGCGATTAAAATCGCGGGCGCGCGGTTCGCGGTCTACAAGGGCCTGGGCGCGCGGATGGAGCGCGCCATCGCCAATTTCTTCCTCGACGTGCACACGCGCGAATCCGGCTTCACGGAAATCCTGCCGCCGTTTCTCGTGAACACCCAATCGCTCACCGGCGTCGGCCAGTTGCCGAAATTCGCCGCGGACATGTTCCACCTTGAAGGCACCGACCTGTGGCTTACTCCGACTGCCGAAGTCGAGCTGATGAGCTACCACCGCGACGAAACGCTCGACGTGGACGCGCTGCCGATCAAGATATGCGCGTGGACGGCCTGCTTCCGCTCAGAGGCGGGCGCCGCGGGAAAAGACACGCGTGGCATCAAGCGCCAGCACCAGTTCCAGAAAGTCGAGCTTTTCAAGTTCACGCGGCCGGAGCAGAGCTACGATGAGCTCGAATCGCTGGTGCGCAGCGCGGAGCTGGTGCTGCAAAAGCTCGGCCTGCACTACCGCGTGGTGCTGCTCTGCACCGGCGACATGGGATTCGCATCCGCGAAGACGTACGACATCGAAGTCTGGCTGCCCTCCTCCAGCGAGTTCATGGAGATTTCTTCCTGCTCGAATACGGAGGCGTTTCAGGCGCGCCGCTCGGGGATTCGCTTCAAGCAGAAGGGCAGCGGTCAAAAATCGGAGTTCGTGCACACGCTGAACGGCTCGGGGCTCGCCGTCGGGCGCACCTGGATCGCGATCGTCGAGAACTACCAGCAGCCGGACGGATCGGTCCTGATTCCCGAAGCTCTGCGCCCGTACATGGGCGTGGATCGGATTACAAAAGCGTGACGGCTGGATTCAATGCGCGCGCGACGGAAGTTCTCGGGAGATGCGGGAAGGGTGCGGGCATTCACTCGAAACCCGCACCCGGTTCCCGGAAAGCTGGATTGCTTAGCTGGCTGCTTTGATGCTGTCCACGTGGAGCGCACCCTTGTCCGTCACGTGGCCGGTCACTTTCACTTCCTGCCCGAGGTCCTTGTCGCCGTTCACAACGGCCTGATTTTCGATTTCGAGGACTTTCTTATCCGCGGTGTTCACGAAAACCCATTTCGCACCGTTGGTTTTGACGCAGGTCTGGGCGCAGGCCTTGTGATCCGCGCTCATGCCCTTCGCTCCGCAGTGGCTGTCGCTGATCCAGCCGGTCCACGTCTGAGCGTCGGCAGCGCGTGTGGTGTGCATTGTGGAAAAGCCGATCGCGGCGAAGAGCAGCGCGAGCAGCCCGAATGTGCTGATGGCCTTTTTCATGGTTCCCTCCTCAGAGAATGGCCGATTCGTGCATTCCCGTTCCTTCCGCCAGGAGCGCGTAAGATCGGGAACAAAGTGCAACGTTGCTGTGGGAGATGGGTGTGTTCAGTAACGAACAGGCCGCTGGCCTTTCCGGCTGGACAACTTCTCTTATATCCCCAAACGTTGTAATGCGGCAAGCCTCATTTCTCATCCATCCCTCGGGAGACCGACCCCATGAGGACCATCGGCCCGGTTGGCTGCGGCATGCCCCCCGCGGGCTCGAGCGCCACGGCGAAAGCTTTCGGCGCGATCCCTTCCGGCAGCTTCATCATCCAGTGATTGGGCCGGCCACTGACGGGATTGAAGACGCCCGCGCTGACCGGCTTGCCCTGCAGGGGGAAAAGCCAGAGCTGGTAGCTTTTTGCCGCCGGCGCGGGCGCGATTTCGCCGTCGTACATGAGCATGCCCATCTTCGCGTTGTACATCACGTGCGCCGCGCCCTTCGGCATGTCCGGTTGCGGCGCGAGCGCCACGGTGATCGTGTCGCGCGCGGCGACGAAGTCGGCAGCCTCGCGCGCTTCGCGGAGTTGCTGCTGTTGCTGCTGTGCGGAAGCGCGCAGCGCGGCGAGTTGCTGGTCGAGGCGGCGGCTTTCGCTCCACAGGACGATCGTCGCGATGGCCAGCACGACGCCCGCAGGCGCCAGCACCGCCGGCCACCATCGCCCGAAGAATCCGCGCGACGATTCCGGTTCGCGCGCGGTGGGCGGCGCCTCCGCATGAACTTGGCGCATCAGGCGGGGAGCGTAACTTGCCGGCCGACAAGGGGTCAACTGTGTTTCTTGTGGTACCGGCGCTGAAAAGTCGAACCCGGTGGGACCGGAAGGGCTCGACGGCCGGGTTGCATTTAACATGCCTGTTTGCAACAGCTTAAAAAGGAATTGGCGCAGATTTCGCGCCACGGAAGCTGCTTCCGGTTGTTTCATAGGTAGCACTGCGGCTGGGGTTTCCATTGACATCTTTTGCCACTTGGCTAAACTTCGACCTTCGTAAGACTTACAAGCATACGGCCATTCACAGCGTCAGGGACGAATAGAAGGCAGCGCAAGGGTTCCCCACCTTCAGGAGGAAGGCACGATGGCCACCGCCAAGGCGGTTCCCCAACCTATGCCGCGGATCGCGCCGCGGGAGGATCTGAATCCCCACCGCATCGCGCAGATCCAGTTCGATATCGCGGCAGAACATCTGAAGCTCGATCCGGGACTCCGGCAAATGCTCCGCACACCGAAGCGGGTGCTCGAAGTGTCCATCCCGACGAAGATGGACAACGGTCAGCTGAAGGTTTTCACCGGCTACCGCGTGCAGCACAATGTGGCGCGCGGACCGGCGAAAGGCGGCATCCGGTACCATCCGAACGTCACGGTCGACGAAGTGAAAGCGCTCGCGACGTGGATGACGTGGAAGTGCGCAGCGGTCAACATCCCGTACGGCGGCGGCAAGGGCGGCGTGATCTGCGACCCCAAGCGCATGAGCAAAGCGGAACTCGAGCGGATGACGCGGAGGTACACGTCCGAAATCCTGCCGATTATCGGGCCGGAACAGGATATTCCCGCGCCGGACGTCTACACGGACTCGCAGACGATGGCGTGGATCATGGACACCTACTCCATGACGAAGGGCTATTCGACGCTCGGCGTGGTGACCGGCAAACCGGTTTCGATCGGCGGCTCCGAAGGACGCAAGGAAGCGACGGCGCGCGGAGTCCTCGTGGTTGTCGAAGAGGCGTGCAAGATAAAGAAGATGTCGCTGCGTGGCGCAAGCGTCGCGATCCAGGGATTCGGTAACGCGGGTTCGATGGTGGCAAAGCTGTTCGCCGAGAAAAAGGCGCGCATCGTGGCGATCAGCGATTCGCGCGGCGGCGTCTTCAATTCGCGCGGGATCGATCCGCTGAAGGCGATGCGTTACAAGGAGCGCTCCGGAACCGTGGTCGGAATGCCGGGCACTTCGCGGATCTCAAACGACGACCTGCTGACGATGAAGTGCGACATTCTGGTTCCCGCGGCGCTCGAAAACGTGATCACGCTGAACAACGTGGAACAGATCAAGGCAAAAATCGTCGCAGAGGCCGCGAACGGCCCCACGACGCCGCACGCGGATGAAGTTCTGGCGCGCAAGGGCATTCTGCTGCTGCCCGATATTTTGGCGAATGCCGGCGGCGTCACCGCCAGCTACTTCGAATGGGTGCAGGACCTACAAAGCTTCTTCTGGCCGCTCGCCGAAGTGAACGCAAAGCTCGAATCGATCCTGCGGCGCGCGTTCCTCGAAGTGCACGAATCGATGCGGAAGCATCGCACGCATATGCGCACCGGCGCTTACGTTCTGGCGGTCGGGCGCGTGGCGGACGCCACGCTAGTCCGCGGGCTCTTCCCGTAATCCACCGCCGCGCGCAATCCAAATGAAGCGTGGCAGTTCGGGCTAACTTCCGAGTTGCCGACTATCCGGCAATAGGGTTGTGCGTCGCTCCCGAGAACCCGATTATAGCCCGGCAGCATGCGTCAGGATCGCTATACACCGCGCTTTCCCCGCGTCTCTCGTCGCGGCCCTCTTTCTTTGCGGCTTCCTTTTCGCGGGAATGCTCGCGGCTCGCCAAACTCCGAGCGAGCGATTCGACTATCGCGTCCGCGGCGACTTCTTTTCCGGCATGGCGGGCGACGCGGCAACGATGGATCGCGCGGGGCGCCGGGGATGCCGTAGAGTCCGAGGACGCGCGGGATATGCAGCGTGACGACCCAGATGCCAAACATCAAGGCGATCCCGGCGTAGCCCCAGCGCGCGAGGATGTTGAACGCGACGCTGATTCCGATTGAAACCTACCGAACCAGGTTGAACTTTGAGGCTTTGGCGGATAGGATTTCACCGCCGATCAGAGTTTTGGCGACGGACATGTGAATTGTTGATCCCGGCGCGGCCCATCGCCAATGAGGCGCGCCACTGGAGACTTCGATGAAGAACATTTACGCAACTGTGATGGCGGTAACGGCCGCGCTGCTGCTCGCGAGCGCCGCACACGCGCAGGTGACGCTGAACTCGGTGCGAGTCGGCGCGCAAGACCCTGCCGCATTGGCGAAGTTCTACGAGGCCGCGTTCGGCATGTGGGAGGTCAATCGGATCAATGCGCCCGGAGGAGCGGAGATCTTCGTGAACTTCGGTGCGACGACCGACGCCGCAAAGGCCAACAAAAGCGAGCCGATCGTGATCACGCATCGCGATTCCGACGACCTGAAGGACCCGATTGCGCACGTGATCCTGAACGTGAAGGACATGGCGGCGACAGTCGCGGCCATCAAGGCGGCCGGCGGATCGATGGCCGGTGATCCTCGTGCGTTCGGAAACACCGGCATCATGATAGGCGTCGCGATCGATCCGGCGGGTAACCGCCTTGAGCTGATTCAACGCTCGTAAGGGCACACCGGGCTTGTTGCGGATTTTCGCAGCCCGGGCCGAGGATACTTCACGCCGAATTACGATTGGGCGGCGCGCTCAAGTTCGGCGATGTCGAGCTTTTTCATCTTGAGCATGGCCTGCATGGCCTTGGGATGCTTCACGAGATCGGAGAGGCGCGCGGGAACGATCTGCCAGGAAAGGCCAAATTTGTCCTTGAGCCAGCCGCATTGGACCTCGCTGCCACCGGCGGTCAGCTTCGACCAGTAGTGATTAATTTCCTGCTGCGAATCGCAGCGCACGACGAACGAGATGGCTTCGGTGAATTTGAAGTGAGGGCCGCCATTGAGCGCGGTGAACTGCTGGCCATCGAGCTCGAAGGCGATGGTGAGGATGCCGCCTTTCGGGCCGGGGGCGTCGCCCGTGTTGCGCAGCTCGCCGAGGCGGCGCGAATTCTTGAAGACGCCGACGTAGAAGTCGACGGCCTCTTCGGCGTTGGAGTCAAACCACAGAAACGGCGTAATGCGCGGGTGATTCCGGAGAGCGCTCATTCGCAACCTCGCGTTTGCCGCCAGATTTTCACTTTTTTGACTGCCGGGCACAAGCAAAAGATGCCGCACTAAAGCGCGGCGCTACATTTTTCCGCCAGCGCCGGCTCGCTCCACAAGTGTTGGGAACCTGCGTTTAGTGCAGGAAATGGCGGGACAGGACTGTTACACAGAACGTGGCGAAGCCAAGGAGGATAAGGCCAAGGACGGCGTTGACGAGGCGGAAGAAGGCCGGGCCGATGCGCTGCGGGATGAAGCGAACGAGGACGATCAGCGCGGTGAACCACGTCGTCAGGCCAGCGGCGACCATCAGGACTCCCCACCCCGGCGCGCTGTAGCCCAAGACTGAATGGGCGACGGGGAGCCAGTTGGAGGTAACGCCAACCCAGTAAACTACGGTTAAGGGGTTGAAGACGGTCAAGGCGGCAGCGTCGGCGACTTCAGCGATCAGATGCTCGGGGACGGTGCTCTCGTCCGGGTGTTGGCGAGCGTTGGCATAGGCCCGCAGGGGGTCCTTGACGGCGCGGACGAGGAAGTAGATTCCCAGCGGAAGCAGTACGATTACGCCGATGGCCGCCAGGACGGTCTGGAGCGTCGGGTTGGACAGATTGGGAAGGAGGTAGTCACCCCCGAGGAGGACCAGAGAGAAGAGGATTAGATCGCCGGTGACGGAGCCGATTCCGCAGGCGAGGGTATGGCGCCAACCTCCGATCATGCCGCGGCGGATGGCCAGCATGTTGACGGGGCCCATCGGCGCGGCCGCCGCCAATCCCATCAAAAATGCGGCCGAAAGCACGCGGATGTAGGGGACCAACACCATGTTGCGGCAGATACGTAGGATAAGCCCAAAAATTCCACTCGGGCATTCTGACAGTCAAGAATATACACCCAGTCACCTCCAACTGAACCGTTCGAACAGCGCAGAAGAAGTCAATTAGGACGGTATAGATCTTCAATCGCGCTTGTCTCGCGCCAGGACCAGAGGAAACTGGACAACAACTCCTGCGTGGCCACACAAGCGGCCTACGATTGAACTGCCCTATGATTGCGCCTGGTTCATGGCGTACTCGAAACTTACCGCGAGACCCATCTTAGTTTCCGAGTTGGCGACCATTCGTCCGGAACACAACACCGTTTGTCGGGAGTTGGCCTCGTCCAAGTGCTCTCACCTCCCCGGAGATTTGTGACCCAGAAAGATGGTGTGGCGGGGACCGCCCTTTTTCAGGCGACCGCGCACGCGCTCCACCTCGACGGCGAACCTGCCATGGCGCAAGCGCTGCTCGAATTTCCGATCCTCTCGGGCCGACCAGACGGCCAGCACCCCGTCGATCTTAAGAGCCGCGAAAGCGGCGGCGATTCCCCGGTCGTCATAGAGCCCGGCGTTGTTCGAGGCGGTAAAAGCGGCCGGACCGTTGTCCACGTCAAGCAGCACGGCATCGAACTGGCCGCGGCATGAACTGAGTGTGACGGCGACGTCATCGATCTCGACCCGTACGCGCGTATCCTTCAGCGGCTCTCCGGCCAGCGGTCCGAGCGGGCCACGATTCCACTCCACTACCGCGGGCACCATCTCGGCCACGATAACCATCGCGTTCGGTGGGAGGAGATCGAGCGTCGCACGTAGCGTGAAACCCATACCGAGGCCGCCAATGAGCAAGCTGGGCTGCTCCAGCATCCGCGCCCGTCGGCAGGCAAACGTCGCCAGCGCCTCCTCCGAGCCGTGCATGCGGCTCGACATAAGGCTCTTCCCATTGGCGACGATGATGTACTCGTCGCTGCGACGGATCAGCTTCAGGACGGTGCCGTCTCGAGAAAATGCCTGGCCGAGCAACTCCAAAGGCTTCACGAGTGTGATGTTACAGGAGAGGAAAACGTAAGTAAAAATGGACCGCTCATCGCTAGGTCCGCCGAAACGACCAGCAGCAAGGTGGTATTTGGCGAATGAAGCCAAATCAACAAATATGTCCGCATTCTATCTTAGCGGCCGCTAGGTCCCGCGAAGTCTTGTGGGAAGTTGAAATCTCCATCGGCGCCTGCTGCCGGTTGCGGGCGGATGACGGCGTATCCGGAAGTTGAGAGCGTGGCCCGTTGCCGTGCCTTCAACTTTCATATAGCCGACAAACCACCCGGAACAGATTTCCGCCAATTATCGGACCATTCGCATCGGTTGTTCTTAGTGTTTTCCCGCGCTCACGTGACCGCGCCCATCACGGATTTCATTTCCCTTGAAATGCGAAACCTTATCGAGGCGCTCTCGAAATCGGCCATGGTCTGGGCCTCTTCACAAACTTGGTTGTGGCCGTATCACGGCGTACCCGGAAACTGACGCACTACCCCGAGAAAAGATTGTTGTTGCGCGCAGGGTAAGAAGGCGCGTACATTTTTCTTTGCCGGCGCGCTCCGCGTTTGGGTGTCGCCGGCATTTGTGCCTCACGCGGAGGGCACGTCAAGTTGAGCAGTCACGCTACTCACACCAATCACGGGAACCAGGCACCGCCCATCCTGCTGACGATCGCGGGATTCGATCCCTCGTGCGGCGCGGGCGTGGCAGCCGACCTGAAGACATTCGCGGCGCACAACTGCTACGGCGTGGCCGCGGTGACGGCGCTGACGGTGCAATCGAGCCAGGGCGTACGCTCCGTGCAAGCAACTCCCGCCGCGACACTGCGCGGGCAGCTTGAAGCGCTCGCCGAAGACTCCGTCATCGCGGGCGTGAAAATCGGCATGCTCGCGAACCGCGCAAACGCCTCGGTGGTCGCCGAATTTCTCGACAAATACAAATTCGCGCATGTCGTACTCGATCCCGTTTCGCGGCCGACAGCCGGCAGCGCCGAATTGCTCGACGCGCCGGGGCTGAAATTCGTGCGCGACGAGTTGCTGAAACGCGCCAGCGTGATCACTCCGAACATCCCCGAGGCGGAATTCCTGACGGGGATGGAAGTGAAAGACCTGCACGGAATGAAGGCGGCGGGGCAGAAGCTGCTCGAAATGGGCGCGCGCGCCGTGATCGTGACGGGCGGACATCTGGAGAAACCGATCGACGTGCTTTGCGACGGCACCGACGTCGAGACGTTCGGCGGCGATCACGTGAAAAGCCTGAATACGCACGGTTCGGGTTGCACTTTCTCTTCGGCGATCGCGGCACAGCTCGCGGGCGGCCAGCAGTTGCGCGAAGCCGTGATCCTCGCGAAGGCGTACGTCACGAAGGCGATCGAGAAGTCCTACCAGATCGGCAAGGGCGCCGGGCCGCTCAATCAACTCTTCCGATTCCACCAGGAGCCGCCGGCGCGCGGCGTCCACGAAGTTCCGCAACACGGGATGCACCCCGCCGCAGAACCCGCCGCACACTAAGAATCAGCCACAGAGACACAGAGACATAGAGAAAATCGAAAGGGAAACTGGAGCCCGAAGCATCGATGCCGGGCATCTAACGCGGCGGACTATGCCCCTACGGGGACTAAATGGGGCCGCGCGGAACGAGGTACACGCCAAGGTTACTCGGCGGCTTTTGCGGCGACGGCTTCGACGACGGCGATGTTTTGCAGCAGATTCTCCGGCAGATTGTGGCGTTCCTTCAGGTAGGCGGGATCGTTGTACGAGACCCACACCTTCCCGCTCTCGTCTTCCGCGACGAGAATTTTTAGCGGCAAGTCGATAGCGGCGCTCGGCGAAGCAAGCATGAGCGGAGTTCCGGCTTTCGGGCTGCCGAAAATCAGGAGCTTGGTGGGGCGCATCTTCGTACCTGCTTTTTCGGCTTCACCGCTATGATCGACGAGAGCGAAAAGCATCACTCCCTTTGCTTGTAGAATTCCCTTCAATTTTTCGACAGTTTCGTCCACCGAATGATTGCTGGGCTTGCTGACAATTCCCTTATCGAATGTTAAAGGCATTGCCGCCTCCTGGTTCTCAATAACCGTACCGTCACATTTGGACGGAAACGAGATAAATAGCCATGGCCACGCCGACCAACGCCAGGAAGACGGCCAAGCCGATGGACGCTTTGGAGGGTTTTGTAAACTCACTTTCGCCGCGATCCAACTGCCGCACGAGGTTGACGTGGTGCCAGCAGGAAAATACATCCACGAGGACGCCGGTCACAATCAGCGCGGTTCCGAACCAGACGGAATTTCCGCCGTTGGCGCGGCCCTGCAAACCGGGCTCGACGATTCGGATCTCCTGCAGGAAGAGACCGAAGCGTGCCACGACGAAACCAAAACCCATGAGCGCCAGACCCGTGCGAATCCACGCGAGAAACGTCCGCTCAACGGCAAGGTAGTCGCTCACATCGGACTTTTTCGGGGCTGGAGCAGGTGACGCCATCCGAATCACACTTGCAGGCGGAAAGCGATGCGGCCGGCGACGATAGTAGCCATAGGCGCGCCGCGGAAGGCGCGGCCGTCGAAGGGCGTGTTGCGCGATTTGCTGGGTGATTCGTCGGCGCGGAACGTCCATTCGCGATCGGTGGAGAATATGGTGAGATCGGCGGGCTCGCCGGGCGCAATCTTCCGCTCGATGCCGAGGACGCGGGCCGGGCCAGTGGTGAAAAGCTCGACGAGTCGCATGAGCGAAACTTTTCCGGTGTGGACCAACTCAGCGAGACCGAGCACGAGAGCGGTTTCGAATCCCGTAATGCCGAAGGGCGCGTGATCGAACTCGACGTCCTTGCTGGCGGGATGGTGCGGGGCGTGATCGGTGGCGATCGCGTCGACGGTGCCATCGGCGAAACCGGCGATGAGGGCGTCGCGGTCTTCGCGGGAGGCGAGCGCCGGGTTCATTTTGTAGCGCGAGTCGTAGCGAACATCCTCGTCGGTGAGGGTGAAGTGGTGCGGTGTGACTTCGCAAGTGACGCGCAGCCCCTGCTTTTTCGCCCCGCGCACATATTCGAGCGCGCCGCGCGTGGACATGTGCGCGATGTGCAGGCGCGCGCCGGTGAGCGCGGCGATCTCGACATCGCGCCCGGCACAGATGGATTCCGATTGCGCCGGAATGCCCTTCAAGCCGAGCCGGGTCGACTGCGGCCCTTCGCGCATCACGCCGCCGGCGAAGAGCGACGAATCCTCGCAGTGATCGATCACGGGCAGGCCTAGCGAATTGCAGTAGTCCATCACCTGGCGCATGAGGCGCGCGGTGGCGATGGGCTTGCCGTCGTCGCTGACGGCGACGATGCCCGCGTCCTTCATCGCCGCGATTTCGGCGAGCGCTTCGCCTTTGCTGCCGACGGACGCCGCGCCGATCGGCCAGACGCGCACGCTGGCGATCGCCGCGGCGCGTTCGACAATGCCGCGGGTGACCGAGGCGCTGTCGTTCACCGGCTGCGTATTGGGCATGCAGCAGACGGCCGTGAAGCCGCCGCGAGCCGCGGCGCGCGTGCCGGTCTCGATCGTTTCGGATAATTCCTGGCCGGGTTCGCGGAGATGGCAGTGGAGATCGATGAAGCCGGGCGCGACGATCAGGCCCTTCGCGTCGAAGACCTCGGCACGGTCAGCAGAAAGATTCGCGCCGGTGCGCGCGATGCGGTCGCCCTCGAGCAG
The DNA here is from genome assembly GCA_049523255.1 of Candidatus Acidiferrales bacterium. GTDB lineage: Bacteria > Acidobacteriota > Terriglobia > Acidiferrales > UBA7541 > Palsa-295. The sequence goes on along the minus strand of JBEKNB010000002.1, from coordinate 40,316 downwards.
AATGTCGAGAGCCACATCGGTGTTGCTTGCAGGATCGAGGACACGGCCGTTCTTAATCAGAAGCATTCGAGCGATCCTTTGCGGGATGAGGCGCGTCGGCCGGCGCGCGGCCGATGAGATGGTAGAGCAGGGCCATGCGGATGGCGAGGCCGTTGGTCACCTGTTCGAGCACTCCGGACTGCGGCCCGTCCGCCACGGCGGAATCGATTTCGAGGCCGCGAATCATGGGGCCGGGGTGCAAGACGAGGGCGTCCGGACGAGCGAGGCGCAGGCGCTTGGCCGTGAGCTGATAGCCAAGGATGTATTCTTCGGGGGCGAGCGCAGGCTCGTGAATGCGCTCCGTCTGGACGCGCAGCACCAGGACGACGTCGGCGCCTTCGAGCGCGGCTTCCGTGCACGACGTGCAGCGCAAGCCCGGCGCGAGACTTTCGAGTTCGCGCGGCACCCACATGGCCGGGCCGCACAAAGTAATCTTCGCGCCAAACCTGCTGAGCAGATGGATATTCGAGCGCGCCACGCGGCTGTGCAGGACGTCGCCGAGAATCGTGACGTTCCAGCCGTCGAGCCTGCCCTTGCGGTCGCGGATCGTGAGCGCGTCGAGGAGTGCCTGCGTGGGATGCTCGTGCGTGCCGTCGCCCGCGTTCAACACCGGGATCTCGAGCCGCTGGGCGACGAACTCGGGAGCGCCGGAGGAGCTGTGGCGAATGACGATGCCATCGGGACGCATGGCCTCGATGGTGCGGACGGTGTCGATGAGCGATTCGCCCTTCTTGACACTCGACGATTCGGCCTGGAGGGCCATCGTATCCGCGCCGAGGCGCGAAGCGGCGGTAGTGAAGCTGATGCGCGTGCGCGTGGAAGGCTCAAAGAAGGCGATGGCGACAGTCTTACCTCGCAGTGTGGCGAGTTTTTTCAATGGGTAACGCTGGAATTCCTGGAAGGGCTTGGCTTGATCGAGAATGAAAGAGATTTGCTCGGTCGTGAGGTTTTCGATACCCAGCAAGTGTGGCAAGTACGGGAGCACTTTTTCCCTTCAGACTTCGGCCTCCGAAATCCGGGGGCAATCAGGAAGCGTCGTCAACCCGGTCGACGAGGACGACGCGTTCCTCACCATCGATTTCCTGTAAGCGAACTTCGACGATTTCCGTATCGCTGGTCTGCACCGTGCGGCCAATGAAAGTGGCCTCGACCGGAAGTTCGCGGTGGCCGCGGTCGATCAGCACGCAGAGCCGGATCCGGCGCGGGCGGCCAAGATCGAAGAGGCCGTTCATGGCAGCGCGGATCGTGCGGCCGGTATAGAGCACGTCGTCCACAACGACCAGGTCGCGATCATCCACCGGGAAGTCGATCTCCGTGCCTTGCAACGAGGGCTGAGCGCCGATCGTCGAAAGGTCGTCGCGGTAAAGCGCAATATCCAGAATGCCCATCGGGACATCCACCTTGGAAAAGCTGCGAATCGCCGTGACCAGGCGATCCGCCAACGTGACACCCCGGCGGCGAATGCCGACGATCGCGAGGTCCTTGGCACCCTCGCTCTTTTCGATGATTTCGTGCGCGAGCCGCTGGAGCGAACGGTTGATTTCGGCGGCGGACAGCAGTTGTCGTTTTTCTACGACGCGCATTTGAGCGCCTCATCCTAGCATAGACGACGACGAGTTCGCAGCGCCGGAATCCGGCGCGCCGGTGGAAATCTTGACTCGCGTGCTAAACTGAAATCAGTGAGTTCGCCCGAGCTGGCGCGGCCGCAAGCACGGCCCTCGGGGGTAGACCTCCGAGTTAACGTCGGCGCAGTTTCCCTCAAAAACCCTATTATTGCCGCAAGTGGCACATTCGGCTACGGAGTCGAGTTTGCGCAGCTCGTGGACTTGAACCGCTTGGGCGGGATCGTCGTCAAGGGGCTTTCCGCGCAGCCCATGAGTGGTGCCCCTGCTCCCCGAATGGTCGAAACGCCGAGCGGTATGATCAATGCCATCGGACTGCAGAATGTCGGCGTTCGGGCGTTCGTTGCCGAGAAATTGCCGCTGCTTCGCCAGTACGACACCGCAGTCATAGCCAACGTGTTCGGGCGGACCGTGGCCGAGTATGTCGAGGTGATCCGCGTCCTAGAAGACGCGGAAGGGCTGGCCGCCTATGAACTCAACATCTCCTGCCCCAACGTGGAGCACGGGGGAGCCGAGTACGGGGTCGATCCGGAACTTACTACGGAGGTCGTGGCTGAGTGCAGAAGGGCCTCGAAGGGTCGTCCCTTGTGGGTGAAGCTATCTCCCCTGGTTGGAAAAATTGGACTTACTGCGAAGGCTGCGGAGGCAGAAGGAGCCGACGCCCTCGTAATAGCAAACACCTATCCGGCATTGTGTATAGATCCACACACCCGGAAGTCCCGTCTGGGTAGTACAACGGGCGGATTGTCGGGTCCGGCCATAAAACCTATAACGCTCAGGCTGGTTTACGAGGCGAATCGGGTGATTCAGATACCGATTGTAGGGCTTGGCGGTATTGAGAGCCCTGGCGATGTAGCCGAATATATGGCTGCAGGCGCCTCGGCGGTTGAAGTAGGAACAGCCCATTTCGCAGACCCAAGGGCGTCACAGCGTCTCGTGGGCGTCCTCGAAATGTGGTGCCGGGACGAAAAGCTATTTGAAATCAGCAGTTTACGAGGATCTTTACAGGCATAAAGCGGTTGCTTTAAGGTTCCTCAAGAAGATACAATATGTTGATTTCAAAAAGGTTAGGTGAATATGAAGCGTAGGCTATTCGTAGTTTTCGAGGCGGTGTTCTTAGCACTGCTTATGTTGGTCCTGACTCCCGCAGCTAATCCCACGGTGGCGGGAAAGACGAACAGCCCATACCAGTCCAACGCCAAGGGCCAGCCAAAGCCACTGGCAATCTGGGAGTGCACCACAAGTTGGTACGGCGAGGATTTCGACGGTCTGCCGACAGCGACCGGGGAGACATATGACATGTACGGCGAGACGGCGGCCCATCCAACCCTGCCGCTGGGCTCCATCGTGCGGGTAGTCAACCCACGGAACCACCGAAGCCAGGTAGTCCGAATCAACGACCGCGGTCCATATGTGGAGGGCCGCGAACTCGATGTTTCCTATCGAGTAGCCCAAGAGCTCGGTTTCGACCAGCACGGCCTCGCAAAGGTCCGGCTGGAACTCCTGAAGGTGCCTCCACGTCCCGCCTCGGATCATCGCAACTAATTGTAGCCCTGGATGTTGATCGCCTGGGGCCGGCGTGCGTCTTGGCGCGCCGGCTTCAGGGAGCGGCGGGGCTGTTCAAGGTCGGCAGCCAGCTCTTCACAGCGGAAGGGCCGAAGGCCGTCGAGAAGCTTGCCAGCCTGGGATTCGGGATCTTCCTCGACCTGAAGTTCCACGACATCCCGAACACGGTCGCCGGCGCTGTGGCCGCAACGGCGGGCCTGCCCAAGGTTCGCCTGCTGACAGTGCATACACTGGGCGGCGTGGCAATGATGCGCGCGGCAAGCGAAGCCGTGGCGGGCAAAAAGAACCGCCCGGCGCTGCTGGGCGTGACGATCCTGACCAGCATGGATGCGGCGGAGCTTCGCAGGGTCGGAATCGCAGGGTCGCCCGGATCGCGGGCTCTGGCCCTGGCCCGGCTGGCGAAGGGAGCCGGTCTGGACGGCGTCGTCGCGTCGGCGCACGAAGCGGCTCCGATCCGCCAGGCCTGCGGACCGAAATTCCTGATCGTGGTGCCAGGGGTCCGGCCAGCGGCCGCGTCTCTGAACGACCAATCGCGCGTGGCAACGCCAGCCGAGGCGATTCGCGCCGGTGCTGACTATCTCGTGGTCGGGCGGCCGATCACCGCCGCCGCGAACCCTCGCGGTGCCGCGCTGGCCATTGCCGAGGAAATCGCGTCCGTCACGCGGCGCGTGCGATAGTTTTCTCGCAACAGCGTTTGAGTTTGACCATTTCTCCCACCGTCCGTTAGCATCTTGCCGCGGGGAATTGCCTCCGAATGGAAAGCGTTAAACACGTCATCGTCGGGACGGCCGGCCACATCGACCACGGGAAGTCCGCGCTTGTTGAAGCGCTAACCGGCACGAATCCGGACCGTCTTGAGGAAGAGAAAAGGCGCGGCATCACGATCGATCTGGGCTTCGCGTTTCTCGATCTGGGCGAAGCACGGTTCGGGTTCGTGGACGTTCCCGGGCACGAGCGCTTCGTGCGCAACATGCTGGCCGGAGCGGGCGGAATCGACATCGTGCTGCTCGTGGTGGCGGCGGACGAATCGATCAAGCCGCAGACGCGCGAACATTTTGACATTTGCCGGCTGCTCGGCATTTCGCGAGGCATCGTCGCCGTGACGAAATCCGATCTCGTCGACGCGGACATGCTCGGCCTCGTACGGCTCGAAATCGAGGAGTTCGTGCGCGGCTCGTTCCTCGAAGGCGCGCCGATCGTGCCGGTGAGCGCCCGTACCGGCGCGGGACTGGATGCGCTGAAACAGGAACTGCTGCGGGCCGCGCGCGAAACGCCTGAGAAGGATGCCACCCGCCATTTCCGCCTGCCCATCGACCGATCGTTCGCGACGAAGGGCTTTGGCACCGTCGTTACGGGAACACTGATTTCAGGCTCACTGAAGGTCAAAGACGAGGTCGAAATATACCCGCTGGGGAGGCGCGTGCGGGTGCGCGGCCTGCATTCAGGCGGAAAGGCGATCGAGCAGGCCGTCGCGGGCCAGCGCACAGCGGTAAATTTGCAGGGCATCGAACACGCAGACATCAAGCGGGGCATGGTCCTGGCACCACCGGGAATATTCACGTCCACCAGGAAAGTGGACGCGCGCATCACCCTGCTGCCGTCGGCGGGCCCCTTGCGGAACCGCGCTCGCACCCATTTCCATCAGGGCGCGGCTGAGACAATCGCCCAGGTCGTTTTGCTCGACGGTGCGGAACTGGCGCCCGGCTCCTCGGGGCTGGCGCAGTTGCGATTGGATGACGAACTCCTGCTGCTCCCGGGCGACCGGTTCATCCTACGTAAGTTTTCTCCGGTGGTGACGATCGGAGGCGGCTTCGTGATCGACGATCGCCCGCCGCGGCACCGGCGAAACGATCCCGATGCGATGGCTTCGGTCGAAACACTGGAGAGCGGAGACCACGAGGACGTGCTCATCGCGCTCGCTGAATCCGCACCACGCGGAATGACGCTCGAAGATATCCTCGCCCGCACCGGCTGGATCGAAGCGGAAATCCGAACAACGGTCGCGAAACTGGTTGAAAAGAAAATGCTGCGCGTTCTGGCCGAACAGCCTCTGACGGTGATGCCCGAACAGGCCGTCGTAAAGTGCGCCGCGGCGATCGCAGAGGCGGTGGAGCAGTTTCACAGCGCGAATCCCCTGCTGCCGGGGATTCCGAAGCAGGAACTGCGCGGGCGCATCGGCAGGCCGCGCGCCGAACTTTTCGAGGCGGCGCTGAGGGACCTTGGCAAACGCGGAGCCGTGACCGTGGCGGGCGACCTCGTACAACGGGCCGGGCGCGAGATCGCTCTCTCGCCGGAAGAGTCGCGCGCCAAGGAGATCATCGAACGAGAGTTCGAACGCGCCGGATTGACCGTGCCGAGCGTGACGGCCGTACTTGAAAAGCTGCCGGTTGAGCCGACGAGGGCGCAGAAAATCCTGCAGATACTCCTTCGCGAAAAAGTGCTGGTGAAAGTGGTGGAGGACTTGGTCTTCCATCGCACGGCGCTGGAGCGGCTGCGCGAACTGCTCGCCCAATATCGCAAGGAGCGAGGCGACCGCCTGCCGATCACGGCATTCAAAGAGCTTGCCGGAATCAGCCGGAAATATGCGATTCCGCTGCTCGAATACCTCGACCGCGAGCACGTCACCCGCCGGGTGGGGGATGAGCGTGTTATACTGTAGCGGCAGATGCAGTTTTGGGGAGCCTTTTCAGCGAACCGGCGTCGAGGCAGCCCATGTGGTACTACGTGATTCATCATGCGACGTGGGACCGCCCCATGCATCTAGTCGTCATCGCTATCGTGATCCTCGTGCTTTTCGGGGGACGCAACATTCAGCGGATGATGTAATGTGAGGTTTGGGGCGCCTGGTTCGATGAACCGGGTGCGAAAGGTAGGTACCCTATGTGGGACAGCCCAATGCATCTGTTGATCATCGCCGTCGTCATCCTCGTGCTTTTTGGCGGAAGGAAGATTCCCGAGGTGATGAAGGGCCTTGGTCAAGGAGTGCGCGAGTTCAAGGAAGGCATGCGCGGCGACCAGCCAGCGCCCGCGCCACCGGCTCAGCCGGCGGCGACGACTCCGCCAGCCGCAAACCCGCCCGCTTCGGTGGCGACCGAAGAAAAGAAGTAGCGCGGCGATACTCGTAAAACTAGAGATTGCTTTCAGGACGGCGGCTGCGCGGCCGCCGTTTTTGTTTTCACGCGGCTCACTCGCCGGCCAAATCCCGCCAGCCGAATTCCCGCAAGAGCGACCAGAGCCGAGCGAGCGGCAACCCCATCACGTTGAAGTAGCAGCCTTCGATGCAAGTGATGTAACGCCCCGCGATGCCTTGAATCGCGTAGGCTCCGGCCTTATCAAATGGCTCGCCAGTCGCGACGTACCGGTCGATTTCATCCTCGGAAAGCGGCGCGAAGGTGACGCGCGTGATCTCCTCGACCACCCGCTCAGTTTCACCCGGGAGGCGCAGCAGCGCCAGTCCGGTGTGAACCTCGTGCACCGCTGCGCTCAGGAGCCGCAACATGCGCCGCGCATCTTCTTCGGATTCGGGCTTGCCCAGGATTTCCTCGCCGGCCACGACTGCGGTATCCGCGCCGACGAACAGATAGTCTCCGGGCTCTCTCCGCACATTTGCGGCGGCGCGCGCCTTCTCGAGCGCCAAGCGCCGGACGTAGTCACCCAGCTGCTCGCCCGCGAGGAGCGATTCGTCGAGAAGCGTTGCCTGCGTATCGAATGGAATCCCCGCGTTGTGAAGAATCTCAGCGCGGCGAGGCGAGGCCGATGCGAGGATAATTGTCATCTGCGCCTTTTGATTCTCGAAGGCGGCGTTTCGATGCGTGCCGCGCCATAGGCTGTTACCGCGTGTTCTTTTGACCATCCAAACAGGCGCGCCAGTTGCGCCGGCTGCGTGCCGGGACGCCACTCCAAATGCTTCCCCGCGAGCCGCACGCGAGCTTCCTGCGGCGTCATCTTCCGCGCCAAGGCGGTCTCTTCCGGGAAAGCGCGGTGCGTCAATTCGTAACGCCCGGACGCCCAGGCGCCTGTTTCCTGCTCCGCGCCGAAATGGGAAACGACGAGAAGGCATTGCAGATCGAGAATGGCGCGCTTGAATCGGACGTTGCCCGCCGTCGTCTCCATGTTGCAGGCGTGGCGCAACTCGAGCGTCGCGAGCGGACCGTGCTTTTCGAGCGCCTCCCAGATCACGCGGGCATCGTCGCGGATGCGCCCATCGGCGTAGAAACGCTCATGGTCCCCGGGGGCCGCAACACTTTCGCGCATGGCAAGGAAATAGGGGAGCTGCTCAAGCGATATGAAACTGCCCCGGCCGCGAAAGTACTTCGCATAGAACACGCGCCGGCGGCGCGGCAACTCGTCTTTCCAGCGCCAGACCATGTCCATGAGCCGGTCCCAAACGAATTCTTCCTGTATGTTGCGCCGCGTGACGGCGTAATAGAGCGACGGCAGCGGAACATTATTGACCGGGAAGAGGGTGCAATAGCCGGCGGCGTCAATGTATTTCACCGCCCCGGCCAGCGTCAGGACGCGGCGCGGCCAGCGGATTTCATTTTCGGGCGTGGCCTTCGGCGTCATTGTAGAGGGAGAACCTAACACAGAGACACAGGAATTGTGGAAGAGAGATCCTTCGTTCGCTACGCTCACTCAGGATGACGATCCTGGTCGGATCGTCAAATTACGACGGATTCCTGATATTCGCCGAAAACGCGGCGAAGCGTGTCCGAAATTTCGCCGACCGTGGCATAGGCCTCGACGGCTGCCAGAATCGCGGGCATTAGATTTTCGCTGCCGCGGGCGCGGCGCTCGACTTCTTCGAGTGCCGAGCGCGACATAGCGGCGTCGCGCCGGGCGCGCAGGGCGTTCAGGCGCGCCACCTGCGAACGCTCGATTTCCGGGTCGATCCGCAGCGTGGGAATCGGCTGCTCCTGCTCGGCCTGAAACCGATTCACGCCGACGACCACCTGTTCGCCGCGCTCGACGGCCCGCTGGTACTCGTACGCGGACTTCTGAATCTCGCGCTGAACGTAACCGGTTTCAATCGCGCGCAGGATTCCGCCCATCGCGTCGATCTTCGCAATGTAATCTCTCGCGGCCGATTCGATTTCGTTGGTCAGCTTTTCGATTGCGTACGACCCGCCGACGGGATCGATCGTGTTTGCGACGCCGGTTTCGTGCGCGATGATCTGCTGCGTGCGCAGAGCGAGGAGCGCCGCTTGCTCGGTCGGAAGGGCGAGCGCCTCGTCGAGCGCGTTGGCGTGGAGCGACTGGCAGCCGCCGAGCACGGCGGCCATGCACTGGAGAGCGATCCGCGCCAGGTTGTTTTCCGGCTGCTGCGCCGTGAGCGCCGATCCCGCCGTCTGCGCGTGGAAGCGCAGCATCATCGAGCGCGGGTCGCGCGCTCCGAAACGGTCGCGCATGATGTGCGCCCAAAGGCGCCGGGCGGCGCGAAACTTCGCGATCTGCATCAGGAATTCGTTGTGCGCGTTGAAGAAAAACGAAAGCTGCGGCGCGAATTCGTCGACCTGCAGTCCGGCGGCGACCGCAGCCTCGACGTAGGCGATTGCATTCGCAAGCGTGAACGCAACTTCCTGAACTTCGGTCGAGCCAGCCTCGCGAATGTGGTAGCCGGAAATCGAAATCGCGTTCCAGTTCGGTAGCTCGCTGTGGCACCAGGCAAAGATGTCGGTGACGATGCGCATGGCCGGCCGCAGAGGGTAGATATATGTGCCGCGCGCGATGTATTCCTTCAGGATGTCGTTCTGGACCGTGCCCGCAAGCCGCGCGAGGTTTGCGCCCTGCCGCCTGGCCACGGCAACGTAGAGCGCCAGCAGGATTGCTGCCGTCGAGTTGATCGTCATCGAGGTCGAGACGCGCTCGAGCGGGATGCCGTCGAAGAGCGCCTGCATGTCTTCGAGCGAATCGATCGCCACACCGACCTTTCCGACTTCGCCCTGCGCGAGGGCGTGGTCCGAATCCATGCCGATCTGCGTGGGCAGGTCGAACGCCACCGAAAGCCCGGTCTGACCCTTTTCGAGCAGGTAACGGTAGCGGCGGTTCGACTCGGCCGCCGCGCCGAAGCCGGCGTACTGCCGCATCGTCCACAATCGCCCGCGGTACATCGTCGGATAGACGCCGCGGGTGAATGGAAACTGGCCGGGGTAGCCGAGGTCGCGCTCGGGGTCCCATCCGCGCAGGTCGTCCGGTGTGACGACGGCTTCCATCGGCAGGCCGGTGGTGGATGCGGATTTTCGCTCGGAAAAGGCGGGAGATTTCTTGGCTTCGTCAGTCATCAGCGATCGGGGAAATCAACGGACGCGCCGCGCCCGGCGAAAGGACGCGAAGGCAAAGGCGGCCATCATTATGGCATACGCGATGGCGAAGCCCATGAGCCACAGGACCGGGCGATGCCTCCATTGCTTCCAGGCGGCAAACGCAGCCCAGGCGGCGAAAACGCCAAAAAGCGCCCCCGTAGCTTCGTGGAAAAATTGGCGCGTGACGCGCCAGAGGACGCGCAGCGTCGTGACGATCGAGCGCCAGAGCGCCGGAAGCAACTGAGCGGACATGGCATGATTCTATTACAACCCCGCTTCTTCCGCGCGATTTGCGGCGCCGCTGCCGCTCATTCGGGGGCAGGTGACAACCACGGATGAAGCAGCGGCGGGGGGCTTGTTTCCCCCTTGCACACAAACTAGAATTACGGTAGGAAGGGTTTCTACAGGAGGGACGCCCTTGCAACTCGACGACCGGATGAAGCAGTTGCTGCGGGAGTTGGGGCACGCGATCAACGACACCGTGTCGGAATCCGAGCGCATCTCCGAAGCGATTGCCAGCATCCGCGCGGCGGGGTTCGATATCGTCCTGAAACTGGACGCGACGATCGGCTTGGCCCGCCGCTCATCCCAGGACCCTAAGCTGATGACCTCCCAGGACCGCCGCTTCCTCGAATCCCTGCACATTCGCGTGGACGAGGAGGTGCTCGAAGAGGACGTCACCGCGCCGAAGGTTGAAATCACGCCGCAAGACATCAAGTTTCTGAAATCCTTGAAGATTTCGTTCGATGAAGAGCTTTAGGATTCTCGCTGCCCTGGCGCTGGCCGCCGCGATTGCAGGGGCTGTCTCGCCTGCCGGCGCGCAAGCGACGATTTCGTCTCCGATCATTATTAAGGAAAACGCTCCAAAGCCAGTCTGGCTCAAAGCGGAAGTGATCCATGCGGACGCACACTCCATAATGGTCCGCGAACAGGGTAATTCGCTCGCCATTCACACCTTCACGTATTCGCCCCAGATTCAAGACGCAATGCAGCAGTTTACCGACCAGGGCGGCTATCAGTACGGCGACAAAGTGAAGGTACTCTACCAGCCAGGGCAGACGGTGGCGCTCAAGATCACGGGCAAGCCGTCGAAGCCGCTCTGATCTCGCATCACAGAGCGACGCCGCTCATTCCGGTCCGATTGCTATGATTCGCCCTCCTGCCGTTGCCGGAAGCTTTTATCCCTCGGACCCGCGGGAACTCGCGCGCGAAATCGACGAGTACACCGCGGGCGGCGGGCCGAAAACCACGGCCCGCGGATGCGTGGTCCCGCACGCGGGTTATGTCTATTCGGGGCACGTAGCCGGAGCGGTCTATTCGCAGCTCGAAATTCCCGCACGGTGCATTCTGCTCGGGCCACGGCACTATCCGCGCGGCGAGCCGCTGGCGATTTTGAGCGAAGGCGGCTTCGCGACGCCGTTCGGCGAGGCGCGGATCGATTCATCGCTGGCGCGGGAACTGGCGCGGGCGTGCCCTCGGCTACGGGAGGACTCCGTGGCGCACGAGCGGGAGCATTCGCTCGAGGTGCAGATTCCCTTCCTCCAAAGGCTCGCGGGAGATTTTCGATTCGTGCCGGTTGTGCTGGGGACCGACCGCTATCCGATGCTCGAGGAGCTCGGCCACGCGATCGCGCAGGTGGTGGCGGCGCAAAGCGAGCCCGTGCTCGTGATCGCCAGCTCGGACATGAATCACTACGAAAGCGACGCGATCACGCGTGTGAAAGACGAACGCGCCATCAGCCGCATTCTGGCGCTCGATCCCCGCGGGCTTTACGACACGGTGCGCTTCGAGCAGATTTCGATGTGCGGCTATGCGGCCACGGTGGCAATGCTCGTGGCCGTGAGGGAACTCGGCGCGACGGAGGCCCGGCTCGTCCGCTACGCGACCTCCGGCGACATCAGCGGCGACCGCGAACAGGTCGTCGGCTACGCCGGGATGATTCTTCGCTAGATCGCAAGGGCTCAGTTCACCGTCAATTGGAACGTCAGCACGGACTGTGTAGTTCCGTTGGTGCCCGTGACGCTCACGGTCGTGGTACCAGTGGGTGTTCCACCACCACCTCCTCCGCCACCACCGCCTCCTCCTACAGAATTGCCCCCGCCACCGCAGCCGGCAACCGCGATCAGCACCGAAAAAGCGATCAGTGCGAGCGCCGTCCTGCCCCAGCGACGTTGGGTGCCAGAAAAATAGATCGACAGCAGGCCCATGCAGGCAAGTAAGGAGAGCGCTATCGGTCCGCGCCCTGGCGACCACCTGCCGTGCGTGGAGGGCCGAGATGCTGGCATGACTTCGGCGGGCGCCGTCGTAGTCACCATCACACTTATCGTGACGCTCGTGGTCGTGGCGGTCAGCACGGCGGAGGCCGAAGGACTAAACGTGCATGAAGCACCCGTTGGCAATCCCGTGCAGCCCAGGGTAACAGTGCCCGTGAAGCCATTTACCGCGGTGACTGTCGCACTGAAACTGCCTGACCCTCCCTGGCTGCTCACGGTCACGGAAGGACTCGAGGATGTAATATAGAAATTGGGGCCCCAGGCATTGGCCAGGTTTGCCACGTTCACGGAGCCGAGTCCCGTTGCCAGATCATAACCTGTTCCGGCATTGTATCCACTGAGCACGCCGATCTGATTGGAGCCCGTCGTGTTGCAGTTCACGGTGCCACTCAGGCACGGCATCGCATTCGTCCCCACGGTCACGTCGTTGAACACGCAGGAGCTCGCCGGGCTAGATGCATTGCAGCTCGAAGCGGATTCCTCGGCGGCAAGCGAGTAAAAGGTGGGGTTGGGGTTTCCCTGTCTTCCGTACTTTTGATCCACCAGCGCCATGACTCCGGCGAACGCCTGTGCGGAGACTGAGGTGCCACCCTCAGCGACAAAATAAAAGACTGGATAGCCGTTTTCCTCGACGGACTGTGTGAGGCTGCACGGAGCGGGCGTGGGATTCAGATCCTCTTCGCAGACAATGTAGGCCGTTTCGGAGACCACGCCATCTGAGGCAAAGAGTGAGACATCCGGAATGTCGCGCTTGCCGTCGGCGGGAACCCCTAGCCCGGTTTGCCAGACTGGCTTTGCGTAGCCGCCCGAACAGTCCTGGGGAGCACTGCTGTTCAGCGGTGACGTCGTGCAATTGCTTGCACCGCCGCTGCCACCAGCGGCCCCAACCAAATAGTATTGCTGGATCGTGGCACTGTTGCACGCTGACGCGGCGCTGCCGGAATTGGGAAGGCCGGAAATCTGACCCAGATAGATGACGGAGTTCGTGCAGGTATCGTTCCAGGCCATCTCGGGGATATATTTCAGAGCGGATGCAGTGGTTGTGGTTCCACTGGTCGTGTTGTTCGAACTCCAATATGCACTGGGATTGTTGAAATTCGCGTAGTCGAAATCGGTCCCGCCAACGGCGACGTTGTAAGGAGTGGATGCAGCCCCGTCGACGGCCAAACCGTACTCGGCGGGCTGAACTGTCTCAGTGCTCGAGTAATCGTAGTAATCGCAACCCGCCGAACCGCTATCTCCCGCAGCCACCAACACGGTTATTCCTTCTCCTGCCGCTTGCTGCCACAGACCGCTGTAGAAGGCGTTTCCGGCGGTGCCAAGGGCCAGCTCGCAATCGCCATAGCTGTCGCTCAGGATCGGAGCGAGATTGTTGTCAACCACCCAATAGGCGGAATAATCCCAACCGTTCGGAGAAACGAAACCGGCTTCGCTGGGAACATTAAGGCAGTTTTGACTCGACGGTGAAATCACGAGGTCGAGCAGCGCACCGGGCGCCGCAGCACCGGACCATTCAGCATCAAGGACTGCCTCTTCCTCGTCTTGGTTCACCGAGCATGAGGGGCCCTGGACACCAGGATTGGTCCCTGTGGGGAAAATGCGAGTTACGACGTTCCCCGGGTTTGGCACTGGCGGCAAACCGAGCAGGCTGCGGAAGTTGGTTACGTCGCTGTCACTGATGTCGCTATCGCTGACGATCGCGATCGTTTCTCCGGTGCCGGGCCGAGCGCCATTAATGGTCGTTGGGACGTTATAGATCGTGTCAAAATCGGATGGCCCAATTGCGTAGCAATTTGTGCTGTCTGATGCGTAGCAACTGCCCGGATACGTGAACTTCGGGCCGACCGCGGAGACCTTCCCGGTGGCCAGCGATTTCTTGAACGTGCCGAGGACGCGGTGCTTCGGCTTGGGCTGGAAGTCGTTCAACTTGTTCACGCCGGCGACGACGGAAGCGAGCGCGGTGGGAATCTGCGGATCGCTTGAATTCGCCCAGTGCTCCTCCCCGCTCGCAAAGACGTATCGGTGAATCGACGTATGAAAGGCCGACTGCACCTGCCCGGCCGTGCCGGAGAAATCGATCACAGTGCGCCCGTTTGAAACATGCGCGACTTGGAAACCATACGACCCGAGCCACGATGAAATCTTTTGGATGTCCTGATCGGAAGGACCGAATTGCTGGCCGAATTGCTCGGGCGTGAGCCATTTGTGGTAATTGGGCGATGATTTATCCTGCTGCTCGGCCAGCAGCGTTTCGAGAGCCGCTTCTTGCGCGGGACTTCTCTTGAGGACGAGCAACAGGTGGTTCATCGGAAGGCTGGCCGGCGCCGCGCCACGGTCGAACTCAGCGCGCGCTAAAGGATGCGTGTTGCCCCGTAGCACGGTCAGTTTGGTGTTGTCCACCGGCTGCGTAATGAGGGATTGAGTAACGCTCGTTTGCGCCGGCGCGCGGAGCGCAGCTAGCGAAAGAATGGCAAAGAGCAACAGGGCTTTCTTTGTGTATGAGTGTTCGATTCGCATAGTCGGATATCTCAGATGCTATCAGGTGCTTCAAAAGATGGATCGGCATTACTGAAAAATTGCGTTAAGCGTAAATGCCGGCCTAATGGCGCAAAGCGGCACACCCCGCTGTGTGATTCCCGTGAAATGCGAGTGTGGTTCCAAAAAAGCGGGGGCCGTGAATTTGTGACGATTAGACGAGCGCGTCGCCCTTTGTTTGCAACAGGTTGCGGCTATTTCTAATCGGCAGCGTGTGACGATTAGACCGGAGCACCTGAGGGCCGAAGCACCGGGCGGTCAGCGGCCGGTGCGGATGCGGCCGGCGAGGGTGCGGGCGCGTTCGCGGGCGATGTCGATGAAGTGGTTGTCCGCGGCGAGTTGGTCGAGCCACGGCAGGAACTGTTCGGGTTGGAGAAGCAGTTTCTGGTTGTAGTCCTTCTCGACCTGGCGGAGAACGTCGTTGACGCCGAGGCGATCGTAACGCATGGTTCGCTGGAGATCCGCGAGATCGGTCTGCTGGCGCGCAAGGCTTTCGAAAAGGTTCAGAAGCTGTGCGGCGGAAGGATCGAGCGTGTAGTTGAAGGTGACCGAGTGAGTCTCGGCGCCGCGCTGGTAGCGGAACGTCTTCTGCCCCAGGTTCGCGATCCGGCGGTGCATCTCGAGATCGATACCCTCGAAATTGTGGAGTCTGCCCGCAAGCTCGAAAATCGTTTGAACGATCGGCGTCGCGATTTGCGAAGTCTGGGGGCTTGGGTCGTCGGTGAGCTGGCGGATGTCGTAGGTCGCCGAGCCGGACTCGCTCACCTGGATTTCGACGAACTCCGGATAGCTGGTCTTGAAGACCTTACGGAACGTAATCGTGGCTCCTGTAGCGGGCGTTTGAGCGGCGGCGAACGGGGCAGCCGACAGCCCCAACAGCAGCACAACGAGAAGGCTCCGGCGATGCATTCGAAGGGTCATTCCAATACGCGGAGGACGAAACTCATCGCGCGCGCAGGACGGGAACACGGCCGCGGCGCGAGCCTTTGCCCCCGGCGAGGGCAAAATGCCGCAGCCCGGTGGCTGCCGCCATCCGGTCGCGCGCCTGCGACAATTGCGCGTGGCACAGCGCCACCGCCAGCGCATCGGCGGCATCGGCAGGCTCGGGGCAGTGCGGAAGACCGAGGAGCGACTTGACCATCTGCTGAACCTGCTGCTTCGACGCGCCGCCGAAACCAGCGACGCATGCCTTCACTTCGCGCGGCGAGTAACTGTGCGCGGGGATTTGAGCCTGGGCCGCCGCCAGGAGCACGACACCGCGGACCTCGGCCAGCTTCAGGGCCGTTCCCACGTTGAGCGCGGCAAACACGGATTCGACGGCGACGGCGTCCGGCTTGAACTGCTCGACGAGACCCCCGACCAAGAAGTGGATCTCACGCAGGCGGACGGCGAACGTGACGCGCGCCGGAAACTTCCAGGCGCCGAAGCGCATGGGGCGCGCGTGGCCGCCCTCGAGCTCGATTACGCCGAAGCCCGTGGCACCAACAACCGCGGGGTCCACGCCCAGGACGCGCAGCTTGCGTCCGCCAGCACCGGAATGAACGGAATGAGAAGGCATCTTGGCCGGCACAAGTTTACGTGCGGCGTCGAAGCGGAGGGTAGTGTTTTTTGAGAAGAATGGTCACCGAAAGGAAACGGCACTGACGCCCGACGATGCTAGCCGGATCGTCAACTGGCGACGGCGGCCTGGATTTCTTTTTCGTCGATGTCGAAGTTCGCATAGACATGCTGCACGTCGTCGTGATCCTCGAGCGCTTCGACCATGCGCAGCATCTGCTGCGCCTGCTGGCCACTCAGCTTGATGTAGTTCTGAGGCAGCCAAGCCACTTCGGCCGAGGCGGGCGTGATCCCCGCCGCCACAAGCGCCTCGCGGACTTTTTCCGTGGCTTCGGGCGGCGTGATGACCTCCCAGGACGAACCATCGTCGCGGAGGTCTTCCGCGCCTGCGTCGAGGACGATGCTCATCATTTTGTCCTCATCCGCCAGTTCTTTGGGAACGACAATGTCGCCTTTGCGGTGGAACATCCAGCCGACGGCGCCGGTTTCCGCCAAATTGCCGCCGTTTTTCGATAACATATGGCGAATCTCGCTGACGATGCGATTGCGGTTGCTGGTGACAACCTGAACCAGAACTCCGACTCCACCGGGGCCGTATCCTTCGAACATTACTTCATCGAGCGTCTCGCCCTCGAGCTGACCGGTACCGCGCTGGATGGCGCGCTCGATATTGTCGTTGGGCATGTTCTCGCCCTTGGCCGCCAGGATGGCCGTCCGGAGACGCGGATTTGTGACCGGGTCACCGCCGCCGACGCGCGCGGCAATCGTCAATTCGCGGATAAGCTTCGTGAAAATCTTGCCACGGCGGGCGTCGGTAGCCGCCTTCTTATGCTTGATCGTGGCCCATTTCGAGTGTCCAGACATGGATTACCTTCTACGGAAAGTATGGCAGGAGCGGCAGTTTAGCTCTTGCTGCGACAGTTTAGCAGCCGAGCGAAAAACAGGCAAGGGAATGGCGGAAGAGCAATCGAGAGCGCGAGCCGCGTTTGATCGCACCTACCAGCCGCGCGAGAGCGGCTCGCCGGTCGAGGGATCGAGGATCAAGACTCGATCAAAGCTTCGGTCATCGTCGCCGCTGCGAAAATCGAACAGATTGAGAATGGGGCCGGCCAACGCGTCAAAGGACTGGTCGCCGATCTGTCCGAGCTGCCAATTGTCCTCGATGAAGCGCGTGATCGAAGTCTGGTCGGCAAGCGAGTGGCTCACGTAGTTGCGCTTGGCGAAGGGCGAGATCACCAGGAACGGCAGGCGCGGGCCATAGCCGCAACGATCCTGATACGCGCCGACGGGAGCAGTTCCGCAGAGCCCGGTCTTGCCCAGCAAAGCGTCGTTCGTGGAGTCGTTCGACTGGCTCACAATCGGCGGCATGACATGGTCGTACCAACCGTCGGAATCGTCCCACGTGATGAGGATAGCTGTATCCTTCCACTGCGGCGATTGCTGGA
Organism: Candidatus Acidiferrales bacterium; assembly: GCA_049523255.1. Lineage (GTDB taxonomy): Bacteria > Acidobacteriota > Terriglobia > Acidiferrales > UBA7541 > Palsa-295. Next base: position 22,977 of record JBEKNB010000002.1, on the reverse strand, counting down.
GCTGGTTGATCGTATCGACCAGGAATTCCTGCTCGGCCAGAGGGCTTGAGGTGGACGGATGCCCCGTCTGGTTGGCAGGAGGCTTGATAAAGCTGACGGCGGGCAAGTTTCCGCTGGACACGGCGTTCCAGAAATCGGTGATCGCGTACTGATGCTTCGCTTGGTCGGTCTGGCCGATGGCGCCGACCGAGGATGGCGGCAAATGGTGGGGATTCACTGTGGACGCATAATACTGAAAGGGAGTGTAATGCGGATCCTCCTCGGCGATGCACTGGGCCACGCCGCCGCTCGTGGACGCCGGAGTCCAATCTCCGTAAAACCAGCCCCATGTAACTCCCTTCGCGTTCAGCAGGTCACCGACGCTCTTGCCGGACATTTGAATCGTCGTGCCGGTTGAGCAATCGTCTCCCGTAGGGTCGATATTCGCGATGACGCTGCCGTTGGCGACCTTTCCGGAAACGGAGGCCGGAACAGCGCCATGCGTCTGGCCGGAAACGAGATTCAAGTGCCCCATTACAGTCGTGCCGAAAGTGGTGGCGAAAAAGTTGTCACTCATGGCGAAGTTTTGGGCGTAATACCAGAGCGCGGTGACCGTATTACCATCGTAGTAGCCCATGGAGAGATTCGGAGTGCAGCCCGCGCCGGTCGCGCTGAGAATCTCGGAGAACTCGTTCAAGAGACCGCCATCGTATGCTTCCTGCTCGTCCTTGTAGTGATTGTCGTTATCGCAAGTCACGGCCTCGGAGCGATCGAGGCGGAAGGGAGCAGCGGCGTCCGGGTTGTACTGAAGGAGAGTATTGGTCAGGTTGTTGACCGCAGGCGTATCGGGCGAACCGACAAAAGCGGGCTCTCCCGCAGGATTCACCGCGTTCGGATAAGTGGCGAAATAGTGATCGAACGAAATGTTTTCATCGAAAATCACGACGAGATGCTTAATCGGAGTAGTCGTTGCCGGCCCGGAGGGGCGATCGTTGCCGCCGGGACGAGCCATGCTGATCGGCGGATTGAGGAGCAGAGCAATTAGAACCGCTGCGACAAATGACGAGTGCTTGGGCATGTGGAGAGTCTCCTTCGCCGTCCCGAAAGTGAGGATCCGCTGTTCGCGCCACACAAATTAAACCGCAGTGACTCTGGGGCTCGTTTGTTGCAGCGGAATGAAGGAGCGGTGACAAGACAATCGAAAGAGATGAATCTTTGTAAACAAACTTTCACGCAGGATTCACGTGGCGCAGGGGAGGCGTGGACAAGAATGAGAACCTCCCGGCGAGGCCTCTTGTGGACCCGGTGTTTTTCACCCGGCGAGAGGACAGCGTATATCCGTCGTCGGCACTTCCATGCAGAGTCCCGTGCGTACACGGATGCTAAAGATCTTCGTTTTCTTCACGGCGATGTCGTTCGTCGCTGCCATCGGTGCGTTCGGACAAGGTGCGCCGCCCGAGGTCTGTCCCCGCCCCGCAGCGGGCAGCACCGTGCCTGAGCCCAAAGATCTGCGCAGCGAAAATGGCGTGCTGAAGGTGGAGCTGACCTACCGTAGCTCACCCGAAGCAAACGGAAGCACCCGCTACTGCTATTCGTACAAAGACGGCAGCGAAGCCCCCACGCTGCGCTTGAAGCCCGGCGATCTGCTGATTCTCAGCTTGAAGAACGACGTAAGCCTCCCCTCCAGCGTCAAGGAACAGAAGCCAGCCATGCATTCGATGTCTGGCGCATGTGCTGGAGGAGAGATGACCGCGGCGACGACAAACATTCATTTTCACGGCCTCGACGTGCCGCCCGTGTGTCATCAGGACGACGTGCTCAACACGATGATCGAGCCGGGCGGCCGGCCGTTTGAGTACCGATTTCGGATTCCGCCGGACGAACCTCCGGGGCTGTATTGGTATCACCCGCACGTCCACGGCCTCACGAAGACGCAGGTGCTCGGGGGAGCTTCCGGCGCCTTGATCGTCGAGGGAATCGAGCGGGCAAACACATCGCTTGCTGCCCTGCCCGAGCGCGTTTTCATCATTCGAGATGAGGATCTGCTGAATCCAAACGCGGCGCCCGTGCAGTCGGGAAACGTGCCTCCGCCAATCGTTCTGCGCGACGCGGAGGGCGACATCCTGAACACAGGAACGGGCGGCGGCAAGCCGGCAAAGGATCTTTCGATCAATTTTGTGCCCGTTCCCTACCCGGAGTATCCGCCCGGGGCGATCCGAATGAAACCGGGAGAGAAGCAGCTCTGGCGAGTTCTGAACGCATCCGCCATCACCTATCTGGACTTGCAGATGCTGATCAACAACGTGCCTCAGCCGCTCGGGGTTGTATCGCTCGACGGGAACCCCATCAACGAAAACGGCCTAGCGGGAAACCGCATTCTGTGGGAGAGCCACATTCTGCTGCCGCCGGCCGGGCGAGTGCAGTTTGTTGTCAAGGGACCGCGCGCGGGCCAACAAGCGAGTTTTGTCACTCGAACCGTCGATACTGGACCAGCTGGCGAGAATGATCCAACGCGGCCGCTCGCGACGATCGAAGCTGCGCCTGAGGCGTCAGAACCGGTTGCGACGCTGGCCGCCTCTCCTGAGCCGCTCGCACGCCCGAGTTCAGTTTGGCTAGGTGATGTCGTCCCGGTGCGGACGAGGAAGCTGTATTTCTCCGAAAAACCACGGAATCCGAACGACCCGAACAGCCCGACTGATTTCTACATCACGGTGGAAGGCCAGGAGCCCGCCCTATTCGATCCGAATGCCAAAACACCCAACATCGTCGCGAAAGAGGGGGATGTGGAGGACTGGATCATAGAGAACCGGACGCAGGAACTGCATGCGTTTCATATCCACCAGATCCACTTCATGCTAATGGAGTGGAACGCAGTCCCTGTGGACGAACCCTTCTTGCGGGACACCGTCAACGTTGCCTACTGGGACGGCAGAAGCCAGCAGTATCCGAGCGTCAAATTGAGAATGGATTTTCGCGACCCTAACGTCGTGGGGACGTTTGTCTATCATTGTCACCTTCTGGAGCATGAAGACGGAGGAATGATGGGATTGATTCGCGTTGATCCCAGGGATGCGCAGGCAAGCCGGTCATCGCGTTTCATTCCCAAAGGGCGCGTACTCTGCGGGCGCTCGCGTGGAACAACGACAACAGCACGAGAGGTAACGCAACCGGACGCGATCGCGAAACAAAATGGCCGGGCACCGACCGGTTTTTAATCCGCCTGTCATCAGCCAATAACAAGGGGCGCGTATTCACCTCATGCACGTGTTTGATTCCGAAAGCCTCCAAAGCAGCGGTGTGCCGCTGCCGAGCTCCGCGGGGCGACGCGGTATCAGACCGGAATTTCCTAAACTTCAAGGAGAGCTCATGATCAGTAAGTATCTTCGCCGGATGGCAGCCATCGCGCTTGCCTCCAACCTGGCTCTGGTGATGCCAAGCGGCCTTTTGGCCGGGCAGACAAAAAATGCTGCCGAGACCGTCGAAACCACGACGCCGATCAAGCACGTTATCGTGATCTTCCAGGAAAACATTTCCTTCGACCACTATTTCGCCACGTACCCGTACGCGACGAATCCGGAGGGCGAACCTGCTTTCCATGCCAAGGATGACACGCCGCGGGTCAACAACCTCCTGAGCGGCGGGCTACTGACCGAGAATCCGAATTCCACCCAGCCATTTCGGATGGACACTGGCGTACAGTCCGTGACGTGCGACCAGAACCACAGCTACACGCCCGAGCAGCAAGCAATCGATCACGGCTTGATGGACAAGTACCCCGAATCCACGGGAACGGGGTCGACGTCCTCTTCTCCTTGCAATGACTACGGCAAGGGAGTCGGGGTTGTGATGGGCTACTTCGACGGCAACACCGTCACCGCGTTTTGGAATTATGCGCAGCACTTCGCAATGAGCGATAACTCCTACGGCACGATGTTTGGGCCATCGGCAGTGGGTGCTCTCAACCTGATTGCAGGAACGACTGCCACGGCAACGCTCTTTCCAACGAAGCCCAATGGCAAGCCCGCGAGCGCATCCGGCAACATCGCCAATGGCTTGACAACGGGTCCGGCCATCGGCGATCCGCGACCCGCAGGCGATGAGTGCGTGCTGACGAATCCTGGCTTGCAGACCACGAATATGATTTCGGTCTCCGGGAAGAACGTGGGTGACTTGTTGAATGCCAAAGGCCTCACATGGGGATGGTTCCAAGGCGGCTTTGGCCCCACCGGATTTGATTCGATGGGCCGCGCGATCTGCGCCGCGCATCACGCCGGACTAGCCGGTGATGATGCGGTGGAAACCGTGGGCGACTACATTCCTCACCACGAGCCTTTCCAGTACTACACGAGCACGCAGAACCTCCATCACAACCCGCCGAAGGACCCTTCGCTTATCGGGACCTCGTCGGATGGGGCGAATCACCAATATGACCTGAGCGCGTTTTGGACGGTTCTCGGCGAGGACAGGCTTCCTTCCGTGACCTACCTCAAGGCGTCTGCGTATCAGGATGGCCATCCGGGGTACTCCGATCCTATCGACGAGCAAGTGTTCGTCGTAGGCGTAGTCAACGCGATCGCGAATAGCCCCTACTGGAAAGACACGGCGATCGTCATCGCATATGACGACTCCGACGGCTGGTACGATCACGTGCTCGGACCGGTTGTCAACCAGTCGGCAGTCGCGGACGATGCTCTGGCCGGCTCCGCCGATTGCGGTACGGCGACCGCGGTTGGGACGCAGGGCCGGTGCGGTTATGGTCCTCGCCTGCCGCTACTCGTGATCTCTCCCTACGCGAAACAGAACTACGTCGATCACAAGACCACCGACCAGTCTTCCATTCTCCGCTTCATCGAGGATAACTGGAATCTGGGCCGGATCGGCGGCTACTCGACCGACGAAAAAGCGGGGACTCTCAATGGCCTGTTCGATTTCGACGATGGCCCAGCGGCGCACAAGCTGATCCTGGACCCGGCCACGGGAGTCGTGCTCCCGCATCAACCCGAGTGAGGCGGCTAAAGAGTTCCCCGTAGTACACCTCACCAGTGCAACGCCCCCACTGGCCCGTCCCGACGCCTTCGGGACGGGCCAGCCCGTTTTTGAGCCTATGCTTGCGGCGTCTCGGATGTATGCTTGATCATCCGATTGAACGGATGTGACCCGCTGCATCCTGGAGAAGCCGCTTGCCCCGAAAACCTCGTAGCGTCGATCTGACGCAAGTCCTCGAATGGGACGACGGCAAGGTCCACCGCAAGGACGACTACCTTGCCGCCGAAGAGCCTCTAGAAATCCGCGTCGGCAGGAACCCTCTGAGCGTCACCATGCGCACGCCGGGACACGATCTGGAACTGACCGCCGGGTTCCTCCTGACCGAGGGTTTCGTGCAGCGCCGCGAGCAGATCGTTGCGCTCGAGAACGATCCGGGTGCTAATGAGGAGAATCGCGGAAACGTGATCCGGGCGGAACTGGCGCCGGAATCGGCACCCGACTTCGAGAAAATGCGCCGGCATTTTTTCGCCACGTCGAGCTGCGGAATCTGCGGGAAGGCGTCGATCGATTCCGTGCGCGCTCGTACCCTCCAGCCGCCGAACCCGGACTTTCGGTTTGACCCGGAGGTGCTCGTGCGCCTTCCGGAAGCGCTGCGGGCCTCGCAAGCCGTCTTCGGGCGCACGGGCGGGCTGCACGCTGCGGCGCTTTTCGACGCCGGCGGCGAGATGCTTGTCCTGCGCGAGGACATCGGCCGGCACAACGCCGTGGACAAGGTGATCGGTTGGGCGCTGCTTGAGAGTCGAATTCCGCTCTCGGACACGGTTCTTCTCGTCAGCGGCCGCGGCGGATTCGAGATCGTTCAGAAAGCGATTGTGGCGGGGCTGCCCGTGGTTGCGTCGGTTTCGGCGCCCTCAAGTCTGGCCGTTCAGCTTGCGCGCGAGTTGCGGCTCACACTGATCGGATTCTTGCGTGGGCGGCGTTTCGTGGTTTATGCGGGCGAGGAGCGGATCGGGAAATCTTCTCGCGCGTCTAAGTAGCGGCCTTCCGCATCTTTGCGGGTGGCGAAGCGGCGTCCTCGTTGCTGACCATTTCGCGGAAGGCGTCGAACATCTCGCGGTCCCACCAGCCAAGCGTGGCCTCCTCTTCCATGATCTTCAGCGCGACGGCCTGCGTCGAAGCCTTGCGATAGGGCCGGTCGGTGGTCAGCGCGTCGTAGACGTCCGCCAGCTGGAGGATGGCCGCCGTCAGCGGGATTTCTCCGCCGCGCAGCCCATCCGGATAACCGGAGCCATCGTGCTTCTCGTGATGGTGGCGAATGATGGGAAGCACGAGACCAAAGGTCCGCAGCGGCGCGCAGATGCGTTCACCAACGACGGGATGTTTGCGCATAACCTCGGCCTCGTCCGCCGATAGCGGTCCGGGCTTGAGCAGAATTGCGTCCGGCACAGCAACCTTTCCGATGTCGTGGACGATTCCAGCGCGGCGCAGCGCCGTGATGTTCTCCTCGGAGAGTCCAAGCTTGTACCCGAGGAGCGCGGACATCTCCGCGAGCCGCTCGCAATGCCCGCGCGTGTACGGGTCGCGCGCTTCAATCGCGTGGGCCAGAGTGAAAAGCACGCTCTCGGCGTTTTCGAGCTCATCGGTAAACTGCTTCAGCCGCAGCAGCGAACGCGTGCGGGCCAGCAGTTCGTTGAAGTCGATAGGCTTGCTGAGCAGGTCGTCCGCGTCAGCATTGATTCCCTCGATCCGGTCTTCCGTCCCAGAAAGCCCGGTGATCAGGACGACGGGAGTAAGATGTGTTTCCGGCGTGGCTTTGATGCGCCGGCAGACCTCGAAACCATCCATTCCGGGCATCACAATGTCGAGGAGAATGAGATCGGGGCGAAACGAAGCGCACTCCGCGAGAGCCGCGGCCCCATCGGTCGCTTCGCGCACTTCATAGCCCTCGCGGCGCAGCAGGGTCGCAAGCGCGACGCGCGCGCCGGCTTCGTCGTCAACGATCAAGATGCGTTCGGGCATGCGTTCGTCCTACTTCGTGCCAAGGAAAAACCAATGTATCCTGTCCCGTACCTTCGAACAACCGGGAATCGCACATCCCGGAAAACGAGTTTGAGATTCGCTTGGGCGCCAAACCGATCGCGCGAGGCTTGATGAAGAGAACACTCTCCCCTGAATCGCTTCGAGAAATCGCAGCCCGCCTCGAACAGGCGCACAAAGCGTTCCAGGGGCGCTATCCGGGCCAGCCGGGCGCTCGCCAGCCGGTTCACGTCGTCTACGGGGGGGCGCACCTGTTTCGCTCGGGCACCACGCGGAGGCTGGGGGAGTTGGCGCTGCGATCGCTCGACGACTTCGCCCTCGACTTCGCCGGCTTCGCGAAGGCGATCGCCCTGCCCGGCGCCGAGACCCTGCCGGCGACGCAGGATGCAGCCGCTGCGATTGCGAAATCCATCGAGGCCGATCCGGAGGCGGCGCGCCGCGACAACTATCCCGCTTGGTTCGCGCACACGATCTATCGCCGAGTCCGTGAAAAACTGCAGCGCGAGCCGGTCGAGGACTACCGAATCGACTTCGAGGACGGATACGGCAATCGTCCCGACGACGAAGAGGACGGCCACGCCGCGGCGGCCGCACACGAACTCTGCGCCGGAATGAACGCGGGCGAATTGCCGCCTTTCATCGGCGTGCGCCTGAAGCCCCTCACCGAGGAGCTTCGCGAGCGAAGTATCCGCACGCTGGACATCTTCCTGACGGAATTAGCCGCGAAGACGCGTGGCGAATTGCCGAGGAATTTCTGCGTCACGCTGCCGAAAGTGACCCTGCCCGACGAGGTCGCCGTACTCGCCGATATCTGTTCACGCCTCGAGCCCATGCTCGATCTCGAGCCCGGCGCCCTGCGCATCGAGCTGATGATCGAAACACCGCAGGCGATTTTCAACGAGCGCGGCGAAGTCAACCTGCTGCCACTCATCAGCGCCGCGCGCGGACGCTGCGTCGCCGCGCACTTCGGCCCGTACGACTACACCGCGTCGCTTGGAATCGCGGCCCTCCGCCAGGCCATGGCACACCCTGCGTCCGATTTCGCCCGGCATGTGATGCAGGCGTCGCTCGCCGGAACGGGAATCCGGCTTTCCGATGGCCCGGTGAACATCCTGCCGATCCCGCCGCACCGAGCGGCAAAGGATGGATCGCCGCTCAGCCCGCGCCAGATCGAGTCCAATCGCGCCACGGTACACGCCGCCTGGAAGCTGCACTACGATACCGTGCGGCGGGCTCTTGCGAACGGCTACTACCAGGGATGGGATCTCCATCCGGCGCAGCTTCCGTCGCGGTACGCGGCGGTTTATTCGTTCTTTCTCGAAAATCTCGACGCGGCTTCTCAGCGGCTGCGCAATTTCATCGAGAGAGCCGCGCAAGCCACTCGCCTGGGCCACGTTTTCGACGACGCCGCCATGGCGCAGGGCATGCTGAGCTATTTCATGCAGGCGATAAGTTGCGGAGCGCTCACGGCCGAGGAAGTTCAGGGCCTCACGGGACTTTCTGCGGATGAAATGCGGGGCGCCTCGTTCGTCCAGATCCTCGCACGACGCATGCGATAGCCGGCCGAAAATCAGTGCACCGATATACGTGTTGCTTGTGAAGATTTCCGCTTCTTCATGAGGAACATCAGCGGAATCACGCACACGCATATGACGCTCATGATCCAGAAATTATCCACGAATGAAAGCATCTTCGCCTGGAGCTGCAGTTGCTGATAGACGAGAGCCTGCGCCTCGACCGCGGCCTGCTGCGCGGCTACCCCATGCACGGCGAGTGAATGGGCTAGGTGACGCAGCGCCGTCTGATAATAAATGTTGCCGCTTTGCATGTTTCCCGCGAGCACCTGCTGATGGAACTGCGCCCGGCGATCCAGCATCGTGGTCACGAAGGAGATGCCCGTGCTGGCGCCGATGTTGCGCGCAAGATTGATCAGGCCCGACGCGTTGTTCATCTTCCCCGGCTTTACGAAGTAGAACGCCATCACGTTGATCGGCACGAACAGGAACGCCGTCCCCATGCGCGATATGATCCAGTCATTGACGGCCGTCTGCTGGCCTACGTTCAGCTCGAAATGCGACAGGTGGTAGAGTCCCACCGCCGTAATGCACAGCCCCGACACAACGATCCATCGCGGTTCGACGCGCCCCAGCAACCATCCGACGAAAGGCAAAATCCCAAGCAGGACCAGCCCGCCCGGCAGCAGCACCAGCCCGCTTCTCATCGCCGTGTAGCCCATCAAGGTCTGGAGCAGAATGGGCAGCAAGACTGTGGTCCCATATAAGACGAAGCCGAGCACGTACATCATGAACGTGGAAATCGCAAAATTCCGGTCCCGGAACAGGCGCAAGTCAACCACGGGGTCGTCGGCCGTCAATTCCCGGATCACCAGCGCAACGAGCGACGCCACGCTAATCACCGTCGCCCACACGATGAACGGCGAGCCAAACCAGTCGTCCCGTTCGCCCTTGTCCAGCACCACTTGCAAAAGACCGAGACCCAGGCTCAGGAATCCGAGCCCGAGAAAATCAATCCGCAACCCCTGAAAAAATCTTCTCGGAACGGCATGCGCGGGCTCGGCAATCAAAACCGAAATCATGAGCACCGAGATAATGCCAATCGGCACATTCAGAAGGAAAATCCAACGCCAGGAATAGTTGTCGGTGATCCACCCACCGAGTGTCGGCCCGACCGTGGGCGCGACCACCACACCCATTCCATAGATGGCCATCGCCATCCCCTGCTTGTGGCGGGGAAAGCTGTCCACCAGGATGGCCTGCGAGGTCGGCTGCATCCCTCCGCCGCCGGCACCCTGAATCACGCGAAAAAACACCAGCAAGGGCAGCGAAGGAGCCATCCCGCAGAGCAGCGAACTGATGGTGAAGACCACGACGCAGCCAATAAAGAATCTCTTGCGACCAAAGATCGTCGAGAACCATCCCGATAGAGGCAGGACGATCGCGTTCGAGACCAGATACGAGGTGAGCACCCAAGTACTCTCGTCCACGCCAGCCGAGAGGTTGCCGGCGATGTGCGGAAGCGACACGTTCGCGACGCTCGTATCCAGCACCTCCATGAACGTCGCGATCATCACCGTGGCGGCGATTAGCCAAGGGTTGACCTCCGCCACAGGTTGGACGTATTCGACGGTCGCGCTCATCAGTCCTCTAGGCGCAGAAATTCATCCGCGCGAGCCTTTCGGGAAAACAGATTGCGCTTGTGATTCAAGAATCGAGAGACCGAACCCTACGAGTTTGTAGTACCGCCCCCATCCTGTTCATGCGCACAGAATATCACTTGCGATTTCGAGGCCTCAAGCCGCCGATGAGTCTGCCGTGGCTCCAGCAACGAAGGCATGCTCCCTGCGGCGCCAAACATAGAGCAGCACGCTGCCCACGAGGATCAGCGCTAGGGACAGGCCGGTCCACAGCCCTGGGGCGCCCCAGCCCCGCCAGAAACACAGATAGGTCCCGAGAGGCAGTCCCACGAACCAGTAGAGGGTCGACGAACAGATCATCGGTGTGCGAGTGTCGCCGGCTCCGCGCAGCGCGCCCGTGGCAACGGCCTGCAATCCGTCAAAAAGCTGAAAGAACGCGGCGACGAACAGCAGCCGGCTGGCCGCGTGAGTGACCGCGGGATCGGGCGTGTAGATTCGCACGATGTAGCGCGGCGCGAGCAAGAAAATCATCGCCGTGCAAGTCATGAAACACGCGGCAAGGGCCATCGCGGTCCAGCCCGAAGGCCCATCTTGTAGCGAATGTCGTAGTAGAGGCAGTAGACCATCAGGAATCCGGCCATGTAAGTGCGCGCGATACACGTCGACCAGCCTGACCCGACCGTGCCCATGGCGCGAAAGCCGAGGTGGCCGAAGACAAGCGCCCAGTTGCCCGCCAGATTCACCAGGTTTGCCGAAATCAGCGAGAACATTACCGGCTTTGCCAAATCGATGCCCTGGAGGTAGCGCCGGAAAACAAAGTACAGGAGCAACGGCAGCGTGCCCCAGTTAAGCGCTTGCAAATAGGGAGTCGCTTGCACCAGCACCGCCGGCTCCGTGCCCACCGAACGCATCACGAAGTTCAGCAGGCGGACCGCCCCCATCGCCAACGGCGCCATGCCAAGACTAAGATACACGCCGTTCACAAGAGAGCGATGGGCGTCATCGAGATCGCCTGCACCGTAGGAGCGCGAAACAACGGTGTCCAGCCCCAGCATAAGGCCCGTGCCGAAGATGGCGACGGCATTATAGAGAATACCGCCGAGGCTGACCGCGGCGATCGCCACGGCGCTGTCCGCTTGGCGGCCAACCATCATCGTGTCGACGATGCCCATCGTCATCCAGCCAACCTCGGCGAGGATGATCGGCATGGCCAGGACCAGCATCGGCCGCACTTCGTCCGCAATGTAGTGGGAGAATAGCCGCCTCAGCATGGCCCGCGATCCTTCGAAGCTCCCAAAATGATATAGCCTCTTTTTTCTGCGGAAAGAGAAATCGAACGGAGATTGCAAGCAAAACGGATGAACGCGGCTCGGCTAGTTGCGAGTCGCCGAGCCGGTCAATTGCACGAAGGAATCCGGGTTCGCGGATGACCCCGCATCGAGGTTCTGCGGAGCGCGCCATCCATCCACGACGGCGATTTGATGAACGCAGGAGACCGTGCAACGCGGCGCGCAGCCCTTCCTGGTGAGGAATTCGCGCCGGCGGTGCTCGGCCGTGTATTGATCGAGGGGGACGCCCGGATAGCCGCGCTGCTGTGAGCAGTAATGCACCAGCCCGTCCTCGCACACGTAGAGGTAGCGCGACCCGGCGCGGCAGCGCCACTGATTCTCGCGGCCCGCCGCGATGTTGTGCTGGAAGCCGTTGACCCGTGTGAACGAACGCTTTCCGAGCGACATGATCTCTTCGAATATCTCCCGTTCGCGGGGGCCCAGCGGCTGGAGCTGGCCGCTGCCATCGTGCAGGATGCCGACTGTCGAAGTGAACCCTAGGCGGATCGCCCGATACGCGATGGTCAGCGCGTCTTCGGGATTGCTCACGCCGCTGCCGAGAACGGAATTGATGTTCACCTGAAACTCGGCATGCTCCGCCAGCAACTCGAGCTTCCTGTCGAGGACCTTGAGGCTTTTCTTCGAGACGTCATCCGGCTGTACGTTGTCGATGCTGATCTGCAGGTATTCGAGGCCCGCCCGGTTGAGCCGCTCGATCCGTTCGGCAACGAGCAGGTAGCCGTTCGTTATCAGGCCGGCCATCATCCCGTTCTTTCGGATGCGCGCGATGATGGCGTCGAGATCGGGGTGCAGCAGCGGCTCGCCGCCGCTGATCGTGACCACCGCCGTGCCCATCTCGCCCAGCCGGTCGATTCGCCGGAACATCTCCTCGGTCGGCACCGGGTTCGAGACTTCATCGAACTCATTACAATAGGTGCAGGATAGATTGCAGCGCCGGATAGGAATGACGTGCACGAGCAGCGGATGGCGCGTGGAAACGAGCGCCTTCGCGAGGCCGCGAGCTTCGCGCAGCTTGCGATGCGCCGCGAGCAACTTCCGGCGAACTGTCCTACGGACTTTCATCAGGCTTTGCCGGGAACCCGGCGAACGCAAACCATTATGCCATATCGGGCGCTGTTGCCCGGACGGCCTGGTGAACGGGCCGCAGAAAGTGCAACTCAGGGTTGAGCCACATCGATAAGCACGGCGCCGTGCGAATGTGCCGGGAAGCAGATCAGGGAGATGGGACCGCGATGGCGACCTCGTTCGAGTACCCGCTTTCGACGTTGCTGGAATCGACCGAGGTCACCACGTAAAAGTATGTTTGTCCGCTTGCCACAGTGCCGTCGGTGTAGCTCGTCGACGGATCGAGTGAGGAATTCAACTTCGAGTAGGGACCGCCGGTTACGGTGCTACGGTAAATAAAATAGCCCGTCACCACGGACGCGCTGGGATTCCAGCTCAGCACCACGGAGTGCTGCACGGGCTGCGAAATGCCCGCCCCGGACAGTGGTATAAGAACCGAATCCGACGCGTTACTGGAGACGGAGAGATCGCCGCTGGCCGCGCCGGCGGCCAGTGGGTCGAACGTCACCGTGACAGTCACGGACTGATTCGGGGCAAGCGTCACGCTGGAACCCCCGGTCGCCGCAAACCCCGAGCCCGATGCGGACACGCTTGCGATCGCGAGGTTCGAATTGCCGCTGTTCGTCAACACTACCGGCTGCGACGACAAGGTCCCTACCGTCACGCTCCCGAAACTCACGCTCGACGTGCTTGCCGAAAGTTGCAGCGATGCGGCCAACCCCGTGCCCGTGAGATTGATCGCCAAAGTCGAGGGGCTCGCGTTACTGTCCAGCGAAATGATACCGGACGCCGCGCCGGCTGAAGTAGGCCTGAACGAAACAGTGAAGTTCGCGCTTTCTCCGGGTCCCAGGGTGAGCGGAGTCGCAAGTCCCGACACACTGAAACCCGCTCCCGATATGGCCGCGCCCCCGATCGTAAGAATGGCTGTGCCGGTGTTCGACACCGTCATCGTCTGGGAGTTCGTTGCGCCCACGATGACATTTCCGAAAGCCACCGGCGACGGGCTAACGGAAATCGCCGCTGCCAGACTTTCCGAGGAAGACGACGAAGGATTGCCCAGCACGCTTGACTTGCCGGTTAGACCGATGCAGCTTGCGGAACCCAGCAGTGCGAACAGAGCCACAGCCGCGGCCAGTACGCGCAAAACGGGCGAGCCCGCTGGCTGGGCAAGGTTCGGGTCTTTCTGCTCCTGTAGCGTACGCCGAATGAGTGCACCCCGTACCGAGGCGCAAATTGTCAATCGGAAGAGTTCTTCAAGACTACTGGACGCAGGTACATACATGGGACAGGTAGATACACCTGTCCGGTAGGACAGTCGCCGTCCCGCCATTTCGCCGAAGGCGGGATTTGCCGCCTGTTTTGAAGACCCGTTACAAGCGCTCTTTCGTGTCTAGTGCACGCCCCCCCTCCGTTGGGCCGCGCGCAGGCTATTACGGGATCGCCGCGCTCACCTGGTTCGAATACGCGCTCTCGTCGTTGCTCGAATCGACGGCCGTGACAACGTAGTAGTAGGTGTGCCCCGATTGAACTGTCGAATCGACGTACTGTAGCAATGACGCCGAAACCAGCGCGGAGGTCAGCTTCGCGTACGGCCCGCCCGAAACCGTTCCCTGGTAAACGTTGTAACCCACCACGTCCGTTGATGAACTCGCTCCCCAGGACAAATCAACTGAATGCGACGCCGGCTGCGCGCCAGTTCCCGATACCGAAATCGTCGGCGCCGACGCGGCATTGCTCGCAACGATCACCGTGCCGCTAGCACTTCCGGCTGCCGTCGGCGCAAACACGACATTCAAAGTAGCCGACTGGCCCGGCGTCAGGATCGTTCCCGCGCCGGCGCCGCTCGTGGTGAACGCCGCGTTCGTGGAGCTCACGCCCGAAATCGTGATGTTGGAGTTCCCGTTGTTTGTCAGCGTTACTCCCAGCGAGTTGCTGCCGCCCACATTCGTGCCGGCGAAGCTCAAGTTGGTCGGATTTGCTCCCAGCACTAAGGTTGGGGCTACACCGGCGCCGGTCAATGGAATGATAACGGGCGACCCTGGCGCGTCGGTGGTCAGCGAAATGCCGCCCGAAGCACTCCCCGCGGCGGCCGGCGCGAATACGGCGCTGAATGTAATGCTATTCCCCGGCAAGACTGTCTGCGCCGAAAGTCCCGTGATGCTGAAGCCCGCGCCCGTCACGCCGTACTGCGAAATCGTCAGGTTCGCGGTACCGGTGTTCTTCAGCGTGATTGGCTGCGAATTGCTACTCCCGTCGACCACGCTTCCGAAGTTTACGCTCGACGGCGCGGCCGAAAGTCCGGCCTGCGTGCCGGTCCCGCTCAGCGCAACGGTGAGCGTCGAATCGGACGCATCGCTTGTCACCGTCAGACTCCCGGTAGCAGCGCCCGCTGACTGCGGCACGAACTGAACCTGAATCGTGGCGCTCTGGCCGATTGGAATCGAACCGGCCGTGCTCGCCCCCACGATCGAGAAGCCCGTTCCCGAAACTGCATCCTGGGTAACCGTCACCGCCGCTGTCCCGGTATTTGTGACGATCAGGCTCTGGGTCATGCTGTTGCCGAGCGTGACGCTTCCAAAACCCACGCTCGTCGAGCTGGCCGACAATACCCCGGAACTGCTGGACTGCGCCTGGCCCTGCGTCTTCTGCGACGAAGACGCACTCGTGTAACCTGCGCAGCTCGAAAGCATGACCGCCGCTAGAACGAGGGCGAACGTTGCAACCAGCGTCGCAACCGACTGACGCTGTGCCGAATGGAGCGGTTGCTTCCCTAGGTTCCGTATTTCGGAATCGGGGAGTCGGCAATTCATGTCATCTGCGCGTAGTTTCATGGCATCACAGAGTCTAGGGGTGTGCTGAGGACTTCCTCTACTGGACGAGGGAACGAACAAAGTACAGCCGCCTTCGCCTGTTCGAACGGGCCATAACCAATCTGTCCCTCGCACAGGTGAGTATCTCTAGGCCGCGCCCCTTAAAGCACTTAGTGGAAGCCACCGCGGGAAGAAGGCCAGGCCAAATTCTGTCCGTTCCGCCGGGAAAACGGGACACGGCCCGAACCGTGCTAGACTCAAAAAGGGACCAGTAGGGGGTCCCGCGCGAACGCGATGCCGAGTCCGGCGACCGAACCGAATCCCCAATCCTTCGCTCCGCGATGGTCGAACCGCATTCTGATCGCCGGAATGGTCGGAATTCTCTTCCTCACCCTGTACCCATTCCGCCTGGTTTCTCATGCGAGAGTGACCGGAAGCGCCTCCGCCTCCCCGTTCCTTCTAGTTGGCATGGGAAAAGATGTCGGTCCGCTCGATGCCTTCCTGAACGTCCTTTTGTTTGTTCCACTGGGGTTCGGTCTTTCCGAAAAGCTCCGCGAACGAGGAAAGCGGCGGGCCGTCATTTTCGCCGTGGTACTGATTTCGGGAGCGCTGCTCTCCTACGGGATCGAGTTCGCCCAGAATTACGTCCCCGGGCGCGATTCCGGGTGGGGGGACGTCCTCACGAATACGACCGGCTCCGTTGTCGGCTTCCTCCTCTTTAACATCTGGGGGCAATGGGTGCTCGAACCGCTCTCCATAGTGGAGGCGACGCTCGATATTTTCCTTACGTGGCGCCGCGCTGCTCTGATTCTGCTGATCTACTTCGCCTGCTGGTTCGCGATTTCAGCGCATTTACAGAAGCTCACCCGCCTCGACAATTGGGATGGAAACTGCCTCCTGCTTGTGGGCAACGACGCTGCAAGCCGGCCTTCGACTGGCTGGCAAGGTAATGTCTCCGGCTTGCAGTTGTGGGACCGGGCCTTGCCCGACTCGCTCGCTGCCGCCCTGACTGCTGGAAAGCCGCCCGATGTCCCGCCGCCCGGTCTGCTTGCGGCATACGACTTCTCAGGCTCCGCGCCGTTTCGCGACCGGATGACGTTTCTCTCCGATCTGTCCTGGAAGCCCCGCGCACCGGCCCAGGCCGACCCCAGCGAGTTGCTCGACGGCAACTCCTGGCTCGCGTCCGGGGCGTCGGCATCGAACTTCGTCGCCGCCCTTCAGAGAACCAATCAATTCGCGATCCGCGTGGATTGCAAGCCCGTGCAAGATGAAGGGACGGATACCACGCTCGTCTCGATTTCGAACCCTTCGGGGCTCGTCGATCTGGCCATTCGCCAGAACGATGCGAATCTGGTTTTTTGGTTTCGCAACCCGCTTTCCGTCCGGCACGCGTCTCTTGCCTGGTCCGCTCCGGACGTTCTCGAAGCGGGCAAGCCGCGTGACATTCTTTATTCCTACGACGGCTCAAACCTGTCCCTCTACATCGACGGGCACAAAGACCCGCGCATCTACCAGTTGGGACCAGGCACCACAATGGCGCGCCTCGTTCACCGAATCAAGACGCCAGAGCTCGACGGCTATATCGACATCTACTACGCTCTCGTCTTCTTTCCCGCTGGCGTTCTTCTTGGAGTCGCGACGCGGAATCTCGCTACGCGCGACGCGGCGGGCTGGCTGTTTCTCGTCTTCGCTCTGTTCGCGCCCCCCTGGATTCTCGATCGCATTCTCGCGTCGGTCAGCGGCCGCCCGTTTTCGTTCGCTTATGCCGCTCTTTCCCTTATTCTCTTGGCCGGTGGAGCGATTTGGATGAACGTCGATGATCCGCCGCAAGCCAATGCGGCGTGAGCGTCTTTCCACCGTTCGGCGCGTTCGCTCGGCCGGAAGCGCGGCAAAAAGATGCGCGTGTCCGGCGCCCACTCCTGCTAGAATTTGCTTTCCTGTGCGGCTTGGGCTAGGGTCTGATCGTGCGCGCGGTTGGAATCAAATGCTGCGCGGCGCTTCACCGGAGGTGATGTTCGAATGTCTGATGCGGTAGCGGAAAAAGTGATCGCGACGCTCGCGTCCGTGAAACGCATCCCGGCCGAGAAAATCACTCTCAAAACCAACCTTCAGGAAATGGGCATCGATTCCCTCGACGTTTTCACTCTTCTCTTCGAGCTCGAAAACGCCTTCCATATCTCGATCCCCGACGACGACGTCCGCTCGATCAAAACCGTCAACGACATTGTCGAAGGCGTCAGGAAGCTGCTTGCGGCCGCGCCCCCGGACGCTTCGGTGGGTTCGGCAAGCCCTGCGGACTAACGAATGGCAGCGCGCCGTGTCGCAATCACAGGTCTCGGAATCATTTCGCCGCTCGGCCTGAACCTCGCAGAAAACTGGGATTCCTTGCGGGCGGGGCGCTGCGCCATTGGCCCGATCAAGTCCGTCGATGGTTCGAAGTGGGGACTCAAAATTCAGAACGGCGCCGAAGTCCACGCCTTCGATCCGCTGAAACACTTCGCAGGTGGCAAGGAAGCCCAGCTCGACCGTTTCGCGCAATTCTCCGTGGTGGCGGCGCGGGAAGCCATTCGCAATTCCGCCATCGAGCTGACGCCGGATTTGCGCGAATGCTCCGCGATCGTCTGCGGCTCGGCCGTGGGAGGCCAAGCTGCGATCGAGGCCGGATTCGAAGACCTCTACATTCAGGGGCGCGGCCGTGTCCATCCGCTCACGATCCCGAAGACGATGTCGAACGCCGGGGCTAGCCACATCTCGATGGACCTCGGCCTTAGCGGCCCCGTGTACACGATTTCCACTGCGTGCTCGTCGGCAAACCACGCCATCGGCCAGGCGTTTAGACTCGTGCGCGACGGCCTGGCGGATATGGCCGTCACCGGCGGCAGCGAAGCCATTTTCACGGTCGGCATGTTGAAGGCCTGGGAGGCGATGCGCGTGATTGCGCCGGACACGTGCCGCCCTTTCAGCAAGGACCGCCGCGGCATGATCCTGGGCGAAGGCGGCGCCATGCTGATCCTCGAGCCACTTGACGCCGCGACCGCGCGCGGCGCGAAAGTCTACGCCGAGATCTGCGGCTTCGGCATGACCTCGGACGCGTACCATCTGACGCAACCCACGGTCGACGGCCCGGCGCGCGCCATGAGCGGCGCTCTGCGCGAGGCGGGAATGGCCCCAGAAGCCGTCGGCTACATCAACGCCCACGGCACCGGCACTCCCGGCAACGATCCCGTTGAGACGCGCGCGATCCGCAAGGTCTTTGGCGCGCACGCGGATAAGCTCGCCGTCAGCTCGACGAAATCGCTCCATGGCCACGCCCTCGGCGCAGCCGGCGCCCTCGAAGCCATCGCCACCGTTCTCGCGCTCCATCACGGCATTCTGCCGCCGACCGCGAACTACAACGAGCGCGACCCCGAATGCGATCTCGATTACATCCCCAATCAGCCCCGCGCGCTTCAAGTCGAAGCCGCTCTCTCGAACTCCTTCGCCTTCGGCGGCTTGAACGCCGTCATCGCCTTCCGCGCCTTCAAATAAGCAAGAGCGGCGACCTGCCGCTGACTTGCGCTCAGCGTGGCAGATCGAGAATCTGTGACAATTGAATATTTCGGGACGTTTGGAAGGAAACCTTTTCGGGGAGCCGTCCGGAACTAGAAGATGTGTAACAGGAAGGGGATGATTCCGCCCCAGCTTGCGGGATTGATCTCCCAGCCCCGGGTCAGTTCGTCCGAGAGGGAAAGCGTAATCATGATCCCGAGCCAGAAAAATCCCGCCAGGATGACGATGCGAGTCAAACCGGTGGCGTATTTTACGTGCATGAAGAAAAGGACGACGAGCAGCATCTTCGTTACGGCGATTGTGAGCGCCACAACGGTATTCCATCGCCCCAGGTCGATGTAGGCGACTCCAGTCGTTAGCGCCGTACCGACCATCAAGGCGAGGAAAACCAATACGTAAGTGCTAACCGGCACGACGTGCCCCGTGTGGCCAGTGTGTTCTGACATCAGTGCCATCCCCTGTCTAGCGCTTGTAGAGCCCGCCGATCAGGTACAGCAGCGGGAAAAGGAAGATCCAGACGATATCGACGAAGTGCCAGTACAATCCGCTAATCTCCAGCGGATTGTAATACTCGGACGAAAACTTGTTGCGCGCCGTCATCACCACCAGCACGGTCAGAATTCCGAGCCCGACGATCATATGTATAGCGTGCAAGCCAGTCATGAAGAAATAGAAACACATGAACATCTGCACGTACGGCGCGTTCGCGCCCCACTCGGGACGATTCTCGAAGCCGAAATACGCCCCCGGCACGATGTGTTCCAGGTAATCGTGGCGCCATTCGAACGTGAACTTGAAGCCCAGGAACATCGCGCCGAGGATCATCGTCAGGACCAGCCACCAGATGATCTGGCCGCGTCCCTTACCCGTCTGCGCCGAACGGATTGCCAGCGCCATCGTCAAGCTCGAGCAGATAAGGACGGCCGTGTTGATCGCGCCGAACTTGACCTCGAGCAAGTGGCTGCCGGTGATAAATCCAGCAAGGTGCAGCGAGCGATAGATGATATAGGCGGTGAACATCCCACCGAAGAACAGGATTTCTGTCACGAGGAAAGCCCACATGCCGAGGGTGCCGGCCTCTTTCTGCTGGGCCACGTCCTCAAACTGGTGCGCGAATCCGGGCGGATGCGCGTGCGCCTCGTGAGCGCCGTGCGCGGCCATCTCAGACATGGACGGCCCCTGCGGTCGGATAGTTGTAGGCCTCTTCGGTCACAATCGGTGGCTCCTCGAAATTCTCCGTCGGCGGCGGCGAAGGCGTAGTCCACTCGAGTCCCTTCGCGCCCCACGGATTTCGCCCGGCCGGCGGGCCGTAGCGCATCGACCAGGTTAGATAGACGAGCGGGATGAGGTAGCCAACGGCGAGCACCGAAGCGCCGGCCGAAGACATCACGTTCAGCACCTGAAATTCAGCCGGATAGACCGCGTAGCGACGCGGCATCCCCATATAACCCACGACGAACTGCGGGAAGAAGGTCAAGTTGAAACCGACAAAAACCAAGCCGGCCGCGATGCGGGCCCACATGTCCGGGTACAACCGCCCGGTGATCTTCGGCCACCAGAAGTGAATCCCGCCGAGATAGCCCATCAGCGCGCCGCCCACCATGATGTAGTGGAAGTGAGCTACGACGAAGTACGTCCCGTTCAAGTGAACGTCCGTGGCCAGAGCCGCCAAAAACAACCCGGTGAGGCCGCCGATCGTGAACAGGCCGATGAAGCCGAGCGCATACAGCATGGGCGCCTCGTACGAAATCGACCCCTTGTAAAGCGTCGCGGTCCAGTTGAAAACCTTGACCGCCGAAGGAATCGCCACGAGGAAGCTCAACACAGAGAAGACCAGGCCGGCATAGATCGACTGGCCGGTGACGAACATGTGGTGGCCCCAAACGATGAAGCTGATGACGGCAATCGCGAGGCTCGAAAAAGCCACGAAGCTGTAGCCGAAAATCTTCTTTCGCGAAAACGCCGTGATCAGCTCGCTGACCACGCCCATGCTCGGCAAAATCATGATGTATACGGCCGGGTGCGAATAGAACCAGAACATATGCTGGAAAAGCAGCGGGTCGCCGCCAATGGCCGGATCGAAAATCCCCACGTGCAGAAGGGTTTCCAGACCGAGCAGGAACAACGTAATGGCAATGACCGGAGTGCCCAGAATGAAAATGATGCTGGTGGCGTACAAAGCCCAGATGAAGAGCGGCAGGCGAAACCAAGTCATACCCGGGGCGCGCATCTTGTGAATCGTAACGACAAAGTTCAGTCCGGTGAGGATCGACGAGAAACCGGCGATGAAGATGCCGAGCGCCATGACGACGACGGGCGTGTGCGAATAGATACTGCTGTAGGGCGGATAAAACGTCCAACCGGTGTCCACGCCGCCGGACAGAATGGCAGCCAGCGCAAACAGGCAGCCGGTCACGAAGATGTACCAGCTCATGAGGTTGAGTCTCGGGAACGCGACATCGCGCGCCCCGATCATCATCGGTATTAGGAAGTTGCCGAGCGTGGCCGGAATCGACGGGACCAGAAAAAAGAAGACCATCACGATGCCGTGGGTCGAAAAGAGCTTGTTGTAGGTCTCCGGCTCGAGCAGGGCGCCCTGGGGCTCTACCAGGTGGAGACGCATGATGGTAGCCGCGGTGCCGCCGATCAGAAACATGAAAGTGATCACGCCGAGGTAGAGGAGCCCGATGCGCTTGTGATCGGTCGTCAAAAGCCACGACTTGATGCCGTAATTCGCGTTCAGATAATTTACGCTGGATTCGGCCGGACCTTCGTGGATTTCCGCAATGGCCGTACTCATTTGCCGTTCCTTTCTTGCGACCCGAGCGACTTCACGTAAGCAATCAACTGGAGAATCTGTTCCTCGTCCAACTGCCCTTGATAGGTCGGCATGATCGCCTGACGGCCGGGCACGTGGACTGAGTTCGGAATTGTGATGGCCTGGTGAATCAGGGCTTCGTCCACAACTCGCGTTTCGCCGCTCGCGAGCTTCTCTGGCTTGCCATAAAGCCCGGCAAGCGACGGTGCGCGTCCGCTGCCGTCCGCGACATGGCAGCCGCTGCAACCGTACTGCGTGAACAGCCGTTCGCCCTGCTGTGACATGGACTCCGTCTTTTCGCCGCCCGCGAGCCAATTCGCGTAGTCTTTGGGCGACATGACGTAAACCCAGCCTATCATCAGGGCGTGATTCGTGCCGCAGTATTGCGCGCAGTAGAGGTGAAACGTGCCGGTCTCAGTCGGTTCAAACCAGAGCGAGGTGTAGCGACCCGGCAGGGCGTCCTTCTTCACTCGGAAGGCGGGGATATAAAAGTCGTGGATGACGTCCTGCGAGGTCATCGTCAGCTTGACGGGCACGCCGACCGGAACGTGCAACTCGTTGATCTCGCGCGGCCCTTCGGGATGCTGGAGGTGCCACATCCACTGTTTGCCGATGACAAAAATTTCGGTCGACGATGCCGGCGGTCGCGAATTGCGAACGTAGAGCGCCGAGGCCCAGACGAACAGCACCACGCAGATCAGAGAGGGGATGATGGTCCATGCGAGCTCGAGGACCATCGACGTATGCGTCTCCGCAGCCACTTGGTCCGGGGACTTACGGCGGTACTTCACCATGAAGTAAAAAATGATGGAGAAGACCAGAACAGTGAAGAACAGCGTGATGCCCGTCAAAAGATAGTACAGCTGATCGACCCCCTCGGAGATCGAAGAGGCGGACGGCGGCTGAAACGGAATTGCGGCCCACGCCAGAGCCATTGCCTGCAAACCAGATTGAGTGAGACCCATCATCATCGTTCCGTCAGAATCCTTTACAAGCCTCGCCCGCGCGGCAACGCACGCCCGCGGCTATCTCCGCCACGGGACGTAATTCTCTCCCCGGAAGAGAAATATAAGAGCAATGCCCAGCAGGAGCACCGTCAGAAACCCCAACAACTGAATCACCCGGGAAATCAGTAGACCGTACTTTCCCGTGTGGGGATCGTAGTGATAGCAGAACAGCAAAACCGCATCGACGGGCGAGCCGATCCTTCCCTCCGACGCGTCGACCAGC
>JBEKNB010000001.1:0-462688 GCA_049523255.1 Candidatus Acidiferrales bacterium | reverse complement strand
TCATGCTCAGATCGGCCACCAGGGATTTCAACCGCTGGGCCTCTTCGTTCTCGACATCGGCTTCCCGCGCTTTCAAGTTCGCTGCGCCGCCCTCCAGGAACTGATCCCGCCAGCCGGACAGCGTCGCGGCGGTCACGCCCGACTCGCGCGAAAGTGTTTCGAGGTCTTCCCCGCGCAGCAGCCGCAGAACCGCTGCAAACTTGCGTTTCGCCGACCACCGGCCCCGGCCGTCACGCCGCTCTTCGGGAGTCCCTCCGGTCGCCCCTCGGGTTCCCTCCGGGGCTCCCGAAGCTGGTTCTCTCTCTTTGCTCATAGACACCTCCTTGTGATTTTCCATCCATTTTCATCGCAATTCGGTGTCCAAGAAAATCCTAGGGCGGGGGACAATGAACTCCCGTGCTGCGTCCGATCACATGTAGCAAAAGTCTTGACTATGGAGCTCCTTAGTATGCGGAGGCTGAGTTCACGACCCGTGTAGGGTACAGGGACTTAAGTTGGCGGCTGTTCCGTGGTTCGGCTCCCGCAAATTTAGGGCAACTTCCGTCTCGCAGCCAACGATCACGCAGACGGCAGGCGCCCATTCACTAAGGTCAATAAAATGACTGACAAACAGCAGAAACAACCAGTTTCACCACGCAAGCTAGCAGCCAACCGTGCGAACGGACCCCGCTCGAAGGGACCAACGACCGCGGACGGCAAAGCGCGGGCTTCTCAAAACAGCTATAAGCATGGCTTCTTCGCCCTGCGTCTCTTCCCAAACAACGAGCTACTTGCTCGAGATGGGGCAGATTACAACAGACTATATGATGCTTTGTGCGCCCACTATTCACCCGTAGGGGACATGGAACATTTGTGGGTCGAAAAAGTTGCCACGGAGTCGCTCCGTATTGCACGACTCCTTGGGCATGAACAACAGGTGCTCGGTTGGAGGTCGCCGTTTGAATCGAGCGCAGTAGACAGGATCCTTCGCTACGAATCCACTGTTAGCCGTCAGTTGGACAAAGCAATTGACTACTTGGAGCGCCTCCAAGAAGAACGGCAGGCGGAATCGAACCAATTCGAAACCTCCGATCTGGAAGCACACGCTCCTGCAGACGTAGTTCCTGAAGAACCGCAGGAGGTCAGCACCTGCACTGCGCCTGATGTCGAAGCCAGCGCCAAGCAAGGGTCGGCTCCCATCGATGGGGAGCCGTCGAATAGAACAGCAGAAACCACCGCAAGCAACCCGCCGCCACCCCAGAATTGCGCTACGAAGGCTGGCGGGGAGGCGCTCACGAAGCCTATTGAACAAGCAGCGGGTCTTGCCCCTGGGGAAGAACATAACAGCGGTTTTGGGTCAGGGAAAAAGTGCGAAACGAACCCAACCTACAGTAATCGCTGGGTTGAGACGGCGGCAGACGATGAAATGGTTGAGCGGATAAAGCGGGGGGACGACCTAGGACAGCTGGAGGTGTCCACAATGCGGGAGTTCCAAACGGACGCGTGTTGAACACCCTACCACGATTCGGCGCCCAAGAAGGGGATGCGGAGCAGGCACTGGAGATTACGCAGACGGGACTGGTGCGGTGTTCACAAGCACTTGCGGCACAGTCACCTCATATCCCGATGTTATTGGCTAGACTCTTGTTTGGGCTTGCCTAACCGCACATTGAACCCAACCATTGGACCGTAGACATTGATTCCATTGTCACAATAACTCGGGTGGCATAAATAGGCATCGGATACATGCATGTAACTGGCGCCAAAGTCCATGCTGTAGCGGGGATTGAAATTGTACCGGACTCCACTGCCTAACATGAGGGTAAACGTGAAATCCCCTCCCTGCGCCCATGGCACGCCATCGGGGCCCTTCGCGTTAATGAATCCGGCACCGCCGCGCAGCTCAAAGTAGGGAGCAACCCTCCAGTTTCGGTGGACAAAATTACGCCGCACACCCAGATCGAAGGCCCCATATCGTGTTTCAGGCCCTCTCGGAATCGCAGTGAAAGACAGGGTGAGCGTAAGATCGGTATTACCACGTAGAATCCAAGGACCTCTTACGGTGCCCATCTGCCATCGGAGCGAAGGGAAGATGGGTACCAGAGTGTAATGAAGAGGATTTTGCCAGTTGTAATTACCACCTACAAAAAAGTCGAAAACAAAAGGAATATTGATGGGAAGCACTCCCGTTTCCAAGGAGAATTCGAGCTTGTTTCTGTAATAGATGTCTGTGTTGAAATCAGCCGGTTTAGAAGCCTGTGAAACTTCATCCGAAGGTTGGCTGTTTGAATCTTGGCCCATGCATAGCGCGGGTTGTGTGAGACATGCCAGGAACAGAGTAAATAACCTCAGGTTTCGTTTCGTCATTTCAAAGTAAAAATACTTGCGGACGAGAGCCCTCGTCCGGGCAAACACAGAAGTTGCAAGTATGTTGCGCGCAATAAAGCCCGAATTTCCCATTCTGAGTCTAAATTGGGTATCTTATGCATCTCTTGCCCTTGACACAACAAATTTGTCATCAGCGCAGCCCCAGGGGAGATCGCCGTGTTAGTCACTGATGAAAAGGCAAAATTACAAAACGAACTTGTCATCTCCATGAAATAACAACTACTTGGATGGCTGTTTTTCCGAGTCCTGTATGTGTTCCTTTTTATGGAGGTCGGGACAGCAACGTCACCGCGCACCCAACGGCAGAGTGGACTTTGCAACAGTCTCGAGAAGCCATTCCGAGCGATCACTCCTGCCGCTTTCTCATTCGCGACCGTGACTCGATCTTTTCGAAAGACGTGGACGAACAGCTCAAGGCTTTTGGGCTAAGACTGCTACGCACGCCTGCGCGGGCACTCCCAGGCGAACGCCTACTATGAACGGTTGGTGGGAACCGTGCGTCGCGAGTGCCTGGATTTCATCCG
Source organism: Candidatus Acidiferrales bacterium (assembly GCA_049523255.1). Taxonomy (GTDB): domain Bacteria; phylum Acidobacteriota; class Terriglobia; order Acidiferrales; family UBA7541; genus Palsa-295. The sequence goes on along the minus strand of JBEKNB010000001.1, from coordinate 459,797 downwards.
CTGAGCGAGAGACAGCTCGGCAAGATCCTCACGGAGTGGGTCACTCACCACAACCGAGGCCGACGCCACGCAAGCCTGGGACCGGGGATTCCTGAACCTGCCGAAGTAATCCTCGCGCAGTAAGGCCACGACAGACATTTCTTGGCTCAAGATTGCAAGGTCGCGGCTCGCGCAGTTCTCAGCGGGCTTCATCACGAATACCGGTGGGAAAGGATCGCCGCGTGAAGGACAGACTGCTCAGAAGGCGCCGCACTCTGATCACGTCTCCTCTCGAATGGCAGATGACTGCCGCGCCCGTGTCTCATGAAATCCCTTGTCTATGTCATGCACGCAGTGCATCAGCTGCTATGTCGTGGACACGTCCCGTCGATCGAGATCATAAGGAATAAATGTCCTGGCGGCGAGAAGTGTGATATCGAGTTCCGAAAGGATTGTGTACGATCGTGCACGTTGTGCACATGATATGCGAATATTTTGAGGACTGAAGACATTGGCGATGAGTGTACCGTGATCCCGGTAACTCTCGTTTTGCAAAACGAACCTAATCATCTCCTTGAAAAGGAATCAGATAGGTTTCCCTGACAGGCGCGTTCAGGCGGGAGAACCCGCCGCGGGAACGGCGCGGCTCTGGATGTGGAAGACGCGCTCGGCGTTGCCGTGGTAGATCTTCTGCTTGTCGGCGTCGGAGATCGGCGCGGAATCCATGAACGCGACAGCGGGCGCCGTCGGCTGATACGGGTAGTCGATCGCCCACAGCACGTTCTCGACGCCCAGAGCTTTGATCGAGAAATCGAGCGCCAGATGCGACTCCTGCCCGCTCGTCGTGATCACGAAGTTGCGCTTGAAATACTCGCTCGGCTTGAGCTGGAGCTTGGGCGCGTTGCTTCTGTTCTGGGCGTTCTTGTTCATGTAGTCGATGCGCCACAACCAGAAATGGACGGCCTCGCCCATGTGGCCGAGGCAGATTTTGAGCTTGGGGAAGCGGTCGAAGACACCGCCGACGATCATGCGAACCGCGTGCGTTGAGGTTTCGATGCCGTAGCCCCATTGCGCGCTATCGAGCCCGTAATGCCGGAAGGGCGCCGCAAGCCCGTCCGACGGCGCGCGGGGATGGATATAAATACAGGCGTCGAGCGCCTCGGCGGCCTCGAGGACCGGCCAGAACTTCGAATCGTCGAAATATTCGCTGTTGGTATGCGAATTCACCACAAAGCCGTTGAGCTTCAGGGTCTTGATCGCGCGCTCCATTTCCCTGGCGGCACGCTTCGGCGATTGAGGCGCAAAGCTTGCCAGGCCGGCGAAGCGGGCCGGGTGCCGGCTGATCACCGCGGCAAGGCGATCGTTCGCGAGGGCCGCCAGTTCCGTCGCCGTGTCAGCATCGAACATCTGAACGCCGGGCGCCGTGAGCGACAGGAGATGCACCGCGACACCGTTTTCGTCCATGTCGCGCAAGCGCTTTTCCTCGAGGTCGAGCAAACGCGGCAGAAGGCTTGCCGGGGTGTCGTCCGCCACCGCATCGTAAATTCGCTTCACGAGCACCATGTCGAGGCTGTTGCTCGGAGATCTGGCGACGTCGCGCAAGGCCGCGGCGACCTCCGGGATCGAAAAAGCCTCTTCCGTCCCGATACGGCGCAATGTGTTTTTGTCAGCAGTCATTCGTGTTTCCTTCCGTCGAGGCGCCCTCTTCCGTGAACGGGGCACATACTAGAGCCGCAAAGCCGACAGCTTGGCTTTTCTGCCGCTAGAATGCAAGACGAGTTTCACCTCGGCCATCAACCAGGCACCGTCAGTTCTGAGCGGAGTGCGCCGGTTGTTGCCTTTCCCATCTTCGCGCTATTTGCCAAGAAGGACGCCTTGGTCACCAGCAAGGCGCGCCGTCTCGTAAGTGACTGAAAGTAATAGCTATACAGAGTGGAGAGCTCGCGGACGAAGGCGAATGTTCTAAATGTTCTATCGGATTGATCGACCTCAGTGATTGCGTCGTCGCGCGCCAGCGCTGAATCCCAGGGGGGTACTAGCTCTCTTGTACTTCGAGAAAGTGACTCTTGAGCCAGTGATTCATTCCGGGCCACTTGCGAAGATTTGCTCAGGACATCAACTCGCTGAAGCGATAAGGCGAGTGAGTCCAGGAGACACAGTACAGTCTAGGAGAGCCCGTGATGAAAGCTAGAGTTTTAGTTGCACTTGCTTCTGCTTTATTCTTCGTCTTAGTTGTTGGCACCGCATCGGCGGACTCAACGCTTCCCGTTCAGAATCCGTCGTTCGAAACCACAAATCCGCTTACCACAACTTGTCCCGGGCCCGGTACCTGCGCGTACAACACGGGGCCGATCCCAGGTTGGACGGTAACCAACGGTGGCTCGTGGCAGCCGAGTTCCACTTTTTACAATATGCCACTACCCGATGGCAGCGTCATCGCTTGGGACAATGGAGGCTCGATTTCACAGACCTTGACCGGCATTTCATTGCAGCCCAACTCGACGTACGACCTGTCCGTTTACGTTGGTCAACCCCTGAACGGCTATTTCGCCAACTACACGATCTCGCTGGATGCAGGCTCAACAGTTCTAGCCACTCTCAGCGGCACCAACGAAACGATCACCCCCGGAACATTCGCCCAGGAGATACTGACCTATTCGACGGGTGATACAGTCACCCCGGGCGACCTGTCGATTGTGTTGACCAGTGATGGGCCGCAAGTTGACTTCGACAACGTCCAGCTTTCGGACCCGCCAGTGTCGACTCCGGAACCGAGCACTCTGCCCCTCTTGGGCGCAGGACTGATCGGCCTGGTGATGTTTTCCGGGTATTTCGGGCACAAGCGTGTTTCGCAGGCAGCAGCCTAGTAAACTGACGAGGTTTCGGGACGGGCATCGCTCTCCTCCTAGCCCATCCCGAAACCGTCGTCTGAACACATGATTTTGGGTCGCCGGACAGAGACGGGCCGGCGCACGAAGTCGAAGAGTCTCCCTTCGGCCCGACCGTGCGCCCCGCGGAGTTTGCAGTTAGACATTTGCGTGTAGCACCGCGGCCTTTAGCGCGGCACCCAACGCATAAAGATGCCGTGCTGAAGCACGGCCCTACATCCACCCCGCAGCCGATCGCAATGAATTCGTAGGGGGCACGGTACCTGTCCCGTCAGCATGCCGTGCCGGCAGGTAGTGGTCTAGTTTGTCTGTCCAGTGGCTTTTGTACGATCTGCCAAGCTAGTTGGTTTGTATCTCGGGGACGTTTCGGCTTGCTTGCTCGGTAGGCACGGACAGATTATGTCACGCGAACCAAGGCTCATCAACCCACAAGCGCAAGTCAAACTAGACCACTAGCCGCAGTCAAATCATCTTGCGGACGATCTCGTGCTTCGAGTACAAGATACGGGGCGCGTGAAGATTTCGCTCAATCAGAGGCTTGCGGAAAGGACTGCGCATGTCCAGCAACCACGACATTGTTGCAATTGGATCGGGGCACAACGGACTTGTGGCCGCCGCGTATCTGGCCGCGGCCGGCAAGAACGTTCTCGCGCTCGAGCGGAACGCGTGGTTTGGCGGCGGCGTCGTCACCGCGGAGCTCACGGGGCCGGGTTTTCTGCACGATCGGTTCAGCACGGGCCACATTTTCATTCAGGGCAATCCCCTGATCAAGAACGACGAGCTGAAGCTGCTCTCGCGCTACGGCCTGAAATACATCTACCCGGAGACGCCTTTTCTGTGCGTGTTCGAAGACGGTTCGACCATCGGCCTCAGCCGCGACCGGAACAAGACGTACCGGAACATCGCCGAGTATTCGAAGAAGGACGCGGAGTCGTTCCTGAAGTTCGCCGATGCGGCCATGCGCTACCTGCCGATGCTGTCGGCGTCTCTCTACACGCCGCCGATTCCGCTGGGCGCGACGTTCGCCATGCTCGATCAGAGCGCGGAGGGCCGCGAGCTGTTTGCGCTGATGCAGAAGAGCCCCTACGACATCATCGTCGAGAATTTCGAAAACGAAAAAGTCCGCAGGTTCTTCACGCGCATGGTCTCGGAGAATCTGACGGGCCCCGAGGAAAAAGGCACAGGGATCGGCATTTTCGTTTTTCTCGGCTTCATGGAGCAGTACGGCATCGGCGTAGCCGTCGGCGGCAGTGGTTCTCTGACGGCTGCGCTCATCCGGTGCATCGAGGCCCACGGCGGCAAGGTTCTCAACAATACGCCCGTCGAGAGGGTGTTGGTGAAGAACGGCCGCGCCACCGGGGTTCGAACCGCCGAAGGTGCCGAGTATGGAGCCAGGGACGCTGTTATTGGCGCAATCCATCCACATCTGCTTGGCCGTTTCATCCCGGAGCTAAATGGCAGCGTCGTCCGCGCAGCGGAGCGTGTCGAGCTTTCCGCAAACTCCTGCTTCACCGTCCATGCCGCTTTGAATGAACCGCTACGATTCAAAGCCGGACCACACGCCAACGAAGCGTACTTCACCGAGTTGATGCCGAGCAGCATGGACGCGTTGCGGGAGTTTTTCGACGCTTTGCGGTACGGCCGCATTCCCGATACGTCGCTCCTCGGGCTCGTGTCACCATCCACGTTCGATTCGTCGCGCTGCCCTCCCGGGAAGGCGACGCTCCATGTCTGGGACTACGTGCCATACGCGCACCCCAATGGCGGAGCGGCGCATTGGGACCAGGCCAAGGACGCGTTCGCGCAAAAGATGCTATCGAGGATGGAGCCGTTCATCGACAACATCACCTCGGACAACATCATCGCGTATGTTGCCGACAGCCCGCTCGATATCGAGCGGGCCTCGGCTAGCTTTCAGAAGGGCGACGTTCATGGCGCCGCGCCGTACCTGTATCAATCCGGCTCGCATCGACCGACTCCCGATCTCGGCCAGAACACGGTGCCCGGCGTGGAACGGCTGTATCTAGTGGGACCTTTCCAGCATCCGGGCGGAGGCGTTTTCGGGGCAGGACGCGCCACGGCGATGAAGATGTGCGAGGACCTGAAGCTCAACTTCGATAAAATCGGCCAACGGCGATGATGAAAATCTACGGTCAGGACAACAGCGAGCTGATGCAAATCACGTCTCTCGAGCGGGAGGGCGGCAAGCTCGTTCTCAAGGGGAAGGTGTTCGGTTCGATGCCGATGACCGCCAAGCTCACTCCACAAGAAGTGCGGAACGGCCTCAAGCTCCTGAATTTTCGTCTGGCGGCTTTCCTCGTGACGTTCCTATTCCGCAAGTAGCGCCGTGCGCGCGACAACCTAGACGAGCGTGCTCACGTAGTAGCTGTCCATGTACTCGCGGAGCGCGAAAACCTTGTCGTCCTTTACTTCGATAATGAAGGCGTAGCGGTTCGAGTATTCCTTCCCGTTCTTGAAGTGTCCGAGGCCTCGCGTTTCCGCCGCGACGAACGGGCCCTGGCAGATCAGGCGGTCGATGTGAACCTTCGGGTCGCCGTCGACGAACATCCCGCGCACGGGGCCCAGAAAATCGTCAATGATCGCCTTGAGCCCCTTTTTCTCGCCCGCGCCCGGAATTCCCGTCGCCATGACGGTCCAGGTCGCCTGCTCGTGCAGCAGCGGCCGCAGACGTTCGAGATTTCCCGTACTCAACGTGTCGAAGAAAGTCCGCACAACTTGCTCGTTGCGTTTCTCGGCGTCGGACATGGAATCCTCCTCTTTCCGCGCTAGCCGCCGCGCATTATACATGCGCGGGGACGAAATTCTACGGGCGGCGCGATGGCGCCGGCGTCGGAGGCCGCGGGCTGGACGTAGAGCCCGTTTTGAGTATGATGGGGCCGCTAAATGCCAAGGAGCATCGTCCCATGACAAACTCCAGCGGGCCTTCGAGAGTGCACGCTGCTCTGTTTTTCATCGTGCTGGCGACGATGGCCGCTGCCGCAGCCACGATGGCGCAGCAACATCATGCTGTGCCTCCCAAGACGGTGAGGCTGTACGTTTTTGACTGCGGCGTGATCAAGGGTCTAGATCCGGGCTTGTTCAATTTCAAGAAGGAAGAGCTCGCTACCACGGACCTGGCTGTTCCTTGCTACCTGGTGGTCCATCCGAAGGGTACGTTGATGTGGGATGTAGGCGCGATACCCGACACAGCTTTCAAGGATGACGGCGCGCCGGTAACGCAGGGATATTTCACCGCGACGAAACCACTCAAAACGCAACTCGCCGAGATCGGCTACTCTCCATCTGATATCACGTATCTGGCGCTTTCGCATTACCACACCGATCACATCGCCAACAGCAACGAATTCGCCAGCGCAACCTGGCTTGTGAGGCAGGTCGAACGCGACGCGATGTTTGCTGAAAAGCCGCCGCGGCTCGTCGATCCAGCAACCTACAGCCTGCTGAAGAACAGCAAGACGGTGATCCTCACAACCGACGAATACGACGTGTTCGGCGACGGAACGGTGATCATCAAATCTGCTCCCGGCCACACGCCAGGACATCAGGTGCTGATCGTCAAGCTCGCGAAGACCGGCCCCGTGATGGTTGCCGGCGACCTCTATCACTATCCGGAGGAGCGCAAGCTGAACCGCGTGCCGACCTTCGAGTACAACAAAGAGCAATCCCTCGCGAGCCGGGCAAGCATCGAGGAGTACGTCAAGAAAACGAACACGCAGTTATGGATCGAGCACGATTTCGCGGCCAACGCCAAACTCAAGAAGGCTCCCAACTACTACGATTAGCGCCTGAAGGAACGGCGCGGAAAATCCGGATGACAAGCAGCGCTCCCTCCACGGGCCGGCAGGCGGTCGGCGAGGCGAATCTGTTCGCCACGGGCTGGCGCATGTGGGTGCCCGTCGCCGCGATGATGACCTGCTCCTGGCTCTCTTACATCGATCGGCAGGCGCTCGCGGTGATCTCTCCGATGATTCTCAAGGATACGGGCCTGAGCGCGGCGTCGTACGCGGACGCCATTTCCGTATTTTCCTTTGCCTACATGGTGGCGAATCCGGTGTGGGGCTCGCTCCTCGATTACGTCGGGCTGCGCGCGGGCATGCTTGCGGCCGTGGGAATCTGGACGCTTGCGAGCGCGTCGCACGCGTGGGTGGCGGGGTTTCTGGGATTTGCCGCGGCGCGCGCTCTGCTCGGCTTTGGCGAAGGAGCCACTTTCCCGGGCGGCCTGAGAACCGCCGCGGACTCGCTGCCTCTCAACCGGCAGTCGCGGGGGATGGGAATTTCCTATAGCGGCGCGTCGCTCGGATCCATTTTCGCGCCGCTCATCATCACGCCGATCGCGCTGCGGTTCGGATGGAGGGCGGCGTTTTTGGCCACGGGCGCGCTGGGAGCAGCATGGCTGGCCGTGTGGTGGTTTGTAGCCCGGCCACCGTTGGTGCGGCCGGCCGCGCGAACGAAACGGAAGGTCGCGTGGCCCAACATGCTGGAACGCCGCTTCTGGTTGTTAGTGGCCGGGATGGGGCTGGGAGGGGCCGCGCTCGGTCCCACTCTCTATCTTTGCCCGCTCTACCTGAATCGCGTGAACGGAGTGACGCAAGCGGGTTTGGGAAAAATCCTCTGGATTCCGGCGGTCTGCTGGGAATTGGGCTACTACTTCTGGGGTTGGGTGGCGGACCGATACGTGCGCGAGGAACCACGACCCTTGCGATTGTACGTGCTGCTCATGGTTCTTGCCTTGGCGACTTCGCTCGTCACCAGAGCTGGATCGTGGATCGTTGCGCTGGCGTTTTTTTCCTGGGCGATGTTCATCTCGGTCGGCTTCATTGTGATATCGCTGCACCTGAGCGCGCGCGCCTATCCGAGGGACGAGACGGGCATGGTTGCGGGAATCGGTTCAGGCGCCTGGTCCGCGGTTGTGGCGATCCTGCTGCCGGTCTACGGGCGCTGGTTCGACCACCAGTGGTACGCGGCGACCTTCATCTCGTTGAGCCTGATCCCGGCGCTCGGCACTACTCTGTGGTGGTGGATTGGCCGCCCCCGAAAGAGCTCCCCGGTTCTCGCTGCCGCGTGAGCTTTGCGGGCTATCTCATCACGAAAGGATTCGGAGCATTCCCCGCGATGTCGATCCATACACTCTTCGTTTGCAGATATTCGCGAATCGCCTCGGCGCCGCTTTCCCGTCCGATTCCGGACCGCTTGTAGCCCCCGAACGGAGACATGTAGCTCACGGCGCGATAGGTGTTCACCCAGACCGTGCCTGCTTCGAGCCGCTCGGACATCGTCAGCGCGCGGCGGATGCTCGTTGTCCACACGCCCGCAGCCAGACCGTAGACCGTTCCGTTCGCAATGCGAACGGCTTCGTCTTCGGTATCGAATGGGATGATGGAAAGGACCGGGCCGAACACTTCTTCCTGTGCGATCCGCATATCCGGCTGAACGCCGGTGAAAATCGTCGGTTCGACGAACCAGCCCGAGCCGCACTCCGGCTGTTGAGCGGGCGCGCCGCCCAGCCGGCAGACCGCCCCTTCGTCCTTGGCGATTCGAATGTAGTCGAGAACCTTTTCATATTGCGGGCGAGTGGTGATCGGGCCGACCTGCGTGCTCGAATCGAGGGGATTGCCCATGCGCGCCGTTTTGGCGAGCGCGAGCAGGCGCTCGACAAATTTCTCGTGGATCGGGCGATGGATCAGCGCGCGCGAGCCTGCGATGCAGGTCTGGCCGGTGGCGGCGAAGATGCCGGCCACCACGCCGTTTACCGCCTGATCCAAATCGGCGTCGTCGAAGACGATATTCGCCGACTTTCCTCCGAGTTCGAGGGTGATCCGCTTGATGCCTTTCGCCGCAAGTTGATAGACGTGCTCGCCCGTTCGGTCGCCGCCTGTGAAGGCAATTTTGGCGACGTCGCGATGCGTGATGAGCGGCTCGCCGACTTCGTTGCCGTATCCGGTGACGATGTTGACCACGCCGGGCGGAAAACCGGCGCGCTCGAACAGCTCGCCGAAGGCGAGCGCCGAAACAGACGAGAATTCCGACGGCTTCCAGACGACCGTGTTCCCGGCAGCCAACGCCGGAGCAAGCTTCCACGCCGCCAGCAGCAGCGGCGAGTTCCAAGGCGTGATCGCCGCAACGACGCCGAGCGGTTCTTCCCGCGTGAAATTGAAGACCCCGGGCTTGTCGATCGGAATCACGCGGCCTTCGATCTTGTCAGCGAGGCCGCCGAAATAGTGGAACCACTGCGGGATGTACTTCAACTGGCCCCGCATCTCGGCGATCAGCTTTCCGTTGTCGGTGGTTTCGATTTCGGCAAGCCTGTCCGCTTCGGCGGACACGAGGTCTCCGAGACGCCGCAAGAGATCGCCGCGGCCGCTGGCCGTGAGCTTTCGCCAATCGCCTTCGTAGAAAGCCGTCTTGGCCGCGGCCACGGCCCGGTCGACATCGTCCTTTGTACCGCGAGGAATGAGCGCCCAGGGAGCGGCTGTGAACGGATTCATCGATTCGAACCACGTTCCGGAGAGCGGCTCGACCCATCGGCCGCCTGCCAGTATGAGGTGCTTCTTCATATCCATCCTCTTGTAGGTGCAAGGGCGGAGCTACGGCTTGGGTGCTTTCTCTTTCTGTTCTTGCAGCACTTCGCGCGCGACTCGGAATGAATCGACGGCCGCTGGCACGCCGCAATAGATCGCCACCTGCAGCAGGACTTCCCTGATCTCGACCGGCGTCACGCCGTTCACCAGCGCCCCCTTGATGTGCATCTTGAGCTCGTGAGGGCGGTTCAGCGCGCTGATCATCGCGAGATTAATCATGCTGCGCGTCTTGCGCGGAAGCTCTTCTCTTCCCCAGATGGCGCCCCAGCAATACTCGGTGACGAGCTCCTGTAAAGGCAGATTGAACTCATCCGCCGTCTTGAATGCGTTGTCGACAAACTCCTTGCCAAGCACCGAACTCCGGATCTCACGGCCGCGCTCGAACCTAGCTTTGTCCATGTCTGTAGACCTCCTTCTCAGTGGAAAATTCAAAAAGTCGAAAGGAGCAGCCGCGGAGCCATGTTTCTCATTTCCGCTCGACGCGCACGCCCGCCCATTCTTCGACGGGTTTCACGAGCGCCGTCATATCGGCATCGAACCCTTCTCGCGCCGTCGCAATGGATAAGAGTTGCCGGACCGCGCTCCCCACGATCATCGGGACGCCCAGCGCGTCGGCTTCCGCCATGCACAGGCGAATATCCTTGTCCAATAGCCCGATCCCAAAGCCATAGCTGAAGGCACGCGAGATGACGTGCTGCTTGATTTTGTCCTGCGTGGCGCTGTTGCGCGCGGTGCCGGCGTTGAAGACATCGACGACGAGCGCGGGATCGAGTCCTGCCTTCACGCCCATCACCATCGCCTCCGAGGTGATCGCCATCGCGGAAGCCGACAAAAGGTTATTGAGCAGCTTCATCGTCTGGCCTTGCCCCGGATGCCTTCCGACAAAGAAAATCTTTCCGAGGATCTCGAGGATGGGTTGCACCGTCGCGAAGACTTCGTCCGGGCACGACACCATCACCGCGAGCGTCCCTTTTTCCGCCCCGGCAATGCCGCCGCTGACCGGGGCGTCGACCGCGGCAATGCCCTTCCTGCCGAGGCCTTCCGCCACTCGCTTCGCCACGGTCGCGCCCGTCGTCGACACGTCGATAAAGATTTTGACGCGGCTGCCCTCGACGATGCCGTTGGGGCCGAGGGCCACGGCTTCGACGATCGGCGGCGTCGGCACGCTGGCAAACACGATCTCCGCAGCCGATCCTACGGCGGCAGGCGAACTGGCGCGCGCGGCGCCCAATTCAACCAACGGCGCCGCAGCGGCCTCGTTCGTGTCGTAAATCGTGAGCTGATAACCGGCTTGAATCAGTCGGCGAACCATCCTGGAGCCCATCCTGCCGACTCCCACAAAGCCGACACTTTGCTGCGCCATGCGTCGTTCCTCCCCGGTCCACTGAGTCCCGCCAACCAACTGGATGCGTTTTCCGACGCCGCATTATGCCCTACCACAGCGCCCCTAACAATTGACGTTCGGCTTGGCAATGCGTCATGCTTAGCGCCCGAACGGGCAAGCGAGATCGCGAGGCGCCGCGTGCAGATAGAACCCTTTGAAATCTTTGCGATCCGGTATGCGCACCTTGGCAGCCGGCACCCCGCGGAAAATTTCATCTCGGCCGATCCCCACGAGTTTGCCTCCGACCTGGATTATTTCGTGTGGGTTTTGCGCCGCGGCGACCGGACTTTTGTCGTTGATACCGGGTTTGCCAGGGAAGCCGCTGTCCACCGCCGGCGCGATTGGCTGCGTTGCCCGGCGGATTCACTGCGACTCGTCGGCGTCGATCCCGATCACGTGAGTGACGTGATCATCACCCATCTTCATTACGACCATGCGGGCAATCTCGATCGCTTCCCGCGCGCGCGATTTCATTTGCAGGACCGCGAAATGGCGTACGCGACCGGCCGCTCGATGTGTCATCAGGTGCTCCGGGCGCCATTTGATCTTGAAAACGTTCTCGAGATGCTCCGGCATGTCTATTCCGAAAAGGCCGTGTTCCATGACGGCAACGCCGAGCTTGTCCCGGGGCTGAACCTTCATCGCGTCGGCGGTCACTCGGCCGGGCTTCAGATTGTTCGGGTGTGGACGCGGCGCGGGTGGGTGGTGATCGCCTCGGACGCCTCGCATCTCTACGCAAATTTTGAACAACGGCGCCCGTTCCCGGTGATTCACAGCGTCGCCGAAATGATGGAGGGGTTCGATCTGCTCTACCGGCTCGCCGACTCGCCGGAACACATTGTGCCGGGGCACGATCCGCTGGTCATGGGGCGCTATCCCGCAGTCAAGCCGGAGCTTGGGGGAGTGGTCGTGCGGCTCGACTTCCCGCCTCGTAAGTGATTCCCAGCAGGTTGATTTCCGATCGGCTTTCAGCGGGCACCGAGCTAATCTGACATTTCGACCGGCACGACATCGACTGAGACGTCCATCTTTTGCCGACGGCCTCCCGTGAGGATGCCTCTCACCGGCCCAATGTCGTCGTAATCGCGCGCCCACGCGACCGTGACGTGACCGTCCGACGGCATGATTCCGTTGGTGGGATCGAAGTCCATCCACCCGAAATCCGGCGAGAAAGCGCTGACCCAGGCGTGCGAGACATCGGCGCCCGCCAGCCGAGGCTGACCTGGCGAGGGAATGGTCGCGATGTAACCGCTGACATACCGGGCCGCCAGCCCGAACGATCGCAGGCAGCTGATCTGAACGTGGGCAAAATCCTGACATACGCCGCGTCGCGCGCGCAGCACGTCCAGTCCGGGCGTCCCCACGCGGGTCGAGCCGGGTAGAAACTTGAAGTCGTGATGGATGCGGTCAGTCAGGCCGAGAACGCATTCCAGGAATGGCCGCCCCGGTGGGAACGACGGAAGCGCATAGTCGGCAAACTCCGGCGCGCGCTGGACATGGGGCGAATCAAAACAGAACTGGCGGGCCAGCAGGACTTGAGGCGTGGAGGGTTCGAGAAGCGCTTGTCGGACCTGCTCCCAGGAAGGGCCCTGCGATACATCGGGACGGAGAGCCAGGTTGACGTCGACCTCGCTTTGAGCTGTGATCGTCAGCTCCGTATGCGGCTCCTGCAGGCTGAACCACGTGACGTGGTTTCCAAAGTAGTCGAGCCCGCTGCTCTTCGTGCTCGGCGCAGGCGATACGGTGAGTTCGTGGCGCCGCAAACCCTGCGTGCCGCTTTCGCGCGGACGAAGCCGGGCGACGTTGTGGGAAAGCAAGACAGCGTCTGCGTAGCCGTACCGCGTGCGGTGCGTGACGCGGAACCTCACGGCGCCTCCTCCTCCTGAACCTCGCCGAGCACGCGCGAAACCGTCGCGTGCGAAAAATACATTTGGGCAATGGCGTCTGCGAGCGACCTCACCTGCTCGAGGATCTCCGACAGGAACGCGTTCAGATCGTCCCGCTTGCCGTCGGGAGGTGCCGCACAGATCTCCACGAGGTCCGCAAGCTGGATCGATGTGCGCAGCTTCAAAATGATCCGCTGATCCTGCGTGTTCGGGCGGGCCGCGTCGCGCGGCAGCGTGGCAAGGTGATCGTTGATGAGTGCGAGTTGCAGCGCCGCCGACCGGGGGTTCGTTTCATCGGCGAGCAGCAGATCGACGATGGCATAGACGCCCCAGTGCGTAAGGTATCTGCACCGATAGGTCTGCGAGCTGTCCGTAATTTCCAGGATGGCTTCGAAAAGTACCGGATCAGCGCCTGGGCTGCTCAGCGTGTCCCGCAGCAGCTGCACAACGAACGCGGTTCGCTCGATTCGCCGGCCAATATCGAGAAACCTCCACGCCTGCCCTCGTGCCATCGAGTCGGACGCGAGACCCGCGAACGCGGCGAACGCCAGAACCAGCCGGTCGAACAACTCCTGCACTCCCGCGGACGGATCCTCTTCGCGAATCTCAAACTCGGAGACGTTCTCGTGAATCTCCCGAAGCACGCGCCACGCGTCGGCCGAGATCTGATCCCGCAGAATTCGCGCCAGGCCGTGGACCGATGTGACCACACCCCGTATCCCGCTGCCGTGCACGTCTCCCAGCACGCCGCTGACGAATTCACGCGTGAATTCATCAGTGGGCAGGTGAAGCTCCTCCGGCCACGCGGCGGCCAGGACTTCGATGGCGTGCGCGTTTTCCATGCCGCCTTCGTCGATGATACGGGCGAATGCGCCGCGGGCTAGCCGCACCTGCGATTCGGCGCGTTCCACGTAACGGCCGAGCCAAAACAGATCGTCGGCAATCCGGCTGGGCAAATCTCCCCCGCCGCGGCTCAAGGCAACGGGTTGGCTCGCAGGCGGCAGGAGCGTCACGTTGCTGACGGGCCCGTCGGCAAGAATCCAGGTGTCCTTGCTTCCGCCGCCTCTCTGCAGGGAGACGACGAGGGAGTCGTCGGACGGGGTGATGCGCGTCAGCCCTCCGTGCATCACGGTGTAAGAATCACCCTGCGCCGCAAGATAGGAGCGCACTACGAAACGGCGCGGATGCGCCTGCTCGTCGATCAGCACGGGCGCCGTGCACGGCGTCACCTGCTGCTGGCCGATGTAGCGGTCAGGCCGCGCCTTGATCTTCGCCGTCCACTCGGAAATTTGCGCGTGTGTGAGCGTGTGCCCGAACACCGGATCTTCGCCCGGTGTTGGATAGGCGGACTTGATCACCATCTCGGGCAGATGCTCGAGGACGTACTGCAGTTCCTTTGGTTGGCCGCACCACCACGTGGGGACAGACGGAAGTTTGAGTTCCTCATCGAGCAGGCGGCGGCAAAGTCCCGGCAGGAACGGCAGAAACCCGGGCGCTTGCAGCACGCCGGCGCCGAGAGCGTTGGCGACCGCAACATTGCCCGAGCGAACCGCCCGGAGCAGCCCCGGCACGCCCAGGTACGAGCCCCCGTACAGCTCCACTGGATCGCAGAAATAATCGTCCACTCTGCGCAGAATCACGTCGACTCGTTGCAAGCCGCCAAGCGTCTTCAGATAGACGTTGTTGTCCCGCACCGTCAGATCGTTGCCCTGCACGAGCGAATAGCCCAGATACCGCGCGAGGTATGAATGCTCGAAATAGGTTTCGTTGTACGGCCCCGGAGTCAGCAGGACGACGCGCGGGTTTTCCCGGTTCGCCAGCGCCAGCGACGCCAGAGATTCCCGCAGTGACGCAAAGAAAGGCGCCAGCCGCTCGACATTGCCCTGGCGAAACAGAGACGGCAGCGCGCGGGACAGCACGATCCTGTTCTCGAGCGAGTAGCCCGCCCCGGAAGGAGCTTGCGTGCGGTCGCTCAGAACTTCATACCGGCCCTCGGACGTGCGTACGAGATCAGCGGCATACAAGTGGAGCCAGCGGTTCTGCGGAATGCGAATGCCGTGGCAGGGCCGCAGAAACCCAGGGTTGGCCCAGAGCAGCTCAGCCGGCAAAACGCCCTCCGTCACCGTTTCCGCCGGGCCGTACAGATCCCGCAGCAGCGCGTCGAGCAGCCGCGCGCGCTGGACCATTCCTTCGCAGACGCGGTTCCATTGCTCAGCGGGAATCAGCAGCGGGATGAGGTCGAGACTCCACGGCCGGTCGAGCCCGCTCGGATCGCCGTACACGTTGTGCGTCACGCCGTTCTCGTGAATCAGGCGCTTCGCCTGGTCCCAGCGCCGCCGGAGCTCCGGCAAGCCGAGCTCGTCCAGCATCGAGATGAACGGCTGCCAGTGTGGGCGGAGTGAACCACCGGACTCGATCATCTCATCCAGAACTGCGGGATCCGCCGCGTAGCCTCGCGCGATGCTGCGCGGGCCGTCTTCATCCGCCTTCAGAATGTCGTGAGCGGTGGGCTTGTGCATTGCTGAAATCGTCTCGATTACGCTCTCAGGTCCAGAGTGAACGGAAACTCCTTGCTGATCTTCTCTTCCGCCACCGCCATCGGTCCCGGCGTGTGGCCGAACTTGAAAAACCGGGCCATTCGCCGGCTTTCGGCTTCGTACGCATTCACGGGAAACCGGTCGTAGCTCCGCCCACCTGGATGCGCCACATGGTACGTACATCCGCCGATCGACCGCCCCGACCACGTGTCCAGTATGTCGAACACAAGCGGCGCATGCACGCCGATTGTGGGGTGCAGGCAGCTCGCCGGTTGCCACGCGCGATACCGCACTCCCGCCACGAACTGGCCGTTCGTTCCCGTGGGATGAAGCGGCACGCGCCTGCCGTTGCAGGTCACCACGTGCCGCGGATCGACCATCCCGTTCACCAGCACTTGCAGCCGCTCGACCGATGAATCCACATATCGAACGGTGCCGCCGGGGCCGGGCTCGTCGCCGAGCACGTGCCAGGGTTCGATGGCCTGCCGCAATTCGAACTCAATCCCCCGGTGCTCGATGGTTCCGTACAGCGGGAACCGGAATTCGAAATGCGGCGCCAGCCAGTCGATTTCGAATCCATAGTCGGCTTCGTTCAGATCCCACACCACGTCTTCCATATCCTGCCGCACGAAGTGGGGCAGCATGAAGCGATCATGAATCTCCGTGCGCCACCTCACCAAGGGCTCTCGGTACGGCTGTTTCCAGAATTTGGCGATCAAGGTTTCGAGTAGAAGGTGCTGTGTCAAGCTCATCCGCGGATGCGGCGGCATCTCGAAAGCCCGCATTTCAAGCAGCCCGAGCCTCCCCGCCGCCGCTTCGGGCGTGTACAGCTTGTCGATGCAGAACTCCGCCCGGTGCGTATTGCCCGTCGCGTCGATCAGCAGATTCCGGAAGATGCGATCCACGATCCAGGGAGGGCACTTGGCGTCCTGCGGAATCTCCTTGAATGCGATCTCGAGCTCGTATACCTGATCGTTCCGTGCTTCATCGACGCGCGGCGCCTGGCTGGTGGGGCCCACGAAAAGTCCGCTGAACAGGTAGGAAAGCGCCGGGTGATTGTGCCAGTATCCGATCAGGCTGCGCAGCAAACCGGGATTGCGGAGAAAGGGAGAGTCGGCTGGCGACGGGCCGCCGGCGACGATGTGATTGCCTCCGCCCGTGCCCGTGTGCCGCCCGTCGAGCATGAATTTTTCCGTTCCCAGCCGCGAGAGGCGCGCCTCTTCGTAGAGCACGCTTGTGTTCCGGACCAACTCCTCCCAGCATGCGGCCGGATGCGTGTTCACCTCAATCACGCCCGGGTCGGGCGTTACCCTGATCGCGTTGACGCGCGGATCGTAGGGCGGCGCGTAGCCTTCTACGAGCACGCTCTGCTCGAGGTCCGCCGCCGTGTCTTCCACTGCCGCCACCAGCTCCAGGAAGTCCTCGAGATACCTTTGCGGCGGCATGAACACGCGCAACGCTCCGCCCCGAACCTCGGTGCACAGCGCCGTGCGAATCAGCCACGGTGCGGATTCGCCGCGGGCAGGCGGCAGATCGGGCGGATGCGTTTCGCGGCGCGCCCGCCGCGGCCCTTCGGGTGCCAGTATCTGTTCCATGAATCCCTGCGGATTTCCCGGCTCGGGCGTGCCAGCGACGTAGGGCTGTCTCGACAGCGAGTCCCGGGCGGGCAGCGCCGCGCGCGTCGCCATGGGATCCTGCTCGTGGAGGTAGGTGTGGTCCGACTCGCGCACCCACGGCATCGAGTCGAGCGGCAGCCGCAAACCCATGGGGGAATCGCCCGGTACCAGATACATCCGCTCGGGCCGGAAGAACCACGCTCCGCTGGCCCACGCGCTCGTCTCATCCGTGAAGTATTCGCGCCGCAGCGGCAGCGCGTACCCCACGATGCGATCGAGCCCTTGCTCGAAGACGCGCGCCAGCCGCGCTCGATCCTCTTCATTCTCCAGCTTGCTATCGAAAGGATCGACGTTGACCGGAAGCCGCCGTTCCTTCCAGAGGTAGTACCACGCATCCTCGTAGCCCGGCAGCGCGTAGGCCGGATTCACGCCCAGGCGCTGGGCGAGAGCCGTGATGAACGCGCGTGCGTCTTCTGCGGAGAGCGGCCTCGGCGCGTTCTCGTCCGCCACCAGCGCCGGGTTTCGCCAGATCGGTTCGCCGTCCTTGCGCCAGTAAAGCCCCAGCGCCCATCGCGGCAGAGACTCGCCCGGATACCACTTGCCTTGTCCGTGATGCAGAAAGCCGCCGGGCGCGAATCGGTCGCGTAGACGCCGCACCAGCGTGTCGGCGAGGCGATATTTCCTCGGCCCCAGCGCCATCGTGGTCCATTCCGGCCCATCCACGTCGTCGATCGAGACGAACGTCGGCTCGCCTCCGAGGGTCAGCCGGACGTCCTGCGCCTTCAGGTCAGCATCCACTTTATGGCCGAGCGCCTCGATTTCCTTCCACTGGTCGTCCGTATAGGGCTTCGTCACGCGCGGGTCTTCGTGAATGCGCGTGATCGACATCGAAAACTCGAACTTGTCCTCCACCTTGCTGCCGCTTCCGTTTTGGGAGCCTGGCTCGGCCTCAACCACCGTTGCATCGTCGGAGGAGAAAAAGCCCGTGATGGGCGCTGCGGCCACCGGGTCCGCCGAGCATGCCAGCGGGATGTGTCCTTCGCCTGCAAACAGGCCGGAAGTCGGATCGAGGCCGACCCAGCCCGCCCCAGGCAGGTAAACCTCGGCCCAGGCGTGGAGATCGGTTACGTCGACCTCCGTTCCGCTCGGACCGTCCAGCGATTTGACGTCCGGTGCGAGCTGAATCAGGTAGCCTGAGACGAACCGCGCTCCCAATCCGAGATGCCGTAGCAACTGCACGAACAGCCATGCGCTGTCGCGGCAGGATCCGCTTCCCAGCGCCAGCGTCTCTTCGGGTGACTGGATGCCCGGCTCCACGCGAATGAGATACTTGACCCGCCGGTGGACCTCTTGATTCAACTCGACCAGGTAATCGACCGTCCGGACGTTCTCCTTCCGGACGTAGCGGATTAGCTCTTGCAGCCGCAGGCCGGCGCTTTGCTTTTGGAGATAGGGGAACAACTCCTTGGAGAGAACCTCATCGTATTGGAACGGATACCGCTCTGCGTACTCTTCCAGGAAAAAATCAAACGGATTCGTGACGGTCAGGTCCGCCACGAGGTCAACCTCCACGGAAAATTCCGTGCTCTGCTTGGGAAACACGAGGCGCGCCAGCCGGTTGCTGTAGGGATCCTGCTGCCAGTTGATGAAGTGCTCGGCCGGCGTGACCTTCAGGGAATAGCTGACCACCGGCGTCCGGCAATGAGGTGCCGGACGCAATCGCACCACATGCGGCGAAAGCCAGACGGGTTTCGCGTAGTGATAGCGCGTCTTGTGGTTTAGCGCAACCCGGATGCCCATGAAATCTCAATCCGCCCGGCTAGGCCGCGTTTTCCCGGCCATTGCATGAGGGCTGCGGACACCTGTCCCTTGCAACTGCAGTCCCCGGCTGAACCGCTAATGCTATCGCTTTGTAGGGGGCCGTGCGCACCGAAGTTCTGAGCCATCCCATCAAAAATACGAATGGCAGGGGCGGGCGGAGACGAGCTAAGGCAAGTTTCTCGCACGGTTGAACCTGCGCCATTTGATGCCTGTAGCTCGCCCCGGTTCTGTATACTGCGGTTCTCGCGCGATCGAGCGCCCCAAAGGACGATTTCGCTTTCGGCGGTGAGCCCTTTCCATGTGCGGAATCTGCGGCGTCATCGGAATGGAGTCGAAGGAAGCGGGCGAAGCTGCTGCTCGCCGCATGATGGCCGCCATGGTCCACCGCGGCCCGGACGAAGAGGGAATTCTGCTCGCCCCGCCCGTCGCCGCTGGAATGCGGCGCCTCAGCATCATCGATCTTCCCGGAGGCAGCCAGCCCGTCTGGAACGAACGCGGAACACTGGCGGTCGTCTTCAACGGCGAGATTTATAATTTTGTCGCGTTGCGCGAAGAGCTCGAAGCGCAGGGCCACCGTTTCCGCACGCGCTCGGACACGGAAGTCATCGTCCACGCCTACGAAGCCTGGGGCGAGCGTTGCGTCGAGCGCTTGAGTGGGATGTTCGCCTTCGCCGTTGTGGAGACGCCCGAAGGACGCGGGGGACGGGCCGCGCGCGTGTTCCTCGCCAGGGATCGGCTGGGGATCAAGCCGCTCTATTACGCGCTGGTGGATGGCGCGCTGCTTTTCGCTTCCGAAACGCGCGCCCTGCTGGCGAGTGGTTGCGTTCCCGCGCGCCTGTCGGCTGAGGCCATCCCCGCCTATCTGCTCTTCGGGTCCGTCACCGAGCCGCTCACGATGATCGAGGGCGTTGCTTCGCTCCTGCCCGGCCACTCGATAAGCGTCGCAGCCGGCGAACCCATTCGCGATCCGGAACCGAAGCCATACTGGGATCCCGGGCGCCGTCCAAGCGGCGCTGCGTTTTCGGGCGATTCGCGCGAGCAATCTTCGCCCGTTGCGCGAGTCCGGTCGTTGCTGCAAGACGCCGTCGCATCCCATCTCGTCGCCGACGTTCCCGTCGGCGTGTTCCTGAGCAGCGGACTCGACTCGACGGCCATCGCCGCGCTCGCGAGCCGCGCCCGGAACGGAATTCACACCTTCACCGTGGCATTTCCGGATGTTGAATTCAGTGAATCCGGGACGGCCGCTCGCACGGCCAGGCTTCTTGGCACCGAGCACCGCGAGCTGACGCTCTCGGACCACGAAATGGTCGCGCGGCTCGACGAAGCCGTCGCCGCATTCGACCAGCCCAGCATGGACGGCATCAACACCTATTTTGTTTCCTGGGCGGCGCGCCAGGCGGGATTGAAGGTTGCGCTCTCGGGTCTCGGCAGCGACGAAATCTTTGGCGGCTACGAGTCGTTTCGCCGGACTTCAGCCGCCACGCGCGCGGCGGTTCTGGGCCGATGGCTTCCCCGGCCCGTCCGCGCCGCCGCTGCCGCCGCGATCGTCCGCGCGGGCACCTCTATGTCTTCGTCTTCGCCGGATGCGCTTCGGAAAGTCTGCGCGAGCTTTCTCGACGTGGGCTCGCTCCCGCATCCGTACTTCTTCACGCGCCTGCTCTTCACGCCCCAAACTGTTGCCACGATCCTGCGCACGGACGCTGGATCGTGGGTTGAGTCGCGGTGGTACCAGTGGTTTTCCGGCGCCGCCCGGCAGGCGCGCGCGATGGACCCCTTCAGCGCCGTTTCCTGGCTCGAGCTTCGCTCCTATCTCGTGAACACTCTCCTGCGCGACACGGACGCCATGAGCATGCGGCACTCCCTCGAAGTCCGCGTTCCCTTTCTGGATGCGCCGCTCGCCGAATACGTGCTTTCGCTTCCGGCGGCGGCCAAGCTTGAGCCCTCTCGGCCGAAATCGCTACTCGTTGCGGCTCTCCGCGATCTCTTGCCGGACGAGATTGTCGCACAGCGCAAGCGCACCTTCACGTTTCCTTGGGAAAACTGGCTCCGCGGATCGCTGGGCAATCGCGTCGCAGCCGGTCTCAGCGACTGGTCGCCCTTGCTCGAACCGCAGCTTGGTCGAGACTTTGCGCTCGCGATATGGCAGGATTTCCAACGGGGTCGTACAACCTGGTCGCGTCCCTGGAGCCTCTACGTTTTGAACGAGTGGGCAAAGCGGAATCTTCGCGCGGAGCCTGCGGCCGGCGTTGATTGTCGCAAGCCCGCCGCCGTGTCGATGTCTTGAGCGTCAGCGCGGAATTGCATGGCCATGATCATTCTTGGGATTAACGCGTATCATGCGAACGCGGCCGCCGCGATCGTGGCCGATGGCCGCCTCATTGCCGCCGTCGAAGAAGAGCGTCTGAACCGCGTGAAGTACGCCGCCGGGCTCCCGGTTCGCGCGATTCAGTTTTGTCTCGATCAGGCGGGCGTTAAGCTGACGGAAGTGGATCACATCGCGGTCCCGCGGAATCCCTGGGCTCGCTTGGGAACGAAACTTCGCTACGCCGTCCGCATGCCGCGCTTCGCTTTCGATCGCTTTCGTGCGATGAAGCGCTTCGCCGGAATTCGGGAGGATCTGGCCGCCGCGTTCCAGATCGCGCCCGACGATATTCGTGCCCGCTTCCATCGCGTCGAGCACCACGCCGCGCACCTTGCAAGTGCCTACTTCGTCTCTCCATTCGATCGCGCCGCGGTTCTTTCCGCCGACGGCCTGGGCGATTTCGCGAGCTTCATGTGCGCCGCAGGCGAAGGCCCGGGTATGCGCGTCCTCGGTGAGGTCTCGTTCCCGCACTCGCTCGGCATCTACTACACGGCCCTCACGCAGTACCTCGGCTTCTGGAAGTTCGGCGACGAGTACAAAGTGATGGGCCTCGCCGCCTACGGCCGGCCGGAATTCTTCGACGAGTTTCGCCGCATCGTTCGCGCCGATGGCCCTCTTTCCTTTCGGCTCGGCCTCGACTATTTTGCGCACCAGAAGCAGGGCCCCGAAATGACCTGGCGCGAAGCCGATCGCACGCCCGTGATCGCCCAAATCTTTTCTCCCTTCCTCGAGAAACGGCTCGGTCCCGCTCGCAAGCCCGAGGAACCGCTTACGCAGCGTCACTACAATCTCGCCGCCAGCATGCAGGCTGCTCTTGAAGAGGTCCTCGTCTCCTGCTGGAACGGCCTCGCGAAAGCGAGCGGTCAGAAAGCGCTGTGCCTCGCCGGCGGCGTCGCATTCAATTGCGTCGCCAACGGGAGAATCTTTGACTCGACGCCTTTTGATCGCGTGTACGTGCAGCCCGCCGCGGGTGACGCTGGACTCTCCGTCGGCGCGGCCTTCGACGTGCTCCACCGGGTTCTGGGCCGCCCGCGCGAGTTCGTCATGGATCACGCCTATTGGGGTCCGCGCTTCTCTCCCGATGAAATCCACCGGGCGATCGGCGGCGCCGGTTCCGCAGACGAAGTCGAGGTCGCGGAGCTCGACGAGCCTGAACTTCTCCGCGCCACCGCGCAGCACATTGCGGCCGGAAAAATCGTCGGTTGGTTTCAGGGCGCCGCCGAATGGGGCCCGCGTGCGCTCGGCAATCGCAGCATCCTCGCCGACCCGCGCCGCGCCGAAATGAAGGAGATTTTGAACCGGCGCATCAAGCACCGCGAATCGTTTCGACCCTTTGCGCCTTCGATCACCGAGGAAGCGGCCGGAGAATTCTTCGAGAAATCGCATCCCTCGCCCTTCATGACGTTCGCTTACCCTGTGCGCCCGGAAAAGCGCGCCGTGATTCCCGCGCCCACGCACGTGGACGGCACCGCACGCCTCCAAACCGTCAGCCGCTCGGCGAACTCGCTCTACTGGAAACTTCTGCGCGCATTCGGTGATATCACCGGTGTGCCGGCCGTCCTGAACACTTCGTTCAACGACAACGAACCGATTGTCTGCCGCCCCGAAGAGGCGCTCGAATGCTTCCGCCGT
Source organism: Candidatus Acidiferrales bacterium (assembly GCA_049523255.1). Lineage (GTDB taxonomy): Bacteria > Acidobacteriota > Terriglobia > Acidiferrales > UBA7541 > Palsa-295. Next base: position 437,093 of record JBEKNB010000001.1, on the reverse strand, counting down.
ACGCGCATGGATGTGCTCGTGCTCGGCAATTTCGTTCTCGAGCGAAAAGATTCGTCCGCCGGCCGCGAAGAGCCTGCCGGCCGTTTTGCCGGGCGCGAAAACTAGAACGGCATGCACATCCTGCTTTTTAACGAATACTATCCGCCCGACACATCTGCTACGGCGAAGATGGCCGCCCAGGTGGCCGAAACTCTCGCCAAGCGTCACAAAGTCACCGTTGTTGCCGGCCGCCCCTCGTACGATCCCGAGGAGTTCTACCGGTTCTCACTCCTCCGCCGCGACACGCGCAAAGGCGTCATCGTCGAGCGCGTCGGCTCCACGGCCTATCCTCGCCATCGCATGCGCCGCCGCGTTTCGAATTATCTTTCCTATCTCGCGCTCGCGGTTCCCCGTGCCCTCGCCATCCGTGCGGACGTGATCCTCGCCATGACCGACCCGCCTGTCGCGGGAATCGCTGGAGCCTTCGTCGCGCGGCTCGCCGGCCGCCCGTTCGTCTACAACATTCGCGACCTCTATCCGGACATGGCCATCGGCGGCGATATCGTCCGTCCCGGCGGCTGGGTCGACCGCTGGGAGCGCATGCATCGCGGCGCGCTCAAGCGAGCGGCGCGCGTCATCGTCCTCGGCGACGACATGCGCAGCCGCATCCTCGCGAAGGGTGTCGCGCCCGAACGCGTCGTCGTCGTCCGCGACGGTACCTCGTTCCCCGCCTCGATGCCCGCCCAGGACGACCCTGTCGTCTCCGAAATCCGCGGCGGCTTCCCCTTTGTCGCGCTCCATGCGGGCAACCTCGGCTTCTACGGCGCCTGGGGTACGCTGCTCAAGGCAGCCGAAATCCTCCGCAACGAAAATGCCGCCCTTGTGTTTGTAGGTGACGGCGCAAACCGTGCGGCGCTCGAAGCCGCCGCGTCGAATTTGCCGAACGTCCGCTTCCTGCCGTTCCGCCCGGTCGAGCAGGTGCCGCACGTCATGATGGCGGGCGATCTTCAAATCGTCACGATTCGCCGTGGCCTCGAGGGCGTGGTCGTCCCGAGTAAGCTCTACTCGACTCTCGCGGCGGGCCGGCCGATCCTCGCCGTCGCTGCCCCCTTGAGCGATGCCGCGCGCATCGTCGTCGAATCCGGCTGCGGTCTCGCGGCCGATCCGGACGACCCCGCCGCTGTCGCCGCGGCCATTCGCCGGCTTCGCGCCGATCCCGGCTTGCTGCGCGAGATGGGCCGTCGCGCCCGGGTAACCGCCGAAAAATATGCTAGAGTAAACGAGCTTCAGCGTTTTGTCGGAATCATCGGAGCCGAAGACTCCGTTCCGCGAGGGCCTGCGCAAGACAATGGACTGGTATTTCGCCAGCCACCAGCGCGAAGAGGTGGGCGAGGCCCTTGAAAAAATGCTGACCGCCCGGTAATGGACAATGCAGCTCGCCTCTCTAGCGGCGAGGACTTCCCGAGTTCGTAGCGCAACATGACGCTTACCTCTGATTTCGTCGCCTTTGCCGTCGCGCTGTTTGCCTCTTTCTTACTCACGGTGCCCGTTCGTCATCTCGCCTTGCGTTACGGCATGGTGGACCATCCGGGGGCGCGCAAGGTTCATCTCAAGCCGATTCCGCTGCTGGGCGGCATCGCCATCTATCTCGGATTCGTTCTCGCGATCCTCCTTACGCTCCGCGACGTGCCTCAGCACCAGATTGCGGCCATTCTCGCTGGCGCGACGCTGGTCGCCACCGTCGGATTCCTCGACGACGGAGGCCTGCTTCACCATCAGGTGAAGCTTTTCATCGGCATGCCCGTCGCCGCGCTGTTTCTGCTGGCGTCCGGAATCCGCGCTCAGTTTTTCTCGGAGTTCGTTCCCGGCCCGGCAGGTGCGGTGTTCGACGGCTGCTTCACGGTCCTCTGGGTCGTCGGCATCACCGCGTCCTTCAGCATTCTCGATCACATGGACGGTCTCTGCGCCGGCATTGCGGCCATCGCGGCGGGCTTCTTCACTCTGTCGGCCAGCCTCAACGGGCAGGTGCTCGTTCGCACCCTCGGCGCGGCCGTGTTTGGCGCCGCGCTGGGCTTCCTGCGCTGGAATTTCAATCCGGCCAAAATCTTCATGGGCGATGGCGGCGCGATGTTCCTCGGTTTTCTGATGGCCACTCTCGGCCTGAAGATCCGCCCCGAAGGTGTGCGCTTCCCGCTCACTTGGCTCGTGCCGGTCCTGATCCTCGGCGTCGCGATCTTCGATACCACTCTCGTTTCCATCTCGCGCGGCCGCCGCGGATTGCTTCCTTTCGCTTCTCCGGGCAAGGACCACACCGCGCATCGCCTCTCGAACCTCGGGCTCGGCCACCGCGGTGCGGTGCTCGTTCTCTATTGCCTCGGTGCAATTCTCGGCGGTCTCGCGCTCCTCGTCCCCCATCTGCCGCTCCGAACTGCATATCTGCTCGCCGGAGCTCTCGCTGTCTGCGCATTCATCGCTGTCGCGCTTCTCGAGCGCGCTCCCTACGAACGCCAGTCCCCCAAGCCCGCAAGCCATTCTGCCACCTCGTCGAAAATTCCCCCGGTGTTATAAAGGCACCGCACCTGTTCCAACGCGTCCGGACCTGTCCCGACCGGACCGGATGCCCGGCTCGGCGCACATCCTTCGCGATTGTCATTCTGAGCGGAGCGTCCCGATGCTTTATTCTTTTCCGGGGATCGGTTTTCTCGATTTTCCGGGCGGGACGCGCAGTCGACGATCAGTCCCGACGCAGTCGGAAAGAATCTCTCTTCTGTTTTCGAGCGCTATTGCTGCGCGGGGATGTCTTGCAGGTTCTGGTGCAGGAACTGGACCGTCCTGCGGGCGGTAATGGGTTGGTTTGAAGGCATGTCCGGTTACCGCGTTCTATAAAAGGGGATGTTAATCAGGAGTTGTCCCAGATGCTTCAACAAGGCGCCTGGAACGCGCATCGACGATCAAATATGTTTCGGGCGAAGTTGAATCGAGGGTCGGTAAGTATTCCCTGGCCTGCTTTAAGCTCGTTGCGCTTGCCACCCACAGACGTCCGCCATAAGGAAGCTGCAAGAACACTTGATGCGTCAATTTCATTGCCTTCGCCTTTCGAGATGCCGCCGCACGATAACCCGAGCGACGCCTGTCCGTTTCCTGTTTGTCCTAGGATGCCGGTCGAGATCGCCGCAGTGATTTAAGCTGGGCCGAACCAAGTAACGCGATCAGCCCTGATCCCAACAGAATGAGCGTGGAAGGTTCCGGCGCGGAATCGGCTGGCGGGTCGCTCGCGTTCTTCCTTTGATTCAGATTGTCGCCCCATCCGCCCCATCTTTTATCGACGTCAAGCGCGAGCCGGTATTCAGGGCGGGGCTGCGAGAATTCGAACTGAGTGGGATGCGAGTATCGGAATGAGTCCACAACCTCAGGGGTGCTTGAAGGTGAGATGGTATCGGACCACGCCGGTGCAGTTATGCAAAAGACCCCGGCAAGTACGAGAAGGGCATGTTTAAGCTTCATAGTATTTCTCCGTGGTTCGGATAGCGAGTTTGATTGCCGCACTTTTCGATTCGTGAAGCGACTCTATGATTCGAACAACGCTCTCCGCCCTCACGGATAGCTCGATCTCATTTCCTCGGAAATTCAAATTTCGGAACGGTGAGAGGGAGGAAAAGTACCCGCCCAGTCGTGGGTTCGAGTTCTTGTCGCCTATCGCCACTCACGGGAGTATCTTAGTCGTGGTGCCAAATTGAAACTGTTCTCTTCTGCACACTTAATGGAGTACGGTGAACTGTGGAGTTCGGTACTGCCAGTACTCCACTAGGACTTGACCCCAGATTACACGGACGTAGAATTCTCAATGAACGTGTTGAACCGTTGAAGTCATGATTTCCTAGCGCCTCGCTTACGTCGAAAGATTAACCAACGAAAAGTACGGTCAATATCAATGGCGCTTGAAGAACGTCGACACTATCCACGAACCAAGCTGGATCAGCTCGCATATATTCGTCTGCAGTCGGGTAACGGTGGAATTGTGCTTGATGTCTCCGAGGGAGGGCTCAGCTTCCACGCCGCCGCCCCGATGGAAGCAGGGAAACTAATTGGTTTCCGGCTTGCGGTAAAATCCATCGACGAGATCGAAGCCACTGGCGAGCTGGTTTGGAATGACGAAACCCGAAAAAGCGGTGGCTTGCGGTTTCTTGAATTACCGAATGAGCTTCACGAACAAATCCGAATCTGGTTAGGCCAACCGCAATCGGCCGTAGGCGCCGGACGACCTCCTGTACCCACTACTGAAATCGAAGTCGCTGCCGGCAACGCGGACCATTCAGCACCTGGCAAAGTGAGCCAGCCTCTTTCTGCGAGCAGAAGTGGCTCGCATTCCAGTGGACAAAACTACCACGTTTCTACGTCCACGCCAGTGACACACGCTAACATCGGGTTGCGTACCACGCTTCTCGTATCTCTGGTTCTCGCCGTTCTCGGGCTCGGTTGCGCAACTCTTCTTTTCGTGCGTCGCTCCGTCCAGAATTATGCACAGGAAGAAATCGCTAGGGACGCTCGGGATTCGCTGCTGACAGCTCAGGCTGCACTACGCCAAAACGCGACAACTTTGAGCCGCAAAGCGGATCTGCTGGCGACGCTTGTGGCTATGACTCCGACGAACGATTCGACGCTCCAGGATTCAATAGATAATCCTCTCGTCGCGGAAGGGAGCGATTTGGTGGTTCTTACGGATGGGGCCAACCAGATTACTGCACTGCACACAAGTAATCGAAGTATGACGGCCACCGCGGCAGAACGATTGCTTCTTCGCTCCGTACAAAAGGGGAATCCTTCAGATTGGTGGTATGTCGATGGCAATCTTTACCAAGTAGTGCTGCAATCCGTTGACCGCAGTCCACTGGCGCAAAACAGATCAGGCACCGTAGTTGTCGGTCGACAAACTGACTACGCTACCGTTCAAGACCTCGGGGGTTCAGGGAGCCACGTAGCCCTTAGTTATGGCGGGGAAGTGGTTGCCAGCACCTTGAACCCGTTGGATCGGTATGAATTAGCTCAGAAATTGCATGACCGGCCGGCCTCAGAACAGATTCAGATTGGGCAGGAACGATTCTATGCCAGTTCACTGGACTTGACGAGTGGCTCCGGGCCAGTCGTGCGCCTCATCGTTTTGAAATCATATAAAGAGACAACAGCATTCCTCGGTGGGTTGGATCATCTGTTCATCCGACTGACAGAAGTGGCACTATTGGTCTCGTTTGGATTGGCAATTCTCGTTGCGTCACGCTTACGCGACCGCTTGCGACCCTTCACACACACGTTCTGGCGATGGCTCGAAGCAGTTTTACTTTCTATTTCGAAATGGACGCGTGACGAAATCGCGCACATAACGCGGAGTTTTGATCGAATGCTCACCTCCAGAGCAATGGGGTACAGACGTAACAGCTCGAAAATCAAGATTCCCTAACAGACTGTTCGGTCCAGGCGAGCGGTTTCGGCCGATATTAGGCCGCAAACCTAACCCACAATCCTGCGGGCATCGCCGTTGGCGATGGCGTGGCCCTGGGATATACTTACCGCCCGTGTCCCCCAGTCCTGATTTCAGTTTTCGAGTTACACGAATTCGAGCATGAGGTCATTCGCCCGCAACGACTATGGTGCACGGACAAGGCCCGGAAGAAAGCGATTCCATTTCCACCCTTCGCAAGGATAGTCAAAGTGTTGCGGTCGTAGGCGGGTCGGCTGCCGGCCTGTTCACGTCTCTCTTGCTGGCCCGGCGCGGCCTCCCGGTGCGCGTGCTGGAACGCATCGAGACGCTCGAGCCTCCTGCCCGCACCCTGATCGTCACCCATCGCATGCGCGCGCTTCTCGGCCGCGCCGCAGAAGGCAGCATCATCAACGAAATCCGGCGCTTCGAACTCTTCACCGACGGCCGTTCCGCGACGATTACCCTGAACCAGCCCGACCTCATCATCGAGCGTCGTACTCTCATTCAGGGGCTCGCCGAAGAAGCCCGGCGCGCCGGAGCGAAAATCGAACTCGGCCGCCGCTTTCATGCCCTGCACCCGAACGGGAAAGGCCTTGTCATCGAAGCCGAGCGCTGCGCCGATGGCGGCCGCGAGGAAATCCACGCGGGCACGGTCATCGGCGGCGACGGCGCGGCCAGCCGCGTTGCTCGCGCCGCCGGCTGGGAGCCGCTCGAAACCGTCCCGCTCGTTCAGGCCATCGTTCCTCTTCCGAAAGACATGTCGCCGGATACGACGCGCGTCTGGTTCGTCCCGGACGACACGCCCTACTTCTACTGGCTGATTCCCGAGTCGCCCACGCGCGGAGCCTTGGGCATTATTGGCGAATCGGGCGCGGACACGCGCCGCTGCCTCGAGCGCTTCCTCGAAAAGCGCAAGCTCGACCCGATCGAGTTCCAGGGCGCTCGCATCCCCGTTTACACCGGCTGGATTCCCGTGCGGCGGCAGTTCGGCCGAAGCTCCGTTTATCTGGTCGGAGACGCGGCCGCGCAGGTAAAAGTCTCAACCGTCGGCGGCACCGTCACCGGTTTTCGCGGTGCCCTGGGTGTCGCCGAAGCCCTCCTCGGCGGCGGCAAGAGCCACGAGCTGCAAACCCTGCGGCGCGAACTGGATGTGCATCTCCTGCTGCGGCGGTCTCTGCACAATTTCCAGCAGGCGGACTATAGTCGCCTCGTGGATCTCTTGAACGATTCCGCGCGGAATTCTCTCGGTGAGTATTCCCGCGATGAGGCCTGGAAGATTCTCTGGCGAGTCTGTCTGCGCCAGCCGCGCCTCATTCTGCTCGGCCTGCGCGGCTTGATGATGCGTGGCCGTTCTCTCGGCCGCGAACGAGCGTAGACTCGGTTTTATGAACGCCCTTCGGCCTCGGAGCTTTGGATTTGCCGCTGCCGCGTGACAATGCGATGCCCGGTGAAATCATCACCGTCAAGACTCGGGCCGAGTCCCGCCGCGAATATCTGCAGGTGATTCTTCCGGTCACGGCGCTGGTGCTCCTTGCCGCGGCCATCGTCGTATTTCGTGGCGCGGGGCGCTGGCTGGTCCACGAGGATCCGCTCAGGCAAGCGGACGTCATCGTCGTTTTGAGCGGTTCCATGCCCGCCCGCGCGGAGGAAGCGGCTCGCATCCTTCAAGCGGGTTACGCGCCCGACGTCTGGGTCACTCGTCCTGAGAGCCCGTCCGAGCTCTCGCAGATGGGAATCCAGTACGTCGGTGAGGAAGAATACAGCCGCCAGGTCCTGATCCACGAAGGTGTGCAGCAGGCCGCCATCCGCGTCCTGCCGGATCCTTCGATCGACACCGAGCAGGAGATCGACGAGATATCCCTTCAGATGCGCCTCGAGGACCTGCACACCGCCATTGTCGTCACTTCACCGGAGCACACGCGCCGCGTCAAAACTCTCTGGAGCAAGCTCGTGGGAAAAGATCCGGCGATCATCGTTCGCGGCGCGCCACAGGACGGCTTCGACGCGGATCGTTGGTGGAGCAATACGCGCGACGCCTTCTCCGTCGTCCGCGAGATGATGGGCCTCACGAACGCCTGGTTCGGCCTTCCCGTTCGCCCGCACTCTTCCTGACCACCGGATCTCTCGGAAGTTCGCCGATTATATACGTCACGCCAAAGAGGAAATATAATCCTGCCATTATGGCCCTGTCACACGAACAGCCTCTTTGGCTCAAAATCCTACTCAACATATGCGGCCCGTTGGGCGTCGGGTTATCCCTGTTAGGATTTCTCAGCGCCGGGCTAGGAATAGTCTTCCTGGCGGGTAGCGTGCTTTATATTGGTTGGGAACTGTTCCCTGGCATCGTTGAGTTTGCAAGAAGGAGCAGGCCGTTGTCGCTACTAGTCTTTTTGTCCATCGGATTGGCGATGGGGTTTTGTGCATGGCTACTTGCGTCTAGAACTAAACCTGCGGCATCTTCCTCTGCAATCTTCGCCAGCGCATATGCCCCCAACGTAATCTACCCGGACGGAACGAATTTGGGAGGACTCAACTGGAAAAAGGGATGGGGAGATTTGCGCGTAACCATCGAAAATAGCTCCGAAACGACAGTGCAGAATCTCGATGTTACTGTGCAAGTGTTGGATAAAGGAATCATCCTTGACATGGGCCAGATGAGCGATATGCCAGGAGTCGAATTTCACCTGCAAGACGAGGACCAAGATTTCAGCATCCAATTACGCGCATCCGATGGGAGCACTGCCACCATCAGACCGAAGGACTCGCCGCCGCCCGCAGGTCTAAAGTCGTTCTTTTTTACAAATCACTGGAAAGTGTTTTGTCCTAGGCTACTTGGCAAGACGCAATTACGGCTTGTTCTGGCCACGAATGCAGATGAGGCAACAAGGCCAACGAAGGTCAGGGTATTTGGAACTTACGAACTCATGCCCAGCGAAGGTAGCAAGGCAGTGAAGGTGGATACCACGATCGCAATCAAAAGGTGAAAAGCCGCTATGCCGAGCGGTTGTCAGTTTCAGTGGGTGACGCTTCATGAGCGCAACCCTGCGCTCCCAACCACCAAGGGGTAAACTCGCAGCGTCTCGGGCCCACTCCTACCTCGGTGCGAGCGGCATTGTGGTGGAATCCAAAATCCCCCAGCGTTCCCACTCGGATTTTCTGCTCAGGTCGCGCAGCCGGAGCTGCCATTCGATCCCAAGATTCTCGTTCCGGTCGGAGTAGAACGCGTGCCAGGAATTCGCATTCGTCAAAACCTCGCTTCCGTTGTCCCCGGCTTCCGCGGGATCGTGGCTCCGGAACTCGGCCAGCTTCGCCGTGTCGAGCGGCACGCGAAAGAAAAACACCTCGTCGCGGCCCGCACCCTTTGGATGCCCGTTGCCGGAATTACCGTTTCCCGAGGGCGCCAGATGACCCACCAGGTCCACCGAGTCCTTGCGAAGGAGCAGTTCGAGCGAAGGCGGGCGCTCGGCCGAAGCACTCGGCCGCGAAAGCGCGAGTTCCCAGAGCGTGAGCGCGTCGGCGCTCTTCGCCGGATCGGGATAAAAATCGAGCGAGCGCGTCTGCCATCCCGTCGCTTTTCGGTCCGGGAGCACCTCGCTGATCGTCGCCACCGTGTGACTCGGCCAGCGCTCGAGTTTCACCGCGCCCACAAAGCTCCCGAACTCCCGGATGAACTGAAAGTTGTCCTCGGTTACGTGGACCGCTTCACGCCAGAAACGATCGCTCAGACGAAACGTGAACGTGAAGACCTGCTCGAGAGGAACTGGAGTGGATTCGCCGAGCCGCCGGCGGTACTCCGGGTCGGCCATTTCCTCGAGATCGCGAACGCGATCCTGGAGCCGCCGGATCGTCCACGCCTGCTGCTTCAGCACCTTTTGCCAATGCTGCGCGAGCACGTAAAACACGAACGCGACGATTACGCCGATGCCCAGCGCCGGCCAGAGAATCTCCATTCCGCTTGCTCTCCGACGGACTCGAACGAAACGCGCAACTTCCCCGAATGTGCCCGGATTCTACTACCAAATCGCCGCGCGTACACGCGCTCCTCGCTTCTCTCCGAATCTTGCGGCTGCCTCGCGGGTAACGATATGATGAAATTGTTTTTCGACGAACGACCGGCCATGAGAACCGCAAGAAGAATCGCGTGGGCGCTGGCTGCGGCGGCGATGTGCGCCGGAAGCGCTGCATTCTCCCAGGGCGCCCAGGCTCCGCAAACCGCAGCGAGCAGCAGCTCCAAATCCTACGAACTCGATATCGACGCGTCCAAGCAGTGGGTCGATACCAACATCGACCTTCGCACCGGCGAAAAGCTGCACATCACTTCCTCCGGCACCATCACGTATCCCGCCGGCGAGTCCTCGAAGTCGAAAGCGCAGTCGTTCGGTCCGGACGGTCTCACGCGCGGCTGGGCCGACCTGATTCACCAGTACGCCGTCACGGACGCAGGCCACGGCGCGCTGATCGGTCGGCTCGGTTCGAGCGACGCGGCGCAGCCATTCCTCCTCGGCGCGGCCAAGGACTATCAGGCGCCCGTCGCGGGCCGCCTGTTTCTCGGCATCAACCAGAGTTACAAGGACGCTTCGAGCGCCCAGGGAAGTTTCCACGTCACGATCGCCGTCACCGATCCCGGCCTGACCACCGCTGCCGCCGCAGCCGCCGGCGGTCCGGCTGAAACGCCGATTCCCGCGATCACGCCCGCGCTCCTCGCGGAGATTCCCCGGCGCGTCAGCGATCCGCAGGGCAATCCGGGCGACATGGTGAACGTCCTTATTCTTGGAACGCAGGACGACGTGGTGCAGGCGTTCACCGCCGCGGGATGGGTGAAGGTGGACAGCTCGGTTCAAGACACAGTGCTGACAGGCTTGGTGGATTCGCTATCGAAGAAAGACTACCTGACGATGCCGATGAGCATCCTCTACCTTTTCAAGCGGCCGCAGGATTACGGCTTCGCTCACGCCGAGCCGGTGCGGGTCGCGATGTCGCGGAATCACCTTCGCGTGTGGAAGTCGCCGTACACCGCCGGCGGGCAGACCGTGTGGTGCGCCGCCGCAACGCACGATATCGGCTTCGAGCGCGATCAGCGCAACAACGGCATCACGCACAAAATCGACCCGGCGATCGACGGCGAGCGCGAATACGTCAACGACACGCTCTCCGCCACCGGCCTCGTCGTTCAGCGAACGCACGTCACTCCCGCGAATCCGCTCACCGAAGCGAAGACGGCCACGGGCGGAAGCTTTCAATCCGACGGCCGCATCCTCGTGCTGGTCGTCAAGGCCATGGCGGTCGCCGCCACAAACTAACCGGCGCTACTGCGTGGCCGCCGCGCCCGTGATCGTCACTTTGAACCACGCCGTAGCCGACGGGTAGGCCGCGTCCTTAAACTGGGCGCTCTGCTCTTCGCCAGGGCCGAGACTGAGCGACGGGATCTCGCCGCTATTCTGCCCCAGCACGCTGTTGTCCGCGCCACCGTAAGTCGTCTGGTACATGATGTGGCTGTAGGTGAGCGACGATGACTCGTTCTTCACGTCGACCAGCCACACCGCCGTGGTTCCCGTGTAGTCCTTGTCCATCTTCGTGCTGAGGATGTGCAAGTCCTTCACAGCGGCGGCGTTGGCAGCGCCGGCCGGCAGGGCCGTGGCTGACGTTGTACTCGGGGCTTTGGATTCGGACGACGATTTGAACATGCCCTTCGAATCCATGTAGACAAGCGCCCCCACGATCGCGAGCACCACCACGATGGCGATGACGATGATGATGCCCCGCGAACTTGACTGCTTTTCTTCTTCTTGGATTTCCTCAAACATGGAATTCTCCTCCCGTGCATTCCCCGTGGGCGGAAGGTAGCACAGGGGCCTTGCCGGTTCAATAAATTCCGGTTTCCGCGCGGCCGGGGAAGCTGTAGATTATTGCGACTCGCCGGAGCCTTCGGACATCCGACGTTCGAGAGACAAATTCCACGGAGGAAAGATTCATGGCCACGATGAAGGCGGTTCGCGTTCACGAGTACGGCGGGCCCGAAGCGCTCCAGTACGAGGAGGCCCCGCGCCCGCAGCCGGGCGCCGGCGAAGTTCTGATCCGCGTCCACGCGGCGGGTGTGAATCCGGTGGACCGGGCCGTCCGCCAGGGCCTCTTCAAGGAGCGGCTCAAATACACGATGCCATTCATTCCAGGATGGGACGTTTCCGGCGTGGTCGAGGCGCTGGGCTCCGGCGTCTCGCGCCTGAAAGCGGGCGACGCGGTCTACGGGCGCACGGACCTCGCGCGCGACGGCTCGTACGCCGAATACATGGCCGCGCGCGAATCGGAACTCGCGCTGAAGCCCAAGTCGATCGACCACGTGACCGCGGCCGCGATTCCGCTCGCCGGCTTGACGGCGTGGCAGGCGCTCTTCGACAACGCGGGCCTGACAGCGGGCCAGACCGTCCTGATTCACGGCGCGGCGGGCGGCGTGGGCCACTTCGCGGTGCAGCTCGCGAAGATCAGGGGCGCGCGCGTGATTGGCACCGCCTCGCAGCGCAACCACGAATTTCTGCGCTCGCTCGGCGCCGACCAGGTGATCGACTACAACACAACGCGCTTCGAAGACGTGGTCCACAATGTGGACGTGGTCCTCGACACGATCACGGGCGAAACCGCGGACCGCTCCTACCAGGTGCTGAAGAAGGGCGGAATCTACGTTTCGATCCTCCGGCCTCCCTCGCCGGAGAAGGCCGCCGAGTTCGGCGTCCGCACGGGGCACACGTTCGTGCAAGCCAACGTCGCGCAGCTCGACGAAATCGCGAAGCTGGTCGATTCCGGCAAGCTCAAGGCCGCCGTCGAGAAGGTTTTCCCGCTCGCCGAGGCGGCCGCCGCGCACGACCTGAACGCCACCGGCCACACGCGCGGCAAGATCGTCCTCCGCGTGGTGTAGCTCGCCCGCGGCAGCGAACCTCCACGAGAGATGCCTCGCTCCCGTTGGGACGACACCCAAACAGGGGTCGTTTCCATTGACGGGTAAGAGGCACCGCCATCGTTTGTTTTCAGCGAGTTGCACGGTTTTTTACTCGTCACCCAGTGACGGGTAGTTCTGGAGACTCGACGGTGGAAAGCGAAGACTGGAGCAACCTCTGTACGGCCTTAATCGGGAGGTCCGATCCCGCGGGAAGGACACCGGCCCCTGAAGCCAGGACGGCGGAGCCGGACGAAACGATGACGTGCGCGGGCGGCTCGATCCACTGGCCCTTGCTGTTGAGGCAGCCATAGGCACGGATGGCGCGGAGGACAGAGTCAGCCGACGCGCGGACGCCCGAGGCACGCTCGATGATGCGGCCGAGCGCGAAGCGCATGTTCCGTTCGCGGACGGCGAAGAGGCCGCGAGCGTGGGCATGACGATAGACCGCGCGGTAGCCGACTTCGTATTCACGGCCGATGTCGGTGGGATTGTGCCAGTGGACGAATTCCTCCTCGATGGCGTCGCGGTCGGGGTGAGAGCAGATGGTGCAGTTGCGCTCGTGAGGATCGCGGGCTTCCGTGGCGGGGCGCGACCGGCGGGAAGGCTTCTTGCGCCGAGGCGACTTTTTTCGAGCCGGAGGGGAGGTTTCCGGCTGCACTTGGGACGGCGCCGCCAATTCCGGCGGCGATTGCGACTGTGGCTCCGCGGGCGGGCAGATGTCGATTACGTGTGTCTGGGGCGGAGGCACCGGGCGACGGCGGCCGGCGGAGGCGTTGGGCGAGGCTGGGGTTGAGGTGGGGCGTACGCCGGCTCCGGACGAACGATGATTGGCGGCTCCGGTACGAGGGAAAATCGGGGATGGTGTTTCGGGTGTTTGGTGGCCTGTAGAATCTCAGTCTTCTCATGTGTTGTTCTCTCCAGTGCCTTTCTTCACTGGGGGCGAAAAGTGCCCCGACTGACGCTAATAGATTTTCCGAAAGAATGTCAATTGTGGAAACTACGTAGACGGTAAGTACAAGAAAATATGGGTGATGAGTTGGTTTCGGATGGCCTGACTTACCAGGAGTTGACCGCGGCGTTAACTGGTGACAAGGATTTGGCGACAGCGTGTAACGCACGGCCTCGGAGAGATGGGGCCCGACAATAACCTCTGAGTAGGCGACCATGCGCCCCCAATGAGTTGGGCGTAGCCCGCTACGCGTGCCCGGAAGTGCCATTCTCGAGTGTGGGCATGGGACGCGCCGTTCGCGCTGCCAAAGGTCACAGTTCGGGGAAAACGCGCAACTAATCCGTCCCGGAGCTGGTTTTCGGGTTGGTCCGCGTCACCACCGGCTGTCCGCGGCACGGCGCAGATAGCGCCGTAGATATATCCACAAGATCGCCACGCAAACAAGCACCGCGCCGCCAACGACGAGCCACTCCGGCAGGTCGGGATACACAATTGCATCGAGACCATGCACCAGAAACGGTCCGTGCGCGGGTTCGATGCCTGCGCGGGCCTCAAGCCACGTTTCAGCCACGGTGAGCGGGCAGGGCGGCCAAGGAACCAGTTCGATGAAAATGGCGTAGATCAGCGAAGCGACGTGCAGTGTCCGCAGAACGCGGCGGCCGCGTGTCACCGTCCAGCCCAGCAGCACCCAGGCGCACCAAAGCAGGTGCAGGAACAGAACGGCTTCCGCGAGCACAGGTGCCGCAAGCATTAGGACAATTCCTCCGCTTTGCCGGAAACCAGCTATCAATTATCCGCTGATCCGCCCGCAAGCGATATCATGGCGTTGCCCGCTGACGGTCATGGGCCCCCGGGCAATTCAATTTCGGACAAGGCCTTGATCAAGAACGCGAAGAGTGACCGGGGGCACCGGCGTGATATAGAATGCGCTTCAGTCGCGCCGAGCATCATGCAATCGGGCGTGAAGTTCATCCTTTGGGGGGACTATTGCTGCACAATAAAATTTGAGGAGGTAAAGAATCATGGATAGACGGAAGATGTTGGCGTTGTTAGGCATCAGCCCCGCGCTGGTCGCCGATTCTCCAGCCTACGCACGAACAGCTCCGAAAGCCGTCCCGCAAGATTCTTCCGCAGGCGGGAACGGCCTGATTACAGTCATGAATCCCGCAATACCCGGCAAGCTGGCGGACCGGGTCCCTCTGGTGCCGCCGCTCAATGGCCTTCAGGACAAACTAATCTACATGATCAACCTTTCCTGGGAAGGTCCGGATGCCGCGAACTACTTCTATGGAGCGATGACGGAGTGGCTTGACAAGCATTATTCCGGCATCAAAACGGTCGTGAAAGTCACGGCGGAGGGCATGTTTGGCGGCGATCCCGCGATACTCAAGGAGATGATCGCCAACAAGGCCGACGCTGCCATTGTCGGCGTCGCCGGTTGAAACGGCTGCTGCGCGGCCGTGGGCCGCTGGGCAAAGCAAATCGAGATGCAGTGCAAGATCCCCGCCATTGGCATCGCCTCTTCGAACATCGTGCATTACGCAACGGGCTACAATTTCAAATACAACAACGGCATGCCGATCCGATATGTGTCCGTGCCGTTTCCTTTCACAGGTCAACCGCGCGCCGTCGACGTAGGATATGTAGCTGGTAAGGACATGCTAACCGGCCAGCCGTTGATGACCGCCGTGATTAACGCGCTGACCAGTCCTCTGACGGCCGAGGAAAAGGTGTCGGGAACGCCTCCGGAAGAAGCGGTCGAGCCAAGGTTCCTTCCAGCCGACTCCGAGGAGAACCTGCGGCGGATGTTTGACGACAAGGAATGGACCGATTTCAACTCGATCATCCTTCCCACCGAAAAGCGCGTGATCGAGATGCTCAAGGGCACCAGCCACAAGCCCGACAAGGTGGTCACAACAGTCAACATCACCGGCGGCGCACGGCAACTCACCGTGGAGAAAGTCGCGATCAACGCCGTGATGGCCGGAGCAACGCCGGAGCACCTTCCGGTTATTTTGGCTCTCGCCACGCAAGCGCCCTTCGGCAACTCCACCAGTTCGATGGCGAATATGGTCGTGATCAGTGGACCGATCCGCAATCGGCTTAAGTTCAATTGCGGGACCAATGCGATGGGTCCGTACAACAAGTCGAACGCCGTCGTCGGCCGCGCCTTCACGCTGATGTCCAAGACGGCGGGCGATCTCCGCAACAATGTCAATGCCTGGGAAACGCTGGGCAACACCATGCAATACAACAATATGTGCTATGGCGAAAACGAGGAGGCGTTGCCCGAGGGGTGGGATCCGCTGCACGTTCAAATGGGCTTCAAGCCGACCGACAACGTCCTTACCGTGGGGACGGGCTGGAGCAGCATTGCCAGCGTGGGAGCCAGCCAAAGTATTTACCCAACCCACTTCCTGATGCGCGACTATATGAGTTCGTTTTGCGCATCGGGCTCCGCCGCCACCATCGTGATGGACCCAACCGTAGCGGGGCTGCTCAAAGACACCCATGGATTCAGTACCAAGGCCCAATTGAGTGAGTGGTTCTCGCAGAACGTGCAGAAGACGGCCGCTTCGTATTGGGGAAACGGCGTCATTCAAAGCACTGCTGTTCCGCTGGCTCTCCAAGGTCTTGAGCCTTACGCAAGCTGGAGAAAGCTGCCGGATGATGCTCTCATCAAACCATTCACCAACTCCAGGGCTATCCACGTGGTCGTAGCGGGCGGGAAAGTCCAGACCATGTGGTTCGTCACTGATTTCGGCATACGCCGGGGCGTGTTGATCGACGATTGGATGTAAGATGTAAAATGAGTTGGTCGGCGGGTGGGCACGGGGCGCAAACCCCGTGCTCGCCCTGTGGAAGGGAGTGAATATGAAGCCTCAATTCTTGGCAGGCTTCCTATTGGGATCGCTTATGGTCATGCCTGCGGGGCTTTCCTCCCGCGCCTTGCCAAGAGGCTCGCAACAGGCGGCTTCCGCCGCAAACGCGGGCCACGACGCTTCGGCGTCCGCGAAAGAAACAGAGCCTTTCCCGCAAGTGCCGCGGATCATGGCCGAGGAGGTGGAGCGCCTGATGAAGGACAAGGGGAAAGTGGTGATCGTGGATACCGACGACTCTGAGAGTTACGCCGCCGAGCACATCAAGGGAGCCGTCAACATTGCGTACGATCCGACGGCCGACGCCCGCGCCCAGGACGACACCCTCAGCGCGCTCCCCGGCGACAAGTTGCTTGTCTTCTATTGCAATTGTCCCCACGAAGAGGATAGCGCGCCGATGGTGCTGGAGATGCAGCAACTGGGTTACGACCGTGACAAGGTGAAGGCGTTGAAGGGCGGCCTGACTCGATGGGAACAGTTAGGCTACCCTCTTGCTGGCACGGATGTGGGCGCGGCTCAAGAAAAAGGGAACTGAGTCAACCTCCCCTCCCCGCAAATCTCATCCTCTCCACGCAGTCCATGCCGTCGCCAGGGTCGGGAAGACTCTACATCGTGCGGAATATCGGACTCGCGTTGCCCGGCGTGGGGGAGAGCACAGCGTACGGACGCGCCCCGTTCGCCAGTGCGGAAGCGCCGAAAGCTGGACCAAGAAAACAACAGTCCGATTCCGAGCAGGTGACAGCGCACTCGGAAATCATCCACTTGGACGTATGACGCGTCGCTTAACTCACTGCGGTCAGAGTGCGGATCGTGCGCCCCTTTGCGTGGTAGAGGGCGCGGTCCGCGTGCGCCAAGATAGCCAAGAGCGAGTCCCCTTCTTGCGGATAGACGGCTACGCCGAAACTCGCCGTGATGCGCGGCAGGTCTTTTTGCTTGGCGATGTTCTCGCAGATGCGGCGGGCCACCTCGCGCCCGGCGTCTTTTCCGGTTTCCGGCAGAATCAGAGCAAACTCATCTCCGCCGTACCGGGCGGCGGTGTCGATCGCGCGGCAGTTCAATCGCAGGGCGTCAGCGACGCGGCAGATTGCGCGGCTGCCGACCGCGTGTCCGTACTGATCGTTGATCCGCTTCAGCCCGTCGAGATCGAATAGCACCAATGAAAATGGCCTTCCCGTGCGCTTCGTGCGCTCGATCTCGGTCCCCAGCGCGTCGATCAGGCGCCGGTAATTCGCCAATCCCGTCAAGGAATCGCTCGCAGCCAACTGGCGGATATTTTCGAACAGCTTCACATTGTCGAGCAGGGCACCGCCGAGCAGCGCAGCGTAGCTCGTGAACTGCAGCCCGACCGCAAGCGCGAATGGCCCGTCAAGGCGATGCTCCGATTGGCTGGCGGCGAGACAGGACGCCACACTCAATCCTGTCGTGACATACAGCGAATGATCGAATGCAGAATGCGCGTAATCCAAGCGACGATAGTATCCGATCGTCGCGACCAGAAAGAGCAACGCGGGAAACAGGTTCCCGGGCCTCGGGAAGATTCCGCCGGGGTGCACAACGAAATCCGCGGGCAGCCAGCCGTGCGTTTTGCTCAGCGCGACAGCCAGTAGCAGCACGGCACACAACGCGATCGCGATCTCGCGGAGAGGGTGGCGAGCTTTCAGCTGGCGGCGCTCCTCGTATAGTGCCGCTACCATCAGGAGGGCAACGATCGTGGAGCCAATGACCCACGTCGTCGGGTCGCGCAGCGTTTCATCAGGATTCGGTCGCGGATACCGAAAGATGACGAAGCTCGAGCTGACCAGGGTGACGCCGACGATAACAAATCCGCAGGAGAGATTAAGCGACAGGCGATCGTTCGTTCCACGGAATCTTGCCACCGCGATCATCGCGAACGTGAGTGCCAGGAATCCGGTCGTTAGCTCAACTTCGCCGTAGAGCCACAGATCAAGCCGGACCGGAAAATGCCGCAGCGATGCGGCCAGCGCGAAAACACCTGTCACCCCAGCAAGGAATAACCAGCCCGGGCGACGGGGCGTCAAGCGCGCCCACGCGCCATTCGAGTTATTCGCCCTAGGTCCCACCTGGACCCGACCCCAGTTTTCAGGTTAGCCCTAACTCCCGTGTCGTGGGGTGCTTAACTGGGAGAATGTGTTCGATATGTTATGAATCGCGTTCGCACCTGATTAGCGGCACCTCTCGGGATTGTGCCCGGACTACGGCGCACAAGAGAGATCTTTCACACGGCTGACCGCGCCGGGTTCAGAATGACGATGCTTGTCGTCCCGCCACGGCGGATCGTCACTTGCGCGTGTGCGCGGGGATGGGATATAAACGCGCCGACCGCGACAAAAGCGCCAGAGAAGAGAAACGCGAATGGGCTGGTGCGCGTCACACTAGCCACAGATGAAGCCGCGAATTCTGTTTGGGGGGGGACCTGTATGAATAAGAGCTATCGTTTGATTCTGTCGGTTTTGTTTGCCGCGTTGATTGCCGGAGCGGTTGCTCCGGCGCGAGCGCAGGATGAGGCGGCACCGCCTCCTCCGCCCGCGCAGGGACAAGCGCCCGGTGCCGGAGGCGGAGCGCCCGGCGCGCGTCCACCGGCGCCAGGAGGCCAAGGTCCCGGGATGTTCGCGACCGGGCCGTTGCCATCGGGGACGGTGAAGGATTACAAGCCGGTGACGGACCAGGACCTTTTGAATCCGACTCCGGACGACTGGCTGCAGTTCAGCCGGACGTACGACGCGTGGCGCTACAGCCCGCTCAAGCAGATCAACAAAAAGAACGTCAGCAACCTGCACATCGCGTGGGTGAAAGGCCTGCCCGCCGGCACGACGGAGACGATTCCGATCGTGCACAACGGCGTGATGTATCTGATCGCGCCGGGCGCGGACGTGATGGCCGTGGATGCGACGAACGGCGACGTCATCTGGCAATACCACAGAGCGTTCAAAGATCCCCGGCTCGGCAGCCAGGAGCGGACGAAGGCAATCTCGATTTACAAGGACATGGTTTACTACTCGTCGCCCGATGGATACGTGGTCGCGCTGGACGCCGCGACGGGGAAGGTCCGCTGGGAGACCTACAAGACGGACACGCAGAATACGTCCGGCACGATCGTCGTCGATGGGAAAGTGATTTCGGGCGGCACGTGCGGCAAGGGACGCGAGAGCTGCTTCATCGAAGCGGATGACGCGGACACGGGGAAAGAAGTCTGGCGGTTCTACAACGTCGCGGGGCCGGACGATCCGGGGTACGCGTCGTGGGGCGGCGCGGATAATAAGGACTACACGGCGTCCACGTGGGGGCTGCCCGGAAACTACGATCCCGGTCGCAAGGTGATCTACTGGGGCATCGCGAATCCGTCGCCATACGAGCGGCTGGCGCGGCACGGCGGCAACCCGGACGGCACTTCGCGCACGGCGCCGGCCGATCTCTACAGCAACTGCACGGTGGCGCTCGATCCCGCGACGGGTAAGCTGATCTGGTATTACCAGCACCTGCCGGCCGATGACTGGGACACGGATCACACGCACGAGCGGACGCTGGTGACGACGACGTTCAACCCCGATCCCAAGGCGGTGAAGTGGTACAACACCGAAGTGCCGCGCGGATCGAAGCACGACATCGCGGCGATGGTGGGCGAGAGCGGCATCATGTTCGTGCTCGACCGCAACAACGGGCAGTTTCTGTGGGCCGAGCCCGTGCCGGTCGACGCGCCGAACCTGGCGATCTCGAACATCGACGGGAAAACCGGCCAGACCACGATCAATTGGGACGTCGTGATGAAGAAGCCGGGAGACCATCACGTGATTTGCTACTGGAACGGGCGGAGCTACTGGCCCACGGCGTACGATCCGGAGACGAATTCGCTGTATACGGGCTACGTCGATAACTGCCTCGACATGACGGCCAACAACTTGAGCGGATTCCGGCACGGCGTCCTGCGCGAAGGCTCCGATATCAACGCGATTGCCGGGATCGCGAAGATCAACCTCTCGACCGGCGAGATGCAGAAATTCGACGTCCAGAACGCGCCGGGCACGGGCGCGTTGCTGGCTACCGCGGGGGGATTGATCTTCCACGGCGACATCAACCGCAGGTTCCGCGCGTTCGATGCGGCGACCGGGAAGCAACTGTGGGAGTCGATTCTCGGCGGGCCGATTTCCGTGAGCACGATCACGTACGCAGTGAACGGCAAGCAGTACGTGGCGGTGATTACCGGAGACAATCTGGCGGAGCCGGTGCTGAGCCGGCAGAGCGGCGTCCATCTGACGACCGGGCACAACGCGATCTATACGTTTGCTCTGCAGTAACCTGGGCTGATCGCTGGCGTTCGCTGAACGCGGCGTCACACCTATGCGACTGAAAAGTCTTGGCGTGGGAACGGACTTGGCCTCGTCGGTCTGTTCCTCTCGACCATGCCTTGGCTTCACGGAACGTAGGCGTGGTTCCCTCATGGTCCTTACCCCGGATTTCTTTCTGGGCCTGTAACCATCGTTGTCGCCTCAGCTTTGATAGGCGGCGCCGCGGTAACCTGTGGTTCCAAATGGTGGTTGCTGGCGCTGGTTGCTCCGATCGCCGGAGTTACGCTGCTACTGACTGCCAGCGTTTGATCTAAGCGGATTTGAGGTTGTGCGGGCGCTGCTCCCAGGCGTTGCTGAGGCGGCGGGTGGTTTCGCGGAGGCGGACAGCGAGATCGACGACAGTCTGGAGCCTTTGGGTATCGACGGGGCTGAGGCGTTCGCGGTGAGCGAGAAGCAGCTCGGCGTTGCCGAGAATGCCGGTAAGCGGGTTATTGATTTCGTGGCGGAAGACCGTGCCGATATCGCCGCGCAATCCGGCCCACGGCGGACCGAGTGCAAATTCGGAGGCTGCGGCCCAGCGAAGCCTGCGTTCGACGAGAGCGGCCGCAAGGGGAACGAAATCTCCGGCGCGAACGACGAATTCGACATCGCCTTCCGCGACGAGGGGCGCGACATCCGCCTGGCGTTCGAGCGGTGCGAGCAGGATCACGGAGGTGTTCGCGCCGAGCTGGCGAAGGAACTCGTCGAGCAGCGTCTCCTGGAGGAGATCGAAATCCAGGAGAATTACGTCCGGGGTAAGGCGGCGAGCCCACTCCCGCAGTTCCGCGAGGCTTGAGGCGCAGATGACGCGGTTCCACTTCGCAAGGCGCTCAATTTCGGCGGCGATGCGGCGCGCCACCGCCTGATCGGCGATGCCGAGCAATGGGCTGCGCCCGGCAGACACGATTTTTCTGGCAGCGGCGTCCATCTGGTTTAACCTTCCGGCCCTCTCACTGCATCCACAGCGCGAAGCTTCGCGTCCGGATCACCGGCCGCGGAGAGCGCACCGTTCACGGCGAGATGGAGTTCCTCGACGAGGAAAGGCTTGGCGAGATACCGCAAGTGTTTCTGCTCGAGGAACTCGAGCGTTTGCGGATCGAGCGTGTCGCCGGTGATGAAAATGATGCGGCTTTGCATGCTGCTGCCGGCGCGGACGAGGGCGTCGTAAAACGCCCGGCCGTCGAGCCGGGGCATGCGCAGATCGCAGATCACGAGATCGTACTGGGCGCGCGAGAGAAGCGCCAGACCCTCCTGGCTGTCGAGAACGGCCTCCACCTTGTGGCCATCCTCGCGGAGGATATCCACGACCAACTGCGCCACCGTCGGCTCGTCCTCGACCACGAGAATCCGGGCGGCGGCTGCGGCGCGGCCGGACGCCTCCGCCAGCGCAGGCGCCTGCTCCTTTGCGGGAGCGGCGACGACGGGCAGTTCGACGACGAATCGGGCGCCTTTTCCCGGCTGGTTTTCGAACGTTACCTCGCCGCCGTGCTGGTGCACGATTCCGTAGACAATCGAAAGGCCGAGGCCGGTTCCGATCCCCGGCGGCTTCGTGGTAAAGAAAGGGTCGAAGATCCGCGAGGCGATCTCGGGAGAGATGCCGGGGCCGTCGTCGGAGACTTCGAGCACGATGGAGTCCCGCGAGTGCCGGCGAAGTCCATGAACCAAGTGGCTGGTGCGAATCCAGACGTGTCCCCGCCCGCGTCCCTCGAGAAGGGCCTGCTCGGCGTTGACCAGGAGATTGAGGACCACCTGCTGGAGCTGATAGGGATCGGCTATGGTGTGGGGCAGGCCGGGCGCAAGGTCGCACTCGACGACGATGTCCTTGACCTTCAGTTCGTAGCTGCGCAGGGCGAGCGTGCGCTCGACGATCTCGTTCAAGTCCACGCGGCTGCGCTCGGGTCTGCTTTCCCGGGCGAAGTAGAGGAGGTTTTTGACGATGCGGCGGGCGCGGCCGGCCTCCTGGTAGACCTTCTTCGCTTCCGAAAGCTGCGGCGCGTCGAGGCCGTGGCCGAGCATGAGCTGGGCGTAGCCCATGATCGTGGTGAGCGGATTGTTCAGCTCGTGGGCGATTCCGGAAACAAGCTGGCCGAGAGCGGCCATTTTTTCCGTTTGCAGCATCTTCGCCTGAATCTGGCGCTCACCGGTGACGTCCGAATAGAGCTCGAGCCAGCCGAGAGGGTGGCCTTCCGCGTCGAGGACCGGCCGAGAGAAGCGTTCGAGGACGCGCCGGCCCGGGCGGACGAGTTCGAGTTCGTCGTGGACGGGTTCTCCGGAACCGGCGGCGTAGGATTTCCAGGGAGCGGCGAAGGCGCGGGGGCTGCGGAAACGCTCCGCGATTAGTTCTTCGAGGGCTTCGAAGTCCGCGATCTTTTGGAGTTCGCGCGCGTTCAAGCCAAAGAGCTGGCCGAAGCGCGCGTTCGAGAAGCGGACGCGGCCGAAGGGGTCGAGGACGATCACTCCCGCCTGAACCGAATCGAGGACGCTGCGGAGCTCGGCCTCGAGTTGTCGCCACTTCGCTTCCGCGCGGCGAACGATCGAACCTTCTTCCATGCAGAGAAGCAGGTGTTGCGATCCAGGCAGAATTGAGCGGAGCGTGATGCGGACCGGAAAGCCGCTCGCGAGCGAGGCGTCAAGACCGTGCGGCCGCCCGGCGTGACGGGGATGCGTCCAGAGCGACGCCAATTGTTCGGCGGGCGGCTCCGAGATGAAGTCGCCGAGACCCGCGTGGCTGTTGGCGGCGTCCTTGAGGCGCAGCAGTTCCCGAGCGCGGCGGTTGGCCCGCTGGATCAGTCCCGCCGAGTCGATGAGCACAAGGGCCTCTTCGCTCGAATCGAAGACGGCGTTGAACGCCTGGTCCGTCTGGACCTGGTTTGCCGCGGGCGCCGGAGAACGGGCGGCGGGATGCCGCGATGAGTGGGAGGCATCGGCCATTGCGAGAGAGCGCGTCACCGGTCGACTACCAGCGAACGTGGACAATCCAGTAGCCGGCCAAGAGCGCGACGCCGATCGCGATGCCGTATTCGAGCGAGCGGAACGCGCGTCCATCCAGCGAGTCTTTCGTGTACGGCCCCATCGTTTACGCATGCCGGGACGCCTGCATAATGCTGACCAAGTGACTCGCCGGGTGAAGCCTCATTCTTTCAACGTGTTGGATTGAGATTGTCAAAAAAGCCGCGCCGCAGCCCTTCCCACTTCGACACGAATAGGGATTTGGACTTCCCTCTCTAGGAAACGCGAAGGCGCGTGTGGAGGAGAGTTGGGAGCGAGATCACGCGGGCCGCGAACGCGACTCGGCTTCGTACTGCTTCAGCTTGCGGTAGAGGGTTGTCTTGCCGATGCCGAGAAGGCGGGCCGCAGCGAGCTTGTCCCCTCCGGCTTCCCGCAAGGCGCGCAGGATGGCCCGGCGCTCGAGTTCCTCGAGAGGAAGGAGCTCGTCGGTTTGGGAGATGCGCTCGCCCGTGCCGTATTGGAGGCTCGAAGGAAGATCGGCGACGTGGAGAACAGGACCGGAGCCGAGCGCGACGGCGCGTTCGATGGCGTTTTCAAGCTCGCGGACATTGCCCGGCCAGTCGTAAGCAATCAGACGGGCCATGGCGTCTTCGGAGATGACGCGGGTTCCGCCGGATTCGGCGAACTTCTCGAGAAAGGAGTTCACCAGAAGCGGAATGTCGGTTTTGCGCTCGCGCAAGGGAGGCAGCTTGATCTGCACGACGTTGAGGCGGAAGAAGAGGTCCTGGCGGAACTGGCCCTGGCGCACGGCGACCTCGAGATCGCGGTTCGTGGCGGCGATCACGCGGACGGAGATCGGGATGCGTTCGGTCGAGCCGACGGGCTTCACCTCCTTTTCCTGGAGCGCACGGAGGAGCTTGGCCTGAAGGTCGATGGGAAGGTCTCCGATCTCGTCGAGGAAGAGCGTGCCGGTGCCGGCCGACTCGATCAGCCCCATTTTGGATTGCACCGCTCCGGTGAAGGCTCCCTTCACGTATCCGAAGAGCTCGGATTCGATCAGGGTGGGAACCAGCGCGGAGCAATCGACGGGCACGAACGGCTTGTTCTTCCGCGGACCGGAAAAATGAATCGAGCGGGCGACGAGCTCCTTGCCCGTTCCGCTTTCGCCCAGAATGAGCACGGGGTAGTTGTGCTGGCTGACCTTTTCGATCGTGCGGTAGACGCGCTGCATCTTGGGAGAAACGCCGATGAGGCCGCCGAATCCGGGGCGGGTGCGAAGCTGTTCGCGGAGGACGCGGTTTTCGTGGTCGATTTCGAGGGAGCGGACGACGCGGTCGAGCTTGCCGCGGAGCTCGGGGATGTGAAACGGTTTCGTGACGTAATCGGCTGCTCCCAGGCGCGTGGCTTCGACCGCACTCTCGATGGTGCCGTACTGCGTGAGCACGATGACCGCTGTCTGCGGATGGGTCTGCCGGATGCGCTTCAGGAGCTCGAGTCCGCCCATCTGCGGAACGCGCAGGTCGGTGATGACGATGTCGATGGGAAACTGTTCGAGGACCTCGAGGGCCTGGTCGGTTGTGGGCGCCGTGCGGGCGCGCAAGCCGGAATCGACGACTACGTCCCGGCACAGGTCGCGTGTGGCATCCTCGTCGTCCACGATCAGGACGTTGACGGCCAGCGGCCGTTCGACCGCCTGGACCGATTCTGCTCCGGTGGCGGACATTTAAATTCCCTTCCCGAGATTCGAGTGCAAAACTGGCACCAATCCGAGTTCACTCGTTTACTGAAGGAAAAGGCCTTTACCGACTGAGTTCGAGGCCAGACCCGCAACAGTGTGGTCTCAAAATGGGACAGATTACAAGATAGTAAAAGTACTTAGAGATGTAAGCATAGGTAGATCCAATAGATGCAACTATGGGAAGGGCCGGAGTGCCGGATTGGAATGCGGCGGGCTTTCGGCTTAGAATTAACGCTGGGGAAAGCTCCCGCAAGAGAGGGAACAACCCCCGTGGTTCCTTGCAACATCTTAGTTGTCGGGTTTCGCCATACCGCTTTCGCTCCAGCAGAAGGCGCCAAAGCCAATTACAAGGAGAAGGAAATGAAGCGCATTTCTATGCTTCCGGCTATGGCCATTTTGCTGGTCCTCGTGTTCGCCACCGTGCCGCCCGCAAAGGCACAAGATCAATCCGGCGCGGCCGCAACAACCTTGCCTGCGCCCAAGGAAGTGGCTCCGGGCACTCGATTTCTGATCCGCATTGAGAGTTCACTGAGCACGCAAAACGCGAAGGCCGGGCAGCCTTTTCGCGCACGGACTCTCGATTCGCTCGTGAGTGCCGATGGGACCACTCTGCCGCCGGGCGCCGAAATTCGGGGCCACGTTGACAAGGTCGACGCCGCCCATCAGATCGGCCGCGCGCGCCTGTGGCTGACGTTCGACGACATCAGGACACCGGACGGATGGCTGCCTTTCGTCGCGGTGGTCGACGACGTTCCCGGCGTGCATTCGATTCGGGTGGACTACGACCGGGAAGGCGAGATCGAGGCGAATTCGAGCAAGCGGCGAGACGCTCTTGATGCCGCAGCCGCCGGAGCGTTCGTGGGCGCGGCGGCGGGTGTGGCCTCGCACAACGGCAAGGACGCCGCCACGGGCGCGGCAATCGCCGCAGCGACGGCCTTCATGGTCGCATCCGGCCTGGGCCAGGAAGTGACCCTCGCAAAGGACACGAAGGTCGAGGTCGTCCTGGAGCGATCGCTGTACCTTGGCCGGACCTGATTGCGCCGGTGACGAGCATCCGGTGTTACAGGGCGCTCCCACTCGATCCGCAGCGGGCGCCGGCGAAGGCACTGGTGTGTGCGCAACATTCGGCAAGCTGCTCCCCAACCGTAACTTACGTTCCCTTGGAATTCCCGATGAGTGCTGGTAGATTCGATTTGGATGGCGTCCGACAATCAATTTCAGCAACGCATCCTGATCGTCGAGGATGAGGAAAACGCCCGCAAGGGCTACGAAGCTCTGCTCCGGAAATGGGAGTTCGAGGTGCTGGGCGTCGGCAGCGGCGAAGAAGCGCTGGCAAAGTTCCCGGAGTTCAGCCCCGAAGTGATCCTCGCCGACGTTGAGCTTCCCGGAATGAACGGGCTCGACCTGCTGCGTCACCTGGGCGAAGAAATCCAGAGAATTCCGGTGATTATCATTACGGGACGCGGCAGCGACGAACGCGTCGTGCAGGCCATCGAGGCGGGGGCGTTCTGGTACATCGAGAAGCCGCTGAAGCCGCCCGTGCTACGGGCCCTGCTCGACCGCGCTTTCGGACGCCTGCGCGACCGGCGGGCCGTGGCGGCGCTGACTCGCGAACTGCGGGATGCGGGAAAGCTGGGCGTGCTGGTGGGAACGTCCAGCGCGATGCAGGAAGTGATGCGACAGGTGGAGATGGCGGCGCCGTCGACCGCTTCGGTGCTCATCACCGGTGAAACGGGCTCCGGAAAGGAGATGGTGGCGCGGTCGATTCACATGCTCTCGCCGCGGGCAGAGCGGCCGTTCGTGGCGATCAACTGCGCCGCGATCCCGGAGTCGCTGATGGAAAGCGAGATTTTCGGACACGAGAAGGGCGCATTTACGGGTGCCGCGGAGCGCCGCATCGGCTGCTTCGAGCTGGCCACCGGCGGCACGCTGCTGCTGGATGAAATCGGCGAGATGCCACCCCCGACGCAGGCCAAACTCCTCCGGGTGCTCGAAGACCGCAAAATACGCCGCCTCGGCAGCAGGGTGGAAACGCCGGTAGATGTGCGCGTGGTGGCGGCGACGAACAAGAATCCCGAACAGGCCGTCGCGGACGGCCACCTGCGCCAGGACCTCTATTTCCGGCTGAACGTGTTTCACATTCATCTGCCGCCCTTGCGGGAACACAAAGAGGACTTGCCGCAGCTGATCGAGCACCTGCTCGCGGAGATTTCGGAGAAGCACGGCAAGAAGGTTTCGGGCGTGGGAGCGGACGTTCTGGAGCTGCTGCGGTCGTATCCCTGGCCGGGAAACGTGCGCGAATTGCGGAACGTTCTCGAGCGAGCGGCGATTGCCACGGATCGCGGAACGATCGCGCGGCAGCATTTGCCATCGGATTTCGGGCATGCCGCGGCGACGGTGACAACCGGGCTCGGCGGGATTCGCTTTCCGATCGGGACGACGGTGGATGACGCCGAGCGCGAGCTGATCCTTCAGACGCTCGCGGCCACGAGCCAGAACAAGACGCGCGCAGCCGAGCTGCTCGGCATCAGCTTGAAGACACTCCACAACAAACTGAAGGAATACGAGGCGGGGCGGAAAGATGCGTCTCAGCCTGAAAACTAAACTGACGCTGGCCACTTCCCTGCTGGTGCTCGCGGTGGTCGGACTGGTGTCGGGTCTGTACGTCGGGCGGCTGATGCGGCAGACGCTCCGCCAGGCGAACGACAACGCCAGCTTCGTCGCGCAGCAGGTCTACGACGCGTGCGGGAACGCGCTCAAGGAGGCGGCCGAGCGCGGCGATGCGCCGGCTTCGGTCGATCCGGCGGACCTGCGCGAGTACGCCCGGCGGGCCTTCGACAACAGCAGCACGCTGAATTCGCTCATCGAATCGGACGTCGGGATTTCGCCGACCATCTACGAAATCACGATCAGCGACCGGGACGGCATCGTGCTGCTCTCGAGCGACGCGTCGTTGCGGGACCAGAAAGTGGCCGCGCGGCCGCCGGTCAGTTCGCTGGTCCGCGCCGGATTCTTTCAGCAATTGCGGGAACTGTGGGGCCCGCCGCAGACGTACGAATTTTCGCTGCCGTTCCGGCTGGGGGCCGCGCCGTTCGGAGACATCCGCGTCGGTTTGTCCTCCGCGCTGATTCGCGACGAGATCGCACCCGGGCTCCGATCGGCGGGCATCTGGGGCCTCTCCGCCGTGCTGCTGTCGACGATGCTCGCGTTTTTTGTAAGCCGCGTGGCGCTGGCTCCCATCGAGCGAATTTCGGCGCAGCTGGACCGGATTTCCGCCGGTCAATTCGACTCCGAGCCGGTGGTCGAGCGCGGCGACGAACTCGGCGCGGTCAGCACGAAGATCGTCGGAATCGGGAAGCAGTTGCGCGACGTCCGCGAGATTTTCAGCACGCTGCGAGAAAACCTCGACCAGGTGATGAGCGGACTCGGGGACGGACTGCTGCTTTTCAACGCCGAGGGCCAGGCCGTGCTGGTGAGCCCGTCGGTCGAGCAGTTTCTCGGCGGCAGCTCGGAAGAATTGCAAGGCCGGCGCGCGACCGAGATTTTCCCGGCGCGCCATCCCTTGCGCGGGGTGCTCCGCATCGAGGGCGAACAGATCGCGCCGGTCGAGGCGACGGAGGCGACGCTCGACGGCAAGTCGGGGCCCCAGCGAGTCGGCGTGAGCGTGCAGGTAATCCGGGAGCACGGCGCGCGGATGGGGACGCTGGTCACGCTCCGCGACGTGGAATCCATCGAGCGCATCGGCAATCAGCTTCAGGTTTCCGAGCGTCTTGCGGCGCTGGGGCGCGTGACGGCCGGCGTCGCGCACGAAGTGAAGAATCCGCTGAACTCGATGCGCCTCTGGCTCGAAGTTCTCAAGGCCAACATGCCCACCGATCCCGAGCCTCAACAGGCCGTGAAGATGCTGGACAGCGAAATCGACCGGCTCGACCGCGCTGTGAAGACGTTTCTCAATTTCACGAAACCGGTCGAGCTGAAACTCGAGGAAACAGATCTCGGCGTGCTGCTCGATGAGATTCTGGACGCGGCGCGGCCCTCCATCGTGAAGGCCGGCCTCACGTTGCAAACCAACTTGCCCGCTGGGTTTCCGCCCGTGCTTGTGGATCGCCAGCTCATTCACCAGGCCGTCCTGAATCTGCTGCTGAATGCGTCTGACTTCACGAATCCCGGCGGGACCATCGCCGTGGGCCTGCGGCGCAGCGGCGACTACGCCGCGATCGAGGTGCAGGATTCCGGGCGGGGGATTTCGACGGAAGATCAGAAGAAGATCTTTCAGCTTTTCTTCACGACGCGGCCGGGAGGCACGGGAATCGGTCTGGCCAACACGTTTCGATTTGTGCAGCTGCACAACGGCCGGATAGAATTTGAATCGGAGGCGGGGCGCGGAACAACGTTCCGCGTGGAACTGCCTCTAGGGCGCACGGCCGAGACGCCCGCCGCGAAGGCCCGCGATTTCAGCCAGCGCTTCGCAGCCGAGAAACGATAGATGCCCAACCGTCTGCCCAGTCCTCTCGGGGGTGCTCGCGTCGCGAGTATCATCTTTGTCTGTGGATTTTCGCTCGCGGCCGCAGGATGCGCGCGCAAGAGCGTTCGCGCCGGATCTCCGGCAAATGCCCCGGTGGCGGCAGCCGCGGAGCGGCCGATGAACACCGCGCCCGATACGGACGCGAGTCCGCCGGTCGAAGCTGCGACGCCTCCGGCAATGCCGGTCACTTCGGAAACTCCACCCATGGCGATTCCGTCTGCCAAGCCCCCGGCGCCGCACAAACCGGTGGGAGAGCCGTCGACGGCCGAAGCCGAGCCGGAAACACCGGCGCATCCGCCGGCCCCTCAGATTTCTCCTCAACTTTCGCCGGGGGATCAAGCGAGTTACGCGCGCAAGACAGGCGACGATATCGCGGTTGCCGAAAGGAACCTCGGTCAGGCAAGCGGCAAACAGCTAAGCGCCGCGCAGCAGGACCTGGTCGGGAAAATTCGCAGCTTCCTTGCGCAATCGCAGGAGGCCAGCAAGGGCGGCGACTGGGCCCGCGCGCAGAATCTGGCACAGAAGGCCCGCGTGCTTTCCATCGAACTGCTGAATTCACTCTAACGCTTTTGGGGGTTCATCGAACGAGCCATGAGAACGGTCCGCTGGCTTCTGTGCCTTCTGGCGATATTCACTCCAGCAGCCGCGCTCGCGGGGCCGCCGTTCCAGACGGATGACCCGGAACCCGTCGACTTCCGCCATTACGAGCTCTATACCTTTGGAAGCGCCGACGGTACGGCGATCGAAATGGACACTGTTGGACCAGCGGTCGAGTTCAACTGGGGAGTCGTTCCGAACGTCCAGCTTCACATCGTCGTTCCGGCCGCAGCTGTGTTTC
Organism: Candidatus Acidiferrales bacterium; assembly: GCA_049523255.1. Classification (GTDB taxonomy): domain Bacteria; phylum Acidobacteriota; class Terriglobia; order Acidiferrales; family UBA7541; genus Palsa-295. Next base: position 406,486 of record JBEKNB010000001.1, on the reverse strand, counting down.
CTTCAGATGGACCGAGCGCGTTCGGGATGGGTGACGTGGAAACCGGCGTCAAGTACCGGTTCGTCCAGGAGACCAAGTACGTGCCCATGATTGGGACATTCCCCATGTTCGAGCTGCCTACCGGCAATCCTAAAAATGGTTTAGGGGTCGGCAGAGGATGGGCAAAACTGCCCATCTGGGCACAGAAAAGCTTCGGCCCGTGGACGACATATGGCGGTGTGGGCGAGGTCGTAACGACCGCTCCCGGCTACCGGGACTTCACATTTGGAGGCTGGCTCGTCCAGCGAGACATCGGGAAGAAGTTGACGCTCGGGACAGAGATCTTTTCCCACGGGCGCGAGGGCCTGGCCACCGCGCAGACAAGGGCCAGCACGATGGTTGACGTGGGTGGGTATTACTACTTCCGAAATCCGGGTTTCCAATTGTTGTTTTGCTACGGCCACAGTGCCTTTGGCCAAGGCGAGAATTACGCGTACCTGGGCCTCTATTGGACCTGGGGCAACAAGTCCGATAAGGCGAGCGCAAGCCTGGCGGATTTACTCCCCCGGTTGTAGTACCCGATTCAGGCTATTGGCACCGCACCCGAATTGTGGTAATTGTTACTGCCATGTGAACGCTAGCTACATCCAGGAGGGAACAGACGCCGATGACGAACCAAGAAATCCGGCAGTCCCTGTTGGCAAAGGATCCAGAATTCCGCAGCCTTGCCGAAGAGCACTCCCGCTGTGAATCCAAGCTTGAAGAAATACTCACCTCTTCTTACGTGAGTTCGGAAGATCTCCTCCAGGAAGCAGCCCTGAAAAAGATCAAGCTGCGCCTGAAGGACCGGATGGAATGGATCGTGGCGCGCCACCAAGGTCTGGCGCACTACTAAGGTCCAGCCGTCTTTTCATTTCTGTCGTACAATACACTTGTATTCGATCAGGCGCCCCGCGAGCTCCGGCCGGCGAATCGATTTCGCTTGAAGGCTGAGGGCCCTGCCCCGATTGAGATCGTTTGTGAGGCAACCCTTACCCGCATGAAAACAGGCTTCCGCGTCCATGGTTAAGGAAGCATATCGATTCGCGATTCCGCCGCTCGCCGTGGGTGCCGTCTGCCTGTTCTTCGGCTGGAAGTGGCCTGCGGGAATCCTGGTATTTCTCGGCCTCTTCGTCTTCTATTTCTTTCGCGATCCCGAGCGGACGATTCCGTCCGAACCGGGCGTGATTGTGTCGCCCGCGGACGGTCGCGTCGTCGAAATCGTCGACGAGGCGCTCGATTCGCGGATGGGCCACCGCGTCAGCATCTTTCTTTCGATCTGGAACGTGCACGTGCAGCGCGCGCCGGTGGCGGGGCGCATTGCGAGCGTGGTCTACCGCCCCGGGCGTTTCTACGGAGCGTATCGCTCCGCCGCGTCGCGCGAGAACGAACAAAACGTGATTTGTATTGATACGCCACAGGGCAAAGTGGTCTTCAAACAAATCGCCGGAGCCATCGCGCGGCGCGTGATATGCTGGAAACAAGAGGGAGAAGAAGTCGCCCTCGGCGAGCGGGTGGGAATTATTCGCTTCGGTTCGCGCGTGGACATCTGGCTGCCGATGGAAGGGGAAGTGATCGTTCGGCGCGGGCAAAAAGTGCAAGGCGGAGCAAGTATCCTGGCCAAATGGAATTCGACAACATAGATCCGATCGGCCACGAAGAGGAACAGCCCCGGCGATTGTTCCCGAGTCACAGGCTGCGCCGCGGCGTCTATCTTCTCCCGAGCGCATTCACGGTCGCTAATCTTCTCTGCGGCTACTACGCCATCCTGGCCTCGTTGGAAGGACACGCCGGCGATTTCGACAACGCTGCGTGCGCCATCGGGTTCGCCATCGTTCTCGATTCGCTCGACGGGCGCGTGGCGCGGGCGATGGGCACGAACAGCGAATTCGGGACGCAGTTCGATTCGCTCGCGGACATGATCAGCTTCGGGATCGCGCCGGCGTTTCTCGCGTATGCGTGGGGAATCCGCGCGATGGCGGCCGCGGGCGCGCCGGATGCGCTGCATCTGACGCAACTCGGCTGGGTGATCGGGTTCTTCTACCTCGGTTGCGCCGCATGGCGGCTCGCGCGTTTCAACATTCAGGGCATGGCGCCGGGCAGCAACCGCTTCTTCGCGGGGATGCCGACGCCGGCCGCGGCAGGCATGATTGCCGCGACGGTGCATTTTTTCCAGATACCGATTTCCGACGCGCGCCTCTCGGTGCTCTGGCTTTTGCTGCTGATCGCCCTGGGCATTCTGATGTCGAGCACGGTGCGTCACTACAGTTTCAAGGACATTCAGTGGACGCGCCGCCGGCCGTCTCTCTTCGTCATTTTGATCGCGCTGCTGATCGGCGCGATCGTCAAGTTCTCCGGTCCCACGCTGCTGCTGCTGGCCAGCGTCTACACGATGCACGGCACGGTGCTCCAAGTCGTGCGCGTCGTACGCAGCCGCGTCGCGTCGCGCCACGCCTGAGCCATGCCTCCAGGGCACGGAAGCCTTCCTCGTATCGCCATCGTCGGTGCCTCCTCGCTTCGCGGCAAGGAGCTAAAGCAGGTTCTCGAGAACCGCAGCTTTCCGGCAAGCGACGTCGTGCTGCTTGACGAGAGCGTGATGGCGGGAACACTCACGGAAGCCGGTGGCGAGCCTACCTTCATCCGTGCGCTCGAAGAGGGCAGCTTCGAAGGTGCACGTTTTGCTTTCTTTGCCGGGACCCCCGAGGACGCGGAGCGGACCTGGCGCATGGCGCAGAAAGCGGGCGCGACCGTGATCGATCTCACGGGAGCCTTGAGTGCCGGCCGGCAGGACGCCGGACCGGGTTTCACAGTAGTCGCAATTCCCTCGCTCGCGCCGGTGGCGTCTCCCACGGATACGCGGGCGGCGAACGGTTCATCGAACAGTTCATCGGGTAGAGTCGCCTATTCCTCTCCCGCCGCCCCCGTGATCATCGCTTGCACGCTGGCGGCCGGCCTCGCGAAACTGCAGCCGCAGCGCATGGTGCTGACACTTTTCCCCCCTGTCTCCGAGCGCGATCAAGCGGGCGTCCTGGAACTCGAGAGCCAGACGGCCGGTCTGCTTTCATTCCGCGAAGTCAGCCAGCAGGTTTTTGACGCGCAGGTGGCTTTCAACCTGCTCGCGCGATACGGCGAAGGTGGCAGGCCGCATCTGACGGATGTGCGTGGAGCGATTGCGCGCGAGGTGGCCGGTTATCTGGCCGGCCGTGCTTCCGTGCCCGCAATTCAGTTGGTGCAGGCGCCGGTATTTTACGGGTATGCTTTCGTTGCCTATGCGGAGTTTGCGCCGGCTGTGACGCCCGAGCAGATCGAAGCGGCTCTGGCGGGACTCGGTGTGAGGATCGCCGAGGCGGAGGATGCCGCGCCGACGAACGTCAGTGTAGCCGGCGAAAGCGAGATTCATTTGGCGCGCGTCGAACGCGATCCGAGCATTGCTGGCGGCGTTTGGCTTTGGGGCGTGGCCGACAATCTGCGCCTTGCGGCGACCAACGCCGTGCGCATCGCGGAGGAGCTTGTTGCGAAATCGCCGGAGTGAGATCGCGCATCGCGCTGGCGGCCCGAGGCCCACTCTGGCACTGGCAATCCTGCTTGTGGCGCTTGTGGTGGGAGGCTGCGGATATCACGTCGCAGGCCATGCGGCGCAAACGCCGTCGGACTGGAAGACGGTTGCCGTGCCCGCGTTCAAGAATGACACGACCCGCTATCGCATCGAGCAGCGGTTCACGGCGGCGGTGATCCGCGAATTCATCACGCGAACGAAGTACCGCGTCGTGCAGGACGAGGCTTCGGCGGACGCCATCCTCCGAGGCGAGGTCCTTTCGATCGATACGACGCCGGTGCTGTTCAAGGCGAACACAGGCGAAGTCACCACGATGCTCGTCACTGTCCACACCAAGGTTGAGCTGCTCGACAACAGAACGCAGAAGGCCGTCTACCAGAACGACGACATGGTCTTTCGCGATGAGTATCAAATCTCGGCCGACGTGAACAGTTTCTTCGAGCAGCAGGATCCCGCGCTCGATCGAATGTCGCGCGATCTGGCCTCGCACCTCGTGGCGGACGTTCTGGAGGGTTTCTGATGGCGACGGCCTCGCCCGAGAAGCTTCTTGAGCGCCTCGCGCATGGCAGCCCCGTAGGCGCGGCGGTTCTGCTCGGCAGCGATCACTATCTGCGCGAGATGTGCCGCAACAAAATCATCGAGGTGTGCGTGCCGGAGGGAGCTCGCGATTGGGCCGTGGCGCGACTTTCATTGCGCGAAGCAGGCTGGGACGAGATTCTGCAACGGGCGCAAACGCTGCCGATGCTCGCACCGAGGCAGGTGATCATTGTCGAAGGCGCGGAGTCGGTTGAGAAACTCGGCGAAAAGTCGCGCGACGAGATTCTGGAGGCGCTGGGCCAATACCTGGAGTCTCCGGCGCCCTTTACCGTCCTCCTGATCGAAGCCGAGGAGCTTGACCGCCGCCAAAGGTTTTACAAGCTCTTGAACGAGAGGGCGCTCGTCGTCGAGCTGACCATCGGGAGCGAGTCCGCCGCGGCGCTCGCCGCGCAGATGGCGAAGGACCTGGGCGCGGAAATCGACCGCGAAGCCGCGGCACTACTGGCGGAAATTGTGAGCGACGGGCCTGCGCGGCTCCGCATCGAGATCGAAAAGCTTGCCACTTACGCGCACGGCCGGGGCCGAATTACCACGGCCGACGTCGAAGCGCTGGTCGTGGCCGCGCGCAAGAACACCGTCTGGCAGCTTGCCGACATGCTGGCGAACCGTAAGCGGAGCGCCGCGCTCGCGTTTCTCGACAATCTGTTGCGCGAAGGTGAGCAGCCTGCCGGGATCGTCGGCGCGCTCGCGTGGATGTACCGCAAACTGATCGAAGCGCGCGACCTGCCGGTGCAGACGAGCGGTTTTCAAGCCGCCCGGCAGCTCGGCATGCGCCCCGAGGCCGCCGAGGCAGCGGTGCGGCAGGCGCATCGAATTCCGAAGAGGGAATTGCTCGCCGGCCTGATTGAACTTGCGGAGACGGACAGCCAGTTGAAGTCCGCGAATGCGAATCCCCGTGCGCTGATGGAATTCCTGATCGCCCGGCTCACGGCTCCGGCAGTGCCAGGCGTTGCACGATCCGCATAGCTCCGCCCGACGCAAAGGTGCCCGCGACTTCCGCGCGCCGTGGTGAAAAGCGCGCGCTGCTGATGGGCGCTACTTCTTCGCTTTGAGCGCGTTCAGGGCGAGCGTCAGGCGGGACTTATAACGATTCGCGGTGTTCTCGGAAAGCGTGCGCTTGCGGATGGCCTTGTCGAGTTCGGAAAACGTGGCCGAGGCGAGTTTTTCGGCGCCAGCATGATCGGCGGCGTTGATCGCCGCGCGCATGCGGCGGATCGCCGTGCGGACCCGCGTGCGGTTCATGCGATTGATCGCCGCGCGCCGTTCGGCGTGGCGGATGTTCTTCAAAACCGATTTCGTCTTCTTTCTGTGCTTTACGGGCGTACCCTGAGCCATTCAGTGCTCCTTCGCATTTGGTGTCGAAACCAACAGAATATCCGACCGTTGCAGCCCTGTCAATTTAAGCGCGGCGGCGATTCCCAAGGGCGCGCTTGCAAAGAGGGTATCGCAGGCTTACGCTGATTGTTCCATGAACGACGCGCGAAAGACACGATGACCAGGAAGAAGACGAAACCGGCGGCAAACGAAGCGGGGGCGGGCTGCCTCTACGTGGTGGCCACGCCGATCGGCAACCTCGAAGACATCTCGCTCCGCGCCCTGCGGATACTGAAGGAAGCCGACGTGATCGCCTGCGAAGACACGCGCGAAACACAGAAGCTCCTTTCGCACTTCGATATCTCCAAGCGCCTAGTGAGTTACCACGAGCACAACGAAATCACGCGGGCGGCGGAAATCGTGATTGAGCTCGAGCAGGGCGCGAAAGTGGCACTCGTCAGCGACGCGGGAACCCCCGCGATCTCCGATCCCGGCTATCGCCTGGTGAGCCTGTGCCTGCGGCACGGGATTCAGGTTGTCCCGATACCGGGCGCATCGGCCTTCGTCGCGGCACTGGCGGCTTCGGGGATGCCCATCGGCGAGTTCACGTTTGTCGGGTTTCTGCCGCCGCGGCCGACGGCGAGACGCAAAGCTCTCCGCGCACTGGCATCCGAGCCGCGCACGCTTGCGATTTACGAGGCGCCGCACCGCCTGCTGGATACGCTCGAGGACGCGCTCGAAATCCTCGGCAATCGCCCCGCGGTGGTGGCGCGCGAAGTCACCAAGGCATTCGAGGAGTTCCGGCGAGGTCACATCGAGGACCTCATCGCGGCCATGAGGGAAAAAGCCCCGCGCGGAGAAGTCACGCTCCTCATCGGCCCGCCGGATGGTCACGAAACTCACGCTGGAAGCGAGGCGGCCAGCGCCGTGCCTATCGCGCGTCGAGTGGAAGAAATCATGAAAGAGCGCAGCGTAGATCGCAAAGCCGCGCTGAAGCAGGCGGCCCGCGAACGCGGCCTGACGCGGCGCGAAGCCTACAAGCAGCTGTTGATTACACGGGACGAGTGAGGTTCAGTCCGCGGAAGAAGAAGCGGCGATGCGCGCGAAGAAAGCGTCGACGCGGTCGAGAATTTCGGCGGCGGTGTGCGCATGATGCACAGCCTGGCGCAGTTCGCCGCCGTTCCGAACCCCATGTGTGAATAGCGTCGCGAACTGCTTCATTTTGCCGATGGCATCCGACATGTCGGCTTCCATCAGGCTGCGAAAATATCCGGCGAGCAGGCGATAGCGGTCGTCTTCCGTCGGCTCATCGTAGCGGCCGGTCGCGAGATAGTCGCCGATCTGGCGGAAAATCCACGGATTCGAGGCCGCCGCGCGGCCGATCATCACCGCATCGCACCCGGTTTCCTCGATCATGCGGACGGCGTCCTGCGGCGTGCGAACATCCCCGTTCCCGATGACCGGAATTCGCACGGCTTCCTTCACCGCGCGGATCACCGTCCAGTCCGCAAACCCGGCGTAGCCCTGCATGCGCGTGCGCGGGTGAACGGCGATCGCTTCGATGCCAATCTGTTCCGCCATGCGCGCGACGTCCACTGCCACGATGTTGTTTTCGTCCCAGCCCGAGCGAATCTTGATCGTCAGCGGGATGCGCACGGCGGCGCGAACCGCTCTAAAAAGCTTTTCGAGATGCGGCAGATCGCGCAGCAGGCCCGAGCCGCCGCACTTGACGACCTTCTTCACCGGGCAGCCGAGATTGATGTCCACGTGATCGAAGCCGAGGTCCTCGCTCAGCGCCGCCGCGGAGGCCATCACCTTGGGATCGGAGCCGAAAATCTGCGCCGCGATCGGATGCTCGTCTTCGTCGAAATAGAAGTAGTGAAGCGTGCGCGCGGCCTTGCGCGTCAGGCCCTCGGCGCTGGTGAATTCGGTCATGATCAGCCCGCACGAGCCGAGCGAACGAATCACGCGCCGGAACACGGTATCCGTCACACCGGCCATGGGCGCGAGGATCGTCGCCGGGCGAATCGCCACATTGCGAATTGTGAGTTCCGCGGGAAACATGGGAAAAGAGTCGCGCTATACGACTGTATTGTCGACCGGTAGCCGCGAAGCTGTTTCGGCGGCATCACTCTTGGGCGGAAGCGCGGAGGCAGGCGGCGCGTCGGCGGACCGGCGTGTTCCGATGCCATTTCCGAGCTGCGTGAGCAAAGCTTCCTTCGAGCCTCCAAAAAAGTTGTCGATCACCTGCGTCAGAGCCTGTGCGCGTGCTTCCTCCGCGCTGAGCCTCGGCCGATAGACGTACGCGCGGCCGGTCTTGCGGCGCTCGACCACTCCCTTGCGCGCGAGGCGGTCCATGATCGTCATGATCGTGGTGTAGGCGCGCGCGCGGCGCTCGGCCAGACGGTCGCGGATTTCACGCACCGTGGCTTCGCCCAGCGGCCAGAGCGTGTTCATGCAGTCGAGTTCGAGCGGCGCGAGATCGAGCAGCGAGCGCCTCGGAGAGCGAAGGTGCGAAGCGGCGATTGGCAGGCTCATCGCTTCTCCACGTCCTTGGCATTGCCGAAAGGCAACGTTGCCGTCCTCGCAGCCGCCACGGGCGCTGCTGCCGCGCTGCCGTCGTTACCCAGGAATGTCTTCGTGCGCAACAACGCACGGCGGAGCGAAGGATTGCGCTCGCTCCAGAGCTCCTGGGCCGTGCCTCCGGCGGTTGCCGAATCGAGCGTGGCCCGCATGGCGCCCATCTTCGAATCGAAGTCGTCGATGAAATGCAGCGCGACGGCCTCGGGGGTCTGCGGCAGTGACGGCGAGCCGAATTCGTAGGAACCGTGGTGGCTCAGGATGAGATGGTCGATCAGCACGGCGAGCGGTTCCGGAAATCCGGCAATGGCCTTGCGCTTTTCCCGCACCATCCCGACGCCGATGGTGATGTGGCCCAGAAGGCGCCCTTCGGTCGAATAGTCGATGGCGCGCGTGTAGCGAAGCTCCTCGATCTTCCCGATGTCGTGCAGCACCACGCCTGCGACGAGCAAATCGGGGTCGAGTTCGGGATAGTGCGCCGAGACCGCGGCCGCCAGGCCGATCAAGCTCACGACGTGCTCGAGCAGGCCGCCGAGGTAGGCGTGGTGCATGGTCATCGCGGCGGGCGCGCGTTTCAGCCGCGGCGCGATCTCTGGATCGTCCACGATGCTCGAAACGAGCTGCCGGAGCCACGGATTTTTCATCCGGGCGATCGCGGCGCGAAGCTCGGCAAAAAGCTTCTCGACGTCGTATTTCGTGTGCGGTAGAAAGTCGCTCAGCTCGTAGTCGCGCTCGGCGGCGGGAATGATCTGCTCGAGCGTCAATTCCTTGCGGCCGTTATAGAGCTTCACGCGGCCGCGGATCTGGATCACGTCGTCGCACTCGAACGTCGCCGCAAGCGCCGCGAAGTTATCCCACATTTTCGCAGGGATCGTGCCCGTGCGGTCGGCAAGCTCCAACTGCAGCCACGAAGCGCCCGTCCGCGGCGACGTTCGCACCTCCTTTTCGCGGACGAGAAACAGCGAGGCGACCGTCTGGCCGTCGGTGAGGTCGGCGATGAAGTGGGATTTCACGAACCGCTGGCTTTTGGCAACGGTAGTTTCTTCTTGTTTTTCTTTTTGTCCGGCGCGTCCGGCGTCGGCGCCACTTCCTGGATCACGGTAGCGCCGGCAACCGCCGCGGTGTCGGTAAAGCCGGGCTTCACCTGCACGTAGCTCTCTTCGCGCAGCTCGGCGAGGTAATCGCGCATCGCCGGCTCCATTCTTTGTTTGTAGATGATGTTGGTGATTTCGTTGCTGACTTTTTCGAGCGGCTGCAAGCCGGCCTGGTAGTGGTCGAACACCTTCAGGATTTCAAAGCCGGTTTTCGTTTGGATCACGTCGGTGACCCCGCCTTTGTCGAGCGTGAAAGCCGCGTCTTCGAGCTGCTTGGCGAGCTGGCCGCGCTGGAAGACGCCGAGATCCCCGCCCTCCTGCGCCGTCTGCCCCTGCGAATAACGCTTCGCGAGTTCGTTGAAGTCGTCGCCCTTCACCACACGGTTGTGCAAATCTTCCGCTTTGGTGCGCACCGCCGCGATTTCCTCGGGACTCTTGCCTTCCGTGTTCAGGAAGAGTTCCCCCAGTTCCACCTGTTCGGGCCGATTGAAGTCCTGCTTGTGGGCTTCGTAATACTTTTTCACTTCGTCGCTGCCGATGTCCATACGGCCGCCCACTTCCTTGCGGATCACTTCCTGGGTCAGCAGGCCGTTGCGCAGTTGCGTCTTGTAGTCTTCCCAGACGATTCCCTGCGATTCGACGGCCTTCTCAAGCTCTTCCATCGTGGCGAGGTTGTTGTCTTTGCGGACCTGATCGAGGCGCTTGACGAGATCCGTTTCGACGTTGACGTCCATGTCCTTCGCGCGTTCGATCAGAAGTTGCTGGTCGATCATGTCTCGCAGCAGATTCTTCAAGCGGTCTCTCAGTTCGGTCTGGATCTGGTCCGGGGTGCAGTTCTGGCAGTCCTGCTGCACTTCCTCCCGCAGTCCCACGGCAGCCTTCTGATAGTCCGAGAGAGTGATGATTTCGTTGTTCACGCGCGCCACGATCTGTTCGATCACCGCACCCTGCGACCCGGACGATTGTCCCCAGACCACCGGGGAAGCCAGGAGAATCAGGCTGCAGCAAGCCGATGCGAAAAAAGCAAAATTTCGATTTTCCATAAGGGTCTCTCGCGAAATTCTAGCTCTACGATTGTAGTTGTAGCAATACGTTTCTCACGGCGTCCATCACGCCCCCCTGAAACCCCTTCCAGCCGAGCCACAGCACTCCCGTAGGATCGAGCCGCATGTCGCGGCGCTTCCGGATGAGTTTGACCAGGCGTTCGGGTCCGAGCGGCGTATCTTCGTAAAACTTCATGCCCACCTGATCGCCGCGGCGGTCCACGGACGCGACCAGGAGCTTCTCAGAAAGCGCCTTGAGCACCGCATAGTCGAGCAGATTCACCACGGCGGGCGGAGGCGGACCGAAGCGGTCTTCGAGCTCGCGACGGACTTCGTCGCGCTCGGTTTCGGACGTGACACCGGCGATGCGCTTGTAGATTCGCAAGCGCAGGTTCTCGTTTTCGATGTACTCGGGCGGGATGCGAATATCCAGGCCCAGGTTGAGAGTGGCCCTGCGCTCCGGGACGGCCGCTTCGCCCTTCCGTTCGGCCACGGCCTGCTCCATCATCCGGCAGTACATGTCGAAGCCGACCGCTTCGATGTGGCCGTGCTGCTCCCGGCCCAGCAGGTTTCCCGCGCCGCGCAGCTCGAGATCGAGCGCCGCGATGCGGAAGCCCGCGCCGAGATCGCTGAATTCCTTCAGCGCAGCCAGGCGCTGGCGGGCGATGGACGTAAGCGACACCTCCGGCGGGACAAGCAGGTACGCGTAGGCGCGCTGATTGGACCGGCCCACGCGTCCGCGAAGCTGGTACAGCTCCGAAAGCCCCATGCGGTCGGCGCGATTGATCACGATGGTGTTCGCTCGGGGGATATCGAGACCGTTCTCGATGATCGTGGTCGAAACCAGAACGTCGGCCTCGCCGCGTATGAACTTCAGCATCACTTTCTCAAGCTCCGTCTCGCGCAGCTGGCCGTGTCCCACAACGACGCGGGCACGGGGCACGAGACGCTTCACGAGCGACGCAAGCGAGGCGATCGATTCCACCCGGTTGTGCACGAAGAACACCTGGCCGTCTCGCGCCAATTCTTCCTCGATCACGCGCTGGAGGAGCGTCTCGCTGAATGGCGCGACTGTCGTCTGGATCGCGAGGCGGTCTTTCGGCGGCGTCTCGATCACGCTCATGTCCCGGAGTCCCACAAGCGACATATGCAGCGTGCGCGGAATCGGAGTTGCGGACATCGTGAGCACGGGCACGTTCTTGCGCAACTCCTTCAGCCGTTCCTTGTGCGCCACGCCGAAGCGCTGCTCCTCGTCCACGATCAGGAGGCCCAGATCGTGAAACTTCACGTCCTTCGAAAGCAGCCGATGCGTGGCAATGACGATGTCGACCTTCCCGGCCTCGAGATCCTCGACGACCTTCTTCTGTTCCTTCTCGGTTCGGAACCGGCTGAGCATCTCGATGCGCACCGGAAACGCGGCAAAGCGGCGTCGGAAAGTCTGGTAGTGCTGAAAAGCCAGCACCGTGGTCGGCGCGAGCACGGCGACCTGGGTCGAGTCCGCCACCGCCTTGAACGCCGCGCGCATGGCGACCTCCGTCTTGCCGTACCCGACATCGCCGCAGAGCAGGCGGTCCATCGGGACCGTCGATTCCATGTCGCGCTTCACATCTTCGATGGCGCGCTCCTGGTCGGGAGTTTCCTCGAACTCGAAGGCGTCCTCGAATTCGCGCTGCCAGTTTGAGTCCGGCGGAAAGGGGTGGCCGGGCGTGGTTTTCCGTTCGGCGTAGAGGGCGAGAAGTTGTTCCGCCATGTCGTCGACGGACTTCCGCACGCGCGTCTTTCGCGCATCCCAGACGGTGGCCCCCAGGCGATCGAGCGCGGGCGGCGCGCCGCCGAGGGACTGGTATTTCTGCACGAGATCGAGGCGGGCGAGCGGCACGTACAGCTTCGCGTCGTCCGCATAGCGCAGAAGCATGAATTCTCCGGCCGCTCCCTCGACGACGACCTGGCGCAGGCCGTCGAATTGCCCGATTCCGTGGTCCACGTGCACGACGAAATCGCCGGGCTTCAGGTCCGAGAAATCGCTGAAGAAGCTGGCCGTCTTCGGCCGCGCGCGCGGGCGCTCGGGCGGCGGCAGCGTTTCGAAAAGGTCGGCGCTTCCGTAGATCGCCAGCTGCGCCTCCGGAAAAACGACGCCTTCCGCGAGAGGCGCCTTCACGAGGACCATCGCGGGCGCACTCCCGCCGGTGCCCTCCTCCGCGAGGCGCGTGACCGTGACGTTTTCCTCGAGTTCGCCAATCCGGTACGGCACTTCATATTCATGGCAAATGTCGGCAAACCGTTCGAGTTCGCCCGTGCTCCCGGCCGAGACCATCACCTGTTCGCCCGCCCCCAGGCGGCCTCGCACGTCGCCCATGAAGGCGGCTACGTTACCCTTGTAGTGCGCCGTCGGCTGCGTCTGCATGGCCAGCGATCTCGCGCCTTCTTGCGCGATGTTCAAGTGCTCGACGGCAAAGCGCGGGAAGAGTTCGAGCGCAAGCGACCACTCCTCGCCGCTCAGAATGTAGCGGCTCGGAGGTTCGGCGAGGGGATCCTCGTTCTTTTCAAAAGCCTCGTCGAGGCGCGCGCGATACTTTTCTTCCGCCGCTTTGAGCGATGAAGGTTCGTCGGTGACGATGAGCGGCTCGTTCGCCAGATCGAACAGCACCGAATTTCGCTCGGCCTGCAGGAATTCGCGGAACTCCCAGCCGGGATAGAACCCCGCGGGCATCTCGGCATCGTCACGCCCGGCCGCCGTGCGGGCGCCCACTCGCTCGAGGACTTCGGCGTGGCGCAACGTTTCCGCCAGAGGCAGAAGCGTCGTGCGCTCGACGGGATTCGTTGAGCGTTGCGTGCTGGGATCGAAGGCGCGGATGGATTCGATCGTGTCCCCCAGCAGCTCGATGCGAACCGGCTGCGGCGTTTCGGGGGAAAACACGTCGATGATTCCGCCGCGCACCGCGTACTGCCCCGGCATTTCGCAAGTCGTGTGTTTGTCGTAACCGGCCCCGGTGAGGAATCCGATCAACTCTTCGTGCGCAATCGACTCGTCGCGCGCGATCGTGCGCGCGAGGCCGCGGTAGAACTGGGGCTCGCGCATGCGCCACAGTGCCGCGTGCACCGGAGCGATCAGCATGTCGGCTTCGCCCGTCGCCAAGCGCCAGAGCGCCACCGCGCGCGCTTCGGAAATCTCGGCGTGCGGCGAGCGGTTGTCGTACGGCAGGGCGTCATGCGCCGGCAGATAGGCGATGCGACGTCCGGTTTTGCCCGTGACGGCCGTATAAAACCAGCGCATCGGTTCAAGGAGCGCTTCGGCGCGCTGATTTGACTCGACAACCAGAATGGCGGGCCGGCCCAGCTCCGCGGAGACGAGCGGAACCACCAGCCCCGTCGCTGAATCGGTGAGGCCCGCGAGACGAACTTCGCCCGCGTTGCGGCGAAGCAGGTCGCACGCTTCTTCAATGGCGGGCCGGCGCGCGACCCGCGCGAGAAGCTCGGAAACCAGAGGAAGAATCATGCGCGGATTTCTTTGATGCGTTCGAGCAGGCCAGCGGTTGAATAGCCGGGTTCCAGCGGGATGTGTACGACCCTACAACCCAGAGCTTCGAGGTCCTTTTCGTGGAAGCCGAACGCGCGCGCCCTCTCGCCGGCACCTTCGACGAACACATCGGGCGCGAGGCGCAGCAGGAATTCGTAAGGAGAGGGCGCGTCAATCTCAGCGACGTAATCGACGGCCGCGAGCGCCGCGATCAGCTCCATGCGCTCGGTACAAGGCGTAATCGGGCGCTGTGTCTTCGCGGAGGCCCCGAAGCGCTCGCGAACGCTCGCGTCACTTTGGACCAGGACGACGAGAATAGCGCCGAGGGAGCGAGCCTGTTCGAGGAGGCGGATGTGCCCGGGATGCAGCAGGTCGAAGCAGCCGCTTGCGCACACTACTCCCTTGCCAGCGCGCTTCCACTCGCCCCGGCGGAGGATCAGCTCAGCTTGCGAAACGACTTGTCCCAATCGACTGCCCCTCGGTCTGTCCCGCTGGGACGTTCTAATTCTACCACTTGCCAGCGATCGGTTACCCCGCGCACCGGCCGTACTGCGGCAGCTACCCTTTTTTGGTGCTATACTCCCCGCCTCGTCGTGGGAGGCATTTTAGTCGATTCGAATTACTTCATACTGGTCGCAAAAAATGCCCCGTTTTGCGTCGTAGAAAGGCCCTAAACGAACGGTCAAGAACGCCATGAACATGAGAGAGATCGCCATCGTCGGCGGAGGGCCCGCCGGAGCGCTTTGTGGGGAGCGCCTGGCGAGCCGGGGGTTTGAGGTCACGATCTTCGACGAGCGCCTCGCCTGGGAAAAGCCCTGCGGCGGCGGGCTAACTCATAAAGCCATCGAGGCTTATCCCTTCCTTCTCAACTCGCGGGAACCCAAGAAAATCGTCCGCACCGCGGAGTTGATTTCCGGCGGCGGGCACCGCGCTCGCTTCGAGATGAGCCAGCCGATCGTAATCTACGCCCGTAAAGTATTGAATGGACTGCTCTTGGACCGGGCCGTGGCAGCTGGCTGTACGGCAGTCTGCTCGCGCGTCACGGGCGTTCATACGGAAGGCCCGCAGGTGCGCCTGATGGCCGGCGGCGAAGAGCGCCGCGCGGACTTCGTGGTGCTGGCAGCCGGGGCTCGCAATCAGTTGCTGCCGGAAACGACGGCGCTCGGTGCGAAGGACCTCGAAGTGACGCTCGGCTATTTCGTGCCCACCGAAGAAGACATGATTAAAGTAAAATTCCTGAAGGAGTTCGAGGGCTACTTGTGGTCCTTTCCCCGCTCCGACCATCTCTCCGTGGGCATCTGCGCGAAGATGGGGCAGAGGCCGAGCCAGCAGCTCCGCCGCCACCTCGACGAATTCGTCAAGGAAGAAGCGATTCCCATGGACGGCGCGCGATTCTACAGCCATGTGCTGCCCTCGCCGCAGGCGCAGACGATTCGCGGCCGGCGGATCGCGGGGAAAAACTGGGCGATGGCGGGCGACGCGGCGGCATGCGTCGATCCAATCACGGGCGAAGGGCTTTACTACGCGCTGCGCTCGGGCGATCTGCTCGCGCAGGCGCTGGTCGAAGGGCAGCCGCAGGCGTATCCCGAGCGGCTGAGCGCGGCATTCTCCGCGGACCTCGAGTTTGCCGCCAACATCGCGAAGAAAATCTTCCGGGGCAATTTTCTCGGCGGCGCGATTACCACGCGTATGGTGCAACTGCTGAACTATTCGCCGGCATTCCGCGATCTGATTCGCGACGTCTTCAGCGGTTCGCAGGACTATCGCAGCCTGAAGCGCCGCCTCTGGAGCCAGCTTGGCATCACGATCATCGAGCTGACGCGCGGATTCCTCACGCCCAACGGCACCGCGCCCGCTTCATCCCCGGCCCACCGCGAGACTCTGCCATGAAGCCGCGGAAGAAGGGGCCGACGGAGCGCACGCAGAAGGCCGCCGCGAAGGGCGGCCCAAAATCAGCGCCGGTTGCGCACCAGCAGCGGCCGCGGATCGGTCTCGAAGCCACAGTCGAACGCGTAGTGCTGCCCGAACATACGATCCGCCATATCAATCCTAATTTACCGGCGGTCTTTTCGACGCCCTCGATGATCGGCCTGATGGAGCACGCGAGTGTGCTAGCGGTGCTGCCGGAGCTGCCGCCGGGAGCGATTACAGTGGGAACGCGAATCGAAGTGGACCACTTGAAGGCCGTGCCGCCCGGCGCCACGGTGCGCGCCTGGGCGAAACTGGTGGAACACAGAGGCCGCTTTCTCGTTTTCGACGTCGAGGCCCGTTCGGGCGAACACCTGATCGGGCGTGGCCGGGTGTTCCGCGCCATCGTCGAGCCGGAAACACATCACACCCGCGCTCAGGCCCGCCTGAAAAGTTAGCACATGCCTGGCATGAGAGCTGTGTCGGGCTACAGAGCTTGTGTGATTACCTGTCGTTGCCTGAGCAACTCGACCACATGTTGCGGGTGAACCTGCGCAATGGAAAGCGTTCCGCAACTCCATCCGGGACGCAAACGGCGCGCTTCGCGCTGGCTTTTTGTCGAAGCCGAAGCTCCGACCCCCTAAAGGAGTTGTTCCTGTCGCCAATCGGGAGATTGGCGTTCCCGGGAATTACTTCTTCTCGGTGATGTCTACTGCGGCCCGCGTGGTTTCCCAATCGAGGCGCATCGTGCAGGTTTTGCCGTCTCCGTCGAACGCAATCGTGAAATCCTCGACCGGCGACGGCAGCTTCGACATCTTCATTGGCATTCGGGCGAAATCGTATTCCTGTCCCGGATACGGAATGCCCCACTCGCCCGTCTGCTTGCTGATGATCAGCAACCAACTATCCGGATTGGGCAGCGTGAAGAGCGTGTAGCTTCCCGCCGGGACGTCTTTTCCCCCTACGGTCACGTTCGTGCTGATGACGAACGTTGTCGCTTCGTTTGCGCCTGCGCGCCACGGCTCGCCGTAGGGGACCAGCCCGCCGAAAATCTTGCGGCCGCGCATCCGCGGGCTGGAGTAGTCCACGTGGATCGTCTTGCCGTCGGAGAACTTGCAGTCGGCCTTCGCCGGCGGGCTCGCGGGTTGACCTCCCATCTGCGCCCGGGCCGGCGTGGCCAATAGGACAAGGCCCGGAAGAACGAAACTACAGGCTGCAAAAAGACTCCTGCGCATGTGCCCTCCTCAGTGATTCAATGAGCCGCAACCTCACGCTAGTTAGACGCGCGTGGAGGGCGATTCGGTTCGCGAGGCGTTATTTCTGTGATCCCGCGGCTGCGGCGTTCGCAGACTTCGCAGGGAAGGCGGCTCCGGCACTGATATTCAAGAGTCCGTCGATTCCCAGATTCGGATACAGGGCCTTCATTTTCGATTTTGGACTCGTCCGCCGTTTTGGAAGAGGCCTGCGCCGCATCGGAATCCTGCATGTACTTCTTCATGAAGGCGAGAACAGAGGCGTCGTTCGGCGCGCCCACAATCTGGTGGCCCGGGATGACGATTTCAGGATGGAGAGCGGCGATCTGATCCACGGTATTCATCCAATCCTTTTTTTGAGCGGGCGTCGACCGCCGGACGCGAGAAAGGTTGAAACCCAGTCCGGCGGGACTATACTTGCGTTCCCCGGCTTGGTATTCGGCTCCGGCCGGGGAAGGAATTCGCCAAGGAGGCGCGCATGGGTCTTGTGAATTTCGGTCAGCCGGACAACGGCATCATCCAGACGGCATACGTCGTGAAGAATATCCGTGAAGCGATCGGCCAATGGGTCGAGAAGCTGAAAGTGGGGCCGTGGTTTTTGATCGAGCATTTCCAGGGCCAAGACGCCAAATATCGCGGCCAGCCCTCGAAGGCCGACTGCGCCCTCGCTATGAGCTTCGCCGGCCACATGATGATCGAGCTCATCGAGCAGTACAACGACGCGCCGTCCGTCTACCGGGAGACGATCGACAAACGCGGCTACGGCTTTCATCATTGGGGTGTTGCCACGTCGAATTTCGACCGCGACGTCGCAAAATTCCGCGCGCAAGGATACGAGGAGGGATTTTTCGCGCGCGTGCCCAGCGGAGGCCGCGTCGCCTACATGGACACGACCGCGGACCTGCCGGGCATGGTTGAGTTCATCGAATTGGGGGCTTCGTTCGACCCCATTTTCAGCGGTTTCTACCGCGCAACGATCGGCTGGGACGGCAAAGATCCTGTGCGCTCGTTTCTTGAGGCGCGCTGAGAGGCCGGAGGAGGCAGCATGAGAGCCATCGACGAAAACACGATCACGGATGCGGCGCTGGAACAGATGTCGTTGACGCCGAACCCGCGCTTCAAGGAGATCATGGCGTCTCTGGTGCGACACCTGCACGCGTTCACGCGTGAGGTCGATCTGACGCCCGAGGAGTGGCTCGAAGGGATTCGTTTTCTTACGGCAGTGGGCCAGAAATGCACGGCGCACCGGCAGGAGTTCATTCTGCTTTCGGACACGCTGGGACTGAGCTCTCTCGTGAACGCACTGCACGACAAGCGCGCCACGGAATCCGCGACGAAGTCGAGCCTGCTCGGGCCGTTCTATCGCCAGGACGCGCCGATGATGAAGTTAGGCGACTCGATCATTTCTCGCAGCAAGGGTTCGGAGGTTGTGTTCTACGGCCGTGTGCTTGATTCAGCCGGCCGGGGCATTCCGAACGCGCTGGTGCAGATCTGGGAGCCGGACGAGACAGGCAACTACGATCTGCAAAAGCACGACCCCTCGGTGATGGATTTGCGCGGCTGCTTTCACGCGGATTCCGAAGGCCGCTACTACTTCCGCGGGCTCTGCCCGTTCGGCTACATGATTCCGATGGACGGCCCGGTGGGCGACATGATTCGCGCGCAGAAGCGCCACGGCTATCGCCCCGCGCACATTCACTTCGTGATCGGAGCGCCGGGATATCGGGAGCTCGTGACGGCTCTCTACGTGGCGGGCGACGATCACATCGACTCGGACACGGTCTTCGGCGTCAACGAATCGCTGATCATTTCGGTGAACAAGAACGATCCGGCTTCGCCGCTTCCGAAACTGCCCAGTATTCGATACGATTTCCGGCTTGCGGCGGCGTCAAAACAGGACCGGTCCGGCCGCGTCGGCGCTGATCCTTCACAGATCACTACAAAGGCTTAGACAACAGGAGAGCAAATGACCGATGAGATGCTCGAACGCCTCACAATTCGCGAGATGGTCGAAAACTGGGTACTGTGGCGCGACGCTCGCATGTGGGACAAGTTCCGCACCGTCTGGCACGACGACGGGCGCATGATGGCCACCTGGACACAGGGCACGGCCGACGAGTTCATCGAAATGAGCAAGCAGGGCTTCGCGAAGGGCGTGCGTATCCTGCACTTTCTCGGCGGCAGCACGATCGAAGTGCGCGGCCATCGCGCGATCGCGCAGACCAAGATGAAGATCGCGCAGCGGGCCCTCGTTCACAACATTGTGTGCGACGTGGTTTGCACGGGCCGCTTCTACGATTTCTTCGAAAAGCGCGGCGGGCGCTGGGGCCTCGTGCTGCGCCAGCCGATCTACGAGGAGGACCGCATGGACCCCGTTGATCCGGCGGCTCAGCTTCGCCTCGATCCCGGTCTTCTGGCAAAATTTCCCGAAGGCTACCGGCATCTTGCGTACCTGCAAACGCAGATCGGCTACAAGGTGAAGGTCGATATGCCCGGCCTGACCGGACCTGAGGTCGAAGCACTGTATGCCCGCGGCGCGGCGTGGCTCGCGGGCTAGGAGCTGCGTGGCTCTGTTGACGCCGAAGAGAGATTCTTCGACTGCGCGTCCCGATCCGGCGATCGAGAAAACTGGTCTCCGGGAAAGAATAAAGATCGGGACTCTCCGCTCAGAATGACGATCGCGACGTTCCTACCTGTGCGGCGTCGAGGCGGACATCAGATCAACAAACATTTTCGTGAACTTCGGGAGATCGAGATCGACCTGCGCGTGCACGAACTGAACGTCAGTGGCCGGGCGGATCTGCTCGGTCCACGCGAGCGTATCGCCGTAGCTCGGGCCGTGGCTGAGATCGACATCCATGTAGACCGCGCGTTCTTTCGTGATGATGCTCGGATCGAGCCACGCGCAGGCGGCGAGCTCGTCCCACAGGTAGTAGCGATCCTGAGTGTATTTGGCGATGTACTGCGCGGCGGGGTTGGGCGATTTGGAGATGGCGTCGAGCATCTGCTGCGTGAACATCGCCTTGATCGAGACATCCACGGTCGTCACGTCGATGCGCGGCCAGTGCGCGCGCAGAACGATGTGCGCGGCCTCGGGATCGAACCAGAAGTTGAACTCGTGGCGTGGGCTGGTGGCGAACTCGGGATCGTCCGTCTGCGGATTGATGCTGCCGCCCATGATGGCGATTCCCTGCGTCAGTTCGGCGAAATGCGGATCGATCGCGAGAGCGAGCGCGATATTCGTCAGCGGCCCGGCTGCGTAAATGGTCACCTGATGAGGATGCGCGCGCACCTGCCGGATCAGGAAGTGCGCCGCGTCTTCGTCGAGCGGCTTCGTGTGCGGCGCGCCTTCAGGCAGCGGCGGCACTTCCCAGGGGCCGTGGATCTGCGGATTCGCCGGCGCGATGCCAACCACGCCGTTGGGTGTCTGCACCAGCGTCGTCGGCCCCTGGCCCCACGCGCCCAGCCACACGACTTTGCCGGCGAGCTGTGAGGCGATCCGGGTCTCTTCCTGCGTGCGCACCAGCGGAAATACCGCACCCGGTACCACGGGGACGTTGCTGCGGCCAATCAGTTCGAGCATCCGCAGCGTGTGCTGCACTTCTTCATCGCGCCAGGCGTTGCCGGTGACGATCGTGATGCCCAGGACGTTCACCTGCGGCGATTGCAGCAGGACCATCATCGCCATCTGGTTCGAGCCGCCGGGACCCGAGCCGTCCTGGTCGATCAGCACGAGGCGCTGCTGGGCGTGCGTCGGTGCGACGAGAGCGAGCAAGAGAAGAGTGGATGGGATAATTTGCTTCAAAGCAACTTTTGTCACTGAGTTGGATCGGTCTTTGGCGGGCGCGGCAGGAGTTTCATGTTTTTGAGTTTCAGTTTGTATTCGGGATACATCGTTTCCGCGCCGCCGCGGGTGGCCTCGGGAGGAACTCCGTACCGCGCGGCGAATTCGTCGATGAACGGGTTCTCCGCCATGAGGTGGCTCGGCACCACGCCCGCCGGGCGGTCGACTTCGTCCACGGACTCGCACGGCCACGGCGCCATCTGTTGCTGCGGCGCGAAGGTGAAGTCGATGGTGCGGATGAGAGGCTCGGTGAGATACACCGGGTCGTAGGTGATCGCTGCGACAGTCAGGACATCGCCGTGACGCATGATGTGGATGCTGGCCGTGGCCATATCGCTGCGCGGAAGGCCGTTGAGCCCCAGCCAATTTTCTTTTAGGTGGGTGGTGTAGATAACGAGCGTGTCGCCTTCCCATTTGCCGGTCGAAAAGCCCACCCACGTGTGAGCCGCGTAATCCGGCGGATGCGGTCGCCCATCCATGTAGACGGTCTGCTCCGAATTGTAGGCGGAAAGGCGAATGTGATACGCGATGAGTTGCTGGGTGGCCCGGTCCACTTCCTTCCAGATGCGCAGGTTCGAAGGGCCGCGCCAGCCGTAATCGGACCCGTGCGCCCGGCACTGGTTTTCGGGCAACTCGACGAGCGCCGCGTCCCAACTTTCGGCGCGGAAAAGAGCCGCCGCGTTGATCGGCATGCCGAGGTAGTCGCCGATTTCCGCCCCGGCCAGACGGTCCCGCTGGTCTTCGTCAAACGTGGGCGCCCATTCGCCGGACGGATCGTTTTGCGCGAGCGCCGGGCGGCTGAGCAGCGCTGCCGCCGAAAGCAGCAGAATCAAAAGCCCCGCAATCCTGTTCCGCTTGACGCTGTCCATCCCGCTCTCCCGAAAGGCCTCGCCCGATGGCGCAAACCCGCGGTCGAGATCAGGTTTTATCACAAAAGGGAGCGAGGAGAATCACCGATTCTCGCTTGCCCGTGCCCCGGCCCGGCTGGGATCTAGCGCCTTGTCGCGCTGTCGATAAAGCTGGCAATGTTGTTCTTGAGCGTTGGGAGCTCTTTCTCGTTCAGGTAGATCATGTGGCCCGATTCGTAATATTCGAAGTGAATGCGGCTGCGAAGATTGGCCTGCAACCCAAGGTGATCCATTGTGTATTCGGTCGCGAAGAACGGCGTCGCCATGTCGAACAATCCGTTCTCGACCTGCACTTGCAGGCTCGGGTTCTCGATGAACGCTCCCACAAGATCGTCCTCGACGCTCGGCACGGTAGGGCCAAACTTTCCTGGGCCGGCGTTGTGCTTCCAATCCCACTGCTCCTCGATCCCGGAAGGCAGGGCTTGGTAGGTAAGTTCCGGACTAAACTTCAGATCTTCGCGGAGATAGCTATTGATCGCGGCCGTGAACGCTCCGCTTATGGCGGAATATGACGGGTCATACTCCGCATGTTCGGTCAGCAAGTCGTACGTGGGGCCCGAATACCGAGAGTCGTAGCGACCGACCGTCAGGCCGCGGCTCCTCTCGAGTTCCGCTTCGAATTGAGAAAGCGTGACGCGCAGATTCGCCTTCAGGACGTAGTCTTCGCTCAGGCCGGTGAAGTCCGCGTATTTTTTCGCGATCTGTTGTTTTTCGGCGTCCGTCAGACTCGACCCTTTCATGAGCGCGCCGGCATATTCGGTCGAAGCGAATGCGCGCGCATCCTTCAGGAAGGCGTTCAAGTCATCGGGACGGTTTTTCAGCGTTTTGTAATACCACGCGGACGCCGCATAGCTCGGCACGTAAAAGATGTAAGGCATGTCGTCGCCCGTGTTGAATTCCAGCGTGTTGAGATCGAGCACGGTCGATATGAGCACGATCCCGTTGATATAGACTCCTTCGTGATCCTGCAGATAGTTTCCGAGCGCCACCGAGCGGAACGTTCCGTAGCTTTCGCCGATCAGAAATTTCGGCGAATTCCAGCGATTGTTCCTGCTGATGTAGATTCCGATGAACTGCGCGAGCGATTTCACGTCCTGATCGATCCCCCAGAAATCCTTGTTCTGCGCTTTGCCAACAGCGTGGCTGAAGCCGGTGCCAACCGGATCGATGAAGACCATGTCCGTTTTGTCGAGCAGGCTATCGGCGTTATCGACGAGCTGATAGGGGCCGGAGCCCGTGGGCGCAGCGTTCTGCGTCACCACGCGGCGCGGACCGAACGCGCCCATGTGCAGCCACAGCGACGCCGAACCGGGGCCGCCATTGTAAATGAATGCGATCGGGCGCTGCGTCAAGTCCTTTACGTCTGTCCGCGTGTAGGCAGTCGAAAAGATGCTTGCGGTCGGCTCGTCCTTGTCGTTCTTGAGCAGGATTGTGGATGCGGTCGCCTTGTACGGGATCACCTGCCCGTTGACGCGGATCGTGTGCTCGGTGACAGACGACTCTTCCTTCGGCGGCGTGTTCGCGTCGCTTGCCGGCTTTGCCTCTGCAGGCTTGGTCTGGGCGGCAGGTGCGGCTGAGTTGGACGGCTCTTGTGCCTGGGCCGCGGCCACTTCCGCGTGCCCCATCATCATGACAATTACAGCCGCAACAAGAAGGGCCCCATGTCTCATCAGTACTCTCCTCGTGAATCTTGAAGCGAGTGTGTCGCCGCCTGCTCGCGACGAAAATAATGGCCGCTCGATTTTGTCAGGCTCTCGTCCCCAAGTCAAAAGCCGTCCGCGAGTTAGACGTGAGTGACGGGCAGATGGTAGCCAGGACGAACTCACCTTGGGTTCATCGTGTGGTTCTTCTGCGCCGGCCGAAGGTTATCGTGGAGCCGCACGGCGGCGGCGACCCGCTGGAGAATCGCAACTCGAAGCCTGTATAATCAATCGCACGCTGGTGTGGCGGAACTGGCAGACGCGCCGGACTCAAAATCCGGTGGCCGCAAGGCCGTGTGGGTTCGATTCCCTCCACCAGCACCAAGCAGTCGCCAAGTTTCCGCAGCAGTCAGCCAATCCAAGTCAACTCTTCTCTACAGCGTGACTTCCCCCGACGAAACGCGATCGTCGCCCTCGCCGATCATCAGCAGGAAAGGAAGCAGGGCCGCAGCGAGCAAGGAATAGCGCTGCCCACAAAAGAATAGCAGCGTTGGAGCCGCGAAAATTATCAGGGCCGTGGCCGCCACCGGGATCTTGTTCGACAGGTTTTCAATTGCCTTTGCGAGGATCAAACCCATGGGAACGATCAGGATGACCGCATCGTGAATCAAACCGTGGTAGCTCACAAGCAACGCCGCGCAGACTGCGAGCGAAAACGATGCCCGTCTCTTCGCCGCCCATAGGAGCAAAAGACCCGAGCACGCCACCGTTGTCGCCTGCAGGGCCGCCGAAGACAGGCGCGCGCCGGCCATGATATACGCGAGACCGCGCAGGTTTGGCATGGCGCCTGGATAGACTCCGTATCTCAGCCGCTGCGCCTCTGTCGAAAGTTTCATGCTCAAGGTGACAAGATAGCCCTCGTACGACATGAAAGACTCGATCCCGACGATCCACACCGAAATCGCCGTGAGAAGCATCCCGGCCGCCGCGAATCCGGCCACGAATCTCCAGCGCCGCCACGCCAGGAAGAGGAGAGCGATCGGAATCGCGAATTGGAACTTGAACAGTGCCAGGGCGAGTAAAGTGCCGGCGATTGTCTCGCGGCCGCTGTAAAGGGAGACGGACACTGCGATCATCACTACCAGAAGAATGATCGAGTCCTGTCCTTGTATCAGAGCGATCGCCACGGGAAGAAAGCAGACAAAGAGCGCCGCAGGCATCCAGCGCCCGAGGGGAAAAAGTTTCCGCAGGCGCGGCAGCAGCATTTGAAAAGCGAGGCCGAGGAGCAGGAAATTCAGGGCGAAGAATGCCGCGTACGCAGCGCGGTAGGTCAGCAGGGACAGCGGGGCAAAAAGCGCCGCCTCATAGGCGAGATGATCGAATGGCAGAGCAACCGCTTCGGGACTCACGAGCGCGTTTTGAAAATGGAGACTGGCATCGTAGTCGTAGAGCTGGCCAGCATGACCCGAGCGGACCATGTTTCCGGCCGTGTAGAGCTGGCGAAAGTCAGCCCGGCCGCTCATCGCTATGGGAACCGCCATCACGCAGATCGCGAGTTGTGCGACGAGGAGAGCCGTCATGAGCGCGGCCACGATCGTGCGCGGGCTTTTTGGCAAAGTCTCAGGCATACATGCGTCTCGCAAACATCAAGTCCGCCCTTGAACTGAGCAGCGAACCGGGATTCCCAAAGGTTGCAATTAGCGCAAATGCGAGCACGCATTCTTATACCCCCGTGGAGTGCGAGGAGAAAGTGGGGAATCTGCGTCCCGGGACTGTGCCGATCAGCAGTCCGATGTTTGCTTCCTGCCACCTGGTGATCTGCATCACAGAGAAAGCCATCCAGATGGGGTACAGACTGCGGCCTCGTGCTGGCCTATTGGCCGCGCCAACCCAAAGGACAAGACGCGCAAATGCCTCTTCGAGTGCTCTTCGATGGCGACTGGGACCTGAGAATCAAACGCGAAATCGAGGAAGCGATCCGCGGCTGCGTCGGTGAGCCGCCGGCAGACCAAGACTGGGCCGTGTCGGTGTTCCTCAGCACTTCTTTTCAGTACTGCGAAGTTCGGGTGAAAACGCCGCATCAGACGCGCAGGCGCATATTCTTTGAAGATCCTCGGACGCTGCCCAAGGCCATCCCGGATTGGATCGGGTTGTACCCGCTACGCTAGGTTGACCCGACGCGGTCTCCTGTGGGTGTTCGCGCCGAATGCAGGGCGGTCGTCACGCCACGGCTTCAGCCGTGCCGAAAAGCGTGGAGAAATCAGGGATTCTAGCGCAGCTCGGTTTGCATCGCGTGATAGCGTGGAAGTGGGGTATGGTTGGACACTGAATACTCGGGTTGTCGGAGTCGCGCTGGCCTATAATAAGTGCGTTCCAAAAAATGTATGGGGGACACTGCCGATGCTTTCGATTCGCCCTGCCACCATGCACGACGCC
This sequence comes from Candidatus Acidiferrales bacterium, assembly GCA_049523255.1. GTDB lineage: Bacteria > Acidobacteriota > Terriglobia > Acidiferrales > UBA7541 > Palsa-295. The sequence continues at coordinate 380,778 of JBEKNB010000001.1, read as the reverse complement.
GTTCTGCTCAAGACCCTGGTTCATGAGATGGCGGAGTACGACCGTCTCGGCCACGAAGCCAGCGTGACGGCCGAAGACCTGCTTCGCGACGGTTTTGGTCCGGTCCCGAAATTCCGCGCCCTGATCGCGGAGTGGGACGGCCAAGTCGCCGGCTACGCCGTGTTCTTCGAGTTTTATTCCACGTTTCAGGGATGCACCGGACTGTTTCTCGACGACCTGTTTGTTCGCCCGCCATTCCGCAAGCACGGCATCGGCCGGGCGTTACTCGCGCACGTCGCTGGAATCGCCGCGAAAGAGAAATACTTCTGCGTGCGTTGGGAAGTGCTGGACTGGAACGCGTCGGCGATCAACTTCTATCGCGACATGGGCGCTGTGTTTTTCGACGAATGGAAGTCGGCCTGCCTGATCGGAGACGCCTTGCAAGCGGTTGCGGGCGAAGCCAACGAGTAGTGCGGTCTTCCCGGGACTAGGTTCCTACCCGCAGAGAGCGCGTGAGATTCTTCAGCGTGGCGATGGCCGAAAACGCGGCGAGCTGCGAAGTGCGCGGGTTCGTCTTGGACGGTACGTTTTCAACCTTCACGGTAAGCCGACCGAATTCGCCCTGCACGCGAATCTCATGGACGTTTTCGTTTCCTCCGGGCACGGCGACGATCCGCACGCGCACCGGAACGGGAACGGCCGGATCGACGGCGAGGCGCAGGGACGCCGCGACATTCGACGTGGCGGGAAATACGCGAGCAGCCTCTTCCGCGAGACCTTCGAAGATGACGGTGTCTTCCTTGTAGCTATCGATCGGCAGATCGCGATCGACAACGTACTTCGATCCCTTCAGCGCCGCGACCGGCTTCCGGCTTGTCAGCAGCGCGGACTCGATTTTCCCAATCGACGCGGACTTAATTCCATCGAGTCCGGCGATGGCCCCTGAAGGGACGTAGATTCGGCAGCCCCTCTCGTTTGCTTGCCGGAACCACCCTTCGCGGCCGAGCAAACCGCCCACGCTCATGATGAGCATGTCGCGCCCTCGCGCGAGCGCCTTCGGCACGAACTCCGGAAGAGCCGCCTGACTCGCGGCTTCGACAGCGAGATCGCAACGCTCGATCATCTCTTCGATGGGGACGACGGGAGGGTGGCTCGAGAGTTCCGCCGAAAGCGTTTCCGCGCGCGCGCGGTCCTGATCGGACAGCGCGACGAGTTCCGCGTCCACCTGCTTCTGGTCGAGCGCGGTGGCGATGGTCCGGCCAATGGCCCCTACGCCGAGAATTCCGATTTTCAGCATTTGGCCTGGCATCACGCGAGCTCGAGCATGCGATCGATCGCACGTTTCGCCTTGCGGGCGATGTGCTCGGGCACGCGCACCTGCGGCGTCAGCGTTTCGAGCGAGCGAATGACCTTGTCGAGCGTGATGGTCTTCATGAAGGCACAGACGGCGTTGGGGTTTACCGGATAGAACGTCCTGTCGGGGAATTTCTTGGTCAGCTGGTGCAGGATACCGAGTTCGGTTCCCACCGCGAACTCTTTCGCCGGGGATTGGCCGATGTGGCGCAACATCCCTTCGGTCGAGAGGAAGAACGTGCGATCCGCGGGCAGCGTCCCATCGACAGCCTTGGCCATGCAGGAGCTGACGCAGCCGCATTCGGGATGCAGCAGCAGCTCGATGTCGGGATGTTCCTCAAGAATCTCGACCACCTGCTCGGGATGGATCGTCTTGTGGACGTGGCAGTAGCCGGGATACGCGATGATGTTGCTTCGCGCCGTCTGCCGCGCGACCACCGCGGCCAGGAACTTGTCCGGGACAAAAAGAATCGGCCGGTCCGCCGGAATCGCGGAAACCACCTTCGCGGCGTTGGCCGACGTGCAGCAGTAGTCGCTTTCGGCCTTCACCGCCGCGGACGTGTTGATGTACGCGACCACGACGGCGTCGGGCGCTTTCGCCTTCCAGGCCCGCAATTCTTCCGGCGTGATGGATGCAGCAAGCGAGCAGCCGGCGCGCAGGTCCGGCAGCAGCACGGTCTTTTCCGGCAGCAGAATCGACGCCGTTTCCGCCATGAAGTGCACGCCGCAGAAGACGATCACATCGGCGCTGGTTTTCGCAGCGGCCTGCGAAAGCTTCAGCGAATCCGCCACTGCGTCGGCCACTTCCTGGACCTCGGCCCGCTGGTAGTGATGCGCCAGCAGGATCGCGTTCCGTTCAGTGCACAGCTCGCGGACGCGCCGCTGCTTTCTGCGAATCTCCTCGGCCGTGTCGCTTATCTTCTCAACGGGCGGGAGCGTGTAGCGCTCTTCGAAGGTTTCCTGCATTACGGCGTTTGTCATGACGGCTTGTCCTCGTTGTACGGGCTTATGAAATTTTCTGACAAAGATCGAGAGCGCGCACCGAATGCGTGAGCGCGCCGATGGAAATCGCGTCGACGCCGCAAGCGGCGTACGCTTCCACATTGGATTCCGAAATCCCGCCGCTGGCTTCAATCAGCGCGTGATCCCACAGCCTATCCCGACGGAGCGCGCTCAGAATCGCGCTGATCTGCTCCGGCATCATGTTGTCGAGCATCAGGAGGCAGGGATAGTCTTCGGCCGCTTCCTCCCGCAAACGCTGAAATGTCCGCGCAGCCGCCCCCGCCGCCCCTTCACCACGCACTTCGACTTCGATGAACGCGGACTCCTTGCGAAACTTCCAGGCTCTTTCGATCGCGAGAGGCGCCGCTTCCTCTTCCGTCGGAGCCAGCAGCGCGAGATGGTTGTTCTTGATGACGATCGCATCGCCGAGACCGAGCCGGTGTGTCCCTCCGTTTCCGAGATGGAGCGCGCGCTTGTCGAGCAGCCCCCACGGAGTCTTTCGCGTGCCGACAATCCGCGCCGTCGAGCAGCGCCCGACCCGTTCCTGAAGGCAGCGGGTCGCGGTGGCGATGCCACTCATCCGCTGAACAAGATTCAGGCTTACGCGCTCGAGAGCGAGCAGGGTTGTTCCGCCTCCTTCGGCGCGAAGCAATGCATCGCCCGGTTGCATGGTGTCGCCATCGTGCTTTTCGAAGGCGACAGCGACGCCGTATGCCTCAAGCATGAGAGCCATCTCGGCCAGTCCCGCCACAATACCGCTCGCGCGCGCGAGCACGGCAACCGACGACCGATTGTCCTTGATCCCCAGAGCCTCGACAGTGAGATCGCGCGGTGCAAAATCGTCACGCAACAGCCCTTCGACCAACGTGCTGACCGCGTTGCGATACCTCGGATTGTCGAGCGTGAGGCTGCCACCCCGGCAGAGTGCCTGCTCGACTCGTTGCACACGCGCCGCGTTGATTTTCTGAGTTTCCATGTGCTGGTCACTTCAGAAGAAATCCTCGTGCGCGCAATTGTGCCTTGGCTCGCGAAATCATTTCCGGCCGCGATGCCTCGACCGTGTGAAGGTGAACTCCCCCGGTGAGCGAGGACAGGAGTGCCGCGTGCGACGAACGCACGTGCGCGAGAAAATCCTGCAGGTCCGCGCGCGACTCGATCATCAGCGAACCGCGCAATTCGCCGTAGATCGGATGATCGACGACTACATCGAGGATCCGGACGCCGTGATCGACCAGAATCTGAAGCTCCTCCTCCGTGCGTTCGGGTGCGTGGCGGCAGGCCAGGATCGCGCGATAGCCGTGATTCGAACCCAGGGGCAGGCGGTAGCCCCTCGGAGTGGCGACGATGTTCTCGCCGGCGGCGCGGAGAACGGCGATGTCCTGGACGAGGCATTGGCGGCTTACATGAAAACGCCGCGCCAGTTCGCCCCCGCGAATGGGCGCTCCGTGAGCCTGCATCCAGGCGACGATCCGGTGACGGCGCTTGCTGGCGGAATCCGAATGCCCGCTTGGGAGCGATTTGTTGTTCGACGGTGCGTTGGATGCTTTCATATAACAGCTGTCTTGTCAGATATCTAGTCTAGTGTAAAGGCGGCCGCTTGTATAGGTCCCGCCGGATTGCGAATCACCGTTTACTTAGGCGGCATAGAGAGGGGATTTTCGGCGCAAGGGGATGCGGATTGGGCGATAGTGGTCTTCTGATGGCGAAAACGGGACAAAGACGAAGCCAGCGCGTGTTGATGGATGTGCCCCTAGTGATCCGTGGAGATTCCGCGGACCGGCTGCCGTTTTGGGAGGAGACGTTTACCGTGACGGTCAGCGCTCATGGCGCCCTGCTGATGCTGGCAACGAACGTTGCCCTCGGTCAGACACTTGTCTTGGCGAACTCGAACAGGGACGAACTCGAAGGCAAGGTCTCGTACATTGGGCCTGCTCACGCGGGTTTAGCCCAGGTCGCTGTGGAATTCGCCCGTCCCGCGCCTGAGTTCTGGCCGATCAGTTCTCCTCCCCTGGATTGGAAATCCTCCTAGATGGATCTGATTTCATCTGAATTGTTCGGCCTCAGAACCAGCCCCGGAAGGCCCTTCGTGCGGCTTTGCCATTTATCAATCTTGGTTGCCATGCTTGGCGCCTTGGCTGCATTGGGCCAAACGAGAGCGCGCGCCAGTTCGAAATCGTTCTAACAGACGCCCGGGCAGGCCGCGGCGTATGCCGATATACTCAGTCCAGTCCAGGAAAAGCTCGGGACGGCGGAATTCCTCCCGGTGTGAAGACGGCGTGAGAATCGAGTTGGATGTCATATAGCAAGTGCCGGGAATGTACGGCCTGCACCTCCTATCAATGGGCAAGTGCGAGGGACCTGATTTCAAGTCGGCGGGGTTGCACTCCAATCCTTAGGGAGAGAATCACGGCACGCTGAATCCGGAAGGGGCCGCACGCGGGCGATCTTCCGAATTTCGTGGCGGGCCTCGACGGCCGCGCGCACGTGCCGATTGTCGCCACAGGTGTGAGGCTCAGCTCGGGGCCGAGTTCGCTGTTCGGGCCCGAGGGCACGTCAATCGCGATCGACGAGAATGCGGACGACTACAAGATTGACTCTGATGGGAATCGGAACTCCGGGCCACACGTAGCCTGCGGTGTCATTCGGAGACAGAAGTAATGGGGTTGCGACGAAACGACCACTCTCGGTCAGGTCTCGAGTTCGGCAAGCCAAGCATCCAGGATTTTCAGTTGGTTGGCGGATGTATCGACGAACGCAACTCCCATTCCCATCCTTTCCTGGACGTAGACGATCTTCGCAGGAGTCGCAAAAGTTCCCCGATCCCGCGAAATGCGCACCTCGATGGCAGTGCCGTTCGGCAAGGTGTTGAGCAGATCAACATAACAACCCTTGCGGCTGATTTCGGAAATCCGGCCCGAGATGCGCACCGCGCTCACTGGTTCGATGATGTCCGCGGTCGCGATCAGACCATAGCGCGGAACAGAGCGCCGGTTTGCGTAGGAAACAGATGAGCTGTTCGGATTCGGAGTCCCAGTAGAATCGTCTGTCATGGCGTGCCCGCTCTTAAAATCAAGCTTGGCACAAGCGGGAGTCCCCGCGCCAGCGCCCGGAGTGTCGCGTGATACGAAAGGGGAAACATCGACCTTGGCACCGCGTCGGGCGCTTTTGGGGGTATTTCGGCATAAACTAACTAAGTTTGCATCCCGCGAAGGAGTTTCGACGAAGATAGGGCAATTGCTTGTAATTACAAGCACCAGGATATTTAGATCAGCTTCCCTTTTTGGGAAGACGAAATAATCTCTTCCTAGGGAGTACTGGAACTCGCGAAAGAGTGCCCTGATGACCTGAGCAAGTTGGTTAGGCCCTCTTAGCGAATAGTTGCGCGAGCAGTTGCAACTCCCGTCAAATCAGTTGATTCGGAATGCTGAAAGCCTTATTGTCTGTCTCAGCTGGGGAGGGTGATATTCCAATCTGAACCAGTCGAACGGGGTCACCTATGCGTCCAGGGGAGCAGCTTAGGGAACTTCGCAATCGGCTCGGCATTACGACGCGCGAAGTAGAGGAATTCAGCCGCGCCATCGCCGAAGACCGCCAGAACGAAGAGTTCTACATCTCGAACGCCTGGCTGACGCAACTCGAGAACAAGAACTCGGTTCCGAGCATTTACAAGCTTTACAGCCTGAGCGTTATTTACCGCACGAAGTTCCACGAGTTGCTCACCGTGTTCGGCATCGATTTGAATGCCACGTCGCGCTATCAGCTTGCTCTGCCGTTGCAGAACACCCACCTAACTTCGTTTGAACCCCCCGATTCCGAAAAGGCGATTACATTCCCCGTCCGCTTCGATAAGAGCTTCAGCTTGGACACGACAAGCCTGATTTCCCGGATGGTCGAGGTGTGGGGAGAGGTGCCGATAGCGCTAATTCAGAAGTTGGATGTGCGTCACTGCCAGTACGGATTCGTGGGGATACAGGACTATACAATGTACCCACTGCTGCGCCCGGGGTCGTTCGTGCAGATCGAAAGCCGCCCCAATCGAACGCAAACATCGGATTGGCGCACCGAGTTTGACCGGCCGATTTATTTTGTGGAGCTGCGGGACGGGTATGCATGCTCATGGTGCGAGGTGCGAGGATCACAGCTCACGCTGATCCCGCATCCGCTGTCCGGCTGCGCGATTCGCCAGTTTGCGTATCCATCGGAAGCGGAAATCGTCGGGCAGGTAACAGGCGTAGCTATGCGCCTGGTTCCGCCGGAGGAGAATTCAGGCGAATCTCCAAAATTGCCAAGGCGATCTTGAAGTTCGAAAACAGGAACTCGGCAGACAGCGGGTCGGTTTCCACCGGAACAGCCACGCGGTAGGGTTCCAGCCTTTTCCACGCCGTCAAGAACTCGCGCGGGCCCGTGCGAGTTGAATCCCGGTACGCCTCCATCTGGGAGACCAGGTCTTCTAGCGGGCAGACGACGAGTTGCCGAAAAACCTCGCGATGACAATCGGCCAGCGCCTCACAGGCGACCTCCTCGGTGAAGCGGGACGCGAGCCCGTCGTGATGATAGAAGCCGGTGTTATAGTCCCGCATCGACGCAAGATAAATCAGGCGATCGAGCGGGCGGGAAATGTCCGATAAGGTGCGCCGGTACAGGTCTTCACGAGCCTGTTGCACATCCATTCGTCTCGGCAGTGGAATCAGAGTCACGTTTCTACATTCCCAGGGTGCCGGCCGATCCATTTCGGAGCGGGACCACCTGCACCGGATTCAAGAAGGCAAGCGATTTCTCCGAAGCCGCGCACAGACGCGCCGCCACCGCCGCGGTTGTGCCAACGACCCGGGGAGCGGCATAGGGCCCGCCCAGATAAAACAGGACTTGGAGCGCCCGGCAGGCAAGCAACAGGTTCGCGAATTGCCAGGCGACGCCGATTTCCCTGCGCAGACCCAAGCGGCTGTAAAAGCGGGCCGCGCCGAGATGAAAACGCCTAAGGGTCAAGACCTGCGCGCGCACTTGATTCACCCAGGAAAGAGCGATCTTCCTGCGCTCAACGGCAAAAAGCTCGTGGACCGGCTTGCAGCCGATGGAATCCACGTATTCGAAATCGTCCTTCGCAAAGATCCGCGTAACCAGATCCCTGGGGAGCAGCCCCCCCTGCAGCGTGTTCAGCGCCTGGCGGGCTTCGACGAGAACCTGGCTATTTCCCTCAGCCCGAGAGCCGCGACGCCCGAGTAGGAAGAGCGACGAAAGAAGCAGCGCCCCAACAAACAGGAAAAAGACGAGTTGGATCACGTGCGAACCGCCTTTGGTGAGCGGGACTGCGCACCGCCCGGTAGTAGTTGTGTGTGGAATGCCAAATCATTGCCTATAGTGAGGCTAGCAGCGACATAGACCCCGTAACCCAGAAACATTCCCTTCGCGTTTTTCCCCATCGCAAGCCCGCGGTAGAAAATCAGGCCCCCTGTCAGCAGCAGGAAGACCGATTGAACCTGCCGAAAAGCGCGCTCAATGTTTATAGGTGAGACATTACCGCTTGCACCTATAAATGTCCATGTCCAAATGACGGCAAGCAAGCCGATCGCCCAATAGAGCCCCTGGCGGAAAGGGCAGATATATTTTCCGGCATGAGGCTCGAAAGGCAGCACGTGCCTGAGAATCCCCAGCCTGCCCGAGATGCCCGATATAAGTAGTGCTTCAACCATCAGACCTGCCCAGAACAACATGGTCAGCATAGAGCCCACTGACTTGAGGGGCAATAGTACGAAGATACTGTCTGGCAAACAAGTGCCAGATCCACATTTTCGTACGGTATGGACCACGTATGGCTTCTCGGAGCCTCGGTGCCGTAAAGCTGGCGGTATGGAATGTATATAAGGAGGAACTTCTAAGGGCGCGCTGCCTTGGTGAGATGAGAGCGCATCGCGACGAGCGTGCGTTTCGTCCTCGCAGCGAGGGCCTCGTAGTCCTCTTCTAGGTGGATCGCCGGATCGGGTACAGGGTTCTGATGATACGACCAGAGTGCGACAAGCCAGATCAGCATGGAGAGATCGTAAGAGAGCGGTTGGATGATATTCGAGGCCGCCTCAAGTGGGTGTCCTGCGTACGCGCGAAAAGCGAGGACTACGAGGCTGGTCCCGACATACAACCCGTACCCTGAAATCATCCCTTTGAGGTTCCTTCCGACAAGAATCTGGTAATAGGAAATGACTGCAAAAATGCCGAAAAGAAAGATCGCCTGGACCGTTCGCACGTTTCTTTCCAGTTCGATGGAGGTCCCCTTTTCTGACGACCAGTTGGGAGCGAAAAACTGATAAAGAAGCGCGAAGCAAAAAATGGCTCCGAAAGTGACGAGAGCGACTGCCATCGCAAATCTTTCGGCACCGGGATAGGGTGCCAAAACGTGCTTAAAAATCTCGAGCATAAGGCCGCAACCGATCATGAGCGTCACGAACTGGACGCCCCAGTACGTCTTTTGGTATGCGGTCGGACGGGCAAGCCAGGCCGCATAGACAAGGACGTCGCCGATACATGACGAAAGAATGTATGCGTAGAAATACGGATACTTAAAAAAAGCCCTGACTTTGGAACCCCGGAAGAGAATGAGGAGCCTGAGGAGAAAGCTTGTGAACCACACTATCAAAGATGCCATGAAGGATTCGCCTTTGAGGATAAAGGGAATCGTAACACAAAGAGACGAGGAGAGGCTTGAGGCTCTCCCCGTCCGTGTGGTCCTTACGACAAAGGCGATCTACCAGGGTGGAAGCCGGGGTGCGCCAATGTCCTGAACGCTTCCTGACGAAATGATCCTCTGGCTCTGCGCCCGAACTGCCGTCAATGGGTTGGCTAGTACTGCTAGCGCGAACACCAGCAGAGAAGCTGCCTTAATATATTTCACGTTGTTCTCCTCTCAATCTGAGATGGATTTCCCTCAGAACTGAAATGTAACGAAAAGGCGGCGATCGCTGCGAAGAATCCCAAATCGCTAGGTGGAAAACGCAGGGCGGCCGTCTTACGTAGTTGCCGATGCGGTAAATATGCTCTGTGTCATGGCCGACGCCGGCGTTACCGACGCCTGTGTACATGGATTCGTGGCTTCGTCATCCACACTTCACACGGCCGCCTCGGATGAGGACATAGCGAGATGGAAACTTCGCCGCACATAGGTGTGGAGTTTAGCTGCGGGTCGCGGTAAGAAATGGTGTTCGGGCACGTTGGCACCCGCGAATATGATTGAGACAGATCCCTCTCGAACTCAAGGCGCGCAGACAATTCGTCCCGAAGCGTTCCGGGAGAATTTGCGGAAGCTGGACCGCCGCCAATGGTGGCTGTGGTCGTCGACCGTGCTGGTGCTGATCCTGTTGACCGTGGCTGTCGCATCGTTCGCATTTCCCGCGCTATTGAGCAAGGAGCAGGAATCGTACTCGTTTTACCTCAACCAGGCGGTGCGCGCTCTGGTCGGCATCGTGCTGCTGTTCAGCGTCTACCTTGTCTATCAGCAGACGATGATCATTCGCATGAGGAACCAGATGGCCGATCAACTCCAATCATTGGAGAAGGTCCAAAGTCTCACGAACGAGGTGTACAAACTTGCCGCTCTCGACCAGTTGACCGGCCTCTACAATCGCCGTTCCGGCGAGCAGAGACTGGCGGAAGAAATTAGCCGCGCGGTGCGTCACGAACGGCCCTTGACCGTCTTGTTGCTTGACCTCGATGGATTGAAGCAGACCAACGACCGGCTGGGTCACGCGGCGGGCGACTTGGTGCTGAGAGGATTTGCCGAGCGCCTCCAGAAGGCGATTCGAGGTTCTGATCTCGCGGTGCGGCTCGGCGGCGACGAATTCATGGTGCTTCTGCCCGAGTGTCGTGCCGAAGAAGTGCGGCACGTCGTTGGCCGCGTGGAAGGGCTCGAGGTCGTATACAGCGGCGAAAAGATCGCCTGCCGGTTCTCGCGCGGTTGGACCGACTACAGAGTCGGCGAGACCTCGGAAGAGTTGTTGAAGCGCGCGGACGAAGCTCTCTATGAGAACAAGCGCGCGAGCAAGCTCCAGAATCAACAGAACGCGGCTTCACAATCCTCGGTGGCTCAGCCTGCGGTCTAGCAGCTTCTTCGTTGCCAACTAGAGCGAGCGACAAGCGAGCGGTGGCCGTGTGTGTGGCACCGGCAGTCGCTGCCCGAAGCGTGTGTTTGCGCTATCATGGCTGATGAAGGCAACGAATCTCCCGGCTGCGGCTAAGGCTTCGCAGTTCGCCGCTCGATTCGTATTCTCGAAGGGGGAGCCGTGAAAGCATCCACCAGGAATCGTGCGAAGACGGCCAGGTTTTTGGGTTACTTCGTCGTGCTGTTTGTCGGAGGGACGGTAGCCTGGGCCGCGCTTACCAAAATTGCGGCGGCCGATACCCTTGAACTGAAGAACGGCCAGATTATCCAAGGCCAGTTCGTGGGCGGATCGCCGCTGAACATTCGCTTTCGGGTGAACGGTCAGGAACAGGTATTCCCGACGAAGGACGTGCTGAACATCGGTTTCAGCGCGACGACGGACTCGTCGAACGCTGCGCCGGCCGGTGAAACTGCCGCAGTCTCCTCTTTCTCGGCCGCGCCTCCACCAGCCACCGCCGCGGCGCCAGCGCCGGACGCTGCGCCTGCCGCGTCCGCCCCGGCGGCGACTCCTGCGCCGCAGCAGAGCGCGGAAGCGCAGACAACCGCACCCGCCACGCAGGCGGTTACGATTCCTGCGGGCACGTCGGTGCTCGTGCGCATGATCGACGGCGTCGATTCCTCGACGAACAAGATCGGCGATCCCTTCCGCGCTAGTCTCGAAAGCGCGCTGGTGGTGGGGAACATCGTCGTCGCACCGAAAGGCGCTGACGTATACGGCAAACTCAGCCAGGCTCAGGAGGCGGGCAAGATCTCCGGAAGCGCGCAATTGACGCTGGAACTCACCGGAATCCGAATCAACGGTAACATCGTCCCGGTCGATTCGACGGACTATGACGTGGCGGGCAAGGGGCGCGGTACGCAAAGCGCGGAACGGATCGGCGGCGGAGCCGTCATCGGCACCATCATTGGAGCGATCGCGGGCGGAGGCAAGGGCGCCGTCATCGGCGGAGCCGTGGGTGCCGGGGCCGGAACCGCCGTGCAGGTGGTGACGCACGGCGATCAGGTGCGCATCCCCAGCGAGACGCTGCTCGAATTCAAGTTCGAACATGACGTGACCGCGCCACTCTCCATCACACAAAACTAGGCGTTCCTGATAGGAACATTCCTCGAAATTATTCTTGCGGGTCTTTTGAGGTAACTCGTAAGATACCACCTGTTGCGGAGAAAGATACTCTCGCGGGAAGTGATCCGATGCCAAAAGAAAAGCCAAAGGTAAATATCGGCGAAGTGATTCGGTCTTACCGGAGCGATCGCGGCCTTTCGCAGGGCGATATCGAACGCCGCACCGGGCTCCTGCGCTGCTATCTTTCCCGCGTGGAGAACGGCCACACGGTTCCCTCGCTCGAAACGCTCGCGAAGATCGCCGAAGCCATGGAAATCAGCCTCGCCGACTTCTTCCCCGGCACGGACACGGCGCAGGACCGCGAGACGCGCAAGATACTCGGCGAGCTTTCCGAGGAAGAGATTCGCTTCCTTGCGGAGATCCGCAGATATTCCACCACGTTGTCCGATGACGATAAGCGGCTCGTGCTGGCCATGATCCGCAAGATGGCTACGATCGTTCCGCCTTCCCGCGGAGGCAAGTCCGCCAGCGTCGCTCACCGCGCGGAAATATAGTCCCGCTCCCCGTTTTGTGTTTGCCGCCGGCGTGAAGCCCGCCACCTAGCTTCCTGGTGCGCGGTTTCGTTACAATGGATCAAATGCACAAGAAACGACATGCGACGGTCGGCGTAAGAGTCGGCAAAGTCCAGGTCGGCGGGGGCGCGCCCGTTGTCGTGCAATCCATGACCAACACGGACACGGCCGACGCCAGGGCCACGACGCAGCAGTGTCTCGAACTCGCGCAGGCCGGCTCGGAACTCGTTCGCATCACGGTCAACGTACCGGAAGCGGCGGCGGCCGTGCAGGAAATCAAGAAGCGCCTGCTCGATGCGGGCTGCGACGTTCCCGTCATCGGCGACTTCCATTACAACGGCCACGTTTTGCTGACCAAGTATCCCGACTGCGCCAGCGCGCTCGACAAATACCGCATCAATCCCGGCAACGTCGGCCACGGCCAGCGCCGCGACGAACAGTTCGCGACCATTTGCAAAGTGGCGCGCGACAATGACAAGCCTGTGCGCATCGGCGTCAATGGCGGCTCGCTGAATCAAGAGCTCGTCATGCGCAAGATGCAGGAGAACACGGACAGGGACCTCGGCAAGACCTCCGAAGAGATCATCAACGAGTGCATGGTACTCTCCGCGCTTGAATCCACCGAGCTTGCGCTTGAATCCGGCCTTCGCAAGGACCAGATCATCATCTCCTGCAAAGTTTCGCGGCCGCGCGACCTCGTCGATATCTATCGCGACCTCGCGAGCAGGACCGATCAGCCGTTGCACCTCGGCTTGACCGAAGCGGGCATGGGCGCGAAAGGGCTCGTCTGGTCGGCGGCGTCGATGGGGATTCTCCTCGGTGAAGGTATTGGCGACACGGTCCGTGTTTCGCTCACGCCGCGGCCCGGCGGCGACCGCCGCGACGAAGTCTACGCCGCGTGCGAACTACTGCAATCGCTTGGGCTGCGCACCTTCGCGCCAAGTGTGACGGCGTGTCCCGGCTGTGGCCGCACGACGAGCACCACGTTTCAGGAGCTTGCCGAAAGCATCCAGGGTTACATCCGCGACCAGATGCCGGAATGGAAGCGGCACTATGAGGGCGTCGAGGAATTGAAACTCGCCGTGATGGGCTGCATCGTCAACGGCCCCGGCGAATCCAAAGCCGCGAACATCGGCATCAGTCTGCCGGGAACGGGCGAAACGCCGCGTTGTCCCGTCTACATCGACGGCCAGAAATTCACCACCCTCGAGGGAACGTACGACGAGCTGTCCGCCGCGTTTCAGGCCCTCGTGAACGACTACATCGCCACGAGGTACCCCCAGCGCGAAACCCCGCTGCCGGCCACGGCGACGGCTGCGCCTGCTTCATCAGCCGGCAATAAATCCAGTATCCGCGTCATTGCGTAGTTCGGTCGGCGTCCGGTTCAGGCTCACTTGCGATAGACTCTGCGGCAGATCCGGGCCGATGGCGGCTCTTCAGGGGCGCAAACACACGCATGGCTGAAAATGCGGCCAATCCGGCAGCGCCTGCCTCCCAGCCACCGCGCGATTGGAAGCGCGGCTTCTGGAGCCTGATCGCGACGCAGTTTCAGACGGGCTTCAACGACAACGCGCTGAAGTATCTTGTCACCTACATCGTTATCGCCATGAATCTCCCGCAGTCGCAGCGGGATCGGCTGATACCCATTGTCGGGGCGCTCTTCGCGCTTCCGTTCATCTTTTTTTCGATGACCGGCGGATTTTTCGCGGATCGCTACAGCAAACGCAGCGTCACGATCGGCACGAAGCTCTTCGAAATTGCGGTGATGGCGTTTTTCATCGTAAGTCTCGAGATGCGAAATCTGCCGATGGAGTGCGCTGGGGTATTCTTGATCAGTACGGAGGGAGCGCTGTTTGGCCCTTCGAAGTACGGCCTATTGCCCGAGCTTCTGCCGGAGCCACGGCTCTCCTGGGGCAACGGCATCATCGAGTTTGGAACATTCCTCGCGAGCATTGGAGGCACAATCGCTGCCGGAGAACTGGCGGAACGCTATCACGGCCGCGAGACGGCAGCCGGTTTCCTCCTGCTCGGCTTCACGTGCGTCGGGCTGGTAACGAGCTTTGGGATACCGCGGGTCCCGGCCGCCGATCCTACGAAGCGATTCCGCGCGAACCCGCTCGCTGATTTCGGCACGCAGATGAAGACGATCCTCGCCGACAGGGTTCTCGGCTGGGCCGTGCTTGGCAACACGTATCTTTTCTTTCTTGCGGCCCTGCTGCAGCTCACGATCATCATTTATGGGCACGATGTCCTTCGCGTCGACGAAACGCACATCACGTATCTGCAGGCTGCCGTCGCAATCGGGATCGGGATCGGCAGCGTCGCGGCGGGGTACCTCTCCGGCGGCAAAATCGAATACGGGCTGATCCCGCTCGGCGCCGTGGGGATGACGGTCTTCGGCGCTCTGCTTTATGGCGCTGGCCATTCGCTCGTGACCGTGGGAGCGCATCTTGCCCTGCTCGGCTTTTTCGGCGGGATATTCGTCGTGCCGCTCGGCGCGCTGATCCAGCACCGCCCGAGGCCGGAACAGAAAGGCGGGGTAATCGCAGCGTCGAATCTGCTCTCGTTTATTGGAATCGCCATCGCGTCCGGCGCCTACTACGTTTTCACGGACGTTCTGCACCAGACGCCGGCCGGCATCTTCCTCGACGGAGCGATCCTCACGCTTGTCACAACCGTCTATTCGATCTATCTGCTCCCCGATTCGCTCCTGCGATTTGTGCTGTGGGCGGCAACGCATTCGGTGTATCACATCCGTGTCGAAGGCCGCGAGAATATCCCTGAGAGGGGCGGCGCGCTTTTCGTCTCGAACCACCTGTCGTTCGTGGATGGGTGCCTGCTGATCGCTTCGACCGACCGGCCAATCCGTTTCCTGATGTACAAAGGCATCTATGATCTGCCGTACGTGAAGCCATTTGCGAAAGTGATGGGCGTGATCCCCATCTCCGCCGAGCTGCGGCCGCGCGAAATGCTTCAGGCGCTGCGCACGGCGAGCGACGCAATCCGCGCGGGCGAAGTGGTCTGTATCTTCGCCGAGGGTCAGATCACGCGCATCGGCCAGATGCTTCCGTTTCGCCGCGGCATGGAGCGGATCATGAAGGGCGTGGACGCGCCGATCGTTCCTGTGAGTCTCGACGGGGTGTGGGGCAGTATTTTCAGCTTCGATCGCGGGCGTTTTCTCTGGAAGCTGCCAAGGTCGATCCCTTATCGGGTGACGGTGAGCTTCGGCAAGCCGATGCCGCCGACGGCCACACCCTTCGAGGTGCGCCGCGCCGTGCAGCAGTTGCAAACCGAAGCGTACCGTCATCGCAGGAACCATCTCTGCACGCTTCACGGGGCGTTCATTCGAACCGCGCACCATCATCCGTTTCGCTTCGCGATGGGAGACAAGCGCCGCCCGCGGATGAAATGGGGCAGCGCGCTGCTGAGCGCCATCTTCCTCGCGCGACGCCTCCGAAGCACCTGGGCGGGACAAGAGATGGTCGGCATCCTGCTTCCGCCTTCGGTGCCGGCGGCGCTCGTGAACTTCGCGGCGACACTTTCCGGGAAGGTGCCCGTCAATTTGAACTACACCGTGTCGGATGAAGCGCTCGCCTCGTGCGCCGCACAGTGCAAACTCGAGACGGTGATCACCACGAAGCCGCTTCTCGACAGGATTCCGCTGAAGGTGCCGGGGAAAACGATCCTGATCGAGGAAGCCGCGGCCGCGCCGCGTCTCGGCGAAAGAATCATGGCGCTGCTGCTGTGGTTCTTGCCGGGCTCGTGTCTGGAATGGACCCTAGGCGGTGGAAAGAAAAAGACGCTAGACGATCTCGCGACGATCATTTTCTCGAGCGGCAGCACCGGCGAACCAAAGGGAGTGATGCTGACGCACTGCAATATCGCGTCCAACATCGAGCAGATGGGGCAGACATTCATGTTCGACCGGAACGACTCCCTGCTCGGCGTGCTGCCATTTTTCCACTCGTTTGGTTTCACGGTGACGTTGTGGCTTCCGGCCGTGCTCGGGGTTGGCGCCGTGTACCATCCGAGTCCGCTCGATCTCTCCGTCGTCAGCGAACTCGTCCGCGACTTCCGGTTGACGTTCCTGATGGCGACTCCGACGTTCTTGCAGGCCTATCTGCGCCGCTGCTCGCCGGAGGATTTCGGCAGTCTCGAGTTCGTGCTCGTCGGCGCCGAGAAGCTGCCGGAGCGGCTCGCGCTAGCCTTCGAGGACCGCTTCGGCGTCCGGCCGCTCGAAGGCTACGGCACGACCGAGTGCTCGCCCGTCATCACCGTGAACACGCGGGATTTTCGCGCGCCGGGGTTTCGGCAGGTCGGTGGAAAGCGGGGTCGCATCGGGCACCCGCTGCCGGGCGTCAGCGTGCGCATCGTGGATCCGGAAACCCGCGAGCCCGTTCCCGTCGGCATGCCGGGGCTACTCATCGTTCGCGGGCCAAACGTGATGCTCGGCTATCTCGGCAAGCCCGAGAAAACAGCGGAAGTTCTTCAGGACGGCTGGTACGTGACGGGCGACATCGCCACCGAAGACGAAGACGGCTTTCTCAGCATCACCGACCGGCTCAGCCGGTTCAGCAAGATCGGCGGCGAAATGGTGCCGCACATCAAGATCGAAGAGCGGTTGCATGAGATTGCGGGCGCCACGGAGCAGAGGTTCGTGGTGACCGCCGTACCCGATGGGAAAAAAGGCGAGCGGCTCGTCGTCCTGCACTTGCTCGCCGAAGAGGAATTGAGAGTCGTGATCGAAAGGCTGCCGGAAGCCGGCCTGCCGAACCTGTGGACGCCGCGGCCCAATCAGTTCTTTGCGGTCGAGGAGTTCCCTCACCTCGGCACCGGCAAACTCGACCTGCGCCGCATTCGTGAACTGGCCCTCGAATTTTCGGCCGCCGGTAAGGAAGCGTAAAACGGCGATTTTTTGCCTTGGCCGATTTTTTACCGTAGACGACTTTGTCCCGTTCAGCCGCTCCTGGAAACCATTCAGCCTCGAATTCCCGCCATTCGATCGGCCGCGCTTGCCCAAATCGGAAATCGTCGCGTAAACTTCGCGCATCCGACGTGAAACGAAGCGACTGTCACAATTCGTTACTTGGGCAAGCAGCGATGCTGTGCCGGGATTGTGGCCGAATGAGCTTCAGCCCCTCACGGTAATCTTCTCGCTGTAAATCCGGGCCTGCCCACTAACCACGTTTAAGGTTTAAGTATGCGGACGCGTCGCGTGACTTCGCGCGAAGCCGTCCTTCCGGCTTCCTGAACGGCCTGGCCGAGGTGCATCTGCACGGGTTCGCTGCGCGACGTCGTAGTGCTAGCCAGTCGCGCGGGGGAATCCAACCTCGGCCGGGGCGCTCGGGAAAGATTCGCTTAGCCGGAGTTTTCCCGTGTTCTTCTACGTGTATGTGATTGCTTTCTTGCTCATCCCGATTGCGATGCAGCTTGTGCGGGGCCGTTGGGTGCTCGTGGCCGCCAAGAGAGGAGGACCTCGCATGATTACACTGGACCTGCGCGCTGCCCGCCAGATCGTGCGGAAGACGCTCTGCATCGGGTGCGTCTACTCGCACATCGTGCGCGGTTACCAGCCGCGCGAAGAACTGATCTTCTGCGGGTACGCATTTCCTCAGCGCGAGATCCTGTTTCCGGTACGGGAGTGCACGGACTTCCGCGCCGATCGAGTGCAGACTACCGATACGGTCACGCTGGAGATTTAGGAGATTTGAAAGATCGCCTGCGTGAAAACTATCAACCAGAGAGGGTGCCTTGTCACAACGAGGCACCCTCGCATCTCTAACTGATCTCAAAAGAGTCCCAGTTTGATGTGCAGGAACTTTTTCGGATTCTGCCGGAAGTCGGCGATCATTAGCCGCAAATCGCCCGAAAGTCCGGTCATGTTGTCGTAGAACGCCGGGTCGGTGAAGAACTTCCCCGCCGTGCCCTGGTTGGAATTCAGCTTTGCCGTGGCGTCGCGGACGTTCGCCGAGGCATCGCGCAGATTGTTATAGGCGGTGTCGTCCGTGGCGAGTTTGCCGAGCGTGCCTTTGCCGGCGCGGACGTCGCCCAGTAGCGCATCACCCTTTTCTGCGACGCTCTTGACGCTGTCATACGCGCTGGGGTCGTAGATCAGCTTGCCCACGGTGCCCTTCTGGTCGTGGACCGCGGTCATGGCGTCGTCAATCTTTCCGACGACCGAGTCGGCCTTCTTGTAGAGCTCGTCGCTCGCGACGAGCTTGCCAATGCTGCCCTGGCCCTGCTGAATTGTCGTGGCCATCGCGTCGGCCTTGCTCGCAATGCTGTTCAGGTGATTGTAGAGCGATGGGTCGATCAGCGCCTTTCCGATCGTGCCCTCGCCCCGCCGCACCTTGCTCACGATCTCGTTGAGCTGCTCCGAGAGGGCGTTGAGGTTTTCGGCCACGTCGGCCCCGCGCTGGACGATCTGCTTGATGTCGGCTTGCTCGGCGGCCGGGACCACACCGTTCGTGGGGATCACCGAGCCGGTGAGCCCGCGCGTGATGGTGACGTAGCGGTCGCCGAGCAGACCCTGGGTAACGAGGCTGGCGATTGAGTCCGTGCGGATCTGATCCTGGTATTTCCTCTCGACGCGCAAGACGAGCGTGATGTTGTGCGCGTGGTCCACGGGATGGGGCGTCAGACCCATCGACTGAACGTTGCCGATCTCCAGGCCGTCGAGATCCACCGGCGCTCCCGCCTTCATGCCCTCGACTTCCGGCAGATACGTCACCAGGCGGTACTTTGGCCCCAGAAAGCCCGCGCCGGTAACGTAGAAGATCGCCACCATCAGGATGAACAAGCCCACCAGCACGAACAGTCCGACCCGCAACTCCGTCCACGTCAGTTGCTTTCGTTGCGCCATTGCCTTCCCTCCTCGGTACGCCCGCGTCCAAGCCCTATTCGGCGGAAGCCAGGAACTTTTTCAAGTAGTCGTCGGACGAGTGCAGCATCTCGTCGGCGGCGCCTTCGAAATAGATTTGGCCCTCGCGCAGGACAAGCACGTTGGTCGGTGGCCCGCCGTGTCCTTGCTGCCCGGCGCCATTTCCGCCGAGAGCTACCACGCGCCCGGCCGCTGGATCGAAACGGTAGTGCGCCAGGCCGAAGGCGTCCTGCACGCGATGCGTGGCCAGCAAGGACGTCACGCCCTGCAAATCCCGCCCCCGCAGGATCAGCGTGATGATCGTCTGCGAAGTCACCGGATCGAGCCCGGCCGTCGGCGAATCGTAGAACACGAGCGGCGGCCGGTCCACCAGCGCCCTGGCGATCGAGACGCGCCGCCGCATGCCTCCGGAAAGCTCGTCCGGGTATTTGTCGATCGCGGGTTCCATCTCGACGAAACGCAAAACTTCGCGCACGCGCTGATCCAACTCCGTCTCGGACAGGTTTTCCTCGCGCAGCCGGAAGGAGACATTCTCCGCGACGGTGAGCGAATCGAAGAGAGCGCCCTCCTGGAAGACGAAACCGACGTGCCGCCGAAAATCGAGTAGATCCCTTTCGGCCATCTCTTCGATATTCTGTCCCATCACCCAGACGCGTCCGGAATCGGCGTGCAGCAAGCCGGCGGCCAGCTTCATGATCAGCGTCTTCCCCGCGCCGCTCTCGCCCAGAAGGACCTTGGTTTCCCCCGCCCACACCTCGAACGAAATCCCGCGCAGCACTTCGCCTTGGTCGAAACCGATCCGGACGTCCTTGAATGCGACGAACGGTTCGCCCGGAACGGCCGTGGTCATTTTGCTCACCGGCACCGGGCGGGAAGGGCACATCATTCTGAGATTATAGATGGAAACAACGGCCATTCGCAGCCGACGTTCGCCGCGCTCAACCGGCTGCTACCGGAATATGTACAGCAGCAGCTTCGCGAGAAACAGGTCGGATACCAGCACCATGACAGACGAAATGACCACGGCCGACGTTGTCGCCCGGCCCACGCCTTGCGTTCCGCCCTTGACGCGAAGTCCCTTGAAGCAGCCAATCGTCGAAACGATGAACGCGAAGACGATCGGCTTCGTAAACCCTTGAACCAGGTCGCCGAACTCGAGCGCGTCGATCGCCCGCGTCCAGAACTGCACCGCACCCAGTCGTAGCGTGAAATACGCCGCGGCGAATCCGCCGATCAGCCCGACGAAATCGAACACCGCCACCAGTAGCGGCATCATCAGCAGCGTTGCCACCACCCGCGGCGTCATCAATTTGCGGATTGGGTCGGTCCCCAGCGCCCGCATCGCGTCCACCTGCTCGGTCACGATCATCGACCCCAGTTCGGACGCCATTCCCGAGGCGTTGCGCCCCGCCACCAGCAGCGCCGCGATCGTTGGGCCAAGCTCGCGGACCAGCGCGAGCGCAACCGCGTCGCCGGTCAGGTCCGTCATTCCAAACCGCTGAAATTGCGACGCCGTGTTCAGAACGAGCACGCCGCCGATCGAGAGCGACGCCATCACGATGATCGGCAGCGAGCCGACCCCGATGATGTCCATTTGCTGAAGCGTGTCCGACCAGTAGGTCGGCGGGGTGAAAATGTTGACGAGAGACTGCAGCGACAGCAGGGAGTAATCCTGCACGGCAAGAATCATGCGTTTGAGCACGTTCCCGGCGGCTGACGGAAGCGTTGCGATTTCGGATTCGGGCATCGTGTGGAATCCGGCCGACGGGCTCTCTGCCGGGTCACCGGAAGCGTAGCGTCCGCTGCGCGGCGCGTCAAGCAAACATCCGCCCGCCAATGCGGCGCTAGCGCGGGCAGGCATAGCCCGCGCTCTTTACGCGTGCGTATGCCTCCGGTAGAATCCTTCGTTTGTTCCCTTTCCGGATACGCCACTGATGCTGCGATTCGTCACTGCCGGTGAGTCTCACGGCCAGGCGCTTGTCGCCTGGATTTCTGGCCTGCCCGCGGGTGTGCCGGTGGACCTGGAATTCATCGGGCGCGAGTTGCATCGCCGCCAGCTCGGATACGGCCGCGGCGGGCGCCAGCGGATCGAAAAGGATCAGGCGGACATTCTGGCCGGCGTGCGCCACGGCAAGACGATCGGTGCTCCCATCGCCCTGCGCATCGAAAACCGCGACTGGAAGAACTGGGAGAAAGCGCTGCCGGTTGAAGACAGCGAAGGCGCAGAGGACGCCCGGCGCCGCCTCACCGCGCCGCGTCCGGGTCATGCCGACCTGCCGGGTTCCCAGAAGTACAATTTTCACGATGCGCGCTACGTCCTCGAACGCGCCTCGGCGCGCGAGACGGCCGCTCGCGTCGCGGCCGGCGCGTTCGCCAAGCTGTTGTTGCGCGAATTTGGCGCCACCGTGCTCAGCCACACGATTGCCGTCGGCCACGCGCATCTCGAGCGCGAGGCGGCGTGGGAGGAGATCGTCGCGATTTGCGACAACCTTGAATCTCCCCTGCGCTGCGTCGATCGCGACGTCGAAGGGCGAATGGTCGCCGAGGTCGATCGCGTGCTTCGCGCGGGCGATTCCGTCGGCGGCGTCTTTGAGGTCGTCGCGCGCGGAATTCCCCCCGGCGTCGGCAGCCACGTGCAGTGGGACGAAAAGCTCGACGGCAAACTCGCGCGCGCGGTCATGTCGCTCCAAGCCGTGAAGGCCGTAGAGATCGGCACCGGCGTTGCCAACGCCGGCAGTTACGGATCGGAAGTGCAGGACGAAATCCGCTACGATACCTCGCGCAAGCGGTTCGACCGCTCGTCGAATCGCGCGGGCGGCCTCGAGGGCGGGATCACCAACGGCCAGGACGTGATCGTGCGAGGATACTTGAAGCCGATTTCGACGCTCCGCCGCGCGCTCCTTACCGCCGACATAAACACGAAGGAAGCGGTCAAGGCGGCCTACGAGCGTTCGGACGTTTGCGTCGTGCCGGCGGGCGGCGTGGTCGGCGAAGCCATGGTCGCGCTGGTCCTCGCCGAGGCGCTCCTCGAAAAATTCGGCGGTGACTCGCTCGGGGAAACGCGCAGGAATTTCGACGGCTATCAGCGCCAGTTGGACGATTTCTAGTGTTTTGTTTTCATAGCCGTCATTCCGAGGAATCTCTCTTCTTCGCTTTGGGGAGACGTAGGGAAGACACATGATTCATCCCATCGTAAAGTACGGCGACCCGGTGCTCGAGACGCCCTCGAGTCCCGTCGAACAATTCGACGACGAATTGCAGACGCTCGTCGCCGACATGTTCGAGTCCATGTACGCGGCGCAGGGCGTTGGCCTCGCCGCTCCGCAGATAGGGATCGGCCGTCGCGTCGCCATCATCGACGTGACCAATGGCAAGAACCCCGAAGGCAAGATCGTCTGCGTGAATCCGGAAATCATTCACGCCGAAGGCGAACAGCGCGAGGAAGAGGGCTGCCTGTCGGTACCCGGTTTTCGCGGCCACGTCGCGCGCCCGCTCTACGTCACCGTGCGCGCCCAGGATGCGAGCGGAAAGGAATTTGAAATGCGCGGCGAAGGACTGCTCGCGCGCGCGTTCTGCCACGAGATCGACCACCTCAACGGAATCCTTTTCATCACGCACCTCAGCATGCTCAAGCGCGACATGATCAAGCGCAAAATCCGCAAACTGAAAAAAGCCGGCGACTGGTAGGCGCACCGTGCCGCTGCGCATCGTCTTTTGTGGTACTCCTGCTTTTGCCGTGCCGTCTCTGCGGCACCTGATCGCGCAGCCGGATTTCCGCGTCGAAGCGGTCGTCACGCAACCGGACCGCCCGCGCGGCCGCGGGCAGGAAACGGCGTGCTCCCCCGTGAAGGATGCCGCTGTCGCCGCCGGAGTCCCCGTCTATCAGCCCGAAAAGATCAAGTCGGACGATGCGTACGATTCTTTCAAGCGCCTCGCGCCGGACGTGGTGGTCATCATTGCCTACGGGCAGATCATCTCGCCGCGCCTGATCGCGATTCCGCGGCTCGGATGGGTCAACCTCCACGCGTCGCTGCTGCCGAAGTATCGCGGCGCGGCTCCGATCAACTGGGCGATCGTCAATGGCGAGGCTCGCACCGGTATCACCACCATGGAAATTGACGCGGGGCTGGATACCGGCCCTATGCTGCTGAAGCATGAGACCATGATCGGGCCGGACGAAACCGCCCCTGAGTTGGCCGCGCGGCTGGCCGAAGCAGGCGCGCCGCTCGTCGCGCAGACTCTGCGCGGCCTCGACTGCGGTAAAATCACACCATCGCCGCAGGACAGTTCACAGGCGACGTTTGCGCCGCCCCTTAAAAAACAGGACGGCTGCATCGATTGGTCGCTCGACGCGCGGAAAATCTATAACCGGATTCGCGGCTTCGAACCCTGGCCCGGCGCGTTCACGTTGTTTCGCGGCAAGAACTGCCACGTGTGGGGGATTCCGGCCGCGCAGTCCGTCGAATCGTCTTTGCCCGGGTCCATCCATGCTGTCGCCGGCCGAATTCTCGTCGCCTGCGGCGAAGGCACGGCGCTGCGCCTCGATTTCGTGCAGCTGGAAGGGCGCAAACGCGTCGCAGCGCATGAATTCGCGAATGGCGCGCGCCTTGCGCCCGGCGACCGCTTCACGTAGCGCCGGCGTCTCGCTGGCGAATTTCGCCTTTCGGGGTTCTCATCCTATGCCTGTCAGTGTAGCAAGACGAATCGCGTTCCAGGTGCTGCGTCGCGTCGAGGCCGAAGGCGCGTACGCAAGCGATCTGCTGCACGCCGAACTTGGCGCGAGCGTGAAGCCCGCGGACGCGGCGCTCGCAACCGAATTGACGCTGGGCGTCCTGCGCCAGCGGCGGCTCCTCGATTTTCTCCTCGAGCGCCAACTGAAGAAATCCGTCGACCAGCTCGATCTGCCCGTGGCGCTCGCCCTGCGCATCGGCGCGTATCAGCTTCGCTTCCTGGGAAAAATCCCGCCGCGCGCGGCCGTCAACGAATCGGTCGAACTCGTGAAAAGCGCGCGAAAATCCTCGGCCGCGCCCTTGGTGAATGCCGTCCTTCGGAGGATCGCGGAACAGGCAAAAGCGCCCGCCGAGAACCTCCTTCCGCCGAACCTTCCGCTGGCCGAACGCCTCGCCATCCTGCATTCGCATCCGGCGTGGATGGTCGAGCGATGGCTTTCGCGCCTCGGCGACGCGCGGACGATCGCCCTGCTCGAAGCCGATAACCGCCCTTCCCGCCTCAGCTGCGCGCTGAATGACGCGGACCGCCGCGGCGAAATCCTCCGCGCACTTGAGAAAGCCGGGTTGCGCGTCGAGCCGGGCCGCTTGCTCAAAAACGCATTTGCCGTAAGCGGCGGAAGCCCTTCGCAAACGGAAGCCTTCCGCGCGGGTCAAATCTCGATCCAGGACGAAGCGTCGCAGGCGGTGCCGTTCCTCCTCGGTGTTCATCCGGGCGACCGCGTGCTCGATCTCTGTGCCGCGCCCGGCGGAAAGACGCCTGCGCTGGCGCGCGCTGCCGGAAACGCGGGGATCGTCATTGCCGCCGACCGCCACGCTCACCGCCTCCGGGCAATGGCGGCGCAGTTCAAGCGCCTCGGACTTGCCGGCGTTCGTCTCGTCGAGCTTGATGCCACGCAGCCGCTTCCCTTCGCCCGGGGATTCGACCGGATTTTTCTCGACGCGCCATGTTCCGGCACCGGCACGCTCGCCCGACACCCGGAGATTCGTTGGAGGCTGCGTCCGGAACAGCTCGCCGAATTCCACGATCTCCAGGTCCGCATGCTCGGGGGCGCGCTCGCGCATCTGGCCCCGGGCGGCAGGCTCGTCTATTCGACTTGCTCGATCGAGCCGGAAGAAAACGAGCACGTGGTGTCGGAAGTGCTGCGCGCCGCACGGTCGGTTCAGCGTGCCCCCGCGGAGGAGATGGCCCAAGCGCTCGCGCCGCACCTCGCCCCCGGCGTTTTTGCGTCCGCACTATTCGATCCCGGCGGGGAATTCCGCACATTGCCGGGGCAGTCCGATACCGATGGCTTCTTCGCCGCCGCCCTCCAATCCTCGTGACGAGCAGGCGCTGAAAAGTCCACAGGCATTTCTCCTTGCGCCATTTGTCCTTCGTGCTAGCGTGATAGTGTGGTCTTGAGCAGTTTGGTTTGGTGTGACGAACATGACGGACAGAGCGGCGAAAGTTGGAAGACAGACATGGCGAAGCGTAGGTTTGTTCTGGCACGGTCGTCCAATGTCGAATCGCTACACTGTCGAGTAGAAGCCAATGCAAGCCACTGAAAACAAAGATCGGCGGTCCGTTCGAATCGCTACACTCGCCGGGTGTGATTTTGCCATCGCCGGAGCGCCGCAATGACCCTCCGCGAGCGCCTGCAATGGATTCTCCGCATGGCGCTGCTGCTGTTCATCCTGTCGTCGATCGCGTTCCTGAGCGCGCTGACGGCAATGCGTTTCGCCATCCACGGCCGCGAGGTTGACATGCCGGACGTCGTCGGGGTCGGAGCCGTCAAAGCGGAGCAAATTCTGCACGGGCGCGGCGTGGGAATGAAAGTCGAGGATCGCATCTATAGCAATCTTCCCGCCGATGCCGTCGTGCGGCAGAGCCCCCTGCCGAATTCGCGCGTGAAGGTTGGGCAGAATGCCCACGTGGTCCTGAGCCTCGGCCCTCAGAAGGCAACGATTCCGCAGCTTCAGGACCGAAGCCTGCGCGCGGCTCAGGTCGAACTCCTGCGCGGCGGAATGCAGCTGGGGGAAGTCTCGAGCGCATACTTCCCCGGCGGCGCGGAAGACACGGTGATCCAGCAGGATCCCGCCGCGGGCACGACGGACGTCACCAGCCCGCACGTAAACCTGCTCGTTTCGCTCGGGCCGCGCCCCCCAGCCTACGTGATGCCGGACCTGATCGGCCTCCCGGTCGCGGAAGCCGAGTCGAAACTGAATGCCGCCGGACTGAAGGTTTCGAAACTCACGCCGTTGCCCTCAACCGAGGCGCATGGCTCGGTCGTCGGGCAGACTCCCTCCCGCGGACAGCGCGTTGACGCCGCCGCAACGATCGAGTTGCAGGTTGCCGAATAGCAGAAGCCACCGCAAAGCCGTGCTAGAATCCGCGGAGTTCCCATGAGCTATGCCCGCATCGAGATCGCGCCCTCCATTCTGGCCGCGGATTTCGCTCGCCTCGGCGAGGCAATCCGTGCCGTCGAGGAAGGCGGGGCGGATGTGATCCACGTGGACGTGATGGACGGCCATTTCGTGCCCAATATCTCGATCGGAATTCCCGTGGTCGCCTCCTTGCGCAAAGCAACCCGGCTCCCGCTGGACGTGCATCTGATGATCGAGCGCCCCGAGGAATACATCGAGGAGTTCGTCCGCGCGGGCGCCGACCGCGTCCTGGTCCATCAGGAGGCGACGGTTCACCTGGATCGCGCCCTGGCCATGATCCGGGAGTTGGGGGTACAGGCGGGCGCGGTGATCAACCCCGCGACGCCGGTGGCGATGCTGACCGAGGTCCTCGATAAAGTGGACACCGTTCTGGTCATGTCCGTGAACCCCGGCTTCGGCGGCCAGAAGTTTATCCCGGGGTCGATTGCCAAGATCCAGCAGTTGAATCAGTGGCGGACACGCTATAATGGCGGCTTCCGGATTGAGGTTGACGGGGGCGTGGACGTCGAGAACGTGGGCGAATTGGCGCAGGCCGGGGCAAACACGTTCGTTGCGGGTACGTCGATTTTCCATGCGCCCGATTCCACTGCCGCGGTTCGCCAGATCCGCAAGCTTGCAACAGAGGCGCTGAGCCAGCGAGTTTAAGGAAAGTGTCATGGTTGAGTTTCTGATCGGGAAACGCCGCCTCTTCACCGCCGTGCTGTTCGTGTCGCTTGCCGGGGTTTTCCCGGCCGGCGCCCACGCGCAGAAGCCCAAGGTGACGAAGGTCAAGCCGAAGAACGCGGCTAAGCAGAACGCCACCGACGATTCGGCCGAGCCGGATAAGGTGCTCTACGACCGCGCGGTGAACGACGTCAAGCACCATAGGTATGTCGAAGCCCGCTTGAGTTTTCAGACCCTGATCAACACCTACCCGGACAGCGAATACCTCGCCAAGGCCAAGCTCGGTACCGCGGATTCCTATTACAACGAGGGCGGCACCTCCAACCTGACCCAGGCCGTCGAGGAGTACAAGAATTTCATCGTCTTCTTCCCTTTTCTCGACGAAGCGGCGTACGCGCAGATGCAGGTCGGCATGGCCCACTATCGAATGATGGACAAGTCGGACCGCGACAACAGCCAAGCGGAATCGGCCGAGAACGAATTCCAGACGTTCCTTTTGAAATATCCCCAGAGCCCGCTCCTGCCCCAAGCCGAGCAGGATTTGCGCAACGTGCAGGAGGTTCTGGCGGACGGCGAGTTTAGGATCGCGCGCTTCTATTATGTGAAGCGCGATTACCGCGCCTCGGCCGCGCGCCTCATCGAGGTGACGCAGCGCTATCCGCTTTACAGCGGGAGCGATGAGGCGCTGTCGATGCTCGGAAGCGTTTACATGCGCGCCAAGCAGGTATCCAAGAACGAGGACGATCAGAATCACTGGGCGGACTTGGCGGCCCAGTGCTACAGCCGCGTTGTTCGCGATTACCCGCTCTCGAGCTTTGCCCCGGACGCGAAGGCCCGTCTCAAGGCGCTCGGGATGCCTATCCCCGCCGCCGATCCCGAAGCCATCGCGCGGATGCAGAAGCAGCAGATGTACGAAAAGCACCACCGCCAGAACTTCGCGCTGAAGCTTCCTCTCGGTATGGTCGAGTCGAGACCTGATGTTTCCGCAGCCGCTCGTTCCGGTGAGCCGAATATGAACCCACCGGACGACGCGGTTTCGGCCACGGAAGTCCTGAAGCCGGGCGCCGCCGGACCGTCGTTCACGGTCGCTGCGCAGAACGCCGCGACGGGCGATAGCGGTGGCGGCACGGTGAGCGAGTCGGGGCCCGTGGTCGAGGGCGGAACATCCGAATCCTCTGGTGGCGCGCCCGCAACGACCGCGGCCGCCGAGATTATCGAAGCCCCTAACTCTACTGCGGCAAGCACGCCGACGCCTGGCGCGGCCCCGGCCCCGGCTTCCGCCCCTGCGTCCGACACACGCCCCGCTGCGGCATCGGCTCAGGCTTCCCCGAACGACGCGTCCACCAGCAGCAGTTCTAAGTCGGCGGCTCAGCCGAAGCCGAGCAAGCCCGACCCGAAAAACGAGTCCACCAGCAAGAAAAAGAAGGGGTTGAAGAAGATCATTCCCTTCTAGTCTTGCTTTCTGACCCCTCCTAACGACTGGAGCACGGCTGTCCGTTGAGTCCGTTGACGCCCCCCTTGCATGATGCTGCAATGGGTGTGAAGCAAAAGCGGCAGGCGCCCGTACCGTGGGTGCGCCCGCCAGAGGACCCCCGTGCCCTGTATTCTGGTCGCTGACGACAACGCCAACATTCAGAAGATGGTCTCCCTGGCCTTTCAAGACCGCGGCATCAAGGTCATTTCGGTCGGCAACGGCGAAGCGGCCGTGCGCCGGATTCTCGAACTGAATCCCGACCTTGTCCTTGCGGACATCTTCATGCCGGTGCGCAACGGCTACGAAGTCTGCGAATTCGTCAAGAAAGACCAGCGATTCTCGCACGTCCCGGTCATCCTGCTGGTGGGTGCGTTCGATCCTCTCGATGAAAAAGAAGCGCGACGCGTGGGCGCCGACGGCGTCCTGAAAAAGCCTTTCGTTCCTCCCGATCCGTTGATCGCGATGGTCATGTCCGCCCTCGAGAAAAATCCCAAAGTTATCGCGGAGCTCGCCAAGGCGAAAGCTTCGCTCGAGCCGCACGCGCTGGCGGAGCCTCCCGGACCTATCCACGATGGGGTTCCGTTTCAGGTTCCTGCGCCGCCCAAGTTGGAAGTCAAGCCGCTGCCCGAGTTTCCGGAACCGAGTCCCGAGGAAGCTGCTTTGGTCTATGGCCTCGGAAAAGGTCAGCGCACGCTCGATCGCGAAGAGCTCGCGGCCGCGGGTGAGCCTCCGTCGCCGGTGGTCCAAGAGGAAGAAGAAGCCCCAGACGAGCCTTTCGACGGTGCAGCCACCACGAGCGATTGGCGGCGCAACGCGATGGATTTCGAAGTCCCGGCCGAGGCGGCCCACGGGCCGGCTTTCTCGGGCTCCGATCTCGATCCGATCGCACTCCTTCCGAAGTCGGATACGCTTCCGGCACCCAGCTTCGTTCCCGAACCGCCGCGGAAAATAGAACCGGCCGTGCAGGAACTGCATGAAGAGCCACCGTCCGCGCCTCCCGAGCGGAAAGCTTTTTGGGAGGAGACGAAGCAGCTTCCGGCGCATGTGACGCAAGCGGCTGCATCCCCGACGATATCAACGGACGCACGGGTGTTCGAGCGCGAAGCCGAGCCTGCTCCCGCGACCGTGCCCTCGCTGGAGCTCAGGGATCAACCCGAACCGGTCTCTGCGCCAACCGCACCGCACTGGATGGACGCGATTGCGTCCTTCTCTCCGTCGGCGCAGCGGGCCCGTGGATGGACAACCGTGCTATCCGAGCAGAGCGCGGAGATTCAAGCCGTTGAGGAATCGACTGCGGCGCCCGATGGGACGATCGCAACAGTTGCTGATTTATCCGAGGAACACGAATTCTTCGCGGAGGAGCCGGAGCCGTCGGAAGCCGTCTCAATCTCCTCTCCCACCGCGGCAATGAAAGAAGCGGCACCCCAGCCATCCCCGGTGCCATTTGCCAGCGCCGAGCCCGAACCGGGCTTTGGGCCCCTGGATGCTTCCTCTGAAGACCGGCCGTCTTTCCAGGAGCCTGATCTCGTGAAGCCACCCGCCGTGCGCGTGATTCCCGAGCCGCTACTCATCGAGGAAGAATCGAGCCAGCCGTCCGCGAGCTATGGCAATCGCCAGGAGGAACTCACTCCGCTGCACTCTTTCACCGTGCCCGAGCCGCCCGTTTCCAGCGAGCCCGCTGCGGAAGAAGAAGCCTCGGCGGTCGGGCCCTCGCATGACGATCTCAATGGGTGCATCCCGACCGGCCCTCCTCCGAGCCGCGAAGCGCTTGCCGGGATCCCATTCCTCAATCCTCCTCCGGGTTTCGATCCGAATGCGCCCGAAGAGGAAGCGCCGTCCGCCAACACCGTGGACGCCGCCGTGCAAAAGATTATCGAGAGGCTCGAACCGCAGTTGCACGACCTTCTTGAAAAGACCGTGCTGAAGCCGCTGATTGAGAGCCTTCTCCAGCAGGAGCTCGCGAAAAGGGGAGAGAAGTAGCCCCGCGCGATCTGGCGCTCGTCGCGCAGCCGCCTTCACGCACCACTTCCGCTTGCGACGTTTTTCCCTCGCGTATATGCTGTGCCCCGCCGGACGTGGAAGGGGGGCCGCTTCGTGAATACGCCAACGATATTCTCTCGCTTGCTTGCGCCGGATTCCGCGCGCGCGGGCGTCTTCTTTACGGTTGCGTTCTTGCTGATGGGCTTCGTCGGTGCAGCTCCGGCACGAGCGGCCTCGTGCGAAAGCCTGGCTTCGCTCTCGTTGCCGGATACGACCATCACGCTGGCCCAGATTGTGCCAGCAGGCAGCTTTACATTGCCGCCTGGAACTCCGCCAGGACCGCCGGGAGTGCCCCCGCCATCGTTCGACACTCTGCCGGCCTTTTGCCGCGTGGAGGCTACCTTGAAGCCCACCACCGACTCCGACATCAAGATCGAGGTGTGGATGCCGGTTTCCGGCTGGAACGAAAAATTTCAGGCAGTCGGCAACGGCGGCTGGGCCGGGGTCATTAGCTACGGCGCTCTAGGGCTGGCCGTTGGGCGCGGGTACGCCAGCAGCTCTACCGACACCGGGCACGCGGGCGGCAACGGCGTCTTTGCGTTCGGGCACCCGGAAAAGCTGGTGGACTATGCCTACCGTTCCGAGCACGAGATGACCGCGAAGGCCAAAGCCATTATTCAGGCTTTTTACGGCAGCGGGCCGCGCCTCTCGTATTGGAACGGATGTTCGACCGGCGGCAAACAGGCGCTCACGGAAGCGCAACGATACCCCGACGATTTCGACGGCATCATCGCAGGCGCGTCCGCCAACTATATGGTTCATCTTCAGGCCTCGTCGGTTTGGATCTCGCAGGCCGTGCACAAAAGTCCGGAGAGCGCTATCCCCGCGGAGAAGCTCCCGTTCATCCACAAGGCCGTGCTGGAAGCCTGCGACGCGCTCGATGGCGTCACGGACGGCCTGCTCGACGATCCCAGGATCTGCCATTTTGATCCGGCGGTGCTTCAGTGTAAGGGCGGCGATGACGCGTCATGTCTCACCGCTCCGCAGGTGGAAGCGGCCAAGAGAATCTATTCGCCGGTTGTGAATCCGCGCACTGGGAAGGAGATTTTTCCCCCTCTCGAGCCGGGCAGCGAGCCTGCCTGGAGCCTTCCCCTGAGCAGGCCGCCCCTGGTCGCGGTCGATTATTTCAAGTACGTCGTATTCAAGAACCCGGACTACGATTATCTCACCCTGAATTTCGACAGCGACATTGCGCTCGCCGACAAGGTGGACGGCGGCCTGAACAACGCCATCAATCCGAATCTCAAGCCTTTCTTTTCGCACGGTGGAAAGCTCCTGATGTACCACGGCTGGGCCGATCAACTCATCCCTCCCGAAAACAGCGTCAACTACTACACGAGCGTCGTGAAGGCGGAGGGCGGCGCGGCGAAGACGGCGGATCGAGTGCGCCTGTTCATGGTGCCGGGCATGAATCACTGCCGCGGTGGCGAAGGGCCTAACGATTTCGATGTGGTTGGCGCGATGGAGCAGTGGGTCGAACAGAAAAAAGCCCCTGCCGAGATGATCGCCTCGCACAAAACAAAGGGGCAAGTGGATCGCACGCGGCCCCTGTGCCCGTATCCGCAGGTCGCGAAGTACAAGGGTGCCGGCAGCATCGACGAGGCGGCCAATTTCGTCTGCGCCGCCCCGTAGTTAGCGCGTGAACAGCGTTCAGTTGCACAAGCGTTTCGTCGTGGTGACAGGTCTGCCGGGCAGCGGCAAGACCACATTGGCCAGGCGACTGAGTCCCGCGCTCGGCCTTCCGGTTATCGACAAGGATTTGATTCTCGAACGTCTGTTTGCCTTGGAAGGTGTCGGAGACGCGGTGTGGCGTCGCAAGCTGAGTCGAGATAGCGACGAGATACTCAAAGGGGAAGCAATCAGGTCGAATGGCGCAATACTGGTTTCGTTTTGGCGCCGACCCGGCATGCCCGAAGATTCCGGGACTCCAACCGATTGGCTGTCGCAACTAGCATCATCACTGGTCAACGTCCACTGTGTGTGCCAGCCCGAAATTGCGGCCGAGCGCTTTCTTTCGCGGCGACGGCACCATGGTCACCTGGACATGAGCCGATCCCCGGCAGACACGATGGATAGCGTGCGCGCGATTGCCGCCCTTCCTCTCCAGCCCATTGGGCCGCGCATCGACGTCGATACCAGCCAGGAAATCAACCTTGAGCTGGTGCTGCGCCAGGTAAACGCCGAATTTGACGCCTTGCGCGCCCGCCGCTTATATTGATTGTTTCGTGTCTGCCCGAAATTTAATTCCGTAAGGAACGCATGCCCCGGGAAATCCCCAAGGCTTACGAGCCGCAGGAGATCGAAGAGCGCTGGGCCAAGGCCTGGTTCGAAGAGAAACTCTTCCGCGCCGAAAACTCAGGCAACGGCCCGGCATTTTCGATTGCGCTGCCGCCGCCGAACGTGACCGGCTCGATCCACATCGGCCACATGCTCGAACATACGCAGATCGACATGCTGGTGCGCTGGCGCCGCATGAAGGGCCATCGCACCCTGTGGCTGCCCGGGATGGATCACGCGGGCATCGCCACGCAGTTTGTGGTCGAGCGGGAGCTGGCCAAGCAGAAGATCCGACGCCAGGACCTGGGCCGCGAGGAGTTCGAGCGGCGGGTGTGGCAGTGGAAGGCGGAAAGCGGCGGCGTCATCAAGGACCAAATGATCCGCCTTGGCGCGTCCTGCGACTGGACGCGCGAGCATTTCACGCTCGAGCCGAGACTCTACCGCGCGGTCCTCGAAGCTTTCCTGAGGCTTTATCGTGAGGGACTGATCTATCGCGGGCGGTACATGGTCAACTGGTGCCCGCGCTGCCAGACGGCCATCAGCGATCTCGAAGTCGTTCACCACGAGCGCACCGGAGAAATCTGGAACATCCGCTACCCGATCGCTGGTTCGAAGGAATTCCTCGTCGTGGCCACCACGCGCCCGGAAACGATGCTCGGCGATACGGCCGTCGCCGTCCATCCGGATGACGAGCGCTATCAGCGCCTTGTGGGCAAGACCGTGATGCTGCCGTTGATGAACCGCGAAATTCCGGTCATCGCCGATACCTACGTGGACCGCGAATTCGGCACTGGCGTCGTCAAGATCACTCCGGCGCACGACCCGAACGACTTCGAAGTCGGCAAGCGCCACAAGCTGCCGGAAATCGACGTGATGACCAACGACGGGCACATGAATGAATCGGCGGGAAAGTATGCCCGCGTCGAGCGATTTGCCGCCCGTGCGCGAATCGTCGCCGACCTTCAGGATCTCGGCCTGCTCGAAGGCGTGAAGGAGCACCTGCACGCCGTCGGCGTCTGCGACCGCTGCAAATCCATCGTCGAGCCGCGCATTTCGACGCAGTGGTTCATGAAAATGAAGCCGCTGGCGGAGCCGGCGAAGGGAGTTGTCGGCGCCGGCACCATCGAGGTTGTGCCCGATAACCAGCGCACGATCCTGTTGCAGTGGCTCGAGAATATCCGCGACTGGTGCATCTCGCGCCAGCTCTGGTGGGGCCATCGCATTCCCATCTGGCACTGCGGCGATTGCAAGGAGATGGTCCCGGCGCTCGATTCGCGCGTCGAGATTGTGGAGGGCCACGCGCGCGCAGCCAGTGTGCCGATGGAATGCCCGAAGTGCGGCGGCACGAAACTGACGCAGGATACCGACGTGCTCGACACGTGGTTCAGCTCGGCCCTGTGGCCGTTTTCAACGCTCGGCTGGCCCGACGACACGGAAGACCTGCGTACGTTCTATCCCACGAGCCTGCTTATCAGCGGCTACGACATTCTGTTCTTCTGGGACTCACGGATGATCATGATGGGCCTGCACCTGACGGCGGGAGCGGAGCCGAAAGACAGTATTCCATTCCGGCGGCTCTACCTGCATTCGCTCGTGCGGACCGCCGAGGGTGCCAAGATGTCGAAGACGAAGGGCACGGGCGTCGATCCGCTGCAACTGACGCAGCAGTACGGCACGGACGCGCTGCGCTACATGCTCGCGAGCATGGCCGCGCCCGGCACGGATATCGCGCTGACCGAAGACCGCATTCTCGGCGCGCGCGCGTTCGCGAACAAAATCTGGAATGCGGCGCGGTTTCTGTTCGTCAATCTCGAGAAAATCGAAGCGCAGGGCGTCGCGCTCGAAGAGCTGGCCGCGCCCAAAATCCGCGCGGAGGCGCCCTATCCGGTGCCAGGCGAAGGCGCGCTCGCGCACAGCTGGATTTTCTCGCGGCTCGCGGCGGTGACCGCGCAGGTGGACAACGCGCTCGACAATTTCCGGTTTCACGAGGCGTGCCAGACAATCTACCAGTTCTTCTGGGGCGATTTCTGCGACTGGTACATCGAGTGGGTCAAGCCGCAGCTGAGCGCTCCCGAGCGCGAAGCCGCGCTCGCCGCGTGGCGGAACATCTTCGCCGCGCTCGATGCCGCGCTGCGGCTGTTGCATCCTGTGATGCCCTTTCTCACCGAGGAGCTGTGGCATCGACTACCGCAGCCGACGGGCG
The DNA here is from genome assembly GCA_049523255.1 of Candidatus Acidiferrales bacterium. Taxonomy (GTDB): domain Bacteria; phylum Acidobacteriota; class Terriglobia; order Acidiferrales; family UBA7541; genus Palsa-295. The sequence continues at coordinate 345,975 of JBEKNB010000001.1, read as the reverse complement.
CGCGTTCGATTGCGCTCGACAAGTTTCCCGGGGCGCGCGCGGGATGGGCCGATGTTGCTTCCGATGAAGCCATGGCGACGCTGCAGGAGATCATCGTAGCGGCGCGCAACATTCGCGCGGAGATGAAACTCGATCCAAAACGCAAAGTCCCGGCCGAATTGTCGACCGGGAATCCTGTGCTTCGTAGGCTCGTCGAGGAGAATCTGGATCCGCTCTTGCGCCTGGCGACACTTTCAAGCCTGCAAATATCCGCGGAACATCTGGATCCCACCGGCGCGGCAGTTCGCTCCACGGCGCAATTTGATCTCCGAATTGCCTATGGCGACACCATCGACAAGCCAGCCGAGATCGCGCGCCTCAAGAAGGAAATCGACCGCCTCGCAAAGGACATCGAATCGAAGCAAAATCGCTTGGCCGATGAAAGCTTCACGAGTAAGGCGCCCGCGAAGGTTGTTGACGGACTCCGCGCAACCCTCGCCGAGCGCCAGCTCGAACTGAAGAAGCTCGTCGAGCGCCTCAAACAGCTCGAATCCTAGTCGCGAGATGCGCGGCTGCTTGTTCGCGGCGAGCGCGTCGAGTATTCTTCGTGGTTTCACCTCATGGCGACGAAGCGAATGGCGGACCTGCCGGGCACGACCGACCGGCGCATCGACGCGCTGCTGACGTTGCTCGCGGAAAACTCGACGATCGTCATCAGCGGCGCGAAAATCGCGAAGGAAATCGGCGTCACGCGCCAGAGGGTCTGGCGCTGGATCGAGAAACTGCGCGCGCTCGGCGTGCGCGTGAAGGGCCACCCGCGGACCGGCTACCATATCGAGCGCGTCCCGGACATTCTGGTGCCGCAGATGCTGACCCACCGCCTCTATGGCACGCCGTTTGCGCGGCGCATCTATCACTTTTTCAAGACCGATTCCACGAATTCCGTTGCGTTGCGCTTGGGAGAAGCGGGCGAGCCGCACGGCACGATCGTGCTCGCCGAGGAGCAGACCGCCGGACGCGGCCGCGCGGGCCGTTCGTGGACTTCGGAGCGGTCCGCCGGAATCTATTGCAGCATCCTGCTGCGGCCGCCGGTTTCGCCCGCGCACGCGCCGTTGCTGACGCTTGTCGCGGGCCTCGCCGCGCGCGACGCCGCAGCCGACGACCTCGACGCTCTGCCCGACATCCGCTGGCCAAACGACCTTCTGGTCGGGGGCCGCAAATTCTGCGGCATTCTCACCGAAATGCACGCGGAACCCGACCGCATCCACTACGCGGTGATCGGAATCGGCGTGAACGTCAACCAGACGAAGATGCCCGGCGAACTCGCAGACACCGCCACCTCGTTGCGGATCGCGACCGGCAAAGTTCACTCGCGGCTTGAGCTGCTGATTCGGTTGCTGCGCCATCTCGACCGCTACTACAATGAATTCCTGGCGGACGGCGCCCTGCCGATCATCCGGCGGTTCGCGCAGGTATCGACCTACTACGAAGGGAAGCGCGTGCGGATCACGACGGCAACGGAAAGCTTCACGGGAATCACCGCCGGACTCGAGCCGAGTGGCGTGCTGCGCGTGGCGCGCGACGACGGGCGCGGCATCGAGCCGGTGCTCTCCGGCGACGTCTCGGAGGCATCCTGATGCTGCTGGCCCTCGATGCGGGCAACACCAACACGGTGCTCGGCGTTTTTCGCGGCCAGGAGCTCATCGCGCACTGGCGGCTGACCACGGCGCGCGATCAGACCATCGACGAATACGGCATCCTCACGCGCAATCTTTTCACACTCGCGGAAATCGAGCCGCGGGGAATCAACGGCGTCATCATCAGCTCCGTCGTGCCTCCGCTGAACGCAACGCTCGCGGGAATGGCTGAACGGTACTTCAGCCGCAAGGCGCTCTTCGTCGAGCCGGGGATCAAGACGGGGATGCCGGTGCTAGTCGATAACCCCCTGGAGGTTGGCGCCGACCGCATCGTGAACGGCGTGGCGGCGTTCCAGCAGTGCGGCGGCCCGGTGATCGTGATCGATTTCGGAACGGCGATCACTTTCGACGTCATCTCGGCGCGCGGCGAATATCTCGGCGGCATCATCGCGCCGGGAATCGGGATTTCGGCGGAGGCGCTCTACACGCGCGCCGCCCGGCTGCCGCGGGTGGAAATTAAGGACCCCGGCAAAGTGATTGGGGTCAACACGGTCGAGCAAATGCAGGCCGGGCTTTATTACGGCACCGCCGACATGGTCGACGGGCTCATCACCCGCATCAAGAGAGAACTTGGCACGCCGGCGAAGGTGGTCGCGACGGGCGGGCAGGCGGCGCTGGTTGCCCGCGGCTCGAAACACATCGATCAGGCCGATGAGTTCCTCACATTGAAGGGTCTTCGCATAATCTGGGAGCGTAACCAGGCGGGCGCGAAGGACCGCCCCGGCGCGCAGAAGAAGACAGCGGGCCGGGCCAAGGCATAGGCCAGCCGCCGGCGCCTCTTCGACCTTGTTCGATGGAACCCTTCAACTATTTCAATTATTTCACCGAAATCGAGGAATACTTCTGGCGCAAGCGCGGGGCTCATTTGCTCGTCTCGCCGCTCGATTGGGCCATCGTGGAGACGTGGCAGAAGGCGGGCATTCCCCTCGGCGCCGTGCTCAAGGGGATCGATCGCGCGTTCGAGAGCTGGGGGCGCTCGCGGCGCGCGGCAGTCGGGCGGCAACTGAAGAGCCTGGCGTATTGCGTCGATGCCGTGCTCGATGCCGCCGCCGAAGCCCAGGAGGCTGCTGCGGGCAGCGGTCCCGAGGTGAAGGCGTCGCGGCCTGCGGCCGAGCCCTTTTCGCGCGACGAGACGAAGAAATATCTAGCTCGCAACGCGGCGCGCGTGCGCGCGACAGCAGCGAAGCGCAGGACGACGCAAGCCGCCCTGGCGGCTCGTCTCGAGGAAACAGCAAAGCGGCTCGACGAAGCACTGCCGCTGGTCGATTCCCCCGGCCCGCTCGATCTCGAAGATCTTGAACGGCGGCTGACCGTGCTGGAAGAGAAACTGACTGCGGCGCTCTCCACTGACGCGGACGAGGAGGCGATGCTCGCAATCCGCCGTGAAATGGACCGCTCGCTCGCGCCCTATCGGCGCAAGATGTCCGCCGGGCAACTCGCGCAGCTCGAGCGCCAGTACGTCCAGAAGCGGCTGTTCGAGCTGTTCGATTTGCCCCGGCTGAGCCTTTTCTACCTCACGTAGCCGGCGCGATGTTCGCGGACCTGTCGTACGTACTTTCCGCGATTGACGCCGGGCTGCCTGGCTGCAAGCATGGTAGGCCGTCACGCTGATCGCTATTCTCCGAGGCCCTGATACCGTGGAAACGATGGACATAAGAATCGAAAAACTGATCTATGGCGGCGAGGGCCTTGCGCATCACAACGGCTCGACTGTCTTCATCCCTTTCGTGCTTCCGGCGGAGCGAGTTTCCGCCACGCCCGTCGAGCAGAAGAAAAAGTTCGTGCGCGCGCGCGTCGAAGGGATCATCGAGCCCTCGCCCGAGCGTAGCGCGGCGCGCTGCCCTCACTTCGGCGTTTGCGGCGGCTGCGACTACCAGCACATGCCGTACGACGCGCAGCTCCGGTACAAGACGGAAATCCTGCGCGAAACCTTGCAGCGAATCGGGCGAATCAAGTGGGCGGGAGAAATTGCGGCGCACGCGTCGCCGCCTTGGGGCTATCGCAACCGCGCGCAGTGGAAGATCCGTCCGGTGGAAAGCGGATCCGGGGCCGGCGCGGAGAGGCTCGGAATCGGTTATTTCCGGGCGAATTCGACGGCGCTTTGCGACGCCGAAGATTGCGCGATTCTTTCGCCGCTCCTGCTGAAAACGCTGCTCGCTCTGCGCAAAGCCCTGGCGGAAGAAAAGCTCCCGCGCGAATTGCGCGAGATCGAGGTATTCGCCGGCGCAAACGACTCGAAGCTCCTTCTCACGGCCACCTTCGCCGGCTTCCCAAAGCATGCTGCCGAGCTCGCGAAGACAATTCGCGGGATTCTGCCGGAGACTCAGAGCCTGCTCTTCCACGATCCGGGCCGCGAACGAATGGAACTGGATGGGCCCGGTTTCGTCGAATACGAAAGTGGTGGCTCGATCTTTCGGGTGGGGCACTTTTCGTTCTTCCAGGTGAATCGCTTTCTCTCCGGCGAACTGGCTCGCGAAGTGGCGGAGAACGAAGAGGGCGGTGGCCGGGCGCTCGATCTGTTCGCCGGCGTGGGGCTGTTTTCGGTCCCTTTGGCGAAGTGTTTCGAGCACGTTCTTGCCGTTGAGTCCAACCCGGCGGCGGCGCGCGACCTGGAAACGAACGCCCGCGGGGCCGGTCCGATCGAAGTGCGAGCAGCGGATGTCGAGCGGTTTCTCGAAAGGTACAAGGGCAAGCCCGATCTTGTCGTCCTCGACCCTCCGCGAGCGGGACTCCCGCCGGGTGCCCTCAGGCCGCTCGCGCGCTTAGCACCTGCGCGCATAACATACGTTTCGTGCGAGCCGCCGACGTTGGCGCGCGATCTTGCGGCGCTGGCCAACGGCGGCTACGAAATCACCGGCGTTCACCTGTTCGATCTCTTTCCGCAGACGTTTCACATGGAGACGGTTGTACGTCTCCGCAGACGCCCATGAAGTTGCCGGCACTCTGGATCGCCGCGGCATTTGCGGCCGGAGTCGCAATCTCAGTCCACTGGCCATCGCCGCTGAAAGTGTGGCTCGCGGCGGCCGCGGCGGACATGCTGCTCGGTGCGATCCTGCTCTGGCGCGCGCATCTCGCCGTGGCTTGGACGTTTGCGCTGCTCGCATGGCTCGCGCTGGGCGGAGTGGCAGCCGGCCTCGAGCGCGCCGCGATCCCGGCGAACCACGTCACGCGGCTCATCGCTGCCGGACGCCTGGACATAGGCGAGCCGCTGCGCTGGCGGGGACGCCTGCACGAAGACCCGCTGGCCCTGCCATGGGGACGTCGCTACGAGATCGACCTCGAGCAAGCCGAAGTGGCCGGCGCGTACGTGCCCGTCAGCGGCGGCCTGCGCGTGAATCTGTACGGCGCGGAGCACGCCGCCGCCGCGCCGGAAGGTCTTCGCGCGGGCGATCGAGTGGAGGCGCTCGTGAAAGCGCGGCCGCCCCGCAATTTTCTCGATCCAGGCGCTTTTGATCTGCGCGGGTATCTCGCTCTTCAGGGAGTCGATTTGATCGGTTCGCTGCGCAGAGGCGAGCTACTGCAAATCATCGATCGCCCGCGCCCGACCTTCTCGCAGCGTCTGGCGCGGGTTCGTGGAACGCTGCTGACGCGGCTCGACGGCCTCTTCCCGGGCCAGCCGGAGCGCGCGGCCGTCCTGAGGGCCATGCTGCTCGGCGACCGCAGCTTCGTTGATTCGCAGGTCGTCACCGCCTTCCAGAAGACTGCGGCGTATCACGTCCTGGTCGTGGCGGGATTGCACGTTGGTGCGCTCGCGGTATTTCTCTTCTGGTTTTGCCGGAGGCTCCGATTCTCGATCGGCATCACGAGTCTCGTGACGATCGCGGCGCTTGCGGCCTACGTCGGCGTGATAGAGGACCGCCCGCCGGTTCTCCGCGCCGGGCTGATGGCGGCGTTCTATTTGTGCGCGCGGCCGCTGTTCCGGCGCGTCGAGCTGCTGAACACCGTGGCGCTTGCGGCGCTTGCGATTCTCGTCTGGCGGCCTTCTTCGCTGCGGGATTCGAGCTTCCAGCTTTCGTTTTCTGCGGCGGTCGTCATCGCGGGCCTCGCGCTGCCGTGGATGGACCGCACGAGCGCGCCGTATCGCGCGGGGCTGCGGCATCTGGGCGATGTGACGCGGGACTCAGCGCATCCGCCGAAGGTCGCCCAGTTCCGGATCGACGCCCGCGCCGCCGCCGAATGGATCGGATCGCGGCTTCCGCAGTGGCTTGCGCCGAGGGCGCGGACGTTCGTCACTGCGCCGGTTCGCGCCGGGCTCCGATTGTGGGAGGTCGTGCTGCTCTCCGTGGTGATTCAAGGCGGCATGATTCCGCTGCTTACGCGGGACTTTCATCGCGTGAGCCTTGTTGGCCCGCTAAGCAACATCCCGGCCGTGCTTCTGACGGGGCTCATCGTGCCGCTCGGCTTCCTCACTTTGGCTGCGGCCTTCGTGTGGGCGCGTCTCGCGGCCGTGTTGGCGAAGGCGCTGGGGCTTTGCACGGGAGCGCTGCTCGCGATTGTCGAATGGTTCAGCCGGTTGCCGCGCGTCTCGTATCGAATTCCCGGGCCGCCGGCTTGGCTTTTGCTCGCGTTCTTTGCCGCGTTCGTGTGCCTGGCGATAGCCGCGAGAGCGGCTGCGGCGCGGCGGATGAATCGCATCGCGAGGCGCCAGTTGGCGCCGCCCATCGCCCCAGCGGAATGGGGATCGGCTCTGGTGCTCGTGGCGCTCGCGGTTATCGTGGCCTGGTATCCGTTCGGGCCGAATCTTCAGCGCGGAAGGCTCGAAGTGAGCGTGCTCGATGTGGGGCAGGGCGACTCGATCTTCGCCGCGTTTCCGGACGGCCGCACGATGCTCGTCGATGGCGGCGGGCTCGCCGGTTCCGAGTGGGTCGGCGGATACCGATCGGGCACGGACGTCGGCGAAGAGGTTGTGTCGCCGTATCTCTGGTCGCGCGGCCTCAAGCGGCTCGATGTGGTCGCGCTCACCCACGCGGATCACGATCATCTCGATGGTCTCTACAGCGTGCTCGACGACTTTCGCGTGGGCGAACTGTGGATCGGGCGTGACGATGACAGGCCGGCGTTCAAACGCCTGCTCGCGGAAGCGCGCGCGCGCGGCGTTACCATCGTGCACCGGGCTCAGGGAGACGAGTTCGATTGGCGCGACGCTCGGGCCGACGTGCTATGGCCGCCCGCCGGCGAACCCGTTGGAAAAGCGTCGAACAACGATTCGCTGGTCCTGCGGCTTGCGGATGGCCGAGTCCACTTCCTGCTGACGGGGGATATCGAGCGGCCAGTCGAAGAACAATTCGTTGCGGAAGGAGCGCCGGTCGAGGCGGCTTTCCTGAAGGTGCCCCACCATGGCAGCAAAACATCTTCGACCGAGGCGTTTCTTGCGGCGGTTGCGCCGCGCGTAGCTGTCGTATCCGTCGGCGAATCGAATCCGTTCGGCCATCCTGCGCAGAGCGTGATCGAGCGCTACTCCAACGCGGGCGTGCAATTGCTGCGCACGGACCGCGACGGCGCAATTACGGCGATCACCGACGGGCAGAATCTATCCGTGCATGCGTACGCCGAGCAATAGTCCCAGTTCCGCCCGCGCAAGCCACCTCACCTATTTGTCCCATCCGGTCGGCTGCTTGTACGGTAGTGCCAGTTGGACACCTTCGACCTGGCGTATCTTCCCGTTCTGAATCTTGAAAAACTCCGCCACTTCGACGCTGAACGGCCTTTTTGCAGACGGCGGCATATCGATCTTCCCGATGCCCGGCACGTCGGCTGATAGTACGGTTCCGGGATGGTTGAACATGAAGAAGCCGAACACAATTCCCATTTTCTCGTCCACGATCAGGAAGCGCCGCGGGTTGACGGATTTAATGTACGCCCAGATCTTGGTGTTCATGTTGTCGCGGCATCCCATTCCCGCCGGATTGAAGTTGCCGTGCCCCCAGCCTTCGTTGTAAGAGGGATTATTGGTGTCCTGCGTGCCGTCGAGGATTCGATTGCACTTCTCATCGAACGGGACCATGTCGCCCGAAAGGTGCACGATGCCCTCGAAATACTGGTTCGTGTACTTGAGCATGTCTTGCCGCGACGATCGCTCGGAGGGGGCGAGTGGCTGGAGGAAGACGGGATTCGGATGGCCCAGTTTCTCCAGATTCTGGGCAGGCTCCGCGCCTCGACGCACGACCGTCTCGACCTCGGTGATTTTCCGGTTCACCACCTTCAGGCGAAGCACGAGGATCGCCGGCGTGCCATTCTCCCGGATGGTCACCTCACAACCGACTTGCCCGGCTTGAGGGTCAGCGAAGTAGATCTTGTAGGTGCCCATGCCGCTGATGGTGCCCCAGAGAGCGTCGCCGAGCTTCAGCGGTATGGTGTTCTCCGTGAACTTGACCTGGGTCGCCAGAGGCAGCCGGCTCGGATCGTGTGCAACCAGGGCGGCCAGATATTGGTCAACGAAGCCGGTCAAGCAGGCGTAGTCGCACCCTGCAGGAGCGCTCTGCGGCTCACCGTTGCCGGGGGCCGCTCTGCCGACGGGCGCCGCCAAAGTGGCGACGATCAGAGCCCCTGTCGCAACGATCCCCGCTAGTCTTGTTCGCATTTCCTATCCTCCTTGTTGTGTTGTGATTGTGCGCGTCCCCACCCGGAAATTTGAAATGCAGCTTCCAAGTACTATTGTGCGCCTGCGAGCGCGAGTCCATAATGAATAGAGTTCGGCCCTCAGCCACAATGGAAACCACGCACGAGAACGCGGCGTTTTCGCCGACCCAGGAGCAAATCGACGAAGAAAGCAGGCGTATCCGCCGGCTTCGGATTCTGGTTCACCTCACGCTCGGCACCATCGCGGAGGGCGGCCTCTCCCCCGAGGAAGCCGCGGGAATGATCGCCGCCACGCGTCGCGCTGCGCTCGAAATGTTTCCCGGCAAGGAGAGCGCGTTCGACCTGATCTACCGGCCGCAGTTCCAGCGCATGATGCACGCCGTTTATCGCCTCCAGTAGCGGAAAGCTGTCAGTAGCCGAAGCGCCCTCGAAACCACATCCGCAGCCAGACGATTCCCAGTCCCGCAATCGTCCCGATCAGAGCCCGGTATTCGCGGTTGCGCCGGTATTGCGCCCAGGAAAATTTTTCAGCCGCCTCGCCTGCCGGCAGAGATGAGGTGCTATACGCGCGGGCGAAGCGAGGGAAAAAGAACGGCACCCGCGCCGCGTACGCATCGAACGCTGCTCCGAATCGCCGATGGAGATCTTCGGCTTCGTTCCGCATGACCGCGTAGTAGAAAATGGCAAAGTAGCCGACCACGAGGACGCCAGCCGGCCAGGAACGCCCAGCGATCGCGAAGCCTGCGGCCAGGAACGCGCTGCCAAGGTAGAGCGGATTCCGCGTGCGTGCATACGGCCCGGAGGTCGCGAGTTCGCGGTCCTTCCGCAGATGGCCGGACGCGGCCGCGCGAATGGCAAGCCCAAAAGCCGCCACAATCCCGCCGATCAGGATCGAAACAGGTAGTGGATTGGCGAGCAGCCAAAAAACGGCCGCGACGGGATAGCCCACACGGACCCGCCAGCGCATCCAGAATTTTCTCGGCTCGCTCACGAACTCGTTCTCCAGCGGCGCTCCGCCGCTTCAGCCACTTGTTGCACCGTGATCGACAGCATCGCGGGCGAGTACGACTTGCCGCGGCGGTACGTTGTTTCGCAGTTCCGTGAATTGCGGATGACGACATCGCCTGTTCCATCGGCGGAATACGGACCGTTGCGCGAAGGGTCCGTGGGCCCGAAAAGCCCGACCACGGGTGTGCCCAGGGCCGCGGCGAGATGCAGCGGGCCCGTGTCCGCGGAAACCACGAATCGCGCGCGGCGCATCAACGCCATCAATGGGCCCAGATCGAGCGGAATCGAAAGAGGCGGCGGATCACCTGCGGCCTTCACAGCCCGGCTGGCAAGATCCTCCTCACCGGGGCCGAATGTGACGACGCCCCGCCAGCCGTGCCGTTCGGCCAGCGCGCGGTGCAGTTCGCCGTAACGCTCCGCGGGCCAGCACTTCGAGAGCCAGCCCCCGCCGGGGTTTAACACGAAGAACTCGCGAAGCCCGCCGGCTGCAAGCGAGCGGGCAGCGTGCTCCTCGTCGGCCGGGCGGATGGCCAGCGGAAATCGCGGCTTCGACTTCCGCGCGCCGGCGAATTCGGCGAGAGTGAGGTTGTGCTCCACTTTGTGGGCGCCGCGCGGGTTGACGCGATCGGTGTAAAAAAGCGAGGCGAGTCCCTCGCGCGCGTAGCTGCTCGGGAAGCCGACGCGCCGCGGCGCGCCCGATGCGAAAGCGAGAAGCGCCGATTTGTAGAGCGCCTGAAAATCGATCGCGCACGTATATTTCGCCGCGCGCAACTTTCGAACCGCGCCCGCAATTCCTCCGAAACTCTTCCGGTCGATCGGGATGATCTCGTTCAGATCGGGATTCCCTTCGAGCAGCCGCGTCCATTTCGGCTCGATGAGCCAGTCGATGCGCGCTTCCGGAAACGTGTCGCGAAGCGCGGCGGCGGATGGGATCGCATGGATCACGTCGCCCATCGAGCCGAGCCGGACAAGCAGGCACCGCGGCTCAGCCATCGCACTGCCGGCGCACGCGATCGAGCAGGTCGCGCGTCGAGTGCTGCTTGGGATCGCCGACGATGGCCACGCGGATTCCCAGGAGCGCCGCGAGATCGCGTTCGGGCACGGAATCCGGAGTGTAATCGGTGCCCTTCGCGTGGACGTCGGGCTGAAACTCGCGGAGGAGCGACTCGACGTTGGGCTCGTCGAAAATGATCACGTAGTCCACGGCAGCGATGGCCGCAACGAGCGCGGCCCGCGCTCTCTCGGTCAGAACCGGGCGGCCGGCGCCCTTGAGCGCCCTCGTACTCGAATCGGAGTTGATGCCGGCGAGGAGCACGTCGCCTTCGCCGCGCGCCGCCTGCAGATAGCGGACGTGGCCCACGTGCAGGAGGTCGAAGATACCGTTGGCGAGCACGATCTTGCGGCCGGCCCGGCGGTGCTCTTCGAGCACCTCGTGCAGGCCGTTGCGGGAGAGAATTTTGTCGCGCGTATCCATTCGACTTGTAGTGTTGTAGCGAACCGGGATTGGCGAAGAGCCTATCGGAGCGCCGCCTCGAGTTCCGCGCGGTTCACGGTGGCGGTGCGGCGCTTCATCACGACGATCCCGCCCGCGTAGTTCGCCAGGTGTGCGGCTTCAAGATGCGATGCGCCGGCCGCGAGCGCCAGCGTAAAGACGGCGATCACGGTGTCACCCGCGCCCGTCACGTCCACCGGCGCGTCCGAGCCGTAAACAGAAATGTGACGCACCGCCGCGGCATCGCGCTCGAAAACCGCCATGCCATCCTTACCCCGCGTCACGACGAGGGACGCCAAACCGAGATCGTGCAGCGCGCGGTGGCCGAGTTCCTCAAGCTTCTTTGTGTCCGTCCCGATGCGCGCCTGGTAGGCGGCTTCGAGTTCCGGTTCGTTCGGCGTCGCGGCGCTCACGCCTGCCTCCTGGTATTCCAGCAGGCGGAAACGCGAATCAAGAGTGATCCGCTTTGCGCGGAGTCCTCGAACCAAAGCCGGAGTCGCAGAGCCCAGGCCGTAGTCGGAGACGAGGACCGCATCGGCCCGGCGCGCAATCGGGCGAGCCCGGCGCGCAATAGCCTCCTGCACGCCGGGAGGCAGCTCCGCAGGCGGCTCGCGGTCCACGCGCAGCACCTGCTGCTCGGTCGTGTGCGTCCATCCGGCGAGGAAGCGCGTCTTGGTCGTCGTCATCCAATCCCGGACGCGCACGATGCGGGAGATGTCCACGCGCTTGCGGCGGAAACATTCGAGGAGCGCGCGGCCGCCTTCGTCATCGCCCACGATACCGACCGGCAAAACGCGAGCGCCCAGATCGGCCAGATTGTTGACGGCGTTCGCCGCACCGCCCGGATAGATCTCGCTCGCGCGGCGGCGCAGGATCAGCACGGGCGCTTCGCGGGAAACGCGCGAGATCTCGCTCGATACGAATTCGTCGAGGACGAAATCGCCGAGAACGCAGATCGTCTGGCGCCGAAACGCGCCGACGATGTCCAGCAATCGTGTCAGGTCAACGCTCGCGTCCGCCGCACTCTTGGCGGACCCGGGCGCGCGCTTTCCTCTCTTGCGAGCCGGGCTCAAGCACTCCCCTTATGTTTGTGCAGCGGGTATCGCGCGAAAAAAGTATCACAGCAGAACGGGCCCAGCAATCGCGCCGCGGGCGGGCCCGCGCCGGGTCACGTGCCGGGCCGGCGGGAACGGGCGCGCGACTGCGCGATCTCCGTCACCGCCTGCCAAAACTCGTCCGGGCGGCCGATGCGCATCGAGATGCGGCAAAACCAGATATCGAGCGGGCGCCATCTGACGCTGGCGAGATTGAACACGTCTTTTTCCGTGCAGAGAAGCCCGTCAGCGCCCGCAACATGGGCTTTTTCTCCGATCGTGTCCAGATTGTGCTGCATGTAGTGGTGATGGTCCGGGAAAAACTCGTGCCCCATTACCTGAAGGCCCCAGCTCTCCGTATCAGCGAGAAACGCGGACGGGTTGCCGACCCCGCAGAAGGCGAAGAATCTGCGCGAGCGGGCCGCCGCATCCTCTTCCCCGGGATAATCTCCTCGCAACACGCGAATCGAATCGAGCTGGGGGCGCGCGTAAAAGATCGGCGCGCCGGAATGGCGCCGGATGGCCGCCTCGATCGCCGGGGCGTGATCGCTGCGTGTGATGACGACGATATCCGCGCGCGCGAGGGCGGATCGCGGCTCGCGCAGCCGCCCGGAGGGGAGCAAATGCCCGCCGCCGAACGGGTTTGTCGCGTCGATCAGGACGATATCGGCGTCGCGGCCAAGTTGCAGGTGCTGGAAGCCATCATCTAGGACGAACCATTCAACGCTCTCCCGGGCGAGTTCGCTGCCTCGCGCAAAACGGTCCGCCCCAACTCCGAGAGCGACGCGGCTGCCGAGACGCTCCGTCAGCATCTGCACTTCGTCGCTCGTGGTGCCGCCGGCCAGCGCCTGGCCGCGGTACCCGCGGGTCAGGATCGCGGCCTTTTGCCCTTCCGCCAGCAAGCGCTGCGCGGTCCACAGGACCATCGGCGTCTTGCCCGTGCCGCCCGTCGTGAGGTTGCCGATGCTGACGACCGTGCCATCGAGCCACTGCTGCTTCAGGATGCCCTTCCGGTACGCAAACGCGCGGAGGCGCACGAACGCGCCATACGGAAGCGTCAACGGCCACAGCAACCAGGGGAGCGTGTCCTTGAGAGTCACTTCGGGGCCTCTTGGCCGCCGAGCACGGCGCCGATCCGGTCGAGCGACCGCTCGGTCGCGCCGCGGTTCCGCGCGGAAAGCTGGAGCGCCGCCCGTCCCATGCGTTCGCGGAGAGAGCCGTTTTCGATGAGATGCACCCACGCCTTCCCGAGCTGATCGCCGGTCGACACCTGCACTCCGGCCTGCGACGCGAGGAACTGCGTCGCCATGTCGCGAAAGTTCTCCATCGACGGGCCAAAGACGGGTGGCTTGGCGAACCAGGCTGGCTCGAGAATGTTGTGGCCACCCGCTGGAACCAGCGAGCCGCCGACGAAGACGGCATCCGCCAGCAGGTACAGCGCCGCCAGTTCCCCGATGGAATCGAGCACGACCACGTCCACATTCTCATTGAGCGGGGCGTCGAAGTCTACGAGGCTGCGGCGGGCGACGTTCCATCCGCCGGAAGCGGCGATCTGGGCCGCTGCGTCAAACCGGTCGGGTTTGCGCGGCGCGAGTATCAGCAGCGTGCGGCGCCAATGGCGCTGCACAATGTCGTAGGCGGCAAGCACGGCCTCTTCTTCCCCCTCGACCACGCTCCCGGCCACCAGTACGGGCCAGCGTTCCTGGCGGCGAACTTGATCCTCAAGCCACAACCCGAAACGGCTCATATCCGGCTGCTCGCCGTCGTACTTCACATTTCCGGTCACTTCGACGCGGCCTTCGGGCGCGCCCATTTCCCCCAGGCGCGCGGCGTCCTCGGGGGTCTGCGCGAGAAACATTTGCGCGTCCCTCAGGACGCGGGCGAAAAACGCATCCACAAGGAACTTCCAGCGGTTGTAGCGCGCGAATGATCTTTCGGAGATCCGTGCATTGGCAAAAACCACCGGTACGCTCTGCAGCCGCGCTTCTCGCAGGAAATTCGGCCAAATCTCCGTTTCCATGATGATCACAAGTGCAGGGCGGAGGCTGTGGAGGGCCCGGCGAACCGGCACGATCCAGTCGAGCGGGAAATAGAAGATTCCGTCGGCCGATTGCAAGCGCTCGCGGGCAAGCCTTCGGCCCGTTTCGGTGGTTGTGGACACGAATACGGCGCGGTCCGGGAAGCGCCGTTTCAAGCCTTCGACAAGCGGCTTCGCAGCGAGAACCTCGCCGACCGAAACCGCGTGAATCCAGATGGGGCGTGGCCCGGGCTTTCCCGCCGAAACGGAATCAGCGGCCCGCGAAAGAATCTCGCGCGGCAACCGGCCGAGGCGTTCTCGCAATGAGCCCGACGGTTCGCCGCGGCGCCAGCCGCGCCACGCGTAGTAGGGCACGAGCAGGAGCATCCCTGCCGCCGTAAGGACCCGATAGAGGAAGTACATGGGAAGACGAAGCGCGCCCCGCGCCGAATCGCGGACCCCTTCATTTTCCTGCGCGCAGAACCCGTAGTATAGCGCGCTCCTCATGATTTCCGCCGGTGCGGTCGGCGCGTCGAGATGCCCCATGGCTGGCTCGCCAGAGACTTTGCGGCCATCCTAAGGTTTGTTGTTCCGAGTCAGATAGGCCGCGATGGCATCGAGATCGGTATCGCTGATTTCGGTCTTGCGGAACATGGGCATGAAGAGCACGCCATGCCGCACGAATGTTTTGATCACCGGCGCAGTCAGATCCGTACGCTCTTCGAGCACGGCCGGTTTTTGGCCGCGTGCCGCCAGCGAGTTCGTTCCGGGTTTGTCGGTTCCGGTGCCGTGGCACGGGTAGCACCACTTTTGATACACCTTGTGTCCCCGGTCGACTTGCGACTCGCCGGGAGCGGCAAACGCCTGCGCCGCGAAGACCAGGCTCAGTGCGATCAGCAAACCGCCTCTCAGGTTTTCCATCGTCATACCTTCCTCATCTGTTTCGGCCAGATGCCGCACTTCCCCGGCGAAAGGATTCCGTTCGGATCGACGGCATCTTTCACGGTTTCGTGAAAGCGCCGAAGCGCATGGTTGTTGAAGGAGTAGACGTTCGAGACCGTTCCCATGAACGCGGTGTGCGTGCGGTACTCGCCCCAGCCGTGCTCGGCCGCCACCTGGACCAGGTGTTTGAATATCTCCCGGTTCCTGCGATTCTTCTCGACATCGTGCGCGATCGGGAAACCGCACAGGATGACGAAAGACCGCGGGAAAAACGACGACGGAAACACGAAGATCTGATTGATCGACGGCACTCCCATGTCCGCATAGGCCTGGCCGAAGACCCGCTGCGCTTCGAAGACGGCCTCGCCGGTCATCGGGATAATTGGCGAAAACCACATGTGGCCCTCGCTGCGCCCCATCATCCCGAAGATGGTCAGGCTGGGGATGCCGAACTGTCTCTTGGGTGCGCTATCGAGATCCTTCGGGTCGAGCGGGAGCCGGAAGGACTGGCCTTCGCGGAACGTGACGCCGGGGATTGCGGAGTATCTCTCCTTCGCGTATTCCCACTGCGCGTCCACGACCTTGGGAGGTCCATAGAAGTACAGCTCGCAATTCCAGTACGGCAGGTTTTTCTCCTGGGCTATCTTTTCCAATTCCTGTATCGAAGGTCCCTTCGGCGTGCTCAGCAGCGCCGCGCCTCCTCCGCCCCCGGCGGTCGATGACGACGCTTGCGACATCAGCAACGGACTCCCGATCGTCGTCGTGCCCTGCACGATGTTGGAGTTCATCAGGTAGGAAAGCGTCTCGACCAGAGGAATCAGATCGTCATGCTTTGGCACCGAGACCGTGCCTGAGCGGAATCCCTCCGGCTCCGGCAGCAGCCAGAACCCCATCTTCGTGACCACGCCGAAATTGGATTGGGAAAACATGCCGTCGACGTACGGGCCGAACCCATACCGGTATTGCTGCCAGGTTTTCGAGCCGGGCAGCGCACCCATGCCCGTGCGCATGATGTCGCCGTTGGCGAGAACGACCTCCATGCCGCAATGGGCGTCGAAGTGGTCGCGTAGCGGCGTGTACCCGCCGCCCCGGTCAAGTGAATTGCCGATCAGGCTGCCCCACCCCGGATCGGGGACGTCGATCCATACCTTGAGCTTTCGATCCTGAATGTACCGGTAGAGGTCGAAGTAGCTGACGCCCGGTTCGACCAGCGCGTAGTGGTTTTTCTCGTTCACCTCCAGCACGCGATCCATGCGCTTTAGGTCGAGCACCATGCTGCCGGAAAGCAGCGGCGCCGAGCCGCCGTAGCCAAGATTTTTCCCCGTCGAGATCGTCCACAGCGGAATCTTGTGCGTATTGGCGATCTTCACGACCTGCTGTACCTGCTCGACGGTGTCCGGAGCGACCGCCGCGGAGGGAATCGGCTCCTCGTCCTCGTGCCAGAACGGCGAATACGAATCGCGGTAGAGGTCCACGTCCTCGTCGGATGTGAAGACCCACTCCTTGCCGATTGCATCACTGAACTGCTTGATCGCATCGGCGAAATCTTTGCTGTTCAAACCAGGTGGAAGTCGCATGCCAAGCTCCTATCTGCGCTGCGGACCTTCTTATGCACTTGCCTGCCTCATGCGTCCGGGCCAGATTCCGGATTTGCCCGGCGAGAGAATTCCGTTTGGATCGAGCGCATCTTTCAGCGTTTCGTGGAAACGCCGGAGGGCGTGGGTGTTGTATGAGTAGACATCGGAGACTGCCCCCATGAACGCCGTGTGCGTGCGGTATTCGCCCCAGCCATGTTCGGCTGCCACTTGGACCAAATGCTTGAAAACTTCCCGTGTCTTCCGGTTCTTTTCGACGTCGTGATCCAGCGGAAATCCGAAGAGAAGCACGAAAGACCTCGGGAAGAACGACCAGGGAAGCGCGAAGAACTGGTTCTTCGCCGGCACTCCCAGATCCGCGTAGGCCTGGCCGAACACTTTCAGCGATTCGAATACGGCCTCGCCGGTCATCGGGATGATAGGGGAGAAATCCATGTGCCCCTGCGTCGACTGCAGCATTCCGAATATGGACAGATTGGGGATGCCCAGCGCCACGCGCGGCGCGTCTTCGCCCTCTCCCAGTTTCAGCGGAAACCGGTACGACCTGCCCTTCTGGAACGCGGCGCCCGGAATGGAGGAAAACTTTTCGCGCGTGTACTCCCACTGCGCATCCACTACCTTGGCGGGCCCGTAGAAATGCAGCGTTGCGCTCCAGTACGCGAGGTTCTTGTCCTTGCCGAGTCTTTCCATCTCCGCGATCGACGGACCGCCGGGCATGTCCAGCACGCCGCCTCCTTGCGACGCCCTGTAGTCAAGCAACGGGCTTTCGAGCAGCATCGTTCCTTGCACGATTTCAGAGTTCATCAGGTACGACAGAATCTCGACGAAAGGAACGAGATCGTCGTGCTTCTGCACCATCACCGTGCCGTCTCGATAGGCTTCCGGCTCGGGCAGCAACCAGAATCCCATCTTCGTGACCACGCCGAAATTCGACTGCGAGAACATGCCGTCAACATACGGGCCGAACCCGTACCGATACTGCTGCCAGGTTTTGGAGCCGGGCAGTGCGCCCATGCCCGTCCGCATGATTTCCCCATTGGCCAGGACCACTTCCATCCCGCAATGAGCGGCGAAGTGGTCGCGCATGGGCGTCCGCCCTCCGCCGCGCTCGAGTGAATTGCCGATCAGGCTGCCCCAGCCCGGATCGGGAGGGTCGATCCAGAGCCGGAGTCCCTTGTCCTGAATGTACCGATAGAGATCGAAGTAGCTGACGCCGGGTTCGACCAGCGCGTACGCGTTCGCTTCGTTGACCTCCAGAATTCGGTCCATGCGTTTCAAGTCGAGTACCACGCTGCCGGAAAGGAGAGGCGCCGAACCTCCATACGCGAGATTCTTGCCCGTCGAAATTGTCCAGAGCGGAATTTTGTAAGCGTTCGCGATCTGGAGGATTTTCTGCACCTGCTCGACGCCGTCCGGCGCCACGGCCGCGGATGAGACCGGCTCTTCCTCTTCATGCCAGAAAGGCGAGTACGAATCGCGGTAAAGATTCACATCTTCATCGGAGGAGAAGACCCATTCTTTGCCGACAGTTTCTTCGAATTGCCTTAGCGCCTCGGAAAAATCCTTGCCGCTCACGCCAGGTGGAAGCCGCATCCCGAGCTCCTGTCTCCACTGTTGGCACGCGATTGCTGCCCGCTCAAGCGCGGCAAGTGTTTTCCGCCGGACCCGGCGGCCCGGGGCGCTAGCGCTTGTTGTTGCGCGTAAGATACGCCGCTATCGCGTCCAGGTCGGTGTCGCTGATTTCCGTCTTGCGGAAAAACGGCATGATGGATACGCCATTGCGAACGAAAGTCTTCACCAGCTCCGGCGTCAAGTCGGTGCGCTTTTCCAAAAGGGCAGGTTCGGCGCCCTTGTACTTGGCTTGGAGCGCCAGTGTGCCCGGCCTCCCGACCCCTTCGCCGTGGCACGCCGAGCAGTACTTCTGGTATTCCACGTAGCCTCTGGGTTGTCCCTGGCCGGAGACGGTGGCCACGGTCCACGACGAGGTTATTCTCTGCTCCTGCGCTGCAACTGCCAGCGCCGCGAACGCAGCGGCCAGTGCGAGCGCCAGTGCCAACGCCAGTAAGATTCCGATGTTTTTCATCCCCGGGCCTTTCTCAAGTGCTTTGGCCAAATACCGTACCTGCCGGCGGAAAGTATTCCATTCGGGTCGACTGCATCCTTGAGCGTCTCGTGAAAACGCAACAGCGCGTGATTGTTGTACGAGTACGTGCCCATGATCGTGTCCTGATAGGCAGGGGCCGTGCGGTATTCTCCCCAACCGTGCTCGGCCGCCCTCTGAACCACTTGCTTGAAAGCCGCCCGGTTTTTCTTGTTCGTTTCAACGTCCCGTGTAACCGGGAAGGCGAAGATGAATATGAAAGCCCTCTCCCAGTAACACGAGGGCAGACTGAACGAAAGGACCGGCAGGCCAAATTCCTTGGCGGCTGCGGCAAATACCCGGTTTGCCTCGAAGATCGCTTCGCCCGTTCGGGGAATGATCGGCGAAAACCACATGTGCCCGCTTGTTGGCTGGGGGTTGACCGGTGACCGTGCGCCAATGGAAAACATCGAAAGGCTCGGTATGCCGAACTGCGGCTTGTGGACCTTTTCGCGCTGCTCGGATGTCAGGGGCAGCTTGTACGATTCGTTCTCTTCGAATTTGGCTCCCGGTATCGCCGAGAACTTCTCTTTCGCGAACTCCCAGTTAGCGGCGTTCGCTTTTTCCGCCCCATAGAAACTCAGCTTGCAACTCCAGTAACTGATCCCCTTTTTCAGCGCGTATTCCTCGAGCTCCGGAGACCCACCGCCTTCGGACTTTGCCAGCAACGCCGAAAGCTCTGCATCCGGCGGAGGTGGCCCCTCGCCCCGATTCCATTTGTCGATTTCTGCAATCATCGGTATCGAAAGCAACGGGCTGCCAAGGTCCGGCATACCGTTCGTGACCCGCGTGTTCTCCAAATTGGTCATGATTTCGACGAGGGGAATCAGATCGCCGTGCCTCGGCACGTAAACAGTGCCTGAGAGGTAGGCGTCCGGCTCCGGCATCAGCCACAACCCCATCTTCGTCACCACGCCAAAATTGGATTGCGAGAAGACACCGTCCACCCACGGGCCGAAGCCGGTCTTGTACTGTTGCCAGGTTTTCGCGCCGGGCATAGCTCCCATCCCCGTGCGCAGGATTTCCCCATTAGCCAGCACGACTTCCATCCCGCAATGGGAGTCGAAGTGGTTGCGATACTGCGCCATCAAATAGCCGCCGCCGCGGTCGAGAGAGTTGCCGATCGGGCTGCCCCAGCCGGGATCGGGCACGTCAATCCAGAGCTTGAGCCCCTTCTCCTGAATGTACCGGTAGAGGTCGAAGTAACTCACGCCCGGTTCCACGAGCGCGTAGGCGTTCTTTTCATTGACCTCCAGAATTCGATTCATGCGCTTTAAATCCAGCACGACGCTGCCGGAAAGAACGGGCGCGGAACCGCCATACCCGAGGTTCTTGCCCGTCGAGACCGGGTAGATGGGAATCTTGTAGCTGTTCGCGATCTTGACGACTTTCTGCACCTGCTCGACCCCGTCCGGCGCGACCGCCGCCGATGCGACGAGCTCGTCCGGTTCGCCCCAGAAAGGCGAGTAGGCATCGCGATAGAGGGCTACGTCCTCATCGCTCGTAAAAACCCACTCCTTGCCGACGGCTTCTTCAAACTGCGTCAGCGCGTCGGAGAAATCCTTGCTGCTTACGCCAGGCGGAATTTTCATCGCATGCTCCTGATTGTCGGCTCACGAGCGCCGCGGACACTCTATGCTTGGCCGACGGGCGCAATGACCCAGGAGATCAGAAGATCTGGACCATCGCCTGCCGATTGTACCGAAGGAGCGACGATCGTCGCTTTCGACGGTGTCGAACAGCCTGCCGGACAGTGCATCACCAACGCCGCCATCCGCGCGCCCCAGCCTGACCCGTCAACGCGCAAATTCGCGGCGCGACCCACCATATTCTCCGGACCGGTCAGCGCGTGCTCGATACCGCCGTTCGAGAGGCGCTTGTGCTCGGCGCGAAATACCACGCGCATCCGTTGGTCCCACGCCAATCTCTCGAGGCAGAAGATGGGGCCGTGCGCCGTCAAACCCGCAATCGCCGCCGGACCTTTCTTCCAGCGATGATAGAGATCGTCGAACCAGACGTCCGTAATGTCGCCCTTGATCCCGTGGACCGAGGCGCCGAGCCTCTTCGCTTCGTCGGCAAACTCGACGCTGGCGGGGAACCTTTCGTCGAAAATTACCTTGTACAGCGGTGTTGGTGCAGGCTCGGTCGCCGGCACGGAACCTGCGGGCGATAAGGAGGCCCGCGCCGAAATAGGCAGCGTCAACGCTGCGATACCTACTTGCAGGAATTCTCTACGGCTTGCCATCAAATCCTCCCGGGGTTCGCGCTCACAACCGCAATGCTGCGCCGGAATGTGCGCCTGTCCCTGACAGCGGCCTTCGATTCCCCCCTCGTTGCGCAAAGCGATACACTAGCCGCTGCTTTTGTGTCAAGCTCCGATTCGTTCTCGTGGCGGCCGCGGGTGCGCGGCTAATGCTGCAAGCATCAATTCTGGAGTCGCCACTCCGGGCGGAGCGGCTGCGGGGGGGGGTGCGCCGGACGCACAACTTCCTGCGCGCGCGGGGCATCGGACAAACAAGCCATCATGCGAACGATTGCGCGAGCGATTTCGACATCGGCCGTGATGCTCCTCGTCGGCGCGGCCGCTTTGGCGCAGGGCAATTCTCGCCCGGGAAATGCGGCTTCGCCCGCTGCCACCGCCGAGGAATCCTTGCCGCACGACCGCCACGAAGGTTTGAGCGTCTCGGTAGATGCCTACGCGGATCTGGCGCGTGCGAAGGAAAAATTCGGCAAGGCCAATCCGGTGCCGGTGGGCATCCTGCCGGTCGAAGTCTTCCTGCGGAACGAAACGAACCAGCCGATTCACATCGATCTGAGCACGATTCAACTGACCGTGCGTCCGGCCGGCTCCCACGCGCAGGACGTTGACTCGCTAGGGGTTCAGGAAGTCGCGGGCGCCGTTGCGCATCCCAACGGCCCGCCGGCCCCTCGAGCGCGGCGCTTTCCGATTGGAGTTCCATCCGGCACGGACAGCAAGACCGACAAGATGTTGGACATTCTGCGCCCGCTGTCTCTTGACTCGGACCTCGTGCCTCCCATGGGGCTGATCCACGGCTTCCTGTTCTTCGACCTGAGCCGCGAGATGTCGCTTGCCCGCAATGCGAGTCTCTACATCCCGGACGTCACAACCGCTCCTTCGCAGAAGGCCTTGATGTTTTTTGAGATTCCCCTCGACAGGCCGGCCCAGGAATAACGATGGCTGCGCGCTTGAGCGGGCCCCTGGCATTTACTTCCCGCCATGGCCCCGCGTATTATGGTTTGATGCTTCCTGCCCGGCGGAAATCGTGTCTGCTCCTGCTTGTGGTTCTCGTCCTGTTTAGCCTCTTTCCCGCTCGCGCTGCGGACGACCCCCCGATATTTCCCTTGAGCGATGTGAAGCAGGGGATGAAGGGTGTTGCCTACACGATCTTCGACGGCGATCAGGTCGAAAAGGTCGATCTCGAGGTCATCGGTGTCCTCCACAATGCAATCGGGCCGAAGCAGGACGTCATTCTGGTGCGCCTGTTGGGCGACAAAGTGCAGCAGACGGGCGTCGTAGCCGGAATGAGCGGCAGCCCCGTCTACCTGGACGGCAAGCTGCTGGGCGCGCTTGCGCTGAAGCTGGGCACGTTTACAAGAGAGGCGATCGCCGGCGTGACGCCCATTGCGGACATGCTCGAGGTGGAAAAGGCCGCGGCTTCTCCCGTTCCCGCTCGGTCACCGCTGCCACCGGCTGAGCCGCCGCGCCCCCCCACGAGCGATGCGTCGCCTGCGACCGGGGCGAACGCGGAATTTGCCGCGTCCGGCACGCGCGTTCCTCTTACTGCGGATTTCGCTCAGCGGATCGCGGCCGGTTCCGGTCAGTTCCTTGTTCCCATCGAGACTCCGCTCGTGGCCACCGGCCTCTTCCCCGAAACTCTCGCCCGCTTCGGCAGCGAGTTCTCCGCGTGGGGCATGTCCCTGATGGCCGGTGGCACCGCCGCGCCGTCCCCTGACGACGCGCAGCTTAAGCCCGGCGAGATGGTGGGCATCGATCTGATCCGCGGCGATCTTTCGCTCAGCTCCGGTTGCACGGTTACGACGGTTGACGGTCCTCTCATTCTCGCTTGCGGCCATTCGCTGTTCGGATTCGGCGCCGTCGGAATTCCGCTTTCCCGCGCGCACGTCCTGATGACTCTCGCCTCCGCCGCGGCCTCGACGAAGATCATTACCACCGGTGGAACCATTGGCACGCTGAAGCAGGACCGGCAGACGGCCGTGATGGGCGTGCTGGGCGCGGGGCCGCCGATGATCCCCGTCGATCTAACGCTCGAAACGGCGACCGCGGAAAAGAAATATCACTTCGAGGTCATCGAAAGCCCGCAATTGGCGCCCGCGCTCGTGGCGACCGCGGTCTACAACGGAATTATCGGGAGCCCGGTGTATGGCGAAGGCTCGACGCTCGAGCTCGACGGCACGATCGAAATAAAGGGGCACACGCCCGTGCGGTTGGAGAATCTGTTTGCCCCCGTCGATCAGCCGGTGCCGGCCGGATTCTTCGTTGCCACGGAAGTGCAATCCGCCTTCAGTCGCGTCTACTCGAATCCCTACGAATTGCCAGAAATCGAGCGCGTTGAGTTGCGGATCAAGACTCTGGCAGAGCGCCGCTGGGCCACCATCGACAACGCCTGGGTCGAAAAGAGCGAAGTGCATCCCGGCGAGACCGTGGCCGTGAAGGTTCTTCTGCGGCCGTACCGAGACGAGCCGTTTATCCAGGAGATGCCTGTAACCATACCGCCGCAGGCGGCGCGCGGAACGCTCGAACTCGCGGTCAGCGACGCGGATTTCCTGAACCGCAACGTGCAATCTCTGGCTGCGACGTCCCAGGGGCAGCTTGCCGGCCTCGAAGAATTGATCCAATTGCTCAACCGCGAGCGGCACAACGACTGCCTCTACGCCACCCTGCTCCAGACCACCCCGACCATGCTTGTCGAGGACAAGGAAATGCCCAACGTCCCCGCATCGACCATCAACGTGCTCGACCAGCGTCAGAACTTGGGTGACGCGCGCCTGCTCGGGCAATCCAAAGTCGGTGAATGGTCGGTGGAAATGCATCAGATCATTGTGGGTCAGCGCATCCTGGCGATCACCGTGAAGTGAGATCCCGATAAAAGGAGACTTCCACCGGATGAAGCGGCGAACGATATTTGCGTGCCTGCTGGCGTTCGCGGCGATCGCGCCGATTGCGGCGCGCGCCGAGCACACGCGCTACTGGCGGCAAACAGATTTTTCGGAATTCGAGAAGGGCACCGCCAAAGGCGTGGCAATTCGGAGCGATGGAATCCTTTCACCCGCGCCGAAGTTCGACTCTTTCGCCGATCCGAATCTCGCTTACCTGTGGTCGCTCCGCCTCGATTCGCACGGGCGCTTGTATGCGGCTGGTGGGTCCGACGCAAAGGTCCTGCGCTTCGATGATTCCGGCAAGCCTGCGACCGTATTCGAATCCCCGGAGCTTGTGGCGCAAACGATCGCCTTCGATGCGAAGGACAATCTCTACGTGGGCACGTCCCCGGACGGCAAAGTCTATCAAGTCACGCCCGACGGCAAGAAAAGCGTCTTCTTTGAACCGAAAACGAAATACATATGGGCGCTGGCCGTCGATTCGAAAGGCGCGCTCTTTGTCGCCACGGGTGACAAGGGCGAGGTCTTTGTCGTCACGCCGGACGGCAAGGGCCAGCTCTTCTATCAGAGCCAGGAGCGCCACGCGCGATCGCTCGCTTTCGATTCCAAGGGCAATCTGCTGATCGGCACGGAACCCGATGGGCTCGTCCTGCGCGTGGAAATTGTGCGGAAGCCCCCCCAGGCTGCTCCCGAGGCGGGAACGCCTTTCGTCATTTACGAGACAAACAAGGCGGAGGTGACCTCGCTGGTCGTGGACGGCGACGGGAATCTCTACGCGGCTTCGATCGGCGAAAAGACCCGCGCGTCAGGCCTCCCGCGCGTCCCGCTCCAGCCAACAGTCCCTCAGGCGGCACCTTCGCAAGCGCCGCAGGTCACGAATCCGGGCGTCATTGTCTCGCAAGCCCAGCCCACCACTGCGGCGCAGCAGCCCGTCACCACGTTCTCGTTCCCGACTCTCTCTTCAACGGGCGGCGCAGAAGTGGTGAGAATTGGTCCCGATGGTTCGCCGGACGTGCTTTGGACATCGCGTGAGGATCTCGTTTTCACCATGGGCCTTTCTCCCGCCGGGAAGATCCTGCTGGGGACGGGCAACAACGGTACCGTCACGGAACTCGAGGGAAACAGCGTGTACGCGAACCTCGCCAAGACCGCCTCGGCGCAGGTAACCAGCCTTGTCGCCGGATCGGACGGACGAGTCTTCGTCGCGACCGCGAATCCGGGAAAAATCTTCACCCTTGGTCCCGGCTACGAATCGAACGGCAGCTTTGAGTCTCAGCCGTTCGACGCCAAGATCTTCTCGCACTGGGGCCGGCTGACTTGGTGGGGCGAGAACGGCGCCACGGACGGAAAAGTTGCCTTTTACGTCCGCTCGGGCAATACCTCGAACCCGGAGGAGAATTGGAGTCCGTGGGCGGGGCCGTACAAGGACTCAGCGGGAGCGGCGGCGGACTGCCCTCCGGCGCGGTTCGTCCAATGGAAGGCGGTCTTCGTCGATACCGACAAGGGTCTGCCGCCGAACATTGCTTGGGTCAATCTCGCCTATCAGCCCAAGAACGTCGCGCCGGTCATCGACGACATCGCGATTCAGGACCCGGGCATCCGCCTCATGGGTTTTGCGGCGCAGCCGGGCGGACCTGGCGCTCCTGTCCCCGTACAGCTTCGGTATCCGCATGGCCCGGCAGGTAGTCCATCCTTTTCCCTCGCGAACGCCGAGCCCTCCTCTCAAGGAGGACCAATCGAAGTTCCCCCGCAAGGGTTCGAACAAAAGGGCTACGAGAGCGTACTTTGGAGTGCCCACGACGATAACGGCGACGACCTTGCCTTTGACATCTACTTCCGCGGCGAGGGCGAGCAGAACTGGCGCCTGCTGAAGGACAAGCTGAAGCAGCGATACTATTCCTGGGACACCACCTCGATGCCCGACGGCGCCTATTACCTCAAGATCGTGGCGTCTGATTCCCCGTCGAATCCGCCGGATCAGTCGATCGTCAGCGAACGCCGGAGCGACCGTTGGCAGGTTGCGAACACACCGCCGCGCATCGACAATCTGCGCGCCGGCTCGGGCTTGCTGAATACACGGGCCTCTTTCGACGCGATCGGCTCTCCCGGCGCGATCGCGCGCGCCGAATACAGTATCGATTCGGGGGATTGGCAGATCGTGTTTCCGACCGGACTGCTTTCGGACGCGCCCAGGGAGAGCTACCTCATGCAGCTTCCCGGACTTCCCCCCGGCGAGCACACGCTCGCCGTCCGCGTCACCGACGTCTTCAAAAACACTGCTGCCGCGAAGGTGACGTTCACGGTCCAGCCGCACGGTGCGCCGTAATCCGCTTCCCGGCTGTTTCCCGGCCCTGTCGCCGTTTCCCTAGTGGCTCCAGCTGCGTGGGATTATAACCGGCTCGAATCGCTCGACGACGGCGCCGATCCCTGTCATTCCCCGTTGATCTTGCTGCTGTTCGACGTGAACCACTCGCGCGCTGCATCGCATCGGTTCAGGGTTGCGGCCCGTCAGTTCCCGCGGAAGCGTGAAATGAATTTCCAGCGGCGCCCCAACGTTCAGTTTCTCGCGAGACCTGAAATAGAGACCACGCTCGGAAAGATTGAGGGCTTCGCCCTCATAGGACGGCGAATAACTTTCCGTCCTCGATGCCGGCTGCTCGCCGGTCTCCGCTTCGTCCGCATGAGCTCCGTTTCCGTTCGCGATGACACGAAAGCGAAGCGGAACCGCACATTCCTTCCGGGGTGAAATGCGACGTTCTTGGTCTGACATGGGTCCTCCTGGGTCTCCGGTCTTCTGGTCAACTGCTCGGAAGGGGTTCGGCGAGAATCGCACCGGCTGCGGGCAGAGTCAAGATTACTAATGTGACTTTCGTGTGAATTGTTAAACAAGCCCGGGACACCTCCGTTGTGGGGCGGGGCACGTGCCGTCTTGCAGTGCGGGGTGGGTCGAGCCGGTCCACGCCCGCCTAGTCTCGAGGCGAACTACAGGTCTTCGGAACGCCAATCGGCGGGCGGAAACGCGATCTTCCAAAAGTCCGGGGCGGGGGAATCAAATTCAAGCGGGGTGTGGAACCCTTCGGGCATCTCCCGCGGCGTTCGCGCTACCTTGCAGGCCACGCGCTCCCTCGTGCCGCTGTGCTCGAGCACCAGACGCGTTTCAAGCGGGAGGTTCTTCTTGATCACCACGAGCGCCCCGCGGGGATTCACGCTCAGCGTGGTCGCTTCCAGCGTTGTGGATGCGCCTTCCATGGCGACGTGGATCCGGGTGCGTATGCGGAGCAACACGCGCTGGCCGTGGCGGCGCTCCTGATCTGCGGTGGCCGATTTAAAAGGCTTTGCTCCGGCTGCGGGCTTCTCGGCGAAACCGCCGGGCCTGGATGGAAACACATTTGAGCTGGCTGGCGCCGCGGAGCGGGCTGCCGGCGGAACTTTCGCGTGATTCGTTGTCAAAGTTCGACACCCCAGAAATCGAGATCGGCCGCCAGGAGTTCCACTCCCAAATCCCACCCGTCGGGCCGCTTCGTGCCCTTCCACACCACCACGGCGTTTGCCGCGCGCCGCGTCGCAAGATTGGTCAGGCGAAGCTTTTGCCGCAAGTCAACTTCCCTGGGACTCACGAGCAGGCACCCATAGTTGTTGACCACTCGCGTAAAGCCCGCTTCGAAATCAGGGGGTCCGGCCGTTCCGTTCCATTCGATCGCGACCGGAACGCGCGAGTTCATCCGCGGCCCGCGCCGCTTCGCTCTCATCCGTATGTCCGTAGGCAGGTCTTCCCTGAAGGTCATCCTGATTAAGCCTCAGCGAAAAGCCGAGGAAACAAAGGGGTTAACGGCTCAGAAATTTCGGAATTCCCTTTGCATCAAGCACTATGCTAGGCAGCCCGGAGTAACTCGTCAATGGTACGAAGAGACAGGTATTTGGCGAATTGCCGGCGAAGTGCAAACGTACGGCGTTCAGTCTGCGGAGACGGGCCGTTCGGCCAATGGGGCTTTCCCGAATCCCCTGATTCTTCCGAAATGGCGCTCCATCCATCCCTGGAAAGAGTCCATGTAGGTGTAAAACACAGGTGTCAGATAAAGAGTGACGAGCTGAGAGAAGATGAGTCCGCCGCACACCGCTAGCCCGAGCGGACGCCGCGAACCTGCATTCGCACCCAGGCCGAGGGCAATCGGCAAGGTGCCCATCAAAGCGGCCATTGTGGTCATCATGATCGGCCGGAAGCGCACCAAGCAGCCCTGATATACGGCTTCGGCGGCTGTCGTGTGCCCTTCCCGCTCCCGTGCAATCGCGAAGTCCACCATCATGATGGCGTTCTTCTTCACAATGCCGATCAGCATGATCACACCGACGAATCCGTAAAGATCGAGGCTGTACCCGGAGAGTTGCAGCGTCAGCAGCGCGCCGAAGGCGGCCGACGGCAGCCCGGAGAGAATCGTGAGCGGATGAATAAAGCTCTCGTACAAGATTCCGAGCACGATGTAGATTACGAGGATTGCGATCAACAGCAGAATCCCCAGACCCGCCAGCGACGACTCGAATGCCTGCGCGTTGCCCTGGAATGCCGACGTGACCGTTGCCGGCAGCGTGCGCGTGAGCTCGCTTACTTGATCCACGGCCTGCCCGATCGAAATGCCCGGCTTAAGATTGAACGAAATCGTCACCGCCGGAAGCTGGCCGAGATGGTTCACGCTGAGAGGCCCTAGACTTTCACCGAGACTCGCCACGGCGTTCAGCGGAATCAGGTTCCCCGTGCTGGACCGCACGTAGAGCAACGAGAGCGCGGAAGGCTCTCTCTGGTATTGGTCTTCAAGCTCCATCAGAACCCAATATTCGTCGTTCGGAGCGTAGATTGTCGAGATTTGCCTCTGCCCGTAGGCTGTGTAGAGCGCGTCCTCCACCTGTGCCGCGTTGACGCCGAGAGCCGACGCTTTGTCGCGATCGATGTTGACGTTCACCTGCGGGTTTTTGATTTGCAGATCGCTCGTCACATCCTGAATGGACGAGAGCGTTTGCATCCTCTGCTCGAAGTCGGTGGCGACGCGATATAGTTCCTCCGTGTCCGGGCTTTGCAGCGTGAGCTGGTAGGGGCTGTTCGTCACTTGGCCGCCGATCTGAATGGGCGGCGGGTTCCTCAGATAAACCGCGAGGCCGGTGATTCCTCCGAGTTTCATCCGGAGTTCCTGCATCACCTCCACAATCGTCGGATGGTGCTTGAAAAGAGGCGCGATCGCGCGCAGCGTGCCGCCCAGCACCGGCACGCCGCCGTACTTGCGCTCCAGCGCCAGTACCGTCTGGCTGGGCACTTCGGGCCGTTCGGAGGGAGTCTTCAGATGGAGGAAAACGAAACCCGAGTTGGTGCCGCCGCCGACGGTGCCGAGACTCGAGAAGAAACCGTTCGCGTTCGGATCGGCGACAAGGATCTTGTTCAGCTCGTCTTGATGCTTCTTCATCGCGTCGAACGAAATGCCCTGCGCGGCCAGCGTGTAACCTTGGAGCTGGGACGAATCCACCTCCGGCAGAAATCCCTTGGGGATGCTCATGAATTGCCAGACGGTGATCGCAAGGATGATTCCCGAGGAGCCCATCACGAATACGCGGTGGCGCAGCGCCCACTGCAGCGAAACGTCGTAGCGTCTCAGCAGGCGCTCGAAGAAACCTTCGAGCGCCATGTAGACCCGGCCGTGTTGCCGGTTGTGCTGCGGCTGGATGAAGCGGCTGCACAGCATCGGCGTGAGCGTCAGAGAGACAAACCCCGACACCAGCACCGCCATCATGATCACGACCGAGAATTCGTGCAGCAGCCGCCCGATGATTCCGCCCATGAAAAGAACCGGAATGAACACCGCCGCGAGGGACAGCGTCATGGAGACGATCGTGAAACCGATCTCTCGCGAGCCTTTCAGCGCCGCTTCCATGGCGCCTTCGCCCATCTCCATGTGGCGCACGATGTTCTCGAGCATCACGATCGCGTCGTCCACGACAAAGCCCACCGAAAGCGTCAGGGCCATCAGGGAGAGGTTGTCCAGCGTGTAGTTGAGCAGGTACATCACCGCGAACGTCCCGACGATCGACATGGGCAGCGCGATGCTGGGGATCACTGTGGCGGAAAGGTTGCGCAGGAAGAGGAAAATCACCAGAACGACCAGGCAGATCGCCAGAAAAAGCGTCGTTTTCACTTCGTTGACCGATTGCTGGATCCCGGCGGACCGGTCGTATATTTCGATCAGCGAAATCGAGGGCGGGAGGATCGCTTGGAACTGCGGAAGAATCTGCTTGACGCCCTTCACCACGTCCACCGTGTTTGTTCCCGGCTGCCGCTGGACAGCCAGGATGACCGCGTTCCCGTCGTTGTAGTAATTCGAGATCTTGTCGTTCTGCACGCTGTCGAAAATGTTTCCGAGTTCGCCCAGCCGCACCGGCGACCCGTTCCGGTAGGCGACGATCAGCGGGCGGTAAAGCGCGGCGCGGGTCAGCTGGCCATTCGCCTGCACCGTGAATGCTTTGTGTTCGCCGAACAGCGTTCCGGTCGGCAGGTTGACGTTCGCGTTCTGCACCGCCGTCGTCACCTCGTCGATCCCGATCTGCCGGGAGGCGAGCGCGCTCGGGTCGAGCTGAATCCGCACGGCGTATTTTTGCGCTCCGAATACCTGCACCTGCGCCACGCCCGGGAGCATCGAGATCCGCTGGCCCAGCAGCGTCTCCGCATATTGATCGACCACGTAGATCGGCAAAGTCTTCGAAGTCAGCGCGAGGAAATAGATGGGCTGATCCGCCGGGTTCACTTTCTGAAACGTCGGCGGGCTCGGCATGTTCGGCGGAAGCTGGCCCTCGGACCGCGCGATGGCTGCCTGCACGTCCTGCGCCGCGCCGTCGATGTTGCGGCTCAGATCGAATTGCAGCGTGATCTGCGTGCTGCCGAGATAACTCGTCGACGTCATCGAGTTGATGCCGGCGATCGTCGAGAACTGCTTCTCGAGCGGTGTGGCAACGGCCGCGGCCATCGTGTCCGGGTTCGCGCCCGGCAGGCCCGCGGAAACCTGGATCGTTGGGAAGTCCACGTTGGGCAGGTCGCTCACGGCGAGCGAGCGGTAGCCTAGGAGCCCGAACAACAGGATGGCGGCCATGACGAGGGTCGTCATGACCGGTCTGCGGATAAACGGTTCGACGATATTCATAAAGCGCCCTAGCTGCCCGCCGGTCCCCGAACCTGCACTTTGATGCCAGGGATCAGCCGGAGCTGGCCGTCGGTGACTACGGTTTCGCCCGGTTGGATGCCGCTCGCTATCACGGCGTCTCCTCCGATGGTCCGCGCCACCTTCACAGGCCGCTGCTCGGCGGTCGAATCGGATGTAACGACGTACACGAAATCGCCCTTCTGTCCGGTCTGCACTGCCTGCGTGGGAACCACGGTTGCGTTCTCATCCTGAGCCAGGCGCAGCAGCACGGTCGAAAACTGGCCCGGCCACAGGCGATTATCCGAATTCTCGAAAGTTGCCTTGAGCTTGATCGTTCCCGTCGTGTTGTCCACGGTGTTGTCCACGAACGTGAGGTATCCCGTTTCCGCCTGCGTTTCCCCGTAGGGTGTTGCCTCCACGCTCAGTCTTCCCCGCGCCATGAATTTCTGGACGGCGCCGAGATACTGTTCCGGGATCGAGAAGTCGATGAAGATCGGCGTCACCTGATTGATCACGATCAGCACGGGCACGTCGTTTTGCTTCACGATGTTTCCCGGGTAGACCTGCAAAGCCCCGGTTCGCCCGGCGGTCGGTGCATAAATCTTGCAGTAGTCCAATTGGAGCTGCGCCGAATCCACCGCGGCCTGATCGGCGCGCACGGCGGCGCGCTGCGCGTCCGCATTCGCCCTCATCGTGTCCAGTTGTTCCTTCGCGGCCACGCCCGCCTTGTAAAGCGCCTCGTAACGGTTGGCCTGCACGTCGTTCAGTTCGGCCTGCGCCCTGTCGCGCGCCAGGTTGGCCTGTGCTTGCGCCAGCGCCGCCTCGAATGGCCGCGCGTCCAACGTGAAAAGCAGGTCGCCCTTCCGGACGAACTGCCCCTCCTTCATGTGCACTTCCTCGAGCACCGCATTCACCTGAGCCTTCACGGACACCGAGGAATACGCATCGGCCGAGCCGATCGCCGTCAGGTTAATTGGAACGGTCTTCTGCACGGCTTTGTCCACCGTCACCGGGACCGCGAAAATTGGCGCCGTTTGGGCCGTTTTGGTCGTGCAACCGCTGCTGACGAGGAGCATGATCAGGACGCCGAGCAAGGCCGCTGGCCGGATAAAGTTCCTATTCATCGATAGCTGTATTCCCGTTCCTTCCTCAAGGGTGCCTGTTTCAAGGCCTTCCTCTGGCGAGGCGCAACAGACAATGTCCAATGTCCCGCTGACCCGATGCTGAAACAACCACCAACTTATGATACCGCGCGCGTCCGGCGGACGCATAACTCCATTCGGCGCGTCGTCTGGGATCGCAACGCGGGCAGCCGGATTCTGCTGAAATACAGAAACACAGGATATCTATCGGATCCAAAACCATTAGACGTGACGGGGCTTGCCAGGTTTCGACTAAGTGCCGCTTTCTCAGCCGCCGGCGGCCTGGTCGAGAAGCCACAGGGTCCGGCCCACCGGCTGAATTCTGCCCGCCGGATACTGGCTCGGACCCGACTGCGGCTCTTTGCGCAGAGCTTCAAGAATCTCGCGTTTGTCCGCTCCTGACACCAGAAAGAAGGTGTTCCGTCCCTGGTTCAGCACAACAGGGGTCAGCGTCATCCGCCGCGGCGGTTTCGCCTGCACCTCGACTGCGGCGACCCATCGCAGCTTTTCTTCCAGCGCCGGGGAGCCCGGGAACAAAGACGCAGTGTGCCCCTCGACCCCGAGGCCCAGTAGCTGCAGATCGAACGCGGGCGGAGCAGAGCCAAAAAACTTCCGCAGCTCGAATTCATAGGCATCTGAGGCATCTTGCGGAGTGGCAAAATTCTCGGGGCCAGGCATCGGATGCACGTTGGCCGCGGGAATCGGGACGTGCTGGATCAACGTCTCCCGCGTCATCCGGTAATTGCTCAGCGGGTCGTCGTGCGAGACGTACCGCTCGTCGCCCCAGAACAGATGCACGCAACCCCATGCCGTTGGCACATTCTGAGCCTCCACTTGCGCCCACAGCTCGTACAGCTTGGCCGGCGTGCGACCGCCCGATAGCGCGATGGTGAAGCGGCCCCGTTCCTTCACTGCGTCGTCCATGACCCGCCGCAGCTCGTTGAACGCACCACGGCTCAGCGCGTCGAGATCGGGATAGACCCGTGTGTCCATTTTCATCGTGGATCCCGGTCCTCGAGTTCGATGAAGTTAACTTTCCACGGCTGGGAGCGCAAATCCAATTGCGCCACGGTGATCGGCAAATCGAACCGCCGGGGCCCGGCGCTCCCCGGATTGATGTACAGAACGCCCGCCTTTTCCAGGCGAGACGGCCGGTGCGAATGCCCGCTCACCACGATCTGAAACCCGGCGGCAACGGGATCCAGGTCCAGCTCGCGCAGATTGTGCAGGACGTAAATCGTCGTCGAGCCGGCTTCGGCAACGGCGTTTGGAGGCAGCTTTGCTCCCCATGGTTCTATGTCGACGTTTCCCTTCACGACGACCACAGGCGCCAATTCTCGCAGCGCCTCCAGGATTTCCGGCTTGCCCACGTCCCCGGCGTGGATAATCAGCTCCGACCCTTGCAACGCGCGCACTGCCTCCTCACGCAGCAGCCCGTGAGTATCTGAGATCAGCCCGATCATTTCCGCATTCCGCGCGACTACTTTGCCGTCCAACTTCATCCGCTGTAGGGGCAGCGCGTGACGATCCGAAGCCAGCGCCTATTCCTTCGTGGCTGTTTGCACTGCATGTCCACCGAATTCGTGCCGCATCATCGCCAGCAGCTTGTTGGCAAACGGCTCGGGATCCTGCGACCGGAACCGCGTGTCCAGCGCTCCCGTGAGCGTCGGCAGGGGAACGCCCAGCTCGATGCCCTCGATCGCGGTCCAGCGCCCTTCGCCTGAGTCCGTAACGTACGCCCCGATGCCTTCGAGCGACGGATTCTTAGCCAGTGCGTCCACCGTCAAATCCAGCAGCCACGACCGGATCACGCTCCCGAACTGCCAGATCTTCGAAATCTGCAGCAGATCGGGACCGAACTCTTTCTTGTGCCGCAGCAGGTCGAGCCCTTCGGCATACGCCTGCATGATTCCGTACTCGATCCCGTTGTGGACCATCTTCACGTAATGTCCCGCCCCCGCCGGCCCGACTCTTCCCCAGCCCTTGTCCGGCCCCGGAGCCAGCGTCTGGAAAATCGGCGCGAGCCGCTTTACCACCTCCGCGTCTCCGCCTACCATCATGCTGTAGCCCTCGGTCAGCCCCCACACTCCGCCGCTGGTCCCGCAGTCCACGAAGTTCAGCTTCTTCTGCGCCAGCGCCGCGGCGCGCCGCACCGAGTCCCGGTAATACGAGTTTCCGCCGTCGATGATCGTGTCGCCCGGTGCAAAATGCGGCGTCAGCAAGTCGATCGTCTGATCCACCGGCGCGCCCGCCGGTACCATCAACCAGATCGCGCGGGGCGGTTTCAGCTGCGCGACCAGCTTCTCGATCGAATCGATCCCCGCCGCGCCTTTCTCCGCCACGCGCTGCACCGCCGCCGCGTCGCGGTCGAACGCGATCACTCGATGGCCGCCGCGCACCAGCCGCTCCGTCATGAACCCGCCCATCTTCCCCAGACCGATCATTCCCAGTTCCATCGAATTCCCCTCCGTCAACACCGACAGTTTGTCATTCCCAGCGCAGCGAGGGATCTCTCTTCGGCCCTCAGGTCCCGCCGTTTAGGGGGTCGGAGCTTTAGCTCCGGCATCAAAGGACCGCGCGAAGCACGTACCTTTGCGCAGCCCCCTCTCGCGGCATGTGCGCCTTTTGCACCCGCCGTGGCATGTAGTCGTTTCGGGCTTTTCGCGGCGCTACTACCCTTCCGCGGTCACGCCCAGTCGCGCCAGTTCGCTCCGCAGCTGCTCGACGTTCTGAAACTGAATCGTCCGCATTCCGAGCTCCCGCGCGCACTCCAGATTCAATCCGCGGTCGTCGATCATTGCGCACTCGGAAGGCTCGCACTGCGTGATCTGCAGCGCCAATTGATAAATCCCGCGGTCCGGTTTCCGCACGCCGAGGTAGCACGAGCTCAGGAATACCTTGAAGTAGTCCCGCAGGTGAAACGCCCGGATGCGATAGTCGTTGATTTCGAGCGATTCGTTGTTCAGCGCCGCCATCACGTAACGCTGCGTCCTCGCCAGCTTCCCCAGGAAATCGAGCGCGTCCGGAAACGGCTGCGACTGCTCGAACATGAACTGCTTGAACTCCTCAGGCGTGAAAGCGCGCTCCCGGTAGAAGACCGTCCGCCGCAAGTACTCGTCGAGGCTCGCCTCGCCGCACTCGAAGGCGTTCAGCATCAGTTCGTGGCGGTCTTCGAAATCGGCCCAGTCGAGGTTGAATCTCTCGACCGCGTTCCGGCGCGACCCGCGGTCCCATCCGTTCGTCAGGATCACGCCGCCGTTGTCCCAAAACAAAACCTTCGCCTTTGCCATCGACCCTCGCCGGGCTCCCATTATCCTCGCCCCGCTTCCCGCACAGAAGCGGAATTCTCGCCGCCGCACAGTCTCTCGCAGGATCGTGAACCGGCGATGAACGCCCCTGTCTGAGCCTGTCTGCGGGCGGCACGGCCCATTCCGCGCCGTCCTGAACGGGGTTCCAGCGAACTCGCCGGGGCGGTTACTCCAACGAAACCATGACGATCACAAACCTTTGCGCGCGACCGGAGAACCCATTAAGTTGGATGGACTACTTGGGGCGTGTAACCAAATCACATGGGCGCAGAAAATACTGGTTTCCCGGACAACGGCGCGGAACAGCGTACTCAGGAAATCCAGCGCGTTCTGAAAAAGCTCGCGCGGCACGACTGGTCCCTCTGGGGCACGGCGACCGTCGTCATCCTCTCTTTGACGGCTGCGGTCGTCTCTCTCGCCGTCTGGGTGACGGCGGCGCCAAACGACCCGTTCTATCAAGTCAATCTGGGTCAGGCCGTGCGTGGCCTGTTGGGTCTGATTCTGCTCTTCAGCGTGTATACCCTTTACCAGCAGATTCAGCTCAGGCAAATCCGCCAGGAACTCGTCAACCAGGTGGAGATTGCGGGCCAGGAGCAGAAACGCGCGGAGGAGTTCCGCCAACTCTCCATCGTGGACCCGCTCACAGGCCTCCACAACCGTCGGTTTGGCGAGGAGCGCCTGGAAGCCGAGATCGCCCGGGCGCAACGCCACGGGCATTCGTTGACCGTCTTGATGATCGACCTCGACGGCCTCAAGGGCATCAACGACCAGTATGGCCACGGCGCGGGAGACGCCGCCTTGCAGGCCTTTGCTCAGCGCCTGATGTCCGCGACCCGCGGCTCCGACCTCCCCGCGCGCATCGGTGGTGACGAGTTCCTCGTGCTGCTTCCCGAGTGCCAGCCCGGAGGCATCAAACGCGTCCTCGATCGCTTGACCGCCCTCGAGTTTGACCCAGGCCACGGCAAGATCTCCCTCTCGTATTCGGCGGGATCGGCGGACTACCTGCCCGGTGAGTCGCTGCCTCAGCTTCTCCGTCGTGCCGACGACTCTCTCTACTCCGAAAAGCAATTCCGCAAGAGCCGGCAACTGCAGAGTGTTCCGCAAGCGCGATAGAAGTTACCTGGCCCTGTTGACATCCTGATGGAGCGCCGGTTTCGTAGCGCCCACTCGCGCGTCCGCCCCCGCTCCGATCCGCATTATCATTGCATGGCGCGATGAAACCTCGCCGCCCGCTCACGATCTTCACCGTCGGGCACTCCACCCGCCCGATCGACGAGTTCATCGATCTCCTCCGCGCGCATGGCATCCGGCAACTCCTGGACATCCGCACCATCCCGAAATCCCGCCACAATCCTCAATTCACTAGTGACGTGCTGGCGGCGTCGCTGCGCGCTGCGAAGATCCGTTACGTCCACCTGAAAGACCTCGGTGGTCTGCGCCACGCCAAACGCGACTCAGTCAATCTCGGCTGGCGCAACGCGGGCTTTCGCGGCTTCGCGGACTATATGCAGACGCCTGAATTCGCGGACGCGCTCGACCGCGCCGTGCGCCTTGCCGAAACCATGCCAAGCGTCCTGATGTGCGCCGAAGCGGTGCCCTGGCGCTGCCATCGCTCGCTCGTTGCCGACGCGCTTCTCGTTCGCGGCATCCGCGTGCTCGAAATTGTCAGCGCCGCCGAGCCGAAAGAACACACGCTGACCCCCTTCGCCAGCGTCCGCGGTACCCGCATCACCTATCCAAGCGATCAGCGCTCCCTGTTGGACGCAGCCTCGAACAATCCCTAGCGGCCGGAGCAAGAATGGCATTTGCACGCCGTCCCTTTCGCTATTGCTCTCTTTTCGATATGCTTGTCGGGTTCAAGAGCACTGCCTGAGGCAAGCTTCCTCGATATCCTGCCGAGTTCTCTGGGTTTGTGGGCATCCAGCGTGGGGCGTCCTTGAACCTTCAGGTACGGGAGTCGGCGTCCGGCAAATCTGTAGCCGCGCTGCACAAGGATAATCAGGCGCGATGATCAACGCACGCCGCATTGCCCGAACGTGTCTCGTTTGCACCGCCATGGCGGTTGCGGCGCTGTTCTCCGCATCTTCGGCGTTTACTCAGGGACAACCCCCGCTATTGGCGGCGACGTTCTCACAGGATCAACCCGGCGCGACCGGACAATCGGCCACACTCCAGAGCGGTACGCAGGACCAGAACAATCCGGGCCAAACGCAGGGCCCCCAGAAAAAGAACGATCGAATGTTTTACGTCATGCCGAATTACCTCACGGTCGAGAATGAGGTCCAGGTGAAGCCGCTTGCCTGGAAAGAGAAGTTCGCCATCACGGCAGAAGGGGCTTTCGACCCGTACGAATTTGCGGTGGTGGGCATCGTGGCGGGAATCCGTCAGGCCGAGAACGCCTATCCCGGCTTCGGGCAGGGTACTGTCGGCTATGCGAAGCGATACGGAACGGCAATGGCGGATCAGGTGGACGGCAACATGATGGTGGGCGCTGTCTTCCCCACCATCCTGAAAACGGACCCACGCTATTTTCAAATGGGAAAGGGGACGTTCGTTCACCGCTTCGGCTACGCGCTGAGCCGGATTTTCGTCGCGCGGAAGGACTCGGGGGGGCAGGTCTTCAATGTTTCCGAGGTGGCCGGAAACGGGGTCGCGATTGGGATCTCGAACTTCTACTATCCGGCGGCGGATCGGAGTGTGTCGAGCAACCTCAACAACTGGGGCGTCCAGATGGCGATCGACGCCTTCGGAAATGAGCTAAAGGAATTCTGGCCGGATATCCATCGCCGCCTTGCGAAAAAACGGCACACGGATTCTGCCGCGCCCGCCGCCACGCAGTGATTCCCCCCTTCGAGCGTTGTCCCTTTTGTAGCTGCCTTTTTCTTCTCTTCCAGGAGAGGGGTGTTGCGGATGGTGAACTCCAAGCTGCCGCGCCTGCCGTCAAACACTCCGGCGTCGAAGAGCTTTTCGAACACGGCGTTATGGGCTTCGCGGATCTCCCTGAGCGCCATGACGCGGGCCTGCGGATTAATCCACTGGCTTTGGGCGATGTCCGATGCGACGCGGACGATCTCGGTCAACGTGTCTTCGAAGGAAGAGAGGGCGTTATTCAAAAGCTGCCGGTCCATCCGTTTTCCGCGCTCAACGATTATTTCGTCGAAGAGCTTGCCGATGTATGTCAAAGGCGGGGTGGGGATATGTTCAGAATAAGAGAAAGAGCTTTAGAGCGGAAATACAAAGCAAGACGAGACCTAGCTGGAGCGTGATCATAGCGAAGCGTCCGAATTTGGCAAGCTTCGACGCCTCCAAAACAGCCTGTTTGGTCGCTCCATCGGCGAAACCCCCGGAAGGTTCTTGAACTTGCCGGTTGAGGTCGTCAGCGAGTTTTGTAAACAGATCTGATGCCTCAAACGCCTGGGAATTATATGTGACTGTCCCCGTCAATGCTGTCGACAGTTTTCTCAATTGAACCGCCGCCTGATTGAAACTCGTGGTATTTACAAGCCTTCGTAGCTCCACCAATAAGACTCGATTCGCCACAAGGGTATGGGCAATCACGGTGACCGACGAAAGCGTCGATACCATCAATAAAATCCAAGCAGGTGCGATGAGCCAGACAAAGATATGCTTGGGGAAAACCGCCGAAGGAACCTTAGGAATATAGGACGTGAGCGCGGTTACCGAAAGACCGATGGTACCGAGACTGATCAAAAGCAGGCGTTCGTGGAAAGCTGCTATCTGTTTGTTGAACTCGAAGGCGCTTTTGAATATCAGGTCGGCATAGTTGACATGTTGTCGAGACCACTCGCCCCACTTCGCGAGCAATTCATTTAGGACGGCGGGGTCGCCAGTCAACGGTTTGGGGTCGTCCGCCATATTGATCGAGAGGGTACTTCACTATCGAAACGCGAGCAATGAACCAATACATGGGGTGCGAGGACGAAAAAAGAGGCGCATGGCAGAATCACACGCGCCTCCCCTACAGCTCAATCAATAATTCGCGTACCTCAGGGATCACCTCCTTCTCGGCAAGAACGCCGACCTACGCAACGATTATAATCTAGGTCGCTTTTTGCAAGTGCGCCAATTCCTGTTTCAACGCCATCTCAATTTTTGACCACTCGTAGATTCCCATTCTGTAGGTCCTCCGGTCGGCCTTGACCTGCTCCAGGAGTGCGGTTCGTTCCGGCCCGATGAGTTCCCGCGCCGCCTTCTCGTATTCGTATGGATACTGCTTCTTGAAATAGAAATGGTGCCGGAGGGATACGCAGATGCCTTCGAGTCGAAACTCCTAATGCGCCGGCGGCGACACTCGTTCTCTTGCGGCTGGCTTCTTCATGATGAACGCGAGCGGAATCAGGCACGCCACCACCAGAGCCAGCACCGCTACTACATCCTTGAACGCAAGCGCACTCGCCTGCTGCTCCATCAGCATTGCTATACGTCCATAGGCCTGGTGGGTCGCCTGTTCAGCGCTCAATCCTTGATTGCGAAGTGTGGCGGACATTCCCTCGACCATTTGGCGAAACATCGGATTGCCGTTCTGCATGTGCGCCGCGAGATAGTTCTGCCGTGTCTGCGTGGCCCGCGTCACAAGTGTGCTTACCACCGCGATCCCGACGCTGCCTCCAATATTGCGGACAAAATTCATCATGCTTGAAACCTGGTTGTTCTTCTCGCGCGGCACACCCGCATAGCACAGTACATTTGATGGAATGAAGATAAATGCCAGGCCCGCCACCTGGTACGTGCGCAGCATGGCTGCCGTCCCGAAATCCATCTCCAGACTCAGGTGCGTCGCCATGTGATAGAGGCCTAGGGACGTTGCGCCGTATCCAAGCGCCAGCAGAAATCGCGAATCCATTTTTCCGCTCAACGCCCCGGACAACGGCATGGTGATCATCATCAGAAAACCGCCTAACGCCATGCACTCGCCTGCTTGCGCCGCCGAGTAGCCCATCAGGTTTTGCAGAAATTCCGGAAGCAATACGGTCGTCCCGTACAAGACCGACCCAAGTATGAGCATCGAAAACATGGCCGTCGCGAGATTGCGCTTTTTCAAAAGCTTGAGTTCCACAATCGGATGTGGATGCCGCCATTCCCATTGCACCCAGAAAATCAAAATGACAACCGCCGCAATGGAACCGGCCGTAATCCAGTGCGAACCGAACCAGTCTGCTTCCTGTCCCTTGTCCATCACCATCTGAAGGCAACCTACGCCCAAAGCCACAAGCCCCAGGCCCACGTAGTCGACCCCTCCCCTTTTTGCTTTGATCCGCTCCTCGCTCAGGTATGGCGGGTCCTCGACAACACGATAAGTGAGAAAAAGCGAAATAAGGCTGATCGGCACATTGATATAAAAAATCCACCGCCAGCTGTAATTGTCCGTGATCCATCCGCCGATCGTGGGGCCAATCGCCGGCGCCAGCACAACCGCCATTGCGTAAATCGAAAACGCCATTCCCCGCTGCTCCGGCCTAAACGTATCCGCCAGAATCGACTGCTCGCTCGGCTGCAAACCGCCCCCGCCGATTCCCTGAAGGATGCGGAAGAAAACAAGCAACCCAAGCGTTGGCGCGAGACCGCATAGAAAGCTGCTCCCCGCAAACAGCACCACGCAGGACATGTAGAACCGCTTGCGCCCGTAGCGTGTCGCCAGCCACGCGCTGATCGGCAGAACGATGCCGTTCGACACCAGGTAGCTCGTCAGTACCCATGTCGCCTCGTTCGTGCTCGCGCCGAAGCTCCCCGCGATGTGAGGAAGGGCAATGTTGGCCACGGAAGTATCCAGCACTTCCATGAACGTCGCCAATGTGACGGTAAAGGCGATCAGCCACGGGTTGTACCGCGGCCTCCACGCGTCATGACCGATTGTCGCTGTCGCGGATGCCATTCCGATTCTTCTTGCAAAGTCTCCTGATTCCGCATAAATATACATGCATGTATGTATGCTGTAAAGCGTGGGTGACGGAATGCGCATGATCCAGGGCCGCGCGCTTCGTCATCCTTCTCCCCGCATCGGGCGGACGAAGAGGACGAAGTCCGCGGTGTCTCGGC
Organism: Candidatus Acidiferrales bacterium; assembly: GCA_049523255.1. Classification (GTDB taxonomy): domain Bacteria; phylum Acidobacteriota; class Terriglobia; order Acidiferrales; family UBA7541; genus Palsa-295. The sequence goes on along the minus strand of JBEKNB010000001.1, from coordinate 304,611 downwards.
AGCAGGCTCGCACCGAAGCCACCCGGCACAGGCTTCTTGCCGCAGCCGAAACGGTCTTCGCCCGCGACGGATTCGAAGCCGCGCGCCTCGAGGACATTGCCGCCCTCGCTGGTTACACCCGCGGCGCCCTTTACGCGAATTTCGACGGCAAGGAAGATATTTTTTTCGCGCTCCTCGAACAGTGGGTGGCCGAGCGTGTCGCGGAAGTCGACGCGCTGCTCGAACAGGAAAAGAGTCCGGCGGACCGCCTCCGCGCCCTGCGCGAGCACTACGTGCGGAACGCGAAAGACCGCCGCCTCGCGCTGCTCTCGCTCGAATTCAAGCTCTTCGCCATCCGTCATCCGGAAGCGAGCGCGCGCGCCCTCACCCGCCACCAACGCCTCCGCGCCTCTGGAGCGGAGTTCGTCCGCCGCGTCGCTAGGGCCCTTGGCCGCACGCTCCCGATCTCGAGTACCGCCGCCGCCACCGGCCTCGGCGCGCTGGCCAACGCTCTGGTCGTCGAGCATCTTCTCGATCGCTTCGCGATCACCGATCGGGACGCCCGCCATCTCCTCGGCTTCGTCTTCGACGCGGTCCTCGGCACTGACTCCGCGAAGTGAACTGCGGCGTTTGTACGACGCTGTCATTCCGAGCGCGTTTTTTGCGCGAGGAATCTCTTGGTTGTTTTCTGCTTTCCCAGTGTCTTTCGAGCTGCACGCGCCACTCTCGTTTGAATTCTGATTTTGTGGCACAGTAGAGATCGATGGCCGCTTCCGGGACTCCCCGCCTCGCTGGGCGTGTTGCGTTCACCTATTCGTCCTTCACGCTGTACCAGGTCGCGCGGTTTTTCATCGTGCTCGCCACGGAAATGCAGTCGGTCGCCGTCGGGTGGCAGGTCTATGAAATCACCAAGCGCCCGCTCGATCTGGGCCTCATCGGCCTCGCGCAGTTTCTTCCGGGAATCGTTTTCTTCCTCGTCTCCGGCCACGCCGCGGACCGTTACGATCGCCGCAAAGTTCTCACGCTCGGTTACGCCGGCTTCGCGCTGTGTTCCGGTCTGCTTCTCGCCATCACTCTGCGCGGGGCGCATTCGGTCTATCCGATTTACGGCGTCATGGTGCTGGTCGGCGTCGTGCGGTCGTTCAACGCGCCCGCGAGCCGCGCGATTCTCCCGCTGCTGGTCCGCGAGGAGCATTTCCAGAACGCCTTTGCCTGGGGCGCGACGATTTTTCAGACCGCGACGGTCCTCGGCCCCGCCGTCGGCGGCATCGTCTACACGGCCTCTCGAGGGCCCGCTGCGGTCTACGCCGTGGCGACGGCGGCGGCCGCGGGCGGCGCGTTTTCGATGTTCCACGTGAAACTTATCAGCAAGCCACGCCGGCCCCTGGACGTCAGTTGGAAGACGGTTCTGGCCGGGCTGCACTACATCTGGCGCGAAAAGCTCGTCCTCGGGTCGATCTCGCTCGACCTTTTCGCGGTGCTGCTCGGCGGGGCGGTGGCGCTGCTGCCGGTGTACGCGCGGGAAATCCTGAAAATTGGGCCGTGGGGGCTGGGGCTGCTGCGGTGCGCGCCCGCAGTAGGGGCCGGGGTGATGGCGCTCGCGCTGGCGTACCGTCCGCTCGGCGGGCGCGCCGGGATGAAGATGCTCTGGTGCGTCGCGGGCTTCGGCGTGTGCACGATCCTCTTCGGGGTCTCGCACAGCCTGGTGCTCTCGCTCGTGGCGCTCATCTTTGTCGGCGCGACGGACATGGTCAGCGTGGTCGTCCGCGGAACCCTGATCCAGTTTGCCACGCCCGACGAAATGCGCGGCCGCGTCAACGCCGTGGACATGATTTTCATCGGAGCTTCGAACGAGTTCGGGCAGTTCGAGTCGGGAGTGACGGCGGCGTGGCTCGGGACCGTGCCCGCCGTCGTGCTGGGCGGCATCGGAACGCTCGTCGTGACGGCGCTATGGGCCTGGATGTTTCCCGCGCTGCGGAACGCCGACCAGCTCGTCACGGCCGATCCGAAGAGCTAGTACCGTTCCAACTTGTTGCGCCGAATTTCCGAGCTCAATAACACGTAACAGTGATTCATCAGCCCGTCAACTATCTTGGCCCCAAAAAGTTGGAACGGCGCTAGTCCGCGGCGGTCGCTTTTTTCTCGACGACCGCGCCGTGATAGACGGCCGCGGGCCGCCAAGCCTGCACGTTCGTGCCGCCGCTGACGCGCGTCTGCATCCCAGACGTGTAGAAGTTGTATGGGTGGACGGCGTCGATCGCGCTCGCCTCGTCGAGCCGCTTGTAGAGCTCGGCGGGAAGCGTGAAATCGAGCGAGGCGAGATTGTCGTCGAGCTGCGCGAGCTTCGTGGCGCCGAGAATCGTGGACGTCACGCCCGGCTTCTGCACGAGCCAATTGAGCGCGACCTGCGCGGGCGGCTTGCCCGCCTGCTTAGCCACGTCGAGCAGCACGTCGAGGATGCGCCAGTTACGGTCGGTGAAGCGGTTGAAGAGCCCGCCTCCCGGCTGGCCGAGGCGCCCCTCGCCCTTGCCCTTGTCTCCTTCGCGCTTGTACTTGCCGGCGAGGAAGCCGCCGGCGAGCGGGCTCCACGGGCAGAGGCCGATGCCGAGCTCCTGCGCGACGGGAATGTGCTCACGCTCGATATTGCGTTCGGTGAGCGCATATTCGAGCTGCAGCGCGGCGATGCGCTCCCAGCCGTGATTTTCGGCGATGGTTTGCGCGCGCGCGATGTACCACGCCGGCGTGTCCGACAATCCGTAGTAGCGGATCTTTCCTTCGTGGACGAGATGGTTCATCGTCGAGATCACTTCCTCGACGGGCGTGATTGTGTCCCACGCGTGGAGGTAGTAGAGGTCGACGTAATCGGTCTTGAGGCGGCGCAGCGAGCCTTCGAGCGCGCGGTAGATATTCTTGCGGCCGTTGCCGCCGGCATTCGGATTGCCGGACTGGGCGAAGTTGAAGGTGAACTTCGTGGCGATCACGACTTTGTCGCGCAGGTTGCGCTCGGCGACGAATTTTCCGGTGAGCTCCTCGGCGTGGCCGTTGGTGTAGCCGTCGGCGCTGTCGATGAAGTTGCCGCCGGCGTCGATGAAGCGGTCGAACATTTCCTTCGAGGGTTTTTCTTCGGCGCCGAAGCCCCACTCGGTGCCGAAAGTCATCGTGCCGAGGCAGAGCGGGCTGATGCGGAGGCCCGTGCGGCCCAGAGTCGTGTAGTCGGTCAAGCTCATATGATTCCTCCTGAGAAGTTATCCGATGCGGCTGCGGGTACGCACGGAGCAGATAAAAAGTGCTCTCGCCGGGGCCCAAAAGGCCCCCTGATCCATTGACGGGTAACTGGCACCACCGTCGTTTGTTTTGATGAAGTTACAACGTCTTTTACTCGGCAGCCAGTGACGGGTAGCAGGCAGCGAATGAAGGGTTGAGGAGCGGTCCCGCGCTCATGATTTTTGCTCCCTTCCTTCGTCAGGGCAGGCGGGGCCGGTGTCAGGACTTCGGTGGAGTCCACTGGACTCCCGAAGCCGGAGACGACGACCCTCGCCAGATCGTCAGGCAAGAGGCGCGCGGCCAGCGGGCGCGCGGGCACACACAAACCCTTCGCGCGGCCCGGGAGAGCCGCGTCGCCGTCCCCTCGCTTCCGAATTCCAGTCCAATTTCTCACCCAACTATCTTATGCCACGGGACCGGTAATGCAAGCGCGGAAGCCTGTGGACTTTTGGGAAGCAGTGATTCGTGACTGGTGGCTAGTGGCGAGTCAATATGGTTCGCTCACTGGGTCTATTGCGGCGGCTGGCCGCTTACTGTTAATCTCGCATTTTCCTGGAATCTCGGGCGGTTTTCACAAGGAAACAAAGTGGCAAAAGCGAAGAAGAAGTTGAGCCTCAAGAAAGCGGCCGAGGAATTAACCGCGATAGCGGAGAAGCATCTCGCGACCTTGCCGGAAGAAGAGCAGGAAGCAAGAGTCGCGGCATTCGCGCGGCGGGATTTCAAGAGCGGCCGTGGTGGCCGTACCAAGTCTTCAGAGCGCGCTCGTACTCGAGTGTCCCGGGCAGCCACCCGAGGTCGTTGATAATCGCCTCCTTGAACAGCTCCACGTCGTTGCTTTCCAAGGCCTCCTTAAATTTCCGTTGCAGGACAAGTCGTCGCCTCCTCGCAGCGATGTCGATGGGCCTCTTGCCGCGTCGTTCGTCTCCGGCCCTTACTTCCTGAATTTCATCGTCTTCAGAAACCATCTTCCACCTTAGGAGCCCTGCAAGTACACGTCGTAATCCACCTCACGCACGGGCGAACGTGGGGCTGCCAGCGCAGCGCGAGTAGACGTGTGCGCGGCCTGTGCCGATACCATGGCTCCTTGATTGGACAAGGTTGGGAATTGCTCCTCGGGGATGGGCATGCCGGTTGAATTTGGTATTTATCATGAATGCCAGTTGGGGGCAAGGAAACCTCGGACACCGCTGACTGTTTAATTCAGAATCGCCGACCTTATAGGTCTTGTGCGGCTGCGAGCCCCGGTCACAATAATCCCATCCTCAAGAGGCGAGGGTGGGCACCCGAAAGAGCGGGAAGAGAGAGCCCTCCCCTTCGGTTGGGATGTTGATCGGTTAAGATCACGAGGGCGGCGGGCGGAGGCGAGCATGACGCAGAGCGGGAGTGCGGTGCTGTCGAGGCTGAGCTGGCAGGGGCTGGAGCATCCGGTGCGGACGACGGTGGCGGCGGTGGCGTCGCTGCTGGTGGCGCGGCTGTTCCGATTGCCGGAGGCGTATTGGGCGGCGATCACGACGCTGGTGGTGATGCAGTCAAACATCGAAGACGCCATGACAAGCTCGTGGCAGCGATTCGTAGGAACCGCGCTGGGCGCGGCGGCGGGAGCGTTGCTCGCAATGTACTTCGGGCCGAGTGCGATCGTTTTCGGCGCGGGCGTCTTCGTGCTCGGGCTGGTCTGCGCGGTGCTGCATCTCGACAGGCCCGCGTACCGGTTCGCGGGAATCACGTTGGCCATCATCCTGTTGATCGCGCGCGCGAGTGCTCCGTGGGTGATCGCGGCGCATCGGTTCTTCGAGGTGTCGGTGGGAATTGCGGTGGGGCTGGCGGTCACGGCGGCGTGGCCCGAGCGAAAGCCAGCGTGAATATTTCGGCGGGTTCCGATGAAAAGGCGTACATGCTGCGAGAGAAGCAAAGCAAAGTAATGCGCACCGTGCGGTCACGATTTCGGCACGGCTGAAGCCGTGCCGTACAAAGCTGGTGTCGGCCCGGGCGAGCGCGTGGAGCGATTCGTCACGCCTCCAGAATCCATTTGCAGGAACGGTTTTCTGGAATATTGTGTCTGCGTTTTGTGCGGGCATTCAAGGCCCGCCTACCCTTCGTTCGCCGCGGCGAACGAAGGGTAAAAAGGCGGCCGCCACGAGAGCAACGGCGCCCGCTTGGAAGTGGCCCTTCGGCTACGATCAGGGCAAGCCGCCACGAAGGCGGTGCCGCGCTGAAGGCCGCGGCGCTACATTCAAACCTAAAGCAAAAGACACAAGAGCGATGCCGGAGATCACGATCAACGGGTACGTGACGTACTACGAGGACGACGACTTCACCGATCCGTGGAAGCCGCGGCAGACGATCGTCATCCAGCACGGGTTCGGGCGCAACTCGCAGTTCTGGCGGCAGTGGGTGCCGATGCTGGCGGGTGACTATCGCGTGATCCGGCGCGATCTGCGCGGACACGGCGGCTCGGGCGATCCGGGGCCGAGCTATCCGTGGTCGTTCGACGGGCTCGTGCGCGATCTTGGCGGATTTTGCGACGCGTTGGGGCTGGAGGACGTTCACCTGCTCGGCGAATCGACGGGCGGGATGCTGGCCGTGGGATTCGCGGCGACGCGACCTGGACCAGTCGGGGCGCGGCTGCGGTCAGTGACGCTATGCGCCACGCCGAAGACGATTGGTCCCGCGGCGCAAAAGCTTTTCGCGTTCGGCCGCGCGTCGTGGCAGAGCGCGCTCGAGGAGATGGGCTCGGAGGGCTGGGCGCGGGAGCTGCTGTCGCGGCCCGGAACATTTCCAAGCAGCGATCCGGCGCAAATCGAGTGGGCAATCCGTCAATTCGGCAGAGCGGCCACGCGTTCGCTCGTCGGGTACAGCACCGTGATTTCGACAACGAATATCACGCCGCTGCTGTCGGAGGTGAGAGTGCCGGTCCTGATTCTGGCGCCGACGCGAAGCGCCGCGACATCGATCGAGGAGCAAGAGGATATCGCCGCAGCCCTGCTGCAATCCGAAATCGTGCAAGTCGATGGCGCGGGACACGAGATCTACATCGACCGGGCGGAGGAGTGCGTCGCGGCGCTGCGCGCGTTTCTGGCGGGGTTTCGGTAGCGCAGGACGGCGGCCAGCCGGTTCGAAAAGGGCACCACGGCCGGCCACGGCGGCGGGCAGAAGCGGCAAATCTACGCTACAATTAGACGTTCATGCTTTCCATCAACAACATCACGATGCGCTTCGGCGCCCGAATACTGTTCGAGGACGTCACGTGCACGTTCCTCGTGGGGCGGCGGTACGCGATCAGCGGGCCGAACGGCGCGGGCAAGTCCACGCTGATGAAAATCCTGACCGGCGAGATCGAACCGTCGAAAGGTTCGATTACCCGGCCGAAGAAGCTCGGCGTGCTGCGCCAGGACCAGTTCGCGTTCGACGACTATCGCGTAATCGACACGGTGATCATGGGCAACGCGCCGCTGTGGAAGGCGCTCGTCGAGCGCGACGCACTCTACGCGAAGCCACACGAGCAACTGACCGACGCGGACGGCATGCGCCTGGGCGAGCTCGAAGGGATCGTCGGCGAAGAGGGCGGCTACACGGCGGAAGCCGACGCGGCGAGGCTGCTCGACGGGCTCGACGTAAACGAATCGCTGCACGAGCGCAAGATGCGCGAGTTGCAAGGTGGGCAGAAGGTGCGCGTCCTGCTGGCGCAGGCGCTTTTCGGCAACCCGCAGGCGCTGCTGCTGGACGAGCCGACGAACTACCTGGACCTCGATTCGGTCCACTGGCTGCAGGATTATCTGTGCGAGTACGAAGGCGTGCTGATCGTGATTTCGCACGACCGGCACTTCCTGAACAGCGTGTGCACGCATACCGCCGACATCGATTATGAAACGGTGATCATGTACAACGGCGGATACGACGACATGGTGCTCGCCAAGACCGCGATCCGCTCGCGCATCGAATCGGAAAACGCGCAGCGCGAAAAGAAGATCGCGCAGTTGAACGAGTTCATCGCGCGGTTTTCCGCAGGAACGCGGTCGGCGCAGGCGACTTCGCGCAAGAAGGAAGTCGAGCGGCTGCAAACGGCCGAGCTGGCGAGGTCGAACATCGCGCGGCCGTACATTCGCTTCCAGATGGACCAGCACTCGGGGCGGCATCCGCTCGAGATCAAGAGCGTGGTGAAGGCGTACGACGGAGTGAAGGTGTTCCAGCCGTTCTCGGCGAGCGTGACGCGCGGAGAAAAGATCGCGCTGATGGGCCGCAACGGCACGGGCAAGACCACGCTGCTGAAGTCGCTGCTCCGCAACGCGACGGGCTATATCGAGGACGCGGACAAGCAGTTCGCGATTGACGGCGGGACAGTGGTGTGGGGGCACAACGCGCTGGTGGGCTACTTCGCGCAGGAGCATTCGGAGTCGATCGCGAAGGGCACGACGGCCATCGAGTGGCTGCACCAGTTCAAGCTACAGGCGACGCAGGAAGAGTTGCGCGGGCTGCTCGGGCAGATGCTCTTCAGCGGCGAAGACGCGCTGAAGCAGACCAGCACGCTTTCCGGCGGCGAGGCCGCGCGGCTGATTTTCTGCCGGCTGATGCTGCAAAAGCCGAACTTCCTGGTGCTGGACGAGCCGACGAACCACCTCGATTTGGAGTCGATCAACGCGCTGAACATCGCGCTGCAGAAATACGATGGCACGGTGCTGCTCGTCACGCACGACTACGACGTGATCGACGAAGTCGCCACGCGCATCTGGCACTTCCAGGGCGGGCGCATCGAGGACTTCAAGGGACCATACGAAGAATATCTGGTGTATGCGCAGGAAAAAGCCTCGTAGCGTGTCAGTCAGGTAGCCGCTTGCGGCATACTATCCCCTACATTTGCATTGGCACGGCTGGAGATTGAATTGCCGCCCACAGTGAAGCCCCATGAGGTGCTGCCGGAACACGAAGAGGAGGTCCGCGCGCCTTCGTCCGGGGGCAAAGGCCCGGGATTCCGCGGGGGCGATTCCAGCGACTGGGACGAAGGTCCGAACGACTCCGACGCGGCGCGACGGTGGGTACCGCTCAGCGTGTACCGCACCGGGATGCTGCTTGCGATCGTCTCGATCGCTTCGCTATTCGTGACGCTGACGGCGATCCTGACGCTGCGCTGGGTAGCCACGAGGGACTGGAAGCCGATCCAACTGCCTGCGATCCTGTATGCGAATACAATTGCGATCGTATCGAGCAGCCTCGCGTTGCAACTGGCGCGGGCGCACGTCAAAGACGCGAAACGATTCGGCCGGTATCTTGCGGCCACGCTGGCGCTGGGCCTCGCGTTTGTGGGAGGGCAGTTGATCGCGTGGAGGGAGCTGGCTTCGCAGGGCGTGTACGTTGCGTCGAATACAGGCAGCTTTTTGTTCTACACGATCACGGCCATACACGCCGTTCACCTGCTAGGCGGAATCGTGGCGCTGAGCTGGCTTGTCTTCAGGGCCGGCCGTCTGAGAAAAACCGGCAAGATAGAAATGGCCGCGGACGTCGTGGCGCTTTACTGGCACTTCATGGATGGCTTGTGGGTGTATCTGATGGGGCTGCTGTTCCTCGGCGTGCAGGGCCGGATGTTCTGGATTTCCGTGTAACCACGCGGCAAAACTCAGGCTAAGGCGCGGGCGCCTGGACGACGGTGATCGACTTCAACATGCGGACCCAGCGCGCGGGGCGTTTGTCGTGGGGCGCGACGAGCTTGAACGGACCCTCGCCGGGACCGATGGGAGCGCCGTTCATCGTATCCGCGACGATCACTTCGGAATCGAGGATTCCCGAATCGAGTTCGGCCACGGAGAAAACGACGCGATAGTCATCGGCCGCGTCGGCGAGAACGTAGAGCGTCATCGACTTGCCCCGAAGCTGTTCCCCCTGCGGCATGCCCGCCTGATGAAGCAGAGTTTCCAGCAGGACGCCTTCGTAGACTTCCGCCTGGTGATTGTGCGCGTTGACGACGTGAACCGTCGTGCGCGGCATCTTCTTCAGATCGGCATCGGAAACGACGAGGGGAGTCGCCAAGGTGCCGCCGATTTTGATCTCCGCGGGGCCGGTGGCGGCTTTCTGCGCGAACGCCGGATGTGTGGTTGCCAGCAAGCCGACGCATGAAAACAGAAACGCCGCGATAACCAACCGGTGTGTTGTGCCTAGCATCGGCTCTCCTGACCGAGTGAATTCCGCACAAATGGTAGCAGAAGCGAAAACCGGGCGCAGCATCCAGAACTTTCGGGAGAGGAGCATTCTGCCGGCGATAGTAACTGCGGAAAGGCAATGAGGGCTGAGAAAATCTCAGCCCTCACATGTGCGCCAACTGGTTTTTCCGGGCTAGTGCAGACGATTTTGGACTTAGCTCATGCGAAAATCGACTCGTACGTTCAGCCGGATCGCCACCGGTTGGCCATCAAGGATCGTGGGCTCATACTTTCTTCCCGCCACGGCCTTCATCGCCGATTCGAGCAGCAATGGAGGGCCGCTGATGGCCTGCACCTGGATGACGTTGCCCTGTTCGTCGATGATTGCTTCGATGATGACACTACCAGAGACGTGCGCCTGCCTTGCAATCGGGGAATAGACAACCGGGGGTTCATAAAGCAGGCGTGGTTCCTTCATACCGCTGGTGATGCGAATCGGGCCTTTGGGCCGTTCGGCGGCGGTGGGCGGAGGCGGCGGAGGGCCGGTAACCGCGCCACCGAGAATGTCGCCCACTCCACCCGGCACGCCTCCTTGCATGCCTGCAACCGAGGGCGCCATGGATGTGACATCGGACACATTCTCAGCGATCTTCTTGGGAATGACCGTGGGCGCGGTGAATTGCGCCTTGATGAAAGACGGCCTGGGCGCTACCGCTTGCGCGTGGACTGCGGGAGGCGGGGGAGCCGCCGGGGGCGGAGGAGCGACCAAGAGAGTCGCGTTGTACTTGTAGAGGTCGAGCCCCTCGGAGAAGAAGAGAGGGATCAGCAGCATCCCGCCGACGATTGCGATCTGGATGGCAAATGCAAAACCGGTTTGCGCGGCACGCTTGCCGCGCGCGCGCGGGTCCTCCTCTAGGATCGCCGTGGCGAAAACGCCCTGCTTGCGAGGCACGACGGGAGAGGAGACCGCAAAAGGACGCTTGGATTTCTGGGCGGAGCCTAGACTCCCTTGCTGAAGTGCACCTTCATTAACGGCTGACATCATCATCTCCTTTTCTACCGGAAACATCGCGGCCGTGGGGCATCGCGGGAATCTCAACAGAGATCCAACTGGGCCCACACAGCGCCACCGCTGGACGAAAGCGGTGGGAAATCCCGTCTCCACGTGGAAAAGCGAGATGCTTTAACTACACTAAAAACTCTCCATTAGTTTGCAGATTCGGGCCAAGAACCGCAAACTCAAAATACGAATCGGTGTGATTGAAGATGTGGATGTTGCTCTCAGATTACAGCTTGCCGAGCGGGGAGCGAAAACTCTTGGCGGCATTGGGCTTACGATGCGGCGCCGGAATTCAGCGGACTCGGCCGTTGGACGCATTGGGCGCAAGAGGTATGTACGATCAGGATTTCGTGGATTCGCCCGAGCGAAGCTTCCAGACGATCTGCCGCAACATGCCGAGCCAGATGACGGCGTCGCGGGCGGGCAGATTCAGGCGGCGCACGAGGCGGCGAATTCTCTGCTCCGAGTCAGCCACGCGCCGCATATGGAGGAAGCCGCTCAAGCGGAGCGCCTCGAAGAGAAGCGCCGTGATGCGATGGACTTCGGCCGAGGTGGCGAGCGGGAGCTTTTCGGGCTGGCGGGCGGCCTTGGCGTCGCGGATCAGCTCGTAGAGGCAGAGGGCCACCGCCTGTCCCAGATTCATGGAGATATTCGCGTCGTGCGTGGGAATGCGGATCAGCCAATGGCAGTGGCTGAGATCCTCATTCGTGAGCCCGAACTTCTCCGAGCCGAAGAGCAGCGCGACGCGGCTTGACGCGAGCCGCTTGCGGATCAGGCGGGCGCCGTCTTCGAGACGGCGCAGCGTGTGCTGGAGTTCGCGGTGACGAACCGCCGTGGTTCCCACGACGAGCGTACAATCGGCGACGGCTTCCGCCACGCTGTCGTATTGCTCCGCGTTTGCGAGAACATCCGAAGCGCCGACGGCGGAGCGCGCCTCGCGAAACGCCGGTTGATAGGGATTGACCACGTGCAGGCGGCGAAAGCCAAAGTTGCTCATGGCGCGCGCGGCCGCGCCGATGTTGAGAGGGTTGCGCGTCGAGACCAGGACAACGCGCAGGCGGTCGAATTCGGCCGGAGTGAGCAAGGATATTCATTCTAATGCAGGCGTCTGCTGCCTGGCGTACGGATATCTTGACGGGGGTCCGACGAACGTGAAATTATCCCGGTCTCCGATAAAATCGCGATAGGAGCACGCAAATGGCGACCCAATTAGCTTCGACGTACGCAGATCTGGCGCTATTCATCGGCGGCGAGTGGCTGTCGGCCGAAGGGCGCAAGAGTTCGGTGGTCATCAATCCGGCAACCGAGGAAGTGATCGGGCAGGTACCACACGCCTCGAAAGCCGATCTTGACCATGCCCTCGCAGCAGCGCAGGAAGGATTCAAGACGTGGCGGGCGATCTTCCCGGACGAGCGCGGGAGAATCCTGAAGCGCGCGGCGGACCTGCTGCGGGAACGCAAGGAAGAGATCGCGCGGATCGCCACGACCGAGTCCGGCAAAGTGATTCACGAGACGCGGATCGAAGTGATGATGTCCGCAAATATTTTCGAGTGGTACGCCGAGGAAGGGCGCCGCGCGTATGGGCGAGTGCTGCCGCAACGCGCGCCGGGCACGCGCCTGGCGATAGTCAAGGAGCCGGTAGGGCCGGTGGCGGCGTTCGCACCGTGGAATTTTCCGCTCGGCAACCCCGCGCGCAAAATCGGGGCGGCGCTGGGGGCGGGCTGTTCGGTGATCTTGAAGCCTGCGGAAGAGACGCCTGCATCGGGGCTGGCAGTAGCGCGCTGCCTCGTGGATGCGGGGCTGCCGCCGAACGTGCTGGCGATCGTGTACGGCGTGCCGTCGGAGGTTTCGACGCACCTACTCGCATCGCCGATCATTCGCGCGATTTCGTTCACCGGTTCGATTCCCGTCGGCAAGCAGTTGATGAAGCTGGCGGCGGACGGCATGAAGCGGACGACGATGGAGTTGGGCGGGCACGCGCCGGTGATCGTGTTCGACGACGTGGACGTGGACAAGGTGCTGGACGCGTCGGTCGTGGCGAAGTACCGGAATGCCGGTCAGGTGTGCGTTTCGCCGACGCGGTATTACGTGCACGAAAAGATTTACAACAAGTTCGTCGAAGGCTTTGCCGCGCGCACGAAGCAGGTGCCCGTTGGCGACGGCCTCGACGAGAGGAACAAGATGGGTCCGCTGGTCCATGCGCGACGGCTGGCGGCGATCGAGGCGTTCATTCAGGACGCGCGGGACAACGGCGCGCGTGTGCAAACAGGAGGCTCGCGGCTGCGCAGCCCGGGATATTTTTACGCGCCGACGGTGCTCTCCGACGTGCCGAACAAGGCGCGGATCATGAACGAGGAACCGTTCGGGCCGGTCGCGGTGATCAATCCGTTTTCGAGCTTCGAGAGCGTGATCGAACAAGCCAACCGTCTGCCGTACGGGCTCGCGGCGTTTGGGTTCACGAATTCGTCGCGCACTGTCAGGCTGTTAGGCGAGCAGATCGAAGCGGGAATGATAGGACTGAACACGTACGCGATCTCGGTGCCGGAATCGCCGTTCGGCGGCGTGAAGGAAAGCGGCCACGGCTCGGAAGAGGGCATCGAGGGGCTCGAGGCCTGCCTAGTCACGAAGTTCATCAGCGAAGCGTAGAACAGAGCGAAGACAGATTCTTGGTCCGCCGCCGAAGCGATGGCGCGGCGGACTGAGAACGACGGTGCAGGATTGTCCGCAGCAACCGAGAGGAAATTGGATGGCGGGTACGTCGTTAGCGGGCGAGACGGCGATTGTTACGGGCGGAGGGCGCGGGTTCGGCAGGGCCATCGCGCTGGGGCTCGCTGCGGCGGGAGCGGCCGTGACCGTGACCGCGCGGTCGAAGGATCAGCTCAACGCGACCGTGAAGGAGATCCAAGCCGCGGACGGGCGCGCGCTTGCGGTGACCGGCGACGTGACGAGCCGCCAGGACGTGGCGCGCGTGGTCGAAGCCACGGAGAAGAAGTTTGGCCCGACGACGGTGCTCGTAAACAACGCCGGAGTGACGGGGCCTTTTGGGCCTGTCTGGGTCACGGATCCGGATGATTGGTGGGAAGCGCAGAAGGTAATTGTCCGCGGCACTCTTCTATTCATGCACGCGGTGATGCCGGGAATGGTGGCGCGGCGCAAAGGATGCGTGATCAACGTCTTCGCCCTTGGCGGGCAATGGTTTGCGCCGAAGCTGACCGCGTACGCGGTAGGGAAGGGCTGCCAAATACGCCTGTCGGAGCACGCGGCGGCCGAAGCCAAAGGGCACGGCGTGAGCGTTTTCTCGATCGAGCCGGGCACGGTCTACACGGACATGACTGAGCACACGATCACTTCGCCCGAGGCTCAGCGCTGGGTTCCGCACATGGTCGAGTACTTGAAGAATCTCAAAGCGACGACCGACCCCGCGCCGGGTCTGGCTCGCTGCGCGGAGATGTGCGTGCAACTGGCGTCGGGGCGCTACGCCGCGCTCTCGGGACGCTTTCTGCTGCCACAGGACGATTTCGAAAAGTTGCTACTGGAGCCTGCGCCACCTCCAGGCTCAGCGACGATCCCGCGAGAGCCGCCGCGGGCACGTTGACAGGTTTGTCGCGGGAGTGATACGACTGCGGTATTATCAGGCGCAATCTTCAGGGCGAGCACGCCGGACGGACACAAGGAGTAAGGCCACAATGACGACCCATTTCCCGGAAACTTTCGACTTCAGCGGTATGAACGCGCCAATGCGCGTGGAATGTGACATCTACGATCTGATCGTCGAGGGGAACTTGCCGAAGGAGATCAACGGTGCGTGGTATCGCACGATTCCCGATCCGCAGTATCCGCCGATGCTGGGCCACGACACATATCTCAGCGGCGACGGCATGATCAGCGCGTTCCAGTTCGAGGACGGGCATGTGGACTTTAAGATGCGCTACATCACGACCGACCGGCTGAAGGCCGACAGGAAGGCGCGCCGCTCACTCTTTGGTCTCTACCGCAACCCGTACACAGACGATCCCAGCGTCCGAGGCGTCAATCGCTGCGCGAACAACACAACGCCGATTTTCCATGGCGGCAGGTTGCTTGCGCTGAAGGAAGATGGCCTCGCGGTGGAACTTCATCCGGAGACGCTGGAAACGATCGGCGTCTTTAACTACCGCGGCAAGCTCAAGAGCCAGACGATGACGGCGCACACTCGCCTCGATCCCGATACGGGCGAACTCTGCTTTTTCGGCTACGAAGCGAGTGGTTTGGCAACTCGGGACGTGTCTTACTGCGTGGCGGACAAAGAAGGCCAGCTTGTGAGCGAAGAATGGTTTCAGGTGCCGTACGTTTCACTGATGCACGATTTCGCCGTGACGAAGGAGCACGTCATCTTTCCGGTTTTCCCGACGACGGCCAATCTTGATCGCATGAAGGCCGGCGGCGTTCACTGGGTCTTTGAGCCGAACAAGGACACATACGTCGGCATCATGCCGCGCGACGGACATGTGGATCAGATGCACTGGTTCCGCAGGCCTGCCTGTTCCGCGTTTCACTTCATGAACGCGTACACGGAAGGCAAATTCGTGCACCTGGATTTCGGGATCGGCAAGTATGCTCCGTTCCCGTTCATACAGGAAGCGTCGCACATTCATCCGACACCCGAGGACATGGCTTTCGGCCGCGTGGTGCGCTGGACCTTCGACATGTCAAAGCCGGGAGAAAAGTTCGACGAATACAATCTCGCGCCCTCCGGCGATTTCCCGCGTATCGCGAACAAGGACCACATGAAGGATTACTCGATCGGCTACTACGAGCGATTCGATCCGCAGGCCGGCCCGCCGCTGATTGCCGGACCCGTGGGCGCCGGCTTCAACACCCTCAGCCGCTTGGAAGTGAAGAGTGGGAAGCTCAAATCCTGGCATTCGAATAAGCCGGTGACGATTCAGGAAGAGGTTCACATTCCTTCGAAGACGCCCGGCCACGAAGGTTATCTCGCGCTGGTCGCCGATCTGCACGAAAACCAGCTTTCCGACATGCTGGTCTTCGAGGCAGAGCACGTCGACAAAGGGCCTATCGCGACAGTCAAGCTTCCGCTGCGCCTGCGCAACCAGGTGCACGGCAACTGGGTTGCGGCGGAAGAGCGGCAGTAGCAGTCAACTGGCGGAAGCCGCATCGCACAAGGAGCCGGATGGCTCGACAACCGGGATTCTACGGCTGGAAGCTGCTGGCGGCTTTCTGGCTGATCCTGTTCACCAACTTCGCGTTTCCACTGTACGGCGCGAGCGTGATCAACGCCTACATGGCCGCCGATCTGCACATGGACCGCGCGGCGCTGGGGCTGGCGTACGGGCTGTTCCAGTGGATGGTCGGGCTGCCGGCCCCGCTCGTGGCGATGTGCATCAACAAGAAGGGCGTCCGCTTCACGATGGTGCTCGGATGCATGGGTGTGATTGCCGGGGCGCTCCTGATGGCGTTCGTTGTTCGCACGACCCTGCAGGTGTATCTCGTTTTCGGAGTTCTCATCGGCTTGAGCGCGCTTTCGGGAGGAGTGCTCGGGGCGCAGGCGGGGATCAGCCGGTGGTTCCTGAAAGGCAAGGCGCGCGCGATCACGCTCGTTCACACAGGCAGCAGCATCGGCGGCTTCGTGGCCGCGCCGGTTTTGAATCGCGTGATCGCGGCTTCGGGAGGAAACTGGCGCGCCGGATGGCTTCTCATCGCCGGGTTGAGCTTCGTGGCGACGCTGCTGGCTGCGTTTTTCATAAAGGAAAGCCCATCCGATTTGGGGCAGTTGCCAGATGGAGCGCCAGCCGCGGGCACGGCGGTTTCGCAGGCGGGCCACGCGGAAGCGAGCCGCGGAGTGTACAAGACCGCGGATGAGTGGACGTTCGGCGAAGTGTTTCGCACGCCCGCCATCTGGTTGTTCCTGATCGCAATTCTGGGATTCAGCGCGGGCTATCCGCTGTTTCTCGCGCACGGGATCGTGCATCTGCGGGATCTCGGCTACACGCCGGCCGCGGCGGCATTTTCGGTTTCGATCATGCTGCTCTCGAGCCTCGGCGGCACGCTGCTCTTTGCCGCAGTGGCCGATCGCGTCGAGCCGCGGCTGATCTGGGCGGCGGCCTCGGTGGCTTTCGGCGTGGGAATGATTCTGGCGCTTCGCGCGAGCGGCGCGGCGGGACTTTACCTGTACGCGATTTGTCTGGGCGCCGGCTTCGGCACTTCGTTTTCGGCGATGATGGCCCTGCCGGCAAACTACTACGGTCACCGCGCGTACGCCCCGATTGTGGCGATTGTCATCGCGGTCGGCACCACGGCGGGCGCCGCCGGGCCTTTCGTAGCCGGCTATATCTACGACCGCGCCGGGAGCTACAGTCCGGCGTTTTACGCCGTATCCGGATTGAGTTTTGTCGCTGCGGTCCTTCTTCTCTTTGCGACGCCGCCGGTGCGCAGGCGGGCTCCAGCGATCGCGCAGGCCAGTGCGGCCGTATTCTGACGACATGCCGAAAACACTCGAGGGCCAAGTCGCGATCATCACCGGTGCCGGCCGCGGCATTGGACGGGGCCTCGCGGTGAGGTTCGGCGCCGAGGGCGCAGCCGTGGCGATCACGTCCCGTACGAAGGCTCAGCTCGACGACACGCTCGCGCGGATCGAGGCCGCCGGGGGCCGGGGCTTGGCGGTTGCAGCCGACGTAACGAAGCGCGCAGACGTGGCCAGGGTTGTGGACGAAACGGAGAATCAACTCGGACCGGTCACGCTGGCCGTGAACAACGCCGGGCTGGCCGGCCCTTACGGCCCGGTGGGAGTGGTTGATCCCGGCGCATGGTGGGCGGCGCAGGAAGTCCACATCCTGGCGCCGTTTCTGTTGATGTCCGCCGTGCTGCCCGGCATGATCGAGCGCCGCGCGGGTCGGATCATCAATATTTCCTCGCCGCGGTCCCACCGGCTGACGGCGAATCTTTCGGCCTACAGCCTCGGCAAGACCGCGCAGAATCGCCTTGCCGAGTTGGTGGCGAACGAACTAAAGGATTACGGAGTAAAAGCATTCTCCATGGATCCAGGCTCGATCATGACGGAGATGGCGGACGAGACGATGACTTCACCCGAGGCCCAGCGTTGGGTGCCGCAAATGGTCGAGCGTCTACACGAGCTGAAGGTCACGCAGGGGCCGGAAGACGGCATGGCCTGGTGCGCCGACCGGTGCGTGGCTCTGGCCGCGGGCCGGTATGACGCGCTCTCCGGCCGTTACATCGACCGCACGGACGATCCCGAAGAGATGGTGCGGCAGCTTAAACTTTGAGGAGCCCATTCCCTCCATGAGAAAAATCGATATCTTCACGCATATCTGGCCGAAGCGGTTTCATGAAGCGCTCTTGAAGCAGACGGGGCAGATGAAGGACATGCATCGGCGCAGCGAAGCCGTCCCCATGATGACGGACCTCGACAAGCGCTTCGCCGTGATGGACAGGTTCGATGGATACCAGCAGATCCTTTCGCTCGCATCCCCTCCGCCCGACGCTGTGGGGACGCGCGAGGCTTGGCGCGAACTTTCGCGCCTCGGCAGCGACGGCATGGCCGAACTCTGCCGCAAGTACCCCGACCGCTTCCCCAGTTTCATCGCTTCGGTCGCCATGCGCGATCCGGACGGCGCGGTCGAGGAAGCGCGGCGCGCGGTCAAGGAACTCGGCGCGTGCGGCATTCAGATCTATACGAACGTGAACGGCAAGCCGCTCGATGCTCCTGAGTTCCGGAAGGTTTTCAAAGAAATGGAAACCCTCGGAAAGCCCATCTGGATTCATCCGGCGCGCACGGCCAATTTCCCCGATTATCAAACGGAAGAGATTTCGCTCTACGAAATCTGGTGGACGTTCGGCTGGCCCTATGAATCGAGCGCCGCGCAGGCGCGTATCGTTTTCTCGAAAATGTTTGACGAGATGCCGGACCTCAAAATCATCATCCACCATGCCGGCGGGATGATCCCGTTTTTCGAGGGGCGCGTCGGGCCCGGCTGGGACCAGCTTGGGGCGCGCACTTCGCACACGGACTACCGGCCGCTGCTGAAGGAACTCAAGAAGCGCCCGCTCGACTACTTCAAGATGTTCTACGCCGATACGGCGACGTTCGGTTCCAAGGCGGCGCTCGATTGCGCGCTGAACTTCTACGGAATCGACCATGTGCTGTTCGCGTCCGATGCGCCTTTCGATCCGGAAGGCGGCCCGATGTACATTCGCGAAACCCTCCGCGTCATCGACTCACTGGATATTTCTAAGGAAGACCGAGAGAAGCTCTACTACAAGAACGCGTGCCGGCTCCTCGGGATTCAGTAACTTCTTGCCAAAAGGTTGCGGCCTATGCATGAATAGACGCCCGTATGTCACCGTCCCGTCACAATCGGCGCCCCGGCTTCACTTGAACTTCCTTCCGCTAGAACGACCGTCGGCCGTTTCTAATTACATTTCCTAAGATTAAGTCCAGACCTCAGTCGATTTCCATCGCCTGCGAGCCGGGGGGCTCGCCGGGCAGCGAACTCAGGTCCCAATCTGCGGACCGGCAGAATCCGGTTTGTCGTTCCTTTTTTCAATGCCACGTACAAAACCTTTTTAGAGGAGGGGTAAATGCGAGTACTTCTGGGGTGCGTGTTGGTTTTTTGCCTCGCCGCGGTGCCGGCGATGGCGGGAGGCAAAGACAAAGACGCAGCAGCGGGCACGGCAGCACCGGCGGCCGCGAATGCTGCGGCGAACGCGGCGGCACCGGAGAGTCCGGCCGAAGCGCGCATGGAAGACGAGCTACAGCAGCTTCGGGACCTTCTCGTGGCGCAGGGGAAGCAGTTCCAGGAGCAAAACGAACAACTAAAGAATCAGCTCAAAGAACAGCAACAGAGGGTGCAATCGCTCGAAGAGCAGCTCAGCGCATCGAGTGGAGCCGGCAGTAGTCCGGTCGCCGCTTCGGCGGCAGCGCCTGCCATCGGCCCCACGACCGGAGTCGCATCAACCAGCATCGTGGCGTCCGCCGCAGGCAATGCAGACGCCGCTCAAGACAAGAATGAACCGCCGACGGCCATTCACATCAAAGGGATCACGCTTACGCCCGGGGGCTTCATGGAAGGCGCTGCCGTATGGCGCCAAAGGGCTCTCAGTGCGGACGTCACCACGCCCTTCAACTCGGTTCCCTTTCCGGGCAGCTCGCAGAGCCGGATCTCGGAGCTCAATGTCAGCGGACGCCAGTCTCGCATCGCCATGCTGGTTGAAGGCAAACTCAGCCACGTGAAAATCGGAGGGTATTACGAGACGGACTTCCTTGGTACCGGCATCACGTCGAACTACACGGAAAGCAACAGCTACGTTCTCCGCCAGCGGCAGTTCTGGGGACAGGCTGCGTTCGACAGCGGCTGGACCATCACCGGCGGCCAGATGTGGACCCTGGTTACGGAGACCAGACACGGGCTCGATAATCGAACAGAAGCGCTACCGATGGTCATCGACGGAAGTTACCACGTCGGCTTCAGTTGGGCCCGGCAACCCGGCCTCCGCGTAACCAAGGATTTCGGGAACAAGATTTGGCTGGGCTTCTCAGTCGAAAATGCCGAGACAACTCTGACCGCGCACGGAGAGAACAATAATTTTCTCGTCGGCGCGTTCGGCACGAGTGCGGGCAGTCTGAATCCCGTCGCCAACTATGCCTTCACGACAGCGCCGGATTTCGTCTTCAAGGCGGCTTTCGAGCCGGGCTGGGGACATTATGAAATCTTCGGCGTGATCAGCACGTTTCGTGACCGTGTCTTCCCGAATGAGACGGCGTCCACTCCCTCGGCGGCAGGCGCTTTCAATGACCGCCGCGCAGGCGGTGGCATCGGAGCGAACGCTCGCGTGCCGCTGTTCCACAAGAAGTTGGATGCGGGTCTGCACTTCTTTGGCGGCGACGGCATCGGACGCTACGGTGCGTCCACGCTCGCGGATGTAACCGTGCGCCCCAATGGCACGCTTGCTCCCATACGCAGCTTCCAATCACTCGGCACCCTCGAGTGGCACACAACGCCCCAGCTGGATGTTTATGCCTACGTCGGCGGCGAATATGACGCCCGCACGGCCTACGCTAAGGTGGGGGCAACAATAAACAACGAAGGATACGGACCGCAGGGGTTGCCAATTACGGCTGCTTCACCGAGCCCGTTCCGGGAACCGACACTTCCACACCAAATAGTGTCGGGGGGTCTACTGGATTTGTTCCCGGCACGCTCGCGAATTGCACTGGTGATACGCGGAACATCATCGAGGGTACTCTCGGCTTTTGGTACCGTTTCTACAAAGGGCCGAAGGGCACGGTTCAGTGGGGACCGCAGTATTCGTACATTGTCCGCAACACTTGGTCGGGCGCAGGTGCTACAACCGGCACGAGTGCTGCTCCCCACGGAGTGGAAAACATGGTGATGACGTCGTTCCGCTACGTTCTGCCGTAGAAGCGCGCGGAAACCGGGAGGCGGTTCGGCCGTCTCCCGGTTTTCACTCGCCGCGCAGTTTCCGGGCCGCAGCGGACAGGGCACTCAATTTGGCGAAGGCCGTCTGAGCGTCGGCAACCGGGCGTTCCGCAAACGTTCCGAAGCCGCAATCAGGGTTCAAGAAAATGCGGTCCGGCGATATGAACTCAGCGAGTTCGCGCACGCGCTTGACGATATCTTCCGGCTTTTCTATTTCCGCCGTGCGCGGATTTACGACCCCGTAGCCGATTTGCGCCTGGGGGCGCAAGGCAGCGAGCGCTTTCGGCGTACCCGCGCGCGACGTAGCGTACTCCAGGACGAACTGGTCGAGGTTCATGCGGTTCAGGTACGGCACCAGGCCGTCATACGGGCCGGACAGCAGCACGTCTTCGTTCCGGCTCCAATTGCCACGGCAGACATGGACACATGTCGTCGGGCCCGAGACGCCTTCAACGACGCGATTCAGCAAGCTCACGGCGCGCTCAAGTTCGCCTTCGGGGCTTGAGCTTGCCGCGAGAGCCGCGCACATGAATGTCCGCGTGGCCGATCTCCCCGCCAGCAGAAGTTCACTCAACACGGGTTCATCGAACTGCACCATGTCTGCTCCGGCGCTGGCCAGTTCTTGTAGCTCTTCGCGTAGCACGGCGACGATGTCGTCGCCCAGGCTGTCGCCATCCGGATAAGTGGAATCGGAAAGCCCTTTGACCCAGGTGGAGCGGCTCAAGAGGTAGGGGCCGGGCAGCGTGACCTTTATTCCCTTGCGCGTGTGCTCGCGCAAGAAGCGGTAGTCGTCCAGGACGAGCTGTTTGCGCCGCCGGACTTTTCCGATGACGACCGGATTCTTGATGGCAAACGCCGGAACATCGAGCGCGGTGAGAAGATTTTCAAACGCGGCCTTGTCCTCGACATAGTCGAGAAGCTCGGCGAGCGTCATCAAGCGGATGCCTTCGAGGCGGTCCGCGATGAACGAGTAGAAATTGTCCCGGCGCTGTTCGCCGTCGGAGACGATGTCAACTCCCGCATCTTCCTGATACTTGATCGCCAGGAGTGTGGCCTGATCTTGCAGACCGGCCAGCGATGCGGAACGCCGTTTCATGGCTTCGAGCAGCCAGGCAGGCCGCGGCCAGCTGCCCACCACCGTCACGGGATACAACATGCCCGGTTTCATCGTTTACGCTTTCCGAATCTCAGCATGGAAAGACACGGCATTCAGAAAGGTTTGCGTCACGGGAGAGCGCCGGACGGTTTCCGCCAGCAATTCCTCGAGCGCTTCCGAATCGGCGTCTGCATCGACGTAGACGACGGCCCGCACGTCCGCCAACCCCGGATTTCCCGTGTCTTCCAATCCCAAATACACGAGAATGTCCTGCGCGCGAGCCTGTAGCGCCACCTCCAGATTGTTCACCGTGATTCCTCGCTGCGATGCACGCCATTGGAGGCCGACCGCGAGACAAGCTCCGAGCGAGCCGAGCAGATATTCAACCGCGCTAATGGCCTGATCGGCCGTGTCGAAACTGGCGGGCTGTCCCGCGACGAACGAGTGATTGCGGACGAAAACCTCCGCCCCCATTCCCCCGCGCCCGCGGACGCGCGCCCGCCAAACGTAGTTCCTGGCCTGCTCGAGGTCCTGCTTCAGCACGGCGTCCGCGGCTTTCTTGCGGATGAAATAGCTCGTCGAGCCCGACTCGCCCGGCCGGGTCGCGAGCACGTCGTGTCCCACCATGCGGCACCATGCCGGCAGATCTTCCTTGACGCTGATTTCCCGGCTGCGCACTTCGAGAACGCCGCCCGACGGCAGCGGATCCATCGCGTTCCGGATAATCAGCAATAGCCCGCTGCCGCAATCGAGGTCGCCGCCGTCGCAGGTCGCGTCCGGCGCCGGGTCGTGCTCCACCGTCATGTTGACTCCGAAAGGCCTAGTAGCTGACGCAAGGGGCGCCGCCGCTCAAGAACTCGACAAGCTTCGCGCCTCCCACGATCGTCGCGCCGGCTACCAGATTATTTTCTGCCAGACCGCGTTTCTTGAAACAGGGAGAGCAGACATAGATCTTGCCGCCCGCTTTGGCGAAGTTGTCCATCAGCTCCTTGAGCGGGGCGAAGCCCTGTTCGTGGATGTCGTCCGCATAGCCCTTCTCGGAAAGGCGGACGCCTTCGATGCTGAGAAACACCATGGTGTCCTTGTCCGAAGCAACCGCGGCGTTCGCCACGACGAAACCGACGGTCGCTTTGTCGCTGTTATCCTTCGAATGCGTAATGCTAACGCAAAAACTTCCTGGCATGGTTCCTCCTTAAGGTCGTGCAGGAATCAGTTTTCTCTCCGGCGAATCCGGTAGACGGGATGCTGCGCGGAAACCAGAGAATGCCCGGTTAGCCCGCACCATGCCGGAATGTCCTCCACGGCCCCGAGATCGAGGGCCGTCAGCTCGAGCACCTGTCCCGGCGCGAGGTTCCTCATTCGCCCGGCGAGCTCGAGCAGCAGCTCCCCGCATCCCATCTCTCCGGCGTCCCATTTCTCGACAACCATCAACGACGAAACTCAGTCCGAGCCTTCACTGCCTGTCGCCGAAAGTTCCTTGTACGTGAACTGGCGCGTAAAATCGGTCGATTGTTTGCCGTCCACCTCGACGTACGCCTTCGGCAGCGAATTCACGGGGCCGTCGTCCTGGGCCGGCTGCATCATCAGATCGCGGCCCATCGACCAGACCACGCGGCGGTCGTCGATATTGCCGAAGTAGTAGTCGATCTTGCTTTTGTCGAGCCCGTGATAGCCGGTCGCCGTCGTGAGCTCGACGAGCTTCTTGTTCTTGTCCGTGAGAGGGAATTCCTTGCCGTAGATATTGGCGAGCGAGACGTCGAGCGGAATCCATCCGACCTGCGGTGCGTAAAATTCGATCCAGCAGTGATAGCTCCCGTCAACCGCCATTCCGTTGAGCGTGGGCTTCAGCAGCGAACCGTAAATCATGCGCGCGGGAAGGCCGGCGGCGATCGAGAGCGAGGCGAAGAGCGAATGGAAGTCCGTGCAATTGCCGGTTTTCGTGCCCAGGCAATACTCGGTGCTGCCGACCGGCGAGGCCTTCAAGTGGTCGGGGTCCTTCACCCAGTAGTCGATGTTCTGCAGCGTCCAGTCGTAGATCTTTCGCTCGGCCAGCATCGGGTTGGTCTCGCTGCTGGTGATCTGCGCCGCGAGAGCCTTGATCTTGTCGTTCACGATCACGTACTTGCTGGGTTCCAGGTATCGTGATAGCGCGGCGCGCTCCGCGTCGGTGAGCGGGCGTGTTGCCTGGGGATCGATCTTGTTCCGCATCTCCGTGCGCGTCAGATCGAACTCCTCCGTGACGCTGATTTCCGGGCGCGTTGCGTCGCGAACCTGGAGGTAACCCACCTTGTTGCCCCAGGAATCCCAGTCGTAGCGAACGGGGTAGTCGCTCGCCACGTTGAAATTCGTGATCTTCGAATACGCGTCTTCCTGGGGAACCGCGAACCAGACGCGCACCTCGTGCGCTCCCTGAGGAACCTTCACCGTAAAGGCATTCTTCACGTGAAAAGAAGCCTGCTCGGGCCGGTCGCTCTTCTGCGCTTGGGCGTTGGCGGCAGCCAGGAAACCGCAGAAAATCAGAAACAACGAACATCGAAAGCGGAGACTTCCTCGCATGGAATAGTCCCTCCTTTGATTCCGGATGCAGGTTCTATGGTTGGAACAGGGAAACGGCCGACGGCTCGCTTAGAGGGAAGTTCAAGTGAAGCCGGATTCGGAGCGCCGCTGATGGTTGGGGACGGGCATGAACGCGTATGATGCATAACGCCGAAACGGTTGGCAAGCACTTTGCGGCCCGATAGAATGCCACCGGATGAAAGGCAGGCGCATGTGACCCTGCGCGCCGCGGATTGTTCCCGCCGTCAATTCTTGAAGGTTGCAGCCGCTGGGACAGCGCTTGCGGCGCTGGGCGTTTCCGCCAAAGCCGCCGGCGAACCGGTGCTCGGCATGATTTTTCCTCCTGCGAACACGCCCGTTCCGCCGGAGGCGCGCCTGATGTATCCCTCCGGCGTCGAATTCCTCGCGCTGGGTGTCGGCCTCGAACGGATGACTCCCGAGGGCTACGACGAAGTGGTCGGCCGGATCGTCCCTGCCGCGCAGAAGCTGGCTGCGGACGGGGCGAACGCCATCGCCGTGATGGGCACGTCCCTGACTTTCTACAAGGGTGCGGCGTTCAATCAGCAACTGAAGGAAAGCATCACGAGGACGACCGGCTTGCCCTCGACCACCATGAGCACGGCGATCGTCGAAGGCCTGAAGGCCGTCGGCGGACGGCGCCTTGCGGTTGCCACCGCCTACAATCAAGAGGTGAGCCGGCGGCTGCGCGGATTCCTCGAGGAGTCCGGTTTCGAGGTTTTGGTCGTCAAGGGCATGGGCATCGAGAGGTTTCAGGACCGCGCGCCCGTCACGCAGGACGAATTGCTGAAATTCAGCGCCGCCGTGTGGGAGACCGCACCGAAAGCCGACGCGCTGTTGATCTCCTGCGGCGCCCTGAAGACACTCGAAATTCTCGTTCCGCTCGAGCAACAGTGCAAGGTGCCGGTCATTTCCAGCTTGCCGCATGCGCTGTGGGCGGGCGTTCGGCTGCTTGGACTCAACGGACGCGCCCCCGGCTACGGCACGCTGCTATCGAAGGGCTGATTCTCAGACTCTCCGACCCGTGAAAAGAGGGCGGGCAACCTCGCGCCTGACACCGGAATCTGCTTTTTGTAGACCATGCACAGTCAAAAGACTGCATTCTTCCTGAAGAACCGCCCGGCCTCGCAGGGCTGGCGACACATTCCACTGTTCGCCGTTGCACTGGCCGGCCCTCTGTTGTTTGCCGGCGGCACGCTCCACGGCCAACAACAACAGCAGCAGGCGAAAATATCCGTCGACGTGAAACTGGTGACCGTGTACGCCACGGTGCGCGACAAGCACGGGAAAATCGTGCCGACCCTGAACAAGGAAGATTTCACGCTGGACGAAGACGGACGCCCGCAGACGATCAGCCACTTCGTCCGCGATAGCGATCTCCCGTTGACGCTCGGGCTGCTCGTGGACACGAGCCTGAGCCAGCGGCGTGTTCTCGACGCCGAGCGCGACGCGAGCTATACGTTTCTGGATCACATGTTGCGCGAGGGAACGGACAAGGCCTTCGTGATTCATTTCGACCGCGAGGTCGAGCTCCTGCAGGATTTGACCTCTTCCCGTCCCAAGCTTCAGGCCGCGCTCAAGCTGCTGCAAACGCCGGAATTCGATCGCACCGCCGATGGCGACGATGGCGGGAGCCAAAGGCGCACCAGGGCAGGCACGCTGCTCTACGACGCGGTCTACCTCGCTTCGAATGAGCTGATGAAAAAGCAGCAGGGACGCAAAGCGCTCTTTATCTTGTCGGACGGAGTGGACCGAGGCAGCAAGGAGACGCTCGAAGAGGCCGTCGAGTCGGCGCAGCGCGCCGATACATCTGTCTATTCCATCCTGTTTGCAGATGACGAATCCCACGAGCGCAGCGGCGGCTTCGGTAGCCACGGAGGATGGGGAGGAATGGGACGAGGGCCCGGCGTCGGGTGGCCCGGCGGTGGCGGACCGGGCGGAGGCGGTGGAGGGCGTCGCCCTTCCCAGGAAGAGCGGCCAGACGGCAAGAAAGTGCTCGAGCGAATCTCCACCGAGACCGGCGGCCGGTTGTTTCAGGTTTCGAAGAAGCTGCCGATCGACCAGATCTACGCTCAGATCGAAGAGGAGCTAAGGAACCAATACGGCCTGGGCTACGCACCGAACCCGGCCAATCCCGGCGCGGGCTATCACAAAATCCATCTCACGACGAACCAGAAGGATCTGACCGTCCAGGCAAGAAATGGCTATTACTCCAATCAGTAGCGGCTCCGGCAGCCTTTGCCGGAAACGGACACAGACGCAACTCCGGTCCCGGCCGCGTTCCCGGCGTTGCGATAGAATAGCAGCGGCATGGAAGATAGATTCTACCGCGCCACGTTGAGGATTGGCGGCAGCACGCTGCTCGGCCGTCTCGCCTTTGCGTTTCTTGTTGTCTGCGCGATCGCGCTCGGCGCGGCAGGCGGACTGCTGTTCGTTTACACGAGCGACCTGCCCGAAATTCACGCGCTCGAGGACTACCGCCCGATGACCGAGACGCAGCTCTACGCCGACGACGGCCAGTCGATCGGCTCGTTCGCGCTCGAGCGGCGGATTCTCCTCACGTATAACCAGATTCCGCCGGTGCTGAAGTCCGCGGTCCTTACCACCGAGGACCAGCACTTCGAGGAGCACTGGGGAGTCGATTTCCCGCGTGTGCTCGAAGCGGCCTGGCACGACGTCGCGCGCCGTCGCGTCGCCGAAGGCGCCAGCACTCTCACCATGCAGCTCGCGGGCGGGCTCTTCCTGAACCGTTCCGACCGCAGCTTCCATCGCAAAATCCAGGAGACGATTCTCGCCCTCCAGATCGAGCGCCACTACACCAAAGAGCAGATTTTCACGATGTACGCGAACCAGATCTATCTCGGTTCCGGCAACTACGGATTCGAAGCGGCGTCCGAATACTATTTCAGCAAGCCCGTGGGCCAATTGACGCTCGCGGAGGCCGCCACGCTCGCCGCCATCATCCGCGGGCCGATCTATTCGCCGGTCACGCACCCGGACCGCGCGCTCGCGCGGCGAAACCTTGTGCTGTCCCTGATGGCTCACGATCGCAAGGTCACGCCGGCGGAAGCCGAGGCCGCCAGCCGGCAGCCGCTCGGGCTGCACATCGCGTCGCTGCGCAATGATCTCGCGCCCTATTTTGTCGAAGAGATTCGGCAGTACCTCGAGCATACCTACGGCACGGCCGCCGTGCACGAGCAGGGGCTGCGCGTCTATACGACGCTGAACGTGGCCATGCAGAAAGCGGCTGACCAGGCGGTTCGCGACGGCCTCCACGCCTATGACCGCCGGCACGGCTGGCGGGGCAACCTTCCGAACATCTTGGAAGATCATCTAGGAACCGTGGAGAAATACCAGAGTGACGACTGGCATGGCGTGTTTGCGAAAGGCGACTACGTCACTGGGCTCGTTACCTCCGTGCAGCCCACCTTCGCCTGGATCAAGATCGGCCCCTACCACGCGATGCTCACGCCGGCCGACTTCGTCTGGACCGGACACAAGTCGGTCGTCGAACTGCTCAAGCCGGGCGATCTCGTCGTGGTCCAAATCAAGGTGCTCAACGGCACTGCGGCAGAGGTCGAGCTCGAACAGAAACCCGTGGCGCAGGCGGCGTTGCTCGCCATCGACAATGCAACCGGCGAGATCAAAGCTATGGTCGGGGGTTACGACTTCGAGGAATCGAAATTCGACCGCGCCACGCAGGCCATGCGGCAGACCGGCAGCTCTTTCAAGGTGTACGTCTATGCCGAAGCGCTCGCGCAGGGAATGTCGCCATTCGATACGGTCATGGACGAGCCGGTCACTTTCCGCAGCGGCGGGCAGGAGTACTCGCCGCATAACTACGACGAAAAATTCGAGGGGCGCATCACGCTGCGCCGCGCGCTCGCCGATTCGCGCAATATCCCGGCTGTGCGGCTGCTCGACCACGTCGGAATCGAAAACACGATCGACCTGGCTCGGAAGTTCGGCATCAGCAGTCCGCTGCCTCCCTATCTGCCGATTGCGCTCGGCGCCGCCGATCTGACCCTGATGGAACACACGTCGGCGTTCACGGTTTTTCCCGACGACGGCATTCACATCGAGCCACACTACCTCCGGCGCGTAACTTCTTACGACGGCGCGCTGCTGGAAGAGCCGCACGCGAACGTCACGGATGTGATCCCGCCGGACGTCGCGCGAACGATGACCGCCATGCTCGAAGAGGTCGTGCAGTTCGGCACCGGTGTGCGCGCGAAGGAACTCGGGCGCCCATCGGCCGGCAAAACCGGCACAACCAACGATTTCACCGACGCCTGGTACATCGGATTCACGCCGCAAATCACCGCTGGCGTGTGGGTGGGTAACGACGATAAGCGCGTCTCGCTCGGCAAGAAGGAAACGGGCGCGCGCGCCGCGCTTCCCATCTGGCTCGAGTTCATGCAGCAGGGTACGCAGGGGATGCCGGTTGAGGACTTCCCGAACGTCGTGCCGCTCGAAAAGCAAGTGAGCGCGCACGCGGTTCAAGTGGACACGCCGGACACCGCTCCTCCCGCCGACGCGGCCGAGCAGGGATTGACCGAAAACAAGGCTGCCGAGCCTGCGCCGTCCAAGCCAACCACACATGCGGTAGCGACGTCTCCCGCCGGGGCGCACTAGCCAGCATTCCCGGTTGTTTCTGCCTATTTCTCGCGGAAGGGGTCCCAGCCACCCGGCTGGAGGCGTTTGGCGTGCCCATCCGCGCCCACGATGATGATCTGCTTGCCGCTTTCGATCTCGCCGATTGCCGTGATCTCTCGGAATTCGGGCGCCGCTCGCAGGCGCTTTGCATACCCGGGCGAGACCGTGAAGAGGAGTTCGTAATCGTCGCCGCCATTCAGCGCCATTTGCAGCGAATCCAATCGCAGCTTCCGGAACCTGACGGGGATTTCAACCTGAGGAATTTGCTCGGCCCACAGGCGGGCACCCACTCCGCTGGCGGCGCACAGGCGAGCGAGGTCGGTCGAAAGCCCGTCTGAGATGTCCATCATGGCCGACGCCACACGATGCCGCGCCAGCCATGCCCCGAGTTCTACGCGGATCTGAGGGTAGAGGTGCTGTCTTAGAAGCCAATTTTGGCTCCTTAGATGACCCTTAAGCTCGCTAAGCGGCCAATTACTGACAAGCTTTAGGCCGAGCTGCGCCTGGCCGAGCTTACCCGTGACATAGAGAATGTCGCCCGGCTGGGCTCCAGCCCGGGCGACGGCGGGACCCGGAGCGATCTCCCCCAGCACTGTGATGCTGACGGACACCATGGGAAACCGGCTCGTGTCTCCGCCGATCAGCCGCATTTTGAGCTGGCGGGCCGCCCGGCTCATCCCTCGGAGAAAGCCGTCGAGCCACGCCCCCGTGCGGCCGCGCGGCAATCCCAGCGTCAGGAGGAAGAACCGCGGCGTGGCCCCTACGGCAGCCAGGTCGCTGGTTGCGCGGGCGAGCGACTTGAAGCCGACGGAGTCCGCCGGATGACGGTCGGCCAGGAAGTGAACACCCTCGAGGAAGGCATCGCAGCTCAGAACCCAGTCGGTGCGTGTGCCGGGGGCGATCACCGCCGCATCGTCGCCGATCCCGAGGCGGACTCGACTGCGGCCCGAGGCGAAGATACTGCGTGGCCCAATATGGGACGGCACCGCGCGCGTTATCTTTTTGATTAGCTGGTCTTCACTGTCCATTCCTGCCCCTCGGTACAGCTTGTCGCGCGCACGGGTCTTCGCGTAGACTTTTCCCAGACGGTTTCGGTCTCTGGATTATAGGGTTTCTCGGGATCGAGAAGCGAGCTTGGGGTCCTATGCCGAACGAAAGATTAGGGTTGACGCGGGTAGGGCCCGCTCATTACAATCTGCTGCGTTTCGAACCAGGGCTCTCGGTTCAAACTATTGGCTGAGGAGTTCGCAGGACATCGGCAACCGCAGCTGGGGCGAGCGGTTCCCAAGCCAACCGTCGCATCAGTCATTTCGTAAGAGGTAAAACAAACGATGAAGGGTCGGTCTTACACTTTTTTTATTGCATCGGGCGCCTCGGGCGGCATGCGGCGCGTGTCGGTGCCGTTCTACGTGTTGCACATGCTGGGGATTCTCGCGATCGTGGGCGGGATCACGGTGGTTGCTGCAGCCGGCTCCTATTCGCGCATGCTCTGGAAGGCGACGAACTACAACTCCTTGCGGCGGGAGCAAGATACCCTCAAACAGCAGTACGTCCAGCTCCAAGGTCAGGTTAAGGATACGAATCAGCGCCTGAACTCCCTGCAATCCCTCGCCAGTGAAGTTGCCATGGCCTACGGCATCACGCGTTTCCGCCAGACTCCTTTCGGCCTGACCGACTCTACGGGCGAGCCCGACGTGGTGTTTCAGCAGTCCGTGGATGAATTCAGCTACCTCGAAAGAAACGCCTCGGCCGTCACGATGTCGAGCGCGGGGATACGCCTGCTGCCTGCCTCTGCACTGAGCAGCCTGGGGATTGTTCCGTCACTTTGGCCCGTGGTCGGACAGATCACGGGGCATTTCGGCGAGCGGCTCGACCCGTTTAGCGGTGAGGGTGCGTTCCACGCCGGCTTGGATATCGCGTCGCACTACGGGGACGAGGTTCACGCCACCGCCGATGGTGACGTCGCCGCCGTGGATCAGCGCGCGGGCTACGGCCGGTTGATCATCCTCGATCACGGCTTTGGCGTCACCACTTGGTACGGCCATCTCTCAGGGTTCAATGTCCAGGCCGGCATGCACGTGAAGCGGGGCGACGTGATCGGCTATGAAGGCGACAGCGGCCGCTCAACCGGCCCGCACCTCCACTACGAAGTCCGCATCAACAACACGCCTGTGAACCCCTGGCGCTACCTCCGCAACATCGCTCCGGCATCGACTTCTACCGGCGACTGAGCCTCTTTCTTTCGTAAGTATGCTTTCGGTAGGGGTGTAGGCCTCAGTAGATGAAATCGCTCATCCCGGGTCACGCGGGCAGCACGGGCGCTCCGCAAAGGCGTAAGACGACCTAGCGCGCTGCGCTGGCCGAGGCTGGCTCTTGAGCGGGTGCCGCACTTGCTTTCCGGCAAATCAGGAATGCGCCGATCGTCACGGCGAGGGCAAGGGGAAGGAAAAGCAGACCATCTCGGATCAGGGTTTTGGGCCCGACTTGTTCGCCTGGGCCGAAGCATCCGCAACTGATCGTCAAGCCGCGTTCGTATGCTGAAACCATCGCCGCAACGAACGCGCAAATTGCCAGCGTCGCGAGGAGTGAGGAAACGCGCAGGGCAACACCCGCCAGCAGCCAGAGCCCCAGCACCAGTTCAAACGGCGGCAGCCAGTGGGCAAACGGGCTCACGGCCCATTGCGGGAGCATCTGGTAGGAATCCACCCCCATGGCAAACATCGAGAGAGAAGTTCTCACGGAAGCGAACGACCAGGGCAGTCCGCCCTGAGGTTTCATCTTCGCATATGCGGCGTAGATGAAAAGGGCCGCAAGCGCGAGCCGCCCCACGAGGAGCAGAATTCGTCCCCAACCGCTGCGGGCGCTGTTCGTCATTTGCGTTGGCTCATCGGCATCGCGCTTCGGCGCGTTGATTGCGTTACTGTCCCAAGAGCGAATCAAAGAACTGCTTCAGAATGGGCCAGGAAACGAAGCCTGATCCCGCGGGCAGGTGCTGCCCTTTGTAGGTGATTATGTAAGTCGGCGTGGCCTGGACGGGAATTTTGTTGCCCAGAGCGCGGTCCGCATCAATGAAGGCATCGAACAGGCAGCCGTGGCTCGCTTGCGCTACGCGAATCACCTCGGGCGGGTGAATGGAGGCAGACGTTGGCGCCTCGCAGCCCTCCATCAATTTCTGCACGCGCCTGAATTCGGCGGCGGACATGGCCGCGGAAACATACTTCCCGATGTTGCCGTCGGCATCCCAGGAGTTTTGGTTATCGTAGAGAGCCGCCTCGACGCTCTGGAATTCTCCGACCCTCGCCGCCGCGTTCACCCATCGCGCCGCCTCGTAGCCGTATTTGTGCATGGGAAGTGGGAAATCCCGATGTACGAGATAGACCTTCCCGGAAGCTACGTAGTCCCCGATCATCGGCCGCAACGTGTTTTCGTACAGGTTGCGGCAGGACGGGCACTGATAGTCGGAGAAGACCTCCATCGTGATGGGCGCGCTGCTCGAGCCGTACGCCTTCACCGGCGCGCCAGCGGGTTCCGTGGCCTTCGACGCCGGGCGCCTGCGAGTGGCTCCGGGTGCCGCGACTCCGAAAGCCAGAATCGCGAGGGCGATCACAGCGCAGGCTGCCCTTGGCGATTGTGTGGCCCGTCGCAAGAAATTGGCGTCATGCGAGAACTGCGGACGGTGATTCAACTTTGTCTCCCCCCTCGAAATTCAGACCCGGCGGCGGCTATTGTAGCGCGAATCCCGCCCCATTCAGCCCCCCGTTGTCCTGTCATTACGACTGCGGCGGCCGATAATAGCTGTAGGATGCGAGACGAGCAAACGGGGTTTACAAAGCGGTTGCTGGGCAGCGCCGCTCTAGCGGAAGAACAGGGAGCGCAGCACCCTTAAAGAGGAGCTAGCCCTATGTAAATCCAATGGAAACAATATAATGTGAAAACATATAAGAAACTTGACAACAATACACTCAAGTAGTATTCTGCCGTTGGGTGGCACGTTTCCGAGGGTTGACGTAGTTTGACCCGATACTTTAGGAGCGCATTTCCATGAGCAAGATTATCGGCATTGACCTGGGCACGACGAACTCCGTAGTCGCGGTGATGCAGGGCGGCGAGCCGGTCGTGATTCCCAACCAGGAGGGTGCGCGAACAACGCCTTCCGTGGTCGGCATCACCAAGAGTGGTGAACGCCTTGTGGGCCAAGTGGCTAAGCGGCAGGCGATCACAAATCCGGAGAACACGGTCTATTCGATCAAGCGGTTTATGGGCCGCCGGTACGACGAAGTCGTCGAAGAAGCGAAGCGCGTGCCCTATAAGGTGGCGAAGGGGCCGCACGATGACGCGCGCGTCGAAATCTCCGGCAAGGTGTACAGCCCGCCGGAAGTCTCCGCGATGATTCTGCAAAAGCTCAAGGCAGCGGCGGAAGACTTTCTCGGTGAAAAGGTAACCAAGGCGGTCATCACGGTTCCCGCCTATTTCAACGACAGCCAGCGCCAGGCGACCAAACAGGCCGGCGAAATCGCTGGCCTAGAGGTGTTGCGCATCATCAACGAGCCGACGGCCGCAGCGCTTGCGTACGGCCTCGACAAGAAGAAGGACGAAACGATCGCGGTCTACGACCTGGGCGGCGGCACGTTCGATATCTCCATCCTTGAAGTCGGCGAGGGCGTTGTGGAAGTGAAGTCCACGAACGGCGACACGCACCTGGGCGGCGACGACATCGACCAGCGCGTGGTTGACTGGATGGTGGGCGAGTTCAAGCGCGATCAGGGCATTGACGTCAGCAAGGACCGCATGGCGATTCAACGGCTGAAAGAAGCGGCGGAAAAGGCCAAGATCGAGCTGTCGCAGTTGCAAGAGACCGAAATCAACCTGCCATTCGTGACAGCCGACGCTTCCGGTCCGAAGCACATGCAGTTGAAACTGACGCGCGCGAAGCTCGAGCAGTTGATGGAAGACCTGCTCCAGAGGACCGTGGGTCCCGTGAAGCAGGCCATGAGCGACGCGGGATTGACGCCGGATAAAATCGACGAGGTGGTTCTCGTCGGCGGCTCCACGCGCATCCCGCGCGTGGTCGATATCGTGAAAAACCTCTTCAACGGGAAGGAGCCTCACAAGGGCGTCAATCCCGACGAAGTGGTCGCGGTCGGCGCGGCGATTCAGGGAGGCGTGCTCGGCGGAGAGGTAAAGGACATCCTGCTTCTCGACGTCACGCCGCTTTCGCTCGGCGTCGAAACGCTCGGTGGCGTGATGACCGTTCTCATCCCGCGCAACACCACGATCCCGACTCGCAAGTCGGAGGTCTTCTCGACCGCGGCGGACAACCAGACTTCGGTCGAGATTCACGTGCTGCAGGGGGAACGGCCGGTCGCCAGCGGCAACCGGTCGCTCGGAAAATTCCATCTGATGGGGATTCCCCCCGCGCCGCGCGGCATGCCGCAGGTCGAGGTCACGTTCGATATCGACGCGAACGGCATCCTGAACGTCTCGGCCAAGGATACCGCGACGAACAAGGAGCAGAAGATCACGATCACCGCATCCAGCGGATTGAGCAAGGACGAGGCGGAGCGGATGAAGAAGGAAGCGGATTCGCACGCGTCCGAGGACAAGGACCGACTCGCGGAAGTCGAAGCCCGCAACCGGCTCGACAACCTTGTCTACCAGACGGAAAAGCTGGTCAAGGAAAACCG
Source organism: Candidatus Acidiferrales bacterium (assembly GCA_049523255.1). GTDB lineage: Bacteria > Acidobacteriota > Terriglobia > Acidiferrales > UBA7541 > Palsa-295. The sequence continues at coordinate 269,716 of JBEKNB010000001.1, read as the reverse complement.
CGACAAGCTTGCCGAAGCCGACGTTAAGGCGGCCGAGGAAGCGGTCGAAGAGGCGAAGCGCGCCGTGACCGAAGGCGGTCTTGAGAAGCTGAACGCGGCCACGGAAAACCTGACAAAGGCATCGCACCACATCGCTGAGTCGCTCTACAAGGCACAAAGCGCAGCGGGTGCGGCAGCAGGGGCGCCGGGCGGTGCGGGTGCTCCTCCAGGCGGCGACGGCAGCAAACATGGACAAGGCGACGTTGTGGACGCCGAGTTCGTCGACGTCGACGAGTCGAAGAAGCCGAATTGAAATCGCCGAAAGGCGATTTCAATTCGGGCGGTGCGAGTGGATCGGCAGGGGCGGGTTTGAAATCCGCCCCTGCCGATCCACGCCAGACCTGCTTCATAAAACGAAGCGATCATGCCAACTACAGCGAAAACCGACTACTACGAACTTCTGGGCGTTCCGCGCAAGGCGCCGGTCAAGGAAATCCGCGCGGCCTATCGCAAGCTGGCCCGCAAGTATCACCCTGACCTGAATCCGGGCGACAAGTCCTCCGAAGAAAAGTTCAAGCAGATCCAGGAAGCTTACGAAGTCCTCTCGGACACTAAGAAACGCCAGATGTACGACCAGTTCGGATTCAACGTGCCGGGTCCGGGAGGCGCACCTCCTCCGGGGGCGGGCTACGGTGGCGTTTCCCCGGAGGATGTTCACTTCGATTTCGGCGGATTCGACTTCGGCGGAGGGGCCGGCCAGGGCGGCCCGGGCTTCCGCGATCTCTTCAGCCAGATTTTCCGCGGGGCCACCGCGGCGCAGCCGCAGGAAAGCGAGCCGGGCACCGATCTCGAATATCAGATTGACATCACGTTCGCTGAGGCGATGCGCGGCACCGTGAAGAAGCTCAGTTTCACGCGGCTTGACGTCTGCCACGTCTGCCACGGCGCAGGCTTCGCGCCAGGCGACGAAAAAGTCTGCCCGACCTGCAACGGCTCGGGCCAGGTGATGCAGATGAGCGGCAAGATGCGCTTTCAGATCACCTGCTCGCGTTGCGGCGGCCGCGGCAAGCTCCGCACCATTTGCCGCAACTGCGGCGGCGAAGGCCGCGTTCACCGCATGGATACGCTCGAAGTCCGCATCCCGCCGGGCGCGAAGACGGGCTCCCGCGTGCGCGTCGCCGGCCGTGGAAACGCGGGCATGCACGGCGCGCCGCCGGGCGACCTCTACATCATCACGAACGTCCAACCGCATCCGTTCTTCGAGCGCCGCGGTGACGATCTCTACACGGTCGTCCCGGTCACGGTGACCGAGGCGTCGCTCGGCGCCAAGGTCGAAGTCCCCACGATCGACGGCCGCGCCCAGGTGCGCATTCCGCCCGGAACGAACAGCGGCAAGCGCCTTCGCCTGCGAGAGAAGGGCGCTCCCTCGGCGGGTCATGCGGGCAAGCGCGGCGACCAGATCGTGGAGGTGCAGGTGGTCGTGCCGAAGCCCGAAGACGAGCGCGTGCGCAACCTCCTCCGCGAGCTCAGCAAGATTGATTCGGAAGACCCGCGCCGGGAACTCTTTTCCCGAGCAACCGTGTGAGGGATGAAACAGTGAGACGGTCATGACACCGCGCCCTCGAAAGAAAGCGAAAGCCGGCTACATGATCAGCGCTGTGGCCGAGCTTTATAAATTGCATCCGCAGACGCTGCGGCTCTACGAGCGCGTCGGGCTGCTGAAGCCTTCGCGCTCGCAGGGCAATACGCGCCTTTATACGGACCAGGATCTCGAACGGCTCGAGGTGATTCTGAATCTGACGCGCGAGCTGGGCGTCAACCTCGCCGGAATCGAAATCATCCTCAACATGCGCGACCGCATGGCGGAGATGCAGTCGCAGATGGAAGCGTTCACGCAGTTCGTCCGTACCGAGATCGCGCGCAACCTAGCGGCATCTCCCGAACGCTACGCCCGCAACGCCATCGTCCGCGCCGGCCCGCGCCACGCCATCCGCGTGGAGAAGTGACAATCCGACAAGGATTGTCATCCCGAGGCGGACGAATTCGGTCCTCCGAGGGATCTCTCTTGTAGTCGATCAGCGAATTCCACAAGTCATCGCGGTTTGCACATCTCGTGTGCTTGCGCGCAGCGCGCGCGGCGCTTATTCTTCCTGCATGGCGCGAGCGGATTGTCCCATCTGCGGCGGCAGCGGCTGGAAGGTCGTCGAGCGGACCACGGAAGGCGCGCAGGCGCTTGCTTCGCCCGAAACCGCGCGGCCCGGCGCTGCAGCCGGCGAGCCGAAGATGGTCTGGGCTGTGCCGTGCGACTGCACGATGGGTGACCGTACCGGCCGCGTGCTTGCAAAAGCGCGGGTGCCCGAGCGCTATCGCCACTGCGACTTCGAGAATTTCGAGACGGACAACGACATCGAAAACGCCACGCGCGAGCAGCTCGCCGCCTGGAACCGCAGTCTCACGCAGGCGAAGCTCGTGGTCCAGCGTTTCGCCGACGAATTCCCCGTCGGCGACGAGCTCAGGCTCGGCCTGCTGCTGATGGGTCCCTGCGGCGCGGGCAAGACGCATCTCGCCGTCGCGGCGCTCAAGGAAATCGTCCTGCGCGGGCACAGCGGCCTCTTCTACGATTACCGCGAGCTGCTGAAGGAAATCCAGGACAGCTACAACGCCGAGAGCCAGTCCACCGAAATGAGCGTTCTCGAGCCGGTCCTCAAGGCGGAAATACTCGTGCTCGACGACGTTGGTTCGAGCAAGCCGTCGCTCTGGGCGCTCGAGACCGTCGGTCACATTCTGAACACGCGCTACAACGAGAAGCGCGTAACGCTCCTCACCACGAATTTCCTGGATTCGGACGCGGCGGCCAATTCTGCGCCGGCCCCGCGCGTCTCCGGCATGCGCGCGCCGGCGATCGAGGACTCCCTCACCGACCGCGTCGGCAAGCGCATCCGTTCGCGCCTCTACGAAATGTGCCGCACGGTCGAAATTTCCGCCCCCGACTATCGCAAGGAAATCCGCAACCTGAGCCGCGGCCGCGCGTAGCCTGAAGACACCGTACCAAATCACATAGTTATTACGTCTGTAAACGAATGTAAGCGCCTAAGAATAGGCGATTTGCGTCGTCCGGAGCGCAAGAGTAGAATCCGGATCGAGTTCTCCGACCTCTATGGCCTGACGGAGAGAAATCCCATGGCCCGGAGGCGACGCCCCAAAGTATCGGGGCTGAGGGTTCGGGCGGAAACGTCCGGGCCTCCCGTGTTTGGAAAGGGGAATGCCTGGTTCGCGAAAGCGCTGCCGGGCGTGCCGCCCAAATCCAAACCGGATTTGGGCTTTTTCTTTTTCTGGTGCAAGAGAGGCGCATGCCACTCGCTGACAAATTTGGCCGCCCGATCACCGATCTGCGCATTTCGGTCACGGACCGCTGCAACTTCCGCTGCGTCTACTGCCGGTCGGCGAATCCCGAGAACCACATGCCGTCCGCCGACCTGCTCGGGTGGGACGAGTACGAGCGCTTGGCGCGCATTCTCGTGCCGATGGGCATCCGCAAGGTTCGCGTCACCGGAGGCGAGCCTCTGGTTCGCCCCGGCGTCGAGGATTTCATCGCGCGCCTGAAGGCGATCGGCGTGCAGGACGTCTCGATGACGACGAACGGCAACATGCTCGCCGAGCGCTGCGACCGCCTGGTCGCTGCGGGCATGGACCGCATCAACATCAGCCTCGATTCGCTCAACCGCGAAAAGTTCGAGCGCATCACGCGCACGAAGACTTTCGATCAGGTGATTGCTGGCATCGACGCGGCCCAGGTCTCGCGGCTGCGCCCGGTGAAGGTCAACGCGGTGCTCGTCCGCGGAATCAATGACGACGAAGTCGAGGCGTTCGCCGCGTTTGCGCGCGAGCGCGACCTGATCATGCGCTTCATCGAGTTCATGCCGCTGGATGCTGATCGCTCCTGGACGCGCGACATGGTCGTCACCGGCGCGGAAGTGTACAGCCGTATCTCGGCGCAATGGCCGCTCGCGCCCGTCGCCCACGAGCGCAGCGAAACGGCGCGCAAGTATCGCTTCGCCGGCGGCCGCGGCGAAATCGGCCTGATCTCCCCGGTCTCTCAGCCCTTCTGCGGGTTCTGCTCGCGCATCCGGCTGACCGCCGACGGGAAACTCAGGACGTGCCTCTTCAGCAAGGAGGATCACGATCTGAGGTTTCTCCTGCGGGGCGGCGCGACGGACCGCGAAATCGGCGACGAAATTATTTCGATCGTGGCCGAAAAAGAAAAGGGGCACCCCATCAACGAGCCCGGTTTCGTGCCGCCCTCGCGTACAATGGTCTCGATTGGCGGTTGACGATCCGCCGTTGGCTGCCGGTTCTTAGTCTGTCATTCCGAGCGCAGCGAGGAATCTCTCTTGTCTTTTGGTGGGCCGATCGCGCATCACAATGGCTGAAGACGAATCCAAACTATTCTCGCTCTCCGAGGCCGAGCGCCTTCGCGTGCAGCTCGAGCCGATTCTAATCGAGGCCATCGAGGCGCGCCGCAAGTTCGGCGAGCTCGAGGAGCAGCTCTCCGCCATCGCCGAGCGCATCCAGCGCTCCGGCGGTATGCTCGTCCAATTCGAGAGCGTCGCGAAGCTGCGCCTCGAACGCAACCGTCTCGAAGAATCCATTCGGGAGGCGCTCGAGCGCATCCAGTCCACCGGCTGCATCGTGAAGGATCTTGAGGTCGGCCTCCTCGATTTTCCCGCGCGCATCGACGGCGAGGCAGTCTATCTTTGTTGGCGTCTCGGCGAGGACCGCATCCGCTTCTATCACCGGCAGGACGAGGGCTTCGCCGGCCGCAAACCGCTCGATCCGCGCGACGCCGGCCGCAACAATCCGATTCAATAGGTGGCGCGCGACAGCGCCTCGCGCGATCTCCTCGGTAGTGGGCCTGCTTTCGCTTGACACGAGGCGACGGCGTTTGTAAGAGTGACGAGTCTTTTCCCGGCGCAGTTTTACAAAGAGCGCAGGCAATCATTTCAGGAGATAGGACGAGGATATGGCTACGGAAACCGCTGTTGCCCCGATTCAAGTGACGGACGCCGCCTGGCAAGCCATCGAAGGCGGCTACGATTTGCAGGTCCACGTCGCGCCCGACGTCATCGCGCGCCGCATCGATGATCTCGACCTGGCCAAGGAATTTCTCGCGCGCAAGCTCAAGGGCTTTGTGCTGAAGTCGCACTACGTCCCCACCTACGAGCGCGCCAAGGTGGTCACGAAAGCCAGCCCCGGCATCACCGCCTTCGGCGCGATCACGCTGAACCACAGCGTCGGCGGCCTGAACCCGGTCGCGCTCGAAATCGCGGGGCGCTCCGGCAACAAGATCGTCTGGATGCCCACCGTGGACGCCGCGAACGAAACCGCCGGCCGCTCAGACGGTCCTACGGACAAGCTGCCCTTCTGGGCCAAGATTCAACGTGAGCTTTCAGCCACCGGTATCGCACCTCCGCCACTTACGGTGGTCGACGCCAGCGGCAAGGTGAATGACGCGGCGCGCCGGTGCCTGGAACTGATCGGCAAGCACGACATGATCCTCGCTACCGGCCATCTGGGGAAAAAGGAAATCCACGCGCTCGTCAAGACCTCCAAGGAAATGGGACTGAAGCGCGTCCTCGTCACTCACGCCGAGTTCCCATCTCAGAGCCTCACCGCGGCCGAGCAGGTGGAGCTTGCCGACATGGGCGCCCAGATCGAGCACTGCTTCACCACCATGTACACGAACAAAGCGCCTTGGGAAGCTTACTTCGACAGCGTCCGCAAAGTTGGTCCCGAGCGCGTTGTGCTTTCCACCGACCTGGGCCAGACGATCAATCCGCCCGTTTCCGAGGGCTTCGCCATGTTCGCGCAGAAGATGCTCGATGCGGGCTTCCGCCCGGCCGACGTGCGCCGCATGACCGTGACAAATCCCGCGGCGCTCGTGTCCTAGGGCCGCAAGCCTCGGACCGGCGCATGCGCCTCCGGCCGCCCTTGTCTTCCCGTGATTTCGATCACAGCGGTTCGTGACGCAACGCACATCGTCCCGCTTTCACTCACGTTAAAAAACTAGCAAACATACCTGCCGCGAGCGAAGCTGTGAACGGACGGCATAGACGTCCTCCAGCGAGCGTTCGCAAGCAGTGCAAGGCGTCGGCGGGAAATGAAGCAGCGGGTGTCTGCTGCTCGATCGCTGCTCCTGTTGGCTCCTTGGCCCGAACCCGTGGCCGGGCCGGTGTCCCTCACACCGGTCCGGTTACGGCGCAGAGTTTTCGAGATGCCCCCGGGCCGGTTTTGCCTTTCCCCGCGCAGGAGAGACCGCTAGAATCAGCCCGCGTGACCCCTGACTGCCGAAAGAAGGCATCTGGACCGATGGCGAATTCACTACTCTCAGTGACCAACCTGAAAATCACCTTTGGCGATCGCGTGGTGATCCAGGACTTGAGTTTCGAGGTACATACGGGAGACAGTCTCGCGGTGATCGGCCCAAACGGCGCCGGCAAGACCGTGTTGCTCAAGGCGCTGCTCCACCTGATCCCTTATGAGGGAAGCATTCGATGGAGCCCGGATGCCCGGCTCGGATACGTCCCGCAGAAGATCGAGGCGGATCGGCAGCTCCCTCTCCGGTTGGGAGATCTCCTCGCGTCGAAAGCCGCCGTTCTGAAGCTGCCGCACGCGGAGCTGGACCGCGTTTCCTCCGAGATCGGTCTCACGCAGGAGATTCTGGACGCGAGCATCGGGCACTTGTCGGGCGGGCAGTTCCAGAAGGCTCTGATTGCGTTCGCCCTGCTGGGCCGGCCGAACGTTCTCCTTTTCGACGAGCCTACGGCAAGCCTGGACGAACTCGCCGAGGAACGTGTCTACGACATGCTCCACTCATTGCAGCAGGACAAGGGGATGACCGTAATCCTCGTGTCCCACGACCTCAGCGTCGTCTATCGCTACGCCGACATGGTTTTGTGTCTCAGTAAGGGGAAACCCTGCATGGGGCCTCCCAAGGAAATCCTGACGCCGGAAATGCTCGAAGATCTCTACGCGGCGCCGCCGAAATATTACCGCCACGTCGAGGGACGCTAGCGGCGCAACACCAAAGTCACGAATCTCGCGGAGCAACGGAATGCACGAAGGCCAGGTTCTTTCGCTATTGCTGGCGCTTTGCTTTGGGCTCGCTGCTGGTCTCGTCGGATGTTTTGCCCTCATGAAGCGGATGCTTCTGGCTGGCGACGTCATCTCGCACCTGGCCCTGCCCGGGCTCGGCCTGGCGTTTCTCCTCAAGATAAATCCTTTGATCGGCGGCGCTGCAACCCTGTTTCTGGGAACGCTCTTCGTCTGGCGGCTTCAGAAGAAGACAGGCCTGACCACGGACGCCACCGTCGGTGTCGTTTTTGCGGCCGCCCTGGCCATCGGCGCGGCCATCACGCCGCACGAAGACCTCATCGACGCTCTCTTCGGCGAACTGCAGCAGGTGTCTCTTCGCGGATTTCTCTTGGGGTTCGCGGCCACGCTGCTTGTGGCCCTCTCTCTGTTTTTTCTCAAGGACCGGCTGGCGCTCAGTGTCTTCTCCCCGGATCTGGCTGCCGCAACTGGCGTGAACGTCGATCGGACGAACCTCTGGTTTCTCCTCGTTTTCAGCCTCACCGTCCTCGTCGGCCTTCGTTTCATGGGCACGCTGCTCGCAAGCGCCTTGATCATCCTGCCCGCGGCCGCCGCCCGCCAATTGACCGACAAGCTTTCCCACTTCTTGACGGTTTCCGCCGCGATCAGCCTCGTCTCCGTCCTCGCGGGATTCCTGCTCAACACTTTTGTTCTGAAGCTTTCGATGTTGGGGCCGACCATCGTCCTGTTCTCCGCGCTCTTTTTCGCCCTGAGCCTCCTGGCAAGGAGGACGTAACGAGCGCCTCACTGGCTCCGCTTGGCATGTTGGTCGAGGCCGTTTTGGTGCAGGATGAGTTCCGTCGCCCGGCCATTGCTATCCGTAACAAAAGTGATCTGCGCGTCGACAACTTTGTAGAAGTAGTCGCGATCGCCTTCGGGGAACACCTCGAACTTCTGCTGCCCTGTTGCCTGCACGAAAAGATGATCGCCCTCGCGCGTGACCGTGAGAATGAAGTTCGGGGCAAGCGCGTAGCTTCCCACGTACCCGTCGAACAGCTTCGGGTCCACCGCGACCTGCTTATGCTCCTTCGGCGGCGGAGCGTCTCCGATGCGCTTGGCGTGATGGTCGGCGCCGCCTTGATGCAGGATTAGTTCCGTTGCGCGGCCGCTGCTGTCCGTCACAAAAGTAATTTGTGCATCAACCACCTTCACGAAGTAATCGCGATTGCCCTCGGGGAATATCTCGATTTTCGGCTGTCCCGTGGCTTGCGTCATCAGGTGATCGCCTTCGCGTGTAACCGTCATGATGAAATTCGGCGCCAGTTCGTAACGTCCGGTATAGCCGTCGAATAATTTCGGGTCGACCGCGACTTCCTTGTGCTCCTTCATCAGGGGAACGCTTGCGTCGAGCAAATGTCTCCCGATATCATCCACGCCCGCGCCTGTGAACGTGTTTGATAACACGACGATCCCCACGCCCGCCTTCGGATCAAAGCCCATGAAGGAGCGGTAGCCGCCTGTGCCGCCGTTGTGCCAGACGACCTCTTTGCCATTGATAGTGTAGATGTGCCAGCCAAGGGCGATTTCTAACCCTGGTTGGCCGGTGGGCCGACGAACTTTCAGCATCGCAGCCATCGCTGGGGCCAGCGGCGACTTTGTGTAGCCGAGATTTGCTGCCAGAAAAGTCAGCATGTCGTTTGCAGTGGATCGAAGAGCGCCGGCGCCCGCGAGCGTGGGAAAGTCCCAGTTTCCGGCTGATTCGAGCCCTTGATTGTGCCCGACGGCAAGCCGCGCCTTCATCTCCGGTGTGAGTGTGATCCGCGTGCTATTCATGCCCAGCGGATCGCAGATGCGAGAGCGCACCAGCGCTTCATAATCCATTCCGACCCGCCGCGCCAGCACGTGGCCGAGCAGCCCGCCCCCAAGATTCGAGTACTCGTATTGCGAGCCGATGTCTCGTGTCAACTGGTAGCTCGAAAGGAACTGGTAGAGCTGCTCGACCGAATAATCCGCATAAGGATTGGACGGGTCTTTCGGAGTCAGATTCGTGGGCAGCCGCGGCAAGCCGGAAGTGTGCGTCGCTAGGTCCACAAGGGTGATCGAGCGCCCATTCCGCTCGGGCATTTTCACGCCTGGCGGCAAGTATCTTGCCACGGGATCGTCCAACGCGGCTTCGCCGCGCTGCACCGCGTCCGCCAGCAGCAGCGACGTGAACACTTTCGTTGCCGAGCCGATCTCGAAGATCGTATCGCCGTTGAGCGGGCGCGGATCATCCTTCTCCACGTGCCCGTATGCAATGATCCGGCGCCCCTCCGGCCCGATGACGCCCACCACGATGCCCACACTCTGGTGTTGGACGTCGATCCGATCGACGAGGATTTGCCGGATGTCTGCGTCTGACGGCATAGCGGGCTCCGGGGCGGACTGGCCGCCAGCGAAAGCAAGAAGCGTGCCGACGCTAAGCACCACAATAGCAATTTTTCCTGCCACGATATGGCTCCTCTCCGTCTTCTAGTATTCGCGTGTCTGCGCCACTCTCAGCCCAACCAAAAACAGAATCGCCGCAGCGCCAACCGAAAACGCCATTCTGGCCCACGGAAAAGAATGTGTGAAGAGCGACGAGTCTTCTCCCATGGCTTTGAAGATGTTCACTGGCGCCGGCACCGGGAGTCGGTCGAGGAGGAACCGCAGAACCACGACGCCGAACATACTCGTCCAGCTTTGCCAGATCTCATCCAGGAAGGTTGAGGCCAGTACTCCCAGAAAGTAGAGCGCGGAAACGCAGACGGAAAAAGTCGCCCAGTAAGCAAGCAGGTCCGAGGCCGTGACGCGCATCCTCAAAGGCGGGAATATGATCCACACGGCGCAGGGAGCAATGGCGAGGACTCCGATCGCCTCCAGCATGCCGAGCCCGGCCCTTGTGGCAAAGATTCGAAGACGGCTGACCGGCATCGAAAGCGTGTAGTAGATCGATCCGTGAAGCCCCCTTCTAGCCTGAAATGTAGCTTGGGTTTTGATCCCCGATCCGGCGAGCATCAGCGGCACGAACGAGTAGTACAACGCGAAGAACCCGACAGCGGCTTTCACGGCGGCGAAAGGAGGCGGGTGGCCGGAATCCATGCTGCGTGTGGTCAAAGTCATCAGGGGTATTGGGAACACCGCGAATAGGACCATAAACACGAGGCGGAACCGCGTCTCAAGCCAGTTTTTGTACCAAAGCATTTAATTGCTCCTCACGTGTTCCATAAAGATTTCCTTCAAGGTGACCGGAAAACGCTCCACGGAAGCGCCGGGCAAAGACCGGGCCTGATTCAGAATGGCCTCGATGTTGTGGCTCGCGAGGATTTCAACCGTGCGTCCCTCCTGGCGGACACGCTCGGCTCCTTCGCCCCATTGAATCGGAGCGGGTAAGCCTTCTCCGAATACGACTCGCAGCCGTTGATACTGTGTCTTCAGGTCATCCAGCGAACCCGTAACGACGGCCGCCCCGCGATCGATAATGCAGACGCGATCGGCGATCTGCTCCACCTCTTCCAATTGGTGGGACGAAAAGAAGATTGTGGTTCCCTCGGCCGCGGAAATAGCGACTAGTTCGCGCAGCATGTCCTCCACCACGACCGGGTCCAAACCTTCGGTCGGTTCGTCCAGAATCAGAAGTTCGGCGCCGTGTGAGATTCCGAGCAGCAGCATCAGTTGTGACCGCATGCCCTTTGAGAGATCGGAGATTTTGCGGTTTAACGGGAGTTCGAAGCGTTTCAGATATTTCTTTTCCAAAACATCCCGCCATTTGGGGAAAAAACTTCGCGTGAAGTGGATGATCTGCTCCACGGTCATGTAGGGATAGAGATCTTTCTCTTCCGTGACGTAGCCCAAGCGCCGCCGGATTTCGATGCCCTCCGGTGTGTCGCCGGCCGGCAAGCCGAAGACGCGCGCGTCGCCGCTGTCGGGTTTCAGCATGCCCATCAGCAGCTTGATCGTCGTTGTCTTCCCCGCTCCATTCCGGCCGAGGAAGCCGAAAATACTCCCGGCAGGCACCTCCAAGTTGAGGCCCGCCAGCGCCGGGTTTCCCTTGAAGGACTTCCGAAGCCCGTGTGTTTCGATCACCAGATCATCCATTCTTTCCTCCTGATGCTTTTTGCGCGGAGTGCTGTGCCAGTTCGTTGTCGAAAAGCCTTCTCATCTCGTCTTCTGTCAATTCCAGATCGGCGAGCCGCTCGATCGCGGACTGGACGATGTTCTGAGCCTTTCGCGTCACTTTGGCTTGGCCGCCAACCGACTCGCTCACAAAAGCCCCTGAACCATGCCTCAGCTCGATCACGCCCTCATGTTGAAGTTCGCGATAGGCGCGCACCACCGTGTTCGGGTTCATCACCAGATCTTCGGCCGCCTTGCGAATGGTCGGGAGTTGATCGCCCGCCTTCAACGCGCCAGTTTCAACGGCGTGCTTGATCTGCTCGATGAGCTGGAGATACAGCGGCAGGCCGGTGGACGGGTTGAGGCGAAAGAGCATGGTTCAGTGTGCTAGTCTATGGATACACTATACACAGCGCCTTCGCCTGTCAAGTAGGTGGCTTCAAATCGCATGTTTCACTTCACATATTGGCCCAGGTAAACCTTGGTCCTCCAAGTGTTTCCGGTAATCGACACACCTGTGTCGATTTGCATTGTGTGATAGCGTGGAAGGTATGCGTTACGAGAACATGATCAAGATGAGATGGCACCCCGAATGGGATGCGCGACCCTTTCGCGCACCCCTGCCTCTCGGTTTCCCCACGTCATGCTTCCATTCCCTAATCGACACGCCGGCGATTAGAATTCGCTGCAACTGGTTGAAAACAAATGATCGTGATCCGATCTAATCGACACACTTTCGGAGGGATGGCGCTGTGACGCAAGCGACCGAAAATCGGCTGAAAAATTCCACCAGCCCGTACTTGCGCTCGGCCGCGCATCAGCCCGTCGACTGGCACGAATGGGGCGAGGAGGCTTTCGCCAAGGCGCGCACCGAAGGCAAGCCGGTCCTGCTCGATATCGGTGCGGTTTGGTGCCACTGGTGCCACGTGATCGACCGCGAGAGCTACGAGAATCCGGAAATAGCCGCGATGATCAACAAGTTTTACATTCCCGTGAAAGTCGATCGCGACGAGCGCCCCGACGTGGACGCCCGCTACCAGTCCGCCATCAGCGCGATCTCCGGGCAGGGCGGCTGGCCGCTCACGGCGTTCCTCACGCCGGACGGCAAGCCGTTCTTCGGCGGCACCTATTTCCCGCCGGACGACTCAATGGGACGCCCCGGTTTCAAGCGCATCCTGCTCGCGATCTCCGACGCCTTCGAGAAGCGCCGCGCCGAAGTGGACAGTTCCGCGCATGCTCTCGAAGAGGCCGTCGCCAAGGCGGAGATTTTCGCCGGCGCGTGCGGCAAGTTCGATGCCGCCGTGATCGACGCGGTGATCGATTCGGCCCTGCGCCGGTTCGATGAGATGCACGGCGGCTTTGGTCAGGCCCCGAAATTCCCCCACTCTTCCGCGATCGACCTCCTGCTCGAACGCGCCAAATGGCAGCAGGGTGCGCCGCTGCAAACGATCATCGAAAAAACGCTCAACGGCATGGCAGCTGGCGGCTTTCACGATCAGATCGGCGGCGGATTCCACCGCTATTCGGTCGACGAGCGCTGGTGCGTCCCACACTTCGAGAAAATGTCGTACGACAATTCCGAGCTGCTGAGGAATTACCTCCACGGATACCAGACGCTGCGGCTCCCGCACTACAAGCGCGTGGCCGAGGGGCTCATCGCCTGGGTCGGCGAGGTGCTCTCCGATCCGGCGCGGGGCGGTTTCTATGCAAGCCAGGACGCGGACCAGACGCTCGACGATGACGGCGACTACTTCACGTGGACCCAGCAGGAACTCCGCGCCGTTCTCGCCCCGGAAGAAGCGCGCGTGATGGAGCTTTACTACGACGTCGGCCCGCACGGCGAAATGCATCACAATCCCGAGAAAAACGTCCTTTGGGTTGCCGAGCCGATCGAGGGCATCTGCGAGAAGCTGAAAATGCACGAGGACGAAGCCGCCCTGCTCATCGTGCGCGCGAAAGCAAAGATGCTGGCGGCGCGGCGCGAGCGGCGTCCCACTCCCGCTGTGGACAAAACGATCTACGTCGGCTGGAATGCGATGTTCATCTCCGCGTATCTCGAAGCCGCCCGCGTGCTCGATCGCGCTGATTGCCGCGAGTTCGCGCTGAAGACACTCGACCTCATCCTCGCAGAAGCGTGGGACGAGTCAAAGGGCTTCCTGCACCGCGTCGGCGGGCCGCGTCTGGAAGGCACGCTCGACGATCAGGTGTTCATGGTCGCAGCGCTGCTGGATGCCTGGGAGACGACGTTCGATCGGCGCTACTCCGAAATCGCCGAGCGCGCCATGCGCCTCGCCGTGGAACGTTTCGGAGATCCCGAAGGCGGCGGCTTCTTCGACCGCGCCAAGGACGCCGCGCCGATGGGAGGCCTTGAAGTCCGCCGCAAGCCGATGCAGGATTCGCCCACGCCGGGAGGAAATTCCGTCGCCGCAATCGTGCTTGACCGCCTCCACGCGCTCACGGGAGAGCGCGTCTATCGCGACTGGGCCGAAAAAACTTTGGAATCCTTTGTCGGCTTGGTCCCGCAATACGGGCTTTTCGCCGCCACCTACGCGCTCGCGGCGCTGCTCCATTCGCGCCATCCGGTGCAGGTCGTCGTGACCGGCACGACGGGCGATGCGAAAGCCGCCAATCTCGAGAAAGCCGCGCACGAAATTTATCGCTTCGGGAAGACCGTGCTGCGCGTCACACCCGAGCGGCTCGCCTCGGGCGCTCTTCCGGCCGTCCTCCGCGAGACCCTGCCGCACCTCGACGCCGCCTTGCCCCAGGCCTTCGTTTGCGTAGAGACCACCTGCTATCCGCCGGCCGCGGACCGCGCCCAATTAACGTCGCTCCTCGGCGAAGTCGCGCTGGGAGCCCGAGGTGCTTCCTCGTGAGCGCCGCTTGGTGCAAGCGCGTCCGAGCATTGACGCGCGGCGAAGCCGATGCGATAATTCTCCGCTTTGCTCGACCTAGATGTGTGTGCCGGTGGGGCGCCAACCCATAACGCCGGAAGGATCTGAATAAACAGGAGCGGGACCGCAGCACGTTCCCCTTGCGATGGAAATTGTCCACCAACTCGGCGAGTTGTTCCTTGAATCTCTGCCTACCGTCGTCATCGTACTTTTGTTCTATGTATTCATGCGCTGGGCGTTTTTCGGGCCGATTCAGAAGGCGATGACCGAACGCGAGGCGCGCATGGAAGGTGCGCGCGCGGAGGCCGTAAACGTCCAGGCCGCGGCTCAGCAGGAAATGGATTCCTACAACGAGGCCCTGCGAAGGGCACGCGCCGAAATCTACGGCGAACAGGAAGCGGCGCGGCAGGCGGCCCTTGAAGATCGCGCGAAGCTGCTGAAGGCCATGCGCGCGCGCGCCCAGGAAGACGTCGTCGCTGCGAAGAAGAGGATCGCCGCCGATTTCGAGGCCGCCCGCGCCGAGGTCGAGCGCGAAACTCCCGCCCTTGCGACTGCCATCGCTCGCATGATCCTCGAAAAGCCATCGTCGTTGCGCGGAGGCGCGGCGCAATGACGTTCGCGCAAGGCCGTCCTCTGAACGCGCTGCGACACGCGATTCGCTTCGGCCTGTTTTTTTTGCTGGTGGCTGCGCCTCTTTTCGCCCAGGAGGGCGAACCTTCTCCCGCCGACTCGACGACCGGCTGGGTATTTCGCTGGCTCAATTTCGCAATCGTTTTGGCGGCGCTCATCTGGGCGCTCAGCAAGGCGGGACCTTACTTCCGCAGCCACGCCGATGAAATTTCCGAACGAATTGCGGAAGGGACGCGGGCGCGCGAGGCGGCGGAGCAGAAGCGCCGAGAAGCGCAGGCAAAGCTCGCCGGGATCGAGACGGAAGTGGCCGCGATCCGGACCGAGGCGAAGCGAAGCACACAGGCCGAGACGGAGCGCCTGAGGGCCACTGCGAAATCCGAAGCGGAGGCGATCGAGCGAGCCGCGCAGGCGGAAATTTCCGCCGCGGAGCGCGCCGCGAACCTCGAACTGAAAGCGCTGGCAGCGAGAATTGCCGTCGAGCGCGCCGAAGCGGTGCTGCGTCAGGAGATCACGCCGCAGGCGGAATCGGCGCTCTTCCGCACGTTCGTCGCGGAGCTCGAGAGGAGCGCGAATTGAACGGCGCAGTCGCATCCCGGTATGCCGCGGCGCTCGCCGAAGCGACGCTCGGACAGAACAGCGCGGACGCGGTGAAGCGCGATCTGGCTTCATTCGTAGAGGCATTTTTCTCCGCGTCCGACCTGAGGAACTGCCTCGAAAGCCCCGCAGTGAGTCACGAGGTGAAGCGAAAAGTGGTCGAGAAACTGAGCGAGCAGATGGGCCTTGCACCGGCGGTACGCAATTTTGTGTACCTCCTCGTGGACCATCGCAGGACGGAGATGCTTCGGGAGATCCAGGAGGCGTTCCAGACGGAGCTGAACGCCCGGCTCGGGATCGCCGAAGCCGAAGTGACCTCGGCGCGCGAGCTGAGCGCCGCGGAAAAAGGGCAGTTGACGGCAGCGCTCGAGCGGCGCACCGGCAAGAAGATCGAAGCGCGTTTTCGCATGGATGAGTCGCTGGTTGGCGGCGCGGTGGTGCGCGTCGGCTCGACCGTCTACGACGGTTCGGTGCGCGAGCAATTGACCCGGCTGCGCGAGCAGCTCGAAACGGAATAGGAGCCAGGAATGGCGAATATCAAGGCAGACGAAATCACAAAGATCCTGCGCGAGCAGATCGAGAATTATCAGCAGACGGTGGCGGTCGACGAGGTCGGGTCGGTCATTTCGGTCGGCGACGGCATCGCGCGCATCCACGGGCTGGACCGCTGCATGGCGGGCGAGATGCTGACGTTTCCGCACGACGTTTTCGGAATTGCGCTCAACCTGGAAGAAGACCAGGTTGGCACGGTTCTGCTGGGCGATTACACCGAGATTCGCGAAGGCGACACGGTGAAGCGCACGAACCGGATTATGTCCGTGCCGGTGGGCGACGCGCTCATCGGGCGCGTGGTGAACCCGCTGGGCCAGCCGCTCGACGGCAAGGGCCCGATCGTGAGCGAGCATTTTAATCCGCTCGAGCGATTGGCGCCGGGCGTCGTGGACCGCCAGCCGGTTCGCGAACCGGTTCAAACGGGCATCAAGGCGATCGACGCCATGATCCCGATCGGACGCGGCCAGCGCGAACTGATCATCGGCGACCGCCAAACAGGCAAGACTGCCATCATTCTCGATACCATCCTGAATCAAAAGGGCGGAGACATGATCTGCATCTACTGCGCGATCGGGCAAAAGCGCTCGACGATCGCGCAGGTGGTGAAGACGCTTACGGATTACGGCGCCATGGATTACAGCATCGTCGTCGCGGCGTCGGCCACCGAGCCGGCCACGATGCAGTACATCGCGCCCTTCGCCGCTGCCGCGATGGGCGAGTACTTCCGAGACTCGAAGCGCCACGCTATCTGTTTCTACGACGATCTTTCAAAGCACGCGCAGTCCTACCGGGAAATCTCGCTGCTATTGCGCCGGCCGCCGGGCCGCGAGGCTTTCCCCGGCGACGTCTTTTTCCTACACTCGCGACTCTTGGAACGCGCGGCGAAACTGAACGATAAGCTCGGCGCAGGCTCGCTGACGGCGCTGCCCGTGATCGAGACGCAGGCGGGCGACGTCTCGGCCTACATTCCGACGAACGTGATTTCCATCACGGACGGACAGATTTACCTCGAAGCGGATCTCTTCAACGCCGGTATCCGGCCGGCCATCAACGCCGGCATTTCGGTGAGCCGCGTGGGCGGAAACGCGCAGATCAAGGCGATGCGACAGGTGGCGGGCACGCTGCGTCTGGACATGGCGCAGTACCGCGACCTCGCGGCGTTCGCGCAGTTCGGCACCGAGCAGCTCGACAAGACCACGCAGGCACAGCTCGCGCGCGGCCAGCGGCTCGTGGAGGTTCTGAAGCAGGATCAGTACCAGCCGTTGCCGGTCGAACGGCAGGTGCTGATCATTTTCGCGGCCGCCAATCGCTTTCTCGACGAGCTGGAAATTGGCGACGTAGGCCGGTTTGAGCGCGAGCTGTTTCCTTTCATCGAAACCAACTACGGGAGCGTGCTCAAAACGCTCCGGGAAAAGAAAACGATCGACGATTCGCTGAAGGCGGAGTTGATCAAGGCGCTCGATGCTTTCAAGGAGCGGTTCAAAGCAGGCGCAGCCGTTGCCGCCGCGAAATAAGATCTGACTACCGATGGCCACCCTTCTCGATTTCCGGCGCCGCATCCGCTCGGTGAAGAGCACGCAGCAGATCACCCGGGCGATGAAGTTCGTTGCCGCGGCGAAGCTGCGGCGCTCGCAGGAGGGCGTGTTCGCGGCCCGGCCGTACGCCCATGAAATCCTGCGCGTGCTGCGCTCGGCCGCAGCCCGGATGGAATCGACGGCCCATCCGCTGCTCGAAAGGCGGTCCGAGGAGCGAATTCTGGTCGTCGTCCTGACGGGCGATCGCAGTCTTTGCGGAGCCTTCAATTCGAACGTGATTCGCCGTGCGACGGTTTTTCTTCGCGAAAACTCCTCAAAGAAAACCCAGGTGCTCCCGATCGGCAAAAAGGCGCGAAGCGTCCTGAAGAGGGGCGGCTGGAGCTTCGCCGCGGAATACGTCAACGTATCGGGCAACGTCGATTTTTCGATCGCGAAGGAAATCGCCGGGAAGATCGCGGAGCTCTACGCAACGCGAGAAGTGGACGCCGTGTACGCCGTTTACAACGAATTCAAGAACGTGATGATCCAGAAATTGCGCACAGAGAAGCTGCTTCCGATCGACCCGGCGGTGCTGACTCCGGGAGCGGCCGAGAATTTCCGCACCGGCACCGAGGCGCACGAGGAGTCTCTGCCCCATGACACGGCTCCGAGCGGGAAATCGCTGGTCGATTACATCTACGAGGAACCCGTGGAGGAGATTTTCAGCGGGATTGTGCCGCGCTACCTGGAGTCGGAGGTCTTTCGCATCCTGCTCGAATCGTCGGCCGCGGAGTGGGCCGCGCGAATGACCGCGATGGATGCGGCGACGAGAAACGCGTCCGAACTGATCGACAAGCTGACCCTGGAGATGAACAAGATTCGCCAGGCGGGCATCACGAAGGAACTGATCGAGATTGTGAGCGGAGCCGCCTCCGCCATGTCTTAGCGCCGGAAGGGATCGAGGAGACAAGATGGCAACCGACAGTACGAAGATCGGCCGGGTGATCGAAGTGATTGGACCGGTAGTGGACGTTCAGTATGCGGAGGGTCACCTGCCGCTGATTCACCACGCGGTGCGCATTACGAGCGAAGGATACGACGTTCCCGAACCGCTGGATATCGTCGCGGAGGTGGAACAGCATCTCGGTGAAGGGCGCGTCCGCTGCGTAGCCATGAAGCCGACCGAAGGCCTCGTGCGCGGCATGAAGGCGGAAGACCTCGGCGAACCGATCTCGGTGCCCGTGGGCCGCGGGACGCTCGGCCGCGTGATGAACGTGCTCGGCGAGCCCGTGGACAACCTCGGTCCGGTGAAGTACGAGAAGCGCTACCCGATTCACCGCCCGGCGCCATCGCTCGAGGATCAATCCACGAATCTCGAGATGTTCGAGACGGGCATCAAGGTCGTGGACCTGATCGAGCCGTATCTCAAGGGCGGCAAGATCGGATTGTTCGGGGGCGCGGGCGTCGGCAAGACGGTGTTGATTCAGGAACTGATTCACAACGTGGCGATGAAGCACGGCGGCGTTTCGGTTTTTGCCGGAGTGGGCGAGCGCACGCGCGAAGGCAACGACCTTTGGCTGGAATTCCAGGAATCGCACGTCATCGAGCCGGGCAATTCGGAGAAATCGCGCTGCGCGCTGGTCTACGGGCAGATGACGGAGCCGCCCGGTGCGCGGCTTCGCGTGGGATTGACGGGCCTGACTGTCGCCGAGTATTTCCGCGACGAAGAACACCTCGACGTGCTGCTCTTCATCGACAACATTTTCCGCTTCGTCCAGGCGGGATCGGAGGTATCGGCGCTGCTGGGCCGCATGCCTTCGGCCGTGGGCTACCAGCCGAACCTGAACACCGAAATCGGTGAGTTGCAGGAGCGAATCACTTCGACGAAGAGCGGCTCAATCACATCCGTGCAGGCGATTTACGTGCCCGCGGACGACTACACCGATCCGGCTCCGGCGGCGACTTTCACCCACCTCGATGCGACGACGAACCTCAGCCGCCAGATCGTCGAGCGCGGCATATATCCTGCGGTCGATCCGCTCGCGAGCTTTTCGCGCATCCTCGACCCGCGCATCCTCGGGCAGGAGCACTACGCCGTGGCGCGGGCCGTGAAAGGCGTGCTCCAACGCTACAAGGAGTTGCAGGACATCATCGCCATTCTCGGAATCGAAGAGCTTTCCGACGACGACAAGCAGGTGGTTGGACGGGCGCGCAGGCTCGAACGATTCCTTTCGCAACCGTTCTTCGTGGCCGAGCAGTTCAGCGGGCTCAAGGGGACGTACGTCAAGGTCGAGGACACCATTCGCGGCTTCAAGGAGATCGTCGAAGGCAAGCACGACGAGCTGCCGGAGCAGGCGTTCTATATGGTGGGCACGATCGAAGAGGCGCGGGAAAAGGCCGAGAAAATGGCGGCCGTGGCGTAGTTCGCGGAGGCACAGAGCCAGGAACCATCGAATGCTACCCGAAGCCATCGAGCTACAAATTGTGACGCCGCAGCGGCACGTGCTGCAGGAGACCGTGCAGGCGATCGAGATACCGGGGAAGGAAGGGTATCTCGGCGTGCTACCGGGGCACGCTCCGCTGATCACGGAACTGGGCATTGGAATTCTAGCGTATCGCAAGGGCGGCGAGACCCGATACCTGACCGTCATTCACGGCTACGCAGAGGTGCTGCCGGACCGCGTGATCGTGCTCGCCGAGATTTCGGAGAAGGCCGAGGAGATCGACGTCGCGCGCAGCCGCGCCGCACAGGAACGCGCACAGGCCCAGCTTGCGAAGGCGAACGCCGGAAGCGAGGAGTGGCAGCAGGAAAGACTCGCGGTGGAACGTGCGCTAGTGCGGTTGCAGGCGGCGGGAAAGCACGGCGCAGCCGGCGCGCACAAATAGGTTTCTCGTTGTGTCCTTCAGGCGGGCGTTACCGTCTCGCGTCGGGTTTGAATCCGGGCTCTTCCCCTCGCATCGAATTACTAGGACGATAGGGAAGACGCAAGTGGCTGAACCCATTACAATCTACGGCACGTCATGGTGCGCCGACTGCAGGCGCACGAAAAATTTCCTTCGTGAGCGGAAGGTCGCGTTTCGCGAAGTGAATATCGACGAGACGCCGGGGGCCGCAGAACTGGTGATGCGAGTCAACAACGGCCGCCGGAAAGTCCCGACCATCGAGGTAGAAGGCCGCTATTTCTCCTGCAGCCCATTCGATCCGTATCAGCTCGCCGAAGAACTGAACATCCCGTTGAGTTCGTAGAAGCCCTGAATTTTGGCTCGTGATTCGTGGACGCTCAGTCCATACGTCCGTGATGGTGGACGGAGCGTTACGCGAGACCGGCGCCGCGAGTCATCACGCCGGCGACGCGCAGGTCTGGAGTCAGGGCGACGAGGTCGGCATCAGCTCCCACCGCGATGATACCCTTCTTGCCCGCGAGGCCGAGACGCCGCGCGGGGAGCAGAGTGGCCATCCGCAAGGCCTCGCGCAGGGGCACACCGAGCGCGACGGCGTTACGCAGCGCGCGATCGAGAGTCAACGTGCTGCCGGCCAACTTCCCTTCCGCGTTGCGCGCCACGCCGCCCTTGACGCTCACCCCGAAACTGCCAAGGCGGTAGTTTCCGTCGGGCATGCCCGTTGCTGCGATTCCGTCGCTCACCAGAAGAACCGTGTCGAACCCCTTCGCGCCGATCAGGACCTGGATTGCGGGCCCCGCGACGTGAACGAGGTCCGCGATCACTTCGGCGGTGACCTCGGGGTCAGTCAGGATTGCGCCGACCACGCCGGGATCGCGGTGCGTGAAGGGGCGCATCGCATTGTAGACGTGCACGGCGTGGCGAGCGCCCGCTTGGATCGCAGCGCGGGCCTGATCGTAATCCGCGTCGGTGTGTCCGATGGCCACGACGACCTTGGCTGCGAGCGCAGGCGCGATGAGGTCCATTGCGCCGGGCAACTCGGGAGCGATTGTAAGGATTCGCACCAGCCCGCCGGATGCCTCGAGGAATCGGTTGAGGAGTTCGACAGACGGTTGGGCAATCGCGTCCGGGGGGTGCACGCCGCGGCGCGTCTTGCTGATGAAGGGCCCCTCGAGGTGAATGCCGAGAACTTCGGCGGCGAGGAGACCGCCTTCCGCGTGATCTTCCGCCTTTTCGTGGTTGCGAATGTAGCGAGCTATTCCTTCAAGGCTGCGGCAGGTATCTTCCACGGGCGCCGTGACGGTGGTGGCCACAATGGAGGTCGTGCCGTGGTGCGCGACGGTGGAAGTGATGCGGTCGAGCGCGCGCGCGTTGGCTTCCATCACGTCGTGGCCGCCGGCGCCGTGGATGTGCAGGTCGACGAATCCCGGGACCACGGTCATGCCGGTGGCGACGTAATCGATCGCTCCCGGCGGCATGCGCACTTCATCGCGATGGCCGAGGGCGGTGATGCGGCTTCCCTCGACCACGATGACGCCGTCGCTGATTTCGTCGTCGGGTGTCAGGATTCGGGTTGCATGAATTACGGTAGCCGGCATGATCTCCACATCGCCTAAATGTGCATTCGAGCTGCCCTTCGAAATGCTACTCGAATTTCGCGGCGAGCGCACAGGCGAGCTTGCATCCTGTTGCTTCTTCGCTACAATCATTTGTCGGTCATTTTCCGGAGGAAATCGGATGGCAAACGAAAAGCGCTACGTGGCGCAGAAACGGCAGCGCCGTCGCCGCAAGACCGCGAAGGCCAAGATGAAACTGTACGAACAAGGGAAAATCCCGCACGACAAGCTCCCTATGCTCGCGAAGAGGTTCCTGAGCCGCAAGCTGCGAGCGCTGAGCAAAGCGGAATAAGCCGAGACAAAAGAAAAGGGCGCCCGCGGCGGCGGACGCCCTTTCCCCTTACGCTTGCGGCCAGCCCGCCAGGGGTCGGAGCAAGCGGCGTGATCTAGTTGCCCGAAACCTGCGCGTGTGTCGAATTGGACTTCGGCACGCTCAGGTAGCCAGCGATCTTGTCCTTGCCAACCTGGTTCACAGTGAACTCGATCGGGGCGCGGGTGCCGTGCGTGAAGAAGTAGATCGGCTCGTTGACCGAGCGATTCTTCTTCTCGTACCGCTGATCGTCCGCGTAGATGGCCACCGTGTACAGGTTCTTCTTGGGGTTCACGCTGCGGAGTTCGACCATGACATCGCCCACCTTTTCGCGCTGTCCCTTCTTGTCGATGGTGAATTCGTAGTAATCGCGTTCGCCGAGGCGACGGAGTTCGTCGATTTCGTCGTGGTTCTTGGCGATCAGCGTGCCGAATTCGCCGCGAGTCAGGTTGAGGCTGTTCTTGGTGGCGTCGAGGTCGGTCTTGACGCCGTTGACGTCCGTCCCCAGCTTGTTGACGTCATCGACGCTGGCCTTCGTAGCCAACTGGCCGTTGACGTTGTTCTGGAGATCCGACAGTTGCTGAGCGTCTTCATCTTTGATTTTCTTGGTTTGCGCGCGGGCCCTGCTCACCTCGGTTTCGGTGAGCTTCATCTTGTCGGTCACAACGCTGAGCTCACCCTGAAGCTGGGCGTTCGTGTCCTCGGCCTTCGCAAGCCGCTGGTTTAGAATGTCGTCGTTCTGCTTGGTTTGCTGCGTCTGCGTCGCCAGAGTTTGCTGCAGATCTCTCGCGCGATTCGACGCCGCCCAACCCACTCCCAAGCCCGCCAATGAAACCACGGCCAGGATTACCACTGCGATCCCGATCCATCGTGGCGCGGCCCCTTCCTGCGTGACTTCTGTTGTGTTTTCTTCGAGCATTTTTTTCCTCCGTGGAAACCCCTTGCTTGGAGTAGTAGAAAGCACGCCCCGAGCCAAACTTTGCCGACTGGGGCGGTGCAAATAAAGTATTAAGATACAAGCAGTTAGAGGGGGAGCGCCGAAAACGAAGGCGCGAAGCGGCGGAGCCAACCCTGCAATTTTTACGTGCCTGTAATGTTTTCTGCGCGGTAGATAAATCAGTGATGCTTCAAGTCGAACAGGGCTAGCGCGTGACGCTCATCTCCCGCAGCCGGGCGATGCGATCTTCCAGCGGCGGATGAGTGCTGAACAGGCCGGTGAGGAACTGGCGAGTGTTGAGCGGCGCTACGATGCACAGCGCCGATGTGGACGGCGAAATGTCCATGGGGATTCTCTTGTTATAGGCACCGAGCTTTTCGAGGGCGCGCATCAGGCCGTAGGGATGGCCGACCATCTTTGCGCCGGAAGCGTCCGCCTGATACTCGCGCTGGCGTGAAATGCCAAGCTGGAGCAGTAGCGCCGCTATCGGTGCCAGGAAAAGCATCAGGAGGGCTGCGATCCCGCCGCCTTCCCGATTATCATCGCGCCCGCCCCAGCCACCGAAGATCATGGCCCATCGGCCCATTGAGGCGATCCATGTAACGGCACCGGCGATGGTGGCGGCGATGGAGGACGTCAGGATGTCATAGTTGCGCACATGGGATAGTTCGTGGGCGATGACGCCTTCGAGCTCATCGTCGTCCATTAATTGCATTAATCCCTGCGTGACGGCGACGGAGGCATGGCTCGGATTGCGGCCGGTCGCAAAGGCATTGGGCGCGGGCTGGGGGATCATATAGAGCTTCGGCATCGGCAGATTTGCCTTGGCAGACAGCCGCTCCATCACGGCGTATAGGCGCGGCGATTGCTCGCGGCTGATCGGCTGAGCGCCGCTCGACATCAGTGCGATCTTGTCGGAAAAGAAATAGGCCGTACCGTTCATGATGACCGCGAAAACGAGCGCCATCGTCATGCCGCGCCGCCCCGCAATGGCTTGGCCAGCGAACAGGAGCAGCAGCGTCAAAGCCGTCAGCAGAAATGCCGTCTTGAAGGTTTTCATGTCCCGTGTCCCCAGAGCCCTTTTAGGCGACGCTCGCCGTCACCGTCTCCCGCTTGAATTTCATTTCGCCGCTCTTCGCATCCGCGTCGACGACAACTTCGTCGCCCGGTTTGACCTCGCCGTCGAGGATTTTCATCGCGAGCGGATCTTGAATCAGCCGC
Source organism: Candidatus Acidiferrales bacterium (assembly GCA_049523255.1). Taxonomy (GTDB): domain Bacteria; phylum Acidobacteriota; class Terriglobia; order Acidiferrales; family UBA7541; genus Palsa-295. The sequence goes on along the minus strand of JBEKNB010000001.1, from coordinate 245,348 downwards.
TGGATGGCCCGCTTCATCGGGCGCGCACCGTAGGCCGGGTCGTAGCCCTCGCTGAAGAGCAGCGTCTTCGCCGCGGGCGTCAAGTGAAGCGTCACCTTTCGTTCCGCAAGCAGCTTCACAACGCGCTGCATCTGCAACTCAACAATCCGTCCGATCTGATCCTTGCCGAGCGGTTGGAAGAGAACGATATCATCGATCCGATTCAGGAACTCCGGACGGAAGATCTGTCGCAGCGCGGCCATGGCTTCGTCGCGGGCCTTCTTCGGTTCTTTGTCCGCCAATTCAAAGATGGCGTTCGAGCCGACGTTGGACGTCATGATGATGACCGCGTTACGAAAGTCCACCGTACGGCCCTTACCGTCCGTTAGACGCCCGTCCTCGAGAATCTGTAGCAAGACGTTGAACACGTCTGGATGGGCCTTCTCGATTTCGTCGAGCAGGACCACGGAGTACGGGCGGCGACGGACCCGTTCAGTCAACTGGCCGCCCTCTTCGTAGCCGACGTAGCCCGGAGGCGCGCCGATCATGCGGGCGACGGAATGCTTCTCCATGTACTCGGACATGTCGAGACGGACAATCGCGCGCTCGTCGTCGAACAAAAACTCCGCGAGCGCCCGGGCAAGCTCTGTCTTGCCGACGCCAGTCGGGCCGAGGAATAGGAACGAGCCGATGGGCCGGTTTGGATCGCTCAGGCCGGAGCGGCTCCGGCGAATCGCGTTTGCCACGCTCGCGAGCGCTGCGTCCTGCCCGATGACGCGCTGGCGCAAGCGCTCCTCCATATGGACGAGCTTTTCAATTTCGCCTTCGAGCAGCCGCCCGACGGGAATCCCCGTCCATTTGGCGACGATCTTGGCAATCTCTTCGTCGCCGACCTCTTCCTTCAGCATCGGATGGTCTTTCTGCAACTCGGCGAGGCGGTCTTGCGCAGCCTTCAACTCCTTTTCCGCGGCCGACAGCTTTCCGTAGCGGATTTCGGCGACCTTCGAAAGATCACCGGCTCGCTCGAAGCGCTGCTCTTCGGCCTTGAGCCGCTCGATTTCTTCCTTTTGTTTGCGGATGCGGCCGATCGCGTCCTTTTCCGTCTGCCAATGCGCCTTCAGGCCGTTCGACTGTTCACGCAGCGTGCTCAATTCCTTTTCGATTTGCGCCAGCCGTTCCTTTGAATGCGGATCGGACTCCTTGCGGAGCGCTTGGCGCTCGATTTCGAGTTGAAGGATGCGCCGCTCGATTTCGTCGATTTCGGTCGGTAGCGAGTCGATCTCCATGCGGAGTCCGGCGGCGGCTTCGTCAACCAGGTCGATGGCCTTGTCGGGCAGGAAGCGGTCGGTAATGTAGCGCTGCGAAAGCATGGCTGCCGCGACGATGGCGGCGTCCTTGATGCGAACGCCGTGGTGCACTTCGTACCGCTCTTTCAGGCCGCGCAGAATCGCGATCGTGTCCTCCACGGACGGTTCGCCGATCGTCACGGGCTGGAAGCGGCGCTCGAGCGCCGGGTCCTTTTCGATGTATTTGCGGTACTCGTTGAGAGTGGTGGCGCCGATGGCGCGCAGCTCGCCCCGCGCGAGCGCAGGCTTCAGCATGTTCGAAGCGTCCATCGAGCCTTCGGCGGCTCCCGCACCGACGAGTGTGTGCAATTCGTCGATGAAGAGAATGATCTGGCCCTCGGATTCACTCACTTCCTTGAGCACAGCCTTGAGACGGTCCTCGAATTCACCGCGGTATTTCGCCCCTGCCACGAGCGCGGCAAGATCGAGCGCCACAATACGCTTCGGCTTAAGAGCTTCCGGGACATCGCCCGCGACGATTCGTCCGGCCAAGCCTTCGACGATGGCCGTCTTGCCGACGCCGGGCTCGCCGATGAGGACGGGATTGTTTTTCGTGCGGCGCGCAAGAATCTGCATGACGCGACGGATCTCTTCATCGCGGCCGATTACGGGATCGAGTTTGCCGCGACGGGCGAGTTCGGTGAGATCGCGAGCGTACTGCTCGATCGCGCGGTAGGTCGATTCGGGATTCTGCGACGTGACGCGATGGCTGCCACGGATCGTCGCCATGGCCTGCAAAATGGAATCGTGGCTGGCCCCATAACGGGCAAGAAGCTGGCCCGCGGGATCGCGTTCCGCGCCGGCGATACCGAGCAGAATGTGTTCAGTGGAGACGTACTCGTCCTTGAGGCGCTGCGCTTCGTCGAACGCGCGATCGAGGGCCTCATTGGCGGTGCGGCTAAGGGATTGGCCGGATACATCGCTGACCTTCGGGAGGCGCCCAATCTGCTTTTCGGCTTCGGAGGCGAGAACCGCGGGCGTGGCGCCGAGCTTTTCGAGCAACGGCGGGACGACACCGTCCCCCTGGGCAATCAGCGCCCAAAGCAAGTGCAGCAGTTCGATCTGCTGCTGGCCGGAGCGCGCTGCCATTTCCTGCGCGGCTTGCAGCGCTTCCTGGGCCTTCACCGTCAATTTGTCAAATCGCGGCATAATCTCATTTTCTCACTTTGCCCTTCGATACTCAAAGGACGATAAAAAAGGGGCCGGTCCAACTGCCCGGCCCCGGAACCGCGCAACGGCTGGTTAGTTGCCGTTGGCCGTAACGTTCACCTTCACCTGTTTCGGTTTCGACTCGGCGCGCTTCGGCAGCTCGACCGTGAGGACGCCGTTCTTGTAGTCGGCCTTGATCCCCTCGGTGCTTACCGAGTTCGGCAGGCTGAAGCTCCGGCTGAAAGAACCGTACGTGCGTTCGATCCGCAAATAGTTGTCCTCTTTCACCTTCTGCTCGAACTTGCGCTCGCCCCGAATCGTGAGCATGTTGTTCTCGACCCGGATGTCCAAGTCCTTCTCGTTGATGTCGGGCAAATCGGCCTTGAGGACCAATTCATTCTCGGTCTCGTAGATATCCACGGCCGGTGCCCAGGCGGTCAGCGCCGAACTATCGGAGCGACCCGGAAACGATGTGTCAAAAAGACGGTTGACCTGATCCTGCAAGCTAGCCAGATTCTGAAAGGGATCCCAGCGAGTGATAGAAGCCATTGTAATGCCCTCCTAGAAAGATTTCGCGCTTATATTTAGCGCTGGCAAATAATAAAACATGAGCGTATTAATGTCAAGTATTTTGTAGCAGAGTCTCGCGGCGACTATTTAGCGTCCCGTGTTTACTCTAATACCTTAACTATCAAGCACTTGAGATAGTGAGTCTCGGGCATTGTGAGGAGAATTGGGTGGTCCTGGGCTTGTGTTCGGCGTTCTGCAACGACGATGGATTTTCGGGCATCGTTAGCAGCTTCGGCGAGGATCTGCAGGAACAATGCCTCGGTTATATGGTACGAACAAGAGCACGTCAGCAAGAAGCCGCCGGGCTTGAGAAGTTTCAAGGCACGGAGGTTGATCTCTTTATAGCCGCGCTGGGCGGCCGGGATGCTATCGCGGTTCTTGGCAAAAGCGGGGGGATCGAGAATCACCATTTGGAAACGGCGGCCAGACTCGTCGTACTGTTTGAGGACATCGAAAGTGTTTCCTTCGAGGAAGTCCACATTCGCAATGGAGTTCAATTCCTGATTTCGGTGGGCCGCTTCGAGAGCGGCGTGAGCCATCTCGATCCCCTGGACGTGGGCACACTTGTCCGCAATGGTAAGAGCGAATCCGCCCTGGTAGCTGAAGCAGTCGAGGACATCGCCGCTGGCGTACCGGCGGGCGGCGCGGTGGTTTTCGCGCTGGTCGAGAAACGACCCCGTCTTCTGCCCCTTCAGCAGATCGTGAACGAAGGTCACTCCGTTTTCCCGCACGCGGATCTCAGGGGGAATGTCGCCGTGAAGAACGCCGACTCGCTGATCGAGCCCTTCGAGGAGGCGCACCTTGGGGTCGTTACGTTCCAGTACGCCGCGAGGCGAGAAAAGCTCAACGAGGATTTCGACGAATAGATTTTTGAGGCGATCAGTGCCCTGACTCAGGGTTTGCACCACGAAGTAGTCGGCATAGCGGTCCACGATGAGCGACGGGAGGAGGTCGGCTTCGCCGTAGACCAGGCGGCAGGCGTCCGAGTCCTCGACCACAAGGCTGCGATAGGCCGCGGCGCGGCGGAGGCGTTCGGCAAAAAACTTCCGGTCGACAGGCCGATCCTCGCGCGTGAGGAGCCGGATGGAGATCTGCGACTTGTCGCTGTAAAAGGCGCGTCCGTGGAAGTTGCCGCGTTCGTCGACGAGGCGGACCAGGGCGCCCGGTTCGGCCTGTGCCGAGCGAACGTCGCTGCGATAGACCCAGAGATGTCCCGAGCGCAGGCGTTCGACGCCCCGCGGGCTGATAACAACAGATCCTTCGGTCACGGGCGTGCCGACTGCCAGGAACGGGCCGTCGTAGACTCCCATTCGGGCGGATTTGCATTCAGGCGCTTTAGTCTGTCACGTTCTGCGCGCATCCTAGGCTCCGGGAAGGCCCAACTTGCGCTTGCGGTGAAGCTTGATGGCGGATGACCGCAAAGTTTCGGGAACGTTCTTGTTCGCCGTAAGCTTCACGAGATCGGTCGACGTCAGCCTCGGGAAGAGATGCAGCGAGACATCGAGCGGCGTCTTCGGATTACTAACGAGATTCCGGACAACCGAGTAGTTCTTCATAAAGATGCGCGTCAGCGCAATGACGCGCAGAGTCTCTCCCGGCAGATTTGTCATAGCCGCGAAGGCCTCGACCTCTGTGTCGGTAAGCCGGGGCGATTGCAGGACGCACCTTTGGACCAACCTGTTTGGGTCGCGGATCAGTAGCATTCGCTCGGTGCGGCCGCCTTTCAAAGCCAGCGTGAGGCGTTGCACGACGTTCATATGGGCCACCCGCTGCATAAGGGTTTCGCGCTTGACGGGATCGGGTTCGATCTCTGCCGCGGCCTCTTCAATTTCGTTCATCGCGATGGCGCCCTTTTGCATCTCGTCGAGCAGACCGCGTTGTTCAAGGGTGGCCGTGGGAGAGCCGCCCACGGCGATCACAAGCTGGGGATCGGAGACGAATCTCTCGAGATTGTCGAGGAGCGCCTGGATGCCCTGGGCGGTGAGATTCGATGCGACGCGCGTGACGAGTGCAGTCGGGCAAGCGGCATTCCTTGCGAATGCGTCCGCAATGCCGGGCTTGTCGGCCAGGTTTTCGGCGCAATAGGCGAAGAGACGCTTATCCGGATCAGCGCGGGCGATTGCGGCGAGGAAAGCCTCGATGGGCTGAGTAAGTAGGACATTCTGCGCTCGTTCGGCGACTGCAGGGTCGGGATCGGAAGCCAGGACGGCAAGCAGCTCGACGCGGTCTTCCGCGGTGAGAGGCACGCCGCCGGCACAAATGGCGAGTTTCTGTTCGGGCCGGACGTGGCCGGAGAGAACCTGCGAGCGCAGCTCTCCGCTAATGGTAGCCTCCTGCCGTGCCGTTAGCGCTGTTCCGCGTGAGCAAGGCGGCGAATTGTGTGCCCCGAGCGGCGTCCGGGATACCGGTGGTCCGATGATGAAAACGCGCGGCAACCTTCGCACCGTAGCGGTGATAGGCCACCCAACCGAGTAAAGCTGCAAGGACGAGGACGACAACCGCCACGAAAGCCGGCTGCCAGTTTCGGGGTATCTCGGCGGGGTGCTCCGGGGCGGTGCGGACGTCTAGGGCTCCCCTGGTTTCGAGTGCATACTCGGCGATCAGGCCGTCTTCATCGAGCCCCAGAAAACGCGCGATCGCCCGGATGAACCCGCGGTTGAAGACACCGCCGGGCAGTTGGTCCCACTGTTCGTTCTCGATGGCTTCGAGGAATCGGGTGCTGATCCGCGTGGCGGCGGAGACTTCTTGAAGGGAAACGCCGCGAAGTTCGCGTTCGCGCTTCAGATGTTCGCCGAAGGGTGTTGGAGGCATTCCAGGGGACCAGGGAAAAATATAGGCGCGGGTCCGGGGAGTGTCAATGCTAGTCGGACGGTCCTGCGCCCGTCCGACATTGACGCTTGGGCAATCGAGATGGAATGGCCGTTGCAGTGAAATAAAATCGTTCACTATAATGGCAATGTTGAGCGAATCCTTCGACATGAGGACGCGGGGACCCGCGGAAAGAATGCGCCGAGCGACCGACGCCAAGCCGTTCGAGGGCGTGGAACGCCGCCGGAATCCGGCCGCTGAGCCCGAGACCGCGGAAAGCCACGAAGTCACCGTCTTCCACGAGCTGGGCAAGGCGCTGACGTCTTCCCTTCAGCTCGACCAGGTTCTTCGCACGATCATGGAAAAGATCAACGAGGTGCTGCGGCCAGACACGTGGTCGCTGCTCCTGATGGACGTGGAGAAACAGGAACTCTACTTCCAGATCGCAACGGGGAAGGGCGCCGAGGCGCTCAAGGATGTTCGCATCAAGGTCGGGCAAGGGTTGGCGGGTTGGGTGGCAAAGTCGGGACAGGCCGTGGTCGTCGCAGATACGAGCAAGGACTCGCGTTTCTTCGGGCAGGTGGATGAGAGGACGAAAACGGCGACGCGTTCGATCGTGGCCGTTCCGGTGCGATTTCGCGAGCAGTGCCTCGGAGTCATCGAGCTGATCAACTGCGTCGGGCCCGAAGGGTTCAGCCAGCGGGACCTGGCGCTTCTCGAGGCGCTTGCGGATTACGCCGCGATCGCCATCGAGAATGCGCGCCACGTCCAGCGAATCCACGAACTGACGATCACCGACGACTGCACGAGCCTGTATAACGCCCGGCACCTGAATTTCATGCTGGACACGGAGATCTACCGTTCGCACCGTTACGCCTTCGAGTTCTCGCTGATTTTCATCGACCTCGACCACTTCAAGAGTGTGAACGACACGTACGGGCACTTGATGGGATCGAAGCTGCTTTCCGAGATCGGCGAGGCGATCAAGGATAAGTGCCGGATGATCGACCTGGCGTTTCGGTACGGGGGCGACGAGTTTGTGGTGCTCCTTCCGCAGACCTCGAAGGAAAACGCGCTCGGCGTCGCTCGCCGGCTGCACAAGTTGATCCGCGAGACGGTGTGGCTCAAGGACGCAGGGCTGAATATCAACATCACGGCGAGCGTAGGTGTGGCCTCCTATCCCAGCGACTCTCGCACGAAAGCCGAGCTGCTGCATCTTGCCGATGAAGCGATGTACATGGTCAAGAATTCCACGCGCGACAGCGTGGCTGCTTCCGGCGTCGGCCTCCTTCCCCGGCCCTGACGCGGTGGCGTTTTTGTGCCGGTGTTGTCCCCTGGTAAACCACTCCCGTATACTCGGCTTCCAATCAAGAAGGGGGGCTTAGCCTTGCGCAACCGGGAGGCAGCGCGCTATGCACGCTGGGCGGCGATCGCTGCCGGCTTGATCGCGCTGTCCGTTGTCGGCGTGTACGTAGAGCGGTCCTTCCGCCAAAGCCGCGCGCGCCGTGCCGCTCCGGCGGCAGTCCCGGTGACAGTAGAACAGCAATCGAATCAGTTTTCCTTTTCGAAAGTGGTGCAGGACCGCACCCTCTTCACGATTCGCGCCTCGCACCTGACGCAGTATAAGGATCAGAACCGCGCTCTGCTGGAGGACGTGTGGATCACGATTTACGGCAGGGACGGAAGCCGCAACGACAACATCCACACGCACGAATGCAGCTACGAGCCGGAGACGGGAGCCGTCCGCTGCGAAGGTGAAGTCAGGATCGACATCGAAAATGTGACACCCACGCAGGGCAAACCCGTTGCGTCCTCTGGCAATGCCCTGGAAGTGAAAACAAGCAATCTTTCCTTCGATCGCGATACGGGCGAGGCATCCACGCCCGCCCCGGTGGAATTTCGGTTCCCGGCGGGCCAAGGGCGTGGTGTGGGGGTCAGCTACAGCACGAGCGATTCAGTTGTGCGCGTTGAGCACGGAGTTGAGTTCGAGCTGACGCCCTCGGAAGAGACCGAGGGGTTGCCCGTGAGCGCCAGCGGTAGCAGCCTTGAGATTCGCCGGAGCGAGCGCGCTGTTGTGCTTGGCGGACCGGCGATTGTGCGGGAGGGCACTCGCGAGCTGACCGCCGATCAAGTAACGGTCGAACTCGATGAGGGTTACCACGCGCGGCGTGTGACGGCGGAGGGCCGCCTCCAAATTCACGCAGCAGAAGGAGGGGCGAAAATTGCGATTTCGGCCGCGCAGGTCGAAGGCATCCTGAGTCCCGCAGGCTGGGTAGAACGCGTGATCGCCGACGGGAACATCAAGTGTATCAGGCAGACGGCCGCTGGCACGGACCGTTTCGCAGCGGCGCACGCAGAGTTCTCCATGCTGCCCGAGCGAAATCTCATCCAAGAGATGACGGCGACGGGCGGCGTCACAGTGGAATCCCGCCAGGGCAGCGATTCCCGCGTACTGGAGACCGATGCGTTGCGCATGACGTTCACGGCGGGAGGGGCAGGCAAGCCGTCGGGACAAGCCGTGGCCGCGCCAGCCGACAGGTCGTCGAAGCGAACGGCAGAGCAGCAGCGGATCGAAAGCGCCGAAACACTTGGCCCAGCGACAATCGAATCGCGGAGTGGCGACGACACGACGAATCTACGGGCGAAGAAGTTTGTCGCGCGGATGGGCGCGAACGGGCGTATCGAGAGCCTTTTGGGTCATTCGGGCGTCGAGGTTCGGAGCCAGAAAGGCACGTCCGCAACGCAATCGATTTCGGCGGCGGAACTGGCGGCGACGTTCGGAGCCGACGGTGAATGGGACACGCTCGATGAAAGCGGGGACGTCCGATTTCAACAGGGCGACCGCGAGGCGAGCGCCGCCCACGCGAGAATCGTTCGCGCAACGGATACGATTACGCTTGACGGCGCACCCGTAATATCGGATTCGATGAGCCGCACGACGGCGGCCAACGCCGTGATCAATCAGAAGTCCGGTGACCTGCGTCTCACAGGCGGCGTAGTTTCCACATACCTTCCTGCCACCCAAGGCGATGCTGTGAGCCTCGGCTCCGGCGCGGCACATATTTCGGCCGATACGCTTTTAGGCTCTTCGACTTCAGGCCACGTGGTTTACGCAGGCCACGGGCGCCTGTGGCAGGGAGAATCGGTCTTGGACGCGGATCGAATCGAACTTTGGCGCGAGGACAAGAAACTGCAAGCGAGCGGCCGTGTGGTGGCGATCTTTCCACAGGCTTCGGGACCGTTCGCGAAACCGATTGGGCAATTGCCAGGATCTTCTTCGAAGGCGGCGCCGGGCGCCTCAATTCGGGGTGCGGTTTCGTCTCCCGGGCCGACGCTGTGGAGGATTGTGGCACCGGCCCTTACGTATTGGAATGACCAAGGGAAAGCACACCTGGAGGGCGGTGTAGTTGCCAGTTCCGATCAAGGTTCATTGGAATCCCGGACTCTGGACGTGTTTCTTGGGCCCGCTGCGCCCAGCGGCCCGGCTACTTCCAGCCAGACTGCCGCGACTCCCCTAGGAACTTCCGGCGGCAGGCAATTGAACCGCGTGCTGGCTATGGGGGATGTCGTCGTCCGGCAAGGCGAACGGCGTGGCATGGCCGACCAAGGCGAATACACCGCCGGAGAAGGCAAATTCGTTCTCTCGGGCGGGCAGCCCACCGTGTCTGATAATTCTAGCAACACAGCCACCGGCCATTCGTTGACCTTCTTTGTAGCGAATGATACGATTTTAATCGATTCGCAAGAAGGTTCGCGCACGCTGACCAAGCACCGGGTTGAGAAATGAACCGGCATGTTGAAACTCCAGGCCGCCGATCTCCGCAAGTCGTATAGAGGGCGGAAGGTTGTCGATAACGTCAGCCTGGAGATTCAGCAAGGCGAGGTGGTTGGGCTGCTCGGGCCGAACGGCGCAGGAAAGACCACGACGTTCTACATTCTGGTCGGTCTGGCGCGTCCGGACTACGGGCGTGTATTGTTGGACGCCGAGGATATCACCGACCTCCCCATGTACCTGCGAGCCCGCGGCGGCATCAGCTACCTCCCTCAAGAGCCTTCTGTTTTTCGGAAACTGACGGTCGAAGAGAACCTGCTCGCCGTACTGGAGACGCTCTCTCTAACGGCCGAGCAGAGGCGCGATCGCGTCGAGGAGCTTTTGGCACAGATGGGACTTGAAGGCGTGCGTTACAACCGGGCATACGTGCTATCGGGCGGCGAGCGCCGGCGCCTGGAAATCGCACGTTCGCTCGTCCTTTCGCCGTCGTTCGTGCTGCTCGACGAGCCCTTTGCGGGAATCGATCCGCTTACTGTGGTGGACATTCAGAAGATCATCGCGGATTTGAGCGGAGCCGGAATCGGCGTGCTGGTCACAGACCACAACGTGCGCGACACGCTGGCCGTTACGGACCGCGCGTACATCATCAGCGAAGGTAAGATCCTGGCCGCGGGAACCCCTAGGGAACTTGCCGCCAACGCGGACGTCCGGCGTATCTATCTGGGAGAGGGCTTCCGGCTGAACTGAACCCTATGAACTGGCTTGCACCCAAACTAAATCTCCGCGTCGCCCAGAAGCAGATTCTGACGCCGGGCCTCGTGCAGATGGTGAGCGTGCTCGCGCTCAATCGGCTCGAACTGCGGGAGATGATCAATCAGGAGATCATGGCGAATCCCGTCCTCGAAGAGATGCAGGAAGAGGGCGTGGTGGCGGAAAGCTATACTGACGAAGCGTTTCTGAAGAAGGAAACCGAAAAAGTCCCCGAGACTGAGGCCGCCAATCCTTTCGACGAATTCGATTTCGGCTCCTTCTTCACGCAGTATCTCGATACCGGCGCCGAACGTGCCGCGGGCAGCGAACATGAAGAGATCGAGAGGCCTTCTTTCGACAAGTTCCTGTCGTCCCCGGCGAGTCTTGCCGACCACCTCTCCTGGCAATTGAGCGTCGGAATCTGTACCGAAACCGTCCGCAAGATCGCGGAAGCGATCATCGGCAACCTCGATGAAAACGGCTATCTGATGGCGACGCTCGAGGAAATCGAGCAGTCCGGCGGTTATTCGATGGAAGACGTCGAAGAGGCATTGACGATGGTGCAAGAGTTCGACCCGCCCGGAGTTGCAGCCCGCGATTTGCAGGAATGCCTGCTGTTGCAAATCAAAGTGATCGACCCGCAGAACACGCTCGCGCAGCAGATCATCACGGAGCACCTGAAGCTTCTTCAGAACAATCAGCTCAAGGAGGTCGCGCGAGCCCTCAACCGTCCGGTGGAACTGGTCAAGCGTGCCGTGGATGTGATCAAGAGGCTCGATCCAAAGCCGGGTCTCCGCTACAACAAGACCGAGGCGCGTCTGGTCGAGCCGGACGTTCAGTTCCGCAAAGTGGATGGCGAGTGGCAGGTCTTCATGAACGACGACGATCTGCCGCAGCTCCGCCTGAACCCGACATATCGGCGCCTGCTCGCGCGGGATGCAGCGGACCGCGACGTCCGAAACTACGTCAAAGAGCGCTTTACCGCCGCGATTCAATTGATGAAAAATATCGAACAGCGCAAACACACGATTCTGCGGGTTTGCCATTCTATCCTGCGCCGCCAGGGCGACTTCCTCGACTACGGCCCGGATCATCTCAGGCCGATGATGATCAAGGAAGTCGCGGAGGAAGTCGGTGTGCATCCCTCCACTGTGAGCCGGGCCGTCGCCAACAAATACGTGCACACGCCCCAGGGCGTGCTCGAACTGCGCAGTTTCTTCTCTGAATCGGTCAACGGGCCTCAGGGGAGTGAGATGTCGCTGCTCTCGCTCAAGCGGCGAGTGAAGCAAATCATCGAAGAGGAAGACACGTCCCACCCCCTGACGGATGAGCAGATCACGAAGAAACTCGGCGAAGAAGGCATCCAGGTCACGCGCCGCACCGTGGCGAAATACCGCGAAGACCTGCGCATCCCGAGCACGCACCGCCGCCGGGTAAAGGCTTAAGCGGCTGACCGCCGTGAGCCGCCCTCCCAGGAAGCGCCCCTCTCGTAAAAACAGCGCCCGGCAGCTTGTACTCGTCACAGGTCTGTCCGGCTCGGGCAAGGGTTCCGTTCTCAATACGTTCGAAGACCTCGGTTTCTACTGCGTGGACAACCTTCCGGTCGCGCTGATTCCAACTTTCACTGAACTCTATGAAGAAGGCCGAGGCGAAGTGGAACGCGCCGCCCTGCTCGTGGACGCGCGCGAGGGCGAGCAAATCGACAAATTGCCGGGCATCTATCGCGAGTTGCGCAGCCATCATCCCGTGACGCTTGTGTTCATGGAGGCCAGCGACGACGCCCTGCAGCGCCGCTTCAGTGAAACACGCCGGCCACATCCTCTCAGCCACGGGTCGTCGATCGCCGAAGGCATTCGCGCCGAACGTCGGCGGATGGCGCCGATCAGGCGGATCGCGGACGTTATCATTGACACGACGAAATTCACCGTCCACGAACTGCGCCAGCTCATTAGCGATCGTTTTCAGAACCCGGGACGGCGGCCACTGCTCGTCTCGGTCGTGAGTTTTGGGTTCCGCTATGGAATTCCCGCGGATGCGGACCTGGTTTTCGACGTGCGATTTCTGCCGAATCCGCACTTTGTCCCGCGCCTGCGTCCCTTCAGCGGAAAGGATCCTCGGGTCGCCCGCTACATCCGATCATTTCCGCAAACGGGCGAATTTCTACGCCGGATTGAAAGCATGTTGGCGTATCTGATCCCGCATTACATCCGCGAAGGGAAGAGCTATCTGACGATCGCGCTTGGATGCACGGGGGGGCGCCACCGGTCCGTCGCCCTGGCGGAAGTGATTCGCCGAGCGTTGAAGCGTAGGGGGTACACGGCGAAGGTCGTGCACCGGGACCTCGACAAGTCGGCCGCGTGACGCACGGCGTGCTTCGGCACACTGGTTTTGCGATTACGCCTTGCAAGATGTGGGCGCGATGCATAGGCTAGGCAAGTTCCCTATAGTCTTGCACCTGGAGCGATGGACGGCATTCCGCACGTGAGAGAACGCGACGAAATCCGGCGGCTGTTGCGATACCTGCGCCCGTATGCGCCGCTGCTCTCGCTCGGCGTCGTCCTGATAGGCGTGATGGGCGCCGTGGATGGGTTAGTCGCGTTCGCCATCAAGCCGGCTTTGGATGTCGTTTTGAATCCGCAATCGACGATGCAAAGGCTGGCGCTGTTCGTGATTCCGCACACGCACCGCGTCGTTTATCTCAATTCCTTTGTTCCGCGCCGCATTCATCATGTCTGGTCGGTTTTTGCTCTTGCGCTTCTGTTCCTCGCTCTGATCAAGGGCGTGGCGGAATATTTCGGCAGCCTGCTGATCCAATTCGTGGGGTTATCAGGTGTGACGGACCTCCGTAACGACGCTTACAGAAAAATCGTGCTGCAACCGGTGGGCTTTTTCCAGCACAATCCGGTCGGCCGCGTCATGTCTGCGGTCATTAGCGACATCGAACAGATGCGCAGCGCGTTTTCGGACTGGCTCGCCGATTTTTTCCGGCAGGTATTTGCGCTCATCGCATTCGTGGCCGTCTTACTCATCATCGATTGGCGAATGGCTGTCGGTTCCGCCGTGTTGATTCCGATGGTGGTGTGGCCGGTTGGCAAGCTCGGTCGGCGCATCCGCCGCTCGTCGGAAAAGAGCCGTGCGCGCCTCGCGGACTTGAGCCAGATTCTGCAGGAAACGATTAGCGGCAACCGCATCGTTAAAGCCTTTGGGATGGAGGGGTTTGAAATTCGCAAGTTCCGTGAGGCTGCGCGCAAGCTGCTGCGCGAGAACATGCGATGGATAAGAGCTTTCACGGTTACGTCTCCGATGATGGATGTGCTGGGCGCCGTCGTGATTGCCATGGTTCTTCTCTTCGCGCGAGGCGAAATCAAGGCCGGCCGGATGACCGTCGGCGCATTCGGCGCGTTCACGTTTGCTCTTTTCAAGGCGTACGAGCCGATCAAACGCATCGGCACTGTTTACCAGTTGTTCCTGCAAGCGGTCGGGATTTCCACGCAAGTGTTCGCGTTCCTCGATTTGCCGGCAGAGAACATGGAGGCGCAGGGCGCCAAGGTGTTGCCCCCATTCTCGAAATCGGTTGAGTTTATTGGTGCAGGTTTTGCCTATGATGGTGGGCCACCGATACTAAAGAAAATTGACTTGAAGGTTCCGGCAGGCGCCGTGGTTGCGATTGTAGGCTCGAGTGGTGCTGGCAAGACGACCCTGCTGAATCTTCTCCCGCGGTTTTACACTGCAACGGCCGGATCGGTCCGCATCGATGGAAATGACGTCCGCGACGTCACGCTGCGATCGTTGCGCGAGCAGATGGCCATCGTCACTCAGGAAACGATTCTCTTCAACGACACAATCCGCAACAACCTCTGCTATGGCCGCCCGGACATGCGGGACGATAAGATCGTCGCGGCGGCGCAAGCAGCTTTGGCGCATGATTTCATCATGCAGATGCCGGACGGCTACCAGACCGTGATTGGCGACCGCGGCCAGCGGCTTTCGGGCGGCCAGCGGCAACGCTTGGCCATCGCGCGCGCGCTGCTGAAAGATGCGCCGATCCTGATCCTCGACGAAGCTACTTCGGAGCTCGATTCCGAATCCGAGATGTTGGTGCAGGGGGCCCTGAACAATCTCATGACGGGTCGCACGGTCTTCGTCATCGCGCACCGGCTTTCGACGATCCGCCGGGCGGACATGATCGCGGTTCTCGACGAGGGCGTAATTCGCGAGCGCGGCACTCACGAGGAGCTTCTCGCGCGTGGGGGGATCTACGCGCGTCTGTACGATATGCAGTTCCGCGATGCCGAGCCGGTTTCTCGCGAGGCTGGTTCCGCGTGATTCGAGACTAATGTCCGGAGCAAGATTCCAATCCGCCACCGCGAGCCCTGCAAAAACCCAGGGACTGAGGTCCATGACGGGCTACGCCCACGCGCAGGCCTCGGCCGACGGTTTTAGCCTACGCGTGTCCGTGCGAAGCGTGAACCACCGATTTCTCGATCTCCACCTGCGCGTGCCCGAGGGTTTCGAGCCGCTTGAGCCTCGCATTCGACAGATCGTCCGCGAACGCGTCCGGCGCGGGCACCTTGATGTCACGGTGCGTTACGAGCTCGCCGGCCCGGCCGCCGTCGGAGTCAATCAGGAGGTCGCGGCTGCATACCTGCAGACCGTCCATGCGTTGCGCAAGCAGTTTGCCATACAGGCGGAGCCGGACTTGGCTTCGATCCTGCGCCTGCCGGGAGTGATCGGTCCTCCGGCCGCATCGCTCGACGAGGAGATCGCCCGGCTGGAGGGCGTCGTCGCCGACTGCCTTTCCGAGGCGCTGGACAAGCTCGACCGCATGCGCGAAGAAGAAGCCGATGCGCTGCGGCGGGAAATGTCCGGCCGCCTTTCAGACATTGCCAGTCTTGCCGGAAGAGTGGAAACTCTCGCAGAACGCGCGCGTCCAGCTTTTGCACGGCGGCTCGAATTGCGGCTGAAGGAACTTCTGGGTGAAGCTCACCTCGATCCGGCGCGCCTCGCGCAGGAAGCCGCCCTGGCGGCCGAACGCAGCGATGTGTCCGAAGAACTCGCGCGCCTCGCAAGCCACGTGCGCCAGTTTGAGTCCCTGCTCAGCGGGGGATCCGATGTGGGGAAAAAGCTCGATTTTCTTTTGCAGGAAATGCAGCGGGAAACGAACACGCTGCTCTCAAAAACTCCGGGCAACGAGGCCGAGGGACTTGAAATCACCGAGCTTACGCTCGAAATCAAGTCCGAAATCGAGAAGCTCCGGGAACAGGTGCAAAATATCGAATGAGCGACGCAGAACCACTCGTTCTGATCGTATCCGGCCCTTCGGGCTCGGGCAAATCGACGCTCGTGCAGAAAATCCTGGAGCTCCCCGGCACGCTTCTCGCGGTGTCGTACACCACGCGTGCGCCGCGCAAGACGGAAAGTCAAGGCAAGTGGTACAATTTCGTATCGGAAGCCGAGTTCCAGCAGATGGTGACGCGGGGCGAATTCCTCGAGCACGCCCAGGTTTTTGGAAGAAATTGGTACGGGACGCCGCGCAAGTGGCTCGACGAGGCGCTTGCTCAGAACAAGGACTTGGTGCTCGAGATCGACGTGCAAGGCGCTTTGCAGGCCAAGCGGAAGCTGCCGGGAGCCGTTGCGATTTTTGTTTTGCCACCTTCGGCCACGGATCTCGAGCGCCGGATTCGCGAGCGGGGCCAGGATTCGGAAGATGAAATTCGCCGCCGCCTCGAACGCGCGCGCGACGAAATACTGAATTACAATAGCTATGACTTCGCGATCATCAACGACGACCTCGATCGTGCGGGACGCGAAGTGCAGGCCATTGCGCTGGGTTCGCGCTGTCGAGTGTCGCAAAAGGAACAACGGATTCACGAGATCCTGAAGTCTTTTGGAGGTTGATTCTCATTATGGCTGTTTTCAGACAAGCACCGGAAAGCCAGTTCGCCTATGTTGTCGTGGTTGCGCGACGCGCCCGGCAACTGATGATCGGTGGGCGCCCGCTGGTCGACAACCCGAAGTCGCGCAAGACCTCACGCATTGCTGAGGAAGAACTACAACAGGGATTGCTTGAATACGAGATGCCGGAGCTTCCCGAAGAGTCCGCAGACAAGGATGGGAAGCGCCGGAAGTAAGCCCTAACGGTCCTTTCAACATGAAGATCGCGCTCGGGGTCACCGGCGGAGTTGCTGCATACAAGGCGGCAGAGCTTGTCCGGCGTCTGCAGCAGGAGAAGCTCGACGTTCAGGTGGTGATGACGCGTTCCGCGCAGGAGTTCATCACGCCGCTGACCTTTGCCGCGCTCACCGGACAGAAGGTCATCACGGAGATGTTCGGCCGCGACGAGGCGGCGCCTGCAAACGTCGAAAGCGCCATCGAGCACATCGCCGTGGCGCAGCGGGTCGATCTGCTCCTTGTGGCCCCTGCGACCGCCGACATTCTAGGCCAGTTCGCGCACGGCATCGCGGGCGATTTTCTCTCGACGCTGTATCTGGCGACGAAGGCCCCGGTCGTCGTTGCGCCGGCAATGAACGTCAACATGTGGGAGCATCCCGCGACGCAGGAGAATCTGGCAACGTTGCGCGCCCGCGGAGTTCACGTGGTCGATCCCGAAGAAGGCTACCTCGCATGCGGAATGACGGGAGCCGGGCGTCTCGCCGCGACCGACGCGATCGTTGAGAAAGTCCGCAGCGTGCTCGGGTTGCGGCGCGACCTCGAAGGCCAGACCGTGCTCGTCACTGCGGGGCCAACCCGTGAAGACATCGACCCGGTCCGCTTTCTGACGAACCGCTCCTCCGGCAAGATGGGTTATGCGCTTGCGGAAGCCGCTGCCCGCCGCGGCGCACGGGTCGTGCTCGTCAGCGGTCCGGCGGATCTGCGGGTTCCCGAAGGCGTCGATTGGATCCCCGTGCGCTCGACCGAGGAAATGCGAAATGTGGTGCGCGAGCGAGCCGCGGAAGCGAGCATTATCATGATGGCTGCGGCCGTCTCCGACTATCGCCCTGCGGCGGTGCAGTCGCAAAAGATGAAGCGCGGCGAAGGGCCTCTCACGCTCGAGCTCGAGCCGACGCCTGACATTCTGGCCGAACTCGGCCGCGAAAAGGGCGGGCGAGTGCTCGTTGGCTTCGCCGCCGAGACCGCGAACGTTTCCGAAAACGCCCGGGGAAAGCTCGCACGCAAAGGCGCGGACATGATCGTGGCGAACGACGTCACGCAGGAAGGCGCCGGCTTCGACACGGATACCAACATCGTCACGCTCTTCCTCCGCGACGGCCGCGAAGTCCCGCTCCCCAAGCTCAGCAAGTTTGAAGTCGCGAACCGCGTCTTCGACGAAATCCTCGAAATCCGGAAGCACTAAGCCCCGGGAACGGGTCAGTTTCCGATTGGCGGGTTAATCATCCGTTATCGCGCTGTTTGTGAAGTCGGCGGCGCAGGATCGGCTGTGTCGAGAGGTCCAAAACCACACTTCGCGGCAAGACGTTTCGTGTCCCAGAGCATCACTCCATCAGGGGACGGGCCTTGTGCAAGGATTGAATTGTCCTTGGCTCCCGCCAAGACACTCCCGTCCCAACTCAGAGCACCGCTCTCGCTATACATGAGTTCGGAGACGCATGTCTGGCCAGTACGGCTGTCCCATGCCCACAGTCGGTCGTCGCTGTGACCGAATAGCAAGAAGGGGGCGCCGGGTTCGAAAGCTGCGAATCCTCCCGCGGCACTATTGAACTTTGGTAACGGTTGCGCTGGGGCAGTGGGCAACAACTCGCCTGTGCTTAGTCGGGCTAGCTGAAAAGCTCCTAATGACGTGAAAACAAAAGTGTCTGATTGCGGGTTCAACGCAAGCGGAATCGCATAGATTGGTGTTCGCGGCAGTGTTCGTTGCCTGGTCCAGTCTGAAGTATTCCAGAAAACAAACTCTGTCTTAGTAACTGCCATTAGCGCGGTCCCGTCCGGAGACAGAATGGGCGAATGCATTTCCTTGAGGTCGAGCAACTGTTGGCCAGTTGTGAGATCGAGCACATAGGTTTCAGCAGTGTTGTCTGAAAGGACAAGCCAAGTGCCCTTTGGACCAAAGGCCACCGAGCCAACATAGCCACGGGAAGCGTGATAGCTTTTCACAAACTGACCATCAGGAAGGTGCCACAACTTGAGACTGAATTGGTCGCCTTCTCCAGCAGTGGCCAAGAATTGGCCGTCGGGGGAAATAGCGACAGCGTGAACAATGGCCTGACTGGTATCAATGGCGCAAAGGAACCTTCGGTTTGTGACATCCCAAACGACGACACGACCAAAATCCTTACCAGCTGCAAGTAAGGTCCCCTGTTTCCCAAATGAAAGGACATTGATGGTTGTTGGTGTCCCTACACCCTGTTGAATGGTCAGAGTATTTCCTGGTCCCAGTTGAACTCCACTCTTTGGTTGCTTGTGCTTTGCGTCTCTGAGCATCGAGTCTGGAGAGGGAAAGCTTTTCGCCGACTGCGCGATCGCGCTTGTTGTCGAGAAGGCAAGAAAAAAGAAAAGAGACAGCCTCGTCGCTGAGCACATGAGAGGGATTCTATACCAAAGCGCTACAACTCGATGTTAGTAGACGATAAGTCAGATTACCGCGACCGACCGACTCCCCCGAGCCCCTCGGCCTTGTGAATTCGCGCGTTCTCCCGGATAATCTGTGACTTCGTGGATCGAATAAAACGCCCCCGCGCAGAAGCCTGGTTTCGCTACGCCGAAGAACTCGGCCTCGGCCCCTACTACCTCGACCGGGCCTCAGAGCAATCGCAACAACACGCCGAAGCGGAGGTCGTTACCCCGGCTGTGCAGGTTGCGGCGGCCAGCGCAGGGGCCGCCGCTTCCCGAGTCGCTCAAGCGGCTCCCGCATCGAGGCCCGCTCCCGCGCAGGCATTTGTTCCCAAGGTCACTGGGCCGTCGCTCTTCGAAGAACGCATTGAAAATGACACGCTCGACCGCATTCGCGCCGATGTCGGACCCAATTGCACACGTTGCAAGCTCCACAAGGCGCGCACGAAAATCGTTTTCGGTGTCGGCAACCCGAAAGCGCAGCTTGTGTTCGTCGGCGAAGGTCCGGGCCGCGATGAAGACGAGCAGGGCGAGCCGTTCGTCGGCCGCGCCGGGAAGCTCCTCACGCAGATGATCGAAGCGATGAGCCTCCGCCGCGAGGACGTTTACATCTGCAACGTGGTCAAGTGCCGCCCGCCTGAAAACCGTCTCCCGGAGAAGGACGAAATTGCGATTTGCTCGCCTTTTCTTTACCGTCAGCTCGCCGCAATCCAGCCGAAAGTGATCTGCTGCCTGGGAGCCTGCGCGGCGCAGACGCTGTTGGAAACCAATCAGGGTATTTCCAGATTTCGCGGGGAGTGGTTCGACTATCGCGGCTCGAAACTGATTGCCACGTACCACCCTGCATATCTGCTGCGCAACCCGAACGCCAAGGGCGAAGTCTGGAAGGACTTGCAGAAGGTGATGTCAGTCCTCGGCCTTCAGCCCAAGCGCCGCTAGGATTCTGGCGGGTCCCGACGACATTCCTTGACGCGATGCGCGGGCTGCTACACTAGGGCGCGACCATGACTTCCCGCTACTGCGAAGTCGCTCTTTCCGTTCCTCTGCGCTCGACTTTCACGTATGCCGTACCGCCGTCGTTAAACGGGCAGCCCCTTGTGGGGTGTCGCGTGGTCGTGCCCTTCGGAAGGCGCGCGATGATCGGGGTCGCGCTCGCCGAATCCGAAAGGCCGCCCGATGTTGCGCGTTTCCAATCGACGGACAAGCCCGCCATCAGGGAAATCGCCGAGGTGATGGATCCGCTTCCGGCTCTTCCGCCGAAACTCATCGAACTCGGCCACTGGATCAGCCGGTACTACCTCGCGCCGATCGGCGAAACATTTCGCGCGATGTTGCCTCCGGAGATCGAGCTGCGCCACGAACGCGAATACTCGCTGACCGACGCCGGCCGAGCGTACTTGCAGGAGCTCGCCGCACAGAAAGAAATGGCGGGCGTCGTAAGTTCCGAAATCGAGCTACTGCGGGGTTGTGAGCAGGCCTCCGCCCCGAAACGTAAACTGCGAATCGACGAGCACGCTGCGGAAAGACTTGTTCGCATGGGCTACCTTGCGGCGCGCCAGGTGTTCCGGCCTCGCAAGACGCGCATGCAGAAGATTGTCGCGTGGAATCTCGCCAGCCCGGAACCCCGAGGGGGCTCCACCGACGAAAGAATCCGCGAGGTGCTCACGGCCACAAGCGGCCCCCTGCCGCTGCCGATACTCCTCGCAAAGGCGAGCGTCTCGCGCGCGGTCGTCCAGCGGCTTGAAAAAGCGGGCATATTGCAAAGCTGGGAAGAACCACTCACGACCGGCGAGGATCCGTGGGATACCGACTTCACTCCTCCAACAAACGTGCTCAATGCCGAGCAGCAGGAAGCCCTTGCGAAAATCTGGCGCTGGCTCGTGGCGGGGGAATTTGCCGGGGGATTGTTGCACGGCGTCACCGGCAGCGGCAAGACGGAAGTCTATCTTGGCGCCATCGAAGCAGCGCTTTCTCGGGGCAAGACGGCGATCGTTCTCGTCCCGGAAATCGCGCTAACGCTCTGGGTGGGACGCCTCGTGCGCGCCCGGTTCGGCGAGGGCGTGGCCGTGCTGCACAGTGGACTGCCGGATATCGAGCGAGCGCGCGAATGGTGGCGCGTGCGTCACGGAGAGGCACGCGTGGTAGTGGGCACGCGCTCCGCGGTGTTCGCGCCGCTCGAAAATCTCGGCCTCGTCATCGTAGACGAAGAGCAGGAGTCAAGCTACAAGCAGGAGGAAGTGCCCCGTTACAACGGCCGCGATACGGCCGTCTATCGCGCGCGGCTCGAAGGCGCCGTCGTTCTGCTCGGTTCAGCCACGCCCTCGCTAGAGACCTACCACAACGCCCGCGCGGGAAAGTACCATCTGCTGGAACTGACTTCGCGCGTCGAAAACCGCCCGCTGGCCGATGTCCGCATTGTGGACTTACGCGAGGAATTCCGCCGCCAGCATCGGGCCGCGCCCGTTTCGGAGTCGTTGCGGGCAGCCATCGCGCTGCGTCTCGAAGAACACACGCAGGCGATGGTGCTCATCAACCGGCGCGGCTATTCATGGTCGCTCTTATGCCGAGGCTGCGGGGCGCCGGTCCAGTGCCGGGATTGCAGCATCGCGCTGACGTACCACAAAAGCCGCCAGCGCCTTGAGTGCCACTACTGCGGCTATTCGGTCCGCCCGCCGAAGCAGTGCCCGAAGTGCCGTGCCGAGTACATGTATTTCGTGGGCGACGGCGCCGAGCGCGTCGAGGAATATCTGCGCGAGCAGTTTCCGGCCGCGCGCGTTTCAAGGCTCGATCGCGACACGGTGCGCACGAAGCGGGAATACCAACAGGTTCTCGGCGCGTTCGCGAAGAGTGAGATTGACATACTCGTTGGCACTCAGATGGTCGCGAAGGGGCACGACTTTCAGCGCGTGACTCTTGTCGGCGTGGTCGCCGCCGATCTGGCGCTCGGCCGTCCGGATTTCCGAGCCGCCGAGCGCACGTTTCAATTGCTGACGCAGGTTGCCGGGCGCGCCGGGCGAGGAGACCTTTCGGGCGAAGTGCTCGTCGAGACGTATTATCCGGAGCACTACGCGATTCAATACGCTGCCCGACAGGACTACGTTTCGTTCTATGAGAAGGAGACGCAATTCCGTAGGGTTTTGCACTATCCGCCGTTCGCCGCGCTCGCTGGCGTGCTCGTGCGCGACCGTAAGATCGAGAATGCGATTCGCTGGTCCCGCGCGCTCGCTGGCTATTTCGCGCCTTTCGAGGAGCGCGGCGTAAAGATTCTCGGTCCCGCTGCCGCGCCGCTGGCTCGCCTGCGCCGCGACTACCGCTTCCAGTTCGTGCTGAAGTCACCGCACCGTGGGGCATTGGGCAAGGCGCTTGCGGGCGCGCTCGATTTCTGCGCGTCGAAGCAGATTCCCGAGACTGCGGTTATCGTCGACGTTGATCCCACAAGCCTTTCGTAGGGCCGCGGGCTTGCGCGACTTTAGATCGACTCTCAAGGGGCGTGGTTGAGATTACGCCACGGTGGCAGGCCAGGGAGTGAAGCAGAGCAAGAAAATCGCGAGCGCTACGACGGCCCAGACGCGGCGTGACCGGTCCAGCGGCTCCCACTCGTCATAGACAGGTGGGTGGCGGAACCGCAGCGTCAACGCCAGCAGAAGTCCTCCCCAGAGATACCATCCGCTCCAGGCATATCGCCCGAGGACGAGCAGAACAGCGGCCAAGACGAGAGATATTCGTCGGTGAAATCTGCTCGCGAGACTATAGACGATGTGCCCGCCATCGAGCTGCCACAACGGCAGCAGGTTAAGTGCTGTCGCAAAGAAGCCGACCCACGCGGCGCGCCCCATGGGATTCAACAAAACCCAACTCGGGTTTACGTGCGGATGAAATAGAGCGACAAAAAGGCGCGTCAGCGGAGGGTTGCCAAAAAGAATTGGGGCGCCCTGATCCACCCCGGGCACAACTTTCGACGTGGCCACGGCGAACGCCATCGCCGGCACGGCAATCAGAAATCCCATCACGGGGCCGCTCAGTCCCACATCAAAAAGCGCGCGCCGCGTCGTGATCGGCGAACGAATGCGGATAAAAGCGCCAAATGTGCCGAACAGGGTTGGAGCGGGAATAAAGTACGGATAGCTCACATCGATGCGGTAAATCCTGCAGGCAACGTAGTGCCCCATCTCGTGCGCGAAGAGAATTGTCAGCAGCGTGAACGAAAATGGAATGCCGAGCAGGAGCAGTTGCGGATGCTCGAATGGAATCAGCATCATGGCAAACGGATTCTGATCGCCGGAGAAAGGCTCCCGACTCTGGGCGTAGGATTGTGCGAACTCCGCCCCGACGGCCAGCGTCGAAAGGACCGTCAGCAGAAAGAGAACCAGCGCGGGCCAGACCGGGCGCCGCCGCATGTGGAGGGCACGCGGCTCGGCGCGTCCCGGAAACTGGATCTGAAGGATCTCTGCCGGGACGCGACCGTGGCCGTTGCCCGCATTCAGGCTGCTACTCATGGACAGTTGGATGCGCCCTGGTGGGAAACCGGCGCATCCTGTAAAGGTGGTTCACACCGTGGTTGCCGCGTTCTCGTTCTGAATCAAAGGACTGAATCAACGGCTCATTCAGGGCTTGGCGGCGGGAGTGGGAAGCGACTGCAGTTCTTTACCCGGTTTGAAGCGCACGGCCTTGCCGGGCGGGATGTTGACCTGTTGTCCGGTACGCGGGTTGCGGCCGATGCCAGTCTTGCGCGGTTTGACGTTGAAGACTCCGAACCGCCGCAATTCGATGCGCTGTCCGCGGCCGAGCGCATTCTTCATCGCGTCGAAAACAGTTTCGACGGCCTGCTCCGCTTTGGTTCGGGTAATATTGGTCTTTTGCACGATGGCGTTCACGATGTCGAGCTTGATCACAACAACCTCCGGCGAGCTTCCACCATGGGCGGAAAACCTATGCTAGACAGGGGGTTGCGGGTTGTCAAGCGCCGCGGCGTGTAATACACTGCGCAAATTCCCCAGGAGGACCTGATGTCGGTGAAGTCTGACAAGTGGATTCGCAGGATGGCGCTCGAGCACAAGATGATCGAGCCGTTCGAGGACCGGCAGGTCCGTGAGGGCGTGATCAGTTACGGCGTCTCGTCCTATGGCTACGACATGCGCGTCGCGGACGAATTTCGCATTTTCACCAATGTGAATTCGACGATTGTCGATCCGAAGAATTTCGACGCGAAATCCTTCGTTGAATTCAAGGGCTCGGTCTGCATCGTGCCGCCGAATTCTTTCGCGCTCGCGCGCTCGATCGAATTCTTCCGCATTCCGCGCAGCGTCCTGACGATCTGCGTCGGGAAATCCACCTACGCGCGTTGCGGCATCATCGTCAACGTTACGCCGTTCGAGCCGGAATGGGAGGGTTTCGTAACGCTCGAGATCAGCAACACGACGCCGCTGCCCGCGAAAATCTACGCGAACGAAGGACTCGCCCAAGTGGTCTTCTTTGAATCCGATGAGATCTGCGAGGTTTCTTATAAGGACAAGAAGGGCAAATACCAATCACAGCAGGGTATTGTGCTGCCGAAGATTTGATGGCACCGAGCGGGATTCCTCGAATCTTTCGCTTGGCTGCCCGCATCGACTGTATGACCGCTTTTCCCAATTCCTGAGGAGGAAACCATGGCCGCACCGCAAAGGCCGGCGCCAGCCGCCGCGCCGATTCATGAAGTAATCAGCCACCGATGGAGCCCGCGCGCTTTCGATAGCCGCCCCGTCGAGCCCGAAAAATTGCGCAGCCTTTTTGAAGCGGCTCGCTGGGCGGCTTCGTCCTATGGAGCCCAGCCCTGGTCCTTCATTGTCGCAACGAAGGACGATCCCGAGAATTACAAGCGCGTCCTCGACACCTTCGTTGAATTCAATCAGGGCTGGGCCAAAAGCGCGCCCGTGATTGCCCTGAGCGTCGCCCACCACAAGTTCCCGCACAACGGTCAGCCGAATCGCCATGCGTTCCACGATGTCGGGCAGGCTGCCGCGAATCTCGCCACCCAGGCTGCCGCCCTCGGCCTCCAGATTCACCAGATGGCCGGTATCGATCCCGAGAAGGCCCGCCAGACTTTTGGCGTTCCGGAAGGCGACGAGGTCGTGGCGGGCATCGCCATCGGCTACCCGGGCGATCCCGCGACGCTGCCCGACCAGCTTCGCGAGCGCGAACTCGGCGCGCGCGAGCGTAAGCCGCTTTCCGCTTTTGTCTTCACCGGCAAATGGGGCCAGCCCGCTCCATTCGCGGGAGCGAAGTAACAGAACGGAGCCTTGCACCCGCGTTCGCCGGTTGATACCCTTCCGGCCGCGCGCCGGTTCGGCGCGCTATCTCCGAATTCGGCTGAACTGCCAAGGCGCTCTGTGGGCGCTTGAACGACAGCTCGCGAGCAGCCATCTCTGTGGCGCTCGCACTTCGTTTCGGTTCACTGGAAAGAGGCGCTCTTCCCATGAAAATTTCATCTTTACTCGTGGTCGTAGTTTTCTTGTTTGCTGTCGTGGCGCTTTGGAGTTTGCGAGGTGCGTTCGCATCGAGCGATGCCAAGCCCAAAGGCATCGAGG
Source organism: Candidatus Acidiferrales bacterium (assembly GCA_049523255.1). Taxonomy (GTDB): domain Bacteria; phylum Acidobacteriota; class Terriglobia; order Acidiferrales; family UBA7541; genus Palsa-295. Next base: position 219,840 of record JBEKNB010000001.1, on the reverse strand, counting down.
CGGAAATCCAGGCCCTGAAGAGTCAAGTCGCCGACCTCGAGCACAAGGCGCAGGACGCCCAAGACTACATCGCCATCAGCAATCTCCAGACGGCCTACGGCTACTACGTCGATAAATGCCAGTGGGACCAGACGGCCGACTTGTTCGCCAAGGATGGCACGCTCGAAATTGGTTTGCGCGGCGTCTGGGTCGGACAGGACCGCGTTCGAGCGTATCTGCACACGCTGCCCGAGCTGAAGTACGGAACGCTGTTCAACCACATGCAGCTCCAGCCGATGATCACCATTGACCCCGGCGGCAAAACGGCCAAGGGACGCTGGCGCGCGTTCGAGCAGTTCGGCATGCTCCACCGAAGCGCGCAGTGGGCCGAAGGAACCTACGAGAACGAGTACGTTAAGGAAGACGGCGTGTGGAAGATCAAGAAGCTGCACTACTACATGACCTACTACGTTGACTACTACAAGGGCTGGGACCAGGGCGGCAATCCGCCTCCCGGACCGATTGCGGGCTTCCCGCCGGACCAGCCCACAACGGAGGCCTACAAGCTTTATCCGGATGTTTTCATTCCTCCCTATCACTATAAGAACCCCGTGACCGGCCGCTAGAAGCTATGTGGCTCGTTGACATCCTCGTTCTGGTGGGTGTCGCCGTGGTTGTTCGGGGTACACCCGTCAAGCTCGCCATTCTGAGCGAAGCGTCCCGGCGCTTCATTCTTTCCCGGAGATCGGCTTTCTCGATCTCCGGGTCGGGACGGGGAGGCGAAGAATCTCTCTTCGGCGTCACTTAAAACAGGGATGTTTGTCAGCTTTTGTTGTTCTATTCCAAGGTTATTACTACTTTTCCCCGAGCGTGTCCTTCTTCCAGATATCGGATAGCCTCAGCGACTTCACTCAACCTATAACGCTTGTCGATGACCGGTGTTACCTTTCCGGCCTTCATGAGCTCGCACATAACGGTCAGGTCCTCTTTGTTCGGCCTCGCAATAAACGGGACCAGTTTCTGGCTCACGAAGGGTGACAACGCAAGCGCCGTGATGAAACGAGACAAAGGGCCGAGCCACCGGCCGTCCGGTCCCGCGGCGATGACGCAGATCCCCTTGGGATTTAAGACGCGCCTGAACGCTGACAACGAATGATTCCCAACGGCGTCGAGGATTACGTCGTAACGTTTCCCACTCTTGGTGAAATCCTCTTGGGTGTAATCGATCACCCGATCTGCGCCGAGGGATCGCACCATGTCCACATTCCTCGTACTGCATACGCCGGTCACATCCGAGCCGAGCCACTTGGCGATCTGCACGGCGAATGTACCCACGCCTCCCGCCGCACCGTTAATCAAGACCTTCTGCCCCGGCTCAATGTGTCCCTTGTCGCGAAGGCCCTGCAATGCGGTGAATGCCGCAACAGGCACGGAAGCCGCTTGCTCAAACGTCACGCTACCCGGCTTGATGACCAATGCCGGCTCGGGAACGCACGCATACTCGGCGAAGGTCCACAGGCCCAGCCACCCGCCGAATACCTTGTCGCCTGGTTTGAACCGCGTTACGTTCTTGCCAACCGCTTCCACCTCGCCCGCCACATCCACGCCCAACTGCGGGCGCTTCGGTTTGCGCAGCCCGCCCATCGCGCGCATCACGTAAGGCTTGCCTCGCATGATGTGCCAGTCAAGTGGATTGACGGAAGCCGCGCGCACCTTTATCAACACTTCGTTGTCCTTGGGAACGGGCTTCTCGACGTCCACGATCCGGACGACGTCCGGCGGTCCGTATTGGCTAGAGACCGCGGCTTTCATGCTGCGCTCTCCTGCTCCTTCCATCGCTGAACGTTCACTCCCACCGCGAGCAGCCACACGGTCAGCGATCCTTCCCCGAGGAGGCCGGGGGCCAGAACGTAGGGAATCAGATGGATCGCGAATGCGGGTGAGAGGAAGGTCGCGAAGCTATTGATCAGGTAACCCAAACCGGCGATCGCCATCAGCACGCCCAGAATCTTAGGCAGGAACGTCGACCGAAAAATGAGGTACCCGATCAGGATGCAATAGAATCCGAAAAATACCAGGCAGATGTCGAAGCCCTGCGCGCGCAATTCGAGAAACATGAGCGCCAGCGCCTGCTGCTGTCCCGCATTGAATATGCTCAAGTACTGCTCGCCTCGTAAGACGAGCAAAGGCGCGAGCTGGAAGAGGCTGTTAAGAGCCCCAATCGCGCATCCCGCAAGGCTGAAGAACGCGGCAAGCAAAGAGAGGCTCCTGTTCACAGGCTTGAACAAATCGTAGAAGAGAACCGTCACAACGATGTAGACCGGGATGAGGTCGAGTGCAAAACCCAGCCGCAATAAAGTCTGGTGCGCCAGAATGTTGGTCGCCGTAGCCGCGGCGTCGCCATATACAATCAGCCTGCCGCGAACGAAGACCTCACCGAATATTCCTGTCACTATGGTGATTAAATAAAAGACGCCCGCAATTCTGGCCTTGAGCCGTGGCGATGTTTCAGCGGCATGACCTGGCATGTCGTTTCCTTTGCAAATTTGCCATTAACGTCGCGGCGGGTTTACTCAACGCAACCTGCCGCGCGAACACCTTCCAGACCGCGAGGAGGTCTATTCCAACCGAGAATGAGGCGCGCTTCTTGCTGGGGACCTATACCATATACCAGGGACCAAAGCTCGAAAGTTTCACTCTTCAATCCGCAATCGTTGTCATCCCGAGGCACGTAAGCACGCCAAGACAAGTGCTAGTCATCGTCGCCCTTTTCACATTGTCCCAATTCTGTACTGCAGTACAGCTCCTTTCGCCCGGACATTATGCTTAGCTGGAGCCGGCCCGGTGGAGTTCCCGGGCGAGAATGATGGACGGCACGAGACACATATCGCGTGACGGTCGCCGGCGGCAAGCCGGCGCGGCGGCGGGTCCTTCCCTGCCTCCCTGCTTCCGACGACCCGGCGAGGGTCGTCGTCCTGAGCGAGTCCGCCTCCGCCGACGAGTTGAAGGGCCTCTCTTCCCGCACCATCTACCCGTCACTGGCTGCCGAGTAGAAACGTCTGCAACCCATTCAAAACAAAGAATCGGGGTGCCTCTTACCCGTCAATGGAATCGGGGGCCTTTTGGCGCTCTCCGGCCGCCGCGCACCTCACTTCTAATCGACACACCGGCGATTAGAAATCGGTCCATATCGTTGAAAACGCGGCACCTGATTTTTTCTAATCGACACACTTTTCGGGGTGCCACAGCGCGAGCGTTCGCCCCAGGCTCACATCCAGCCGGCGCGCGCGCGGACCGACTTGCTCGCCGCGGACACTTCCTTGACCAGTTGCCCTACGTCAATTGCAGTGAGCTTGCCGTGCCGCTTCAGAATTCGTCCGTCCACCATAACGGTGTCCACGTTTGCGGGCTGCGCCGCATCGACGAGCATGTAGGCCGGATCGCTGAACGGCGCCATGTTGACGTCGCGCGTGTTCACCATAATCAGATCGGCGCGCTTGCCTTTTGTGAGCGAGCCTACTTGGTCCGAGAGGCCCAGCGAACGAGCGCCTTCAATCGTCGCCATCTCGAGCACGCGCCGGGCGGGCAGTCTGCACTCGTTTCCGCAGCGCCCATTCTCGATATTCTGCGCGATCTTCATGATCCCGAACATGTCGGCGTTGCCGCTGAGCGGCGTGGTGTCAACCGAAAGCCCGACCGTCACGCCTCCGTCGGCGAACTCGCAGATTTTGGGAATCCCGTAGCCGATGCGCAGCTCGGAAAAGGGCGAGATGCTCACCGAACCGCTCGCCGCGCCGAGCAGCCGGATTTCCTCGTCGGTGGAAGTGAGTGCGTGAATGACCTGCAGGTCCTTGTACAGCAGACCCAGCTTCTCCATTGCGGCGATGTGCCCCTTATCTGCGGACTGGTTCACGTGCACCGAGATCGGAAGATCCATGGCGCGTGCCGCGTCATACTCGGTGCGCCAAACATCAGCGGACAACGTGCGAATCTCGTGTTTTCCGTCGGCCGTCGGAAACGCTGCTTGGACACCGCGCCACGCCAGCCCGAGCGACAGCAACCCTTCGTTCCCGTAGCTGGCCCAGCCGCGATGCAGGCGTTGGACGTCGGCGACGTCGATCGCTTGCGTGAGTGGCGTGGCCCGCGAAGCGCCATAGGAAAACCGTGCGCGGAGCCCGGTTTGCTGGAGCACGCAGATATCGGCTTCGGCGTGCTCCGGAGTGAGGATGTTGTGGCACCAGTCGTGTACGGTCGTGATCCCGGAATGCAGCGCTTCCGCTGCCGACATGAGAGTGCCGTAATACATGTCGCTGGGTGTGTAGAGCTTGCCGACTGCCGTCGTCATCGGAAAGTAGCCACGGGCTGGATCGTCGCCGCACATGCTGCGCAGCAGGGTGGTCCACATATGCCAGTGAGTGTCGACGAGGCCGGGCAACACGACGAACCCTTCCCCATCGATCACTTGCGCGCCCGGTGCCGAGAGATGGACGCTCACGCCGGCGATCGCGCCGTTATCCACGTGGACGTCGCCGGTCGGCAAGTCCCCCGTCGCCGGGTCCATCGTCATGACGTAACCGCCGCGGATGAGGAAACTCCCGCGTGCGGGAAGGCTGCTCAGTGCGGCGGACGAACCGTGCCCATCCATCAAGCATCCTTCCTGCGCAACCAGACTCGTTTGTCGGTTATTTGCCGCTTCTTGGCTTCGGTGCGGCGAGAAGCTGAGTCTCGCGCTGCCTCAGGCCTTCGGCGCGCGCGAGGAATCAATCGAAAAGCCGCCGGCGCCAAAGGCCGCCAGAATCAACAGGCCGCCCATGATCGCGAGGTTCTTCTGAAAGTGCCCAATGTTGTCCTGGCGAGCCATTCCCTGCATCGTCCAGAAATTGTGAAATAGGAGCGTCGTCGGAATCAGGAAGAGGAACTCAATCCAGGCGGCCACCTTAGTGTGAAAGCCGATGAGGATCGCGAGGCCGCCGAGGATCTCGATGGCTGCGGCGATGGCAAGCGACACTTTGGGCAGCGGAAGGTGCGCCGCGGCCACGTAACCCGTCATCATCGAGAAGTTCATGACTTTGTTTATTCCGGCGACAATGAAGATCTGACTGATCAGAATCCGGCCGACCAACGGCACAACGCCACCCGAAGAATTCGCCATGAGAGTTCTCCTTTTCGCTGGAAGAGCTAGTGCCGGCCCCAAACCAGGGTGCAAACTATCACAAAAGTGCCCCGAGGCGGGCCGGGTGATTATGCGAGGTCGAAGAGCAGGACTTCGGACGGCTCTCGAGCCTCGACGCGAACCTCGCGTTCGTTCGAGATGGCCGCGCCGTCGCCTGCTTTCAATTGGATGCCGTTGAGGTTCACCGAGCCGCGCGCCACCTGCGCCCAGCCGTAGCGGTCAGCCGCGAGCGTGTGGGTGGCTTCGGTGTCCTTGTCGAGACGCGCGATGTAGAGGTTCGCGTCCTGGTGAATCGTCACCGGTGCTTTCGGCCCCGCTACAAGGCTGAACTTGCCGCGCAGTTCCGCATCCGGGAACGCGAGCTGCTCGTAGCTGGGATCAAGGCCTTTGCGCTCCGGCAGAAGCCAGATTTGCAGCAGATGCACGGGTTCCCTTTCCGACGGGTTGAACTCGCTGTGCAGCACACCCCGGCCTGCGGTCATGTGCTGCAACTCACCGGGACGTATCACGCCGCTGCCGCCGGTGTTGTCGCGGTGTTCGAGAGCGCCTTCCAGAATCCACGTGAGGATCTCCATGTCGCGGTGTGGGTGCGTGGGAAAGCCGCCGCCCGGCGTGATCACGTCTTCGTTCATCACGCGCAGCGAACGGAATTGCACGTGCTCCGGATCGTAGTACTGGTCGAACGAAAACGTGAAATGGCTGTCGAGCCAGGAAAGCTCGTTGTGTCCGCGCTCTTCGCTCCGACGAATGTCGATCATGTAGGTTTCTCCTTACGCGAACGTTGGATGCGAAACGCGCGAAAAAGATTCGACGATGCCGTCAGGGCTTCTGCGCGGGCCGGATAAGGACTTCGCTGATAAAGCTTTGCGGCGCCTGCGTAAGGATCGCTTCAACGGCGTGGGCTACGTCCTCCGGCTGGAGCATCTTGCTCGTGTCCCTGCCTGTGTGCGGCGAGAAATCCGTTGCTACCGAGCCGGGACAGATCGCGCTGACGCGTATGCCGTGCGGGCGCAAATCCTCAGCCATACACTGCGTAAGGCCGAGTAAACCCCACTTTGACGCGCAATAAATGCCACCACCTGCGAAGGAGTTTTTCCCCGCAAGTGAAGCGATATTGATGATGTGTCCGCCGCGCCGCTGGATCATTCCCGGCGCCACGGCCTTGCTGAGCAGGAACGCAGACTTCAAGTTGGTGTCCAATACAGCGTCCCAATTCGCTTCGGACGCTTCGTGCACAGGAGCGAAATAGCCGATGCCGGCGTTATTGATGAGAATCTCGATCGGGCCCAACGCCTGCTCAATTCCTTTCACGAGCGACGCAATTTCATCCGCTCGGCGCACATCTGCGGGAATGGCGACGACGCTCGTGCTTCCGGCCCGTAGATCGCTCGCCGCGTCCTCAAGCCGCTTAGGGTCGCGGGCGCACAGTCCGAGTTTCGCGCCCATCTTCGCGAGGCTTCGCGCGATAGCCAACCCGATCCCACGGCTCGCGCCTGTGACCAAAGCTACTTTCCCGTCGAGTGCTTTCGGCGTGTTCGTCATCGGTCTCCTGAGGCGACATCTCGCGTCGTTTGACCATCCTATCATGCAGGGCGTGGCGGGCCGGAGAAGGTGCAAGCGCGTCGAGGTTCAAGGGGCGGATGGTTTTAAGGCTTGCGCGGCCAGGATGCTTTCCCTATAATCCCCACGATTTGCGTGTTTTGCGGGGTTGTCCTGCAGGGGTCGTGGTCCTTGAAGAACGCCGACCAGTTGCCCGGAGTCATCCAGGAGGCAGGGACGTGATCATGCGAAAGTATCTGAACCAGATCGCACTTATTCTGACCGTGCTCACATGGATATCGCTGTCGGCCGGGCCGGCCGCCGCGCAGGGCGCACAGCAGAGTTCGCAGCAACCGACATACACCATGGCCGAATACAACTCCTTCCAAGCTTGTCAGGCTGAAAAGGATCCCCAGGCCAAGGCGACCTGCCTGGACGATTACATGACGAAGTATCCGAACTCGACGCTCAACAAGTACGTCGGTCCGCTCTACGTGCAGGTCTGCAGCCAGTACGGGCAGGCCAAGCAATATCCGAAGGCAATTGCGTGCGCCGACCACGTAGTTTCCCTCGGCGACAAAGCGGACGTGACCACGCGCCTCCAGGCGATTCAGGTTCGGGTCCAGTCGTTCTCTGCTTCCTTCGATCCCAAGGCTGCTGATGCGAACACTCAACTGACGCAGGAGCGCGACGCAGCGTCCGCCGCGGCAAAATTGCTGCCGAGCCTGCCAAAGCCGGAGAATATTACCGACGCGCAGTTTGCCGAGCAGAAGAAACCCGCCGCTGCGTTCTTCTACGGAGCCGTGGGCATGGCTGATTTTCAGCTGAAGGACTATGCGGGCGCCATCGAAGCCGACAAAGCGGTGCTCGCAAATACGCCGAACGACGCCGTCACCGAATACCGCCTGGGTCTTGCCTATCTGGGGATGAACCCTGCGCAATCGCTAGACGGCTTCTGGGCCTTGGCGCGGGCCGTCGATCTGAAGATTACGGATGCCGACAAGGTGAAGGATTATCTTCGGAAAACGATCATCAATTACGAGCAGCCCAACTGCGACAGCCTCGTGGATGGGCAATTGAGCGAGCTTCTCCAACTGGCGGCAAACGCGCCGGAGCGTCCCGCGACGTACACCATTCCCGCTGCGGCTGATCTCCTGAAGGTTGCACAGGCGAGCACCATCGTGACCGTCCTTAGCGACCTGAGTGGCGGCGACAAGGCAAAAATGACGTGGCTCGCGATCTGCGGCGCGGAGTTTCCGGAAGTGGTGGGAAAGATCATCGACGTGCAGAAGTCCGACGCCTACGTGGACTTTATGGTGTATTTCGGCGCGACGCAGGAGGATGTGGAAGCGGCCACGACAGCCAACATGGACGTGAAGGTGTGGACCGCGGCCCAGCCTGCGAACGCCGCGTCTGGTATCACGCCGCAGCCGGACGTCGTGCGCCTGCAAAAGGACGATCCGATTCGATTTGCGGGCACTCTCGCCAGCTACGATCCTTCGCCGTTCCTTCTGCACTGGGACAAAGTGAAAGTGGATCCGACGATCATTCCAGACAAAGGTGCTCCGGCAAAACATGCGGCTCCGCGCAAGCCTGCGGCGAAGCCCGGGATTTAGTCGCGGCACATCACCAACGGTGATTTCCAACGGCCGGTCCGGAAACGGGCCGGCCGTTTTGTTTTGGAATTTCGAAGGCAGGGGGCTGGCTTGACTCAGCGTCGGCCGACGTGGTCGAGCTTGTATTCGCCAACCTTGCGGCTCAGGGTATTGCGGTGGATTCCGAGAACTTTTGCCGCGCGCGACTGGTTGCCGCGGGCGTGTTCGAGCACGCGCTTGATGAACTTCTTCTCGAATTCCGTGACTGCTTCCTCAAGCAGAATGCCGCGGTCAACCATCATTCCGACCAGCGATTCCAGTTGCTCTTTCACGTGTGCACGCTCCTCAGTGACGCTCTTGGGCTCAATCGAGTGCGTGGCCGGTGATGCGTTGGTATGCTTCCTTGTACTTCTCTCGGGTGGCGGCGACGACATCCGGTGGAAGCGCCGGTGCCGGAGGCTGCTTGTTCCAGCCGATCCGCTCGAGGTAATCCCGCACGTATTGCTTGTCGAAAGAAGGCTGCGCCTTGCCGGGTGAATACTGCGCCGCGGGCCAGAAGCGCGAGGAATCGGGCGTTAGAGCCTCGTCGATCCAGATGAGTTCCCGGCAGAGCAGCCCGAACTCGAATTTCGTGTCGGCGATGATGATGCCTCGCGCGGCGGCATGCTCGTAAGCGCGGCGATAGAGCGCAAGGCTCACGTCGCGAAGACGCTCCGCGAGCGGGCGGCCAATTCGCGAAACCGTTTCTTCGAACGAAATGTTTTCGTCGTGGCCGGTCGTGGCTTTTGTCGACGGCGTAAAGATCGGCTCGGGCAGGCGGTCGGATTCGCGCAGGCCCGCTGGCAGCGGAATGCCGCAAATACCGCCCGTTTTCTGATAATCCTTCCAGCCCGAACCGGAAATGTAGCCGCGCACGACGCATTCGATGGGAACAGGTTCGGTCCGGCGAACCAGCATCGCGCGGCCAGCCAGCTCCGCGGCATGGGCCGCCAGCTCGGCCGGAAAATCTTTCGCGGAGATCACGTGGTTCGGAACGATGTCGGCCAGCTTCTCGAACCAGAACACGGAAAGCTGCGTGAGAACGCGTCCCTTGTCCGGAATCGGCGTCGGCAAGACGACGTCGAACGCCGACAAGCGGTCCGTCGCGACGATCAGCAGGCGGTCACCCAGTTCGTAGATATCCCGGACTTTGCCCCGCCCACGAAGTGTGAGTCCAGCGAAATTCGTTTGTGAAACAACAGCAGTCATATGCGGAGATGCCACGGATTTGCGCCCTCGGTCTTGGGAGGGCGGTATTCTAGCGCAGCGCGAAGCGTTGTCAACGGCTAAGAAAACAATGCTGTGGATCGAAATATTTCATCAACGAGCGCCGCGGAAACAATGGGCGCGTCAGGCGGCGTGGCTTGCCGCGCTCGCGGCTTTTGGAGCGGCAGCTGCGGCGTCTTCTTCCCACTTCACCGAGACCAGCTTGGAGACGCCGGGTTCTTGCATCGTCACGCCGTAGAGCACCGATCCCATTTCCATCGTTTTGCGGTTGTGCGTGACGACGATGAACTGCGTCTGTCCGCACATGTCCGCCAGCAATTTGTTGAAGCGGCCGACGTTCGCTTCGTCGAGCGGCGCGTCCACTTCATCGAGGATGCAGAACGGGCTCGGCTGGTATCGGAAGACGGCAATCAGCAGGGCGAGCGCCGTCAGTGCCTTCTCGCCGCCCGAGAGCAGAAGAACGTTCTGGAGGCGTTTCCCCGGGGGCTGCGCGACGATGTCGATGCCGGCCTCGCCCGAGCTGTCGGGTTCGCCCAGCCGCATCTCGCCATGCCCGCCGCCGAATAGCGACTGAAATGCGGTGCCGAAGCTCGCGTTGATGAAGCGGAAAGCTTCCTCGAATTTCTGCTGTGAAATCTGATCGAGTTCCGTGATGGTCAGTTGCGTGTTTTCAATCGACTGTACCAGGTCGTCTCGCTCGCGCCGGAGAAAGCCCTCGCGCTGCTCGCACTCCTGAAACTCCTCGAGCGCCATCATGTTCACAGGCCCCATTGCCTCGACGCGAGCCTTCATTTCGTTGTAGTGCGTTTCGGCCGCGACCAAGTCTTCCCCGACGAGCAGCTGCGCTTCCTGCGCCATCAATTCTTCGGGCTGGGCGTTGAGTTCGGAGACGCAGCTCTGGCGCAGATAGTCCCGATCGGCGTCGTTGCGCGCCTTTTCGATCTGGCGCTGGCCGCGCTCGGCTCGGAGTTCGTCGAGCGATTGCCGCCGGCCTCGCAGCGTTTCCTCGATCTGGCCTCCGCGCGAGCGCGCGTCCTCCCATTCCTTCTCGAGCGAGGCTTTGTGTTCTTCGAGGCGGGACTTCTCCAGGCGAAGCGCTTCCGCTTGCTCGCCAAGCTGCTCGCACGCAGTCTCGAGCCCGGCTTTTTCCTCGATCAGTGCCGCGTGCTGCTGGCGCAGGGAAATCGCGCGATCGTTCGCCTGGGCGATTTCCTCGGCGAGACGCTTTTCGACTGCTTCGGCGCTTGCGAGCCGTTCGGAAACGGCGGCCAGTTCTTCACGGCGCGCCACGACTCGCTCCTGCAAAGCATGGAAATCGCGGCGCAGGCTGGCCAGCGCTTCGATCGCCGAGGCGCCTTCGGCTTCTGCGGCCGCGCGAGAACGAAGCGCGTCAGCGTGCTCGCGGCGCGCCTGTTCGGCGCGCTGGCGGGCGGCCTCCGCCTCGCCGCGAAGCCGCGCGATCTCCTCTTGCTCGGCGGAGAGCTGCTGGCCGGCGCGATGGAATTCGGTTCGGGCGTGGTCGCGCTGATGCGTGGCGGCGACCAGCGATTTTTCAGCTTCCATATGCTGAGCCGTTGCGTTCAGAACACGTGATTCTCCCGCGGCGATTTCCTCCTCGAGGATTGCCAGCTGTTCCTGTCGCGCGCGAGCGAGAGCCTCGATCCGGCCGGCTTCGGCCTCGTGCTGGCGAAGTTCGCGCTTCAGAGCGAGCGGCCCCGCCTCGCTCTTTCGTCCGCCTGAAACCATGCGGCCGTGATACCAGGTCCCGTCCGGCGTCAAAAAGTAGTTCTGCGGATGTTCGCGCGCCATCCGCTCGGCGATTGCGGATGTTTCGACGAGATACGCCGCGCGCAGCTTTTTCAGAAAGTGCTTGGTGGCGGAGCCGAGCGGCTCGCGGAACTCGACCAGCCGGTCCAGCCGCGCGATGAAATTGCCCGGCATCGAGGCGCTGCTTTCCGCTTCGGAGTGGTCAACTTCCAGGCTGCGGATCGAGTCGACAAAGAACGTCGCGCGGCCGCCCAAATCGTCGCGCAACAAAGTCACGCCGGCGCGCGCCTGGTCGAACGATTCAACGACGACGTACTCGAGTTCTTCGCGCAGGAACTGCTCGATTGCGGCCTCGTACTCCTCTCGCACCTCGGCGTAATCCGCGAGCAAACCGACCGCGTGGAAATCGCCCTTCGAGGAATCGAGCCCGGCCGCCCCGCTCGCGTTGAAGAGTTTCTGCACGGCGTCGGCGGTGTAGGCCCGCTCGCTCAGAATCTGCTCGATCGACGCGTGCCGCGCGCGCGCGGCGGAATACTCCTGGCGGATCTGTTCCAGTTCCTGGCTCGTTTCCTGCTGTTTCTGCCGCAGATTTCCGAGATGCGTTTGCGCTTCGCGAACCTCCGCGGCGATCTGTTGCGCCCGCTGTTCGGCGACCGTAAAGGCGTCTTCCGCGGTGTGGGTGCGCGACTCAAGGGCCGAATATTCCTGCTCCATCGCGCGCACCGCCGCGGTACGCGTTTCCTCGGCGCCACTGTGCCGCGCGGCGGCTTCTTCGGCTTGCAGCGACTCGGCCTGGCCGCGTGCGGACTCTTCCACCAGACGGCTCGCGAGTTGGCGAAGCTCCTCCACGCGCGTTTCCAAACGACCCTGCTCAAGGACGCTGGCGGACATCTCTTCGGTCGACTCGCGCAGAGTGTTCTCCAGCGCGGCGGCCTGGCCACGAAGCGCGGTGACGGATTCCTGCTGAGCGGCGACGCGTGCGGCAAGGTCGGACGCCTGGGACGTGGCCTGTTCGATCTCGATGGTTAGCCGCGTGGCGCGCGATTCGAGCTGAGCCGCCTGCTCGCGGTTGAACGTGATGCGGTTTTCCGCGCGATCCAGATCGAGCGCCGTTTGCCCGAGCAGGTTGTGCGTCTGCCGCAGTTCGGCGTCGAGTTCATAGGTCCGCGCGCTCAGGCGCTCCTGCTCAACCTCCAGTTCGTGCACCGAGCGCGATTCCTGCTCTTCGGCGGCGTCCATGTCGCGCAACAGGCGCTCCAGCCGCGCGGCTTCGATGTCGAGGTGCTGTGCCTTGCTGGCAAGCACGGCCCGCAGCAACCCCCGCATCTCCTCCCGCAGCTCGGCGTAACGCCGCGCCTTGGATGCCTGGCGTTTGAGCGAAGCAACCTGCTTTTCGACTTCGACCAGAATATCGTTGACGCGCGAGAGGTTGATCTTCGAGGCTTCGAGCTTCGCTTCGGCCAGCCGCCGCTTCGTCTTGTACGTCGTGATTCCCGCGGCCTCCTCGATGATGGCGCGGCGGTCCATCGGCTTCGAATTCAGGACCTGGCCGATGCGCCCCTGCTCGATGATGGCGTAGCTGTCCGGGCCGAGCCCCATGCCCATGAAGAGTTCCTGGACGTCGCGCAGCCGCGCCACACGTCCGTTGATCAGGTATTCGCTTTGGCCGGAGCGATACAGCCTCCGCCCGACGACCACTTCGCCGGGCCGCAGCGTGATTGCCGGTTTTTCGATCGCGCGCTTCTTCCGGAAATTCACGTTCACGTTGTCGGGAGCTTCCTCCGCAGGGATTTCCTCGGCTACGGTTTCCACTGTGTTGTCCGCGGCTGGCGGATCGTCGCCTTCAGTGGTCACGGCCGCTTCCGGGCTCGATTCCTGTTGGCCGTCAATCACCTTGGCGACCGCTTCGGACAACTCCGCGTCGACGAGCGTGAGTGTCACTTCGGCGAGACCCATCGGCGGGCGCCTTGCGGTGCCGTTGAAGATACAGTCGGACATGCGCTCGGCGCGGAGCATTTTGTGGCTCTGCTCGCCGAGCACCCAGGAAATGGCGTCCACCACGTTCGACTTGCCGCAGCCGTTTGGCCCGACGATGCACGTGATTCCGCTGCCGCTGAACGTGATCGGCGTCTTCTCGAAGAACGACTTGAAGCCCAATAGCTCGACTTTACGGAGTTTTAGCACCCGGCCCTCGCATAGTTCGCTCCTTGCGCTTTGACGGCGGAAGAAGCTTCACTCTGATCTTTTGTAGGAGGTATTTCGAGACAAAAACGTCCGGAAGGGTCGATGGTCGGTGCCCTGCCGCCTGGCGCTATCAAATCGGCGGTTACGGGAATAGAAACTAGCACGCCGCGCGAGGCGTGTAAAGTGCGCTTTGCGGGGTTTGTGCGAAATCTGTGCGGATCAGGCCTCGATGTACCAGGGAACGTTGATCAGGACGATTCGCTCGCTGCCATGCAGCAATAGCAGAGCCTTCAACATTTCCGCCCGCTGATTGTGCAGCGGATAGTGGTACCAGTGCTTCTCGACGAGTTCCGGCACGATTACGGCGATCTGGCGGTTGGGATGCGCCTTCTCGGTTTCCAGAACGTAGTCCAGTATCGGCCTCAAGATAAGCCGATAGGGCGATGACAGTGTCACCAGCTTGGGCGGCGTGCCTCCCGCCTTCTCGACGGGCTCTTCCGCCACGTTCTTCCACTCCTGTTGCAGCGCATTTGTTTCGTCCTCTGTGGCGACGTGTACCGCACGAACATCCGGAGAGAGCGTCAGGGCAAACTGCAGCGCCCGTTGGGCTATTTTCCCCCATTCCTGTATCGGGACAACCACGACCGGCGGCCCGAGCGTTGCGACCTCCAAAGGTGACGAGCTGCATGTTTCCCGCGCGACTTGGCTGTAATGGCGCCGTACCCAGAGCATCGTGGTGACGAGCCCGGCGATCAGTAGAGCGCTCACCCAGGCTCCGGCAGTGAACTTTGCGACGAGTACAACCACGAGCGTGGTCCCGGTCGCCACTGCTCCCAATCCATTCACCATCATGCTCCGGATTGCGCCGCGGCCTCTCACGCGCCTCCAATGGCCCACCATTCCTGCTTGAGACAGCGTAAACGCCAGGAATGCCCCAATCGCAAAGAGCGGAATCAATCGATCAGTCACGCCGCGAAACAGGATCAGCAGGACCGCCGCGAGTATGGCGAGAACCACGATGCCATGGGAATACACGAGACGCCGGCCTCGGAATCCGAACGAGTGCGGCAGAAAATTCTGTTGAGCGACGGCGCGGCAAAGCCTCGGAAAATCCGCGAAAGCCGTGTTCGCGGAAAGCGATAGGATGACCAGAACCGACCCGATGGTCACGTAGTAGAACCACCCTCGGCCCGCCACCGCCGCCACCAGCATCGATAGGACGCTTTGGTAGCCGGGCTGTCCGGGATCAGTAGCTGAAATGTCGTACGCCCGAATCAGATAAGCGATGCCGGCCAGCATCACGATCAGCAGCCCGATGATCACCGTGAGCGTCCGTTGGGCGTTCCGTACGGTAGGCTCTCGGAACGCTCGCACCCCGTTGCTCACCGCTTCGACGCCGGTCATCGCCGTGCAGCCGTTCGAAAAGACTTGCAGTAGTATCCACAGGCTTACAGCGGTCACGGTAGGCAGGGCCGCTTGCGGAGGCGCCACAACCGGCGTGGGATGCCCGCCTGCCAGAACCGTCTTAAACACGCCCATGGCGATTGCGATCAGCAGCGAGCCGACAAAAAGATAAGTGGGAAGCATGAAGGCGATGCCTGCCTCGCGAAGGCCGCGC
Source organism: Candidatus Acidiferrales bacterium (assembly GCA_049523255.1). Lineage (GTDB taxonomy): Bacteria > Acidobacteriota > Terriglobia > Acidiferrales > UBA7541 > Palsa-295. The sequence continues at coordinate 204,719 of JBEKNB010000001.1, read as the reverse complement.
AGGTTCACGAGCGTGATAATCGCCAGAATCCCGATGCACAACGCCAGCGTGTGCGGCTGAAGACCCGGGGCCGCCGATACCAACGCGCCCACGCCGGCGGAAATACCCACCGCCACCACTAGGATGTAGTCGATCATCAGCGCGGCCGCCGCCAGCAAACCGGGGAACGTGCCCAGGTTCTCGCTGGCAACCGTGTACGACCCGCCCCCGCCCGGATATGCCGCGATCGTCTGGCGGTACGAAAAATAGACGATCGTCAGAAGCAGCATGATGCAAAGGCTGACGGGCACGATGTACCTGACCCCGCTTGCGCCCAGGGGAATCAGGAGCGTCAGCGCGGCTTCCGGTCCGTACGCTGCCGAACTGAGTGCGTCCAGGCCAAAGATCGGGATTCCCGCGGACGTTCCGATCTGTTCGGCCCGCTCGTCCGACGTGGCGAGCGGCTTCCCGAGCAGGACATCCAGAAAAGACATGTCTCCTCCCGTTGTAAGCCGTTATGAGAAGAGGCAAGGGTAATCGGGATGCAGCAGATTGGAAACCCCAAAACGCAGAGTGCCGTCGCGACGGGCCAAGTTTCATCTCCCTTTAACCTGTGCTTTTCTCCGCACACTGTCCGCACACTGTCCGCACGGCCAGCTTCGGATTGAACTTCAGGTCGATTGACTTGCGCGTACCTGCGGCCTACGATGGCCGGCACGGGAGGGACCGTTTGGACTCACCCAGCCGGCCGGGACTTCGCCGAATTCTGCCATCCGCGGCAATCCTGGCTGTGATCTTCGCTCTCTCGCTCGAAGGTCTGCGTCCGCCCGCGCCGAAGCCTCTGAACGCCCCGGCGGCCCAATTTTCCGCCGCCCGCGCGCTCGATGCGCTCCGCCGGATTCTGGGCAACGATGTTCCCCATCCCGTCGGCAGTGCCGCGAATGACGCGGTTCGCGACCGCGTCGTCGCCGAACTCGCAAGGATTGGCTATCAGCCGCAAATTCAGACCGCTTTCGCGTGCAGCGACTTCGGTGAGTGCGGCACCGTAAACAACATCCTCGCCCGGCTGGACGGTACGGAAGATGTCACGGGTCCGCCCGTCGCCGTTCTCCTCGCCTCGCATTACGATTCGGTTCCCGCGGGCCCCGGAGATTCCGATGACGGAACAGGTGTCGCGGCGGTCCTGGAAACCGCGCGCGCCCTAAAATCCCTGTCGCCGCCGCCCCGCCACCCGATCATTTTCTTAATCGACGACGGCGAAGAGGCTGGCTTGCTCGGCGCGCGAGCCTTCGTCGATTCGCATCTCTGGGCAAAGGATGTGCGCGCCGCGGTGAACGTCGACGCGCGGGGTACTTCCGGGCCCAGCCTGATGTTCGAGACCGGCGCCGCGAACGAATGGGCCGTCCATCTCTATGCTCGAAGCGCCGCTCACGCGGTGACCAGCTCGATCTTCTACACCGCCTACCAGCAGCTTCCCAACGACACGGATTTCACTGTTTTCAAGGCGGCGGGTTACCAGGGCCTGAATTTCGCTTTTGTCGGTGATGAGGTGCACTACCACACGCCTCTCGACAATTCCGCGAACGTGAACCCCGCGACCCTGCAGCACCAGGGTGAAAATGCCTTGGCCGGGGTTGTCGCCCTGGCGAACTCCGACCTTTCGGCGCCACCACAGCGCGAAGCTGTCTACTTCGATCTCTTCGGCCGCGTCATGCTTCACTGGCAGGCCCGGCGGACGCTTAGGTTCGCGATCCTCAGCGTGTTTCTCCTGCTTTTGCAAACCGCTTGGATGATTTACAAAAAGCGCCTTGCGCTCCGGGAGTTTTCTTGGGGATTTTTCGGATGGTTGATGACCGCCCTCGTTACGGGCGTCTTGGCAATTGTTCTCCGGCTTCTCATTCGTTCGGCGGGTGGCGCTCCGGTCAACTGGACCGCGCATCCCCTCCCGATTGAAATTGCGTTCTGGTCGCTCGCGGTCGCCGTGGTGGTTACTCTGGCCGTCTCCTTTTCGCGGCGTGCCGGCTTCTGGGGACTGTGGACCGGCGTCTGGATAGGGTGGGGTCTGCTCGCCCTCACGTTCGCTTGGCAGGTGCCGGGACTCAGCTACGTTGTCCTCGTGCCGGTGGGAGTTGCAGCGCTCGCTGGTTTGCCCGCCACAATGGGGCGTGGCGAAAGCGTCGCTGTGCCAGGGCTGTCGGCCATCTTGCCTCTTGCCGCGGCTGGAATCGTCGGCTTTCCTCCCGCGGTCCTGCTTTACGAGGGGCTCGGCAACCGGGGCCTGCCCCTGATCGCATTGGTCGTCGGATTGATTCTGACCCCGGTCGCCCCTCTTTGCGCCGATTTGCCCGCGGTCGCCGGTTTGCGCGGCCTTGCATTTATCTGGATCCCGATCCTGACGACCGCGCTGGCTTCCTTTGCAGCTGTCGTGATGCCCGCGTACTCCGCAAAGGCCCCCGAGCGCGTCAACATCGAGTACTGGAAAGACGCGGATTCGGGCCGGGCGCGATGGATCGTCGAGCCCGACTCCGGCCGCCTCCCGGAGCCGATCCGGCTCGCTGCCGCTTTCCGCCGAGCCGGCCAGGACGCCTTTCCTTGGGATGTCCGCCCTTCGTTTCTCGCCGACGCCCCCAGCCTGAGCCTCAGCGCGCCGACGTTCACGGTCCTCGAATCCGGTCAGACGGGCGGCAGGCGAACGTACAAGACACTCTTGCGCTCCGAGCGTGGCGCTCCATCTGCCGCCGTGCTCTTTCCGCCGGATTCCGATGTCGAGAACGTCCGAATCGAAGGGCAGCCAGTGGCGCCGGAAATTCCGCGAATCCGGCGATACCTGAACGGATGGGCGGCGTACCGCTGCCCGGCGATGCCCCCGAGCGGCTTCGAAATCGACTTTTCGTTGCCGGATGGGAAGCCTGTCGAGGTTTGGGTCGCTGACCGGACCTACGAACTCCCGCCTGACGGTGCCTTCTTGCTCAAGGCGCGGCCGCTTACGGCAGCACCTTCGCAAGATGGTGACGTAGCCATCGTTACCCGTCGCGTCGAACTCATCCCGTAGGTGCCATACCCAGTCTTCTCCCACATTTTCAAATGGCAGCACTGTCGTCCAGGTAGAGGTTTGCTGCTTGGCGGGGCGTCAGATAGAATAACCGTTTTGCGCAAGCGCTTGGAATGACAGAGATACGCCTCTACAACACGCTGACGAATCGCCTCGAACCGCTCAACCCGGTTCACCCGGGCGAAGTCCGCATCTACACATGCGGCCCAACGGTCTACGCCTTTGCTCACATCGGCAATTTCCGCACGTTCATGTTCCAGGACGTCCTCCGGCGGTTCCTGCGCTCGCAGGGTTACCGCGTGCTCCAGGTGATGAACGTGACCGACGTCGACGACCGCATCATCCAAAGCTCCTCGGCCGCCGGAATCGGCATCCGCGAATACACGGAGAAATACATTCAGGCCTTTCTTGAGGACATTGACGCCCTCCACATCGAAATGCCCGAGGAGCTCGTTCGCGCCACTGACCATATCGAAGACATGGTCGCGCTGATCGAGAAGCTCCAGCAGAAAGGGCTCACGTACACCAGCGATGGTTCGATCTACTTCCGCATCGCCAAATTCCCGGCGTATGGGAAGCTGTCGAAGGTGGACATGACGGGAATCCAAGCCGGCGCCCGCGTGGATGTCGACCAGTACGAGAAGGACGATGCCCGTGATTTCGCCCTCTGGAAGGCGCCCAAGCCGGGCGAGCATTTCTGGGAAACTCGTATCGGTCCGGGACGTCCTGGCTGGCACATCGAATGCTCCGCCATGGCCATGAAATATCTCGGCGACACCCTGGATATCCACACCGGCGGAGTGGACCTCGCTTTTCCGCACCATGAAAACGAAATCGCGCAGAGCGAAGCGGCCACCGGACGGCCCTTCGTGCGCCACTGGCTGCACGCCGAGCACCTGATCATTGAAGGTCAGAAGATGTCGAAATCCCTTGGCAACTTCTATACGCTCCGCGACCTCTTCGCCAAGGGCCAGAAGCCTTCCACCATTCGGTTTCTGCTTCTCTCCGTTCCCTATCGCCGCCAGCTCAATTTCACCGAAGACGGCCTCACGCAGGCCCTCAACTCCGTCGAGCGGCTGCGCAATTTTGTCGCGCGCCTGAAAACCACCCAGCTTCCTGCGGGCTCCAGTCCCGAAGTTGTGAAGCGCATCGAAAAGGCGGAAGCCGATTTCGATGCGGGCCTCGCCGACGACATCAACACGGCCGTGGCGCTCGCGGCCGTTTTCGATCTCGCGCGCGACGTCAACACTGCGATCGACCGCAGCGAGTTCCTGCAACAGGACGCCATGCGTGCCCTGGCCGCGATGGAAAAGTTCGATGGCACCCTGGCGCTGCTCGCGGACGATGACGACGAAAAACTGGCCAAGCTCGGCTTCACTTCCACGAAACCGCGCATGAGCGCCCAGCAGGTCGACGCCCTCATCGAGGAGCGCAACGCCGCCAAGAAGCGCCGGGATTTTCAGCGCGCCGACGCCATTCGCCAGCAGCTCGTCGATTCTGGTATCATTGTGGAAGATGCGAAGGATGGTTCGGTTCGCTGGAAATACAAGTGAGCTTTTCCGCCCAACCCGTGCATTCACCTCATAGTCGACCTTCTCTCGACCGCCCCAGTCTCTTTGGCGTAGACTAACTCCCTCTTCTCCGATTGCGTGTCCGTGCGCGTCGATGTCCACCGGCGCGCCGAAGAAATCAGCTCGGGGAGGAAACCATGCTGACAGCCGAGATGAAACTCCCGCAGCTCATCACGCCGCTGCCTGGCCCGAATGCGAAAGCCATCGTCGAGCGCGACCATAACGTGGTCTCGCCGTCCTACACGCGCGACTACCCGCTCGTTGCCAGGACCGGCCGCGGCGCTCTGGTGGGAGACGTCGACGGCAACACGTTTCTCGATTTCGCCGCTGGTATCGCCGTCGTCGCAACCGGCCACTGCCACCCTCACGTGGTCGCCGCCATCCAAAAGCAGGCCGCCGATTTGATCCACATGTCCGGCACGGATTTCTATTACGAGGGAATGGTCCAATTGGCCGAGAAGCTCGCCTCAATTGCGCCCGGCAAGGGGCCCAAACGCGTCTATTTCGGTAACTCGGGCACCGAAGCCATCGAAGCGGCGATGAAACTCGCGCGGTATCACACCAGGCGCAACAGCTTCATCGCATTTCACGGCTGCTTCCACGGCCGGACGATCGGCTCGCTATCGCTCACGGCCAGCAAGGCCGTCCAGCGCAAGAATTTTGGCCCGCTGCTGGCCGGCGTGTTTCACGCTCCCTATCCGAACACCTATCGCGGGGCCTTCACCGGCCGCCCGGAGACCGCGGCTGCCGACGTGCTCGGCTTCATCGAGGGCGAGCTTTTCAAGCGGCTTGTCGATCCCGAAGACGTCGCCGCCGTCTTCATCGAGCCGATTCAGGGCGAAGGCGGCTATCTGGTGGCGCCGGACGCGTTCTTGCTGGGCCTCGAGCGCCTTTGCCGCAAGCACGGCATCCTGCTGGTCGTTGACGAGGTTCAGTCCGGCATGGGCCGCACCGGAAAATGGTGGGCCATCGACCACGCCGGAATCGAACCGGACATGATCTGCACGGCCAAGGGCATCGCCTCGGGCATGCCGCTCGGCGCCGTTATCGCGAAAGCCGGCGTAATGGATTGGAAGCCCGGCGCGCACGCCTCGACCTTTGGCGGAAACCCGGTCTCGATTGCCGCGGCGCTGGCCACGATCGAGATTCTCCAGGGCGGCATCATCGCAAACGCTGCCCGCTTGGGTTCTTTCATCCGGCGCTACACCGGTGACTGGACCAAGAAGCACAAGATCGTCGGCGATGTTCGCGGCAAGGGGCTGATGATCGGCATCGAATTCGTGCGCGATCAGGAGACGAAGGAACCCGCGCCCGGACTCCGCAACCTGATCCTCAGACTCGCATTCGAGAAGGGATTGCTCGTCCTCGGCGCCGGAGAAAGTACCCTGCGCCTCTGCCCGCCGCTGATCGTGGACGACGAGCAGACCGAATTCGCGCTTCGCACTCTCGAAGCTTGCATTAGCGAAGTGGAGAAAACGCTCTGACCGTTCCGGACGGCCGAAGCGCCATAATTCGATTCAATGCTCGCCCGTTTGATGTTCGCGATCGTGGACCGCGCGGCTCGCAAGGGCTTCGCGGAATCCATGGCTGGGGATTCGCCTGAAACCTCCTCGAAACAGCGAGCGCGCCGCACCGGCGTTCGCGGCGAGACATACGCCTACTGGTATCTGCGACGCCATGGCTATATAGTCGTCGCCCGAAACTACATGCGGTCTGGAACCAAGGGCGAGATCGACTTGGTCGGCTACGACGGCCCGGTGCTCGCCTTCGTCGAAGTGAAGACTCGCGCCGCCACGAAAGCGGGCGAGCCGAGGCCGGAGGACGCTGTGGACGAAGACAAGCGCCGCTACCTGGCGCGCATGGCGCGGCAGTTTCTTCGCGCGCGGCGTGTGGACTCCGCTTCCTGCCGTTTCGACGTACTCGCAATCGAGACCCGCCCCGGTTCGCGCCCCGCGGTGCGCCTCCACAAGGGAGCATTCACGCCCTAAGGGAAGGAAAGAAAGGAAACCTCAAGGATACCGGGTTGCTTCCGCATCCTTCATGTTCACGTTCCAGTTCACCTGAGTCGATATAGAATATAACTGGGGTGCCCTAAGTGGGTAGCAGTCCGGAACTGGCGTTTACGGACTGCGGGAGGAAGGTTTGCCGGAACTCCGTAAGGACCCGATCACGGGTCGCTGGGTCATCATTTCCACGGACAGGGCGAAGCGTCCCTCGGATTTCGTCCGGGAAAGCGTTCAGATCAAAGGCGTTGGAATGTGCCCCTTCTGTCCCGGGAATGAGGGCAAGACCCCGCCGGAAGTCCTCGCTTACGGCCGCAACGGCACGGGCCGGGACACGCCGGGCTGGTCGCTCCGCGTCGTCCCCAACAAGTTCCCGGCGCTCGGCATCGAAGGCACCCTGGACCGCGAGGGCGATGGCCTTTTCGACCGCATGAACGGAATCGGCGCGCACGAAGTCATCATCGAAACCCCGGACCACCGCTCCACCCTCGCCACCATGCCGCAGAAGGCGCTCGAGGAATCCCTCTGGGCCTATCGCGATCGCATCCTCGACCTTAAGAACGACCGCCGCTTCCGCTACATCCTGCTCTTCAAGAACCATGGCGAGCCGGCGGGCGCCTCTCTCGAGCACACGCATTCGCAGTTGATCGCGCTGCCGATCGTGCCCAAGCGCGTCCGCGAGGAAGTGGACAACTCAAAGCACTATTACGACGAGAAGGAGCGCTGCATCTTCTGCGACATGATCCGCCAAGAGATCGAAACCGAGTCGCGCATCATCCTGACCACCGACCACTTCATTGCGCTCGCTCCCTATGCACCTCGCTTCCCGTTTGAGACGTGGATTCTGCCCCGCCAGCACAGCTCCGCTTTCGAGAACATGCCGACGCCCTACTACGGCAACCTTGCCGGCATCCTGCGCGACTTCCTCGGGCGCCTCGATGCCGCCCTCGCGTTCCCCTCGTACAACTACGTCGTGCACACCTCGCCGATCGGCGAGGAAATCAACGATCATTATCACTGGCACATCGAGATGATGCCGAAGCTCACCAAAGTGGCAGGATTCGAATGGGGCACCGGCTTCTATATCAATCCCACGCCGCCGGAAGAAGCCGCACGCTTCCTCCGCGACGCAAAGTGACCATCCGGCGAGGATGGTCACCCCGAGCGAACAACGCGAGCGAGGGATCTCTCTTGCAGTTTGTTCTTACGACTGTTTCAATTTCTTCCGCGCGGAAACAAACAGCGTGATCGCCAGCGCGACGAAGAGAGCCACTCCCAGCCCTGCGTTTTGGCTCAGGTGCGGCATGAATCGCTCGCCCAACGCAAACATCTTCTCCGGCCACGGCACGTGCAGCGCCACCGCGAGCCAGTGCGGCACGTGCCTGCTCAGTTCCGGGTCTTGCAGCAGGTTGATCACAATCGCCAGCAGCCCAAACACGCCCCCCGCGGCGATCAAGCCGCTCGCATACAGCGAGCCCGGACTCACCTCGCTCTCCGCTCCGGCCGCTTTCTCCCTCCCGCGCTCGGCCAGCCACCGTACCACGCCTCCGGCGAACATCGCCATCGTCGTTCCGATGGAGATGTAGGTGCCCACCGCAAAAGGAAGCGAGCGAATCCCCAGCAGTTCGATGGCGATCACCAGGAAAACTCCGAGAAACACAAGCCGCCAGGGAAGCCGCCGGTTCAGAATTCCGCTGATGACGGTAGCCATCAGCCGGGCTTGCGGCGCCGCCGCCTTTGCGCTGCCGATTCCTTGCTCCCACTGGATTTCAATCTGGCGCGTGCCCGGATCGTAGAGATACTTCCCATCCGGAACCACGCTCGACCCGATCGCGTTCACCAGCACGTAGGTCTTGCCCTCGTGCTCGTAGTTGTCTTGCTGCCGCTCGACTCCCACGGGCAGATGGCTGATGTCGAGCGGAATCTGGATCGGCTTGTACTGCGCGAGCCCTACGTTCATCAGAATCAGCGTGCCGCCGATGGCCAGCGATGAAACCATCACGCCGATCACGAGCGCGATCTGCTGCTTTGCAGGCGTCGCGCCCACCAGATATCCGGTTTTCAGGTCCTGCGATGTCGCGCCCGCGATCGCCGCCGCGATGCACACCACGCCGCCGATCGTCAGCGCCAGCACCGCGTAGGCGTTCGCCGTCCAGTGCACCACCAGGAACACCGCGCACGTCGCCATCAGCGTCGCGATCGTCATTCCGCTAATCGGGTTCGATGAATTCCCGATCAGGCCGCTGATCCGCGAGGCCACCGTCACGAATAGGAAGCCGAAGACGATGATGAACAATGCCGCAATCAGATTCGCGCCCGCTCCGGTTTGCGCTCCCGGAACGGGCTTGAACCTCAGGAATGCCCAGATCATCGCGAGGATCACGATGGAACCGCCGACCACGATTCGCATCGAGAGATCGCGCTCGGTCCGGCTCGCCGCGGGCATCGCCGCCTGCTTCGCGCGCACGTCTTTTAATCCCGCGCTCAGCGCCGAGACGATCGTCGGCATCGTCTTAATCAGCGTGATCAATCCCGATGCCGCCACCGCTCCCGCGCCCATCGGCCGGATGTAGGTTCCCCAGAGTTGGTCAGGGCTCATCTGTGGGATCGGGATAGTGCTCGGATAGAGCGACACACTGGGCGCGAGCGAACCGAAGAACCGGATCGCCGGCATCATCACGAGCCACGAAATCACGCCGCCGGCGAAAAGCGTTCCCGCCACGCGCGGCCCGATGATGTAGCCGACGCCGAGATACTCGGACGTGACCGTGCAGCGCGCGGACGCGCCAGGCAGCCACGAGGGCTGATAGTCCGGCTGGCTGGGCCACATTCCCAGCGTGTTCATGCAGAACGTGTAGACGCCGCCTAGCCCCAGTCCCCAGAACACGCGCCCGGCAAACGAGCCGCCCCGCTCCCCTGCCACCAGCACGTCCGCGCACGCCGTGCCTTCGGGGAAAGTCAGGTTTCCGTGCTCCTTTACGATGAGCTGCCGCCGCAGCGGGATCATGAACAGCACCCCGAGCGTCCCGCCCAGCAGCGCGAGGAAAAAGACGCGCCAGTATTCCGTGTTCAGCGAGAAGCCGAGGAAAATCAGCGCGGGCATCGTGAAGATCACCCCGGCGGCCGCCGATTCTCCCGCGGACCCGGTCGTCTGCACGATGTTGTTTTCGAGAATCGTCCCGCGGCCGAACGCCCGCAGGATGCTGATTGAGAGAACGGCGATGGGAATTGAGGCTGAAACCGTCAGGCCGGCCCGCAAGCCTACGTAAACCGAGACTGCGCCGAAAAGCACGCCGAAGAGTGCGCCGAGCACCACCGCGCGTAGGGTGAACTCGCGGAGACTCTCTCCGGATTCCACGTACGGGCGGAATTCACCCGGCGGCGCGGTCGAACTCCACAGCTTCGTCGCCATCCACCCTCCATCCTTCGCCTGCGGCCGTAAGCCGATGGCCCTGTGCGAATTCGGCACGGTAGCACCAGTGCCTGGAAGTGACAATAGTCTCACGGGAGTCGGACTAGTAGTCTCAGAACGGGTTCGGCGCGCTCCTCGCACGATTCAGCTATCCAATTATTGACAGCCGAGTCAATTTCGGGATATTTTGCAAAGCAATTCACTGCTTGGAAACTGAAGGCTCTAGGTGTGTGAACTCGTACGAAAGGGTAAGGAACCTTCCATGAGCCGAACCGCTCGAATCATCTTTAGTCTATTCATTCTTGTTCTTGTTTCGTTGATTTCTCCCCATTTCCTGCGCGCGACAGACTGGCAGCCGATTTCGCCGGAAGATCTCGCTTTGAAGGACAATCCAAAGCAGCCGGGCGCCGACGCCATGATTTTGTATCGAGAGCTCGTCGATGATGCGTCGAAAGCCCCTACCTCGGGTGATACCGTCGAAGAGTATGTTCGGATCAAGATCTTCACGCAGGAAGGCACCAAGTATGGGCACGTGGAGATCCCATTCTCGAAGACGTACCAGAACGTCGTCTACGTTGCAGGGCGGACGATCAAGCCGGACGGCAGTATCGTGAAGTTCGACGGTCAGGTTCTGGAGACGACCGTGGAGAAATCAAGCGGCGTAAAAATATTGGCAAAGGCCTTCACGCTGCCGGACGTCCAGCCGGGTTGCATCATTGAGTACAAGTATCAAATGCAAGGGCAGGCGGGTTGGGTTCATTCACACGAATGGTCCGTTTCGCAGCCCATGTACACGCGCGAGGCTCACTTCACATACGTTCCGGACACGAGCTACGGCAATGGGCTGCACCCCATGTACAGGACTTACCTGTTGCCAGCCGATGCTGCGCTGAAGGAGCAGGTGAATGGCACGTACTTGATGGCAGTGCACGACATTCCTGGTGTCGTGCCGGAGCCACTGATGCCTCCCGAAAGACCAATCCAGGCGCGCGTGGATTTCTATTACCAGAACCCGGATGCCCCTTCGGCTGCGGACCCCTCGGACAATTATTGGAATCACTACGCAAAAAAATGGGACGGTGAGCTCGAGCACTTCATCGACAAAAAGAACGCACTCAACCAAGAGCTTTCCAAGATCGTCAACCCCAACGATGCGCCGGAACTTAAGCTCCGCAAAATATATGCCCGCGTTCAGCAAATCCGCAACTTGAATCTGGAAGATTTCAAAATGCAAAAGGAGATGAAAGACGAGAACCTCAAGGAGAATTCCAACGTAGAGGACGTCCTGAGCCGCGGCTACGCCTATGGTACGCAAATCAACTACTTGTTCGTCGGACTGGCGCGGGCAGCCGGATTCGACGCTACTGAGGTCTATATCGCGCCTCGTAACACGGAGCTTTTCATTCCTGCCCGAAATGATGCGACGCAGCTTTCGGATGAGATCGTGTGGGTCCGCGCGGGCTCGCAGGAGTACTATCTGGATCCTGCTGCTCGCTACTTTCCGTTTGGGTTGCTGCCATGGTACGAGACGGAGACGGGCGGCTTTCGGGTTGATAAGCACGGCGCGACCGCTGCAAACACGCCCGCTCCTGTATCGTCGGACGCAACGATCATCCGAAACGCCGACCTCGAGATGAAGGAGGATGGTTCCGTAGCCGGAACCATTCAGGTGGATTTCACAGGCCAGAGGGCTGCCCTCATACGCGAGACGAGGAGAAAGGATGACGACACCGCGCGGATCAAGTACTTCGAAGACGACATCAAGACGTGGCTCCCCGTTGGTTCGACGTTTGAAGTCAACAAGATCGCAAACTGGGACGATACCAGCCAGCCGGTCCATGTCGAAGGCACATTGGAGATTCCATCGCTCGCGAGTAATTCCGCGCGTCGGATGCTTATGCCCTTGGAGATATTCCAACCCTCGCAGATGAACTCGTTCGCGGCGGAGAAGCGCGTAAACGCCGTTTACCTCTACTATCCCTACGAAGAGATCGACGATATCAAACTCCGCGTGCCTGCCGGTTATAAGGCTGAGACCCTGCCCCCGGAACGCAAGGTCGATTTGGGCGCTGTGACCTACGACATTTCTGCGGTGGCGCAGGATAGCGGCGTCGAAGTAAAGCGCCATCTTGTAATGAAGGGCATTATTTTCTCCAAGGATGACTATCCCGCGCTGCGGAGGTTTTTCGGATCGGTGAAGACGAATGATAACGCGCAAATGGTGCTTCAGAATGCGCAGTCTGCCCAAAATTAGCTTGCCGGCAGCTGCGCTGATCGTGGCAGGCCTGTCCGTGTGCCTTGTGCCGCCCGCCCGCGGCGGCGATTCCGCTCCCGACTGGCTCCGCGCCGCCGCGCAGGAGAAGCTGCCCGAATACGACAAGGACACGGTCGCCGTCATGCTGCTCGATGAAGCCCAGACGACCGTCCACGATGACGGCGAGATCGACACCCTCCATCGCCGTGCGATTCGCTTGCTGCGCCCAGAAGCCCGTGAGGAATACGGCGGAATCGCCGTCGATTTCGATAAGGACAGGAAGATTGCTTACCTGAAAGCCTGGACGATTGAATCGAATGGGCATGAAATCGCCGTCGGAGATAAGGACGCCATAGAACAGGGTTTCCTCGCCGATATCGAATATACGGATGTAAGGGTCAAAGCGCTCCAATTCCCGGAGGCAAATCCGGGTAGCGTTGTCGGCTACGAGTACGTTCAACGCGAGCGACCGGAAGTCTTTGAAGACATCTGGGGGTTTCAATGTAGGGTTCCCATTCACCGATCCCGTTTCACGCTTCAACTGCCGCCCGGATGGGAATTTAGGACCCTCTGGGGGAATCACGCTGAAGAGCAGCCACGAACCTCCGCGTCGAATACGTACAGCTGGGAAGTCATGGATAGTCCAGCAGTAGAAGCCGAACCTGACATGCCGCCGTGGACTGTCGTCGAAGGGCACATGATTGTGAAGTATTTTCCCCGCGATCCAAGTATGCGACCAAAGACAACCGGCTCGTGGAACGACATCGCGCTCTGGTATCAGGGGTTGATCGCGCCGAGGCGTATAGCCACGCCTGAAATAAAACAGAAAGTTGCAGAACTCACTTCCGGCACCCAAGTTCCCCTCGACAAGATGCGAGCCCTGGCCAGCTTTGCTCAACGCCAGATTCGATACCAGGCCGTCGAGATTGGCATCGGAGGTCATCAGCCGCATGCGGCGGGAGATGTTTTCGCCCATCGGTACGGCGACTGCAAGGACAAGGCCACTCTGCTCAATACCATGCTTCAGGAGATTGGGATCCAGTCTTACAACGTGATGATCAGCCCCGAGCGAGGCGTCGTGAGGCCGGATTTTCCGCTGCTTTACTTCGGTCACTCGATCGTCGCGATTCACTTGCCTGACGACGTTTCGGATGGCGGGTTATATGCGGTCGTGAACGACCCCCAATTGGGCCGCCTGCTCTTCTTTGATCCAACAGACGAATACACACCCCTCGGCTACCTGCCTTGGGAACTCCAGGATAACGATGCCCTGGTCGTAACACCAAGCGGCGGGAAATTGGTACATATACCGCTGCTGCCACCGGCGACAAACCGACTGCTGCGCACTGCGAAATTCGATCTAAGCCCCGCTGGTAACTTGTCTGGCGAGGTTCAAGAAGTGGAGTGGGGAGGTCCGGCGGCGGAGGAGCGTGAGCAGTTCCTCACGGCGCAGCCTTCGAAGCGCGCCGAAATCTTCGATCGCTTTCTGGCTCATTCCCTCAACAATTTCACTTTGACGAGCGCAAGTCTCGGAAACCTCGATAAATACGACGAGAATCTGATGCTCGATTACAAATTTGTTTCGCCCGGTTACGCAAACGCCGCCGGCGACCTGCTGTTTGTCCGCCCGCGCGTGGTCGGCGACAAGAGTACGGGAATGTTGCGCCTCTTTACGGAGCAGAAGCCCCGCAAATACCCAATCGAATTTGACGAAGCCACGCGCCAGGACGACATCTTCGACATAACGCTCCCGCCTGGCTATGTGGTGGACGGTCTTCCGCAGCCGGTGCAGGCCGATTGCGCATATGCGACCTATCACAGCGAGATCAAAGTCGCGGACGGCGTCCTCCACTACAAGCGGAGCTTCGAAGTCAAGGAAGTGATGGTGCCGACCGAGAAATTGCCCGAGATACGGAGTTTCCTGCAACAGGTCGCCGCGGACCAACAGTCCGCCGCGGTCCTGCGTCGCACGACTCCCTGATCCTTTCGCTTACCGTTGTTGCAGGGATGCGGCCCGGGCCGAGCGGCCGCGGTTCAGGATTTGCCGCTGAGGCGCTCGCGGACGCGATCGCTCAAGACCTTGCCGTCGATGGCTTTTCCTTCCAGGCGGGCCCGCGCAGCCTTGATGACGGCGCCCATCTGCTTGAGCGAATCGGCTCCGGCTTCGTTGATGGCAGCTTCGATGGCGTGGTGGACTTCCTCGTCGCTCGGGGCGGCCGGCAGATACTCCTCGATGATGACGATTTCCTTCGCTTCCTTGTCCGCCAGATCCTTCCGGCCACCCTGCGTGAACTGATGCACGGATTCCCGCCGCTGCTTGACGAGCGTCTGAAGCACTTGCAGCGACTCGATGTCGTCGAGCGGGTGCATCTTCTCGATTTCCTTGTTCTTGAGCGCGCTTTTCATCATGCGCAGCACGCTCAGCCGCAGCTCGTCCTTCTCTTTCATGGCCGCGGTCAAATCGCTCTGAATGCGATCGAGGTATCCCATTTTTGTTTTCTGACCCCTTCTCCCAAGTGAAAAAAGAATAACACACGTTTGCGCTCGCGTGCCTAATTGACACGAGCTTGCGCGCCCGATAACCTTGTGTGCCATGAAAATTATCGTAGCGGACAAAATCAGCGAGCGCGGAATCGCCTTGCTGCGCGAAACAGGATGGAACGTCGTCACGCCGGCGGCCGCGGCGCTGCCGGGCGAGCTTGCGGACGCGGAGGCGTTGGTGGTCCGCAGCGCGACGAAGGTCACGTCCGCGTTGCTGGAAAATGCCCCGCGCCTGCGCGTCATCGGCCGGGCTGGCGTCGGGGTGGACAACGTGGACGTCGAGGCGGCCACGCGCCGCGGCATCCTGGTGATGAACACCCCGGGGGGAAACGCCGTCAGCGTGGCCGAACATACGCTGGCGTTGATGCTCGGGCTGGCGCGCGCGGTGCCTCAGGCGAACGCGTCGATCCAGGCCGGGCGCTGGGAGAAGTCGTCGTTTTCGGGAACGGAGCTGCGCGGCAAGACGCTCGGGCTCGTGGGCCTCGGCCGCGTGGGCACGGAGGTGGCGCGGCGCGCTCGAGCCCTCGAAATGAAAGTGATCGCGTACGATCCGTACGTCACGCCCGCGGCGGCGCGCGAGGTGGAAGTCGAACTGGCGCCGCTCGACGAAGTGCTGCGGCAATCGGACGTGATCTCGCTGCACACGTCGCTCAGCGCGCAGACCGAAAAGATCATCGACGCGGCGGCGATCGCGAAGATGAAGCGCGGCGCGCGGCTGATCAATTGCGCGCGAGGCGAACTAATCGACGAAGCCGCCCTTGCCGAGGCTTTGAAGTCGGGGCAGATCGCCGGCGCGGCCCTCGACACATTCGCCCAGGAGCCGCCGAAAAACTCTCCGCTCATCGGCCTGCCGAACGTGATCGCCACACCGCATATCGCCGGCTCGACCGCCGAAGCGCAGGAAGAAGTCGGCACGGCGATCGCGCAGCAGATCCGCGACTATCTCGCCGAAGGATTGATCCGCAACGCGGTCAACATGCCCGCGCTTTCGCCCGAGCAGTACCGGCGCTTGCGGCCGTACCTCGAACTGGGCGAGCGGCTGGGCGCGTTCGTCGCGCAGGCCGCGCCCTCGCGAAGCTTTCACCGCGTGAGAATTCAGTACGCCGGGGAACCAGCGGAGCTTGGCTCGCACGTGATTCGCAGCGCGGTGCTGGCCGGGATGCTGAATGCGGTGCTCGACGAGAAGGTGAACCTGGTGAACGCCTCGGAGGAGGCCGCGTCGCGCGGCATCGTGGTCGAGGAAACTACGCGTCGGCGCGAGCGCGGGTTTCCGAACACGATCGAGGTCGGCATCGCCGACGGAAGCCGCGAGTTCACGCTCGAAGGCACGGTCGGGCAGGACGGCTCGCCGCGAATTCTGGCGCTGGATGGCATGGCGCTCGAGGCGCCGCTCGAAGGCACGCTGCTGCTTTCGCGCAACGTCGACGTGCCCGGCGTAATCGGCCGGATCGGCACGGTGCTTGGGCAGCTCGGCATCAACATTGCCACGTTCGCGCTCGGCCGCCGCGCGCCCGGGGGCGGCTCAGAGGCTCTCGCGCTGGTCGGGCTTGACGGCAACGTGAGCGCGTCCGTGGTGCAGGAGATTCTCGGCCTGCCGTCCGTCACGGAGGCGCGCCTCGTCCGGCTGCCTGCCGCGCCGCAAGCCTCTTCGGCCTCGCGCTAAGACTCTCGTAAAGTCAGGGTCTTACAACGCGCTTCCATGACCGCCAAGGTTGTGGTTTTCCGGCTCCGCCTGATTGATCATGAACGTGGACATTTGCTCGAAGAACGCCCGAAGGAGCCGTTCGGCCTCGGCCGGCAGAGCGGCATCGGCGAACGCTTTGTCCATCAGCCGCATCCAGCGGTCGCGGGCAGCTTGATCGATCCGGAAGGGAAGGTGTCGCGCCCGCAAGCGGGGATGTCCTCGCTGCGCGATGTATCGCTGCGGGCCTCCGAACCTGTAGATCAGGAAGTCACGAAGGCGTTGTTCGGCGCCTGCCCGATCCTCCTCGGGATACATGGCTCCGAGAATGTCGTCCTCCGGAACCTGGCGATAAAAGGCAGCCACGAGGCGCGTGAAACCTTCTTCTCCAATGATTGAGTAAACGTCGGCCTCTTCCATGATTGCTTGAGCCCAGTCTAGCACCTGTCCAAAACCCACCCAGGAATTTGACTCCGCCACGGACTTAACGTATATACGGAAATGTATTCTCGTGGGACACTGCTAAGGCGATCCGCAACGTGGAGAGCACGGCGTTTCCTTTGCGGAGGCCGCTACTGTGTTCGCCGATCCCGAAGCGCTCGACTGGGAGGATACGCGGCACTCCGAGCGCGAAGATCGGCGCAAGAGGCTGGGAAGATCCATTGGAGAGCGAGTACCGCTGGTCGTTTACACGAGCCGGAGGCTGAAGAATGACAGGGAAACCGTCAGAATCGTTAGCGCGCGACAGGCGAGCCGCAAAGAGCGCAAAGCATATGCCGGACAGCAAGATTGATTTCTCGGATATTCCGGAATCGACCGATGCCGAGTTGAAGCGCGCTCGCCGCGTGGGGCGTCCGCGTTCGCCGTATGCGAAACAGCTCATTGCCATCCGGATCGACCCGCGGCTACTGGCTCGCTTGAGGCGCCTCGCCCGAATCAGGCAGAAGCCATATCAGACACTCGTCCATGAACTGCTCGAGAAGGCGGCAAGTACCAGTGAGTAGCATCCAGGACTGTTTTGCGGGAAATGGCGCGAGCGGCTACAATGCAAAAGAGCGCATCCAATAACAATAAGTAGATAGGAAGGACGGCCAGCCCGGCAGTTTGAAGGAAACAGATTCCTCGTTCCGCTCGTAATAACAACTGGCGGCAAACAAGAAAGAAAAGATGGACATTGAAAGGGCAATAGACAGCGTCGTCGCGCGATTTATCGGGACGAAGCACGAGCGCGACGTCAAGCGCATCCAGCCGTTCGTTGGAGCGGTGAACGAGCTCGAGTCCGAGATGAAGAAGCTCTCGGACGAGCAGCTCGGCGCGCGCACGCTCGTGTTGCGATCCGAGGTGCAGGAGCGGCTCGAAGGCGTCGAGTGGAACGATCCGAACTACAAGCAGCGGCTTCAGGACGCGCTCGAGCCGGCCGTCGTGCCGGCGTTTGCCGTGGCGCGCGAGGCGGGGCGCCGCACGCTGGGGATGCGGCACTTCGACGTACAACTGATCGGCGGGATCGTCCTGCACCAGGGAAAAATCGCAGAGATGAAGACGGGCGAAGGAAAGACGCTCGTCGCGACGCTGCCGGCGTACCTGAATTCGCTGACCGGCAAGGGCGTGCACATCGTCACCGTGAACGATTACCTGGCGCGGCGCGACGCCGAATGGATGAGCCCGATCTACAAGATGCTCGGGCTGACGGTGGGCGTGATCGTCCACGACCTCGACGACATGCAGCGGCGCACGGCCTACGGCGCGGACATCACCTACGGCACGAACAACGAGTTTGGATTCGACTATCTGCGCGACAACATGAAGTACGACCTGGCGCAGTGCGTCCAGCGCGGGCACCATTTCGGGATCGTCGACGAAGTGGACTCGATCCTGATCGACGAAGCCCGCACGCCGCTAATCATTTCCGGCCCGGCCGAAGAATCGACCGACAAGTACTATCGCATCGACAAGATCATTCCGAAGCTCATCCGCGACATCGACTACACGCTCGATGAAAAGATGCGCACGGCCACGCTGACCGAAGAAGGCGTGTCGAAATGCGAGCGGCTGCTGAATCTCGGCAACCTGTACGACCCAGCGAACATGGAAATCATCCACCACGTGTATCAAGGGCTGCGGGCGCACACGCTCTTCGAGAAGGACGTGGACTACGTGGTGAAGGACGGCGAGGTGGTGATCGTCGATGAATTCACCGGGCGGCAGATGCCCGGACGGCGATGGTCGGACGGGCTGCACCAGGCTGTCGAGGCGAAAGAGGCCGTGAAAATCGAACGCGAGAACCAGACGCTCGCGACGATCACATTCCAGAACTATTTCCGCATGTACAAGAAACTCTCCGGCATGACCGGAACGGCGGAAACCGAAGCGCCCGAGTTCCACAAGATCTACAAGCTCGAGGTGGTCGCGATCCCGACGAACAGGGCGCTGATTCGCATCGAGGCCCCGGACGTGGTGTATCGCACCGAGGCGGAGAAGTTCGACGCGGCGGTGAACGGCATCATTCAGGAGGACGGCTCGCGCTCGAGCGGGATTCGCCAGTATTACGAGAGCGGGCAGCCGGTGCTCGTCGGCAGCATCTCGATCGAGAAATCGGAGAAAATCGCCGAGCTGCTGAAGAAGGCCGGCATCCCGCATCAAGTGTTGAACGCCAAGCAGCACGAGCGCGAGGCGAAAGTGATCGCGCAGGCGGGACGCAAGGGCGCGGTCACGGTCTCGACGAACATGGCCGGCCGCGGAACGGACATTCTGCTCGGGGGAAACCCCGAAGCGATGACGCGCGAATACTGCCTGAAAAACAGAATCGCCATGCCCTACGCGCCCGCGAGCGCCGTGATCGGCGCGCAGGCGGGGACGGAAACGCCCGCGCAGGCGGACGCCGCCGCTGCGTCGCAGGACGGCAAGGATGGGGCGAACGCGGGCGGCCCAGGCGGGTCAAACGGAGCGGGCAGCCCCGCCATGGTGCTCTTCCAGCAGGAGGGCAAGATCTTTCAGGTGCCGCTCGACCAGTGGAAGCCGGTCTACGACCAGTTTGCCCAGCAATGCCGCGCCGAACACGACGAAGTGGTCGCGATGGGCGGATTGCACATCCTCGGCACCGAGCGGCACGAGGCGCGCCGGATCGACAATCAGTTGCGAGGCCGCGCCGGGCGGCAGGGCGATCCCGGGTCGTCGCGATTTTTTCTGTCGCTCGAAGACGACCTCCTGCGGATTTTTGGCGGCGAGCGCGTGAAGGCGCTGATGTACCACCTGGGAATGACCGAGGGCGTGCCGATCGAGTCGAAGTTGATCAGCAAGCGGATCGAAAACGCGCAAAAGGCTGTCGAGGCGCAGAACTTCGAGGCCCGCAAGCACCTGCTCGAATACGACGACGTGATGAATAAGCAGCGCGAGACGATCTATTCGCTGCGGCGGTCGTTTCTCGAGGGGCGCGACCAGAAGGAGTTCCTGCTCGAGCGCGCGGACGCGATCGCGGAGTCGCTGGTCGAAACGTATTGCCCGCGCGAGCAGCACCCGGACCAGTGGAACGTCACGCAGCTCGGGAACGAACTGCTGAATCAATTCGGTTTCGACCTGAAGACCGGCGGAATCGATACGGCGAATCTGAACCACGATCAGCTCGCCGATATCCTGATCGAGAAGGCCCACGAGCGCTACGAAGACAAGGAGAAGCTCTTCGGCGCGCAGACGCTTCGCTGGCTCGAGCGCCACATCCTGCTCGACATCGTCGATGGGCAGTGGAAAGACCACCTCCTGACGCTCGATCACCTGAAGGAGGGCATCGGCCTCCGGGGATACGGCCAGAAGGACCCGCTGGTTGAGTTCAAGCGGGAGGCGTTCACCCTCTTTGAAGACATGATGGATCGTATTGATACCGAGGCGGTGCGGTTTTTGTTCCTGGTGCGGCCCGCCGAGGGCGCGCAGCTTGGATCGGCCCCAACCCCGGCGCCGAGGGGGCCTGTCCCGGAGGCGCCGCCGACCTCCGATGCGGCCATCCCGAATTCCGCTATCGCCCGGCAGATCGAGCAGCGCCAGCGCCGGCACCAGCAAGACCTCCAGTTCCAGGCCGGCCCAGCCCAAGCCGAGGCCCAGAAGCCGGTCCGGGCGGGCGCCAAGGTCGGACGGAACGACCCCTGTCCCTGCGGCTCAGGCAAGAAATACAAGAAGTGCCACGGCGCAGCAGGCTGAGTCCTGGGAAGCCCGCGAAGCCTCCGAGTCGTTCCGGGCGAGCTTCGGCCCGACCAGCGAGTGAACCTCTGCACCTATTTGTCCTTATGAATCAGTAGCTTACAGTGGACCTAGGCGATATTATACGTTTCGCACACCGCCGGGACAACCAACTTGCCCGCTCAGGAAACCAACTGTTAGGCTTCTTGCAGGGCCTCTCAGGGAAACCAGGGTGGGTTTGACCTGTGAGTTAGGCCGACCTCTCGCCTACGGCGCGAGGTTAAATACCAATAAGACAGGAGCATTCGATGAAAAGGTGGGCTTTAGTGTGTGGGGTTTTGTTGCTTTCAGCGGTTGCGGCATCGGCCCAGGACTATCCAAAGGCTGAAGTTTTCGGTGGATATTCGTTCTTGCATGTGACGGACCAGGGTGCGTCGGCGAACGCGAACGGCGGCAGTGGATCCATCTCCGTGAACCCGAGCAACTGGCTTGGAGTCGTTGCGGACTTCGGCGGCTACCACGGCGGCAATGATTTTGGCAACGCGGACCTGTACACGTACATGTTCGGTCCGAAGCTCGCATACCGGACCGGTAAGATCACGCCGTTCGTCCAGGCGCTGTTCGGCGGGGCGCACCTCTCAGCTGGAGGGTTTGGCGGCTCGGCATCGGCGAACGCATTTGCGATGGCCCTCGGTGGCGGAGTCGACTGGAACGCCACGCCACACATCGGCATCCGCGTGATCCAAGCCGAGTATCTGATGACGAAGTTCAACGACGGTGCCAACAACCGGCAGAACAATGCCCGCGTTTCCGCAGGCGTTGTTTTCCGCTTCTAAGTTCTCTCATCTCTGTTTCACCGGGCCGGCGCTTTTCCGCCGGCCCTTTTCTTTTGTAGTCGGCCCAGTTAGTAGCGCCTTCTCTCTGCGTCGCGCCCATCCACGGTTGGCCGAGGCCTAAACTGTGATAGTCTCTCCCGCGTCCATCGGGATTCATCCCGAGGGCGATGGGGTCATGCCATGAATGCCGCCGTCCCCGGCTGCCGAAGGGCATCGTGCGCGAATCCGATTCCCGCGGCTCTCGCCAGCGAACAGCTTTGCCTCGACCACTTCCTCGACGAGGCCTTTGTGCGTACGGACAACGCGCTCAGGGGATGCCGCGAAGGGCGTTCCATGAACGCCACCGAGGTCGAGTGGTCACTGGCTGACGCGCTCGCCATCGTAGAGAACCTCGAAGAGGGAGCGAGCGATCCGAATCCCGAACAGCGGGAGCGCATGCTGGAGCTTTTGCTCATCCTCGCGAACCTGCACGAGTGCGTCGCGCATGGTTCGATTCGCGCGAACCGCCCAGCCTGATTTCCAGCTATTCCCCTATGCGAAAGCGTCAATACCCCGGATGCGCTCCGGCTTGCATTTCAGCGGCGGGCGATTCAATCTGAAAATGCCTGCATCCGCAGCGTGTCATGTCCGACGTAAAGAAATTCGATGCCTTCAAGCCCGAGCAGCCGATGATTCCGGGTGTGCCGTCGGCCGACGAGAGTCGCGAAGATGCGGCAGCTCCCGAGCCGTGGCCGCCGCGGTATCCGGGAGCGGCTCAACCTCCGGCCGGACAATCGGCGCTTCTATGGATTGCTCTGGCCGCTGCCGGGGCGCTGATCGCCGGCGGAGGTCTGTTCTATTGGGGGCGGAGCTCGTCTGCGAAATCGCAGCCGCGCGCTCCCGTTGAGGCCGCCGCAGCACCCGTAGTTGAGAGCAAGCCCGAGCAGACGGAGAACCTGCCTGTTGGCCCGGGGCCCATTGCCACGACAACCGAATTGAGCAAGGCGTGGTCCGCGAAGCGCTTTCTTTTTCGCGATCCCGTGGGGTCCAAGCTCATACCGGCGATGGTGGTGCGCTTGCCTGGCGGACAATATTGGGGATTCTCCCTGCGCGAACCCTTCGGGGACTGCGAACTCGAATATGTAACCGACCTGAAGAAATTACAGACGGACTACCGGTTCGAGGCCAACCATCCGATGGTGGCGAACCCGTGCAGCCGCACGGTCTACGACCTGATGCGTTATGGCAATGGCGCAACCAACGGCGGGGTCGTGCGAGGCGACATCGTTCAAGGAAGCGGAGTCCGCCCGCCCATAGCGATCGAAATACGCACGAGCGGCAAGGACGTCATCGCCGTGCGATCGGAATAAGCGGTCCGGTACTCAAAGAACAACGCCACTGCCCCGCTCCCAGCGAAGCGAGGCAGTGGCGCCCAGCCTGCGACGACTTTCCGGTTTTAATCCGTCAACTCCTCGACAACGCGAGCCACCATCACAGGCTGATTGGTGGACGGGTCGATCAGGATGAAGCCAACCACGCCGACGGAAATCGGCTGCGATCCGGTCAAACCGGATAATCCGCTCAGGTTCACGAAGGTCGTTGCGTTCGTCGTGAGCACGGTGAGCGGACTCGGCAGCAGCACGCCCGCCGTCCAGTTGTCGTTCAACTGAAAGCTTCCGGCGTTACCCGACTGCACGACCGTGCTGCCGGGAACCCACGTGCCTTCCTGCCCCTGCCGGCGCAGCACGACGCGATGGACGGTGAGGGTCGAGACGCCGTTGGTCGTTGTGAGCGATCCTCCGAGGTCAACCACCTGCCCGGCAGCGAGCGCCGAATTGTTGAAGACGAGCGTGGTGATCGGATTGTTGATATTCGCGATCCTGTAGCGTTCGGTTCCATTCAGGGCAAAGGTTGCGATCTGGCCGTCCTGAATGCCGTTGATATCCGGCAATTCGTAGCGAACGTATAGGTCGGCCTGGGTCGCCGCGCCGGAAGGCGGCCGGATGCTCGTGAATAGCCCGCCGACCACAAACTTGTTGTCGGAGACGACCTCGAGCTCCGAGGCGTCAATATCGTGCGTGACGGGATCGAGCTGGCCCGAGATCTCGACGATGGTGTTCGTCGTGAAGGAGCTGACCGGTTCGGTCGGATCGTCGAGGATCGTGCTGGAATTCGTATCGACGGTCCATTGCCGCCCTTTCGGTCCCTGAACCGTGAAGGAGTTGCTGCCGTTCACGCCGACCACGCCTGCGTGGAAATCGTCAATCGAGACGTTGGCGTCGGTGGCGTTCAGCAATTGCATGTGGAACACCGGGTTGACGCTGCCGGTCACCTGGCCGTTCTGGTCGGTCTGGAGAGACTGGCGGAGATCGAACTCCATGCGGAGGCCAACCAGGTCGGCGGCGCTCAGCACGAACGGATTCGCGAAGGCCACCGTGACGCTCGACTGCGTGAGCGTGCCGTTGATTGTGTTAATGGCCGGCGGGCTCTGCGTGGTGTCGATGAAACCGATCACCGGGCTCGCAATCGTGACCGTTGCGGACGAATACGTGCCCGTCGGCACGGCGTTGAGATCGAGAAGCTGATGCAAGCCGCTCAGTTGCGCGAAATCCACGACCTGCGGCGTCGTGAGCACCGGGACGTTGGTCATGCCGTTGTTCAGCGTCACTCCCGTGACCATGATTTGGCACGACACGACGCTGGGAAGTGGAGCGTCTGTGCCGACGGTAAAGACCGAAGCCTGGTCGTTCGAAGTTCCGGGATTGGCCGCCGAAGACGATCCTCCGCAACTGGAGAGACCGAATACGGCCAGGAGGGCAACGAACACACCCGTAGCTTTCAGATTCCGCATGATGATTCTCCTTCACCCCAATAAGCTATGACTACCGTAGCCGAGACACTCGATTCGGCTGCTGGGGGGATAGAACAGCGAGGTGCCGGAAAAGTTGCGGGGACTGTTGGGTTGCTTGCGGCAGGCTTGAGGTCTTTCCGACAATCGACTATGGTGCCAGGGGACGCAATGCGCGCTACGGAAATTGACGGTATGCCCCGAGCGAAGTAATGCCTGCCTCGCGCTCTGCGACAGCCGCAATTACGCGGAGCATACCCCTGAAGATCCAGCGATGTATGGGATAGAGCGTGTACCAATAGAGAAGCCCCGCTAATCCGGCAGGATCAAAAATTGCCGTTTGCCTAATAACGGAGCCTCGGCTGTTTGGTTCAACCTCGAACTGAAGCCACGCACGACCGGGCATTTTCATTTCAGCGGCTAGACTTAGTCGACGATCCGGCTCAAAGGTTTCCACTCGCCAGAAATCCAAAGCATCGCCCGCGGCCAGCGTGTGCGGATCTCGACGGCCCCGGCGCAGTCCTACGCCGCCTACCAGGAGATCCCAAAAGCCTCGAAACCACCACAGAAAATTAGCGAAGTACCAACCATTCGAACCTCCTATCCGCTGGATCGGAGCAAAAGCTAAGGCGGGTGGAACAGATACTTGTACTGTTCGAGAATCGACCAGCCTTGTCCCAAGCTGCACACCACCCCACGACGCTGGCTTTCCACCGGAGGAGAGAGCGTCTGACCAGCGAGTCAGAGCAAATTCCCGGTCTTCGTGGCGAAGAGCTCTCTCGATCGCTTCTCTCAGGCCTTTCGGCTTGATGGCAAAGGATGTCAATGCCGATGGGTCGCGCACCAGCGTCGGGTTGCGCATGCTGTCGATAAGCTTGCGGCCTATGCGAGCATAAATAGGAGTGACCAGGCCCAACCACAAACTCGATAAGCGAGGCGTCAAGACCGGAACCGAGATCATCCATCGGTGGAGGCCGCATTGCCGCGCATACTCTTGCATGATTTCGCCATAGCTCACCTGGTCGGCGCCGCCGATTTCGAATACGCGCCCCTGTTCCACCGGGAACTCGAGTGCTTCTATCAGGTAAGCAACCACGTCTTCGACGGCAATCGGTTGGGCCTTCACGTCAACCCAGCGCGGGCAGATCATCACCGGCAAGCGCTGTACCAAAGCGCGAATCATTTCAAAGGAGAGACTTCCGGAGCCAATCACGATCGAAGCGCGAAATTCGATGGTGGGGATTCCGGAACCCCGCAGGATGTCTGCAACCTCTTGACGGCTTCGCAAATGAGCGGATAGCGCTTGGTCCTGGTTTCCCAAGCCGCCCAGGTAGATGATGCGCCGTATTCCAGACTCGCGTGCAGCGTCGGCGAAATTTTGTGCGGCTTGCCGGTCTTCCTGTTCGAATTGACCGGAGGAACCCATGGAGTGAACCAAATAGTACGCCGTGTGTACTCCAGCCATCGCCGGCGCAAGCGAAGTGCGATCCAGGCAATCTGCTTTAACAACTTCCGTGGAGCGAGCGACTCTTGGCCTCAGGAAATCAGGGCGTCGAGCGAGGCAGCGAACGGGCCAACCTGCTTTCTCAAGTGCTTTAAGGAGGCGCCCTCCGATATAGCCTGACGCCCCCGTCAACAGGATGAGCGGGCGGTGATCTGCGCCCATTGGAGATCTCCTCATTCGGCCCTGACGTAAGAGCTACATGTTCTTTTTGAAGAGCCGCAGCAGCTTCATGCAGCGATTCGGGTCCCGCGAAAATTCGGCTCCCGTGAGCGGAGTATTTATGAAATCGGTGTAGCCGGGCGTCTTCGCGGCATTTTGGTCCGCTAGGTCGCGGAATCCCATGGACCAATCGGGAAAGAAGCGCTCCTCTGACGTGCCGCGCAGGAGGATGAGAACTCCTTTGTGTCTGGGATCGCGTTCGATGGTGCTGGCGAGTTTGGTCACAACTTCCTGCTCGCCTTCGAGGGCCTGCATGAAGTTGCCATCCTTGTAGAGAAGCATTCCGGTCACGCCGAGCTTGGCGTTCTTGGGACGAGATTGCTCCAAGAGCGCCTGAAGTTCAGGCTTGGCGAATGGTTGCGAGGCGGAACTCACATAGACGAGATGAAACATCGACGCACCTCTGCTGAACTTGGTCGGGGCGGTCGCGGTTGGAAAAGAACCGGCGGCCACGCGGGAAGGGTGAGTTTATTTTTAGCACATCGTGGTGGCGCGGGGCGCTGCGGAAGGCGAGAGAATGCTTAAACGACAACGCGCTGCCGCCGTTTTGGGCCTTTGGTCGTGGATCTCTGCGCCCGCCAAATCCGAAGTTAAGCTTGATTAACCGGGCAATCGGAAACTGATCCACTACCCGAAGGCGGACAGCGTTTATGTTGCGCCGCGCATCGTAGTAGACTGAGCCGGGTGATCCCGGGAAACTTTCTGTTTTCCGTTTCCATGACGCGGAGCCGGCGTGAATCAAAGGAGAGAGCTGATGCGACAGAAATGGCTGTTTTCGGCCGCACTGCTTGCGATTGCGCTTGTGACGGGTTGCAGCAGTAAATCCAGCGATGCGGCCCTCGTCACCAACATCCAGTCGCAGATGTTCGCGGATCAATTGCTGAAGAACGCGAATTTGCAGGTGACCGCGACCAAGGGTGAGGTGACGCTGACGGGCACGGTACCGAGCGACGCGGCGCACCTTGATGCATACAAGATCGCGTCCGAGACGCCGGGGGTCAGCAAGGTCAACGACCAGATCACCGTGCAGGAAGCGCAGGCAGTCCCGCCGGCCGAGCCCGCACCGGCACCGGCCGAAAAGCCCTCTCATGCGCGTAAGGCGCACATGAAAAGGCACGCTCCGGCGCAGGAAGACGAGCAGCTTGCGAGCAACACTCCACCTCTCGCACCGGAACCGGAACCTCCTACGCCGGAGCCGCCGGCGGCTTCGGCGCCTGCTCCTCAGCCGCCGCCTCCGCCCCAACCGAAGGACGTGCAGATTCCGGCGAGCACGATGCTGACGATCCGCATGATCGACGGCGTGGATTCATCGGTGAACCGCGCGGGCGAGATATTCCACGCGTCGCTTGAGAATCCGATCGTCGTGGACGACCAGGTAATAGTTTCCAAGGGCGCGGACGTCTACGTGCGCCTGGTAAACTCGAGTTCCGCCGGAAAATTCTCAGGCAAGAGCGAACTGCATCTTGAGCTCGTGAAGCTGGAATTCCAAGGGCGGTCGTATCCTATGGTGAGCAGCACGTATTCACTCACGGGCAGCTCGCGCGGCAAGGATACGGCCACGAAGGTCGGCGGCGGCGCTGTGCTGGGCGCGATCATCGGCGCGCTAGCCGGCGGCGGCAAGGGTGCGGCCATCGGTGCCGGCGTGGGCGGCGCGGGCGGCGGAGTCTACCAGGGAGCAACACACGGCAAGCAGGTGAAGATTCCCTCGGAGACCAAGCTCGACTTTCAGCTCGACCAGCCCATGACTGTGACGGTGATGCCACGGTCCACGTCCGGAGCGCAGTAGGGCGCGAAGGAAAGAGACATTCGGCGGGAAGCGGAGAAGAGGCCGCTTCCCGTTTTTTTTGCAAGCCGTCACAACCGCCGCCGGAATCTCGCCCACCGTAGGATGATCCGCAACATAAGAAAAACAATTGGATGGGTCTGCGCCCGGATGCTACGCTAGCGCCGCGTGGGGGTGGCTCGTTCCGGAATCCGGGGGCCCGATCGGCAATGAAAATTCTGGGTTTTTTGCTCCTGCTGGCAGGATGGGGAATCGTTTTGGCCGCCGTTGTATTGCTGATGGCGGAGGCGCCGCGAGCCGCCTTTGTGCTGGCCGGCACGGGCGTGGAAGCTTTGGGCCTGGCGCTCGTGATTCGGGCGCATCCGGCCCCGCGAGGTGAGCGGGAGTGATGCCTGTATCCACTCCATTTTTTTCGGACACTGCGGCGGCGTTCTGCGCGGCCTTTATTTTTATGATTCCACTGGCGATCGCCGGGCTCACGCTGATCAATACGGGCCTCGGCCGGACGCGCAGCGCGGCGCACCTGATGATGTCTTCGCTGTGCGCCGTTTCAATTGCGGCGCTCGTATATTTGGTCTGCGGATTTGCGTGGCAAGGCTTTGCCGGGCGTCCGGCACACGTGCTGACGGTCGGGGGTAAGGGATGGAATTGGATCGCCGCCGAACCCTTCTTCTGGCGGCACCTGGCGCTCGACGGCTCACCCGCATCGCTCGCGGCGTTGTTCGGAATGGTCAGCGTGGGTTTGGCGGCGATCATCCCGCTGGGCGCGGGCGCCGATCGCTGGCGGCTCAGCGGCATCTGTGCGTCCACAGTGCTGCTCGCCGGATGCACGTTTCCTCTGTTCGCGCACTGGGTGTGGGGCGGCGGATGGCTCGCGCAACTGGGCGAGAATTACGGGCTCGGCCGGGGCTTTGTGGACGCTGGTGGCAGCAGCACGATTCAAGCTGTGGGCGGACTGACCGCGCTTTCGATCGCATGGATACTCGGCCCCCGGCGCGGCAAATACACGAACGATGGAATGCCCAGTGCGATTCCGGGACACAACGCCGTGCTCGTGGTATTCGGATGTTTGCTGGCGCTGGCGGGATGGTGGGGACTGAATTCGGCGGGCGCTCTGTTGTTCAGCGGCGTGGGACCGGGAGAAACCGTGCGGATCGGGGTCAACACGATGCTGTCGGCGGCGGCATCGGCGTTGATGGCCGCGGTAATCACGCAGACGAGGTTTGGCAAGCCGGATGTGTCGCTGACGGCGAACGGATGGGTTGGCGGGCTCGCGGCGAGCAGCGCAACGTGCGCTTTCGTGAGGCCGGCCGAAGCGGCGGCGATCGGCATTCTTGCGGGGATGCTTGTGACGTTGTCCGTCGAATGGTTCGAGTTGCGAATGTCGGTGGACGATCCCGGGGGCTCGATTTCCGCGCACGCGATGGGAGGGCTCTGGGGCGTCCTGTCGGTCGGGCTGTTTGGCCGCGTCGCCGCGCCGAGTTCGGCCGGCGGGAACTCGGGCCAGTGGCTGGCGCAGGTTGTGGGGATTGCGACCCTGATCGGATTCGTGCTGCCGCTGACTTACGGGCTGAACTGGCTGCTGAACCGAATTCATCCGCAGCGAGTGGCGCCGGAAGGCGAGCACCAGGGAATGGACCTGCATGAATTGGGCGCAGGAGCTTATCCGGAATTCATCACGCACAGCGACGAATTCACGCAGCGCTAGGCGGTGCGCGGCGAACCCGCAGTGGCGTTAGCGCTTGGGCCACTCGAACCGGAAACCGAAACGAGCCGTGATGGGCAGGCCAAGCTCCGGGCCACCGTTCAGGGCGAAGAGATAACCTCTGTCCCGAAGATTTTCCGCAGCGGCAAAGATTTGAAATCCCTGTCTGATCGAGCGGGGCGTCGAAGTTGCGGGCGATATGCTATCTTGAGCGAAGGTTAGGGTGTTCTCTCTGAGTTGGAGGTCCGAATGGCATTGCCATTGCCGTCGCGGCGCCGCAGCGATCGCGTCTCGCTGACATTGTTGCTCGAAGCCTCCGGTACGGACAGCCAGGGGCGGGAGTTCAAACAGCCGGCGCGGACATTGATCATCAATCGCGGCGGCGCGGTGATCATTCTGGATCGCGAGCTCTTGCCCGAACAGCAGATTCACATTCAGCGGCAGACGCCGAGTGAATCCAAGCGCCACAGTGCCGTGCGCGTGGTCAACCAGTTCGGCCGGCAGCGAGACGGCTACCTTTACGGGATTGAGATACTCGATTCGGAGATGGACATGTGGGGAGTGGAGTTTCCTCCCGTCGCGGAGTCCACGGAAGCCGTGGCGCGCATGCTGCTCGAGTGCAACTACTGCCACAGCCGCGAGGTCGTCTACCTGAACGAACTCGAACTCCGCGGATTCGAAACGAACCGGGGAATCGCGCGACATTGCAAGATCTGCCGCGTGCCGAGCATCTGGACGCAAGCGCCGAACGAAGACGAAAAGAAGATCACGGCTCGCGCGGCGCGGCGGCCGCGCGCCGGCGAAGCCGCGGACGCCAACCCGCCCGACGTGGAGCAGAGGGAACGCCAGCGCATACGGCTGAAGACGCGACTCACGGCCTGCATCCGGCAGTCCGGCGCGGACGATGAGCTCGCCGTCTGCGAAGATATTTCGCCGATCGGAATGTGCTTTCGCAGCAAGCGCCGCTACGACGCCGACGCGCCGATCGAAGTGGCAGTCCCCTACTCGCCTGATGCCGCGAATATTTTCCTGCCGGCGCGCGTTGTGTATTCGGAGGAGTTGCCGAAGGCGGGATTGTTCCGGCACGGCACGGAATACCGCAGGGTGGGTCCCCGGTCTCGCTAGCGCCAATTCTGCTATTCACTTCGTCCTGGAAGACCCCGCCATCTGGAAAGAGCCGGAGAATGACGGCCCGAAAGGGGGTCGTTTCCATTGACGGGTAAGAGGCACACCGATCCTTTGTTTTGAATGAGTTACAGGCAATTCTACTCGGCAGCCATTGACGGGTAGATTCGCGACATTCGCCGAAGCTTCGACCGCGCAGGCTGCGACGCCAATCCGATAAGCCTCCAACCCCTTCCGATTCAGTTGTCAAAGAGCTATTTTTTCGAGCCCTCTTCGAGAGGGCCGGTAATCGTGTCGATTAGAAATGGTCGCCGCCGTCTATTTTCAAGAGCTTGCGGACGTTTCTAATCGCCAGTGTGTCGATTAGATTGCGCAAGGAAAAGGAATAGATCCCCTCTGCTCCCGATTGCGGCTTTTGTTGTTGGCAGTGGTCTACTGGTCGAATGGGGTCACAGGAGGACGACGACGCGCGGGGGACGGACCGGGGCCATCCCCGGTTGCCGGGGCCGTTTGTCTTTGTCGATGATGTTTTCTCGTTGCGCATCTACCTCGACGCTAGCACACGACAGCGGCATACGAAACTGTACCGAAGTACAGAAATTCAGGCGGAAATCTTGGTCTGCGGGGACATCAGGAAGCAGATGAGGTGGAGGAGGCAAAAAAGCGAAGGAAACGGCCGAGGCAGGAACGGCGAAAGGCAACGCTACCTCGCGCACCCTTCTGGGAAAACGAAGGGCTGCGGCACCCCGTCAAGTTCGTGCGCGGCTTGAATAAACTCGGGTGTGCGACGCAGTCATTCGCGACGGGAATTGGACAAATGCGAAAAATGTGAACCGGAGGGTCAGCCACCCGCCAGAGAAGCGGAGAGATAACTCTCGGCATCTACGTGAGATAAAGCGCCGATGGAATTTTTGCGCACCACAACCCCTCACAGGTTCACTCCTCCGCCAGATGAATCGTGGCGTGTTGTCTGTCGATGAGTGCTTCCCGACCAATAAGTTCGGACCGAGCATCGAATTTTGCTATCTTTACGATGTAATAACGGAAGTCTACGTAATCCAACCGATTCCAGTCAAAGTATCCAAGGAAATGCATCTCGGCTTCCCCTGGGCTGATGCGGTTCACCGGGTGATCCCAATAACCTCTAGGTTTATCGGGCCGGGGGTTCTGAATCATGATTGGGGCACCCTCGATCGACGGGACCACTTGGAAGAAAGGCATGGCATTCTCGAAGATGTCCTTCAATGGCCATTCTCTGGCAACCTTTCCCAACACGAGTTCGCCGAAGAGTATCCGCTGAATTTCATCAAACTGATCGACCGAATCCCAATTCCGAAAATCGGGATCTGGCCAAAACGCGGCATTCCAAACTGCACGTGCAGATATCCGATAGTGATCAAAGACACTACTGACGTCTTTCATTCAACGGCCCCCGCGGAACAGGTCGCCAGACGAAGCAGTTCACAGTCCTCGGACCCTTCTAATCGGATGGCATACGCAATCTGCATCTTGATGCCATTCAATCCACTTAAGTTGTGCAATCTTTGAGCCATGCCCGTCGCCAAACGTAATCCAATATGGAGAATCCGGAGGACACGGCTTGCATTTCCCGCACGGGCGGGTGGCCGATCCTTTCGTGTCGTGCGCATTGGCATTGGGGCGCGGGCGGATGATACCACACCATTAGTTGACGAGTGAGGTTACCGACCCCGGTGCGTGTGCCGCACCCCTTCCGGTGTTGAAGGGTGCGCGGGTCTCGAATGAAGCGTCGCCTGGAATGGGCCATCTGCACTTCCTATGTGCCACCCAACACTCTGCCACCCGGCGAGCAGCGCCCCTACGAAGTACGGATTACAGCGAGCCTCACGAACGAAGCCAAGGGCAAGCACGACAGATGCCGCGCTGAAGGCCGCGGCGCTACATCTAAACCTTAGCGTTAGCCGACGGAAATGGGGGCGCGCTCGCGGGCACGGCGCGCATGATAGTGCATCGAAATGTTCAAGTGGACGTTACCGCTGGGCGTTTCGAAGCAGAGGACGGTGGCTTCGGAGTCGCGCCCGGCCTTTGCGCACTGTTCCTCCGTGAGCACCGAGGGCGGAAAGACCTTGAAGTTAAAGCCGCGATCATTGAGCTGCGTGACCGCGTTGCCGATCACCATGTTGGCCAGCTCGCAGACGGTTTCGGGAACGATCAGCTCCGCCGGGTCCACTTCGCCGCCGCTAAGATAGCCTGCGGCCTGAGCGGCAGCGCGCGGCTCCATATCGAGAACGATGCGCCCCTCGATTTGCCCCTTGAAGGTGACGACCGCGGCGAGGCCCTTCCGCCGGTAGCCTTCCTCCTCCATCGTGAGGTCCACGATTTTCGGCGGAGCCTTCATCATCTCCGCGAGAACGGCGTCGAGCGAACCGATAAACGGCTGGATCAGATCCATTCTCATCGGGAGTTCTCCGCGGCTGCGACAGGAGCGGTGACGCCGTCGTCGTTGAGCACGTAGCGAACGATCTCGTAAAGAGCGTCCGGCTTGACCGGTTTTTGCACGAAATGGCGCGCACCTTTTTGGAGCGCGGCCAAAATGTTGTCCTGGTAGCCGACGGACGAGACCATGACGACGCGCGCTTCCGGGTGCTCCTGGACGATGCGCTCGACGGCCTCGATCCCTTCCATTTGCGGCATGGTGATGTCCATCAGGACAATATCCGGCTTCGTGCGAGCGTACTCCGTGATGGCCGTGCAGCCGTCGCCCGCTTCGCCCGCGAGATGGCCGCCGAACGACTCCACCATCTTCGCCAAGCTCTTGCGGGCAAAGACCGAGTCGTCCACGATCAGGTAGCGGACGGGCTGGTTATCCTTCTTGCGCGTCAGTGGTTCAAATTGCTTCATGACGATCTCCTTCGCGAAGCTCCCGCTTCGACAGACTCGGATACGGTGGAGCCCGCTGCGACCAGCTCATCCGGCGGGCGTTCGGGCAGACATTTGGATTGAAGAACACTTGCAAGACTGGAAAGCGAAACAATTCGTGCGGCAAAGCCGCGCTGGATCGCCGAGCGAGGCATGCTGTCCACGACGCACGTATCCGGGCTTTGAGCGATCGTGAACCCCCCGGCAGCCTGGATCGCGCCGAGGCCGGCGGCGCCGTCTTCGCCCATGCCAGTCATCAACACGGCGACAGCCTTGCTGCCGAATTCGTGCGCGACGGAGTTGAAAAGAACATCCACTGAAGGCCGGTGGCCATTGACGCGCGGCTGGTCCACAAGAATCACGACGTTGCCGTGCTCCATGCGCCGGACTCTGATGTGACGGTTACCGGGACAGATCAGGGCCCGCCCGGCGAGCAGCAAGTCTCCGGATTGAGCTTCCTTGACTTCGATTGCCGAAGATTCATCCAGCCGATGCGCGAACATCTCCGTGAATCCCTCGGGCATGTGCTGCACGACGACCAAACACCCCGGAAAATCCGCGGGAAGCTGGGAGAAGAGATATTGCAGCGCGTTGGGCCCGCCCGTGGAGATTCCGATGGCCACGATTTTCGTAGGCCAGCGCGGTTTCGTCGAAAAGCCGCGCGGTTTCTTGGGTTTCGGCGTCGGAACCGTGATGATCATTTTCGGCGCGCCCGACGCGGCGGCGACCTTGATCTTGAGCGCAAGCTCCGACGCGATCTGCTGGAGGCGGCCCAGCGCGGCGTCCTGCGGCTTCGTGACGAAGTCGAACGCTCCGAGCGAGAGCGCTTTCAGCGTGAGGGACGCGCCTTCCTCGGTGTGCGCGCTCACCACAATGACCGGAACGCGATGCTTGCCCGTGATCTGGCGCAGCATTTGGATGCCGTCCATGCGCGGCATTTCGAGGTCGAGCGTCACCACGTGCGGGCGCAGCTCTTCGATTTTCCGCAGGCCGATCAGGCCATCCATGGCGGTTCCCACGACCTCGATCGTAGGATCGTCGAGCAGGATCTGCGGAATGAGCTTCCGCATGAGAGCGGAGTCATCGACAACGAGCACGCGAAGTTTCTCGCTCATGCCGTAGCTCCCACCGCCGGGATTCGGGAAAGATGCGAAATCACGGCCGGAACATTCAGGATGAGCACAACGGTTCCGTCGCCGAGTATGGAAGCGCCGCTGACGAGCGGAGATGTGACGAGCTTGTCCTCGAGAGGCTTGATGACCAGCTCTTCTTCGCCCATCAGACTGTCTACCGCGAGACCGAACCGGCGGCCCCCACTGCTGATTACGATCACGAAAACGCGTTTGGCGCGCTCGCTGACGGCTCTGGGCCCGAGCCGGTCCAGCCGGACCAGAGTCAGGACCTGTTGACGCAGTTGGAAGACCTCGTGGTCGTCCACGCGATGGATGTCCGTCTCCATGATGCGCGTGATTTCCGCAACGGAAGTTAGGGGTACCGCGTACCGGCGGCCGTGCACGCGAAACAGAAGCGCCTGAATGCTCGCCAGCGTGAGAGGCACGAGGAGGCGGAACGTGGTTCCCTTGCCGAACTCGCTTTCGAGCTCGACGGACCCTTTCAGGCTTTCGAGCGACGCTTTGACGACATCGAGCCCGACGCCCCGGCCGGAGATTTCCGTCACTTCGTCCGCCGTGCTGAGACCCGGAGCGAAAATCAGTTGAAGCGCTTCGGCGTCGTTCATTTGGAGCGTGTCTTCGGCGGAGACAATGCCGTTTTTTACGGCGCGGCGAAGGATCTTCTCGCGGTCAAGTCCGCGGCCGTCGTCCGAAATCTCGATGACCACCTGATCACCGTCGTGATAGGCATTCAGCCGGATCGTGCCGCGAGAAGGCTTTCCGGCGGCTTGGCGCTCGGTGGCCGACTCGATGCCATGGTCGGCGGCGTTGCGCACCACGTGGGCGAGCGGTTCAGCCAAAGAGTCGAGAATGCTCTTATCGAGGTCCGTGTTCTGCCCCGCGACCTCGAGAGCGATATCCTTGTTGCGCAGCCTGGCGACGTCACGCACGATTCGCGGAAAGCGCCGGAAGAGCTGCTCGACCGGCACCATGCGAATCTTCATGACGGATTTCTGCAGCTCACCCAGCACGCGCGACTGAAAGGCCAGCGCATCGGAAAACTTTGCCCGGAGCGGGTCTTTCACATTCCGGCGTTCGAATTCGGCGATCGCGCGTTGCAGCATGGATTTCCCGATGATCATTTCGCCGATCAGATTCATGACCGCATCGATCCGGCCGGCATCGACGCGCAGCGTGTTCTCGACGGTGGCATGGGCGAGGCCGGCCGATGCGCCGTGCTCGTGCGTTTCTTCGTCCGCGGCACCGGAGGAAGCAGCCGTTCCGGACTTGACGCCGGCTGCAACCGCGGCTGCTTCCGACTCGAGAAGGATGTCCAATAGATCGCGGGCCGCCGATTGCGGAGGGGGAATCCTGTTCACCGAGATTCGTTGCACAACCGCAGGCACCTGGCAGCGGCTCCGGATCCAGTCGGGAGACTGCGCACTCGACAGCGCCGCTTCGATCAACCGCACCTGCTCCGCCGGCGCTTCGGCTTCGGGGCGGATCGCCAGGACCTTGCCGGCGCCACCGAGGGCTTTGCGGGCGAGTTCCAAGGCGGCGGCCGGGAGCGGAATGTCCGGCTGGATGTGCAGCGCGACGTTGTAAATCGATTCGCCGCGGCCGAACGCTTCGGCAATCACGAGCCGCTCGTACTCGGTCCATTCGAACCTTGCTTCCGACGCCGGGTCCTGCGGCTGCACGGCGGGCTTGCCGAGGAGACCGTGGATATGCTCGCGCAGGGCGCCGCCCGAGGGAGGCTGGAGGTTGTTCCGATAGGCCGCCAACATTTCGTGGAACGTGTCCGCAGCCGTCAGAACAACCTCCGCGATCGGGCCCGCGTTTCGCTCCGCCAATTCCGGCGCGAGGACGTTTTCCAACTCGTGGGCGAGCTCGCTGAGTTGACGGAAACCGCAGGCGGCGGAATCGCCTTTGAGCGTGTGGACTGCGCGGCGGACGCGGCGGAGCTGTTCCGTGTCGCTCGGACGCTCTTCGAGCGCGAGGCCGGCCTCGTTCATGTTCTGGAGAATCTCCTCGGCGCTCTCGAAGAAGAGGTCGCGAAGTTCGGCGGCGTGATCGTCGGAGAGAAAAGTCACTGCGGCGCCTCGATTCGCTGATAGACCGTCGCGTTGTTCTGGTGGATCATGTGAAACTTGGTCGTCAGCCCGAAGAGGCTTTCGGCGTGCCCCACGAAGAGATAGCCCTCGGGGTTGAGACAGTGATGGAACTTGTCGGTCAGCCGCTTCTGTTCGGCTTCGTCGAAATAGATCATGACGTTGCGGCAGAAAATGGCGTCGTTGCGGTGCGGCAGGTACTCGGTTTTCAGGTTGTGAAAATCGAACTGGACAAGGTTTTTCAGCGCCGCTTTCACGGCGTATTTGTCGCCGACCTTATCGAAGTAACGCAGGCGGCAGGTGTAGTCCACGGGCTCCATTTGGGCTTCGTTGTAGACTCCCTGCTGGGCCGTGAGCAGCGCAGAGTAGTTGATGTCGGAAGCCAGGATTTCCACTTTCCAGGGCGGCGGAATCAACGGCTTGGGCGTCGGCATGTCAAAAGGCAGCGGGTTCCGCAGATAGTAGTAGGCGAGCGCATCGCACACCAGAATGGCGAGCGTGTAGGGCTCCTGGCCGGTCGAGCAGCCGGCGCTCCAGATGCGCAGGGACCAGTCGCGGCGTTCCTGCTTCCGCTTCAGGATTTCCTCGAGCACGACTTTCTGAAAGAGATCGAGCTGGGGCCGAATTCGGAAGAAGCTCGTTTCGTTGACGGTGAGATTTTCGAGCAGCGCGGCGAGTTCCGTCTTGCCTTCGCGGCTGGTGAGCAGCCGGTAGTAGCTGTAAAACGAGTCCATTTGACACGCTTTGAGGCGGCGCTGCAGGCGGTCGCGTAGGAAATGCGTGCGGCGCTCGTCGAAATACATGCCGCATTCCTGGTAGACCAGGGTCTGCAAGAGCTTCAATTCCGCGTCGGTGAGTGGCACCGGCGTAGTAAGTGTGGCGGACATTCGTCCCTCGTTGATGATTTCTGACCCGGTCTAGAACTCCCGCGCCGCGGCGCCGGCGGGAACTGCGGCGGAATCGGCCACTTCATCAAGGCGGCGCAACTCTCCCCGCTGCAAGATACGGTTCAGGTCCAACAGCATCACGAGCCGCCCTTTCAACTTGCCCACGCCCGTGATGTAGTTGAGGTCACCTTCCTGGAAAATGTCATGTGGTTGTTCGATCTGCGACGGAGGAATCCGCAGCACCTCGGAAGCGGAGTTCACTATCAGGCCGATGGCTCGCGACTCGAGCTCGACGACGACGATGCGGTTCTTCTTGTCCGGCTCGAACGATCGCTCGCCGAAGCGTTTGCGCAGGTCGACAATTGGAATGATCCGTCCACGCAAGTTGATGACGCCTTCGATGTAATCGGGTGCATTCGGAACAGAGGTGATTTCCGGAACCCGGAC
Source organism: Candidatus Acidiferrales bacterium (assembly GCA_049523255.1). Taxonomy (GTDB): domain Bacteria; phylum Acidobacteriota; class Terriglobia; order Acidiferrales; family UBA7541; genus Palsa-295. The sequence continues at coordinate 166,605 of JBEKNB010000001.1, read as the reverse complement.
GATTTCGCGCACGATCGAGATGGGCAAGCCGAATGTCTCTCGCCCGATCCGAAACCCTACGATTTGGAGTTCCTTGTCCATGATGGTTGCGCGCCTTTTCAGGACCGGACGAGTTCAGCGTACTCCGCATGGCTACGCCGCTCCGGAGCAGGCGCCATCCGGCGGGGTGAGGGGCGACGCGTGTCTGGGTGGGCTTCATCGAGCGAGAAGCGGTCCATGGAATCGAGCAGTTCGCGGGAGAGCTTCGACATCTGCTCCGCCGTGGCGGCCAATTCGGTGGAACTCGACGTGGATTGCTGCACGAGTTCGCGCATCCTTTCCATTGCACGCACCACGGCCTGCGCTCCGGAGGCTTGCTCTTCGACGGAAGAGTTGATCTCCTGCGTGATTTCGGTCAGGCGGGTCGTGGCTTTTGCGATCTGCGCGGACCCATTCGATTGCTCCATGGTGGCCGCGCCGATCTCCTGCGAGAACTTGTAGACTTCCGAGACGACGTCCGCGATCTTGTCGAGCGCCAGGCTGAGGTCTTTATTGAGATACAGGCCTTCCTGGACCATGGTCGTGCTCTTTTCCATGTTCTCGACGGCTTCGCGCGCTTCCTTCTGGATTCCCTGAATCAATTCGGAGATTTCCTTCGTTGACTGGGTGGATTTCTCCGCGAGCTTCCGGACTTCCTCCGCAACCACGGCGAAACCAAGTCCGTGTTCGCCGGCGCGGGCGGCTTCGATCGCGGCATTGAGCGCAAGCAAGTTGGTCTGCTCGGCAAGATCGTCGATCACCTCGATGATCTTGCCGATATCGTCGGCGCGGCGCCCGAGAACATCGATGATCTCCGCGGAGGCCTGGATTGCCTTACTGGTGCGATTGAGGCCTTCGGTGGCCTTGTCCATGGTGACCATGCCGGTCTGCGCTTCCTCGCGGGAACGATGGGAAATGTCCACGAGAAGCTTGGCGGTGTCCGCCACGCGCTGGATGGAAGTCACCATCTGGTCGATCGAGGCGGAGGTTTCGGAGACACTGGAAGCCTGGACTTGCGTGTTCTTTACGACGTTCTGCACGTTGATGCTCATCTCGTGCATGGTGCTCGTTACCTCGTCGATCGCCGAAGCCGCCTGAACGCTGACTTTGGCGGATTCGTCCGAGGCGGCGGCCATTTGTCCCGCGCCGCTGGCGACCTGAGAGGCGCTGTCGCGAACCTGACGGACCAGATCGCGGAGGCCGTGCGTCATTCGCGCGAACGCTTTCGCCATCGTGTCCTGCTGCGATCTGGGCTGGATGGCGACGGACAGTTCACCCTCGGCGATCGCGGCCGAGACGAAGGCCATTTCCTTCAAATGAACGATCATCTTGTTGAAGTTTTCGGCGAGTACGCCCACTTCATCGCCGCGATGAATGTCGATCGTCTGGTCCAGGTCGCCCGAATCGCCAATCCGCCCCGCGACTTCGATCAGGTGGTGCAGCGGACTCGTGATCGACTTCGCCGTGTAGAACGCAATCAGCCCGCCGAGCACGACCGCGATCAGCGTGCCGACGGTGGTCATGATGGCGCTCCACAGTGTCGCGGATGCGGAGGACGCGTTCGATTCTTCCTGCGCTTTGTTCACGGAGCGGCTGGCCTCGTCGAGGACGGCCGTGGACTTGTTGACCCAGGAAGCCGGATCGTGCTGGAGATAGACGATCTGCAAGTCGGACACAGTGGCGTCACCGGAGTCCACCTGATGCCGTTTGGCGATCAATTCCTTCGCGAAGTTTTCGGCCCAGTCGTGTTCGTTTTGTTCGACCTGCGTCAGCGCCGACCGGAGCTCCGGATCGTTGGCCTTTGATTCGCTTTCCTTCAGGAGATCCTGAAGTTCGCTGATTCCTCTGTTGGTCTTGTCCTGGTCGCGCAGATCGCCACTCAGAAGGTAGTTACCGAGGGAGAGGCGGTTTTCGATCACCTTGTAGCGAATGCTTTCGATCACCTGCACGTCGGCCAGGGTGGCCTTCACCGCATCGCGCGCGCTGTATTGGCGCACGACGGCGAAGACGTTGATAACGAACAGGAACACGATGATGGCCAGGATGGCGCCAAATCCGCAGTACAGCTTCTTGCCAATCGTCATTGTGAAAAGCCTCCACTCCCAGCCACAGCTATCGTCTCTAAACTGCCGACCGCGCCTAGCTTTGTCCGTCGAATTCGAACTCGATGACTTCCGTGGTGTCTTTTGCCGCTGGTTCAAAGCGCCATTTCTTGAGTGCGTCGAGCGCCGCATTCACCAGCAATGGACTGCCCCCGATGACCTTTGTGCTCAGGACATGGCCGTCCGCCGCGATGGTCGTTTCGATCTTGACCTTGCCAGTGACGTTCATCTGTTTCGCGAGCGTGGGGTATTCGGGAACGGTCTTGCTGCGGACCTTGCGTTTCCCTGCATCGGTCGAAATGTCCTGTGCGGAGGTCTTCAGCGTCACCGCTGCCGATCCTCCTAGAAGCAAGGCCAACCCCAGTCCGGCGATCCAGAACCTAGGCTTCATACGCACCTCTCCTCCCGAGGGAAACTCCCACAACAGAAAATGCACGAGGGATGCCATGAACGCGGGCTCATTTGCGACGGCTAACTTAATCCGCAACAGGCTGATATGAGAGTAGTTGTGGAATGCAGACGAACCCTGCTCCGGCTTCGGCGCTCGCCTTCCCGTCTCAAGGCTCGCACCGAGGCCGTTTTTAGGTCTCAGGTTGCGACGGGACCGGATTAGCGCTTACAGCAACCCGAAGAGGAGCACTTCTTGACTCAAAATGAGATGAAACCGTAACGTCATCCTGTATAGGCGGAGCGCGCGCAAGCCCCTGATCCTCCATGCGTGCACTAAAACATATCCGGGAAGTTCCTGTCCGTGTCGATGGCTCTCTCGAGAGCCTGTTGGCGCAGTTTTCCACCACCACACTGGAACTGAACCCATCTCTCGGCGCCACAGAGTTTGCCCGGCGCCTGACGGCCCGCGCCGCGGAACTGCTTGGGGCGCGCACAGCTGTTCTCAGCCTCAGGCACGCCGGGGAGAGCGAGTGGGAAATCGCCGCGCTCACCGGACCGGCACAGCGCTGGGACCGCCCCGTCCAGCAACACCTCGCCGATGTTTTGGCCGAACAGGCCGTTGTCTCGGCTGTTCCTCTTCGTTTTGGCGCCGGGGCCCACATTTTGGGCCGTGAACTCTCCGAAACGTTGGCGTGGCGCGAAGTGGTTCTCGTGAGACTCGCCGGAAGTGACGACGTACTGCTCGGCGTGTTGTGTCTTGCGGATTTGGGGCGCGATCTCTCCGCGATCGAGCAGAAGCTCCTTGAGGCTCTTGCTGGCCACGCTTCGGTGGCTCTGGAGAACGTGCGTCTATTTTCCCGGATCGAGCGTTCGCGAAAGCAGTGGGTCGAGGACATCGACGCCATTTCCGATTTCATTGTCGTCCACGACAAGATGGGGCGAGTGCTGCGGCTGAACCGGGTTCTTGCGGACCTTCTGGGCGCGCGTCCCGCGGAGATGGTCGGCAAGAACATTGGCAGACTGGAACTGCTCGGATCCCCGGCGCAACTCGAGCGCTGCCCGTTCTGCCGCAATTTGCAAGCGGCACACGAAGAGTTCGTTCATCCCACGGGCGAACGGACGTATCTCGTCTCCACATCGCGCGTCCATGGCGAGGACGAGGAGATACGGACAATCCACGTCCTGAAGGACATCACCGACCGCCGCGAGGCCGAGCGCCGCTACCGGCGCGAGCGCGATTTCAATCGAAACATCCTGAACAACACGCAGAGCATGATCCTCGTGCTCGATACCGCAGGCCTCGTCAGTTACGCCAATCGCCGCTGCTTCGAAGCGGGCTATCGCGAGCAGGATCTTTTGGGCCGCCCTCTCGCGGAGATAGTTTCGCCCTCGCGGCGCCCCATTTTCGAGGAGGCGCTCGAGCGCACGCTTCAGGGGGCGGCTGTCGATAACCTCGAGATTCCAATCTTGCGTGGCAACGGCGCCGCAGGACAGTTTTCGATCAGCCTGAGCCCGATGCGCGACGAGCAAGGCGAGATCAACAGCATCGTCGTCGTGATGGCGGACATCACAGACGCCGCCGATCTCCAGGCGAAACTGATGCACACCGAAAAGATGGCGGCCCTGGGGCAACTCGTCTCCGGCGTGGCGCACGAAGTGAACAATCCCCTTGCGGCTATTGTGGGCTTCACCGATCTTCTGCTCGAAAACCCGGCGATCCCGGGGGAAGCGAAGGAAGACTTGCGCGTAATTTTTCAGGAAGCGCAGCGGACCCGCGTGATCGTTCAGAACCTGCTCAGTTTTGCGCGCCAGATGCCGGCGCAGCGCGAGCCCGTGCGGGTGAATGCCGTTGTCCGGCAGACGCTCAAGTTGCGCGCGTACGACTTCTCAAACCACGGCGTCGAAGTCGTGGAGTCCTACCAGGAAGACTTACCGCTGACCATAGGGGACCCGCACCAACTGCAGCAGGTTTTTCTCAACATCCTGAACAACGCCTACGACGCCATCCAGGAGACCGGCCGCGCGGGGAAAATTGAGATCGCGACGTTGGATCGGCAAGGTCAAATCGAGATCGCGTTCCGCGATAACGGTTCCGGAATCTCCCACGCAGAACGCATCTTTGATCCGTTCTTCACCACGAAGGACGTTGGCAAGGGTACGGGGCTGGGGCTGAGCATCTGTTACGGCATCGTTCGCGCGCACCGCGGTGAAATCATTGCCCGGAACAACGCGGACGGCGCGGGCTGCACGTTCCTGGTGCGATTACCCGTGGTGACGCAGGCGGCCGAACTCCTGACCGCAGAAGTGGCCGGTCAATGACGCCGGACACTACGCTATCCGCCGTGCGGCCGCGGATATTGTTGATCGAAGACGAGCCTTCCGTGATCGCGTTTCTTCGCGCGGCGCTTGAGCGGCGGGGATACGAGGTTGTGCCGTCTTCTTCGGCGGCCAGGGGCTTGCAGTTGCTGGCTTCGGGCGATTTTCAGGGTGTGATTTCGGATTTCCGAACGCCGGGCGGAGTGAACGGCGCCGACGTACGCGATTGGCTGCGGCAGAACCGGCCCGCTCTGGCCAATCGCATGATCTTCATCACGGGCGATACGGCGAGTGACGAAACTATCGCCCTGGTGGCGCAAGCCGACACGCCTTGCGTCGAAAAGCCTTTCCGCGTTCAGGAGCTTCTGGCCGCGGTTGAGAGAACGATAGGGAAACCATGACAGACGAGCTGCGCCTTCGCTTTTTGATTGTGGATGACGAGCAAAGTATCCGCCGGCTCTGCATGACGGTCGGCCAGGGTTTGAATTTCGTTTGCAGCGAGGCGGAAACGGCCGAAGCGGCGCTCGAATCGGTCGAAACGGCTCCACCCGACATCGTCGTCACCGATCTGAAGCTGCCGAACCTTTCCGGCGCGGACCTGCTGCGCAAGATCAGAGAGGCGTCGCCGCATACCGAAATCGCCATCATGACAGGGCACGGTTCGATCGAATCAGCCGTTGACGCCATGCGGCAGGGGGCCTACGACTACATCGAGAAACCGTTCCGCGTCGAGAGGCTGCGCCAACTCCTGCAGCGCATGGCTGAGAAGGTGCGCCTGGTAACCGAAAATCAGTTCTTGCGCGAGCGCGTCAACACGGAAACGCAGCTCGAGGGGATTGTCGGCACGTCCGCGAAGATTCAAGACGTGTTGCGCCTGATCTCGCGCCTGAAGGACACACGCACGCCCGTGCTGATCACGGGCGAAAGCGGCACGGGAAAAGAGCTCGTCGCGCGAGCCATCCATTTCCGCGGTCCTCTGGCGCAGATGCCTTTTATTGCGGTTGATTGCGGCACGCTGGTCCCGACGCTGATGGAAAGCGAGCTCTTCGGGCACGAAAGAGGGGCTTTCACCGGAGCGGTGAGATCCAAGCCCGGACTATTTCAGGCTGCAAACGGGGGTTCGATCTTCCTCGACGAAATCGGCGAGTTGCCTCTCGAGATGCAAGCCAAGCTGTTGCGCGTCCTCCAGGAAAAAGAGATTCGGCCGGTCGGAAGCAACGACAAGATCCCGGTCGACGTCCGTGTGATCGCCGCGACGAACCGCGATCTCGAAGCGGCTTATCGCGCCGGGACTTTCCGCAAGGATCTTTACTTCCGCTTGAATGTGGTGACGGTCCACCTGCCAGCCCTGCGCGAACGCCGCTCCGACATTCCGCAGCTCGTGCACTGTTTCCTGGACCGCTACGCGCCGGGCGAGAGCATTCAGATCGATCCTTCGGCGATGAAGAGCTTCCTGCAATACGATTGGCCGGGAAACGTGCGCGAACTCGAGAACTGCATCGCGCGGGCGGTGGCACTGGGCGCTCACCGCATGATTGATGCCGTGGATCTCCCGCCCGCGATTGCCCGCGCAAATGATTCGGCACTGACGCGGGAAGACGGAGCCGAACTTTCGACGACGGCGCTGGCCGACCTCGAACGCATAACCATCCTTCGCGTCTTTGAGCAGGCGGGTGGCGACAAAGCCCTCACAGGGAAGATGCTCGGAATCAGTCGCGCCACGCTCTACCGAAAACTCAAGCGGTACAACATCCCGTTGCGCTCGTCGCACAGGCATCTCGTCGAAACGGTATCCTGAGCCGCCTTGAGAGCGCCGCAATCTGCCCTGCGACGAGTTTCTCGAACCTTCCATTCGGCGCGCGCGTGAGACGCATCTGTGTCAGCCTGAGACGCCGCCAGGGGTTGCGCTTCGAAGTGACCAGAGCAAACGTAAGAGTGCAAATCACTTAGGATTCCTCGCGCCAGAAAATCTTTGGCTGCCCTCGTGCAATCTTTCAGCGGAGTCAGTGTTTGCCCCCATTCGGCGTTGCTCTGCCGGAGCGGCCCGGGCGAACCGAATGAACTTAAATGACGAAAGGAAACGGACCCTGTGCAGCATGAAACCGTTGTCGTCACGGATGTTGCAGAACAAACGAGCGTCGAGAAGCTCGCGCAGCTCTTTCCCAGCGCTTCGCCGGTTCGAATTCCGGTGCGCGTCACCACGTTAAGCGCCGGGCGCCGTCGCTTGCAGGAGCAGACGGTGATCGCATTCGGCACGGCGCAGGAGGTCCTCTTCTCTTCGACCTTACCGCTTGAATTCGAGGATCGTGTCCGCCTTGTGAATTCCGATGGCTCACTGGACGCACGTGCCACCGTCGTCGCCGTGCGGTATCACGGGGGAGGGAAGGCCGTCGCGGCGCGCTTTGTCGGTGAAGTCGGGAACTGGATCATCAAGCCATGACGCCGAAAACACCGGGCGCCACCATGAACGCCGAGGTTCGCGGGGAGAAACCCGTCATCGGCGCCCCAGGCGCGTCCGATTTTGCAGCACAATGGGCGGAGGCGCGGCTCGTCTATCCGCTCTACGCCGGGCTCGCAACACAATTCAATCTGGCGCCATTGCCGTATCCGCCCGGCGAACTTCCGCCGGCGCGTCCGACGCGCAGCATGTTCGATCAGCTTTTGCTGTGGCTGGTCGCGATCGACAGTGCCGTGCTCGCTTATCAAATGCGCCAGCTTCCGCCCGAAATCCTTAACGCCAGCGAGGCATCTCTCCGCGCGCTGATTCAGCGCCAGCTCAGAAAAGCGGACAAGACGGAGGCCGATCGCGACAAGATCGACTTGCTGCTCGTGCAATACTTCGCGATGTGCGCACCCGAACAGCTGTATCGGAAGGAGATCACGCTCGATGACGTGGCCCGCACGCTGCAGCCTGTCCTCACCGAAGCCGATGCGACGCCGCTCGAATGGTGTGAACCGCTCGAAAAGATTCTCGACAAGCTCGAACATTGCCATAGCCTGCGCGACCTTTTGGAAGACGGCCTCATGGAGCAGGGACGCCTGCTGAAGGATTCAGCAGGCTGCATGTTTTACGATCCCGCCGCGCTCGTGGCTTTCTGCCGCTTTAATTTCCTGTTGCGTCGCGCTTTCATCCGGATGCTGCACGCGGATTTGAAAGCCGTGCGAGAGGCGATCGAGTCCCTGAACACGCGCGGCATCAAGACGGTCGATTGCCGCGGCGCCGGTTTCTCGGCCGCCGAAACGCCGATGCAGCTCCGATTCTTCTGCGAGAACTGGCGGCAGCCGTTCCAGAAGGACTACACGGAAAGCTCAGTAACTCACTCGCTCGAACAACTGCTGGCGCTTCGCGCGGACGTCGAAGACGCGCTTGCCCGGGCGCAATCCGACACTGGCGCACAATCCATCGCGCCACCGATTGTCCCCGCGCTCATCGCACAACCCGCGCCGGAGCCCGCGAAACCTCTTTCGGAGCATGAGCAGCCGGCCCAGGCGCCTGCGGTTTCGGCAACTCCAACAGCGCCCGCAAAGACTGCGGAGCCTGCCGCAGATGCCCCGGCTTCGTCAGCCGACGCTCTGAACCCCGAGAAGTGCCTCGAAACAATTTGGGAGCAACTGATTGCCGCTCCGCCTGCGCGCGGACGTTCGATGTCCACGGTAGTTCTGCAGGATACAAAGGTTCTGCTTTCGTCTTGGGAAGTAGCTGCGTTCGTGAGTGAAGGCGGGCAGGAATCGGAGGACTTGCGGCGGGCCGTTGTCGCGCGCGCCTTGCTGGCGGTTGCCACGGACCGGCGCAAACACTCGGGGGACGAAAGCGCCCTCACCTCGGCGCTTGCACTCTCACGCAACGAGGTTTCCTATTTCCATGGCCGCATCGAGCAGGCAAAGCGCTCGAAGAACACCGAAGCCGCCGTGAACCTCGGTATCAGCACGAAACGCCTGCTCTCCTTCATGGAAGAAGCGGAAAAACTCCGATCGTGAGCCGAAAAGCTGATCCGCGGAAAGGAGCAGCGCCACACTTGAGCCATGCGAGTGTCCTGATCATCTCGGACGATACGGATTTCGCGCGCACTATCGCGGCGCGCTGGCAGGCGGAGCGGCACGTCCCCGAAATCACGTTGGTCACGAGCGATGTCAGGCATCCCGCGAATCCGCCGGGATACGATCTGGTCATCGTCGGGCCGGTTCGCAGCGGGAAACTGTCCTCGATCCTTTCTGGCATCGGCGGTTTGCCGGGCGCGGCAGCGGTGCATGTCACCGAGGACGAGAAGAGCATCGCATCCTTGGCCGCGGAGCACCCGCACTTGCTGGTCATTCCGCGCCGGGATGAATGGGTTCAGACGTTGATTCTCGTGTCGACCGAGGCGTTGCGCCGCGTAGAAGCCGTAGGACGTGCCCAACGTGCGGAGCGCCTCGCGCTGGCGTGCCAGCGTCTTGCGACCCTCGGGCGCTACATGCTCGACGTGCGCCCCAGCGTCAACAACGCGTTGACCTCGGTCCTGGGCAACGCCGACCTCTTGTTGTTCGAGCCGGGGCGAGCCTCGAGCGAGAGCCGCGAGCAGATTCAGGCGATTCACACGATGGCGCTGAGGCTCAACGAGATCATGCAGCGATTCTCATCCTTAGCGACCGAAATGCAGGCCGGTGAGAAAGAATCTCAGGCTGAGACGCCGACCACGTCGTGGGCTGGGCGTGAATAGAGCCTTGTGGCCGTAATTGTCAGGAAACAAAAGAGGTGCGGGCACGCTGCGTCGTGGGAAAGAGCGCCGCAAGTGGCTGCGTATTTGCATTTCTTTCGTCGGATTCGAGCGTGGAGGTGTCGGTGGTGAAGAAGGTTTTGGTTGTGGACGACTCGCAAGCGGAAATCCGTCTGCTTCAATCGGTTCTGCAGCAAGGCGGCTTTCATTCGGTCGCGATTTCGGACCCGACGAAGATCGAGGAGACGATTGAGGAAGAGCGGCCCAACGTCATTCTGCTGGACGTGGTGATGCCGCGTCGCAACGGGTTTCAGGCGTGCCGCGAACTCAAGAGCCAGGAACACTACTCGCAGATTCCCGTGATCCTCGTGACCTCGAAAGCGACGCCGAGCGACCGCTACTGGGGTGAGCAGCAGGGCGCGAACGCGTACGTCGCGAAGCCGTTCACGCCGGAGGAACTGCTCAGTGCCGTGAGGAGATTTGCTTGATGGGCGAAATCGAAAACACGGCATCGGCTGCCGGAATCGAAATCGGCGAATTCCTCGAGAGCGAAGTCTCCGCGGAGGAGCGGCGCCCCGAGCGGCAATACTGCGTTTTCCGCGCGGGCCGCGAGCGATTTTGCCTTTCGGTGCTCGAGGTCGAAGAGGTCGTGGACTGGCCGATCGTGACCCGGATTCCGCTGGCGCCCTCGTTCCTGATGGGCGTCTTCAATCTTCGCGGAACGATCGTGCCGCTGATGGATATCGCTTTCACGGAGGGCCGCCGGCCGGGCCTCTTGCCGAAGCATGTGGTGGTTGCCGCCATCAAAGGCGACGCGCATCGCGAGGATCTGCGGCTCGGCATTGCCGCCGACGAAGTGATCGGGACGTACTCGGCGACCGAAGACGCGCTTCTCGATCAGGCGCCCGCGGAAGTGCCGCATTGCCGCGGAATGCTGCGGCACGACGACCGCCTGGCGCTTGCGATCGATCTGCGGCGATTGACGGACGTTTTCCCGGTGCCGGTGATTTGATGCCGCGCGATTACTGTTCTTTTGAACGCCCAAGTTCCTGGGGGAGGAAGTCATGAAAGCTCGCTTGAGCACGACAATTTGGTTGCTGGTCTTCTGGGCGGCGCTGGCGCTGTTCGGAGTCCTCGGGCTCGCCTATCACGCCGGCAAAAACTCGGGCGGGCTATCCCTGCTCGAAGCGCCTTCGCTGCCCGGAAGCGCGAGCGGACCTCTGCTGGGCGCCGTGGTGTTGGCGGTGGCTGCCGCACTGTCGCTCGTGTTCGTGTTGAGGAAGCGGGTTCTTAAGCCAGTCGGTGACATCACGAAAGTGTCCGAGCGCCTAGCGGCCGGCGACTCGCGCGCGCGCGCGGACATCGTCACCGACGACGAATTCGCGCTCATCGCGGAGAACCTCAACCGCAGCGCCGCAAAGGTCGCTCAGGCCGTGAACAACCAGCAAGCGCAGGAATCGCTCCAGCGCAGCATCACCGAACTGCTCAACACAATCAACCAGGTGGCGCGCGGTGACCTCACGATTCGCGGCAAGGTGACCAACGACGCCCTCGGAAACATCGTTGATTCCGTGAACTTCATGCTCGACAATTTCACGAAGGTTCTCGAGCGCGTCCGCAAGGCTGCGATCGACGTCAGCGCGAGCGCCACGCAGATTCTCGGGGCGGCCGACGACATGACGGCCGGCGCCACGCAGCAGGACCAGGAAATCACGAACACGTCCTCCGCCGTCGAAGAGCTGACCGTATCGATGAAGCAGGTGTCGAACAACGCCGAGGCCAGCGCCGAAGCGGCCCGCCGCGCGCTCGACGCCGCCGAGCAGGGCAACCGCGCCGTCAGCGATACGCTCGAGGGTATGCAGCGAATCCGCGCCTCCGTGCAGGCCACCGCGAAGAAGATCAAATCTCTCGGCGACCGCTCGCTCGAGATTTCGGAGATCATCAACGTGATCAACGACATCACCGAGCAGACCAATCTGCTCGCGCTCAATGCCGCCATCGAAGCGGCTCGCGCGGGCGATGCCGGCCGCGGGTTCGCCGTCGTCGCCGACGAAGTCCGCAAGCTCGCCGAACACTCCCGCAGCGCGACCAAGGACATCGCCGCGCTCATCAAGGCCATTCAGGCTGAAACGAACGAGGCCGTCGTGGTCATGGAGGAGGGCACGCGCGAAGTGGAAGTCGGCGCGAGCCTGGCCGATCAAGCCGGCAAGGCGCTCGAAGCCATCTCCAGCGTCGTTCGCCAGTCGGCCGAGCTCGTGCAGGAAATCTCGCTCGCCTCGAAGCAGCAGGTGCGCGGCACGGAAGGCGTGGCCAATGCGATGCAGATTATTTCCGGCATCACTCGCCAGACCACGCAGGGAGCACGCCAGACCGTCGCCACCGTCGGAAACATGGTCCGGCTCTCCGAGCAGCTCAACGAGGCGCTCGCGCAGTTCCGTTCGTCGTCGGCGCGTTCCGTCGACGCGGCACCGGCAGCGCCTCTGGTTTCACCGGCACACGCGGCGGACGACGCCCGGCCCGTCGCGCCGGTAGGGGCGCTTCGCTGACGGCGACCCTGCGGTTCACTCGCGAATTCGCCGGAGCTGAACGCCGACCATGAAACCGCATCCCGTCACGACCGCACACCTCGCCGAGTCCGAGTTGGCCGAGATTCGGACGCTGATCGAGCATCGCTCCGCGATCCTGTTCGATTCTTCGCGCGAGCGATTCTTCTCGTCGCGCATCCGCGAGTACGTCGAGGAAAAAAGCCTGGCAAGCGGGATGGAACTACTTCGGCTCATCCGCGGCTCAAGCGTCGAATACGAATCCCTGCTGGAACGCCTGCTCACGCAGGAGACCTCCTTCTTTCGTTACCCGGCGGTCTTCCAGGCCCTTGAGAGAACGATCCTGCCCGAATTGCAGGAGCGCAGGTTCTGGGAAAATCCGCGGACGCTCCGCATCTGGAGCGCCGGCTGCTCGACCGGCGAAGAGCCGTACTCGATTGCGATCACTCTTTGCGAGGCGTTGAAGTTTGCGGACGCCTGGGAAATCGAGATTCTCGCTACGGACATCAGCCGGCGCGCGCTGCGCCACGCGGAACGCGGCGTCTATTCCAGGCGCAGCCTTCAGGATGCTCCACCCGCACTGGTCGACGGGTATTTCACCGCCACCAAGCATGGATTTCAAGTCCGGCCGCGCGTCCGCGGGATGATTTCCTTCGCGCAGATGAATCTCGCCGAATCAGTCTACGTCGGCAAGTTCGACTGCATTTTCTGCATGAACGTTCTGATGTATTTTTCCGTGGAGCGGCGCCTCGCGATCCTCCGCCGTTTCCATGACGCTCTCGAGCCCGGCGGCTACTTCCTGCTGGGCCATGCCGAAACGCTTTCGAACTCGCCGGTGAAATTCGAATCGATTGTCTTGGGTGATTGCCGCGTTTATCGCAAGCCCGAGGCGCCGGCCGAATCCCGCCGCGCGGCCGCGGTGGCGGAGGGCGCTTCGTGAACCGCCCGAATCAGGAATCGATCGAGCTGTTCCTCCAGGAGGCTTCCGAAAACCTCCAATATCTTCGGGAGTATTCCGGACTTTTGCAGGAGCCTCAGACCAAACCCGAGGATCTCGAGAAACTCTACATCGCGTCGCACACCCTCGCGGGCACCTCGGCTAGTTACGGCTTCCCGCAGTTTGCCGAAGTCGCCGGGAAGGTGGCCCACATCTTTCACTACGCGATGAACGCCGTCCTCACGCCGGACATGCACGGCCCGCTCACCGAATTCATCTCCGACGCAATTTCCGTTCTTGAGTTCGATCTACTTCAGATCAGCTCGAGCGGCACGGAGACCTCGGACGATATCGCGACCTTCAAGCAGCGCTATGTGTTCGCCTTTCCCGCTGCGCCGCCCACCGATGCGGCGGCGGGACCGGGCGCGGAATCCGTTGCGGTTGACGAGCCTGGTCCGGGCGCTTTCTCCGCTGGTTCATTCGCCGATCGCCTCCCGCCTGATAGCGAGGTTCCGGACGAAGTCCTCGAATTCTTCATCCCAGAAGCGGAGGAACACCTTCAGGCGGTCACGGAATGTCTGCTTGCTCTCGAGGGAAATCCCAATGCGGACGACATCAACCGCCTGTTCCGCTCCATCCACACGGTAAAGGGCTCGTCGGCGCAGGTCGGTCTGCACCGTCTCTCGGCCGTGGCCCATCGCGCCGAGGACCTGATCGGGCAACTGCGCGACGGCGCGCTGAAACCCAGCGTCGAGATCGTGGACCTCTGTCTCCAGTCGGTCGATGTCCTGCGGAAATTCCTCCATCGCCAGTGGCTCGGTGATGCCAGCATGGCCGCCGCGGTGGAACCTTTGCTTGCGCGCATTGCGGAGCTGGCGCCTGAAGGGCCCGCCGGGGAAACATCCGGAGAGGAAGCAGCGAACGCGGCCGAGGCCGCGGCTGCCGAAACGACCGCGCCCACCGCCGCACCGCGAACCACCGCGGCCCAGCCTTTGCCGCAGGCGAAGTCCGTGCGCATTTCTCTCGACCGGCTCGACCGCATGATGAACGCGGTCGGCGAGCTCGTGATCAACCGGACTCGAATGCTGGGCCGCCTCGCCGAACTCGCGAAGCTCGTCGAAGTGTTGACTTTCTCGAAAAGCCGGCTCGCCGGCAAAGTTTCCGAATTTCAGGAAAAGCACGAGTTCAATCGCATCCGCAGCTCGCTCGTGCCCGGCAGCCGGCAGCCGCAGATGGACACGTTCCGCCGGCCCTCCCCGGCGCTGCCGCCGGTCACCGCAAACGACCCGTTCGAGTTCAGCGACCTCGAGATGGATCGCTACGACGATTTCAACATTCTTTCTCGTTCGCTCACTGAGATTTCCGCGGACGTCTCCGAGGTTCTCGCGCAGCTCGAAGCTTTCATGGGCCGCGTGGACGCCGACATCGACGAGTTCACCAAGCTCGCGCATCATCTTCAGGATGAAATCACCGCCGCGCGCATGGTGCCGATCGGCAATCTCTACACGCGCCTTTCGCGAACGGTTCGCGACGCCGCTCAGGCCGCCGCGAAACCGGTCGAGCTTTCTCTCGAAGGAGCCGAAACCGAACTCGACAACAACATCATCCAGCACATTTCCGACCCGCTGATTCATCTGGTTCGCAATGCCGTCGCTCACGGAATCGAGGACGCCGAAACGCGCCGAAGCGCCGGCAAGCCCGAAAAGGGCCGCATCTCCGTCCGCGCCTACCACCGCGGCAATCACATCTTCATCGAGGTCGAAGACGACGGTCACGGCATTGACTACGAACTCGTCCGCCAGGCTGTCATCGACTCCAGCGCCATGTCGCCGGTCGCCGCCGCCGAGCTGACCGAGCGCGAGCTTCGCGAGTTTCTCTTCCGGCCCGGCTTCTCCACCGCGTCTTCCACATCCGAGCTTGCGGGCAGGGGTGTTGGCCTCGATGTCGTGCGTGCCAATGTGCACGCGCTGAACGGCGAAATCGAGGTCCGCTCTGAAACGGGCCGCGGCGCCTGCTTCACCGTGAAGGTGCCGCTCACGCTCATCATCTCGCAGGCGCTGTTCGTTCGTTGCGGCGCGTCCGTGTTCGCCTTGCCGCTCGCTCTCGTCGAGGAAATTCGGCGCATCCGCCCGGCCGAGATCGAGGATGTTGGCGGCAAGCTCTTCACGCGCGTGCGCGACGCTGTCACCGAAGTCATGCGCCTCGATTTGCAGCTCGCTCTTCCGCCGCTCGAGCCGATGAACGGCTACTTCCACATGGTCATCGTGAAGGTGGCGGGACGCCACGTCGGCGTGGTCGTCGAGGAGGTTCTCGGCAAGGACGAAATCGTCATCAAGAATCTCGGCGACTACCTTCGTCGCGTCAAACTCTTTCCCGGCACGACTATCGCTTCCGACGGCAGCCTGATCCTGCTGATCGACTTGAACCGGCTCGTCTCCGCGGGCACGGCCGAGCGCCATGCTCTGCCGGCCTCTTCTCCTGCGGCGCGCGTTTTCGCGCCGGGTGCCGAAGCGGTGGCCTCCGGCAGCATACCTTCCGAGGCCGTCGACGCCATTGAGGACGATCGGGTCGTGGTCGTCGCGGACGATTCCATTAGCGTGCGGAAATTCGTCGGGCGCATGCTCGAAAAGGCCGGCTACCGCGTGAAGCTTGCTTCCGACGGTCTCGAAGCCTCTGAAATCGTGGCCCAGGTCGGATGCCACCTCGTCATCACCGATCTCGAGATGCCTCGGATGAACGGCTACGAATTGATGTCGTACCTCCGGCAGGACCCCGTGGCCCGGCGAATCCCCGTGCTGGTCGTCACTTCCCGTGCCGGCGCGAAGCATCGCGACCGCGCCATGAAGGAAGGCGCGTCCGGTTTCCTGACGAAGCCGGTGCAGGAAGATCAATTGATCGCGACCGTTGAGAGCCTCATCGGCTCGGAGGCGCCGCAAGGGCGGCTGGCCGAAGGCGCGCCGCTGCGGCAGTTGTGAGACTCCGATGACGAAGTCGCCCGAAAAAAAGATCCGCGTGCTCGTGGTGGACGATTCCGCCTTCATGTGCAAGGTCTTGCAGGAGATCATCAACTCCGATCCGCAGCTCGAAGTCGTTGGCCAGGGCCGCGACGGCCGCGACGGCGTCGCCCTCGCCGAGTCGCTCCGCCCCGATGTCATCACCATGGACATCAACATGCCGCACGTCGATGGCCTCCAGGCCACCGAACTCATCATGTCGCAGCACCCGCGGCCGATCGTGATTGTGAGTTCGGAATCGCGCGAGGGCGCCGCCAGCACCCTGAGGGCGCTGGAGCTCGGCGCGATCGACTTCGTCCCCAAGCCTTCGAGTGGAATCGATCTCGACATGAAAACCGTGCGCGAGGAGCTGACGCGCAAGCTCAAGCTCGCCGCGAAGGTGCGTGTTGTCCGCACCGCAACGCGCTCGAAGCTTCCCGTGTCGCACGCGCTGCTGTCCGCCGCGAGTCTGGCGAATGGCGCTGCGCTCGCCCAGAGCGGCGCCAAATTTCCGATGGTGGTGATTGCCGCTTCCACCGGCGGTCCGGCAGCGGTCACCCGCGTTGTGGCCGCGTTGCCGAAAGAGTTTCCGGCGGCAGTGTTCCTCGTGCTGCACATGCCGCCGACATTCACTAGGCAGTTCACGCTGCAACTGGCCGAGGTATCTTCGCTTCCGGTGAAGGAAGCGGAGCACAACGAGACTGCCCAGCCGGGAATCGTCTACCTGTGCCCCGGTTCGCACCACCTGCAGCTTTCCTCCGGTGGAAAAATTCTCCTGGATCCCGGCCCGCGCCTGGATGGCTATCGCCCGCGCGCCGACGTTACCTTCGAAACGATCGCCGCGTATGCCCGCGCCCTCACCCTTGCTGTCGTTCTCACGGGGATGGGGAACGATGCCGCCAAAGGCGTGAAAGCCGTCAAGACTGCGGGTGGATGCGTGTATGCCCAGGACGAAGCTACGTCGATGATCTTTGGCATGCCGGCCGAAGCGATCAAGACCGGCGCTGTCGATGAAGTTCTCCCGCTCGATGGCATTGCCTCCGCAATCGAGAAGCGGGTCGCAAAACTGTCTCGCCTTGTTCCGGCGGATGTCCGATGAGCCTCGAAGCGGAGCGCGATGGGAAGTCGCGCCGCGCCCGGCGGCCGGAGCCGGTTGTTCTGTTCTGGATTGCGAATCAGATGTTCGCCATTGCGGCGGAGTCCGTCCAGGAGATTCGCAGCACGGATAGCTTGTCGGGCGCTGCCAATGAGATCGAGCACTCCGGGCTGCCCAAAGTGCGCCACACGCTCGAGTGGGGCCGGCGCACCTGTTACGTCGTGAACGCGGGAATGCACTTCGGTTTGCCCGTCACGCGCCCCAGGCTGGTCCTCATATTGCGGCAGGTGCGCGCGGTCGTGCTCGTGGACCGCATCGATCGCATGGCGGAAATCTCGGCAGTTTGTCCGCTTCCCCGGGCCTTCAGGGGCAAGGAGCGCCTCTGGTATCGCGGTCTCGCCTACACGGACGACTCCGTGATTCCCGTCGTCGACCCGGCCGGTTTCCTGACGGCAGAACAATTCGCCCAGCTCGATCGCGTCGTCAAAGCCGCCGCGCCGCAGGGCGAAATGGAAGGGGCGGTGCAGGCATGACTGCCGCGGAAAATGCCGGCCGCGATTCGTTCGTCCTGCTGCGGATCGGCGCTCGCCGTTTTGCTCTGCCCGCGGGACTTGTCGCCGAACTTGCGCCTCCGGTAAAACTGCACACGTTTCCGCACACGTCTCCGTCCGTTGCCGGAGTGATCGTCCGGCGCCGGTGCATCGTGCCCGTGTACGACGCTGGTCCGCTGCTTGTCGGCAGGAGTTCGGCGGGGCAGCAGTTCTATCTCATCGCGCGGCGCGACTTTGGCGGCACGAGCGAACTAGGCGCGATTCTTGTGAGTGGCGAATGCGAGATGGCCGAGGGCGAAGCGCAGCCGCCGGACGCGGATCGCCCCGCGTACGTCGTCGGCACACTCGTAATCGGCGAGGACTCCGTCGATGTACTGGACCTCGAAGCGCTCGTGGCGTCGGCTTCCGCGCAACCGAGCGAGCCCGCTCGCACGGAGGTGCAGCCATGAATGCGGCCGCAAGCCTCCCCCGGATTCTCCTGATCGATAGCAACGTCTATTTCGCAAAGCGCCTTGGCGAGGCTCTGAAGCAGCAGGGATTCGACGTCATCCACAGCACGCAGGCCGCCTATGCCCTTACGATGATCGAATGGAACCTCCCGGCGGCGATTCTCTGCGCCGCCAACCTTCGCGAGATGGGCGCGCTCGAGATGGCGCCTATTTTGCGCGGCGATCCGAAGACGGCCTCCATTCCGTTTATCGCCATCGGCAACGGCGATCAGGCCCAGCTCGAAGCGTATCGCGCGGGCTGCGACGACTACGTCGATCGCCGGCGCTCGCCCGCCGACGTTGCCGCGCACGTGCGGAATCTTCTCGTCAGCCGCCAGGAAGGTTTCCAGCCGACGCAGATGCTCTCGACCTCGGAAACGGCTCTGAGCGGCAGTCTTTCGCATCTTGACCTTCCCGGTGTCATCCAGATGCTAGGCCAGGCGCGCCAGAGCGGCGCGCTGCATATCAATGGCGTGGATACCGACGGGATCATCTTCTTCGAAGCCGGCGAAATCGTTCACGCCGAATGCGGTGCGTTCTTTGGTGACGAAGGGGTCACGCAGATCGTGAAGACGTGCCAGGGCGCAGCCAGCGGCGTCTACAAGTTCGTCTACGGCGCCTCCGCCGCGCAGCGCACCGTCCTGCGGTCGGCAACCGATCTGCTCCTCGACGCGATCCGTGAGTTTGACGAGGAGGAGCGCGACAGCGCCGGACAACATTTGGAGAAGGAGTCGTCATGAGTGAAACCGAGACTCTCACCGCCGCCCGCACTCCGACCGTCTACTTCATCGACGATAGCGCGACCATGCGCGAGGTGATCAAGATCGCCTTCCGCAAGGAGAACATCCACGTCATCACCTGCCCCGACGCCGCTTCCGCGCTCGCCCAGTTCTCCGTGGTCGCGCCCGACGCCGTCATCACCGACGTCATCATGCCGGATAAGGACGGCTACGAAGTCTGTCAGTTCATCAAGCAGCACCAGCAGTTCGCCCGTATTCCGGTAATCCTGATGTCCGGCGTCGTGAATCGCGCCGTCGCCGAGAAAGCAACGGCCGTCAAAGCCGATGAGCTGATTCGCAAGCCGTTTCAGCCGCGAGACCTGATCGCTCGCGTGAAGAGTCTGCTGCCTTTGAATTCCGGCGGCTTTTCGGCGGCGGAAACTTCGGCCGGTGATCCGGCGCCCGGCAGGCCGTCGCAAGTCCTGGCCGGCCTGTTTTCCGCCGGCCCGGCTCCGGCCGCGTCGGCTGCCCTGGCGGCTCCGGCAAGCGCAGTCCCCGTCGGGACCGTTGTCCAACGCTCCGCCGCGCCTGTCCCCTCGCCACGCGCTTCCGCGCTGCCGCCCGCAGCGGAAGTTCAAAAGCTGCGAAACGAAACCGTCCGGCTGGAACTCCTCGTGAAAAAGCTCCAGGCCGAACTCGAGGCCGAGCAAAAGTACTGTGCCGCCCTCGAGGCGCACTTCAGGATGCTCCAGGAGTCGCAGTAGAGAGGTGGGTCCGTCGGTTCCAGTCCCTCGGCGGTACTCCGGCAACTGCTGTTTACTTGTCTGAAAATACATGTGTTAGGGCCGCTTGACCCTTACGGGGTCGCATATTAACTTCGACTTACCTCTCGGGCGGGCGGTCATGTTGTCTGTGCGCGTTCTTATGTTGGAGGGCCAATGGGGCGCCGTGGCGAGCCCCGCGTTGCTGTTACTTTGCCGGTTGTGGTTCGCGGCATGGATGCTCGCGGATCTCCGTTTGCCGTGCACGCGGAGACGGCAGACATCAGTTGCACGGGCGCACGCCTGAAGGACCTGAGCGGCATGTTGGCAGACGGCCAGAAGGTCGAAGTTCAGTGCCGCGATCAAAAGGCCACGTTCCGCGTTCAGTGGCAGGGTGAAAAGGGCAGCCCCCAGATGGGACAAGCAGGGCTTCGGTGCCTCGAACCCGGCAAGTACATCTGGGGCGTCGCGCCGAAAGAGTGGGAGGCGGATACGTACGATCCATCGAAGCCGGCGCCTGCTGGGCCGCCGCCGGCCCCTGCTGCGTTGCAACCGGCACGCGCCGCGTCGTCGTCGGCCCCCGCGCCAGCGAAGTCTCGGCCGGCGGCCGTTTCTGCTTACGTCGCAACCGCTTCCTTCGGGGATCGCGACCGCCGCCAGTTCGTCCGTCATACCTGCCGGATCGCAGCGCAGATCACTTTGGAGGATGGCTCGCTGCGGCTCGCGGGAACGATTACCGATATTTCCCTCGGCGGCTGCTACATCGAGATGTTTTCGCCGCTGCCGGTCGATACCTTCGCGGAGGTTTACATCTTCGCCGGAGACGACACCCTGCATCTTTCCGCGCGCGTGCGCTCCTCGCAGCGAGGCGCGGGAATGGGCGTGTCTTTCACCGGGATGAGCCCCGAGGACTTCGAGAAACTGCAAAAGCTCGCTCCCTCCGACAGGGAAGAGCGGAAACCCGAACCTCCCAAGCCCGCCGTCAAGGAGCCCGCAGCCCCGAGCGCGCCGCGGGTCGATTCGCGTCCGCCTGCCGCGCCGCAATTTGATTCGTCCGAGCTGCCCGCAACGCCGGAACTGTTCGCCGCGGTGATCCGCGTGCTCCTCCGCCGCGGATTGCTGACGCGCGCCGAGCTTTTGGAAGAGCTCGAGAAAATGAAAGTTCCCCACGTGTAGCTGCTTTCCACGGCCCAATCCGCGCATTCAATCGAGACCCTTGGATCGCAGAAACTCGCGTGCCACTTCACTCACGTCGCGGCCTGCGCCCGCGACCGCATAGTTCATTTTCTGCATCTCCGCGTCGGAAATCTTTCCGGATAATTCCGCGAGGGCCGCGCGGACTTCGGGATGGCGAGAAAGCGTGTCCTCGCGCACGATCGGCACGGCTTCGTACGGAGGAAAATAGCGCTTGTCGTCCTCGAGGATTACGAGGTCGCGGGCCGAGATCAAACCATCCGTCGAGTTTCCGGCCACCAGATCGACCTCCTTGTCGAGCAAGCCGCGATAGAGCAGGCCCAGATCGAGAATTCGTGGCGGCGCAGCGAAATGCAGGCCGTAGACGCGCGCGAGACCTGGATAACCGTCCGGGCGCTCCATAAACTCGTAGCCGAAGCCGGCGCGCCATTGCGGAGCGTAGCCAGCGGCGTCGGAGATGGTTTTCAGGTTCAAGCGGCGCGCATCTTCACCCCGAATCACAATCGCAAACGTGTTGTTGAATCCAAGAGAAGGCATCATTTCCAGCCCGAACCGCTGCTTGTACTCCCGCTGCACCCGCCCGAAGACGGCGGAGGGATCGCTTTCGATCGGATCGTGCAAGATCGCGGTGAGGGCGGTGCCGGTGTACTCGACGTATGCGTCGATGCGTCCGGCGAGCAGCGCCTGCTGGCAGATGTAGCTGCCGGCGAGATAGAAGCGGCGCTCGATGCGCAGGCGCGTTTTTGCTTCGAGGTGCTGGGCGAGGATTTCTCCGAGAAGCGCCTGTTCGGGGAAATTCTTCGACCCGATGACGATCGTGTCCCGCCCGCTGGTGCCACAGCCGCACAGGATCGCGGTGATCCCGAAGGCGAGGCAGGCGCGAAGAATCCTCATCGATGGAATCACCGCGCGGGACGCAGCCGCCGTTCGAGAAGGCTCAGCAGAAAATCGGCGCCGAGCGCGAGGAGGGCCGCGGGTATGGCTCCGGCCAAAATCAGGGAGTTGTTTACCATCGCGAGGCCGCGGAAGATGTACTCGCCCAAACCGCCTGCCCCGATGGCAGCGGCAATCGTCGCAATTCCAATCGTGAGAACGGTTGCAACGCGGATACCGGCGAGAACCGTGGACAGGGAGAGCGGCAGTTCCACGTGGAACAGTATTTGCCTGGTGGTCATGCCCATCCCGCGCGCGGCCTCGCGGATCGCCGGATCGACTCCCGTAATTCCCGCGGCCGTATTGCGAATGATGGGGAGCAGGGCGTAGAGCGCGAGGGCCGCGATGGCGAGGCGGGCGGCACGGTCGCCAAGCCACGGAACGGGAAGCAGGAATCCGAATAGCGCGAGGCTGGGAATCGTTTCCGCCACGTTGGCGGCACCGAGAATCGGCCGGGAAAGCCACGGGCGGCGCGCGACGAGAATTCCCAACGGAACGCCGACGGCCACGGCGATCAGCATGGCGGCGGCCACGAGCCAGATGTGCTCGAGCGTAGCTTCGAGGATTTCGTCCGGGTGCTGCTGGAAATAGTGAATCACGTTCATTGGTCCCTCTCGAATTCTTCGAGGCGGCGCAACTGCTCGGCGTAGGCGGCAGCGACCGGCTCGCCCGAAGACAGGAATTTGCCCGGCAAGTAGATGCCCCTAAGCTCTCCGGCCTCGAACAACGCGATTCGCGAGCCCAGCAGGAGGGCTTCGCTCGTGTCGTGCGTCACGATGACAATGGTTTTTCCGAGCCGTTGTTGCAACGCCTGAAATTCCTTGCGAACCTCGGAGCGCGTGAGCGGATCGAGCGCGCCGAACGGTTCGTCCATCAACAGGATCGGAGGGTCGGCGGCGAGTGCCCGGGCCACGCCGACACGCTGGCGCTGGCCGCCGGAAAGTTCGTGCGGGTACCGCTTGAGGTAGATTCTGGGATCGAGGCCGACGAGCGCGAGCAGCTCCTCGATCCGCGAGCGAATCAGCGCTTCGGGCTGGCGCTCGAGGCGCGGGACAAGGGCGATGTTGTTTTCGACGGTGTAGTGCGGAAAGAGGCCCGTATCCTGAATGACGTAGCCAATATGGCGGCGCAGCGCGATCGGATCCCAGGAGAGCGTCCCGCGGCCTTCGACTTGCACTTCGCCCGCGCTCGGCTCGAGCAAGCGGTTGATGAGCTTGAGGGCGGTGGTTTTTCCGGCGCCGCTGCGGCCGAGAAAAACGAGCGTTTCGCCACGCTGCGCGGTGAAATTGATGTTGTGAAGCAGCGGCTGGCCGTTCGGCAGCGAGTAATGGACGCCGCGAAATTCGATGACGGCTTCGCCGCCAGCCGCTTGACCGTTAGCGGGAGCGCTCATTTTGAAGAATCGCCTTCGAGGAATCGGCGGATGTCGCCGAGAACACGCGCCATCATCGCTTCAGTAAGTTTGCCAGTGAAGGTGTTTTGCTGGCTCGGGTGATACGAGGCAAACAAACGCGGCAGGCCTTCGCCGAGTTCGTAGCTGGCGCCGTGCCGGAAAGGAAATGCCGCCGCGCTCGCAATTTTGGCGCGCTCTTTCAGCAAGCCGAGATAGGCGCGCATAGCGATTCCGCCGAGAGCCAGAATCGCGCGCGGCCGGAGAATCTCGAGTTCCTTTTCGAAGTACGGGCGGCAGTGGGCCATTTCGACGGGCAGCGGTTTGTTGGCGGGAGGGGCGCAGCGAAGCGCGGCAACGACGTAGGCATTCTTGAGGATGAGGCCGTCGTCGCGCGTGGTCGAAGTGGGCTGGTTCGCGAATCCGGCGCCGTAGAGCGCCTTGTAAAGAAAATCACCCGAACGGTCGCCGGTGAAGACGCGGCCGGTGCGATTGCCGCCGTGCGCCGCGGGCGCGAGGCCGAAGACCAGCAGTTTCGCGCGCGGGTCACCGAACCCGGGAACCGGCTTGCCCCAGTAGTTCCAGTCGCGATAGGCAAGGCGCTTTTCACGCGCGACCTTCGCACGGTAGGCCACGAGGCGCGGGCACTTGCGGCACCGGACGATCCGTTGATTCAGTTGTTCAAGCGCTCTCAAGAGGGCTCCTCGGATGCCGCGAAACAAGCTCGAAGGACCCCCGTTTCATTGACGGGTAAGAGGCACCACCGATAAGTGTTTTCAGCGAGTTACAGCGCCTTTTACTCGACAGCCGTTGACGGGTAAGTGGCATGGGACCGGCAGGTAGCATCCCGGCTAAGGGGCGCGCCACGGTAGACTTGGTTCCCAGTTCGGGACTCCGGCGGCAGGCGTTGTCCCGAGGCCTGGGGGACGCGATGGCAGCGGCCTGTCTGTTTGCCTCGCTCATTCTTCTCATCGCCTTTTCGTCTCCTTAAAGCCACCTTTTGCGCGATCCTTAACTGCACGGTCAGGGTAGCACTCGGGAGGAGAGTTGTCAGGACGAGGTCCTGTGGACTTTTGGTTGAGGGACCTACGACCTGAGTTGAAGGCCGCTGGGGAGCTGGACCATCGTGGCGTGCATGAACTTCGAGCCGTTCCGGGCGGGCGCTCCGGTGCAGGCGATCTTGTCGCCGGGGTTGACGGTGGCGCTTGTCCAGCCGTTGTGCTTCAGGAAGTTGGGACTGTTGGCTTCGACGGCCCACTCGTGGACCCCGCCCTTTTCGTCCGTCACGTCGAGATAGAGGTAGGCGTGGGGATTCATCCACTCGACTTTTGTGACGACGCCGGCGATCGTGATCGGATGCTGCATGTCGAACATGGCACCCGAGTGGTGCGCGGGCGCGGCGCAGAGGAGCAGCATGCTTGCCGCGAAAGCGCCAAGCACTGAACCGATCGTTCGCTTTGTCCGTGAGCGGCCCATCGTCATGCGCGACTGCTGCCGTCCGTTGACGGGAATCATGCCACGATGCCTTGCCTGCGGGCAACAAATGAGATGAATCCTGCGTCCCGCTAAAGCAGTCATATTAATGTGGGGGTATAGTGCAGGCGATACGCACACGCGGTGGTTGCGCGCGGTTGCCAATGCACTAAGAGGGGCTTCCCGGGCGGAATGATGGATCAGGCGCGAGAGAAAGTCGTAGTCGTCGAAGCGGACGCGGCAAGCCGCGAGGCGCTGCTGGCGCTCGTACAGAACGCCGGCTATGAAGTCGAGGCCTTTGCGACGGCCAGCGAAGGGCTGCACGCCGTCCGGCGGCTCATGGCCGATCTGCTTCTGCTGGACACTCTGCGGGGTGGTCCTGCGGATACGCTCGTGACGACGGGCCTGCCCGGCGGGAACGTCCTGCACGCGCACGAAACAATCGCCACGCTTCGCGGGGCCGCGGTCACGGAGGCGGTGCGTATCATCCTGTTGGTTGGCTCCGGAGCGGAGGAGCGAGCCGCGGCGCTCGACCTGGGCGCGGATGAGGCGGTTTCGCAGCCCTTCGACGCGCCCGAGCTTGTGGCGCGCGTGCGAGCGCAACTACGGACACGACGGACGGATAGCCTGCTGCTGACAAGAACGCGCCTCGCCGAAGAAGGTCAGCAGATGGCGCAGACGGCGTTCGAGGCGCTTGCGGTGACCGAAAAAATGGCGAGCAACGCCACGTCGCTCGATCGCCGGCTGAAAATCGGGGTAACAGCCGTCTTCGTGATTGCCGCCGTCATGGCGGGAATCTATTTCCTTCTCGCGCATAGCGCCCAGAAGGACATGCAGCGCACGACCGCCACGATCACCCATCTGGAGCGCGGCCTGATACACCAACAGGATCTGCTGGCCGAGGTGCGGCGGCTGCACGGGGAGCAAGGAACGGCGGACGAGGCGCTTGACCCCAAAGAATTGCAAAAGCGCGCGGCCGACCTGCAAGCGGAGATGGAAAGCGCGAGTTCCGGCGAGGGCGCCACGCTGCAAAAGGAGCTGGACGAGACGAACGCCCGCCTGAAGCGGATCGAGGAAGGGGGCGAGTCCGCGGAAAGCATTATCGGCGCGGACGTGCAGAGCGTTTGCCTGCTGCACATTTCCGTGGCGTTCCGCAGCCAGCAGAGCGGCCAGCGGTTGCACTACGCGGGGCTGAACCAGCAGGGCGAACCGATACAGGACAGCGACGGCAATCCGATCCTGACCTTCGACGGGCACGGGCCGGAAGTCCGGCTGGACGTATTCGGCACCGGATTCGCGGTCGGCGCCGATGGGAGAATCATGACCAACCGGCACGTCGCGGAGCCCTGGTGGAATAACGACGAACTGAGCGATTTGACCGGCCAGGGTCTCCAGGCGGAGATATCGTCGATCCGGGCGTACTTTCCCGGTGATCCGCGGGCGTTCCACGCCGAGATTCAGGAGATTTCCAAGGACGCGGACCTGGCGATGATGCGGGTCGACATGCAGGATCTGAAGCGGCCGGTGCTTTCGATCGATGCGGAGAAGGGAGCAGCGGCGCCAGGGCAGCCGATTGTCCTGATGGGATACGCGACCGGACTGGCGGGAATTCTGGCGCGCACGGACGAAAACACGGCGCAGCAGATATTGACCCAGAGCGGCGGCGACGTTTCACAAGTGCTCGGCGAACTGGCGCGGCGCAACCTGATCCGCCCGATCATCACCCAGGGGCATATCGGCGACATCCTGTCGGACAAGATCGTGTTTGACGCGCAGACGACCTCCGGCGGCTCCGGCGGACCGCTTTTCAACCAGCAGGGCAAGGTAATCGGCGTCACGTATGCAGTGCTGAAGGGTTTTGGCGGCTCGAATTTTGGGATCCCCATCCGGTTTTCGGAACCGCTGCTCGCTGGCGGACCTCCGCGCACGTCAAATTGACACCCCGGTGCAGCGCGGCTAGCATGGTCTGAGTCGTCCGTTCTTCCAGCGTAAATTGAAGAGGCCACCTTGCCGCACCGGGCCATGCTGGGAGACCGGCAAATACATTCGCTCATGGAAACCGGGTCACGCACGGGGACGATACTCGACCGGATTGTCGAGGCGCGGCGCGAGTCGATCGCGCACCGGAAGCGTGTGCTGCCGGATGTTGCGCTGAAACTGGCAGCCGAGAAGGCGGGGCCGCCGCGGGATTTTGCCAGCGCGCTTTCGCGGGAGGGCTACAACGTGATCGCGGAGCTGAAGAAGGCGTCGCCCTCGCGGGGCGTGATGCGCGAGGACTACGAGCCGGCGACGCTGGCCGCGCGCCTCGAAGGGGCGGGGGCGGCGGCGCTCTCGGTGCTGACCGAGGAGGAGTTCTTCCTCGGCTCGCTCGCGGACTTGAAGGCGGCGCGGAAGGTGACGCAGATTCCCGTGCTGCGGAAGGATTTTATTGTCGACCCGTGGCAGGTGTGGGAGGCGCGCGCGGCAGGCGCGGATGCGTTTCTGCTGATCGCGGCGATTCTGAACGACGAGGCGCTGAGCGATCTGCTGGAACTGGGGCGGTCGCTCGGGATGGAGCCGCTCGTTGAGGTGCATACGCGCGGGGAACTGGGGCGGGCGGTGGCAGCGGGGGCGCGGATCGTCGGAGTCAACAACCGCGACCTGCGGGATTTCAACGTGCGCGTGGAGACGTCGCTCGAATTGATCGAGGAGATTCCGGAGGAGTGCATCGCCGTGAGCGAGTCGGGATTGCGCACGCACGACGATCTGGTCCGGTTGAGGCGCGCCGGATTCGACGCGTTTCTGATCGGCGAGCACTTGATGAAGGACGCCGATCCGGCGGCGCCGCTGGCCGCGTTGATCGGAGGCGCCCGCACGGGCGCTTGACGCGATGGCGAGGGTGAGAGTCAAGATTTGCGGCATTACGAATTGGTCCGACGCGCGGCGGGCGATCGAGGACGGAGCGGACCTGCTCGGATTCAATTTTTACGCGCGCAGCCCGCGTTACATCAAGCCCGCGAGCGCGAAGCGGATCGTGCGGCGGCTGCCGAAGAAGGTGCTGGCCGTCGGAGTTTTCGTGAATGAGAGCGAGCCGAAGATGCTCGAGATTGCGCACGCCGTCGGACTGGATGCTCTGCAACTCCACGGAGATGAACCGCCGGAGATGGTCGCGCGGCTGAAGGAGAAGTTTCCGGTAATCAAGGCGATGCGAGTGAGAAAATCGCTGGGCGCGCGGGAGATCGGCCGATTCAAGGGCGCCAGCGCAGTTCTGCTCGATGGCTTCGACAGCCGGCGGCGCGGGGGAACGGGCAAGACGTTTGACTGGGACGTTGCGCGGCGAGCAGGCCGGTACGGCCGAGTGTTTCTGGCGGGCGGGCTGACGCCGGAGAACATCGGGGAAGCCATTCGCGCGGCGCGGCCGTACGCGGTGGACGTTTGCAGCGGCGTGGAAGCGAAACCGGGCAAGAAAGATCCGGCGCGGATGAGGAATCTGATGCGCGAGGTAAGAATCGCGCAGGAAGAGACACGATGAGCACCATCGCACAGGTTGTGCCGGATACGCGAGGGCGCTACGGGCCTTACGGCGGGCGGTACGTTCCGGAGACGCTGATGGCGCCGCTCGAAGAGCTCGAGCGGGCGTATGCGGAAGCACAGGCCGATCCTGCCTTTCACGCGGAGCTCGACGACCTGCTGAAGAATTTCGCGGGGCGGCCGACGCCATTGCAATTTGCTTCGCGGCTAACGGAGCAACTTGGCGGCGCGCGAATTTATCTGAAGCGCGAAGACCTTCTCCACACCGGCGCGCACAAAATCAACAATTGCCTCGGACAGGGGTTGCTGGCCGTGCGGATGGGCAAGAAGCGCGTAATTGCGGAGACGGGTGCCGGGCAGCATGGAGTGGCGACGGCGACGGTGGCGGCGCGGCTGGGGCTCGCGTGCACCGTCTACATGGGCACCGAGGACATGGAGCGGCAGCGGCTGAACGTGTTCCGGATGCGGCTGCTGGGCGCGGAAGTGATCGGCGTCGACGCGGGGAGCCGCACGCTGAAGGACGCGATCAACGAAGCCATGCGCGACTGGGTGACGAACGTGCGGACAACGTACTACCTACTCGGTTCCGTGCTCGGCGCGCATCCGTATCCGCAGATCGTGCGGGATTTTCAGAAGATCATCGGCGAAGAAGCGAGGGAGCAGATTCTCCGCGCGGAAAAGCGGCTGCCGGATCACCTGTTCGCATGCGTGGGCGGCGGATCGAATGCGATCGGGCTGTTTCACGCGTTTCTCGGCGACGAGCGAGTGAAGATGGTGGGCGTGGAAGCGGGCGGGCGAGGGAAAACGCTCGGCGAGCACGCGGCGAGACTTGCCGCGGCGCGCGGATTCACGGGGGCGCGGCCCGGCGTCTTGCAAGGCACGTACACCTACGTGCTACAGACCGCCGACGGCCAGATCGCGACCACACATTCGATTTCGGCGGGGCTCGATTACCCGGCGGTCGGTCCGGAACACGCGTGGCTTGCGGAACAAGGCCGCGCGGAATACACGGCCGTCAGCGATGAAGCGGCGATCGCCGCGGCGCGGACGCTGGCGCGGCTCGAAGGAATCATTCCCGCTCTGGAGTCGGCGCACGCAGTGGCCGAGCTGATCACGCGCGCGCCGAAAATGAAGAAGGACGAGATCGTCATCCTGAACGTTTCAGGCCGCGGCGATAAAGACATGGAAACGCTATCGCGTTATGTGTGAGGCGCGCCATGTCTGAAGCGGCCATTCCGAAGTCATCCCCGACAAAACAGACGGGCCGAATCGGCCGGCGATTCGCGAAGCTGGCCGCGGCGGGCGAAATGGGCCTAGTCGCCTACATCACGGCGGGCGATCCTTCGCTGGAAGCGACGGAAAAGATCGTCCTGGCTGCCGCGGAAGCGGGCGCGGACGTGATCGAGCTCGGCGTGCCGTTCAGCGATCCCGTGGCCGACGGGCCGACGATCCAGCGCGCGAGCGAACGGGCGCTGCGCAGCGGAACGACGCTGGCCGGCGTGATCGAGCTGGTGAAGCGGATTCGGGCGCGCAGCGATGTGCCGCTGATGCTCTTCAGCTACTTCAACCCGATTCTGCAGATGGGACTCGAGAAGTTCGCCGATGCAGCCGCGGCGGCGGGCGCAGACGGTGTGCTGGCGACGGATTTGACGCCGGAGGAAGCGGGCGAGTATCGCGCGGCAATACGGGGGCGCGGGCTGGACACAATTTTTCTGGCAGCGCCGACTTCGACTGACGCACGCCTCGCAAAGATCGCAGAGTTTTCGAGCGGCTTTCTGTATCTGATTTCGCGCACTGGCGTGACGGGCGAGCGCAGTGCCTTGCCCGAAGACTTGCCGGAGCTCGCGCGGCGCGTGCGGCAGTTCACGAAGCTGCCGCTCGCGGTTGGCTTCGGGATTTCGCAGCCGACCCACGTGGCTGTGCTAGGCGGCATTGCCGATGCTGCGGTGGTCGGTTCGGCACTAGTGGCAGAAATCGAGAAGGCTGTGGATGGTGACGCGGCCGCCGCCGCCGTCGCGGGCAGGATTCGCGTCCTGAAACAGGCGGCGCGCGAGGGGATCAGCCGTCGCGGTGGATATCATGAATGAAACTTGCGGGGCGAGCGGCCTGCAAAATGTTTTCGGAGTTGTAGTAAACTGAAACTCCTTCCGTTGCAATCATGATTTGAGGAGAGATGATGGATAAGCGTGTGGCCAACGCTGAGGCTGTGATCGGGCGCGTGAAGGACGGCGCGACGATTCTGATGGGGGCATTCGGGACCTGCGGGGTTCCGGAGAACCTGATCAACGCGCTGCTGAGGCAAGGAACAAAGAATCTGACGGTCGCTTCGAACAATCCCGGCACGGACGGCTTCGGCATCGGCGTGCTGATCGAGAACCGGCAGGTGAAGAAACTGATCGCGAGCTACGTCGGCAGCAACAAGTTCTTCGAGAAGCTCGCGCTGAACAACGAGATTGAGATGGAGTTGAATCCGCAAGGAACGCTCGCCGAGCGGATGCGGGCCGCCGGCGCGGGCATCCCGGCGTTCTTCACGCCGACAGGCTATGGAACCATGGTCGCTGAAGGCAAGGAAGTGCGCGAATTCAACGGCCGGCCGCACATTCTGGTTCCGGCCCTGCGCGGAGACTTCGCGTTCGTGAAGGCGTGGAAAGGCGACCGCTGGGGCAATCTCGTGTACCGGAAGACGGCGCGGAATTTCAATCCCGTCGTGGCAACGGCCGCGGATTACGTGATCGCCGAAGTCGAGGAGATGGTCGAACTGGGCAAATTGGATCCGGACGGCATTCACACGCCCGGAGTTTTCGTGGACGCGATCTTCCAGGGCACGAAGTATCTGAAGCCGATCGAGCCGGGACCGAAGCGGAAGAGGGGGGCGTGATGCCACCTCAAATGGACAAGCGGGAGATTATCGCGCGGCGCGTGGCGCAGGAGTTTCGCGACGGATATTACGTCAACCTGGGCGTGGGAATCCCGACGCTGATTCCAAATTATCTGCCGCCGGGAGTCGAGGTGATTTTGCATTCGGAGAACGGGATGCTCGGCGTCGGGCCGTATCCTTATGAAGGCGAAGAGGACGCGGACCTGATCAACGCGGGCAAGGAACCGGTGACGGAAATTCCCGGATGTTCTTACTTTTCGAGCGCCGACTCGTTTGCGATGATTCGCGGCGGGCACATCGACGTGAGCGTGCTCGGCGCGCTGCAAGTGGGCGAAAAGGGCGATCTGGCGAACTGGGCCGTCCCGGGGAAGATGCTGAAAGGCATGGGCGGCGCGATGGACCTGGTGGCGGGCACGAAGCGCGTGATCATCGCCATGGAGCACGCGACGAAGGATGGCGGAGCGAAGATCGTGAAGAAGTGCACGCTGCCGCTGACGGGCCTCGGGGTCGTCGACCTGATCGTGACGGAATTGGCGGTGATCGAGGTGACGCCGAAGGGTCTGTTGCTGCGCGAGGTCGCGGCGGGCGTCACGCCGGAAGACGTGCAGAAGCTGACGGAGCCCAAGCTGCAATTGGTGCCCGATCTGCAAACGATCTCCGTCTGATGCGCCCGGACGCGATGCGATAACCCTTGCGCATCGCTGGAGCGCGCCCGGCGACTGTCTGCGATACCATACGGCCAAGGATACTGGCGTGGGGTCCCCTGGGAGAGGTGATGGAGCCACACTCGATTGTCGTTGTGAGCCTGCACAGCCCGAAGGAAAGACTCTGGGGCGAGTTGCTGGACATTTCGAACGCAGGAGTCACGCTGCGGGGAATCGACCTCGGCTCGTTCGATGATTTCATCAGCCAGGTGCTGCATCCGGAAGGCGACCGCATCGGATTGCCGACGCTCTTCTTCCCGATGGTGCGGATCGAGCGGATTGCGCTCGACGAGGCTCGCGGTTCGGTTCCTTCCCTTGCCGAAATGTTCGAGAGAAAAGTGGGCCGCTCGCTGGCGGATTATCTCGCGCAGTTCGCCTGATCCGTCGCCGCGATAATTTGCCGGGTTCGCATATGAAGCCCGGATTATTTTATGCGCAACCGCATCTTGACCGTTCCCAATCAGCTCACGTTCTTGCGCTTGGCGTTTCTTCCGTTCTTCGTCATGGCGATCGAATACGACCGCTACGGTTTGGCCCTCGGGATTCTGGTGGCGGCGGGCGTAAGCGACGGGCTGGATGGTCTGTTGGCGCGCACGCTGAATCAGAAGACGGCCCTCGGAGCGTACCTCGATCCGATCGCGGATAAGCTGCTTCTTTCCTCGTCGTATTTCGTGCTGGCGCTCAAGGGGAAGATCGGATGGTGGCTGGCGATCATGGTGCTCGGCCGCGACATGCTGATCCTGGTCGCCTGCGCGGTTATCCTGCTGACGGTGGGCTACCGGTCGTTTCCGCCGAGCATTTGGGGGAAAGCGACCACGTTCTTCGAGATTTCGCTGGTCACGCTGGTACTCTTGCTGGCTGTTTGGGAGAACCCAACGCTATGGGTCGTGCGGGAAATCTGCGGCTATTGCGTTGCCGCGTTCGTGATGATTTCGGGGATTCACTACAGCATCGTGGTGTCGCGGCAGCTCCATGCGGAAGGGGTTTCGCACGGACCGGCTGCGAAATAGCGCGCTCGTTTATTTCGCTCTAGTATTTGCGCAGAACGCTGAAAGCAGCCATCACCAGGCTCGTAACGACGACGAGTGCCGTCCCCCACCCCAACGCGTAGGCGCGCTTGCGCTCTTCGGGCGTCGAAGGTGTACGGTCGGTCATGATTTTGCCGAGGGCAAAGCCGGTGACGAATCCGCCAGCGTGCGCCCAGTTATCGATTCCGGGGAACAATAGCCCCCACACAACGATGTAAACCAGCCAGCGGATGATCTGGTTGCGGAGCATCTGCATTCCCACGCTCCGCCGGCCTGTGGTAACGGCCAGGAGAACGCCGATCAAACCGAGAAGCGCTCCCGAGCCGCCGACGCTGAAATGCCAGAACAGGCTGCTCAGCAAATAGCCTCCAATGCCCGTCACGACGTAGATGAAGAGGAATCGGGCCGAGCCGTAGAGCTCCTCGATCTGCGGGCCGATGTCCATCAGGACCCACATGTTAAAGAGGATGTGGAGGATGCTGGCGTGGAGGAAAACCGCCATGACGAGGCGCCACGGCTCGGCGCGGTCCACGGGCAGCGGCAATGAAGCGCCCAGGCGTTGCAGGACATCGCCATTGATCGCGCCGAAGTTAAACAGGCCCGACAACCCTCCGCCGAAAGCTGAAAAGCCACTGATGTGCACCGTCCACAGCAGGCTGACGAAATAGAGGGCGCAGCTCAGGGTCAGGACCGCGTAGGTGGCGGGTGAGGTTGTTGGCATCAGGCGGGCGAGCGAGCGGCTGGCCGCGGCAAGCGAGAAGTTCACGCTTGCGCCGCACTGGTGGCAGCGCGTGGCGGTGGCGCCCACGAGCGAGCCGCACGATGGGCAGAGCTTCGGGCGCGGCCCCCCGCTGCCGCTACCGAAAAACCCCCTGACCTTTTCACCGAATGTCATCGATTCGATCCCAAAGATCCCAATGGGAGAGTCTAATGGGTTTCCTTGCGAGAATGTGAGCGCGTTCCTATAATACCGAACTTGAGTCCAAACAAGTGAACCGGGATACCGCGTGAAGTTATCCGCCCGCCGCGGAATGGCGTTGCCGTGGCGCCTAGCTTTTGTGTCGGCGATTTCGCTGGCCGCCACAGCGGGTTGCGCTCATCGGAGGTATGCGCCTCAGCCTCCCACGCAGGCTCCCCTGCCGCAGCCCTCGCCTCCTTCGGGGGCGCCCCCGTCAATCGAAAGACAGCCTGCCGTGCCGGGCGAATACACCGAGGAGGGAGTAGCGTCGTGGTACGGGATTCCGTTCGACGGGCACCGCACGTCCAACGGAGAAATCTACGACATGCACGCGTTCACGGCGGCCCACCGCACACTGCCCTTTGGCGCGGTCGTGCGGGTGACGGACCTCGACAATGGACGGCAGACCGAAGTCCGCATCAACGACCGCGGCCCGTTTGTGGCCAACCGCGTGATCGATCTTTCGCTTTCCGCCGCACAGGCGGTCGGCATGGTCGGGCCCGGAACCGCGCGGGTGCGGCTCGAGGTGATCGCGGGACCGAATCCGCAAGTGGGATTCTTTGGCGTGCAGGTGGGCGCATTTGCGAACCAGGACAACGCGGAGAGGCTGCGCGCGCAGCTTGCGACGCGCTACTCTGCGGTGAGTATCGCGGTCTACGATTCGCCGAACGGCGTCTTCTACCGCGTGCGCGTCGGGCGGCTGCCGAGCCAGGAAGCGGCGCAGCAGCTTTCGAGCGAGCTGCACGCCGACGGGCAGGCGACGACGTTCGTCGTGCGCCTGGACGACTAGCTATGCTGTCGGCCATTCATACGTGTATCGCGGGGATTTCATGGGAATGAAAGGCCAGAGCTCTCGTCCGTTACGCACGCCTTTGTTTTGTATGTTTCTTTGCGCGGCGCTGATACGTATGCCTGCTACTCACGCGCAGGCACCGTCGACTCCGCTGACGACGTGGAGCGTTACGATCGTGCTTCCTCCGCGAGTGGTGGCGGGCCAGCCCGCGACGCTCGCGGTGCTCGGCGTGGACGGACGGCTTGCGTCCGGCGTGACTGTCGAAATCGGGGACAAGCGAGTGACGACCGATCGGACGGGGCACGCGTCGTTTGTGGCGCCGGCCTCTGCGGCTGACGGCTACTTCATCGCGAGGGCTTCGGGGGCTTCGTTTGCGGCGCTGCTGGACCCGGCGCAGCCGGCGGGAGGGGCGTCCGCGCTGACGGTGGCGCCGGCGGTGGCGCTGCACGACCGATTTGCAATCTGCGGTGCGGGCCTGAGCGGCGAAGCGAGTGGGGCTCTGGTGAAAATCGACGGCCAGCTTGCACTCGTGCTCGCGGCGTCGCCTGAGTGTCTGGTCGTGCTACCGGGGCCGAAAGCGACGCCGGGACCGGCGACGATTTCCGTCACGGCGCCGGGGCTGCAATCCACTGCAACGACGGCGCTCGTGGCGCTCGAATTCGAAGCGCCGAATCCGCCGCTGCAGCCGGAGCAGAAGGGCCAGCTCGTGGTGCGCGTGCGGGGTGCGGAGCAAGCGCTGCGGCTCATCGTCGAAAACGAAACGCCCGGTGTGTTGCGATTCGAGCGGGGAGAGGCGCAAGAGGTGGTGACCGTCGGCGGCGCGCAGAACGTCGCGGGAATCAAGGTCCAGGCCGTGACGTCCGGAGATTTCTCGTTCCACGCACGGCTCGTGTCCCCGCCGGATATCGACGCCGCGCGACGATACTTGCAGGCCGCCGAGCATCTTGCGCCGAAAGACTTGCAGCACAACATCAAAGGGCTCGCCAACCGCCTGGCGCATCATCCGCGCGATTTTCAACAGGCTGCAAGCGCGCTCGACGACATGATCTCTACAACGATTGCGGGAGATTTTCGCACGCTACTCGGCGCCGCCCGCGCGGCGCTCTGAGCTATTCGCCGGACGGCGGCAAGAGGACCGCCTGCGGTGAATCGGGAAGCGCGCCCTGCGACATCTGCTCGAGGGAATTGCGCGCGCGGTCAATCCGCGTATCGGCCTCATCGTAGCTCTGCTGTGCGTGGCGGAGATGGGTGCCGAGTTTCTCGTACACATCGCCGAACGACTCGATCTGCCTCTTCAGTCCTGCCAGGCCGGCGAGCAGGTGCCGTGCATTTTCCTCGATCTTCTGGCTCTGCAAGCTGACCGCGACCGCGCTGAGGCAGGCGTAAAACGTGTTCGGCGAAACGGGGAATACGCGCTTTTGGCGGCAATACTCGTCGAGCTTGCCGTACTTCGGGTCCTCTGTCATCAGGAGTTCGTAGTAAACGCCCTCGGAAGGGACAAACATCAGCGCGTAGTCGAACGTATGCTCGTGGGGGAGGATGTATTTCTCGGCGATCGAATCGGCGTGCTTCCGGACGGCCAAGGAAAAGTCGCGGCGCGCGTCGTCTCCGGCATCGACCAGCCTGCGATAGGCGTCGAGCGGGAATTTAGAATCGATCGACAGAAGGCGGTCGCCATTGCGCACGACCGCATCAACGATGGCGCCCGTCGAAGCGAACTGGTATTGCATCGAGTAGGCAGCCTGCGGGAGAGCGTCCGCGAGCAAGCGGTCGAGCATGGCTTCGCCGAGCGTGCCGCGCGTCTTGGCGCCGCCCAGAACCGATTGCAGCGTTTGCGCTGCCTTCGACAAGTCCTGGCTCGTCTGCTGCACCTCTCCGATCTGCTGGCTCATCTGGAGCAGGACGTCCGTAGACGATTCCAGGCGCCGGGTCACTTCGCGCTGAGCGTCGCTTGCGATCTGGCTGGTTGATGTGACGCCCGTCAGGAGCTCCTGGCGCACCTGGCCGAGCTGCTGCGTGACGGATTGCATCATGTGGTTGATCTGGCCGTTGATCTGGGTGGTCACCGCCTGGCTCTGCGCCGCGAGCGAATTCTGCATTTCCTGGCGGACGGCGGAAAGATGCGCTTCGGAGCGGCGGCCCGCCGACCACACCACGACCGCGACCACCAGAATTGCGAGGATGCTGGCTGCGAGCCAAACCAAAGGAATCATCGACATTCACTTTAGCGCGAAGTACGGCCGAGGAGAAGACGATCGATGGGTCTTCGGACGCTACCGCGTGCTGAAACCGGGCGGCACTTTCGCTATACTGTGCTTCCGAGGCGCGGTACCCAAGTGGGAAGGGAGAGGTCTGCAAAACCTTCATTCGTGGGTTCGATTCCCACCCGCGCCTCCAAGATATCCTGGTGAAAATCCATTAGTTAATCCTCTCGTCTTTCTCGTGTACCCTTCGTCTCCATGAGTGAGACCGGATTGTGCTCCGATGCGCGTCGTAGGTTGGCCTCAAGCTGCTCCTGGCGTAAGCGCACCCAAGGCGAGTAATCGTAGCTAACCTGCCGAACGCAACAGGACGAACATTGTGTTGTGGCTTGATGATGGCCTTCTGCGATTCATCTGCCTGCATTGCGCGGCGTGCGCAAGGCAGCGCTCAGGGCGATTGGCTCCGATAACCGGGGCTAGGGAGACAGTTCTCGATGCGACTTATAGTTTGTCGTGACAATTTCAAATCCACCGCCAAACAGCGCGGTATGGTGTGATCTCGATCACTGCGATTGATGTGGGATAGGAGGTAAGAGCCCATCGTACTTGCCAGATCACCGGATGGAGTGAAGGGGAACTCAGGAGTAGCGCATATGGCACTCAAGCGAGGGGTGATTGGCACAATCATGGCCGTTGCAAGGATTCTGGGGTGAGGTGTTCTGTGGAAACCGATCGGAGAGTATGAGCAATGAGTGCTGACAAGATGGTGGGATGGGTGGCTGCAGCGCTGCTGGTGGCCGCGGCGGCCGTGGGATATGTGCGATACCTGCGGGTCCCCACAAATGTAGCCTATGTGAGCGAACAGGACGGCGGGATCAGTGTTATCGATCTTGGCACGATGAGGGTGATTCGGAGGGTTCATCCGGACAACGTGGCGCCGCGCGGGATCGACATCTCTCATGACGGAAAGTATGTCGTTGTGGCGGACAAAGACACGGCCGATGCGAGCGTGTTTGACACACGCGGAATGCGTTTGGTGAAGCGATTTCAGGTGGGCGACAATCCGGAGTTCGTGAAGCTGAACCCCGGAGGGGACGAACTCTTCACATCTTACGAGGCGCGGTCAACCGGCGAACCTCCGACGGCCGGCGGCGACGATAACAACGTGAATGAGCCGCGTTCTCATGTGGTGCAGTGCCATGTGCCGGACTGGACGAAAGGGCTGGATTTTGAGGCCGGCACAGAAACGGAAGGATTGGAGTTTTCGAGCGACGGGAAATACCTGCTGGTAGCGAACGAGGCACAGAATACGATCGGCATTTACGATGCGCATGCGGGCACGCTGGTCCGCACGATCGATTTGAAGCCTTACGGACAGAGGCCGCGGGGAGTGAAGGTATCGCCGGACGGATCGGGTTACGCCGTGACGATGGAACTCTCCGGGACGCTGGTCAAGATGGATCCGAGCTTTAACGTGACGAAAGCGGCGCCGACAGCAGCGATGCCCAATGGGCTGGCGTTCGATCGGGAGGGCAAGAGAATTTTCGTCTCGGCGTCCACCGCGAGAAAGATGCAGGTATTTGCGGCAGATTCCCTGCAACTAATCGCGGAGACGCCAACGGGACAGCGGTGCTGGCATTTTACGTTCACGCCGGATGATTCGAAGATTTTGCTGGCCTGTGGGCGATCCAACAACGTGGTAGTGATCGACGCCAATTCGTATAAATTTATACAGACGATTGAAGGGTTCAAATTGCCTTGGGGAATCGTTACCTACCCAAGGGCGTTTGGAAGTTTGGGTCTGCCGTAGAATACCCGGCCACTCAGTGACCTGACCGCCGCACTTCTGGCCTGATCACGTCGCGGACCCACTGAACGAACGCTACGCCAGGATCCCGCTATCGTGTTTCCTCTGGAATGACCGGGACCAGAAGATGCGAATCATACTTTCCACCGGCGTAGATCACGTGGCGCCCCCGGTTTACGGTGTCTTCGTGACGATCCGCCATCGTCGGTTTGGGGTATCGATATATGTCGACGCCCTGGACGACAAGCCTCAATTGTTCGCCAGCCTCAAAACGGGTGCCGGAGGGCCAGATTTCGATCTCGAGCGGCACAATCGCGCCGTTTTCGATCTTGAGCTCCCGGCGATGGGCAAGAATCGGCTGGTATGCCGTCGATTTTGTCTCATCGAGTTCGCGATGGGAAGCTCGGAGCCAACCCAATGCGACGGGTCCGTCGTCGAAGTGGGTCCAGAAAGCAAACGGCACGAGGTTCCCGGCTGAGTCGAGCTTCTGAATCGCGACGAAGATATCCATGTCGTCCGCCCCTTCGGGCGTCATCCACAGCTTTAGCTTCATGTGGCCGATCAACTCCGTCGGCTTTTCGAGCGCCAAATCGAATTGCGCGCAATGAGGACCCGGCCCCTCGGACTGGGCGTCGTATGAGAAGGATTGCTCCTCCGAAACCGATTGGCGCTTAAGGGACCCCGTTTTGGCGTCGAGATAAAGCTTCGTATATTGCGTGCGAGAGATGGGCCACTCGCTCTCAGACTTCATCGATCCCACATAGAATCTCTCCCGCGCCTCGAGTCGCACCTTCGGCCATTCCGCGACCGATGTGGGAACGCCCTTCAAAAAGCAGTCAAAGAACTCCCGCTGCCGGCGCACATTTTCGGGTTCGTAGAAGTAGGCCCACTTTTTTCGTCCGTGTACTTCGAGCCACTTCTGCGTGGAAGCGATCTTCTTGAAACCCTCGAGTGTCCCCCGCGTGTGCAAACCCTGGTCTGTCCAACTCGCAACCACGTACGCAGGGACCTTGATTGTCGAAAAGTCGGCGGCCTTCGAAGCCCAGAATGCGTCGAAAAAGGGATGTTCCTTTACTTCGGTAAGGAGGTCCTCCACACGCGTGGTGCTTCTGCCCCAACGACCTGGAAGGTAGGGCCAGAAGTAGGTCTCCGGGATGCCACCGTGACGCACAACTTCGCGATACGTGTCGGTCCAGCCTTCGTATGGATTAATCGCCGCCAGATGCGGTGGGTTGAGAGATGCGACCCGCCATTGAGAACTGGTCAGATAAGAAACTCCGGACAAACCGACCTTGCCGTTGCTCCAGGGTTGCGTGCCGGCCCACTCGATCAGATCGTAGTAATCTTCCGCCTCTTCCGGCGAGAGATACGTGGCGTCGCCCTGCGAATACCAGGTGCCGCGGATGTCCACGTTGATGACGGAATAACCTTGTGGAACCCAGTATCCTGGATCGGGCGCCTCAAAGGCCGCGAATCGAGATTGCATCTCCGGCTTGACGCCACAGTTCGGGAAAACCTCGTGGTAGTTCGTGTGTCCGTGTTTGCCGTAAGGCCCCCAGGCAATCAACGGCGGTGCCGGCTTCTCGTCGGCGGGACGAAACACGTCGATGTAAATCTTGATTCCATCACGCATCGCAACAGCAACATCGCGCTCGATGACCATGCCGTTTTCAACAGTCCGTCGATAGACGGGCGGCACGCCGCCGCGCTCTGCGGGCGCACCTAGTGGTTCGCGGAATCTATACTCGAACTCTCCTGCTTTCATTGTGAGTGCCTGCGCCAGTCCGCGGCATTCGTAAGCGAAGGGTACCTCTCGCGCGTGATGATTCTCAGCGTGCGCAGGCCTGCGCCACGATAGTCGGCGCGGAGCTCACTCATGTGTTCTCTCTACACTCCTGCCTGTTGAGGCGAACCCTTGGATGAAGAACCGACCGGTGAACCGGCGGCGAGGGCAGCCGCCGGACGAATCAGGCGGAAGCAATACATGGTCAACAGAACGGAGGAGGCTAGTGTCAGGGCGCCGCCGAGAACATGCGCGACCGTCAGAAGGACATACAAGGGGGCCGACTGGACTGCGTCCCACACTTGCCTCATCTCCCACCAGGCTGCGCCACCGAGCAGCAACTGGATGCCGAAAAACGAGTGGAGCAGCGCCACGCCGCGGCGAAGATCGCGATCCTGCCGGAAACGATTCTTGACGGCGCGGCCGGTCCAGACCACGAGGGTGGTGACCACTCCGGCGCCAACCAGATGCGGCACGATGCCCAAGGCCCCGTGGCGGAACGCCGCACCCAGGACGATCTGGACCAGGATCGCGGCGGTCGTCCACACGGTCAGATATCTCGCGGGAGGCGCGCCGGAATCGTCGAGCTGCGGCTGGTCGCTCTGCCACCAGGGACTCAGGTAGATCGAGAGGCCGACCAGCATGACGAAGAAGATTTGCGCCACGGTAGCATGCGCAGTCGCCGAGAGGTCCGGATAGCCCGCGAGGACGCGGAAGCCCCCGAGGGCTGCCTGCGCGATGACCAGGGCGAACGCCGACCAGCTGAGGTGGCGCGCCACGGGCCTGCGCTCCGCGCGCACGACCCAGACAGCCAGAATCAACGTGAGAACCGCGACGAGGCCCGCGATGACGCGGTGAGCGTACTCGAAGCGGATGCCGTCAACGAAGGGGGGGATCGCGCGTCCGTAGGCGAGCGGCCAATCGGGGACCGAGTCGCCGGCGTTATTGTTGGTTACCAGCGCGCCGGCCATGAGAAGCAGGACCGTGCACCACGAGGTTGCGACCGCGAAGCGGTAGAGTCCGCGAGAAGATTGGGCTTGATTCGGTGACATCATGTATGAAAACGACCCCATTGTATGGAGCGAGCGCAGAAAAGGCAAAGAGTTCTGGAGACTGGACGAATAGCTTGGGTATCTCCGGTGGGCTGAGCGGTTCGATTCCCACCCGCGCCTCCAGTTTTCAGCAATTGATTGCCGGTCTATTCAGGCTTCGCGGCGACGATCAGCGTTCCGCCCCGGCCAAGCAGCGCCGCCAAGGGAACGAGCGGCAACGCCAGCGCGGAAAACGCGGCGCCCAAGACCCAGTTCACCACGACCTCCGCTTTCCCCACGTTCAATTTGCGGCCCGTCAGGGCATGAAAGAAGAGGTTGGGGGGAAATCCCATCGCGTTGAGTGCGCTCTGCGACCAGCCCAGAAGATCGTATTCAAACTCCTGATGCCAGCTTCGCAGGCCCGCGAAGCCCGCGGCGCGCAAGACGCTGGCCAGCGATTTCCGCGTGAAGTGGAAAAGATGCCGCGGGACATCCAGATGGAACCATCGAGCGCCGAAGGTACGGGCCTCCAAACCGCCGGCGTCTGGAACCGCAATGAGCAGGACGCCGCCGGGCTTCAGGATTTTCTTGCAGTCTCGCAGTATGGCGGATGGATCGCGCACGTGCTCCAGGCTGTGCCAAAGCGTAATGCAATCAAACGGGCCCAATGCAGCCGCGGAGGCGACATCCGGAAAGACGTCCAAGCCGGTTTCGCGAGCGGGCTCCGGATTCATCTCGGTTCCCACGCCGCGCCATCCCTGTTGCTGGGCCGCCAAAAGAAACGAGCCGTCGCCGCAACCGATGTCGAGCAGCTTGCGATTCTCGCCCGCGCCGAAGAGCGAATCGACCCATCGCGTGCGGCGGCGCAGGCAGTGGTTCGCGGTAAAGCCGTGGCGTCCTCCGTAGTAGGTTTCCGCGTAGTAAGGGGAAAGATCGGCGGGCTGCGGCGAAATTTGACCGAGGCCGCATTCCGAACACGCGAGAATCGGAAATCGCTCTCGCGTGTTCGGATCGACCACCGACGGAAAGCGGAGCTGCAGCGGACCCCTGCAAGCCGCGCAGAGTCCCAAGTGAGTGTTCGCTTCGGTCAAGGTTGCCTTCTCGTCCGATACACGCTACCGACCCGGGAAGCCCGTGCTACTTCTTCTTGCGCTTCGGTTTCAATTTGACTGGAGCTGCCTGCATTCCCGCCATCATCTGGCGCATCGCGTCGGTCGTGCCGGGCGCGCGCTTCTCGCGCCAGGCTTCGAGCCGCTGGGCGTGCTTTTCAAGGTTCGCATACTGATGCGGATTCTTGCTTCGTTCGCGCATGCTCGCGACGAAGGGCCTGATCCGTTCCCAGACCATCCATTGTTCGCCCGTGTTTTCAAAGAAGAAATCCTCGTCGATCAGGCCACGGTTCACGATGCTAGCGACCATCTCCCAATAACTGATGACCATGCGCATGTAGGCGCTTCCCGAACTGCCCATCGGCCACTTCTTTGAGATGTCCTCAAGAGATGCGGGCCGAAAAGTCATAAAGTACCAATCGCGAGCCTCGCGCATGCGAGGTTCGCGCCGCATTTCGTACAACCGCAGCATCAGATTCACCTGTTCGTGCGTCACTTCTCCCATCAGTTCCTCCTTGTGAAAGGTCGGATCGACATCAATTTGAAAACTGTTTCCAGCGATCATGGTCGGGGCGGCGGAGCGGAGCCGCGCAGTTCGACGGAGTGCGTCTGGCTGAGGGCGATGCGCGACTCCTCGAAAGCCAGCTTGATCCGCCGGCGCAACTCGCGCGCCACATCGTCTTTACGATTGAGAGCCGTCCGAACCTGGAGGCGCAGCACCGTGCCGTCCAGAGAGAGAGATTCTACGCCGAGGACGCGCGGGCCGTCCATCAGAGCGGTGGACCAATCGGCATCGTTGCGGAAGTCCCCGGCGACTTTTTCGAGTGTGGCGAGTGCGCGGCCGACCATTTCGTCGGAGGGAACGGTCACGTCGAGGAACGTCTGCGACCAATCGCGATTCAGATTGGCCACCTGGCCGACGAGCGAGTTGGGTATGGTGACGATGGCGCCGTTCGCGTTCCGCAGGACGGTGCGGCGGAGCGTGAGATATTCCACGCGCCCCGTCTCGCCGTTGAGCTGGATCAAGTCTCCGACGACGTATTGGTCTTCGAAAACGATGAAGAAACCGTTAATCAAGTCCTTGACGAGGGTCTGGGCGCCGAATCCAAAGGCAATGCTCGCGACCGCGGCCGTCGCCGCGACGGGCGTGACGTTGAACCCGAACTCGGGCAACGCGAATAGAACGGCCACCGCGAAAATGACCGTGGTGCCGACGCTGTAGAGCAGGCTGGCCATCGTGCGCGTCTGTTGCTCGCGAAGCTGCGCGACGCGCGTGTGTCCCTTCGAGATCTGCACCAGGCG
This sequence comes from Candidatus Acidiferrales bacterium, assembly GCA_049523255.1. Taxonomy (GTDB): domain Bacteria; phylum Acidobacteriota; class Terriglobia; order Acidiferrales; family UBA7541; genus Palsa-295. The sequence continues at coordinate 122,903 of JBEKNB010000001.1, read as the reverse complement.
CGTCGTGAGCGCCTTCAAGATGCGCGTCAGGACGAAAGCAAGGATCAGGATGATCGCGACGCGCAGGCCGCGTGTCCCAGTGATTTCGATCCAACGGGGGAGAGAATCGGTCATGGGAATAAACGCGCGGAATTATACCATCCGGACGAGGCGCCGCTCGCGGCATAAGCTGTACCCGGATGAGAGCGGCCCGCCGCATGGACGCCGCCGCATGGCGAGGCGGATTGTTTTGCCAGCGTGCGGCGAGCGAGGTAAACTGAGGATGCAACTGCACTCGCAACTTCTTCGGTAGCAATGTCGGGAAGGCAAATACGCGCCCGTAGCTCAGATGGATAGAGCGTGTGCCTCCGGAGCACAAGGTCGGGGGTTCGAACCCCTCCGGGCGCGCCATTTTTCTAGTGTGGATTCAACCGATTGCGTGGATGCCTGCCTCCGGCTTAGTCCGTTGCACCGTATTCCCGTCTTCCGCCGACATGTCGAGAAAGAACGGTCAGGACGACAGCGCCAAAAATCGCAGCGAGACTCGTGTAAATCATCTTGCCTTGGACCAGGAGATGTGTGGTGTTGAAGAGGAAGCCTCCTGCAACCGCACCCGCGATGCCCATCACCATGTCCATTACTTGATCGCGCCCTTCGCTCGACATAATCTTCCCCGTCAGCCAGCCGGCGGCTAAACCACCCACGATCCAACAGAGTAACAGCATGACTTTTCTCCTTTTCCCGAATATTCCAAATGAAGACGGTTCCTTGCTGTCGCGAGGAGTATTTCCTGCGCTCTCAATCTCTCGGAGAGATGGGCGGGGCGGAAACCTTCCCGCCCCGCCTAGAAAACCTTAGACGGCTACAGCAGCAGCGATCTTGTGGAAGGTGGAGTTAGCGACGTTAAAGGTTTCCACCTGGGGTGGTCCTTCAACCACTGTCGCGAGAATCTTCGTCACTTCGGGGTAACTTGCGCGGTTGTAAGCCTCCGCGCTTTCCGCTCGGTCCCACAGACTGATCGCGAACGCTTCCGTTCCAGATGGTGCAACGAACGTGATTTCGTCTTGGAACCCCTTCTGTTTTCGAAGGTTCGGGATGACTTCCTTCTCAATCTTCTCCGTAAACTGAGCAACATGGTTCGGCTTCAGGTGCATATAGACTCGGCGTGCAAACATGTGGGTCTCCTTGGTTTTGCATGGCCAAGGGGCGGTTCAGATAACTTCCAACTGTTAGGTCAGTCTGAAGAAGCCCTCAGGTCGTTAACCATACTGGGTTAAGTAACTTGCTCTGTCAACTCAATTCTGAGACTATTCTCTGCAGTGTATTGCTAATAGTTAATTCCGGGAGGCATTTTGTGGATGTCTGCCTGTTGATCAAACAGCGACTGGAAGAATTGAAGCTTGAGCAAAAGGACCTTGCAACCGCCGCCGGTGTCACGGACTCCTACATTTCCCAACTGTTGACTCGAAAGAAATTGCCCCCCGCACCCGACCGCACGGACATTTACGTCAAGATAGGAAAATTCTTGAAGCTCCCAGCAGGCAAGCTTTCAGAGCTGGCCGGACATGAGCGCATGGAAGAATTGAAGAAAAGGCTGTCTGACTCGCCTGCGCCCCTATTCAAGGAAGTACGGGAACTGATCCTGCGCAAGTGTGCTCCGGAGAAAGAAAAGGAGATACGCTCCATTTTTGAAAGGCAGCCTTTTGGCGAATTGGAGCGCCTCGTCACGCAGAAGCTTCTGGACGTCGTCAAGAGAGTCGCGAAAGAAGAACTGGAAAGTGAAAGCTGGCTGAAGCGGGTCGCTCAACTGAATGGTCGAAGCTACCAGGAAATACGGGTCAGTGTTCTTGAATTCCTCGATACGGATGTCTTCAACCTTTCCGTTGAAAGTTGCACATCCTTCCTCGACCCGCTGATTGATTCCTGGGATATCGATCTAAACAACTTTGGGATAGAGATCGTGTTGAATCGGAGACTAACTCCCGGCTTCCTCAAAAAACTCGAGTTTGTGGAAAAGGAGCCTGACGGACCGTTTGAGGAAGAGTCTGGACTCAAAGAATTCCTTCGGGACTCTTCCCTGAGCGGCAATGCTACCGGGGAAGAAATCGAGTTTTTAAAGAAGCTTAGGTTCAAAGCGTCTCGGCCCACCGCGCTCTATTATTACCGCGAATTGCAGAACCTCAGAGATCCGCTTAATTTTCGAAAAGCCTCAGTCGCTCCGCTGCACAAATACGGAGACGCGAGCGGCGTTGAAAAACAGATCCAGCTTCATTCTAGGGAAGGCGCAATACAGCGCTGGGCGGAAAACAAGGCTGGACGATCGCCGAAGAGACGGAAAACAAAGGCTTCACGCTAGCATTTCGCGGGCTGGCTGCCCAATGACGACCACAACCATGGTGTATCCGTACCAAGAGCCTTCTTCGTGCGCGTTTGGCTCAGTATGAGTTTTTGCGCTCAGGCGTGCGCCGCTTCGTGTTCCGGCACTTCATCGGTAATCACGCTGAACTGCCGCAAATTCGCGGTACCGAAAGATGTCGTGAGGGCTACATCGGACGCGTCCTGCCCCACCGCCATCAACACACGACCGATGCGGGGCTGATTGTGACGTGCATCGAACGTCCACCACCGGCCTTCCAGATATGCTTCGAACCACGCGCTGAAATCCATGGGCACAGGCGACGGCGGGACTCCGATGTCGCCCAGATATCCTGTCGCGTAGCGCGCCGGTATATTCAACGCCCGGCACATCGTTATCGCCAGGTGCTGAAAATCCCGGCAAACGCCGCAGCGATCTGCAAAGACATCAATCGCCGTTTTCACCGCGCTCGCGTACTGGTATCCGAACGTCACTTTCCCGTGAACCCACTCGCACACAGCCTGCACCCGGTTCCATCCAGGCGAGATCCTGCCAAAAAGCTCCGCCGCAATGTTCGACATACGGTCGACTTCGCAGTACCGGCTGCTAAGCAGGTACCGAAGTACGTCGCTTGGCAAATCCTGCACCGGTATCTCGCGCGCCCACGGCGCAACCGGATCTGGATTCCCCGTGTCGTAAATCAGAGTCGAGTTGCTTAAGCGGATTTGGCCCGCCGGAGCGAGAAAGCGGCAACAGTTATTTCCGAAACTGTCGAAGTAGCAGTCGACGTTTGTTGCAGGTGCGAGGTTCAGTATATCTGGCTTACGCAGATCATTCACCCGGGAAGGGTGTACTTTCAGCAACGCTACGATCGGTACTGGAAGAGGAGCGTCGAAAACAATGTCGTATCCCAAGCGAATCAGCATGTGAAATCCCTGCGCCTTCAGGCGCTACATGGAGGATCTGTTACATATCCCCTATACAGTGCCACAATGTGCATCTCTGTCGTCAATCGTTTCTTGGCGAGCGAAAGACGGAACCACGTCGCGTACACTGGACTGCCATTGAAGATCATCTCGTCCCTGCTGACCCAGCGAAGAGACTGCGGCGAGCGCAAGGCCCTTCGTTTGAGGCACTTGGACTCCACGCACCGAGCCTTGGGAAAGCAATGGCCCCCATCCAAAGGACAAATTGGACAGACGTGCGAATGCTTGCTAGCTTCAGTTAATGTATGTCCTAATAGCTTTTGACAATGAGCACGGGCTGCTACACCCCGTGACGAGCCAGCTCTCCACGGCTGGCCCGGCCGACGTGCAGCTGGGACAGGCCGCCGACTTTGTTACGGCCCTGGTCAAGTGCGGCTCTTGCAAGGCCTATGAACTCGAAAGCGACGAGTGGGTACTTGAAGTCAGGCTTGCAACAAACTCCAGTCGGAATCAGTGGACCCATTGACGCCGCCGTTCGGCTCGTTCATCCCGGCTTAGACGCTTTCGCCCGCCGCTAGCCTACTTCGCTTGCACTGCCTGTTGTTTCTTGTACGCGTCCCACGAGATCGAAATCAGGTACGCGTGAATCGCGTCCACTTCTTCCGGCTTCAGCACGCCTTCCCACGGCGGCATCCCCGCGTTTGTCAGCACGCCGTCGAGGACGATCTCGTGAAACGCCTCGTGCGATTCGGCGCTCATCCGCCGCAAATCCAGCGCCAGTCCTCCCGGCTGATTCGGATGGCATGACGCGCAGCTCGCGCCGAAGAGCGTCGCGCCATGCTGCACCACGTCCGCGGACGCCGTCAGCGGCGGCGGCTCCGGAATTGGCCCCGTCTTCGGCAGCAGCGGCGGCTTCGGCGTCTCGCCGCCATCCAGCTTGAACGCGATGATCCGCCCTTCGTTTCCTCGCTCGTAAAACGCGCTCTTCGGGTGCGAGAAGCTCCATCCGCCGCCGCCCCACGCGGCCATCAGTGCGACGTATTGCACGCCGTCGATTTCATACGACATCGGCGCCGCCACCACGCTCGTGCCGATGTCGATGTCCTTCAGCAGCTTTCCCGTGTCCGCGTCGTACGCGCGGAAGTGGCCTGTCCCCGTGCCCTGAAAAACCAGTCCTCCCGCCGTCGCCAGCACGCCCGGCCGGTCCCACCAGTCGGACATCTGCACTTCCCACACGGTCTTGCCGCGAATCGGGTCCCACGCCCTCAGAAACGCCTTGCCGGAGAAAACCGATTCCTGCCCGTTCTCGATCGCCGGGATGTAGACGAGCCCGTTCTGCGGGTCGTACGACATCGGGTTCCAGTTGTGCCCGCCCATCGGCGAAGGTGAGATGAATTCCTTGCCGTTCGTCGAATTCCTGAAATCTCGCGCGTTTGCCGCTTCCACCGGCCGGCCCGTTTTCAAATCCACGTGATCGGCCCACGTCACCCGCACGAATTTGTCGGCCGAAAGCACCTCGCCCGTTTTTCGGTCGAGGATGTAGAAGAATCCGTCCTTTGACGCCTGCATCAGCACCTTGCGCGTTCTTCCGCCGATTTTCAGCTCCGTCAGGATGATCGGCTGCACGACGTCGAAGTCCCACTGCTCGCCGGGCACTTCCTGGTAATGCCACACCAGGCGTCCCGTGTCGGGATTGATCGCCAGAATCGACGCAATGAAAAGATTGTCGCCTCCCGCCGGGCTCCGCTTCGACTGATCGAAAAACGTCCCGTTGCCCGTCCCGAAATACAAAAGATGGAATTCCGGGTCGTACGTCATCGAGTCCCACACGGTTCCGCCGCCGCCCATGGCCCAGTTACTCTTCGGGTCCCACGTTTTTGCGGCCATCTCGAGTTCCGGGTTTTCGAATGGCTGCCCCGGCGCCGGCGGCACGGTAAAGAATCGCCACGCCAGCTTGCCGGTGTCCAGATCGTATGCGCTGACGTAACCGCGCGCGTCGTACTCGCCTCCGGCGTTCCCGATCACCACGACCTTGCTCGCCACTTCCGGCGCGCCCGTAATCGTGTAGCCGCGCTTGTGATCCACGACCGTGTCGACGTGCCACTGCACCGCGCCCGTCTTCGCGTCCAGCGCGAAAAGCCGCCCGTCGAACGACGCCACGTAAACTTTCCCTTTCCACACCGCTACGCCGCGGCTCACCTCGTCGCAGCACGCGCGCCGGTTCACCGCCAGGTCGCTTTTCGGGTCGAAGCTCCAGATTTCCTTGCCCGTTTTCGCGTCCACTGCGTACGCCGTCCCCGTCGATCCGGACGCGTACATCACGCCGTCCGCCACGATCGGCGTCGCCTCGAGCCCCCGCGTCGTGTGCGTGTCGTAATCCCACGCGAATCCCAGGCGCGCCACCGTCTCTCGATTGATCTGCGTCAGCGGCGAGTAATGCCCTTTGCCGAAATCGCGCCCCGTGGTCAGCCACTCCTCGGGATGCTTGTCCGCAGCGAGCAGGCGCTTCAGGTCGATCTGCCCGTACGCTGCGGGCGTTCCTTGCGCGAACGCGCTCCGCGCGTAATAGCCCAGCGGCGCGCAGACCGCCGCGGCCAGCGCGGCCGCCGCGCACAACACGTATCGGTTCCTTTTTCGTCTCACGTGGTTCACTCCTCTGGCACCCAAGGCGACGGCATCCCGTACGGCACGCCGATGAACACCGCTTCGATCTGCCGGATCTTGCCGTCCTGGATTCGGAACAGCTCCATCAGGCACAGCGTGCTCGGCGTTCGCATCGGCGAATCGATCACCGTGCCGTCCGTCAGCTTGAACGTTCCCAGCGCCCCGGAGTGGTCGATGAACGCGCCCGCCAGCACCAGTTGTCGCTCCTCGTCCACCAGCGGATAGCGCCGCGCGCGCAGCAGCGTGTCGTACCGGTAGTTGCCCATCTTGAACTGATCGGCGCATCCCAGGTTCGCCACCGGAATGGTCTTCATCAGGTCGGGATTGTGCGTGGTTTGCAGTCCGTTTTCGATCCGATTGCAGTCGTCGGTAAACTCCGTGAAGAGCGTGCCGTCGTTCAATTGCAGCGTGTTGAAGTAGCCGTCCACCAGCGCGACCAGCCGCGCGCGCGGCACGCGATGCTCCGACGGCACCATTTCGTTCAGCACCGGCTTATCCACTAGCTTCGGCGGATTCGGGAACGGCCCACCGGCTTCGGGGCGGCGCAGCACCGTCTCGACTTCGGAGATTTTGCCGTCTTCCACTTTCAGGCGCAAAGCGTAGGTCGAGGTGGTGCGCGTCTCCGTGACGAGGCCGAAAAACCCCACCTGCCCGCTCTCCGGATCGGCGAAACGCAGATTGTAATTGCCGACTCCGGTGATCGTGCCCCACAGCCCGTCGCCCACTCGCAGCTCCACGTTGTTCTCCGTGTTCTTCACCACCTTCGCCCACGGCGCCTCCCCGGGAGCTTTCGCCGCGAGCGCGTGCAGATACTTGTCGAGTACTCCGTACAGGCACGCCCGGTCGCAGTTCCGCCCCACCGCGTTTTGCTCGGGATTCTGCGCCCGGACGATGTTCGGTCGCGCGAACACCGCGCCCACTATCGTGGCGAAGACGACGGCGAGACATAGTCCTGCGGCGAGACACTTATTTCTCATTGGCTTTATTCCCCCCTTGCAACGTGCGCGAATATATCACGCCCCACGAACTTCCCGCACCTCGCTATATGTCGTGTCAGAGGAGGTTCGCCCGCATCGAAGGTAACCCAAGCGCGCGTTACGCCGCCCGGCGGGGACCGCAATCCAGCGACAGGATGGGATCTTGGCAAACCACAGGCTAGTATTCCTCCCGGAACATATACCAGTTGGGGGCCAGCGGTTCAAAGACAAGCGCATGCCCTTTGTTTCTGTTGTAGAGATCCTGTGGCATTACATCAAGAGATGGCACGACTGGCGCTAGCGGTTTTTCCGAATAGGCGTAGCCTTTGTCGGAACTTCCCAAAACGCCCCCCGATGCAAAGACGGTGATGAAAATGCAGGAAGGTAAATCGGCTCGGCGCGTCAAGCTTTCTATCTTGAGGCTATGGAACAAGCGGCGATATTCGTTCCACCTATGCTCGGAGAAACCGATGTCCTGTCGAGGCCAAGACACATCGGTATCCAGGGAGGTAGAATTTGACCGAATAAGAATAACGTGGGAATCCTGATTGGACATTTCGATCAGGTTAGCGAAATCGGATTCGTTCCGAAAGAATCTCTGGCGGAGGTTTGAGTCGGACGGCATCCGAAGCCACCAGCTTGCAAAGGCGACTGCTCCCATCATGGCCACAAAGACAAGAATGACTTTCAGCCCACCATGGTCCTGATGTGGAGGTTTATGCATTGCTGATCCCCCATCCGTCCCGCTTTGATGCAGTCCGATTTGTGGCGGGTGGGGGCGGATGGCCGACCCTTTCGTTCGCGTGACGGATGGTGGTTTTAGGCCTCCTGGCCCTTAAGGATCGTCTCACCTTTGGTAAGCCAAGACACGCCGAATGCGAGTATGGCGACGGACTCAGGCCGAAATACTGGAGTAAGTTGCTCAACAAGGGTCTTGACGGGTGATAGTACGACGATACTAAGGAAGAAGACACAAGCAAGGATGGTGTACCCGCAGACGCGATGGACGGGCGTGTGGCCGATCCCCCCTCGCTCCCCATCCGGTTTCCCCGCGGATCAAGGGATTAGTGCGCGCGCAAGTGGCCGGCAAAGATCGTGATCAGAACAATAATCAGTATGATCGCGCTTATGCCGCCGATGGGGTAATAGCCCCACTTCTTACTGTGTGGCCAAACTGGAAGGCTCCCCACAAGCGCTACGATAACAACGATCGTGAGAATGAACATGAGCATCATGGCTTGGCGGCCTCTTTGACCGCTGCCGTGCGCTGTCTCTCGGCTTCTATTTGGGCCGATTCGGCGACGCGGGGCTCTGCCATTTCTTTCTTCACGCTGGCGAGTATTGCTTGGTAGGTTTGTTTCTTGGCTTTGTTATTGGACATACGCGGATGATGTCATGCGGGCAGAAGCAATACAGTTCCATTTAGCACAGCTTGATCTACGGCGAGTGGCGTACTCTTTTAGAGTCGGAATAGCTCGCTCACACCTAAGAGCCCAAAGGGGTCGGCAGCGATGCATGGAATGCGAAGCGGCAGAGCCAGAACGTGGTTCGCAAGAGTTTGCGCGCTGCTGCTGGCGCTTCTCTTGTCTTTTGGCTGGCCGGCTCAGAGCTCGGCCTACGCCGTCCTTGCGCATGAAGCCATCATCGACAGCGCATGGGACGCCAGCATACGCCCGTTGCTTTTGAAGCGTTTTCCCGACGCCACGAAGGAACAACTCAAGGAAGCGCACGGGTATGCCTATGGCGGCGCCATTATTCAGGACATGGGTTATTACCCGCACGGCAGCCATTTCTTCAGCGACTTGACGCACTATGTGCGGAGTGGGGACTTTGTCCTGGCTTTGCTGCGCGATTCCAAGGACATCGACGGCTACGCCTTTGCGCTCGGGGCGCTCTCTCACTACGCCGCGGACAACGACGGTCACCTTATCGGCGTGAATCGCGCGGTCCCCATCCTGTATCCGAAGTTGAAGAAGAAGTACGGAGACTCCGTGACGTATGAAGAAAACCCGCTGGCGCACGTAAAGACGGAATTTGGATTCGACGTTCTGGAAGTAGCCCAGGGGCGTTACGCTCCGGATAGTTACCACGACTTTATCGGCTTTGGGGTTTCAGTTCCTCTCCTGGAGCAGGCCTTTCAGGAAACGTACGGCTTGGATCTCAAGAGCGTTCTCTCTGACGAAGACAAGGTGCTCGGTTCCTACCGTCACGACGTCAGCCAGCTTCTTCCCAAGGCGACGCGCATCGCCTGGAGCCTGAAGAAAAACGACATCATGAAAGACCAGCCCGGCATGACCAAAAACAAGTTTCTCTACAATCTGTCGCGCGCGAGTTATCAAAAGAACTGGGGAAAGAATTATCAGCCGCCCACTTTTTGGGAAAGTTTTATCGCCTTCTTTGTCAGGATTCTCCCGAAGATTGGTCCGCTAAAAGTGCTGCAGCTCAAGACGCCTACGCCGGAGACGGAACGCATGTTCGAAGCCAGCTTCAACGCATCTCTGGATCGCTACCGGAAGCTGCTGGGCCAGGTAGGCGCGGGCCAGCCGGACTTGCCGAACGACAATTTTGACACCGGTGAAGTAACGGGTCCCGGAAAATATTGGCTCGACGATGAGGCGCACGCGGAGTTGCTGGACGCCCTCGCCAAGCAGAACTTTGGTGGCGCTTCGCCGGAGCTTCGGGCCGATCTTTTGGAATTCTACGGGCATCCGGATGCGCCTTACGCGACCAAGCGCAAACCAAAAAAGTGGGCCAAAGTTCAGACCGAGCTTGAACAACTAAGGAAGGCAACTCCGCCGGTGGTGGCCGCCGATGCGGACGATCCTTCTCATGATGCGAACTAAGACTTGCCTGTCCCGGTTCCGGGACGCGCTGACTTTTTCGGCGCTCCTCTTGATCTTGCCCGCGGTCTGTCCAGCCCAGGAAGCAGATCGCTTCCAGCTTTCTCCCCCTGCGCAGCAGGCGGCGCAGTCGGGACCGCAGCCGCCATGCGGAAAGCAACCCATTCCGCCCTATCCTGGTCTGGATGATTCGGCCATCGTGAAGTCATGGAGCAAGTCTGATTTCGGCCGCGACTGGAGACCGCCCGCGTGCACCGGTTGGGCTGCGGTGGGCTTTACGACGTTGGTAACCACAGTCGCGCGATTTCGCCATACCTCGGAAGCGGAGGGCTTGCTTCACCGCATCGGAGCAATTTCAGAGCTCGCGGGCATTCGCTACTGGTCGACCACTCACAAGCAGTGGCGAACATTAATTGTGGACGCCTACGCTCTGACCGACTTGCAGCGTGGTCAACGCCGCGAAGACTTCACACCAGCTGAGATGAAGGAAGGCAAGGACCTCTACTTCGAACAGTCCGATAACCTTTCTGGCAAAGCTATCTACCGAATGCACATTGCGGAGGCTTCGGCGGACCGGCTCGTCTTCGATGTCGAGAACGTCAGCACGATGCGCTATCTCTTCATGCCCATGCTTCACCCGAGTGAGATGCAGTCGATCTACTTTCTGGATCGCGAGTCGGATGGCGTCTGGCGCTACTACAGCATCGTGCGCACAGGAAAGAACGCCAACGGGTTGATCGCGGGGAATGAGTCTTCCTCGGTTAACCGGGCCGTTGCGTTCTATCGCCACATGGTCGGAATTCCCACCGACCAGGAGCCGCCGGCGGCGCGATGAAGGCAAGAGTTGTGAAACCCTCGCAGTCGCCGATCGTAAGTGGCTTGATGAGTCGCGAGTTGTTGTTGAGATTGAATTCATGAGTCGCACTTTGTTCTCGGCCCGTGCCGGGCGCCTCTCGCTCTGGCTGGGCGGCGCCGCACTCGCGTTCGGCATGTTCGTCCGTATTACAAGGGAGTTGATCGAAGGAGATACCGGTGCCATGGACAGCGCGATCCTGCTTGCTGTGGCAAAAAAGCGGACCCCCTGGCTCACGGTCACGGCCGTGGACGTGACAGCGCTGGGATCGATCACTTTGGTGGTGCTGTTCTCCGCCTTCACTCTCCTGGTGTTACTTGTGTTGCGCGACCGGATGGGCGCCCTCCAGTTGCTTGCGGCTTCGGTGGGAGCAGGCATATTGACGATCGTGACGAAAGACATCATCGAAAGAAGTCGTCCAGCGGAGGCTCAGCAGATGATCGTAGTGTCGGGCTTCTCATATCCGAGCGGGCATTCGGTTTCGACCTCCGCGCTTTACTTGACGATCGCGATCATCGCAGGCGGATATGTACAGCACTCGGGCGCAAGAGCCGCAATCTTCGTGGCCGTCTCGGCGGTGCTGATCATGGTGGGCGCCTCACGCGTATACCTTGGCGTTCATTATCCGACTGACGTCGTGAGCGGCATCTCGCTCGGAGCGGCGTGGGCGCTGGTGCTCGCCGGATTCTTCACACTTTCTGGTCATCGTGGCTCGTCCTGAGTGTCCGGTCGGCGGGTAGCCACCCTTCCGCCGCATCTCTGCGCACTCTCAATCGCTCCCGGGCAGACCAGGATTTCCGCCTGAATTTCTGTACTTCGGTACAGTTTCGTATGCCGCTGTCGTGTGCTAGCGTCGAGGTAGATGCGCAACGAGAAAACATCATCGACAAAGACCAACGGCCCCGGCAACCTGGGGTGGCCCCGGTCCGTCCCCCGCGCCTCGTCGTCCTCCTGTGACCCCATCGGACCAGTAGACCGCTGCCAACAACAAAAGCCGCAATCGGGAGCAGAGGGGATCTATTCCTTTTCCTTGCGCAATCTAATCGACACACTGGCGATTAGAAACGTCCGCAAGCTCTTGAAAATGAACGGCGGCGACCATTTCTAATCGACACGATTACCGGCCCTCTCGAAGATGGCTCGAAAAAATAGCTCTTTGACAACTGAATCGGAAGGGGTTGGACGCTTATCAGATCGGCGTCGCAACTTGCGCGGTCGAAGCTTCGGCGAATGTCGCGAATCTACGCGTCAATGGCTGCCGAGTAGATTTCGCTGTAACTCATTCAAAACAAACGATCGTGGTGCCTCCTACCCGTCAATGAAAAGGGGGTCAATTGAGCGCTGCTCGCGAACGCCAACCGCCGCCGCAAACGCGACCAGTTCGTTGCCGCGCGGCGTTATCTGCTGCTGGTCTGCCGCATCGCTTGCGTGGACGGCGGCACGATGCCCTTCAGCCGCAGATACACGGCTATCGCACCGTAGCACTCGTTATCATGGGCCACGTTGTTCGCGAGCGCGGCGAGCCGCGGCGTTGGTCCGCGGTAGCTCTGGACGGGGTCGTTCGCGTTCGCATCGCTCAGCGCCGCGTACGCCGCGTCGCACGTATCGAACGAATCCTTGAGCGCGGCGACGAGGTCAGCCTTCGCGGTCTTCGAGCCGGCGCTCGGCGCCTTCGGCGTGCCCAGCGCTCGCGAACACCCGGCCGTCTGCGCGTCGGCGACGTGCGCGATCCAGCCGCCGAACGTCCGCTGTTCCGGAGTTGGCTGGAAGCCGTAATTTGCCTCCGGCATGGCGTCCGCCGCCTTGAGCAGGTTGTTCTTGACGACGTTGTACGACTGGCGAATCGCATCGGCCACGCTCGGCGCCTGGCCCTGCTGGCCTTGGCCGAAAAGCGGCGAAGCCAAACACGCAGCGAGCGCTGCGATGAGGACGGCATGACGTTTCATTGAGATTTCTCCTTCCGGCGCTGTCGGCTCCGGCAACTCCGCCGCCGGCCCGTCAGCCCAGCGGATTATAGACCCGCGCCGTCGCCGCCAAGAAGGAAACTTAAATCTCCGGAGGCTTTCGGGCATCCCGCAGCCGGCGAGGCGAGCGCTTGCATTGCGAGTCATTTCCACTATTATGGGCGCACGAAATCGCGGCTAACGAAACCAAAACGAACGGGGAATGAACGATGGCGAAAAACGTCGATTTGCTGGGTTCGTACTGGACGCTGGCGGGAGCGGCCGAGCCGCACACGGACAAGGACTATAGCCCGTTCGATTTCAAGGACCGCGTCGAGGCGGCCGCGCGGATCGGATTCAAAGGTGTGGGAATCTGGCACTCGGACCTGGCCAACACGCTGAAGAAGCGAAGCCTGAAGGACATGAAGAAGATTGTCGACGACAACGGGATCAAGCACGTCGAGCTGGAGTTCCTGACGGACTGGTTCCTGGACGGCGAGAAGAAGAAACAGTCGGATGTGACGAAGAAGATGCTGCTCGAGGCAGCCTCGGCGCTTGGGGCGCGGCATGTGAAGGTGGGCGACTTTCTCCGCACGGAGTGCCCGATGCCGCGGATGATCGAAGCCTTCGCCGCGCTGTGCAAGGATGCGGCGGATCATGGGACGCGGATCGTCTACGAGATGATGCCGTTTTCGACGATCGATTCGGTGGAGAAGGCGGTCGAACTGGTGGACGGCGCGAGCGCGAAGAACGGCGGAATCTGTTTCGATCTATGGCACACGGTTAAGCTGAAGATTCCGTACGAGAAGGTGGCGCGGGTGCCGTTGAAATACATGCTCGCGGTGGAGATCAACGACGGGACGTTCGAATGTCCCTGGACCCTGCACGAAGACACGGTCAATCACCGAAGGTTCTGCGGAGACGGCGAATTCGACGTGAAGGGATTCGTCAGCGCCGTGCTGAAGGCAGGGTACGCGGGCCCGTGGGGGATCGAAGTGTTGAACGCGGAGTGGAGGAAGAAGACGCTTAACGAGCTTGTGACGAAAGCGTTCAACTCGACGAGCGCGCAGTTTCCGGGATAGGGCCGGCAAGATGCCGGCGCTACCGACCCACGTCAGACGGCTGCGGCGTGCATCGCGAGCACCGATTTGACGGCGTCAACGATCTTCTGCTCGCTCGGCAGGACGTAGCTCTCCATCGGCTCGCTATAGGGCACCGAGGTGTCGAGCGCGGTCACGAGTTTCACGGGTGCCTTCAGGTACTTGAATCCCTGGTCGGCGATCTCTCCCGCAATTACGATTGCAGCCGAGGCGTGACGCGGCGCCTGATCGACCAGCACCAGCCGGCCGGTTTTCTTAACGGAATCGACGATGGTCTTCACATCGAGCGGCGCGAGCGTGCGCGGATCGACGACTTCGGCGCTGATGCCTTCCTTGGCGAGCATTTCGGCGGCGGCGAGGGATTTCTTGACCATCCAGGCCGTGGCGACGATGGTGACGTCCGTGCCGGCGCGCTTGATGTCGGCGACGCCGAACGGAACGATGTGCTCGCCCTCGGGTACGGGGCCTTTGTCGATGGTCAGCATGTAGTGGTGCAAATAGACGACGGGATTGTCGTCGCGGATGGCTGATTTCATCAGCCCCATGGCGTCGGCGGAGGTCGAGGGAACCGCGATCTTCAGGCCGGGAATTCCCATCATGGCGTGGTACGTACAGTTGGAGTGTTGACCGGCCCAGCCGGCCGCGAATCCGAATCCCGCCTTGAAGACGCACGGCACTTTCACTTGCCCGCCGGACATGTAGCGAAGGCGCGGCGCTTCGTTGACCACTTCGTCGAAGGCGACGAGCATGAACTCGGCCATGTACAGCTCAACGATTGGACGCAGGCCGCTCATCGCCGCGCCGACGGCGATTCCCAGTTCGGCCGTTTCCGAGATCGGAGTGATGCGGACGCGGTCCTTGCCGAACTTGCGGACGAACGGGTCGCGGTCCGTCATCGCCATGTTCTGACCGTAGAACACGACATTCGGATCGCGCTGCATTTCCTCCGTGATTGCCACGGTAATCGCTTCAGCAAACATCATTTCGCGCGCCATAACCGCCTCCTTCGAACGCTATGCGTAGACGTACTTGACCGCGTCTTCCGGCGCGGGCAGCGGGCTTGCCAGCGCGAACTTCACGACTTCTTCCATTTCGGCCCGGACGGAGTCGCCGATCTTCTTGGCGTCCGCCTCCGCGAAAGTGCCGTTGCCAATCAGGTGCGAACGGAACTTCTTGATCGGATCGTTCGCCTTCGCCGCCGCGAACTCGGCCTTGTTGCCATACACCTCGATAGCCTCGTGCTCCTGGAACTGCGTCGGCACGGGCGGCACGGTGATGGCGTTGCCGTGCGGGCTGAGCCGGTAGAATTTCGATTCGATCAGCGACGGGCCCTGGCCGGCGCGGGCGCGGTCGACCGCCTGGCTGACCGCGTCGTACACCTTGAGCGGGTCCGTGCCGTCGACGGTGATGCCGGGAATGCTGAAGGCCTTCGCTTTCTGCGAGAGCGGATCGCCGGCGATGGCGTTGGCGTCTTCGAGGCTGATGTGCGTATAGGCCTGATACGAGTTGTTTTCGAGAACGAACACGACGGGAAGTTTCCACACGGCCGCGAGATTGAGCGTTTCATAGAAGGCGCCCTGCTTGGACGAGCCGTCGCCAAAGAACGAATAGACCACCTGGCCGGTCTTTTTCACTTGCGCCGCGTAAGCGACACCGGCGGCGTGGGCGATTCCCTGGCCGACGATTCCCGAAGCGGTCGGAAAATGGTGCGCCGGGTCAGCCAAGTGCATCGAGCCGCCGAAGCCCTTGCAGACGCCGTCCTTGCGCTGGTAGATCTCGGCCATGAGCGCGCGGGCGGGAGTGCCGAGGACGAGCGGGTAGCCGTGGCAACGGTAGCTCGGCATCACGAGGTCGTTTTCCTGGCGCGTCGCGAGGCAACCGACGATGCTGGCTTCGGCTCCATCGCCGAGGTGCGCGTGGCCGCGGATCACGCCGGGATGCTCCACGAAGGTGCGCTTGACGCGCTCCTCAAATTCGCGGATGCGGACCATCTGGGTGTACATCCAGATGAGGCGGTCTTTCGAAAGCTGGCTTGCAGTTGGCATGGCTAATTCCTCCCGGCTTCAGAGCCGGCTTCAGGACTTGGGCACGGCGTCGCCCGGCTGGCCGATGTAGCCGAGCAGACCGCCGACCTCTACTTCGGCGGGCTCGCGTACCATGATCTTCAGGAGCACGCCGCCGACCGGTGAATCCAGTTCATAGCTTACTTTCTCGGTCTCCAGCTCGACGACCGGCTCCCCCTGCTGGAGGGGGTCGCCTTCGTCCTTGAGCCAGCGAACTACGTTCACTTTGGTCGTGTTCATACCCCCGGTTTTCGGGACTACGAGATTCGTCAGGATGGCGATCCCTCTCAGCTCGGAATTTGCACCGAATGGTCAGCAGTTAGGCGTGGGGCCAGCTCGCCTGTCGCCGTGCACAAAGCGAACGATTTTTAGCGCAATCGAAATGGAATGTCAACTCGGCCGGAGGCGATGGCGCCGCTCCGTTTGTCGCTTCTTGAGACGGTCCAATATCATGGTAGTAATGGTATTCATGCCGGGGTGGACGGCGGCGCCAACGTGGTGTAACGTCCCCGGCACCGGATTCCCACGGGCAGCAAGCGGACGGCGAAAGGAGTTTCGAAATGAGCCAGGACTACGCCCCAGGCCAGAGACTCGGTGATTACGAAGTGCTCGGTGTGCTCGGCGCCGGAGGCATGGGAAAAGTATACAAGGTGCGGAACGCGATCTCCGACCGCGTCGAGGCGATGAAGATCCTGCTCCCGAACCTCGCCGATCAAAAGGAATCGGCCGACCGATTCCTACGCGAAATCAAGCTGCTCGCGAGCCTGAACCATCCAAACATCGCCGCGCTTCGCACGGCGCTCACGCTCGACAATCAGCTTGTGATGATCATGGAGTACGTGGAAGGCGTGACGCTGGCCTCGAGGCTACAGCATGGAGCGGTTCCTGTGGCCGAGGGAGTGAACTACGTCGACCAAGTGCTCGACGCGCTGATCTACGCGCACCAGATGGGCGTGGTGCACCGGGACATCAAGCCCGGAAACATGATGCTGACACCGCAAGGCGTGGTGAAGCTGATGGATTTCGGACTGGCTCGTCCGGGGAATGAATCCGGGATGACGATGACGGGCACAACCCTCGGGTCGCTCAACTACATGTCGCCTGAACAGGTGAAGGGCGAAACGGCCGATGCGCGCTCCGACCTGTACTCTCTCGGCATTTCGCTGTACGAGATCGTGACCGGGCGGCTGCCCTTTCGGGGCGAGAGCAGCTACTCACTGATGGTTGCGCAACTGCAACAGGCGCCGGAGCCGCCCATCGTCGTGCGTCCCGATCTGCCGAAGGGACTGAACGACGTGATTCTGATGGCGCTCGCGAAAGAGCCCGAGAAGCGATTCCAGTCCGCACTGGCTTTCCGGAATGCCCTGAAGAGCGTGTCCGGATATCCGAGCGATTCTCATGCGCCAGCGGTTCTCCCAGCTCCAACGCCCGCCGTTGCCACGCGAGCGGCGACTGCGCCCGTGCCGCAACAGGCTCAGCCGGCCATGGCTGCGGCGGCGCCTTCACCTGCGACACAGAAAAGTCACCGAGGTCTGTACATGGCCCTCGGCGCGGTCCTCGTGGTTGCGATTCTCGCTGGGGCAGCCGTATATGTGCCGCACAGGGCCAAGACTCAGGCCAGCGCCGGGCCGGCGGCAAGTTCGTCAGCGACTTCTCCTGCACCGGCGGACACAGCGCCTCCGGCTGCGAATCCGCCCGCATCGGCCGCCAGCGCAACGGATGCAGCCTCGACCGGAACCGATGCGGCGGCGGGCAAGGATCAAACTGCTGCCGCGCAAGCGGCTGCACAAGCTGCGGCTGCGAAAGCTGCTGCCGACGCCGCTGCCAAAGCTGCCGCAGCGCAAGCCGAGGCCGAGGCTCAAGCGAAGGCTGCGGAACTCGCGGAAGCGGAAAAGCAGGCGGATCAACTGAGCAGCCGTGCGGCAGCGGTGTCGCAAAGTCTCGACAACCTGAAGCGCCAGCAGGCCGCCCAAGGATATGGATTGCGCGGAGACATCGTCGCCGCGGAGCAGCGGATGCAGATCAACATGGCGAGGGCGGAGGCGGCGCTTCAGAAACAGGACGCCGCGAAGGCCAAGGAGTACATGGATCTGGCGGAGATGGAAGTCGAGACGATCGAGAGGTTCCTCGGGCGGTAGCGGCGCACTCGCGCGTACCGCTCTTTAGTTCTCAAGTTCGGAGAACGTGGAGAGGCGGTTCGGAAGCGTAGAGTTCTTCGACGAGATTCGCGCGGCGGTCGAGGACGTTGCGCTGGTTGAACGAGCCTTTGTCCGTGATTTCGCCGGCGTCGAGCGACGGCGGCTCTTCCGCGAGGATCGCGCGCACGACCCGAGTGGTGCTTCCCGTCGATTGTTCGGCAAAGCCTTCGAGCAGCTCCTGGAACCGCGAGCGCACGGCGTCATTCCTCAGGATGGCAGCGGGCGTCGCACCAACCAGATGCGAAGCGGGCGGGCTCTCGAGGCACAGTTCAGCGCAGGCGTCCAGATCGGGGAAGATCAGCACCGCGATGAAATCGCGATCATGGCCCGCGATCACGACGTCGCGGACGAGAGGCGCGAAGTGGCTCAGGAATTTTGCGCGGAGAGGGCCGACGCTGACCCAGGTTCCGTTCGCCAGCTTGAAATCTTCGTTTAAGCGCCCGTCGAAGAGCAGACCTTTGTTGACGTCGTTCGGGTCGACAAACTTGACCGCGTCACCGAACGAGTAGAAGCCTTCCTCGTCGAACACTCTCTGAGTCAGTTGCGGCTGCCGCCAGTATCCGGGCGTGACGTTGGGACCGCGAACGCGGGCCTCGAGTTTGGCGCCGCGCGGGACGAGTTTCAGTTCCACGCCGGGAATGGGGAGGCCGATCACGCCGGCGCGGTCCGTTTCCCACGTGGTCTGAATCGACATGGGCGAGGTCTCCGTCGAGCCGAGGCCGGTGGCCATGATGATGCGTTCGCCGCAGGTCTTGCTGGCAAGGTCGCGGTAGGCGTCCCAAACCGGCTGAGACAGGCCCGCCCCGGCGTAGAACATCAGGCCGAGGCGCCGGAAAAAGGATTCGCGAAGCTCGCGATCGGTGCGCAGAAAGGGCAGCAAGTCCTCGTAGCCCTTCGGCACGTTGAAGTAGACCGTGGTCGAGATTTCGCGCAGATTCCGCACGGTCTTTTCGATGGCGCCGGCGCCGGGCTTTCCGTCGTCGATATAAAAGGTCCCGCCGTTGTAGATCGAGATGCCAACATCGTGGTTTCCGCCGAACGTGTGATTCCAGGGGAGCCAGTCCACGATCACCGGAGGCTCGTCTTCCAGGAAACCGAAAATCTGCGCGATCATTTGCAGATTGCTGCAAAGCATCCGGTGAGTGTTGGTGACGGCCTTGGGCATGGCCGTGGAGCCGGAGGTGAAGAGAAACTTGGCGGGGGCGTCGGGGTCGATCTTTTCGTGAGCCGCTTCGACTTCGTGGGTCGGCGTTGTGGCCAGAAGCTCGGAAAAGAGCGTTGCCTTGCGGCCGGGCGGCGGCGCGGCGGTGGCAACGATCTCCATCTCGCCCGGGATAACGGTTTCGATCGCGCGGCCGTAGTGGCCGCCATGAGAGACGAAGACGAGACCCGGCGTGAGGATGTCGAAACAGTGGCGCAGCTTGCCGAAGTCCTTCGAAACGAGCGAATAGGCCGGCGAAATCGGCGACGCCGGAATTCCGACGTGCTGCGCGGCGTAGGTCAGGAGGAAGTGTTCGAGGTCGTTTTCGGAAAGAATCGCGACGGGCCGGTCGGCCGAAAGGCCGCGGTCGAGCAAGGCCTGGCCTAGGCCGCGGACCGCGGCGAATACCTCAGCGTAAGTGAGCCGGCGCCATTCCTGATCGGGGCCGCGTTTGGCAATGCAGGTTTCTTCCGGCGAGACTTTGGCCCAGTGGGCGATGCGGTCGGTGAGGACCTTGGGATAGGAGCGGAGCGATTCGTCGGGCTTGATGAGCACCACCGAGCCGTCGTGGCGGTGAACGGTGGCGCCGGAGGTGCGCATGCGAACGCGTCGCACACCCTCGGCGCGGGGCGCGGCGGTGCTGTGCTCTGCGTGGCCCTTCTTGCTCATCCGGGACGCACATTTTCCCACAGTTTGTTCAGGCGCTCCACGTCCGCGGAGGCGGGAACGTCGCCCGCCGTAGTGATGATTGCGGGCCGCAAATCCGAGACCGTCTGGCGGAGGGATTCGTCGAAATCGGCGGCGTGCGGGCGGCCGGAATCGAAAACCGCCGGAGGCAGCGCGATGCCGAGTCGCGCGGGCTCCATGGCCGAGAATGCGGCGCTGTGTTGCGCGATTCCTTCGAGCGCGGGGCAGACCACGCAGTCCCACGGCTGCTGGACGATCGCTTCGCGATTTGCGGCGACGGCATCTTTGCAAGTGAGGAGAAGAACCGGGAGCGCTTGATAGAAGCGCGCAACATTGATCGTGGTGGCGAGCCGCGAGGACCAGTCGGAAAAGTCTTCGGGAGAAAGCGCGGGCAGGAAATCTTCGCGGATGAAAAGGACATTGGCTCCCGCTTCGACGAAAGCCGTGGCGATTCCCGAAATAACCGCGGCTGCGAGATCGAGAACCGATGCCGGAATTTCCGCGAGGCCGCGCGAGTCCCCGGGATCGAGCTGCATGAAGAGCGCGGCGAGCGTGAAGGGCCCGGTGACGCCGGCCGTGAGGAGGCAATCGTCGCGGACCACGGCTTTGAGCCGCCGGATCACGTCGATGGCGACGGCGACACGGCCGCCCTTTACCGAGGGTGAGGCCGAGCTCTCCGGCAGTCCACCCCTCTTTATGTGCTCCGGCCAATGAAGCGAAGGCGGCCGGTCTTCCGCCTCCCATTGCAAGGTGGCGCCGACGGCCTCGGCTTCGAGGAACGGATCGAAATAGCAGGCGATCCCGTCAGAGCGCAGGCGGGCGCGAATCTGCCGCAGGGAGTTGGAGATTTTCGTCGGGTTCGTCAAGAAAGCGCGAAGCGGCAAATTTTCGACGCGGGCCGCGTGGGAAAAGACGATCGGCAGGAAAAGCGGCCGGGGCGGCGCAACGCCCAGCAAAAGCCCTTTGACAATCTCGCGAGGGGTTAAGTTCCCGGCCATTCTACGAACGCAAGATCGGTCCAGTGGACTTGGCGTCCGGCCATGAGCCGTACCACTGGAGAATTTCTTTGGGCGGACTTTTCTTGTTCCATTCCTTGTGAAACTCGTCGAACGATTGTCCACGGGCGAGCCGGGCGCGCCGTTCTTCGTCGCGTTGCTGTTTGGTCTTTTCGGAATCGAGCTTGCGGCGCTCGACGTCGTAAGCGACGCGGTAAACGTGCTGCGCCGTCCAGTCGGAGATGATGTTCTTGCGAAGGTCTTCGAGGACCTCCGCCGGGTCGCGTTCGAGCGGATCGCCGTAGCCCGGCCCGCCGCCGCTGAAACCGAATAGGAGATCGCCTTCGTCATAGACTTTCGGCGGGCGCGCGACCAGTTCGTAGCTCCACTGGCCGTGAATCGAGGTGTCTTCGAGGATGGCGTGATGGTCCAGAGCCGGACCGGTGCCTTCCTTCATTCGTTTCAGCAGATCGGTTTTGCGAATGCTGATGCCCGGGACGGGCGAGGAAGCGTATCCGCCGAACAGCGGCTGGCCGATGGGAACCTTGCTGCCGTTGCCCATGCACATCGAAACGACGTGCGGTACTTTGTGGATCATCCACTGCTGGACGCCCCCCGAGCCGCCGCGATGAAGGCCGGGGCCCGAGGAATCCTTCCAGTGCTGAGAAATCGTGACCGTCACGGGGAGTTCGCTTTCGACCTGCTCGGAATCGGGAGCGCGGCCGAAGGCGCACCAGGCAAAGCCGTAGGCGTCCATGCCGTCGTTTGCGGCGCGGCCGCCCTGGCCCATGGTATTGAGCGCGAAGGAGAGAACGTCGGATACGGCCAGGTTCCACTGTGAGAGGCCCGCGCAGATCTGGGAGGTGTGCTGGCTTCCCGGAGGGGCCGCGACCTGCTGCCAGAGTTTGGCGTTGGAGAAGATCATCTTCGCGAAGCTGTTCTGAGTGGCATTGCGAGCTTGCATGCCGATGTAGACGCAACAGCTCGTCGCGGCGGTCTTATCGGGATAGACGATGGTCCCTTCCGGGAACACAAAATCGATGGCAGCGAACGTGGAGCTGGCGATCGGCAGGTCGTGAAACATGTATTCGTACATGAAATTCGCAATGTGGCCCACGACGGCCTGGGGGTGGACATTGTAGGACGAGGGATTCTCGGGAGAGGTGCCGTGAAAATCGAAAACGATCCGGCCGTCGTCCTTCGTGAGCGTCAAGTAACAGGAACGGACGAGGGCCGGCGTCCAGCCGATCGCGTCGTTAAACACGACGGTGCGGAATTTGCCGTCGGGGAGCTCCTTGATTTTTTTGCGAGCGCCGGCTTCGGCCGTGTCCGACATCTTGCGGAAGAGTCCGACCACGAAATCCGCGCCGCGCTTTTCGGCGAGCTCGATCAGGCGCACGCGAACGCGGTCGGCCGTGGTGCAGCGCGCGCGCAGGTCCGAGATGAACATGGCGGGCGCGCGCATGCCATAGGCGGCGTAGAACTCCAGGAAATCGTTCTTCAGTTCGAAGTTTTCGCCGATCTTGATGGGCGGAAGATTGAGGCCCTCTTCGAAGCGCGATTTTGCGCTGACCGGCATGCCGCCCGGCTCGATCGCACCGGTTTCGGTGGTATGCAAAGCGGCCGAGGACCACGCCAGGAGCTGGCCTTTGTAGAAAATCGGCATCAGCGCGACTTGATCGGGATTATGAATGCCGCCGTAGAGAGCGTCGTTCGTATACCAGATATCTCCGTTGCGAATCCCGGGGTTCTCCTGATAATACTTCCGGATGAATTTGATGATGATCGGTTGAATGATCGCGTGCAGATAGGTGCCGCAGGAGCCGTTGATCAGGTCCCCATTCGCCGTGAACATGGCGACCATCGAATCGCCGGAGACGCCGAAGTAGCTCCGCGATGACCGGACGAACACCTCCATCGCTTCGTCGAGGATGTCGTTGGTGATCTGTACGCCGATTTCGTAATCGCCCTGCGGAACCTTCGCCGCGCACTCTTTTTCGTAAGCCGTGGCAGGGGCCGGCTTGAGCCATTCGAGTTTTTCCGCCAGTGTCGGTATAGGCATGGTTCCTCTATTGTGACAGAGATCTATTCTTCCAGGAGGCCGAGCCCCCTGTCGTCAATGGAAAAGCGCATGCGCGGAGGCACGACGATCGTCGTGTAATCCCCCTCGACGATGGCGGGGCCTTCCACAACATTGCCTGGGCGCAAAGACTCGTACGAAAACGTAGGCGTGGTGCTAAAGCCGTCTGCTTGCGGCCAGTATGCGGGGCGCTCGCTTTTGCGGGCCGCGGACGGGTCGTGCCCTTCCAGAGTGAGCTTCGGCAGGTGAACCTTCGGCGTGGCCACGATGGCTTTCAGGATGAAACTCTCGATGAAGATTCCGCCCTCGGGGTTCACGACGAACGGGCTGAAGGCCTCGCTGAATTCCTTGTTGAAGGCATCGCAGACGGCGCGGACGTCCTCCGGAGAATGCAGTGATGCACGAGGCGAAAGCGCGCGCTTCACGTGGAACTGCCCGCCGTAGAGCATGTCCAGTTCGAGCACAAAGGCCGCTCTTTCCGGATCGATGCCGTCTCCCACCAGATCCTTGCGGGCCTGCTGCAAAAGACCCTCGACGGACTCGTTGAAGGGCGCGTAGTCCTGCGTGAGCTCCTGAATGACCGGGGTCATCAGGGTAAGTTTCTTCGAGACTTCGTAGACGTGCATGATGTCCATCGTGGACGAGCCATACGCGCAGAAGACGGGCGAGAAGGGGAAAACGACAGCCTTCGGAATATCACCCTTGAACCCTTCGGCGTGCGTCGCGCCGGCGCCGCCGCCAACGAAGAGGATGAAATCCTCCGGGCTGTATCCGCGCAAATGGACTTCCTTCATGATCGCCGAGGCCATGTTGCCGTTGACGATCTTGCGGATGATCGAAGCGGCTTCCTCGACGCTCACGCCGAGCGGCTTGCCGATCTTGTTTTGAATCGCCTGGGCCGCGCGATTTTTGTCGAGGCGCATTTTGCCGCCGTAGTAGTAGTCCGGGTTGATGTAGCCCAGGACGACGTCGGCGTCGGTGACAGTCGGCTCGGTGCCGCCGAGATTGAAGCACGCGGGGCCGGGCATCGAACCGGCGCTGCGCGGGCCCACCTGCACGCGGTTTTCGAGAAGGCGATCGACCGACGCAATCGAGCCGCCGCCGGCGCCGATGGAAAGAGTCTTGATCATGGTGATGGCGACCATCCAGCGGTCGATGATCGGGCGGAAGTCGTAGCTGCGAACACTATCCTTCACCACGAGGCCAACGTCGAAGCTTGTTCCGCCCATGTCCGTCATTACGACGTTCTGGTAGCCGAGCGACTTGGCGACGTGATGCGCACCCATGAGGCCGGATACGGGGCCGCTGTTGAAGGTGCGGCTGGCGGACGTGCGGAAGACTTCGGCGATTCCGCCGGAGCTTTGGATCATCAGCAGAGGTTTCGTGTAACCACGCTCGCGGAGCTTATCCCACATGGCGGAGAGCTCGATCTGCATGGAGCGCTGGAGGTAGGCGTCGAGAATCGCCGCCATCGTGCGCTCGTACTCGCCGAGCTTGCCGACCACCTGCCCGGCGAGCACAACCGGCATGTAGCCGATGTGAAACTCCTTGTACTCGTCGCGAATGATTTCCTTGACGCGCCGTTCGTTAACCGGATTCAAGAAGCCCCAGAGGAGCGAGACGACGAAGCCTCGCGCACCACGGCCGACAAGGTAGCGGACTTTCTCCCGGACGTTGTTTTCGTCGAGGGGGCGAATCACGTTGCCGCGCGAGTCCACGCGCTCCTTGACGCCGACGATCATGTCCCGCGGAACAAGCGGATCGGGCTTCTTCTGGATCGCGAGGTTCCTGCGCTCGGCGACGCGGGTGCCGTCAATCCACTGCGCGCCGCGGCCGATCAGGACGACGTCCTCGTGGCCCTCGGTGGTGATCAAGCCAAGGCGCGGCCCTTTGCGTTCGATCAGCCGGTTCATGGCGATCGTGGTCGAATAGCGGATCATATCGATGGACGGAAGCAGCTCGTCCATCTTCATCCCGACGGCGGCCGCGCCTTCCTCAATCACGCGCGAGAAGCAGACGGAAAGGTCATAGGGAGTGGTCGGCACCTTTTTAATCAGGGCTTTGCCGTCGAAGTTGAGGACCAGATCGGTGAACGTGCCGCCAACGTCGATATCGATGGAGTTCATTCGGCAGCCTCGAGCCGCTGCCCGCGGATGACGAATTCTCCATTCCGCAGGCGCTCCTTCAGCTTGTCCAGGTCGATTTCGATGTCGTGGGTGATGGGGTGCCCGGGCGGGAGATATTCGGTCTCGATCTGCGTGCCGCAGCCGGGACAGTAGAATTCGACGATACGAACCCAGAGCGGGTCGGGAGAAAAATTGAAGTTGCCCGTGACGAGCGGCGCGTGGATTTCGCGCGGGTCGCGATCGTACAGAAGGCAGCTTTTCTTGTAACTCTCGCGGGCGGGGCCAAGCACGCGCGAACAGCGGTTACACATCCATTGTTCGCGGTCGAGGTCGAGATCGAGATACTCGGTGATTCGAATTCGGTTCTGCGTTTCGGGTGACATCGTTTTCGCCTTCCCGCTCCTGTTCTCTCTACGTTCGGTTCAGCCTACCATTCCCAAATCCATCGAGGACCATCGCCCAGCCGTCTGGGATCAAATACGTCGTGTTGACGCCTTCCAGGAGCGCGCAGCCTTCGATGCAGTTGCCGGGCCGCAGGGATTCCCAGCGGTAGACCTGCGCCTCTCCGCCGCGGCTTCCCCAGAAAACCTGCCTCTTGCCCAGCCGCGCGTGAGAGGAATCGTCGCCTTGCAAGGGCTGCGCGACGAGTTGCGGCTTCGGCATCGTCTTTCTGACGCGCAGGCGAAGCAGATCGAGAGCGATTGGCCCGGCGGGCACGCCGGCGGCGCGCAGGGCCGTTTCCAAATCGCCGGCGGAGCGAAGCGACGATTCGGAGCATGGGACCGGGACCGAATTCCGGTCTTTCCCAGAGACTTCGAACTCGATGACATAGCTCACATTTTCTGGACGAATGCCTTCGCCCAGCAAATCCTGGACGCTTTCCGCCTTCATTTCTTCGAGCATCTGGCGAATCCGTCGCAGCGCGCTTTCGGAATGCTCGGGCTCGGGGAGGGCGCGTTCATACACGTGAGAAATGTCCGAAACGGACGAGCCAAAAGCGCTGAAAACCGGGCCGAGCGCGAAAATCTGGACGCTCGTCAAACCGGCCTTTTCCGCCACACCGCACGCGAAGAGACCTCCGTTGCCGCCATAGGCGAAGAGCGTGTGTTTGGACAGATTCTGTTTCAGCTCGGCCTGGGCGTTCGCAATCATGCCGGCGACCAACTCGAACGCCCGGTCGATGGCAGCCTTGCACGCTTCCTCGACCGAGAGTTGCAACGGCCGCGCAACCGACTCCTCGATGGTTTTTCGCGCGAGCTCGCGATCGATTGGCTTCGCTCCGCCGAGGAAATAATCCGGGTTGATGAGGCCGGAGGTGACGAACGCGTCGGTGAGGGTTGGCTGGTCGCCGCCCAGGCTGTAGCAAGCCGGTCCCGGATACGAGCCCATACTCTCGGGACCGAGCTGAATGGCGTGTCGCTTTCCCTGCGCGCCGTCGAGCGGCTTGATCACGCTGCCTCCGCCAAGAGCAATCGAACGCAGATAGGGAAGCGACAGCTCGACGGGAATGCCAAAAAGATCGGACGGCTTGCGGTAGATCGGTTCGCCTCCCGCGAGGACGCTGATCTTCGCGGTCGTGCCGCCAATGTCCATTGCGACCACATCCTTCAGGCCCTGGGCCTGCGCGAGATGGGCGCTGCCGAGAATCCCGAGGACGGGTCCGGATTCGATCGTGTCGATCGCCTTCGTTTTGGCGATGCCGGCGACACCGCCATTGATGTGGCTCACAAGAAACGTTCCGGTGTAGCGGCCCGTTTCGCGCAGGTCATCCTCCGCCTTGAATAACGTCGCCGCGAGCGCGCCGTGGGTGTAGGCGTTGATGACGGCGCAGTAGGTGCGGGTCCGATCGTCGGCGCACTTGGAGATATCGCTGCCCGCGAGCACGGGAACGGAGCCGAGGAAGTGGTCGGGATACTGCTGATCGATGACCCGTTTCGCTGAAAGCTCAGGCTGGGGATGGCGATGAGCGTCCTTGAGGCTGATGCAGATTCTGCGCACACCGCTTTCGAGGAGAAGGCGCGCCGCGCCCATGATCTCCGCTTCGTTCGAGGAGCCGTTCAGGCCGATCACGTCGCGGCCGGTCAAAAGCCGGCCCAGAATAAGGCTTTGCGACTCGCTTGCATACAGGTCGTGTTCGTGGCCCTGGGAGACGAGCAAGCCGATCCTGGGCCCCCGCAACTCCGCAAGAACGTTGGAAGTGATCGTAGTGGACCATCGAATCAGCTCGACATTTTCGAGGAATTCGGCAGTTTCCGCGAAGTTCAGTTTCGCCGCAGCCTGCGCCAGACAATCGAAGAGACACACGGTCAGGTCGTGGGGCGTCGTATCGACCTTTACGCTGACCACGCCATGAGCGCTGGTGAAAAGACCGTCCGTCAGCGTTCCGCCGACATCGATATCAACCGTCCACACGAGATGTTCACTCCCCTTGACGCGCGGCCCGCGCCGCGAAACACGCGCCCAATTCTTCCGATCCGATGGTCCAGCCGAAGAAAGATTCTACATTGAAGATCGTGGCTTCGTAAGCGCTGCGGCCGCCGGCCGCCATCGTGCCATCGGTCAGCAAGATCGGCCAGTAGTCGTGAAAATAGGCGTCGCGGAGCGTCGACTCGACACAGACGTTGGCCGCGATGCCCGCGAAGAACAGGTATTGGATGCCGCGCACGCGCAATTGCGAATCGAGAGTGGTTCCGGCGAAGCCGCTATAGCGCGTCTTGGTGACAACGAGATCGCCCGGCTGAGGCGCCAGCTCGTCCACCATGGCAAAATCCCAGGTTCCTTCCGTGAGAAGCTTTCCTTTGAGTTCCGGTTTCATACACATAAGATGCATCGCGGTCTCTTTGCGGTGGTTCGGGGAGTGCGGGCCGCCCGCATCGCTCAAGTCCGGCTTGTATCCCATCTGCAAAAAAACCACGCTGACGCCCGCCGGCCGCGCGGCATCGAGAACGGCGCGGATCGCGCGAACGACGCGCGGCGCATCGGCGAGGTCTGCTCCCGCAAGATCGAGCGTGCCACCCTTGCTGGCAAAGGCGTTCTGCATGTCCACGACGACGACGGCCGAGCGCTCGAATTCGACCTCGATCGGTTCAGGCCGCGTGTTCAGTTTCGGCATGGTCTGCGATTTCCCGGGATTCGCCTGCCAGCTTCGCCCGATGGAATCGAATCTCCGGGCTACGGGCCTCAAAGCGAAGGATTCGAGTCACCCAAACGGCGGAGCATACTACAACGGTTCGGGCGCCACAACTCGACCGCGCCGCCAATTCTGCCCGCGGCCAGGGGACTGCGTCGCAATCGTTTGCGGCGGAAATAAAAAAGGCCGGGCACTGAGCCCGGCCCTTTTATTGATACCGATTCCGCGCGAAGACTAGAACGAAAGCTTCGCCGAGAACTGGAACTGCCGCGGGTTGAACGCGGTCCTCGGAGTGCCGAAAACCGGATTCGGATTGTTCGGGATGGAGGGGGGCAAGACTCCGTCAGCAAGGAAAGCTCCCCCCGGAAAATTGAGGGGGGCGGGGCCCACACTCGCCGCCACCTGCGTAGCACAGGACACAGAGCCGTTTTGAATGGCTTGGGTAAGAGCGTCGTTGTAGTGGCGCGGGATGGCCGGAGTGGCACCGCAGAAGACAGGCGAGCCGTAGACGGAAGTGATTTCGTCGAAGTTAGCCCGGTTCAGCGCGTTGAAGGCGTCCACAGCAAGATCAAGCCGCATCCGCTCGCTGAGCTGGAAGTACCGGGAGAGGCGCAGGTCCCAGGCATACAGCGGGTCGCCAGTGTAGGTGTTCCTTCCGATGGTTGTACTGCAGTTGGTGACGGAAGTGCAGGTCCCTACGATTGGCGCGCCACCGACGCGATCTGTGCTGAGGCCGGCCACGTCCCCGAACACGTTTTCGCCCGTGAACAGGGTAAAGGGACGGCCCGACTGCAGCGTGATGATGCTGCTGAACTCGAAATGCCGCAAGAAACTATCTTCTGGTGCGGTCGCCGTGAAGTTTGTAACAAAGTGGTGGCGAACGTCCTGGTTCGAGTTGCCCCGCTCCGAAGCGTAGTCGAACTGGTTCGGGGGCAGATTGATGAACGTCGTGAAGTTCCCGTTATCGAGCACGTGCGAGTACGTGTAGTTGGCGGTTAGGTTGAAATATTTGCCAACTTTCTCGATCGCGGAGACCGTCAAGCCATGATAGACGGAATTGGCGACGTTATTGTTGTAGTCGAGAAGGCCGCCACTGATCGTCGGGGTGGGATTGGCCACGCTAGGTACCCCGAATTCCAAACCAGAGGGGTTCGCCAGCGTCCCGAAGAAGGGACCGAGGCCGAATGGCCCAGTAGTCGGCGTTCCCGTGCAAGGTGTGAGCGTGCCGCTAGGATCGAGCCATCCTTGGGCATCAGCAGGATTGCTCGGCTTGGTCGTGCCGGCAGGGCAGGGCACGTTCAGGTTGTTGCCACGGACCAGCTTGTGCGCGCTCACAAAGAGATACGCAAGGTCGATGGTCAATCCTCCACCGACTTGCCGGTCAATTTCCAAGCTGGCTTGCTCGGCATAGGGCAGGCGGCCGTTTCTCTGGATACCTCCGGAACCAACGCCGCAGGCGCCAGTCGGCCCGGCCGGTCCCAGAGTGCAGGGACCCGAGAGAGACTCGGTCGGATAAGAAGTGGGACTGCCGGCGAGCACGCCAAAGGCCGTCAGGGCCGCGAAGCTTAGGGTTCCACCTGGTTGGTTCGTGCAAAGAGCAGCGGGCAATGGCGGGCATCCAAGTGCCGGTGTTCCCGGATAGCCTGGATCTCCAGCCAGTTGCCATCCGCCGTTGGCCGCTTTGCTTTGGATCATCGGAACAGTTACCCCGGGGAGTCCCGTGCAACTGGCGGGCGTCGCACCGTTCCCGCAGAAGTACCCGGGAATCGTCTTTTGGTTTCCCGTGGTGAAGAAGAACGTCATGTTGTTGCGATCGAAGAATATTCCGAAGCCGGCGCGGACGACCGTCTTGCTGTCGGGCGACCATGCAAGCCCGATTCTCGGTTGGAAGGCCCGATAGTCGGCGTTGATCACGTTGCCCAGACCTGTTTCAACATCCCACCGCAGGCCGTAATTCAACGTCAGCTTGGGCGTGAGTCGCCATTGATCCTGCGCAAAAACGCCCCAGTAGCCGTGGTTCAAGTCATAGGCGTAATTCGAATACATGTTCGTTGGAAACGCACTGGGCCAGCCGCTACCGAACCCGGCACCAGTCGCAGGAGGTGGCTGGTAACCGTTATAAAATCCGGTAGAACACGCGACGTTGACATTCGGGCAATTGGCTCTCGGAAGCGCGACCCCCAAGTATAGAAACGCCACGCCATCGGCTGCAGCCGACAGGGGGCACGAAGTCGTAGGCAGCGTTCCGTAAGTCCCTGTAGTTATGGCCGCTACGCTATTCGCAAATGCGTACATGCAGCCGAGGTCCGGAAACAGTATCCGCTCGGGGGTGAAGCCCGGGTAGTTATTTTGATCCCAGATGTAGTTGCCGTCGAAACCGAATTTCGCGAGGTGGTTGCCCTTCACCCAAGAGATAGAGTCGGAGCCTTCCACGCGGCTCTCGTAGATCGCATCGTAGGTGCCGAAGTTGTGCCCGAACTCGAGGTCGTTGACGACGCTTAGGTCCGGCTCGCCCGTCTGTCCGGGAAAGTTGTAGTGGCGCCGGGCATACTGCACGAGCGCCGTGTTCACCACGTTCGGAGTCAGCACCGAACTCACGGTGCCGACCAGCGATTGATCGCGGACGAAGAGGCCGCGGCCTCCGCTCGGGGTCCCGATGCCGCCGCCGTCTTCGGTATTGCCGATCAATTCACCAAGATCGCGCGCATCTTCCACGCTGTAGCGGATAGCCAGGCGGTTGTTGCCGTTGATCTGGTGATCGAGCCTTGCGAAGCCGTAGTCGTTGTCCGCCGTCTTGAGCACGCCCTGGAGATACGAAGCGGGCGCTGCGGTGCACTTCGCCGGGGCAAGATAACAACCCTCGGGTGAAAGTCCCAGGTACGATTTCGCCAAATCGACTTCGGCGATGTTGTTAAACAGGTCGGGCGCGTACGTGGGAGATTCCGCGCGCCGCTTGCCTTCGTAGTTTATGAAGAAGAACGTCTTGTCCTTGGCGACCGGGCCGCCGACAGTACCGCCGAACTGGTTTTGCCGGAGTTCGTGCGGAAGCGGCGCATGCTGGAGCGGCGAGCGCGCATCGGCGGCGTTGTTCTGCAAATAGTCGTAGATCGAACCGTGTAGGTCGTTCGTACCCGATTTGGTGACCACGTTCACGATGCCGCCGATTGCACGGCCATATTCGGCCCCAAAGCTGTTGTTCACCACGCGGAATTCCTGCACGGCTTCCTGCGGAGGAGTGGCGCGCTGCACACCGCTAAGCTCGTTGACGAAGTCCGCACCGTCAACCGTGACCTCGTTGCTGAACGAGCGCATGCCGCCGAAAGAAATTTGGGTTGTCTCAAACTCGGTGAACGTGGTTCCCAAGCTGGTCCGGCTCGTCGCAACACCGGGGGTCAGGAGGGCAAAATCGGTGAACAACCGGCCGCTGATGGGCAGGGATGCGATCTGCTGCGTGTTCACGACTTGGCTGATCTCGGTCTTAGTCGGCTCGATTGTCTGCACCTCAGTTGTTACGACGACCTTTTCGCCCTGCCCGGCGATCTGGAGCGCGATGTTGACTGTCGCGCTTTGTCCTACGCTCAATACGATCCCGGTCTGCGTGTAGTTTGCGAACCCGGTAAACGAGGCTTTGAGTTCGTAAGTTCCCGGCGGCAAATTGGGCACGGCGTAGAAACCGTTCTCATTGGACGTCGCCGTGTACGTGACATTCGTACCCACGTCGCGCAGCGTAATCGCGGCCTTGGCAACGACACCACCACTCGCGTCGGATACAGTGCCGTTCAACTGAGCGTTGGCTTGGGCGAATAGCGAGCCAGAGCAAGCCAGGAAAATCGCGACTGCGAGGAAAACCTGCAGGCCAAAACGTCCCTTCATAGTCCACCCCCCCATTAAATACCTGCCAGATTACGCCCGGGTCCCGTTATGCAGGGCCCAGATATTGCTGCATGTGTAACGCCTGTGCCGTTCTTTGTCAAGATTTAGTTCCGTTCCGGTGTTCGCGCCATATCCCGCCACACACACATACCCGTGCATAGCTTGTGCCGCGCAACTTAGCGCACCGTGCTCGATGTGTCTCTCCTCAGGGAGAAAAGACACTTGTCTCAGAGGGAAGTCCGAGGGACAGGGTTAGGACGGTCTCTGGCGCGGTTCAACAACTGCTGCTGGCCAAGCCGCGAATTCAGCGCGCAAACGCCGCGGACACACACCGAAGGCGCGTTTAAAACAGCGGCTGAAGTGATTCGAGCTATTGAATCCCCAGGAATAAGCGATGTCCGTAATCGATCTATGGGTGCAGGCCGGATTCAGAAGATCTCCGCGGCAGCGCTCCAGCCTCATTTTTAGGATGTAGTCAGACAGCGAGGTCTTTTCCGGCTGAAATACCATGTGGAGATAGCGCTTGGTGCAGCCAATTACGCCAGCAAGCTTCGTGATCGATAAGTCCGCGTCTCCTAGATGGCCCGCAATATACTGCTTGACGCGCTCGCGAAGGGCCTCCTTCGAGTCGACCCTGGGATCCGCCAAAGCGCGTTCATCGGAGAAATCGACGAGGGCGGCGCGTGCCATTTGGGCGACAATGTCCGCCACGTCGTGGGTGGAGCGATTCCCCATTTCCGGGATTTGATCGAATGTCGCTGGAATCAAGCTCCAGATCAACTTGCCCAATCCCCGGCGTCCGGAAAAACTACGAGCGACGAGGTCCGGCAAATGAAAGCTTCTGTCTGGGAATTTATCTCGAGGGACCAGCAGGAGAAACATGTCCGCGCGGCGCGGAATCGTCATGCTATAAGGTTTCGAAGTATCGTAGATGCTCCATTCGCCAGACCGGAGAGGCGTGGTCCGCCCGTTCTGTCCGAGTAGGCTGGTTCCCTTGGTGAGCAACACCAGCTTTACGAAGGCACGGTCGTCCCGCCGAGCGAATATCGGCGTGCGAACCACACGATGAGGCACGTCGGATGAGAGTCGGCAGAAGGTCAGATCCGCGATCGTCGTGTACTCGAAGCTGGCGCTAAATATTTGATCACTCGGCAATTCCACTTCGAGGCAGCCAAAAACGGGGCCTACATGTGTCCGCCAGAATTCCAGTCGCTCGGAAGCTTTAACGCCGTCCGTTGACACACTTTTTACCGGGGAAGAATTCGCGCTGAGGCCAACCGCGTGGCTCAGTTGCGTGGACATCTCGCGCGCATACTAACCAATGAGTCTGCACGCTGTCTAGGTGGTGTCCGCGGGGATACCATGGGACAGGCATTTTACGGCTTTCCGGTTGTTTCAGCGGCCGAGCTCCCTGCGGACAATGCGGGTGCCTTCCACCATGGCCCGGAGCTTGGCGAAGGCGACGTCTCGGGACAGGTGGAAGAGTCCGCAGTCGGGCAGGATAAAGATCTTCTCGGGCGGAAGTATTTTGAGGGCCTTCCGAATTCGCTCGGCGACGATGTCCGGAGTCTCGATGGCCTGGTCCTTTACGTCGATGACCCCCACCCCCAACTCAAATGGCGTCTTAAACTCCTGGAAAAGATCCAGATCTTCACCGCCCCGCCGCGCGAATTCCAGCGTCAGTTGCTGCACCTTGGCATCGAGTATCCTCGGGAATAGATAGCGATAGGTTCCCTCCCACGAGGGTTTGCCGTACCGGTTCCCGTAGCAGATGTGAACGGCGATCTTGGCGTTTACGCCTTCCACGAGCGTGTTCAAAACTCCGATGCCCCACGAAAGGTCTTCCGGGAAACCGGAATAGTATGGCTCGTCGATCTGAATGTATTTTGCGCCCGCCTTCACGAGTTCCTTCAGCTCCATATTCAAGACGCGAGCGATGTCCGTAGCGAGGGCTTCTTCGCTTGGATAGTACTTGTTGCGCACGCGCTTGGTGAGGGAATGTGGGCCCGTGATGCAGATTTTGGTTTCCCGCTCGGTGTTCGCGAGCAGGAACTTAAAATCCTCGGTCAACCCAAGCGCGGCCATAGGGATCTTACCGATCACTTCGCTGTCGTAAAAATCGTAATAGAACTTCTTGGACGAGCGGTCGATCTGGACGCCGGGAAGCCGCTCGATGAAATAGTCGATCATATTGTCGCGGCGCAGTTCTCCATCCGTAACGATATCCAGGCCCGCAATTTCCTGATCCTTGATGGTGGCCTTGACGACGGTGTCGTGAATCTCATCCAGATCGTGCCGGCTGATGCGCCGGGCGAAGTATTCGGTTTTCAGCCGCTCAAGCCATCCCGGCATCGAGTAGCTGCCAACCATGGTGGTCGGAAGAATCGGAAGCGTCATCGTGTTACTCCCGTCGTGTCGTATAGAGGACCGAGGTCTTCGACCCCGGTCGGAACTTGAATGGCACAAAGTGCAGATCGTAACCCGCTCGTTCTGCCACCTCGCGCAAGAGGGCTCCATTGACCCAGTTCACGATGGAGCCGTCCAGCTTGCCCGGGCCATGGAATCCCATGTTGTATTCGCTGAGATCCGTCACAAAAATATCCTGCACCTGAAAGTAGCCCCGCGGATGCAAGAGGGGCAAGGTGTTGCGAAAACTGTCGAGCGCACCGGAACTGAGATGAAAGCGCAGATCGTTCGGCGCTTCCTTGAGGATGTCTTCCATCTGGGAAAGACTGAGACCTGCCGGGAAGGAAATATCCGGTTGGTCTTCCAAACCCGAGAGCCGTTCCTCGAAGTGGAGGGTTCTCCAGACCTCCTGCCAAAAAGCAAGACCCCGGCTGCGGTCCGCCATGCATTCCGGCCCGACGTCGAGCAATCGTCCGATGGCCTTGGGCAGGTCGGAAACCGGAATCTCGAAGGCGCTGCCAATCCGGGCCGCATCCGCAGCCGGAATATACGATCGGACGTGCACCCAGTAGATCCGGTTGTCGCGCCACACCAGTTCTTCGTCGGGGAGGTTGTCGTACATGTTCGTCGAATGAACGTGCAGAATCTTGTGGCGAAGGAAAGAAAGAGTCTTGATCGGATCGAGGGCGTCGACGGCGATGAAACTGCACAGATCAACGTGGTTTTGGACGGCGGGCCGGCACCTTTCGAGCGTCGAAAGAGAATAGTCGCCCAGCAAGAAACGCAAACGAGGATAGTAGTTCGTGCCGCGCTCCTGATCGAAATCGCGAAAGCGATCGAGCCAAAGGCCGGCGTGCGTTCCCGCACCGACACCAATTTCCAGGATGAACAGTTCCGGAGGAAGCTGATTCTTCCGTTCCAACTCCTGCAGGAGCGTCCAAAACTCTTTCACTGCGGCCGTGATCGCCTCGGGCTGATGGCCGTCGGAGAGGCCGCCGGGCAGCGCACTCTCGTAGCCCTTGCCTGTCGCCTGCTCCCAGTCCTTCAGGCGCTGCCAGTAGAGCCGGTTGAACTCCCAGGCGATGCTCGATCGAAACGAACGGAACTCTTCAAGGTGGACCCGGCCGTCTTGAGCCCCCGCCCCTGAAGCGATGGCGCATTGTAGGCATTGACGAAGCGAGCCGGCCGGCACCTGCCTCGAATCGATGCGCACCTCCATCGGAGAAGCGTGGCCGTTCCTCCCGTGGGCGTCCTGCGTGATCGTGACTGGTTCCCGGAAGTTCTGCTTATATTGGAGCCAATCCAGATGGATCTGCAGGCGCGCAAAATCACTCGGCGATAGATGCTTCTCTTCGAGGAGGGAAAGGACGGCCGCCACCGTTTCGTTTGCACCCGCGACCGCCGCGTCGTGTCGAGTATGGTTGAGATGCAGGTTCAAGGCTTCAGCCTAGTCAGCCTGGAAACCAATACTTGAGCCAGACGCGCCCGGTGCCGGATTCGATGATCGATTCAATCGCCTGGTTTAGCCCCAAACGCGGCGAGCCGTTTCCACGACCAGCCGAAGCTTAGCCCACTGCTCGTCTTCCGTCAGCAGATTTCCTTCCGCTGTCGATGCGAATCCGCACTGAGGGCTTAGGGTCAGGTTCTCAAGCGGGAAGTGCTTCGCGGCTTCGTGGATCCGGCGCACGACGTCGTCGGCCTTTTCGAGCTCCGGCTTCTTCGTGGTGATGAGTCCCAACACGACGATCTTGTCCTTGGGTACCAGCCGCAACGGCTCAAATGTTCCCGCCCGCTCGTCGTCGTATTCCAGAAGGAAGCGGTCCACTTTCAGCATCCCAAAGAGTTTTTCGGCGATCGCGTCGTAGCCGCCCTCGGCGTACCAATGACTGCGATTGTTTCCGCGGCACAGGTGGATGGCCAGAATCACGCCGGGCTTTCGAGCCGCCTCCAGGCAGGCGTTATCCGCCTTGATGGCTTCATCGAGCGCCGCTTCCGGCTCTTGTCGCATCTCCCTTTTGATCCATTCGCGCCACTTGGGGTCCATGTAGTAGCTGTAGCGCGGCGCGTCAATCTGGATGTACTTCACACCTTCTGAAGAGAGCTGAGCCATATCCGCTTTCATGATCTCCACGATGTCCCAAAGCAACGCCGAATGATCTTTGTACACTTTGTCGGTGACGCCTTTTTTGAAGGCGATCGCGGGAAACTGCGTGGCGCTGGGCAGCAGCATTTTGATGTCACCGGGACTGTGCTTCTTGAGGAATGGCAATTCGTTTCCCGTGAGCGGACGGATGCGACGGATCTTCTTGTTGACAATCCCGGTGACGCGGCTCGCCTTGGCTTTTTCCTGCTGAGCATCCCAGTCGCGCGTAACTTCGTCGCCCATGTCGAAGCCTTCCACGGCGTCGGTGAGCTCGCTCATGAAATTCCGCCGCCGCAGCTCGCCGTCGGTGAAGATCTCGAACCCGAGTTCCTTCTGCTTCGCAAGCACGCGCAGAATATGTTGGTCCTCGATGGCTTTTAGACGTGCCGGGTCGCTTCCGTTCGCACGTGCTGCCAGTAAATCCGGCGGCCGCAGAAAACTACCCACTTGGTCGGCTCTATACGGTACGGGCATGTGGTCGTTTCTCCTTGATATCTCGGATTCCGTTTCGTCGAATCAAAACCCGCTCGCCGCCGCGTCGCGGTCTCCAAGGCTTGCGGAAATCTTTGCGGCGATCTCTTTCGTAAGCACGATCTTCTGCGCAAGCTCCTTGCCGCGGAACCGCGGAGTCAGGCCTGCTATCCCCACGGCTGCAATCACGCGGCCCTCGCGTGACCGCACCGGCGCCGCCACGCCGCTCAGCCCGCGCTCGAGCTCCTGCCTGTCGAGTGCGTATCCGCGCTGCGCAACTTCGCGCAGGTTCTCTTTGACCTCCGAAAGACTCGTCAGCGTAAATGGCGTGTACGGTGTCAGCCCCGCGATGGAAAGAATTGCATCCACTTCGTCCTCGGGGAGATAGGCGAGCGCCGCCTTGGCCACGGCGGTGCAGTGGGCCGGAAACCTCGCGCCGATCGGAGTAGGCACGGTAATCATGCTGTCGCGGGAGTCCACACGATCGAGGCAGAGAACACCTCCCGGCCCGGGTACGGCAAGGCTCACGGTCTCGCGCGACGCGCGTGAGAGTTCCAGGAGGAATCGGTGCGATTCCGTCCGCAGCGTCCTCGACTCGACCGCACGCGTTCCGAGTTCGTGGAGTTTCAGCCCCAACCGGTACCGGTCGCCTTCCGCGTTCTTTTCGATCAGGTCGAACTTTTTCATTGCAGTGAGCAGCCGGTGAACGGTCGTTTTGTTCAGGTTCAGTCCCGAGGCCATCTGAGTGACGCCCAGTTCCGGCCCGTTTTCCCCTATGTAAAGAAGAATGCGAAGGGCCTTCTGGAGCGACTTGCTTGAGCCCGCTTCAGGTTTCGCGCGGCCGTTCCTGCTTCTCGAAATGGAATCTGTCGACAATGGCTACCCCTGGGCGCGAAATAACCTCACCCTACCTTCCCTCATTTCCAAGCCTTTCGCAATGAAGCTGCAGGGGGTAGGTTTCCAATTAAAGTACGCGCCGCTGTAGATTAAAACGGTGTAATGTGAAAAGCAATTTCACATTGTAAAACGAGGTCATTGCGGGTATGCCGTTTCGCGCACGCGGGACGAGGAGGCGCTTCTTCCGAAATACTGGCGACTGCTAACGCACGGGTCGAGCGGGTATGGCTCCGGGGGGAATCCGTTTTGAACGTGTAGTGCGACCCACCGGTGAAAATTCGAATCGCGAGACGAGGGCACTAAGCTCTCAGTCCGTTCGCGATGTAAGGGGCAGGTACAGTCGGCGCCCGACCGGTGTGGATGTGCCGCTCGCGACCGCCAGTTTGACCTGCCCCCGTACTTTAGGTCCGACGCGCGACCCGCGCCCGGCTCACCTCTGAGCAGCGGTACGCCAGCCCACCGCGTATTCTTTGCGCGCAACCTCAGAATACGGGACAGGGCTCACACGCGCCCGGATTTCAATTTGCTTGTGGCGTTCGACCGTTGCTTTCTGCGAACCGCCGCCCTCTTCGCCCCAGAGCAGCGTGACCTCGTTGCCGATCTCGATGTCCGGATCCACCACACCCAGCGAGAGCATCGACCGCTCGTTGTAGCTGTAGCCGCTAAACATCGACAGGCCGACAGCTTTTCCGCCCCCCATCACCTTGTCATACGATGCGGATGCGTAATTCGATAGCGGCATGTCGATGTACTTGTAGGCTTGTCCCGGCTCAAACAGCGATTTGAAGACCTTGGCGACATCCTCGGCGTTCCAGGCGAACGTCACTTTCTTCCGCTGCGGTTTACCGGCCATTTTCTCAAGGGCTTCTCTCCCGATGAAGTCATGGTCGAATTTGACAAACGGCCCGTAGCCCAACTCGTATGGCGACATGTAGTAGTCTTCAATGTTGTTGGAATTGAAACTGCCGCCCAGAGAGCCCGTGCCCTCATAACCCGTCGCCGGCAGCCACTTTCTGTAGGTCTTCATCTTCTCGCCTGTATAGACCGCCGGAAGGGGTGACGGAATCCAACCCGATTCGAGGGTGTTGGTGGCGTAAGCCCTGGAGCCGACCTCACGGAGGCCGAAGTCCTTACCGGCGGCAACGATAGCGGCCCGGATTTCCTCGCGTTCTTCGTACGGTCCCCAAACTTCCAATCCAGGAGCACCGGCCATGCCATGACGCAGGGCGCGGACTTTCCGTCCCGCGATGTTGATAGCATCCATGTTGAAAAACTTGATTTCTGGAATCGGCCCGCCATTCAGCTTTTCGAAAATCTGCGGAGCGCTGGGCCCCTGAATTTGGTAGCGGTAACACGTGCGAATGACTGCCTTCCCCCGTGGGTTCGAGGGCGATCTGTCGTCTTTTTGGATCTTAACGTTGTATCCGCCTGTCTCGGCATGGAACTGAATCCAACTAGCCGTCGGCGCGCGCCCGACGAAAACGAGTTTGTTTTCTTCTAGATGAAAGAGAATGCCGTCGCCAATCACATAGCCATCGTAGTTGCACGGCGCGAATTGTTTGGCTCGGTTGACCGGAAACTTTGCGAAGCTATTCGTCCCGAGATGGGAGAGCAATTTGAGGGCGTCGGAGCCTTCCACATACAGGTTCGCCATGTGGTGAGACTGGTCGAAAAGAACGGCCGTCTCTCGCCAGGCACGTTGTTCGTCGC
The DNA here is from genome assembly GCA_049523255.1 of Candidatus Acidiferrales bacterium. Classification (GTDB taxonomy): domain Bacteria; phylum Acidobacteriota; class Terriglobia; order Acidiferrales; family UBA7541; genus Palsa-295. The sequence goes on along the minus strand of JBEKNB010000001.1, from coordinate 83,285 downwards.
GCCAGTTTGAATATTCGGAAGGGACCACCGGATAAACATAGGCTCCTATCTGCGAATTGCGGAGCAGTGTCACCGGATTCCCCACCGCTTGTAACAAGTCCTCCAAACTTTGGCTACTCATAGCTCCCCTCCCTCGTGATAAAAATCGTTGGTCCTGCCCCATCGGGCACGGCGAAAAAATGCACGGGATACCCTACAGAAAGTTTCGCCCATTTGCAACAAATCACTGATCGTATTGGACTGGCGCCCTGCCTCAGCCTCAAACTCCGATGCAAGTCGTGCGACGCCCAACTCCGGGCCGTTCTGACCACGTGAAGGAGAATGGGAGGGCTATCTGAAGAGACTTGCTGGCGCGGTCTCAGTTCCTGGCCGGGCAGTGCTTCTTCGCGAAATCAAAGCTGTGGACAACGCTGACTCTCAGGCACAGAATCGCGTCGCCCTCCCTTCATTTCCGGCGGTTCGCCGCGAAGTCACCGGAGAAGGGTCCCCTTGACGCACGCAGCATTGTAGATAAAATGGCGCCGAAGTCAATCTGAAAGATCGTTTCACATTGTAAAACAGAGAGGTTTCCATGTTCATGCGAAACTTCTGGTACGCCGTGGCCTGAGATTCCGATGTGAAGCACCTCCGTTTGCTCGGACTAGAGCGCGAACTCGAGCGGCAAATTCAGTGAACCGAGCGATCCCGACCAACCCAGTAGGGAGCGCGAAGGGCTCGGTGATCGACTTTCCCCGCAGCTGTTTTCGGAATTTCGCTGCGGAATTCCACCGACTTGGGTGATTTCATGCTGCCAAGCTTCGCCTTGCAGTGATTGATCACGTCCTCCGCGCTCAAATTGGAGCTCTTTTCCCGCACGACGATCGCCTTCACGGCCTCGCCCCATGTATCGTCCGGAACGCCGATCACCGCGCATTCGTCCACTCCCTTAAGTGCCATAATGCCGGCTTCTATTTCGGCGGAAAAGACGTTGAAGCCTCCGGTAATGATCATGTCTTTCTTGCGATCGACAATGTAGAAGTAGCCGTCTTCGTCCTGATAGCCGACGTCCCCCGTATGGTGCCAGCCATACCTGCGAATTTCGGCCGTCGCCTCCGGCAGATTGTGGTAACCCGGCGTCACGAGGGCGCCACGTGCAACGATTTCGCCCGTTTGGTTGGGCGGCAGTAAGCCTCCTTCCTCATCCATTATCGCCAGGCGAACCGCCGAGGTCGGTTTGCCGCAGCTTCGCAGTCGCTCCGGACGCTTTCCCGCCGTCGCGGCTGCGACCGTCGCTGGGTCGAGCCATGTCAAAAGCATGGGCGCCTCGGTCTGTCCGTAGCATTGGCACATGCACGGGCCGAATATTTCCGCGGCCTTCTTGAATTGATCCGGCGAGACGGGAGAGCCCGCCAGCAGAAAGATTCGCAAACTCGAATAGTCGAAGCACCGGACTTGCGGGAGCGCGAGTAATTTGTAGAGTGCCGTCGGCGGCAGGTAAAGATGGGTGACCTTGTAGTGCTCGATCGCCCGCAACACCTCCAGAGCATCGAAGCTGGGCAGTACCACGTTCGTCGCCCCGAGCGTGAATGCCGCAAGCGCCACAACTCCGGCCGCATGGGAGAGCGGCGCCGTGTTAAGGCATACCGCGTCAATGCCCTCGCAATGCCAGTAGTGGGACGCCATTTCCAGCATGGTACCCCACGGCAGGTTCGTTACCCGGACGCCCTTCGCCGACCCCGTTGTGCCTCCGGTCGGCACGATTCCGACGAGGCGGTCGAGGTTGCCGAAGGGATCGCCCCAATCTTTCTCCCGTGCGTCCCCTGCCTGTCCCATGAACATTTCCAACGATGGATTGCCCCGGTCCGGTGCGTCGATGCAAATAAGATGCCGGAGCGTCGGGACGCGCCTGCAGAGTTCGTCGACCTGATCGCCGAAGCTACTGTGGTAGAAGAGCCAGGACGTTTCGACGTAATTCATGTACTCCGCGTTGGCGTCAACCGCGTTTCGGTAATTGACAGGAACCCACGCCGCCCCGGCGCGCATAAGGCCGAGCATGCACAGCAGAACGCGCGCATCGTTTGACGAGAGGATGGCAGCCCGCTCTTCTGGCTGCAGTCCGGCAGCGAGCAGCGCGCGCGAGATCTTCTGAGTCAGCAGGCGTGTTTCCCGATACGAGTAGCGCTTGCCGCGATCGATCACTGCGACTCGGTCCGGATGCGCGTCTGCTGCTTTATCGAAATAGTCGACGGATCTCACGCAGGCGCTACCCGTATATTCCGGAAACGCCATCGTGCGTAAGAATTCTGACCGCCGCTCAGTGACCCGAGCAAGACGCTTCCGAAATTCTGTAGATCATGGCCAGAAAATCTGCAGAACGGACGCCGCGAAAATGTCGAAGCCGCTAAACAACGATCGTGCAATCTGGACCCCTGGACCCTTTTATGTATAAACCTTCGCCTTCGATAAGCCGAAGTCTTCGAGCGTTTTGAGAATCTCGCGGTGCCCGAAGGCGGCAGCTGGCGATGCGTATCCGACTTGGAGTGGCGGACGGTGCACCAGGCTGTGAGCCCCGAACGCCTGCATCAGGCCGGTCTGCTTGTAACAACAAGTCCCAACGAGAACGCACTGAGCAATTTCAGTCGTACCTCGCCCCACGATGACGTCGATCGTGCGCTGCTGGCGCGCGTTCTCGCGCGGCGGCGTGCCCCCCTGGACGGCATTGGCCATCTCCGCCAGCTTCTTTTCTTGCTCCTCTTTCGGCAGCGGGCGAATGGCCTCCTCGAAGTGCTTCTCCGTTGCCAACACGCTTTCCATGATCTGGCGGTTCAGGAGCCCGCCGAACGACCGAACGTTCGCGGCTTGAGGATGATCCTTGTACCAGACCGGGTGCGGAAAACCGCCCCAGCTCAATGCGAGCTGCGTGCGGATGTAGCCCGGCACAACCGCTTCGTAGCCGACCGCGCGTTGCCACGGCTGGTACCGATTTTGTTCCAGATAATACCCGTCGGTCTGAATCACGGCGAATATGGTTTGCGTCGAGCCGAACGTCGGCATGCCGTCGAACATCGTGAGAATCTCGAGCGTGTCGATCCCGCCGCGCTCGAGGCAAGTTCGAGCCGCGGCATCGCTCGGAGCGGACATGAACGCCATCCCGGCCACGATCGCAAGTCCCTTCTCGGCGAACTTGTGGCTCCAGTTTTCCGCCAACTGCCGGTGCCACGCCTGCTCGCCCGCGATGTCGAGGTAATGGCAACCCGCCCTTAGGCACGCCTCCACCACTGCGGGACCGTAATAAATAAACGGACCGACGTTGTTGCACACAACCTTGGCGCCGCTGAACAACTTGACGAGCTCGTCCACCGACGAACCCGTTTGGACGACCTCGTAGTCCGCCGTCTCGATGCCCGGAACGTGGTTCATCACGTCCTGGATCTTGGCCTTGTTTCGCCCCGCGGCGATGAAAGGCACGTTGTACTCACGGAGGTATTCCGCTGTGAGCCGTCCGGAAAACCCGCTCGCGCCGTACACGATGACTGGCTTCTTGCTCGACATGATCTCCCTCCCGCTGGAATAATGCGGCCATGATAGCAAGTTTAGGCAACCCGGCGCGACGATGGGAGGCAAGCGTTGCCATCAAAGCGCCCCGCGCATCGCCGCGCCTGTGGTCAAAAGGGGCGATTTTAGGCTAAAGTCTCCGCGAGGGTAGTAGGCACCTTTTTCTCACCTGGTATCCGAGGGAGGATTCTGTGAAAAGTCTCAATTGCCCGGTCAAGCTCACCACCGAAATCATCGGTGGCAAGTGGAAGCCCCTCATCCTCTTTTATCTGGAGGATGGAACCCGCCGCTTTAGCGAGCTTCAGAGGCTGATTCCGAGCACAACGAAAAAGATGCTCACCAAGCATCTCCGCGAACTCGAGCGGGACGGCATTGTAAATCGGGTCGTGTACCCGCAGGTTCCGCCCCGCGTCGAATACTCCCTCACGAAGCACGGGCAAAGCCTGCGGCCCATTCTGGTGTTGATGTCGAACTGGGGCAAGAGGCATCGCGCGCGATACGGCGCGGCGCTCGAGTCGGAAGAGCGCGGCCAAAAGGTCTAGTTGCGCCGCGGGCCTATTGGTGTAGACTCTCGCCGTTGCGCGGCGAGGATTGTTCGCCATGGCGAATGTCGCGTCTCCGTGGTCATCGGCGGGCCACGAACTTCTAGTGTTTTGAGAGCGCCTTGCCGCATCGCATCACGCCGCCTTTGAATATTAGAAGAACGGGGGAACTCCCATGCATCAGACAGTTGCTGTCCGTGACGAAAAATTGTTCATCAACGGCGAATGGACCGGCGCCCTCGATGGGAAAACCTACGACAAGAAGAATCCGTTCAACGGTCAGACCGCATCGCACGTTGCCGCGGGCAAGCGCGAAGACGCCCGCCGCGCGATCGACGCCGCGTCCGCCGCGTTTCCGGCGTGGAGCACAACGGCTCCCGGCGTGCGCCGCAACCTGTTCCTGAAGGCCGCCGATGTCCTCGAGCGCCGCATGCCTGAGATCGCGAAAATCATGGCGGCTGAAACGGGCCAAACCTTCGGCTGGGGCATGTTCAACTGCATCTATACCGTCGGAATATTGCGGGAAGCCGCCGCACAAGCCTACGGCCTGATTGGCGAAGTCATTCCCACCGACTTGCCGGATACGACCGCCATGGCCATCCGGCAGCCGGTGGGCGTGGTCGTCGGCATCGCGCCCTGGAACGCGCCGATGATTCTCGGCATGCGGGCCGTGGCCTCCCCGGTGGCGTACGGAAACACGGTAATCCTCAAAGCCTCCGAGGAATCGCCCGGGACGCATCTGGCCATCGCCTCCGTCTTCGAGGAAGCGGGCTTTCCGAAGGGCGTGGTCAACGTCATCACGAACGCTCCTCCTGACGCCGCCGAAGTAGTCGATGAGCTGATTGCGAATCCCAAGACGCGCCGCATTAGCTTCACTGGCTCGACGAAAATCGGCCGGCTCATTGCGGAAAGCGCCGGACGCCATCTCAAGCGCGTTGTGCTGGAACTGGGTGGCAAGGCGCCGCTGGTCGTTCTCGGCGACGCGGACATCGACGCAGCGGTATCCGCGGCGAACTTCGGTGCGTTCATGAACCAGGGCCAGATCTGCATGTCCACGGAGCGAATCGTCGTCGAAAAGTCGATCGCTGAGGAATTTGCGAAAAAGCTCGCTGCCAAGGCGCAATCGTTGAAAATGGGCGACCCGCTCGAGGCCGAGACACAGATCGGTTGCATGATTAACCCGGGCGCCATCGCGCGCGTCCAGGCGCTGGTCGACGACGCTGTCGCGAAGGGCGCGAAGGTCCTTTGCGGCGGAAAGGCCCAGGGGCCGTCCTATCCTCCGACCGTGGTCTACGGTGTCACGCCCGCGATGCGCATCTATCACGAAGAGTCGTTCGGTCCGGCGAAGCCTGTGGTTATCGCCAACGACGCCGAGGACGCTCTCCGCATCGCCAACGATACCTCTTACGGTCTCTCCAGCGCGGTCTTCAGCCGCGATGTAAACAAGGCGCTCCGGATTGCCGAAAAGCTCCAATTCGGGATCTGTCACATCAATGGCGCCACCGTTCACGACGAACCGCAAATGCCCTTCGGCGGCATGAAGGATAGCGGGTACGGCAAGTTTGGCGGCAGGGCGGGTCTCGAGGAATTCACCGAGCTGCGCTGGGTCACCATCCGGCGCTCGCCCACACCTTACCCGATCTGACGCCCTGCGTCGGAGGGAAGAAAAAGAGACGCATGCGCATGACGATTGCGAGAGAGTTCGCGTTTGTCGCGCTGCTGCTGGCAGCCGGTATCGTTCCCGCGTCCGCGCAACAGGGAAACGCGCCGCCACCCACGCGTCCTAACGTGACGCCTCCACTGAAACTTTCGAGCCCCGCCTTCACCGACGGCGGCACGATCCCGATCAAATACACCTGTTCTGCAACCACGCCGCCGCCCAGCGGCCCCATGCAGATATCTCTCGGCGTATCGCCGTTGCTTCAGTGGACGAATGTGCCCAAGGGCACCGCCAGTTTCGTCCTGATCCTGCACGATGCCGACGCACACGTCGCAAAAGCATTCGACGATATCCCGCACTGGGTCGTCTTCAACATCCCCGGCGACGCCACGCAACTGCCGGAAGGTGTCCCGCCCGACGCTCCCCTGGCGAACGGCACCATGCAGGGCAACAACATGATGCGCAGAGCCGCGTACCAGGGTCCCTGTGCGCCTCCGGGCGCTCCGCATCACTACACTTTCGAGTTGTACGCCCTGGATACGAAACTGGATCTGCCGCAAGGCGCCAGCCGCGCCGATATCGAAAAGGCCATGGACGGCCACGTCCTCAGCGCCACCGTTTACATCGGGCTTTTCAGCCGGTAGGCCATGCTCCGGGAAATCTAGGCCAACATCCCGCCCGTCGCGCGCAGCCCTCTCACTCGTCCCGAATCGCTACACTGTCGAGTAGAATGCGGGCTAACTTCTTGAAAAGAAAGAGGCGGCGCACATTCGAATCGCTACATATTAGGGGGCCGAGAAACGCGAATTGCGCTTGCCGCTGCCGGGCCGCAATCTATGAGCTATTGCAAGATCAAAGGCGGAGGCCTATGATACGCGCTGCCCGGCGAGGAGCTAAAGGTTGGTTCCCCCGGCCTTCCTTAGTTCTGTTGCGACGTATCCTACGGTATATGGTTGGAACCAGCATCGATCGCACGAACCGAGAGTTGGCATTCACGACTCCACCCATCGAGATTTGCCGATTTGCAGCCAGGAAACCCAAGGTTTCAATTAAGGGAGGATAGAGATGGCCACGGCCACACAAGCAGTTCCGCTCGATAGCAATGTAGCTAGCTATGTCGCAAAGCGGCGTCAGATGTTGATTAATGGAAAGTGGGTTGACGCAGCCTCCGGCAAGACGTTCCCAACGTACAATCCGGCGACCGGCGAAGTCCTCGCCCAGGTTGCGGAAGGCGACCGCGAAGATATCGACCGCGCGGTAGCCGCGGCCCGGGCCGCATTCGACAAGGGGCCATGGAAGGACACCACCCCGTCCGAGCGCGGACGCTTAATCTGGAAACTCGCCGACCTGATCGAAAAGCATGCCGAAGAATTCGCGCAGCTCGAATCCCTCGACAACGGCAAGCCGCTCACCATCGCCCGCGTCGCGGACATTCCGGGCACCATCGATCTTTTCCGCTACATGGCCGGCTGGGCCACGAAGATCGAAGGCAACACCATTCCGATCTCTGCGCACGGCGCGAAGTTCCTCGCGTACACGCTGCGCGAGCCTGTGGGTGTTGTCGGTCAGATTATTCCGTGGAATTTCCCGCTCATGATGGCTTCGTGGAAGCTCGGCCCGGCGCTCGCGGCCGGTTGTTGTGTCGTTCTTAAGCCGGCCGAACAGACTCCGCTCTCGGCTCTCCGTCTGGGCGAATTGATTCAGGAAGCGGGCTTCCCCGACGGCGTGGTGAACATCGTTCCCGGCTACGGCGAAACGGCCGGCGCATCGCTTTCGGCCCATCCGAAGGTCGATAAGGTCGCTTTCACGGGCTCGACCGAAGTAGGCAAGCTGATCGCCCAGGCTGCGACCGGCAACCTGAAGAAGGTTTCGCTCGAGCTCGGCGGCAAGTCTCCCAACATCGTCTTCCAGGACGCCGACATCGAGTCCACCATTCCCGGCGCCGCGATGGCCATCTTCTTCAATCACGGTCAGTGCTGCTGCGCGGGTTCGCGGCTCTACGTCGAAGACAAGCAATTCGACAAGGTGGTCGACGGCGTTTCGCAACTGGCATCGAAAATCCGCATCGGCCCCGGCCTCGAACCGACCACAGACATGGGTCCGCTCGTTTCCGAAGAGCAGCTCAACCGCGTCTGCGGCTATCTCGAATCCGGATATAAGGAAGGTGCGAAGGCGACGGTCGGCGGCAGCCGTCACGGAGACAAGGGCTATTTCGTCAAGCCCACGGTCCTCGTCAACACGAACGAAAGCATGAAGGTCGTGAAGGAAGAGATCTTCGGCCCCGTCGTCACGGCGATTCCGTTCAAGGACGTCGACGACCTCGTCGCGAAAGCCAACAACACACCGTATGGTCTCGCGGCGGGCGTCTGGACGAACGACATCAAGAAGGCGCATCGCATCGCCTCCGAATTGCGCGCCGGAACCGTCTGGATCAACTGCTACAACATTTTCGATCCGGCGCTGCCGTTCGGCGGGTATAAGCAGTCCGGATGGGGCCGTGAGATGGGTCACGAAGTGATCGAGCTCTACACGGAAGTGAAGTCGGTCTGCACGCCGATTTCGTAGCACTTCTGCCGTTCGCTTTTGACTGACGGGCGCCCCGTTTTCCCCGCGATCGGGAAGGCGGGGCTTCTCGTCAGAGGAGCCGATCGATGAGTTCGTCGGCTGTTAGAAATTTCATGAAGCAGCAAGGATTCGCGGACGAGCCGGCGGCCGTCTGCGACATGCATTTCGCGGGCCTCTATTTTCAGCCCGGCATCGTGGGCACACTAGTTGTAGTGGCGATCCTTCTTCACTCGCCGGTGCTTTTCCTCATCCTGTCGGCGGTGCTGTGGTGGAATGTCGTTGTACCGAGGTGGAACCCATTTGAGGTTTTCTACAACCGCGCCATTGCGGCGCCCCGAGGATGGCCCCAGCTCAACCCTGCGCCTGCTCCCCGCCGCTTTGCACAGGGAATGGCGGCGACCTTCATGCTGGTTGTTGCCGTGGCGCTCTTGGAAGGCTGGGTTATGACGGCGTGGATCTTCGAAGCGTTTCTGGTGGTTGCTTTTTCTGCTTTGCTATTTGGCAAGTTCTGTCTGGGCGCGTACGTCTACCTTCTTCTCCGCGGGGAAGTCGCCTTGGCCAACTCAACCCTCCCCTGGGTCCGGTCGTAGCCTTCCCACTTACTCCCAGCCTGTCTTCGATCCGTACGGCAGGATGAAACCCATCGCTTCGATCTCGTGAATTTTGCCGGCGCGAATCTTGAAGATTTCTCCCGCTTCCAGGTCGCTCGTTCCCAGGCCTGTCATCGGGATCGTATCCAATCCCGGCACTCCAACGATCTTGATCGATCTCACGTTGCCGCGATGCACGAACATGGGAAAGCCGAAGACCAGCCCCTTTTCCTCGTCGATGATGATCAAGCGCCGTGGCTGAATTTTCGTGATGTAGCTCAGCGTGTGTGAATTGATGTTGTCCCGGCAGCCCAGCATTCGGATCTTCGCTCGCAGTGGGTCGATCGGCGCGCCCGCGGGGTCAGACGGGTCATGCGTCAGCACCGTATTGCTCGTTGTCTGCATGCCGTTTTCATGGCGCACGCAGTCGTCCGCAAACGGAGCGAGGTTTCCGTCGCTGTGCTCGATGGCCTCGAAATAGGAATCGGCGATGCGATACATCTCATCCCGCGAAACTCGCTCGGCCGGGGGGACCGTCTCGATCAGGCCGGGCCTCGGCGTGGTCAGATTTGGCATCGACGTGTCGCGCAGATTGCGCGCGATCACGTGCTCGATCTCCGCGATCTTTCCGTCCTCGATCTTCAACCGCAGCGCGAGAATGATGGGCTTATCCCACTCTTTCATCACCGCGAATAATCCCGCCTGCTGCGACGTCGGATCGAGAGCGTATATCTTAAAGGTTGTGGGTGCTTCAGACGCGCCCACCCACAACCCGTCGCCAAGCTGGATGGCCGCGGTGTTTTCCGTGTACTTGTAGCCCGTGGCAAGGGGCAGTCCGGACGGGTCGTGCTTCACCATGGCCGCAATATACATATCGACCATGCCGCGCAGGCACGCCCGATCGCACGGACCTTGAGGCGCTGCGGCATTTTGAGCTCGGGCCGTGCGAGCGCTGATTCCGCCGAGCAACATCGCAGCAATGGCTGCCGTTGCAATAGACCTGCGCACGTTCACCTCCTCACTCCCAGCCCGTCTTAGATCCGTACGGCAGCAGAAAGCCCGAGGCTTCGATCTCGTGGATTTTGCCGCCACGAATCTTGAAGATCGCGACCGCTTCCATGTTGATTGGTCCGAAATTGATCGGAATGGAATCCACGCCGGGCACGCCAACGATCTTCATCGACCGCACTTTTCCGCGATGGACGAACATCGGAAATGCGAACACCAATCCCTTTTGCTCGTCGACGATCAGAACCCGCCGGGGTTCGATCTTGGTGATGTAGACCCACGCGCCGGTGTTCATGCTGGCTTCGCAGCCCAGAGCGAGCAGCTTCGCCATCGCCGGGTTCAACGGACCACCGTCGGGACCTTTTTCGGGGAGAACTTTGTTGGTCGTTGTCTGCACGCCGTTTTCGTGGCGCTCGCAGTCGTCGGCGAAAGGCGCCAAGCTCCCGTTGCCTTTCACAATGGTGTCGAAGTAGGCATTTGCGATGCGGCGCATCTCTTCGCGCGGCGTTCGTTCCGCCGACGGGACATCTTCAACGAGCCCGGGTCTCGGCGTCACGAGGTTCGACAGTCCCTCGGGTCGCGGGTCGCGCCGGACGATGTGCTCGATTTCCGTGATCTTGCCGCCCTGAACTTTCAGGCGAATCGTGACGAGCACGGGCTTGTTGAATTCCTTCATTACGCAGAAAATGGCGGCTTGCCCCGCGACGGGATCGAGACCGTAGATCTTGAACGTCGGCGCTTCGGACGCCCCCACCCACAATCCATCTCCCAGCGGCAGAGTCGCCGTGTTCTCGGTGAACTTCACGTTGTCCGCGAGCGGGAGGCCGTTATCATCGTGTCGCAGCAAGTCCGCGATGTACTGGTCGATCATATTCTTTAGGCAGTCGTGGTCGCACTCGTACTTCAACGGTGGCGCTGGTGCTGCCAGAACGCGGCTCGAAGCATTCGAATGCGCACCCCCAATGCTCCCAAAAGCCCAAAGTGTAATCACAATCGCGAGAAACCTGACAGTCATGGTCCTTCCCTCCTTCGGGGTCTCAAAGCTAGAAACTACTCCTGGCCGGTCTTGGAGTTGTAAGGCAGTGTGAAGCCCACCACTTCGATCTCAGAAATTGTTCCGCGCGGATTTTGAAAATCTCGCACGCCTCCGTATTGAATTGATCGCTGTAAAGCGGACGCGAAGCGTATCCACACCGAGGACGCCGACAATTGTCACCGACCGCACGTTCCCGCGATCCTCCCCCACTCATTTCAAAAACGTGGCGGATGATAACACGCGCCGAGAACTTCGCGGTGTAGAATGCCGCCGTTGTAAGCGGTGGCCTTAGACAAGACCGGGAGGGCGCCGTGAGCGCAGACCTACAGCAATGGCCTTGGCCGGATTACTTGGACGCAGTGGTGGCCGCGCCGAGGTATCATCGGTTGCTGCTTGAAAATGAACGGGTGCGGGTGCTCGAGGTGCGCATTGCGCCGGGAGAGACTGTGCCGGTGCACACTCATCGCTGGCCTGCTGCCATTTATGTTGCCAAGCAGAGTGACTTCATCCGCCGTGACGGCGAAGGCAACTTGCTCTTCGACAGCCGCACGGCCGGGCCTCCGCCGCGCGAGCCCATCGCGCAGTGGACCCCGCCCCTGCCACCTCATTCCGTGGAGAACGTCGGCGATTCGGAAATCCTCCTGATCAGTACGGAGTTGAAGGATAGCTGAAGGGCGCGTTAACAAGCCGCGCGCCCCGGATCCACTGAATTGGAATCCGGGGCGCGGGCGATCAGGAGAGAGTGTTTCTCGTTAAGGAATCGCCGCGAAGGCGATGTTCGAATAGGCGCTCTGGGTGTTGTTCGGACCCAGGGACGTAACCGCATAATTGTAGCTCTGCCCAGCTTGGACCGTCGTGTCCGTGTAGGTCGTTGCCGTTACCGGCGTGGTGGTGAGTTGTGTATACGATCCAGCCCCCACTGCGCGATACACGTAATAACCGGTGACGCCCGTGGACGTGCTAGGAAGCCAGGTCAGCAGCACGGAATAAGTTGGAGAAGACGGCTGGACGCCCGTTCCCGACAGACCGATCGAGAGCGGCGAATTCGAGGCGTTGCTCGGAATCGTTACGCTGCCGTTCACGCTTCCCGTTGCCGCGGGCGTGAACGACACATTTAAGGTCGCGCTCTGCCCGGGGGCAATGACCACTCCGGAGGAGACACCGCTTGCGTTGAAGCCTGCGCCGGCAATGCTCACGTTTGAAACTGTCAACGTGGCCGTACCGGAATTGGTCAAGGAAATCGGCTGCGAGACTCCGCTTCCCACATTGACGCTCCCGAAATTCACGGACGCGGGATTGGCGGAGAGCTGCGCGGTCGCGGGTGTGGTCGGTGGAGTCTGCACGGGGGAACTCGCGCCAGCGCCTCCCAAAAACGCTCCACTGATCACGCCATTCGGACCCGCAGTGGATGTGACGCTGACCTGCACATGGCCGGTGACGTTCCAGATCAGGTAAATCCCACCGATGAATCCCGTGATGTTCCGCTTGTCCAGCACGGAATTCGTCGCCGGATCGACGATCTGGATTGTTTCCGCCCTCTGCTTGCTGTCCCAATCCATGGCGTACAGCGAAAGCTGGTGCGAATTCCCGTCGGTGAAGTTGACGTCAAGTTTGAAGGCCGAAGCGTTGTACCAGGCAGACGCGATTCCTGCCGGATTGCTGCCGGTTGTGAGAGCTCGCGGATCGGTGGTAGGGGAAGCCCACGTCCAGTCGGATTGGTTCAGAACCGCAAACGTCGCGTAGGACGGGATGCTCTGGGATGAGTTGGCCACCGAATACCCGTCGGCTCCGTATTTTCCCTGCCAGCTACCCTGTGTTGTGGTGTCAGAGTTGACGAAGTTGGCGGTCGCCCCGGCCGTTAAATTGACTGTCGCCGTAGCAGCGGGACCAGAGGCACTGGTCGCGGTCACCGTTACGGTCTGGCCGCCGGTGACGGTGCTGGGAGCGGTATAAAGACCGGAGGCCGAAATGCTCCCAGCCGAGGGGCTGATCGACCAAGTAACGCCTTGGCTGGATGCGTTCGTGGCCGTCGCGGCGAACTGTTGTTGCTGGCCCTGATTCAATGTTGCATGCTGGGGGGTTACGCTAACGCTGACGGAATTGGCGGCACTACCTCCGAAAAAGGCGCCGCTCACGACGGCGTTGGGCAAGGAGAGCATCGTGACATTGATTCTGACGTGCCCGCTCAGATTCCACACCAGGTAGCTGCCAAGGGTAAAGCTGGAAACCGCGCGGCTGTCGAGCACAGTCCCGCTCGCCGCGTCCACAATCTGAATGTTTTCTGTCCGTTGCCACAAATCCCAGTCGAGCACGTAGAGCGCGAATTGATGGGGATTCCCGTCGGTGAAGTTGACGTCGAAATCGAACGCCGTGGGGTTGAACCACGCGGCCGCGATTCTGCCTCCGCTGCCGGTTTCAAGGGCCCTTGGGTCTAAAGTGCTGGCAGCCCAGGTCCAGTTTGACTGACTTTGGACGGCAAATGTCGCATATGCAGGGATGCTTTGCGAGGCGTTTGCGAGAGCATAGCCGTCCCCGCCGTAGGTCCCCTGCCAGTTGCCTTGGGTAGTCGTGTCGCAGCGGAGAAAAGTGGCTGTCGCGGTGTTGGCCTTGGCGGTGCTCGCGAGGAAGAGGGTTGCGAGGACCAACAGGAGGCCAGGAATCAAGCTAGTACGACGTGTAAGAGCGTTTATGTATGGTGGTTTCACTCTTCAAAGGTAGGGCCACCGGACACCCGGACGCGACTGTACTAGCGGCTAGTTTTGGTACAATGGCCCCGCAGCGACCTCTCCCCGACCCAGGGGCAGGGTCCAGGCCAGGATGCACGAACCACGGATTTCCCTTAGACCTGTTCCGCTTACCTCGTTGTCAGTTGGGCAGCACAATCAAGGGAGCGCGTTGGCGGAGGCTGGAGGCTGTGCTATAAGTAGCAGGCAGCCGACTCTGAGGAAATTGTGCCGTTTATTAACTTCCCCGCGCGCGAGATCAACTGCAAGCTTGTGTATTATGGGCCCGGCCTAGGCGGGAAAACCGCCAATTTGCAGTGGATTTACGACCACACGGGGTCGAACCAAAAGGGCAAGATGGTTTCGCTTGCGACCGAAACCGACCGCACGCTTTTCTTCGATTTTCTCCCCCTCGATTTGGGCACCGTTCGGGGATTTCGCACGCGCTTCCATCTCTATACGGTTCCCGGGCAGGTGTTTTATGAAGCAAGCCGGAGGTTGATTCTGAAGGGCGCCGACGGTGTGGTGTTTGTGGCGGACTCGCAGGAAGAACGGCTCGATGCGAACCTCGAAACCCTCGACAACCTGCGCGAGCATCTGAAGGATCACAAGCTCAATTTCGATACGATTCCCTATGTCCTACAGCTCAACAAGCGCGACCTCCCCAATATCCTGCCTGCCGAGGAATTGAGAAGGCAGCTTGGAGTGAAGGGCGAGCCATCGTTGGAAGCCGTTGCCATAACGGGCCAGGGGGTCTTCGACACGCTAAAGGAAGTGGCGAAGCTCGTCCTTGCCGAACTGAAGAAAAACGCCTGAGGGACTCCGAGTGAAGGCAGCAGAAGGATACCCGTCTGCCCGACCACCACCCATTATCAGTTATCAGTGCACTGTGGGGACAAGTGTAGCTTCTCTGCAGGCATCAGAAAACAGACGAGTAAAGGGTAATTGCGGGTATCTCAGCCCAAAATAAAACGGGAGGCAAACGCTAAATGCGTCTACCTCCCGGGGTGGGTGGGGTTTGTTGCTAGGCACCCAGTAGGAATTTTGGTGTTCCGCGCCTGAGTGCGCCAGCAAACCGGCTTTCAGCCGGTGCCACGTATTATCCACGCTTATCATACGGGCGGAAGAGGTGTCAACTTTATTCGTGAGAGATCAAACGGTGGCGCCGGTCGAGTGCTTCCCGCACCGTTCGAGCTAAATCGCGGGGTGAGTACGGCTTTTGCAATACAGGCAAGCCCTTCTCCTGAACTTTTTGAAGCAAGGCGATATCGGGGCTGTAGCCGGTGGCAAAGACGACCGGGAGGTCAGGCTTTTCTTCACAGATTCGGGCATAAACTTCGGGGCCGCTGAGCTTTGGAAGCACGACGTCCAAAAGGGCTAGATCGATCCGGTCGCGGTGCGCCCGGAATTCCCGCATGGCGCTTTCGCCATCGGACGCGAGCAAGACCTGATAGCCCAAATTCACGAGCGTCTCGTACGCGAGCAGGCGCAGACCCTCGTGGTCTTCGGCGACCAGGAGCGTTTCAGAGCCGCCCTTAACAGGCTTCGCGTCCTTGACTGCGGCGGCTGGTGCAGCCATCACGGTGCTGACTGGGAGATAGACTCGGAAAGTGCTGCCCGCGCCCGGCCGGGAGTACACGTGGATGAAGCCGCCGTGCTGCCGGATGATGCCGTAGACGGTTGCCAGACCGAGCCCGGTCCCCTTTCCCATTTCCTTGGTGGTGAAAAATGGCTCGAAGATGCGGTCGAGCGTGGCTGCGTCCATGCCCGTGCCTGTGTCTGTGACGGTAAGCATGACGTAATGGCCCGGACGCGCGAGCGGCTGAAGAATGCAGAATTCCTCATCGATTGCGATGTTCGAGGTTTCGACCATGAGCGAGCCACCCTCGGGCATCGCGTCGCGGGCGTTGATGCAGAGATTCATGAGTACTTGTTCGACCTGAATAGGATCGACGCGCACAACGGCGAGGTCGGGCGCGAGATTCGCCTTGATCGCGATATTGCTGCCGATGACTTTTTCAAGCAGGCTGAGAGTCTCGGTGGCGATCTGGTTCAAGTCGATGTTGCGAGGCTCGAGTATCTGGCGCCGGGCGAAGGCCAACAATTGCCGCGTTAAGGCGGCGGCACGATCGGCCTGCTGGCGGACTTTGTCAAAATACCGATGGAGCCGCGAACTGGCCTGGGTTTCGTCCATGCCCATATCGGCCCAGCCAAGGATGGCGCCGATCATATTGTTGAAATCGTGGGCGATGCCGCCGGCGAGCTGTCCGATTGCTTCAAACTTCTGTGCCTGTACGAGCTGCTTTTCAAGAGCGATATGCTCGGTGACATTCTCGACGATTACCTCGAGGCAGGGCTTGCCGCGTTCGGGATCGGTGGCAGACCAGCCGTTGAGGCGCACGGTGATTAATTTGCCGTCCTTGCGCTTCCATTCGACCGTGGCATGCGCGCGCCCGGCACTGAGATACTCCGCGTAAACGTTGTCGCGGACGGAAGGGTCGGCGTAAAGTTCACGCGAATGCTTGATGGCAAGAAGTTCCTCCGCAGAGTCGTATCCCAGCATGCGAACCAGGGCCGGGTTCACATCGAGAAGTCTGCCCTCGGGAGTCACCCAGTATATCCCGTAGGTGGAATTGTTGACGAGGCCGTGATAACGGGCCTCGCTCTGGCGCAGGGCCGCTTCGGCGCGCTTGCGCTCGGTGATGTCGACGATGCTGCCGCGAAGCAGGCGGCGCGTGGCTGAAGGCAGCCGCACCAGGCGAATCTCGCACGGGACTTCGTTTCCCTGCGAATTCAGATGTGTCCATTCAAATTGGGGGGGTGCCACGTCGAGAGCCCGTTCAATTTGTTCGCGCGCGCTGTCCCACGACACGCGCCCGTCCGGCTGAAAAGGAGGGCTGAGATCGCCAGGGCTGCGTTGGAGAAGTTCGGCTCGAGTCATCTGAAACAGGCGTAACGCGTTCTCGTTGCAGTCCACAAACCGTCCGGATTCGGCGTCCAGGACCACGATGGCTTCCGGCGCATTCTCCACGAGGACCCGATAGCGCTGCTCGCTTTCCCGCAGGGCTGCGACCGCCTTGACTTCCGCGTCTCGAAGGGCCTTATCCTCTTGCGCGCGGCGGATCGCCATGGGCAGACGCGCGAGCTGATCCTTCAGAAGGTAGTCGGTCGCGCCTAGCTTGATGCACTCGACCACCATTTCATCGCCGAGGGTCCCGGTCAGCAAAATCAACGGGATATCGGGGCGAATCTTCTTGGCGATCGTCATCGCGTCGATTCCTGTCCAGCCCTTCATGCGGCAATGGGACAGAACGGCGTCGAAATGACCCTCACACAGCTTGCGCTCGAACTCTTCCCGCGTCGAAGCGACATCAGCGCGAAAATCGATTCTCGACTTTTTGAGTTCGCGGATGCACAGATCGAGGTTGTCGGGATCATCGTCGACGACAAGCAAGCGCAGCGTTCCGGCCTGCGCCTCCGCTTCTTTTGGGTCCGTCATTTAGTCCCCCGAATGGTTTTTGTCTCGAGAAGAACCATGACTGCGCGCCCGAGCGCGGCGGCGCCGCTCGACGCCACCTTTGGCGCTTATTTTCAGGACGAGAAGGAGAGGGCTTCTTGCGTCTTAAAGAGCCCGGTGGCAACCGATGAGAGAGGCGAATACGAAATCACGCCTCCACAGGAAGGGAATGCTATTCTGAGCCAGCGAGGGCCAATGTCAAGGTTCGAGAAGGCCTGTATCGCGACAGAGTCAACGCCCCCGGTGCCGCTAAGGCTGAAGGCCAGTCCCTAGCTGCGATGATCCAACGGAATGTAGCTCCGGAGATCGTAGCCCGAATAGAATTGGCGAGGCCGGGAGATCTTCTGCTCGGCATCCAGCAGCATCTCCACCCACTGCGCAATCCAGCCGGAAGTCCGCGGAATGGCGAAAAGGACGGGGAACATGGTGACCGGGAAGCCCATCGCTTGATAAATGAGGCCGGTGTAGAAGTCGACGTTGGGATAAAGTCGACGCGTGACGAAATAATCGTCCTCGAGCGCAATGCGTTCGCATTCGAGCGCGATGTCGATCAGCGGGTTGCGCCCCATCACGTCGAAAACTTCGTAGGCGATCCGCTTAACGATGCGTGCGCGCGGATCGTAGTTCTTGTAGACGCGGTGGCCGAAACCCATCAGCAGCTTTTCGCCGGCCTTCACGCTCTTCACGTAGGCGGGTACGTTGTTCACCGAGCCGATCTCGGTCAACATCCGCAGCACCTGTTCGTTTGCGCCGCCATGAAGCGGGCCGTACAGCGCCGCGGTTGCCGCAGCCGTCGCGGAATAGGGGTCCACGTGCGAACTGCCGACGGCGCGCATGGCTGTTGATGAACAGTTCTGCTCGTGATCCGCGTGCAGGATGAACAAAACATCAAGCGCGCGCTCGAGCGTCGGGTTCGGGCGGTATTGTAACTCCGTCGTCCGGAACAACATGTTCAAGAAGTTGCCGCAATAGCTCAGATCGTTATCCGGATACACGAACGGCATCCCGAGGCTGTGCCGGTACGCGAAGGCCGCGAGCGTGGGCATCTTGCCGATCAGGCGATAGGTCTGCTTGCGGCGCGATTCCGGATTGAAGATGTCTTTGGCATCTGGATAGAATGTCGAGAGCGCCGCGACGGTCGATATCAGCATGCCCATTGGGTGCGCGTCGTAGTGAAAGCCGTCGAGGAATTTCTTGATGCTCTCATGAATGAACGTGTGATGCGTGATGTGATAGTTCCAATCCTTCAGTTGCGAACTTGTCGGAAGCTCACCGTGGAGAATCAGGTAGGCCGTCTCCGTGTATGAACTCTTCTCCGCCAGCTCTTCAATCGAGTAGCCGCGATACCGGAGGATCCCCTGGTCGCCGTCGATGAACGTGATCTTGCTCGTGCAGGACGCGGTATTCGTGAATGCCGGGTCGTAGCTCATCATCCCGAAATCGGATTCGTTGAGCTTAATCTTGCGCAGATCGATCGCGCGAATCATGTCGTTCGTGATTGGCACTTCGTACTGACGGCCGTTCCGATTATCGATGATTGTCAGCGTGTCCCGCCGAGTTCCGGCAGTCGCCGACCCTGACTTGGTCGGATCCATTTCCTGGCCCTTTCCAGTAGTAGACAATTGGTGCGATATAGTGCGACTCTAATGTACACCAAAATGCGCTGGGTGCGAACGCGTTTGCTTGATGGCGACCGGAGAGAACGAGCGGGGCGCACCATACGGCTAGGTATGGAGCCTAATCGTGTTTTTACAGCAGTCCGATGGGGACGGCCTGGGTGGCGGCGGCAGAGGGTGCAAGCTCGGACCGGTTGCGGCCCCGCTCCTTCGCGCGATAGAGCGCCTCGTCCGCGAGATGGAGGAGCGGCGCAGAATCAAGAGGCCGGTCGCTGCTGCTGACAGCGATGCCGCAGCTCACGGTTATTTGCACCGAGCCGGCATCGGTGAGGACCGGCAGCGCGTCGATCATCTTGCGAATTCGTTCCGCGAGCGCTAGGGTCTCCGGAGCGCCCGAACCAGGTGCGATGACAAGAAATTCCTCACCGCCGTAGCGGGCCACAGTGTCGTAGGGGCGGACGCAGAGGACGATTCGCTGCGCGGCTTCCTTCAGAACTGCGTCGCCAGCAAGGTGGCCGACGGTGTCGTTCACCTGCTTGAAGTGATCGATATCCAGCAGAATCACGCCGAACGAACCGCCCTCGCGGACTTGCCGGGAATGCTCTCGATTCATGACATCGAGAATCACGCCGTGATTGGCAATGCCGGTCAGCGCGTCGTGCGTCGCTCGGAAGCGCAGCTCTTCCCGGGCTGCGATCAGGCTGTCCTGCAGATCGAGAATCCGCTGCCCCACACGGAGCCGGGCGCGCAATTCCTGGGCGTCGAAAGGTTTCGTCAAGAAGTCGTCAGCGCCCGATTCAAGGCCATGAAGTAAATCTCCTTTTTGACTGCGCGCCGTAAGTAGAAGAATGTAGGTATACGGCCGGTCGGGTTGTTCCCGCACACGCTGGCAGACTTGGGGGCCTTCGAGCCCCGGCATTATCCAGTCGAGCACGGCAAGCGGAGGGGCGCCCTCCTTCTCGAGAATACGCAACGCCTCGATGCCATCCCCCACGGTCAGAACCTCGTAGCCCCACTTCGTCAGGAACGCCTGGAGCATGCGACGAGAAACGGGGTCATCGTCCGCAATGAGCACCCGTTTTGTGTGTTTTTCTTCTGTAGTCACAATTTCTATCCTTCCCTGCGGACGACTTCAGCGGCCCTTTGTACGATGGTCCAGAATCGGCCGGCGAAAAACGTCAGCCTTGACGCAGAACCTCCAATTCACTGAACAGCCTTTCAATTTCCTCCTGAAGGACTCTGAATTGATCGCTGGTGCTGTCCACAGTGTCAGATTGAGCTATCCTCTCGATCTCTCCAGCCGCCTGGGAAACTGCGAGGGCACCCACGTTGGCGGAGGATCCCTTCAACGTATGCGCGAGATGTTCCAAACTCTTTGCATCGTGCGTTGCGATGGCGTGGCGCATCCCCTCGATGATTCTTGGGCACTCCTCCCCGAACACATGTGTTAATTCGTCAAATAGAGCCCGGTCTCCATCCAGCCTTTCGAGAGCACTCGCTAAATCGATCGCGTCGGTGCCAGGTTCTTTTGAGGGTGAGTCAGCGGCATGGTCAGTGCTTTCTTTCAGGTTCATGATTTTCTCCAGGGTGGCGAGCAAATCTTTCGTTCGGATGGGTTTCGTCAGGTAATAGTCCATTCCTGCCGCGAAACAACGCTCTTTGTCGCCCTTCATTGCGTGAGCGGTCATCGCCACGATTGGGATGTGCTCGCCGCTTGCTTTTTCCGTCTCCCGGATGGCTCGAGTTGCTTCCCAGCCATCCATCTCCGGCATCTGGATGTCCATCAACACGATGTCGTAGGTTTCCTTCTCCAGGGCCTCCAGAGCCTTCCTTCCGTTTGCAGCAACGGTCACGACGTGTCCGTGTTTCTCCAGCAATCGGAGTGCGACCAACTGATTCACAGCGTTGTCCTCGGCCAGGAGGACGCGGAGATGCCCCCGGCTCTCCCGCAACGAATGACGCGTAACCAAGGTGCGTTGTGTGTCACTCGTTGTATGCGTGCCCAGTGCCGTCAAAATGGCGTCCAGGAGTTCTTGCTTTCGGATCGGCTTTGTAAGATAGGCGGCAATGCCCAGCTCACGGCATCGCATGGCGTCCCCTCGCTGCCCGGCGGAACTCAACATCATCACTGTGGCCGCCCTCCAATCCGGGTTTCGTTTGATCGACTCTGCGAGTGCGAACCCGTCCATCTCGGGCATCTGAGCATCGAGCAGGATAAGGGGGAAAACCCTTCCTAGACCCTTGGCTTCGCCCAGAGTAACTATCGCTTTGGCTCCGCTCTCCACCGCCGTAGGCTGCATGCGCCAGCTTTCAAGCATCTTGCCCAGAATGTGTCGATTGGTAGCGTTATCGTCTACGATGAGCGCACGCATATCGCGCAAGGTTTCCGGGTCTCTCGGAACAATGGTTCTGGCTGGCGCCTTCTGCAATCCGAAGCGAACCGTAAAGTGAAAACGACTGCCCTTGCCGGGCTCACTCTCGACCCAGATTCGCCCCCCCATCAGCTCGACGAGCCTGGACGAGATCGTCAAACCCAGCCCGGTCCCGCCATACTTGCGGGTCATTGAACCATCTGCCTGATTGAACGCCTCAAAGATCGAGGCCTGTTTCTCCAAGGGTATGCCGATACCGGTATCGGCAACTGTAAAGTGGAGCTGGATCTGATCCTGTGTCCGCGATTCCGTTTTCACGTACAGCACCACCTCACCCTGCTCGGTAAACTTGATTCCGTTGCCGATCAGATTGACGACAATCTGCCTCAGGCGTCCCGGATCTCCGACGAGCGCATCGGGAACGTCAAGCTCAATCTCAAACGCGAGCTCCAGTCCCTTCTGGTGCGCGCGGAGACTCAGCGTCTTCATCGTGTCGCCAAGACTGTCTCCCAGATTGAAGTCAATGGCGTCTATTTCCAGCTTCCCGGCTTCAATCTTGGAGTAGTCCAGGATGTCGTTGATCAGGGAAAGCAAGGAGTCGGCTGACACCTTCGCCAGGTTCAAATAGTTGCGTTGCTCTGCGTCCAGTTCGGTGTCCAGAACGAGTTCCGTCATGCCCATGATTCCGTTCATCGGCGTGCGGATTTCGTGGCTCATGTTGGCCAGAAACTCGCTCTTCGCGTGGCTGGCGGCCTCTGCGGCCACCTTCGCTCTGAGAAGCGCTTCTTCGGCCTGCTTGCGTTCGGTGATGTCTTGATAAAGCAACAGGGCCCCGGTTCGTTTTCCCCCCACGGTGAGCGGAACGGAGAAGGCCTCCACATCGACCACCGTTCCATCGCTTCTTTTCCGGTGCGTCACGACATGAGAAATCTCGCCCCGGGAAAGTTTGTCTCTGTTGGAGTCCACTTCCGCGCGGTAATTCGGTGGTGTGATCAACTCGGCCAGCCGCAAACCAAGAATGTCTTGCTGGCGGTAGCGAAACAGCCGTTCAAATTCCGGGTTGCACATTTGCACGGTCTCATCGGCGCCCAGCGCAACGATGGCCACCGGAGTGTTTCCGATGAGGGAGTTCAGGAAACTCTGCCGGTCTTCCAGCTTTCGCTCTGTCAGTTTTCGCTCTGCGATTTCCTGTTGGAGCTCGCGCGTCCGTTCGTCCACGCGCCTTTCCAGGTCGCCGTAGGCATGTTGTAGAGCGGCATTGCTCTGCTGGATCTGTTCCAGCATTTCGTTGAATCGATCGACGAGGGAACCGATTTCGTCCCGGGACGTTTTCCTGACCCGGAGGGAGTAGTCCTTTTCGGTAGAGACAGCGAGCGCCGTGCGCGCCAGCTCCAAAATTGGTTTTGAGATCACGCGCTGGAGGCGCGACGCTAGCAGATAGGCAATTGCAAATGAACTCAGATTCACCGCCAGAAAGATTTCCACGAACCGTGTGGCGCGGGCGTAAAGTTCCGCCAGGTCGGTCTTCAGATAGATCGTGCCGATGGGCTCGCCGTCGAGCCATATCCGTTGGAACAGAATCATCTGGCCCGAGACGACGGCCGTCTCGTCCGCCTGTGCCGGCGGAGGAGAGAAGTCCCGGTCGGAATACTGGCGGGCGTACTTCGCGAACACCGTGCCGTCCTGCGAGTAGATGCAAGCCTCGATGATGTTCGTCTGGGACTGGAGCGACTGGAGTATTTCGTCCGCCGAATCACGATCTCCAAACGTCAGCGCGGCCGTTGAGCTGGCCCCGGTAAGTTGCGCAACTCTTTCCAAGTTGTGCGCCATATCCGTCCGGGCCGTCGTCAAGTCATGCACGGCGAAGATCGTGCAGGCAAACACAATGGACACGCCGCAAGTGAGCAGCACGATTGCAGTCAACTTTACGCGCAGCGATAAATCCCGGAGCCAGCGCATGTCAGCTTCTTCCTCCATTGGCAGTGTCGTCGTGCACGATTTTGGCCAGCGCCAGCAGCTTCGAACTCAGTCGCAGACCCGCACGCTCGGCAGCATCGGGATTTATCGCGAACCGGACGCGGTCCTCATCGAGGGTGAACTGCACGGCTCCTCCGGCTTGGGCGAAGCCATCTGTCTCTCCCACAACCAGGACGCTTGCTCCGTGCAATTGATCCATAATTTGCGGCAGGCGCCCGCTTTCCGACGGGCTCACGAACAACATCTGGCATTGGCGGGCCCGGGCGACCTCTCTGAAGCGTTGGAGCGTCACGGGGCGGTTTCCGACCATCTTTCCTGCGAGGATTTGATCGAGAGTCCGCCCGAAAGGATCCGTTCCAAGGACGCAAATCGCGAAAGGGGACTGCGAATTGGCGAAACTGCCTTCGGGCCACTCCACAAACTTCGCGAAGTTGTAGAGGAATGCCGCTTTTACTTCATACTCGCCCGCCGTTTTGGACTGCGACATCAGCGGCGGAGGCGCAATTGTATTGAGGGTCACGACGACCATCGAGCAGAGAACGGCGTGCCGAAGACACACAAAAATCGGCGCGACTCTGCCATATCTTCCTCTGAGCGGCGCCCTGCGTCCGTGGTACAAGCGGTGTCTTCTCCTTCTTAGAATTGCCAGCTCAGCTTGACGTATGCGCTGCGCTTGATCAGGGTGGATCTCGCGCTTCCGGTAAAGTCCGCGAATTCCTCGTGGTGATCCCGGGCGAGATTCTGGCCAACCACGCTCAGATATGTCCTTTCGCCCAACTGCCACGACAGCTGCGTGTCGATCCTTGTGTAAGAGGGCACGCTCGGATCAGTGAGGCGATCGACGAAATAGGCTGACGCATCCCAGGTCAGACCATGGAACAAAGTGACGTGCGACCGAAGCTGCGCCGAATGCGCCGGACTGCTTCCCTGCGCCCCGGCTACTGACATCGTATCCTGACTCGCCGGATCCAGATGCTCGTGGATCTGCTCGAAAGCGTATCCAGGACTCAGCGTCCAGCGGTTTGTCACCTTCCAGTTTGCCGCGACCTCGATGCCATTTGTCTCGCCGTGCATGAGGTTCTCGTACGTGAAGGGCAAGACAAGATGGGGCGGAGCGGGTATGTTCTCGAAGAACGGCGGAGCAGGTTCCGTTGTTTCCTGATGATTGTAGTCATTGTAGTAGGCGGCAAAATCAATCGATACGCGATCGGCAATTGTAGTTCGATAGCCCAATTCATAGGCAATCAGGGATTCATCGTTGATGTGCGGGTTCCCCAGGAAACTCAGCAGAACGAGGGTTCCGCCCGGCGTGAAAAAGCTGCCGAAATCTGAGCGGAATCCGGCGTCCTGCGCGGCGGGTGAGCGGACCGCACGGGACACAGCCGCCCAGACTGTCTGACGCTGGCTCGGCGTCCACGCCACGCGGGCGCTGGGCATCACATTGAAGCCCGTGTAGTAATTGTGCTCAAGACGAGTGCCCACCGTAAGAAACAGGCGGTCCCGGGCTAGCGTGATTTCATCCTGGAAAAACCCACTGGACAGTTGAGTAGTGAGATCGGCCGGTACCAGGGAACTGAATAGGCTTCCGTTGGAATTGGAGGCGACGCGGCGGTACTCGAGGCCCCAGACGAGGTTTTGCCGCGCCCAGCCGCTGAAATGATGCTGAAAATTGAGATCAAGCGTTCCGCGCGCGTCGTGCAGAGTGTCGTTGCGCTGGTATCGATCATAAGAAACCTGAAGAGATGTGTTTGATTCAGAAGAGTATGTGTGCTCCCAGACGCCCTGCATGAAGCCGCCCGACAGGTTGACGAGAAGTTCGACGGGCACGAGGACTGGGGACGCAATGGAGGGAAGGGAGAGCGTAGGGGTGCCTTCCCGGGCGCTGTAAAGATTCCCCTGAACCATCACGGTGTCCTTGGACGTTAGGGCGCTGTCGGTTCGAAAGCCTCCTTGAAGCATGTGCCAGCCATCTCCTCCGTCCTGACCAGCGGGATCAGGGAAATGATTCTCGTTGCGATATTTCATGTCGACGCGATAGTCCGTGTTTGTGCCTGCTTTTCCGCCGTATTGGATGGTTCCAAACCCTTGGTCAACATTGCCTCCTCCCGTCACCAGTAGAGCCCCGTGGGTTTCGGAAGATTTCTTCGTGATGATGTTGATGACACCGTTTACAGCGTTCGATCCCCAGATCGACCCGCCGGGGCCGCGAATCACTTCGATTCGATCGATGTCTTCGAGCGGAAGATCGAACGTGTCCCAGTAGACGCCGCCGAAGCTCGGCGTGTACACGCTGCGACCGTCCACCATCACAAACAGCTTATTGCTGAAACGCCCATCGAACCCGCGCGCGCTGATGGCCCAGGTATTCGCGTTGATCTGAGCCACATCAAGTCCCGGAACCATTCGCAACAGATCTGGGATATTCGTTGCACCCGAGCGACGAATGTCCTCTTGGGTGATGACAAAGATTGCTGATGCCGTCTGCGAAAGCTTCTGTTCCGTTTTTGAGACCGACGTCACCTGGATGTTCATCAGGTCTTCGAGGCTTTGGCTCGTGAGATCTGCCGCCTTCTGCTGGGGCCACGCCGGAAGCGCCACAGAAAGAAGGATTGTGATACGCACGATCGCCCCAGCCGCTCGACGACATAGCCGTCGGCAATTCGTCCCACGACAGGAGGCTATGCCAGGAACAAGGTGGTCTTGTTTTTCCATTTGATTTTCAGACCGAGTCTCAACTTTCAACCGACTCGAGCGCCCAGGTGTTTGTGTACCGTTTCTAGACGGTGGGGAACGGAGTTACCCCGCGGCCCATCGACGCCATGCGGACGCGCTAGAATGAAGTGGATCGTTGGCGGCAAAACTCTCTCGCTTTCACAACGCTCAATCTAAATGTTAGAAGGCTCATGTATGATTCGATATGAAGTAATAAAAAGTGGTGTACTCATAGAGCACATCGATCGAGTCGCTGCGGCAGGAGTCTCGTTTCTTGAGCGCCACAGCAAAGCGTCCCTTAGCGATTCCGCGGTCGTCAAAGCTGTCACCGCCGCACGCGCTTCTGTAAGAAAGTATCGGCACCGACTGCGAGAAATATTAACGAATTCGCTGGAAGGCGTACGAAGCAGACGGGTGGCCAAAGCCGATGACTGGCAGGTTGTCCAACTTCTGTGAATTCAGCAGCCTGCAGGGTAGTGCGAAAAAGTGCGAGCAAACGTCCGCGAGGGAAAATCATTCACGGATGATGCTTGGCGCCGTTTTGAAACGCGTGCGATTCGCTTTAGCGAGTTGGGGCGCCGAAATCAACGGCTTGCTTCCGGGCCGCCATTTCCCGTATCGTGTGGGCGGTTCAACAGAGAGAAACGATGAAGCGGATACTTGTGATCGAGGACGACAAGGACATCGTCGAGTTGGTGAAGTACAATCTTGAGAAGGACGGTTTCCAGGTCGCCACGAGCGGAGACGGCGCGACCGGACTCGCGCAAATCCGGAAGGCGCCTCCCGATCTTCTCATCCTCGACCTGATGCTTCCGAAACTTTCCGGCCTCGAGATTTGCAAGGAAGTGCGCAAGGACGTCAGTCTGAACCGCCTCCCCGTTTTGATTCTGACTGCGAAGGGCGAAGAGGCCGATCGCGTTGTCGGCCTCGAGCTCGGCGCGGACGACTATGTGACGAAGCCGTTCAGCCCGCGCGAGCTGGTGGCCCGCGTGAAGGCGCTTCTCCGCCGCGCCGAGCCGGCGACTCCCTCTGAAAAGCCCATCGAGGTCGGCGCGTTGCGTATCGATCCGGCCGCCTACCGAGTCACGCGCGGCGGCAAGCCCGTGCCCATGAGCACGCTCGAATTTCGCTTGCTCTATTTCCTCGCCGTGCGCCCGAATCGCGTGTTCACCCGCGATCAACTGCTCGATGGCGTGTGGGGAACCGAACGTTTCGTCACGCCTCGCAGCGTGGATGTCTACGTGCGCCGTCTGCGCGAGAAAATTGAAGTCGATCCGCAGCATCCCGTCTACATGAAGACAATCCGCGGCGCCGGATACCTTTTCGAAACCCGTGCGAGCTAGGCTTTTCTGGAAGCTCGGGCTGACCTATCTCGCCCTGCTGCTTGGCGTTCTGCTCGCCGTCGACTTTTACTCCTCCCAGGTTTTTCAGCGCGACTATATCCGCTCGGCCAACGAACAGCTCACCGCTCTCACCAATCTGGCCCAAGCCCGCCCGCCTCGCTTGGATGACGCAGCAGACCTTCGCTCCTGGACCGAATGGATGGCGCGGGGCGGCGCGCGCGTGACCCTGATCGACAACGCCGGCCATGTACTCGCCGATTCCATGCACGATCCCGAGACCATGGAAAACCACTTCGGCCGGCCGGAGGTCCAGCAGGCGTTGACTTCCGGCGCAGGACAGTCCGTCCGCCACAGCGCGACTCTCGGCCGCGATTTCATTTACCGCGCCGTGCGATATGACCCGCCCGTGGGCCCTCCTGTTGTGATTCGATTGGCGCTTCTGCTGGCCCCGATCGACGCCTCGCTGGCGGAACTTCGAAGACGCTTTTTCGGGGCTTCGCTTCTCATCCTGCTCGCGGGCGGCGCGATCTCGCTGATTTCCTTCCGCATGTTTTCCGCGCGCGTGGACCGGCTCAAACGCTTCGCGCGCCGCGTCGCGCAGGGAGATTTTCACCCGCTGCCCCCCGAACGCACGCGCGACGAGCTTTCCGACCTGACCGATGCCTTGAACGAAACCGCGGCGTGGATGGACCGCACGATTCGCTCTCTCAGTGGCGAGCGCAACCGTTCGAGCGCGATTTTGCGCAGCATGGTCGAAGGCGTCGCGGTCATCGACGCGCAGGAGCGAATCGTCTTTTCGAATCGCGCCTTCTCCGAGATTCTGAACCTCGATCCGGCCGCCATCGAGGGGCGGCCCGTCATCGAAGTGGTTCGCAACTCGGACTTGCTGGGGCTCATGCGGCGAGCGTTGAAGGGTGAAGAAGGACTGCAAATTGACGTCGCGATAGGCATCGTTCAACAACGGACGTTTTCGATCACGGCCACGCCTGTCCAGGCGCTCGAGCCCGGCGGCTCCGCCTCTTCCGGCATCCTGTCGCCCGAGGCGCCGGTCGCCGCTCAAAGACCGTCCGGGGCGGTTGTCGTGTTACACGACGTGACGGAACTCCGCCGGCTCGAGCGTGTGCGGCAGGACTTCGTTGCCAATGTCTCGCATGAATTCAAGACGCCGCTCACGGCAATTCAGGGCTTCGCAGAAACTTTGTTAGCCGGCGCGATGGACGAACCTGGCAGCAACCGGCGCTTCCTTGAGATCATTCGCGAGCACGCCGCCCGCCTCGCCCGCCTGACCGACGACCTGCTGAAGTTGGCCCGAATCGAAGCAGGCAAGCTTGAGGTCGAATTCTTTCCGGTGCAATTGCTGGAGTTGATCGAGCGCTGCGCCGAAACGACCCTGCTGAAGGCCACACGGAAGCAGATCGCCCTCGAATTAGACGTGCCGCCCGGGCTGCCTCCTGTCCGCGGCGACGCGAGCCTCCTGCACGAGGTTCTGCAAAATCTGCTCGACAACGCCATCCAATACACGCCGGAAGGAGGCCGCATTCGCGTGAGCGCTGAAGCCGGACCGCGCGAAGCGGTGATTACCGTCGCCGATACCGGCATCGGAATTCCCCTCGCCGATCAGGAACGCATTTTCGAGCGCTTTTATCGCGTGGATGCGGCGCGTTCGCGCGAAGCGGGCGGCACAGGCCTTGGCCTGTCGATTGCAAAGCACATCGTTGAGGCGCACGGCGGCCGCCTCTGGGTCGAAAGCGAAGTCGGCCACGGGTCGAAGTTCTCCTTTTCGGTTCCGCTCGCCGTCTGATCCCCGACTGTCTTGAAGGATTCACGTCCGTTTTATCTCCTCGCAATGAGCAGCAATCATTGTGCATACGGGTGCATAGGAGTCAGGCGGCGTCCGGCTGCCGGGAGATGACCGTGGTGGCGACAACAACGATGAAATCCGAGGGCGTTTTTCAAAGCGTGCTGATGAACTATCTGGTCTCGCAAGCGCGCACGGTCGAGTCTTCTGTCAGCCGCGCGCTGATGGCCCTGCTCGATAGAAACGAGCGGCTCGCGAGCGAAGTGTTCCTGACCGAGCCTCGCATCAACGAAATGGAAATCGTTATCGACGAGCACGCCATTCGTCTGCTTCGCCAGGGAAACCTTACCGATCAGGATATTCGGCTAATCGTCGCCACGCTCAAGATCAACAATGATCTCGAGCGCATGGGCGATTTGGCTGTGAATCTCAGCGAGCGGGCCATCTCGCTCGCCGGAATGGAGAGCGTCGAATCGCCCGCCGAACTCGAGCCGATGGCCGCCGCCGTGCGCGCCATGGTTTCGAAGTGCCTCGGCGCGTTGATCTATCAGAACGTGGATCTCGCCACGCAGGTTCTCGAAAGCGACGACGTGGTCGACCGGTTTCGCGACCGCGTTTTCGATGCGCTCCTCGCGGGGATCGCGAGCGATTCGGCGCAGGCCGCGCCCAACCTTCAGTTCGTTCTTGCCTCGCGCCACCTCGAGCGCATAGCCGACCATGCGACGAATATCGCGGAGGATGTCTTGTTTTGGGTGCGCGGCCTCGAAGTGCGCCACGGCCGGGCGAAGCGGTTGGAGGCGGAAGCCGGGGACACGAATGCCGCCGGCGCTTAGTCATCGAGTTTTCACATTCTGCTCATCGCCGATTCAACGGGTGCTCCTATCCTTCGCCTCTGCCGAGATTGATTGGGCTTCCACCGGGGACGAAATCGATGAAGTTCTGGCGCCGTGGCGATCTGCGCCGGATGCAGGGCACCCTCGATTCGCCCACCATAGGGGCGCGGTCTGATCTACCCCCCGAGGCCGCGTCCCTCACCTTACTCAAGGGCGGTGCGTGCTTTCATCTCGGATTCGCGTTGATGTAACGCGGTTGTAACATTTCCGCAACACAATGGAGGAGGACAATTCAACGACCATGAGAAAAACCGTTCTTGCTGCGTTCCTTCTTGCCGCCTTCGCGTTTACTGCCCAAGCGCAATCGACCGTGATGCTCAATGCGGCCGGGGCTACCTTTCCCTACCCCATCTACTCGAAGTGGTTCGATGTCTACCATACCGCCCACCCGAACCTTCAGATCAACTACCAGTCGATTGGTTCCGGTGGCGGGATTCGCCAGCTTTTGGCCGGCACCGTTGATTTTGGCGCCTCGGATGGCCCGATGAGTGACGACCAACTCGCCCAGGCCAAATTCAAGATTCTGCACTTTCCCACGGTTCTTGGCGCGGTCGTCCCGACCTACAACATCCCCGGCGTATCGGGCGAACTAAATTTCACGCAAAAGGCGATCGCCGGAATTTATCTCGGCACGATTACGAAATGGAGCGACCCGGAAATCGCGAGCGCTAACAAAGGCGTTAACCTTCCGAACGCCGATATCGTTGTGGTCCACCGTTCGGACGGCAGCGGCACATCCTACATTTTTACCGACTTCCTTTCGAAGGCAAGCGACGAATGGAAGAGCAAGGTCGGCAAGGGCACCTCGGTGAACTGGCCGGTCGGTCTCGGCGGCAAAGGGAACGAAGGCGTTTCCGGGCTGGTTAAGCAGACGCCCGGCTCCATTGGCTACATCGAGTTGATCTACGCCGTTCAGAACAACATTCCCTATGGCAAGGTGCAGAATGCCGCCGGAAAATTCGTGAAGGCGGATCTCGCCGGCGTCACGGCCGCAGCAGCCGGTGCCGCAAAGGAAATCCCGGATGACTTCCGTGTTTCGATCGCGAATGCGCCCGGCGCCACGTCCTATCCCATTTCGAGCTTCACGTGGCTCCTTATCCCGGCGCAGATTCAGGACGCGGCGAAGCGCGACGCCATCAAGGGCTTTCTCAAGTGGATGCTGGCGGACGGACAGAACTATAATGAGGGCTTATCTTACGCGAGGCTGCCGAAGTCCGTTATCACGAAAGAGACGAAGGCCATTTCGCTGATCCAGTAGGATGTCCACAACGGCCACCACGATTGAGAGCGCGGTCCCGCCTCAGGCGGGACCCCGCTCTTTTGTTCGCCGCTTGCGCGACGGC
This sequence comes from Candidatus Acidiferrales bacterium, assembly GCA_049523255.1. GTDB lineage: Bacteria > Acidobacteriota > Terriglobia > Acidiferrales > UBA7541 > Palsa-295. The sequence continues at coordinate 52,056 of JBEKNB010000001.1, read as the reverse complement.
GACGAAGTGGCGCACATCATCACGCTGCTGTTTGCGGCCGTGATCCTCCTGATTACTTCTCTTTTGGTTGGCGAGCTTTGGCTGAACTCGCATCTTTCGCGCGCCAAATTCGGATGGGGGTTCTTTTGGACGCGTACGTGGGATCCGATCTTCGACAACTATGGCGCGGCGCCTTTCATATACGGAACGCTGATCACGTCGGTCGTCGCGCTGGTGATGGCTGTACCGCTGGGGCTCGCGGCTGCTGTTTTTCTTGCTGAGCTCGCGCCCCGCAGGATGAGCGATGCGATCGCCTTCCTGATCGATCTGCTGGCTGCCGTGCCGAGCGTGATTTATGGTCTCCTCGGAATCTTCATCGTCGTGCCGCTGATGCGCACCGTGCTTGGGCCGGCCCTGAAGGACGCCTTCGGTTTCCTTCCCTTTTTCAGGGGGCCGAACTATGGTGTAGGCTTCCTGACCGCTGGCATCGTTCTCGCGATCATGATTGTGCCGTTCATCATCTCGGTGTCGCGCGAAGTTCTTCTGACCGTTCCTCGCGATCAGCGCGAAGCCGCCCTCAGCCTGGGCGCCACTCGCTGGGAAGCTACCTGGAAAGTTGTGGTCCCGTGGGCACGCACGGGCATTCTGGGCTCGGTTTTCCTGGCGCTCGCTCGCGCCCTCGGCGAGACGATGGCCGTGACGATGGTGATCGGCAACGATCCGAAAATCAGCGCCTCGCTTTTCGCTCCGGGCTACACCATCGCCGCCGTGATTGCCAACGAGTTCACGGAGGCGACGGGCGACCTCTATCTGAGCGCTCTCATCGAACTCGGCCTCGTCCTCTTTTTGATGACCTTCATTTTGAACGGCCTTGCTCGCCTGCTGATCGTTGCCACCGAGCGCGGCGGAGGCCGTCCTTCATGAGCCGCGTGCGCCTCATCTGGAGAAAATCGCTGAACGTCGTGATGCTGACGCTCACCGGCGTTGCCGCCTTTTCCGTCGTCTCCGTCCTGTTTTTGATCCTCGGTTATCTGGTGTATAACGGCGGAAAGTCTCTCAACTTTGCGTTTTTCACGCAGCTCCCCAAGCCCGTCGGCGAAGTCGGCGGCGGCATGGCCAATGCCATCGTTGGGAGCCTAAAGCTTCTGTTGCTGGCCGCACTCATGGGCTTGCCCGTCGGCCTGATCGCGGGCGTGTATCTCGCCGAGTTCGGGGGCAAGGTTTTTAGCTTTGTGATTCGCTATACAACGGACCTGTTGAACGGCGTGCCTTCCATCGTGATCGGCATCTTCGCCTATTCGTTGGCCGTGTTGCCCGTCAAGCACTTCTCGACGCTCGCCGGTGGATTCGCGCTCGGAATCATGGTGATCCCGATTACCGTGCGCGCGACCGAGGAGTTCCTGCGCGCCATACCGGAAAGCTTGCGCGAAGGCGCGATGGCGCTCGGCGCAAGCAAGTGGCGCACGATCGCCACGGTTGTGCTCCCGGCGGCCAGCGGCGGCATCCTCACCGGCATGCTGCTTTCCCTCGCGCGCGTCGCGGGCGAAACCGCCCCGCTGCTGTTTACTGCCTTCAGCAACCGCTTCTGGAGTTCGGGCTGGAACCAGCCGATTGCCTCGCTCCCTGTTATGATTTATACGTACGCCATCGCGCCCTACGACGACTGGCACCGGCAAGCTTGGGCTGCCGGGTTGGTTTTGCTGGGTCTGGTTCTGGTTGCAAATCTGGGCTGCCGGCTGGTTCTCAATCGCCGGGGAGCCGTCCGGAGCATCTGATATGGCTTCCGCCGCACAAGGAAGTAACGTTGCCGCTTCACGAGTCGCGACCCAGGTCGGGACGAGCGGACAGACCCCTGTGGTTTCCCCAAAGGAGGCGCCGGTGCGCTTTCAGATTTCGCATCTGAACTTCTTCTACGGCGCGAAGCAGGCGGTCTTCGATGTGAGTCTGAATATCCCCGCGCACAAGGTCACCGCGCTGATCGGCCCTTCCGGCTGCGGTAAATCGACGTTCCTCCGGAATCTCAACCGCATGAACGAGACGATCCGCCACAGCCGCGTCGTCGGCGAAATACTCCTCGACGGCCAGAATATCTTCCACATGGATGTCGTCAAGCTGCGCCGCCGCGTTGGCATGGTCTTCCAGCGTCCGAATCCCTTCCCGAAGTCGATCTACGACAATGTGGCGTACGGTCTGCGGATCAATGGCTACAAGGGTCGCCTCGACGATCTCGTCGAGCACAGTCTGCGTCGCGCCGCGCTCTGGGAGGAGGTCAAGGATTACCTGCACAAGTCCGCCTTCGCCCTCTCCGGCGGCCAGCAGCAGCGCCTCTGCATCGCGCGCGCTCTCGCCGTCGATCCCGAAGTCCTGCTCCTCGACGAGCCCTGCTCCGCGCTTGATCCCGTGACCACCGCGAAAATCGAGGAGCTGATGTTTCACCTCAAGGATAGTTGTACGATGGCGATCGTCACTCATAACATGCAGCAGGCTGCGCGTGCCAGCGACTTCACGGCGTTCATGCTCGATGGAAAGCTCATCGAGCACAGCGAGACTTCGAAGCTCTTTACCACGCCGAAGGATCCGCGCACCGAGGCGTACATTACCGGCCGTTTTGGATGATCGGAGGTTGCTCGCCTGTTTTTCGGGGGATTGAGGAACTATGGAACGCCATTTCGAACACGATCTCGAAGAGTTGAAGCAGCGCCTCCTCTGGATGGGCAGCCTCGTTGAGCGCGCCGTCCACCAGGCCGTCCACGCCGTGCTCGATGCCGAGGAGCATCTCGCGGAAGCGGTTCTCGCTGAGGAAGACGCCATCAACGAAATGCAGATCGAAATCGATGAGCGTGTTCAGCGGTTGCTGGCCCTGCAAGCGCCCATGGCCGCGGACCTGCGCTTCCTCCTCGCGGTTTCCCGCATCAATGGCGACCTTGAGCGCATCGGCGACCAAGCCGTCAACATCTCGCATTCGGCCATGCGCATCCTGCGCCATCCGCAGGTAAAGCCCTACGTCGATCTCCCGCGCATGAGCGAGCTGGCCGAGGGAATGGTCCGCGACAGCCTCAACGCCCTCGTTCGCGGCGACCAGGATCTTGCCCAAAGCGTCCTCCAGCGCGATGATCAGGTGGACCGGCTCCGCGATCAACTCTTCCGCGAGCTGCTCACTTACATGATGGAAAACTCCTCTGTGGTGTTCTCTGCGTTCGAGCTGGTTCTTGTGGCCAAGAATCTCGAGCGCATCGGCGATCACGCCACTAACATCGCCGAGGACGTCATCTACTTCGTCGCCGGCCGCGACGTCCGCCACCCGGCCCTCGACCGCCGCTGACGATCCAGCGAACGTCGTCCGGCCCCATGTCGATGCGTCAACGCCTTGACCTGTGTTCGCCACAGCCCGTATCATACTGACCGCCATGACCGACTCCATCACCGTTGCTCCTAGCGTCAAAGAAATGCTGCGCGGCTATTCCATTGAGCTAAATCCCGGCGAGTCCAAGATTATTGACGCCGCGCCGGGGCGCCTCGATCCGGGCACCGAGGTTTTCCTCACCTGGATACCCGGTTCCGATCCGATGGTAATTGTCCCGGCAGCCGCGAAACTCCGCACGGGCGGTCTTTTCCCCGTGCCGCACATTGGAGCGCGTCACGTCGAGAGCGCGGCCCAGTTGACGGACTTCGCGGCGCGCCTCGTCGGCGCCGGTGTTGACCGCGTTCTCATCATCGCCGGTGACCGGGACAAGCCCGCCGGCCCCTACGACTCGAGTCTGGCGGTCATGCAGAGCGGCCTGCTCCAAAAGGCTGGCATCACTCGCATCGCCGTCGGCGGCTTCCCGGAAGGCAATCCCAATATTCCGGACCCGGTTCTCGCCGAAGCCCTCTCCGCCAAAGTGAACTTCGCGCGCTCTGCGGGCCTGCGGCTCTCCGTCGTCACTCAGTTCTGTTTCGACGCCGAGCCCGTCGTCAAATGGCTTCGCCACATCCGTGCTGCGGGCGTCGACGTTCCCGTTCACGTGGGCCTCGCTGGCCCCGCCGGGCTGATCGCGTTGACGCGCTACGCGATCCGGTGCGGTGTCGGGAATTCGTTGAAAGTCCTGACCGAGAAGCCCGCCTTCGCAAAGCTCCTCGTCGACAAGGGTCCCGAACCCCTGATTCGCGAGATTGCCGCCGCCGTTGGAGACGGCTCGCATCCGCCGCTCGGCATCGCCGGCCTGCATTTCTTTGTCTTCGGCGGCTTCAACAAGACCGTCGACTGGATCAACGCCCAGCGAGCCCAGTAGCTTTCGCTCCCGCGCGCACTCTGGGGTAGATTTTGCCTGGCGGGCCGCCCTTTCTGGGTTAGAATCCCCCACCGTATGCCTCCCAGGGAAAAATCGGTTAGCGCGATCTATCCGGGCTCCTTCGATCCCGTTACGAACGGCCACCTCGATCTGATCGCCCGCGCCGCGATGATCTTTGATCGGCTGCTCGTCGCTGTCGCGCGCAACGCCGAAAAAGAGCCTCTTTTCGAAGTCAAGGAGCGGATCGAGATCATCGCGGCCGTCACCTGCGACTGGAAAAACGTCGAGGTCGGTAGCTTCGAAGGCCTGCTCGTCGATTTTGCCCGCGCCCACGGTGCCAACGTCATCCTCCGCGGCATCCGTGCCGTCTCGGACTACGAATACGAACTGCAGATGGCCATGATGAACCGCAAGATTGAGCCGCAGATCGAAACCGTCTTCATGTTGCCGGGCGAGGCGTACAGCTACCTCAGCTCGCGCCTCGTCAAGGAGCTTGCCCAGTTCGACGGCCTGCCCAAGGGCCTCGTCCCGCCGCTCGTGGAAGAGCGCTTGAAGGCCAAATTCAGATAAAATAGATTGGTATCAGTTCAAGGGGATAGCAGATGGCGCCAGTCGCAAAGACGGAAGTGGAGTTTCATCTCTCAGATCGCGTAAACCGCATCGCCGCGTCGCCTACGATGATGGTCGTGCAGGCTGCCGACCAATTGAAGTCCAAGGGCGTTGACGTCGCCGACTTCGGCGCGGGCGAACCGGATTTCCCGACGCCCGAGCACATCAAGCGCGCCGCCGTGAAGGCGCTCGAGGAGAACCGGACGAAGTACACGCCGGTGCCCGGCATCGGCCCGCTCCGTCAGGCGATCTGCGACTGGCACGCGGCCCAGCTCGGCTCATCCTATCAGCTGGCCGAATGCGTCGTGACCGTCGGCGGCAAGCAGGCCATCTTCAATGCCGTCTGCGCGCTCGTCAATCCCGGCGACGAAGTCGTCATCGCCGCGCCCTACTGGGTCAGCTATCCCGACATCGTGAAATATGCGGGCGGCACTCCCGTGGTCGTCCAAACGCGCGCCGAGGACGGTTTCATTCTCCGCGCCGCGCAGGTCGAGCAGGCGATCACCTCGCGCACCCGCATCGTCATCGCCAATTCACCCAGCAATCCGACGGGCGGCGTGATTCCTCCGGACGAGCTTCAGAGGATTCTGGCTGTCTGCCAGCGCAAGGGTGTCTGGCTCATGTCGGACGAATGCTATTCGCACTTCACCTACGGCGATGCCAGGCCGTACTCCGTCGCGAGCGTGCCGGACTCGAAGTCCGCGCTCATCATCATCGGCTCATGCTCGAAGACGTTCGCCATGACCGGATGGCGCATCGGCTACGCGCTCGCTCCTCAGCCTTTGATCGCGGCCATGACGAAGCTCCAGAGCCAATCCACGTCGAACCCGACGTCGATCGCGCAGTACGCCGCGCTCGCCGCGATGACGGGCCCGATGGACTCGGTTCCCGTCATGCTCGCCGAGTATGCGCGGCGGCGTGAGCGCATCCTTGCCGGCTTGCGCGCGATTCCCGGCGTCACCTGCACGGCTCCGCAGGGCGCGTTCTACGTCTTCCCGAACGTGTCCGCCCGTTTCAATGCCGAGATGCCCAGCGCCGCCGCGATCGCCAAGCTGCTCCTCGAACGCGAACATGTCGCGCTCGTTCCCGGCGAGGGCTTCGGCGCTCCCGAATACGTGCGCCTCTCGTATGCGACCTCGCTCGATCGCATTGACGAAGGCCTCCGCCGCATGAATCGCTTCTTCGGCCGGACGGCATAGGCGCAAGGGTTGCGGCTGCTCCATCCGTTGCGGTTTGTGCAAAGTAGGTTCTGTGTTCCTCCTGTCCGCGTGTCATTCTGAGCGAAGCGTCCCGGCGGGTTTTCTTCCCCGGAGATTGGTTTTATCAATCTCCGGGCCGGGATGCGCAGTCGAAGAATCTCTCTCGGGCGTTGCGAAGGCTGTGACGGCGACAGCGTTTCACTATGTTTGCGCACTTCCGGGGCGCCACTTTCTATGACACTGTGTCCTGCGCGGCTTGAGCCGGTCTTCAGCCCGCGCCCGTGGGGTTCGCTTTCTCTCGCGCCATTTTTCCCGCAGATGTCGAAACTCGCCGAGCCTGTCGGCGAGGCTTGGATGACTGGCAACGAGTGCCGCTTCGCCACCGGTCCCTTCGCGGGCCAAAAGCTCGGTGAAGCATGGCCCGCCATGCCGCCGGAATGGACCGGCACTCAGGCGGACCGCAGCGCCACATTCCCCTTGCTCGTGAAATTCATTTTCCCGAAAGACAAGCTTTCCGTGCAGGTGCATCCGGATGATGACTATGCCGCGCTTCACGAACAGGCGGCCGGCGGTCGCGGCAAGACGGAGATGTGGTATGTCATGCGCGCCGCTCGCCGTGCGGAAGTCCTCGTCGGCATGAAGCCTGATGTCACGCTTGAACAGTTCAGGAGCGCCATTGCCGATGGCACCGCCGAAAACTGCCTAGAGCGCGTCCCCTTGCGCACTGGCGAAGCGGTCTTCGTTCCCGCCGGCACCGCGCATACGATCGGCCCCGGCCTCGTCCTCTGCGAAATCCAGGAGCACTCCGATCTCACCTATCGCGTTTACGACTACAATCGCCGCGATGCGCAGGGCCGGTCGCGCGAGCTCCATGTCGAAAAGGCGCTGGAAGTGATTCGTTTCGGCAATCAGATTGGCGGCAAGATCGACCCGGTGTGCGTCAAGCCTAATCGGGCGAAACTTGGTGTTTTCGCGCAAACGCTTTTCGTCGCTTGCAAATATTTTGCGGCGGAGAAGTGGGAGTTCAGGAAATACGCGATTGCGAAGTCGTCCCCCGAGCATTTCGACCTGCTGATTGTGCTTGAAGGATCCGGCGAGATCGCCTGGGGAGAGCGCAACGAGCGCCATGCCGAGTATTCGCCCGCTCAGGTATGGCTGATTCCCGCGGGCTTGGGCATTTATGGACTGAAGGCCCACTCGCCCACGTCGCTCTTGTGCACGTGCGTTCCCGGCGACCTCGGCGAATTCAGCCGCCGCCTCGCCGCCCGCGGCATCAGCGGATCCGGCATTTCGCACCTCGTCCGTCGCTGAGTTTCCTTGCCGCGCCGTGTGCCGTCGCTCAGTATCTTCCGGTGTGCGCGTTCCGGAGTTGCAATTGCCTCAGCTTCATGCGCAGCCGGCCTGCGTCCATCCCCGCGGACTGGCACACCAGTGGAAAGTCCTTCTGGTCTGTGAAGAGGTATTCTTCTGCCTGCCGTTTGAATCGGAGCGGACCCGAAATCCACTCCTGAATCGTGGTCACAATTACAGCCTGCCAGAGCCGCTTCTCCACCTGTGCTTGCTGTTCCGTCAACGCGATCGCAATTGTAGCCATTTTTCCCCCGAGCTTCCCCTGAAGTGCCGCTACGGCTGGGTGCGGCGAAGACCATATCAGATAGATCGCAATGGCTCTGCCGAAGCCGGAATCTTGCCGCCTCTTTCTGATCGCGATGTGCTTGTTCGGTGAAGAGCGAACGCCATGTAAACACGCCGCTTAACCCCCGGCCTGAAGATCCTCTGTCCCGCACCGGCACCGTGGGTTGGGCCATGCCCCGAAGGCATGGAATATTCTTCTCGCTGCCGCGTAAGTTTTCCCTGTCACCACGCGTTCTTGTACGGTCCGGTGTGAAGATCGTAGGAGCCTGACGACATCATCATTTACTATAGCTCTCTATGAAACGCCTCGCCGAAACCCGGAGACGAAGACTCATTCCCGCGTGTGCCGTGCTGTTGGCCGGCGGGCGAGGCACACGCTTCTGGCCCCGCAGTCGCATGCGCACGCCGAAGCAACTGCTCAACATCACCGGCAGCGAAACCATGCTGCGCGAAACGGCCGCGCGTCTCGAAACGCTCGTCCTGCCGCGCGATGTCTGGATCGTAACCAACGCCGAGCAGGCCACCTCCGTGCGTCGCGAGTTGCCCGGCGTTCCGCCGTCGCACATTTTGGCCGAGCCCGTCGGACGCAACACCGCCGCGGCCATTGCTCTGGCCGCCATCCATCTCGCGCACGAGCGCATGGACACCGTGATGGCCGTGCTGCCCTCCGATCACCATATCGCCGATGCGGCGCGGTATCGGCGCCTCATCCGCGCCGCGCTCGAACTGGCTCGCGTGCCGGGCAATCTCGTCGTCCTCGGCATTCCGCCGTCGCGCCCGGAGACCGGCTACGGCTATATCGAGCGCGCCGGCGTTGCAGCGCGCCCGCTCGATGTGCCCGCGTATGCCGTGCGGGGCTTCACGGAGAAGCCCGTGCCGGCCGTCGCGCGAAAATACGCCGCCTCCGGAAAATACTTCTGGAACGCGGGAATGTTTTTCTGGCGCGTCTCCACGTTCCTCGACGCGCTCTGCAGGTTCCTACCCGCGACCCACGCGGATCTCGTCGACCTTGGCAAAACCATCGGCACGCCCCGCTACGCCTCGGCGCTGCGGCGCATCTATCCGCGCCTCGAGAATATATCGGTGGACTACGCCATCATGGAGCCCGCTACGCGGATCGCTGGTGCGTCGCAAGTCCTTGTGATTCCCGCGAACGTGGGCTGGAGCGACATCGGCTCCTGGGCGGCGGTCTACGAACTGCTCGCCGCGAAACCCGGCGCGAACGTTTCGGCAGGCCCGTCTTTCGCGCTCGACGCGTCGGGAAACTACTTCTGGAGTCCGAAGAAACTCGTCGCCGCCATCGGCGTCCGCGATCTCGTTCTGGTTGAGACTGGCGACGCGCTCCTCCTCTGCGCGCGCGACCGCTCCCAGGACGTCGGCGAAATCGTGAAATGGCTCGAACGAAAAAAACAGAAACAGCTCCTGTAAAAGCCGATTGCCCTCGGTCCTCGTTCTCTCCCGCGTTCTTTACACCAACAACCGTTTGAAATTCCCCACGATTCATGGCAGCTTCGATACAGGAGGTTTTGTGATGTGAGAGTGGATGTCGCACAGCAGAACGGCGTCGCAGCGACGTGGACCCGCGCCTTGTATCTTGCGCGTCCGCACCTTTATATATATTCGCTGTCTTCGCTCGGATCCAGCCAACGCGACCAATCGGGCGACCACGAGTCACGAATCCCGAGTCACCACTCACGTTCCTAATCGTCACGCGGTGTCGAACAGAAATCGCCCTAACTTGCTGAAAACAAAGGATGGCGCCCCTGTCTAATCGTCACAAATTACGCACCTCCACAAGCGTGCCGAGTGAGATCAAATTCGGCACCGATGGATGGCGCGGCGTTATCGCCGAGGACTTCACCTGCGACAACGTGCGCAAGGTTGCGCATGCCATCGCCCGCTACGTGGTGCGCGCCGAGAAGCCCGGAAGCGGCGTCATCGTCGGCTACGACACGCGCTTCGGTTCGGAGCGCTTCGCTCGCGTCGCTGCGGAAACGGTCGCTGCTACCGGAACGCCGGTCTGGCTCGCGAGCGAAGCCTGTCCGACGCCGGCGGTCTCGTTGCTCGTGCGATTGCGTGGCGCCGCCGGCGGAATTCAGATCACGGCGAGCCACAATCCGTATCGCTGGAACGGCGTCAAGTTCAAGGCGAGTTATGGCAGTTCCGCTTCGCCTGCGATCGTCGCGCAAGTGGAAACGGAGCTCGAGAGAGTTCTGCGCGACGACGTCCCCGCGCTTCCGCCGCGCGGCGAATTCCTTCATTCGCTCGACGTGCGCGCGCCCTATCTCGAGACGCTGGATCGCCTCGTCGATTGGGACCGCCTGCGCGCGTCGAGTTTTCGTTTCGTGATCGACCCGATGCACGGCGCGGGGCGCGGCCTGCTGCGCGAACTCTTCCGTCGCCACGCAATCGAGGTCGGCGAAATCCGCGGCACACGCGACCCCCTTTTCGGCGGTGTGAATCCGGAGCCGATCGAGCCGCATGTCGAGGCGCTGCGCCGCGCGGTGCGCGAGGGTGGTTACGACGCAGGCTTTGCGCTGGATGGTGATGCGGACCGTATCGGCGCAATCGACCGCGATGGCACCTTCGTCACCCCGCACCAGATCTTCTCTATCCTGTTGTGGCACCTTGCGGGTACGCGAAAGCTCACCGGCGATGTCGCGAAGACGTTTTCGACGACGAAGATGATCGACCGGATCGCGGAAAAGTTCGGCCGCAAGTTGTGGGAGGTCCCGATTGGATTCAAGTACATCTGCGACCGCATGCTCGAAAGCGACATCGTAATAGGTGGAGAGGAAAGCGGCGGCATCGGCACGAAGCTTCATCTCCCCGAACGCGACGCCACCGTCAACGCGCTGCTGCTCGCCGAAGTGATGGCGTGGCACGGCAAGCGCCTCGGAGAACTGGTGGCGCTGCTGCATCGCGAATTCGGCGAGTACCACTACGGCCGCGTGGATCTCACACTGAAGGATGGGCAAAAGGAAAAAGCCATCGAGCGGTTTGGCAGTCCGAAGTTCGAGCGGTTCCTCGATTGGCCTGTCGTGCGCCGCGAAGACCTCGATGGCATGAAGGTCTATCTCGACGACATCGGCTGGGTGATGGTGCGCGCTTCGGGCACCGAGCGCATGCTGCGCGTCTACTCGGAAACCACGCGCCCGGAGACGACGAAGCGCGTGCTCGACGAGGTCACCGCGCTCGTCAAGCGCCTTTGACCCTGGGGAAGGTCATGCCTCGAGGCTCTTGTAGGCCGCGTCAAGGATGCCGTTCAAGAAGGCGGGTGCCTCTTCGGACGAAAATTTCTTGGCGAGTTCGATGGCTTCATCGATGACGACCTTCGGCGGAGCGGTCCCGGTGCGAAGTTCGCAAATCGCCAGGCGAAGAATATTGCGGTCTACGGCGGCGAGGCGATCGAGCCGCCAGTTCTGCGCGAGTTTTTCGACGAGTTGATCGGTCGCGTCGGCCGCGGCCACGGCGCCCTCGAACAACCGATTCGCGAAGCTTCGGGTTTCGGCGGCCGCTGCCGCCGACCTCCAGAAAAGCTCCTCGATCCGCGCAGGCTCCTGCCGCGTCATGTCCCATTCGAAAAGCATCTGAAGCGCGAACTCGCGGGATTTGTGGCGGAGGGTCATGCTATCGGTGCCGCGCGCGCCGGCCGTTAGCCGCCGGATGTTTCGAGAGCTTCCGCGAGAGGCGGGCCATCTCGATCGCGCCGAGCCCCGATTCGTAGCCCTTGTTGCCGCTCTTGAGGCCCGCGCGGTCGATGGCCTGCTCGAGCGTGTCGCAGGTCAGCACGCAAAACGCCATCGGCACGCCCGTGTCGAGCTGTGCGAGCTGGATGCCGCGCGCCGTTTCCGAAGCGACGTAATCGTAGTGAGACGTCTCGCCGCGCAAGACGCAGCCGATGCAGATCAGGGAATCGAAGCGGCCGGCGGCGGCGAGCTTCTTCGCCGCGATCGGAATCTCGAACGATCCCGGGACTCGGACGACCTCGATCTGATCTTCGGAGGCGCCGGCCTGCTTGAGCGCATCTAGCGCGCCGGCGAGGAGACGGTCGGTGATGAAGCTGTTGAACTGCGCCACGACGATGCCGAAGCGCAGCCCTGCGGCGTTCAGCTCGCCCCTCACTCGATTCGGCTTTCCGTCACTCACCATGCGTCCGCACCTGTAACGAAGAAGAGATTCCCGGATTGCACTGAACAGGATGTCACGGAGTTGCGAGAGGCACAAGGACGTTACCGCCGTGCTGGCGCGCCTCGTCCAGCCCGGCTTCCGCACGGTTGATCCACTCGGTAACGCGGTCTTCGGTCTCGTCCCCCGGCCGCGCCGAGGCTTCGGCGATGACGGCACTCACGGTCAGATCCTGCGCTCCCCAGGGGGACTGAACGGTGGCGGCGACCTGGCGCAGCTTTTCCGCGAGGGCATTCGCGTTCTCGAGCGACGTTCCCGGTAAGATGAAAACGAGCGACCACGCCGTGTATTTCACGGCGATGTCGGTCTGACGGATTGCCGAAGCCAGAGATCGAGCTAGTTGCTCGACGTGCTGCTCGACGGCGGCGTCTCCGTACTGCCGCAGGAGCTCCGCGCCCCGATCGATTTGGAGGATGATGAGAGAAAGCGGCGTGCCGTGTGCGCGCGCGCGGTTCGCTTCGACCAGCAGGCAATCGAGGTACGCTCCGCGGCTCAGCAGGCCCGTCTTCTCGTCGGTGACGGCGAGCGAACGAACCAACGAGCGCAGCCGCGTGTGATTCACGGAGAGCACGAGCTGGTCACCGACCGCCTGAAGAAAGAAGCTCTCGTTTGGCTTCCATTTCCTGTCGGCCGCGGCCCCTACGAGGAGAACGCCCGAAGAGCCCTGCATCTCCTTGTCCGTGAGCAGAACGGCAAAGGCTGACCCCAACCCCAATTCGCCGAGCACAGGCGCATTCGAGGCGTTGAGTGTGATACCGCCGAGATCGTCGGCGGGTACGGCCGAAATGAGCGAAACGATAGTGGGCATCCGCAGGATGCCCACCGGCGCCAGGCCCGGCGCAAAGTACTCCGCCGTCAATTGCGCCGCGTCGCCGACCGCACCCACTACGATGAGGCAGCGAGTAACGCCGAGGTGTTTGCCGATTTCCGCCGCCGTGGTGGAGAGGACTTCGCGCGGCGTGGGTTGCCGGTACATCAACCGGTTGATCTCCGCAATTGCGGCGAGGTCGCGATGGGTCTCCGCCGGCGTAAGGACCGGGACGGCGGCAGCCGGAGTTTCCGCCGGCAAAGGCGGAGCGACCGCTGGAGCAATGGAAGGAGGCGTGGCCCTGCGGGACACCCCCTTGGGCCACCAGTTTGCACGGTCGTAAAGCGAACGCAGGTGCTCGTTCCTATCTTCCTCGCCCGGGAAAAGCTCGGAGATGCGTTCAAGCCGCTCGACGGCCTTGGTCTGGAGCGAATACTGGAGAAAGATCTCGACCTGCACGACGAGATCATCGAGCGCCTGCTGCGCGCGCATTTCCTCGGATACGGGGACGGCCGTTGCAGCCGCGTCCGATCCCGCGCCCGAAAAGCCGCTTGTGCGGTTGGAAACCGTCGCCACTTTGGCCGCCCGCGCGAGGACATTCTGGAGAAAAGCCGGATCGACCTTTCCCTGGAGCTTCGCGATGCGATCTTGGTTGCGGTAGTCGTAGGGATCGATGTCCACCAGCCGGTCGAGAGCCTCGCAAGCTTCCTTCAAACGCTCGGCGGTGAGATAGAGATCGAAAAGACGCACCAATGCGTCGAAGTATTTCGCTTCGCGGTTCAGCTCTTCGTAGAGGCGGGCGACCGTTTCGGCCAGCGGCAGCGAGGCCGGATAGGCCGCGGCGAGGCGGTCCACCTGCGCCGAGAGCTCGTTCTCCTTTCGAACGGCGCGCATCCATTCCTTGGTCTCGATGAGCAACGAAGCGGCCTTTGAATCCTCACCCCCGCGAAGGTAAGCCCCCGCGAGCTCAAACAGTTTTGCGAAGCTGTCCGGCTTCTGCTTGTAGTAGGCCTGGAGCACTTCCTTGGCGCGGTCGAGGCGTCCGGTGCGCAGAAGTCCCTCGCCGAAAAGCGCAAGGAAGGTTGTGTCCTTCTCATTGGGCGCGAACGGTTCTAGGAGCGTCACCGCGCCCTCGTAATCGCCTTTTCGGAGCTTGGCCTCGGCGAAAAGCAGCGCACCCGACCGATCATCGGGCCGGAGCCGGTGAGCCCGCCCGAAGTACTCGATGGCTTCATCGAGTGCGCCGGCCGCCTGAGCCAATTGTCCGGCACGGAGGAAACTGCGCGCGGCGAGGTCGGCGTGCTTGAGCCGCTCGGCCAGCTCGCCGAGGATGACGTGCCGCGCGACGTTTTCCGGATCGAGCGCGGCGATGCTCTCGTAGCACGCCAGCGCGTCGACATCGCGCTGATGCTGAAGGAAAAGCTCGGCTGCGGCGCCGAACTGCTCGATGGCTTCGGAAGACCGGTTCTGCCTTTGGAGCAGCGTGGCGTAGCGCATCAGGCGGTCGGGAGGCTGCGGAACAGAGCGGAGAAAACGAGCGTAAATGGCCGATGCCTTGGCGGCGTCGCCGACGTCGAGGAGGCGGTCGAACTGTGCGCCGTAATACTGGGCGGCGAGGGCGGGTTCGTTAAGGCGCGTGTAGATATCGGCCAGCGCCTGCAGGGCTTCTTGATGCGAGGGAGCCTCACCGAGGACGGCTTGGTACTCGAGGACGGCCTCGCGAAGCTTGTTCTTTTCGAGGCTGCGCCGCGCCCGGTCGAGATGTTTATTGAGGTCCGAAGCCATGGATTTCCGGTGCGATTTCCGGTGCCCGTACCCGGCGCGGACGTGGACCGACCGCCGCTTGTTCTGGCGATAGAGAGCCACCGCGAACAAGGGCCGTACTTGGTCCCGCGCGGGCCTAAATTTCAACTATATAACGGAGCGCTCGCCGCCCCCCAAACGAAATGAGAGTGATGTGCCGATGGTGAGCGTGCAAGACCGCGAGGGCGGCTTCAACTTGTTGCGTTTGACTTCGCCGCCTGCCTCGGCAAGCTGGTGACTTCGCGCATGGACCGGAGCGAGAGCCCGCTGCGCAGCAGAGCCGCAAAGCCCAGAAAGATGAAGGGAATCGTGAGGGCCAGAAAGGCAAAGAACGAAAAACCAGCCGCCGTGGTTTTCTCGACATCGAATACGCCCAGGCCCAGGACACAGAAGAATTGATAGGAACCCACATTCGCCGGCGCGTTCGGGAGCGACACGCCGAGATTGATCACCAGCAGCACTACCACCGCACCGAGAAACGACAACGGCAGGCCGTAGGAACGCATCATCGCCCACAGGCCAAGAACCTGGCAGCCGGGTATCAACAGAGATGTGAATACCGCCGCGTAGAAACTCGGCGCTGTGCCGATTGCGTGCAAGTCCACGAGCGCCGCCATCACCCTCCCCGGCAGGCGGCGCCTGCCGATGTGCGGCTCGGGACTGCTGCCGAGTCTGACTTCCAGATACAGGATCAAGAGCATGATGATGGTCACGAGAACGAGTGTGATGACCCCGAGGATGTACGCGGCTCGCTCAAAGCGGCGCGGGAGTTGGACGAGGAGGGAAACCACGGCGAGGGACGCCGTGGCGATGACCAGATCCACCAAACGCTCGACGCCGACCGAACCAAGCGTGCGGCCGACGCTGATGCCTTCGGAATTCGAAAGCAGGTAGCTGCGAAGGAACTCACCCGGCCTCAACGGAAGGACCAGATTGGCAAACAGGCCCGCATAAACAGCACGAATGGCGCGGGTGAGCCGCACCGTGCCAAATGGCGCGAGCAGGAATTTCCATCGGAGCGCCTGGATGCCGTAGCTCAGGACATCGAACGCCATCCCCAACAGGACCCATCTCCAGTCGGCGTTGGCCATATCGTGCAGAGCGCGGACTATATGGAAATCGCGCAGGACCCAGCCAAGGCAGATGACGGCCAAGCCATAGCCAAGGATGAGGAGAATTCTCGGCCGCTCGGCCTTCTCGCGCTGAGATAGAGTGGTCACTTCCACGTTTTGGGAGGTGCAGGCATCGTTGGGGAAAGGGGCCAGTTTACCCGATGGCTCGGGTGCGGCCCAAAACCTGCGATCTCGGTATTCGCTAGGCAATCCGGAAACCCGGCCGGAGCTGCCCTCCGGGATTCGCCAGCGGCCTGCAACCGGCGTATAATAACAAACCGAATGATATTTAGCCTTCGAAACTCCCTGCTGTTCCTCTGCTCTGTATCCGGATGAAAACCGCCCAATCCGTCGACCGCCGGGAGAAAGTTTTGCTCGTCGGTGTCGCTTTAAAGCCGGGGCGGATCAAGGGTCTCGCCCGTGGGAGCGGCCAGATGGTGGTTGCCAGTCGCGATTCGCTCGACGAGCTGCACGAGCTGGCGGAGAGTGCCGGCGCGAAAATTGAAGGCAGCCTGCTGCAAGTCCGCGACGCACTTGATCCGGCGACGCTGGTCGGACGAGGCAAGCTTGATGAGATCCGCAGCGAGGCGCAGCTCCGGAGAGTGCCGCTCGTAATCGTCGATCACGATCTGACTCCTGTGCAGCTCCGCAACATGGAAAAGGGCACGGGGTGCCGGGTGATCGATCGCACCCAGCTCATCCTCGACATTTTCGCCACGCACGCGCGCACCCGCGAAGGGCAGCTTCAAGTGGAACTTGCGCAACTGAACTATTTGCTCCCGCGTCTGACGGGGCGGGGCGAGGAGCTCTCGCGTCTCGGAGGCGGCATCGGCACGCGCGGACCTGGCGAGCAAAAACTCGAAACGGATCGCCGGCGGATCCGCGACCGAGTCCGCAAAATCGAGCAGGCCATTGAAACCGTCCGCAAGCAGCGCACCACGCGGCGACGGGCGCGGCAGGCCGTGCCGCTGGGGATGATCGCTTTCGTCGGGTATACGAACGCGGGGAAATCCACGCTCTTCAATGCCCTGACCAAAGCGAGCGTCCTCACTTCCTCCAAAATGTTTGCGACGCTGGACCCCACCATCCGCGCGATTCGCCTGCCCTCGCGCAGGCGCGTGCTGCTCTCGGACACGGTCGGATTTCTGCGCGATCTTCCTCCGGACTTGATCGCCGCTTTCCGCGCGACTCTCGAAGAGGTGCAGGAGGCGGCCCTGATCCTTCACGTGACGGATATTTCGAATCCGCACCACGCCGAACAGGATGCCGAAGTACTCAAGGTTCTCCGCGAGCTGGGAGTCGAAGATCGCCCGCGGCTCCGCGTTCTGAATAAGATCGACCGCATCAGCGAGGAAGATTTGGAGACGGTGAAGAAATCCAATGGACTTGGCCGGAACACGGTCTTCACTTCGGCGGTGACGGGAGCAGGGCTGGAAGATCTGCGGGTCCGGATTGACGCGATGATGCCCGTGGATCCGCTGGTGCGGTTGCGCTTACGCGTGCCCGTCGCGGATGGCCGCAATCTCGCGGTCGTACAGGGGCGCGGGAGGGTGCTTCGATCCGAGGTCGTCGATGGCTACTTGATGCTGGAGGCCGAACTTCCACAGTCGGCTGCGCGGCAACTCCAAGATCTTGTCGTCGATTAGGCCTGCCAGTGTGGAAATCGCTGTGGAAAAGCCTCCATGTTTCGGAATGAACCACGATCCCTTCGGATGAGTAAAGAGCGCCACCCTGAGTGAGCCGTGTGGCCGTAAGGCCTGTATTGTCATTATGTTACTGTTCAGATGGATTCGCGTGGCGCCTAACGCACCCCTCAAACTGGCTGGCTTTGGATGTCTTCCGAATTTGCACAGCGCTGAGGCACATTTTTGTGGTAAGAGTTACTAGACACTGGAGTTGTATTTCTCGTTATTGGGGGTTGGTGGCCGCCCAGTTAGCGGGCGGCCGTTGGGATTCGCGCACTGGTACCGTTGACTCCGCAAGGAGCGCGGGACTATGATGTTAGCTCGCATCACCGCCATCTCCCCTGGTGGGGTTCGCGGAGTTCCAGGCCGAGAACGAAATGAACCTGCCGAATAGCCTCACGATTCTGCGAATCTTCTTCGTTCCGCTCCTTGTCGTCGTCCTTTTGACGCGCCAGCCGAATTGGAACTTTTTCGGATTGCCCATCCACTTCGAGGTCTGGGGCGTGCTGATCCTGCTGGTGGCGGCCGCGACGGACGCCATGGATGGATACTTCGCGCGGAAGCGAAGCGAGATCACGACGCTGGGAATCCTGCTCGATCCGATTGCAGACAAGCTGCTGATCTCGGCGGCATTCATTTCACTGGTTTCGATGGGGCTCGTTCAGGCCTGGATGGTAGTGATCATCATTGGGCGCGAGTTCATGGTCGTTGGGCTGAGAGAGATCGCCTCGGTGGAAGGGTTGGTGATCCCGGCGTCGCCGCTCGGAAAGACGAAGATGGTGCTGCAGGTGCTGGCCGGCTGCGCCGTTATTTTGACTGCCAATCATCCCGCTCTGAAACTGCTCGGAACGGTCTTGCTATGGCTTGTGGTGCTCAGCGCTGTGGCTTCGGCGATTCATTATTTCCAGATGTTCTGGGGCCAGATCAATTTCCGCGTGCAGCAGCGGCGGACGCGCGTATTGGTGGTTGAGCCGAAAGAAAAACCGCAGGATGTCCTCAGTCGATAATCGCGAAAGAAAGTTATTGCTGGAAGTGGCGCGGCTCGCCGTGACCGCGGCGGTGGAGCGCCGCGAATCGTTGCTTGCGCTGCCCCAGGATGCGGATGCGGCCCTCGTTAGCTTCGGCGGAGCGTTCGTTACCTTGCACCGCGGCAGGCGGTTGCGCGGCTGTATTGGCCAGATCGCTTCGAGCGAGTCTCTTGTCGAAGTAGTCGCGTACTGCGCGAAGGCCGCTGCCCTAGAGGATCCGCGATTTCGCCCTGTCCAGCCGGAAGAGCTCTCCGAAATCGAGATTGAGCTTTCGATCCTCTCGCGGCCTGCGGAGATTCCTCCTGAGCGGATCGAAGCAGGCAGGCACGGCCTGATGGTGAGCCAGGGCTGGCGGCGCGGTGTTCTGCTGCCTCAGGTGGCGGCCGAATTTCAGTGGACAGCGGAACGGCTGCTCGAAGAAACCTGCATCAAAGCGGGATTCGAGCGGGACGCATGGAAAGATGCGGAAACGAAAATACAGGCATTCACGGCGGAAGTGTTCCGCGAATCGGATTTTCGCGCGGAAGCACGCGCGAGCTCCGGCCCGGCACAGCCCGGTTATTCCACTTCGACGTAATCGCCCGGATAGATCTCGCGCAGGCTGAACGTGATCATGACGGTCGACGAGTTCGGCCCCGTTCGCAGCACGATCCCCTCGCCGATATCCTCGCGCGGAACATTGCTCCAGTCCCATTTCCGCGGGACGCTGCCGAAACCATAAACCGGAATGCCGCCAATGTTAAACAGCATGCTGGTCGGCATGCCCATGCCGGCCTCCTGGTCAAAAGCGTAGCGAGGGGTCTGGTAAACCGTCTCGTGTTGAGTGCCCGTGTAGCGGAAGATGCGGAAGTAGTCGCCGACCTTCACGCCCTGGCCGTTGCCCAGATTCACGTAGATGATGTCCTCACGGCCGACCTGTTGCTGAAAGTACTTCCCGGTTATGATCATCGCAAGCGGTTTGCCGTTGGCAGGCGCGAACCGGTCGAAGCCGTCTTCCGATTTCAAGGGTGGCGCGGGGCGCTCCGTGAAGGGCAGAAGGATGTCACCGCGCTGCATGTAGGAGCAGGCATGCTCGATCTGGCCGATGGAAACGTCGGGGCGCACGATGGTCACGCGCACGCGGCCTTCGTCTTCCCAGACGTCCCCCATCTTGCGGAGGATGGAGCTTTGCCACTTCGTCGAGTCGATGCCACCGCTATCGCGAACTAGCCGGACGGCCGAAAAGACGTCGCCGACCTTGACGCCCTGGCTCGAACCCTTGTTGATGTATACGAATTCGCGGTCATTGAACGTCATCTTGACGTTCGACTCTTCGCCTGTGATGACGTAGGTATCGCGCGGGACGGACTCGGTCGTGACAGTCCCGGAACAATAGAGATCGTTCGGGCTTGGAACCTGCGGCTTATCCTGGGCCGACGCGACTGCTCCAGCCAGGGCCACCACGAGACCCGCAAGGATGATTTTCCCGCGCATAACGCTCGCTCCTTAAGTCGATTCTTGGCGCCCGAGGCAGGCGCTCCCCAATGAGCCGACCGTAACATCCCGCCTCTGGAGCGTCAAGACAATGGTCGCGCGGGCTTTACACATTGGGTACCGCGTGGTAGAAGCAAGAATCCTCTCTTGCGCGGCCGGTCAGGACGCATCGGGATTTATCCCCGAAGGGATTGGAAACTCAGGATGTTAGGGCGAGACAAAGTATGCGCCGTCGTGGCGGCGCCGGCCGCAGCCTCTATGGGCCAACAGCTCCGGAAGGCGCTTCGTAGGACCCGGACGGTCGAGTTGCGGCTTGACTGGCTGTCGGACGACCGGGAGATTGCCCGTTTCCTTCGCCATTTGCCGGTGCTGAGGGGACCTGTGACGCTGATTGCTACCTGCCGGCGCCGGGAGGCGGGCGGTCGTTACCGGGGAACAATCGCGAAGCAGTTGGTCCATCTCGCGGACGCCATTCGAGCCGGTTGTGCCTGGTACGACCTCGAAATCGAGACGGCTCGACAGTGTCCGCCCGAGCTGATCGACGTACTCTTGGGCGACGGGCGGCAACTTGCCTCGGCGCATTTCTTTGACGGAATGCCGGGAAACCTCAAGCGGGTCGCCGCGCAACTCCGGCGCAGCGGCGCGGATGCCATCAAGATCGCGGCCCAGTGCGATTCGCTGGCGGACAGCCGCAAACTCCTGAGTTTTGCGCGGACGCAACGGAATGTCGTGGCCATCCCCATGGGCGACGCGGCTCTGCCGGCGCGGTTTCTGGCACTGCGCGAGAAGAATGGTTTTGCATACGCGCCGGTCGAGAATACGACGGCGCCGGGGCAAATCTCTCTCGAGGAGATGAAGGACCTCTATCGCGTTGACCGGCTCGACCGGGTGACGCGCGTCTACGGCGTGATCGGCGATCCCATCGGCCATTCCCTTTCGCCCGCTATGCAAAACGCAGGATTTGCGGCGCGCAGGATGGACGCCGTGTACTTGCCGTTTCTGGTTCGCGACCTGCGCGACTTTCTCGACTCGGTCGGGCCACTCGGCATCCAGGGCTTCAGCGTGACCCTGCCATACAAGGAGCGCATCCTGCGGCACCTCGACGGTTGCGATCCCCTCGCGGCTCGGATCGGCGCCGTGAACACAATCGTGGTGCGCGGCGGCGGGAAGCTTCACGGGTACAACACCGATTACGTCGGCGTGCTGCGCGCGCTCGAAAAGCGCATGCCGCTTCGAGGCAGCCGCACACTGATTGTCGGAGCGGGAGGGGCCGCGCGCGCCGTGGCCTTCGCCCTGGTGCAGGCGGGAGCGTCGGTTTGCATCACAGCGAGGCGGCCGGAGCAGGCCAAGTCGCTCGCACGGGCCGCCGGGGGCGAAGCGGTGGCTCGCAACCGCGTGGGGCGCGAGTTCTTCGATGCGATCGTCAATGCGACGCCGGTGGGCATGCATCCGAACGTGGGAAGTTCGCCGCTCGCCGCGCGCGAATTGAATTGCCGGCTCGTATTTGACACCATCTATCGTCCGCGCGTTACGCGGCTTCTCGAACTGGCGGCAGGCCGGAAGATCGAAACAGTTTCGGGACTCGAAATGTTCGTCGCCCAGGGCACGGCGCAGTGGGAAATCTGGACGGGCGAACGGGCGCCGGTCAAGGCCATGCGGCGGGCCGTCGTTGCCGCGCTCTCGCGCGAAGGAAGAGGAAGTAACCGGAAACAGTTGCGGGCCACACGATGATTCAACCGGACTTCAAAACATTCTGCCGTTTGGCGCGTGAGGGCAACCTCGTGTCGGTCTACGAGACCTACACGGCCGACTTGCTGACTCCCGTCGGCGCGTACCTTCGCATCGCACGCGACGCGAAATACGCCTTCCTTCTCGAAAGTGTCGAGGGCGGTGAGAACATCGGGCGCTACACATTCGCGGGAGCGAATCCGGAAGAGGTGTTTCGCGCGCGCGGCCGCCTGTGCACGCTCGAGACCGGCGGCAAGACGGTTCAGTTCGACGACAATCCGGTCGAACAGCTTCGCCGGCTGGCGGCGCGCTATCGCCCGGTGCGCGTTCCCGGGCTGCCTCCGCTGACCGCCGGTGCGATTGGTTACTTCGCCTACGACATGGTGCGGCTGATCGAGCGTATCCCCGATACGGGCCGCGACGACCTCGGCGTGGACGACTGCGTGATGATGTTCTACCTCGGCTTGGTTGCGTTCGACCACGTGCAGCATCGCGTCTGGATCATGCGCAACGTATTCACCGAAGGGCCGGGCAGTCTGCGCGCGAAATACGACGCGGCGGTTCGCGAAATACGACGCACGCGGCGCGCGCTCGAGCAGCCGTTGCCCGCGCAACCGCGACCCCGCCGGGCAAAGCCGCTCCGCGTGCAGTCGAACATGACGAAAGCCCGGTTTACTACTGCTGTGCGAAAGGCCAAGGCATACATCCGCGCGGGCGATGCGTTCCAGATAGTCGTGAGTCAGCGCTTCGAGGCGCGAACGGCCGTGAATCCATTCGAGATTTACCGCGCGCTGCGAGTCGTGAATCCTTCGCCGTACCTTTATTTCCTGAAGCTCGATGACCTGGCGGTCGTCGGCAGCTCGCCCGAGATGCTGGTAAAGGTGCAGGGACGCAACGCCTTTTACCGTCCGCTCGCGGGCACCCGTCCGCGCGGGCGCAACGAAAAAGAGGACGCAAAGCTCGAAGCCGAGCTTCTCGCCGATCCCAAGGAGCGCGCCGAACACGTGATGCTCGTGGACCTCGGGCGGAACGATCTCGGCCGCGTGTGCGAATACGGTTCGGTGAAGCCGGAGCGGCTGATGTTCGTCGAACGCTACTCGCACGTGATGCACCTGGCATCGAGCCTGCGCGGGCGGCTGCGCGAGGACGTGGACTGCTTCGACGCGCTGATGGCCTGCTTCCCGGCGGGAACGCTTTCGGGCGCGCCCAAGGTCCGCGCCATGCAGATCATCGACGAACTCGAGCCCACCCGGCGCGGAATCTACGCGGGCGCGATCCTCTATCTCGACTTCTCCGGCAATCTCGATTCCTGCATCGGGCTGCGCACGCTCGTTGCGAAAGGCGGGCGATGTTACGTCCAGGCGGGCGCCGGGATCGTGGCCGATTCGGTGCCGGAGCGCGAATACGTGGAGTCCGCGAACAAAGCGCGCGCCGTGCTGAAGGCCCTCGAGATTGCCCACCGTGGTGGCAGTCGCGCGGAATAGCCCATCTGCGCTATCCTGAATGTGAATGATTCTGCTTCTCGACAACTACGATTCGTTCACCTACAACCTGGCGCAGTATCTCGGCCAGATGGGGCAGGAACTCTTGATCCGGCGCAACGACCAGATCACGCTCGAGGAAATCGAGGAACGCAAGCCCGAGCGCATCGTGATTTCGCCGGGGCCGTGCACGCCGAAAGAAGCGGGCATCAGCGTGCCTCTGATCGAGCGCTTCGCGGGCAAGATTCCGATTCTGGGCGTGTGCCTCGGACATCAGGCGATCGGCGCGGCGTTTGGCGGGCGCGTGATCCGCGCGCCGAAGGTCATGCACGGGAAGACGAGCGAAATTCACCACGACGGTAAGACCATCTTCCGCGGCCTGCCGCAGAATTTTCAGGCCACGCGCTATCACTCGCTGATCGTCGAGCGGAAGTCGCTCCCGCGGATTCTCGAAATCTCTGCCGAAACCGCCGACGGCACGATCATGGGCTTGCGGCATCGCAAGCTGAAAGTCGAAGGCGTGCAGTTCCACCCCGAATCGGTTCTCACCGACGCCGGCTTCCGCCTCCTCCAGAATTTCCTGACGTTGTAAGATTTCAGGAAGCAGTATGAGAGTGGCCCTGCGCCGCCTGTGAGAAGGCGACTAAGGCTTCAAGTTTTTCGCGGGCGGCGCCCGAATCGATCGACTTGGCAGCGATGTGCACGCCATCGAGGAAATCGGTCGCGCGCCCGGCCGCGACCAGCGCCGCGCTGGCATTGGCGAGCACGATTTCACGGCGTGGGCCGTGCTCTCGATACGACGTCGACCGCCCGAGTATCTTGTGGATGATCTCCGCGTTCTGCTTTGCATCGCCGCCGCGAATCTCCTCGATCGGCGCGCGGTGTAGCCCGAAATCCTCGGGCGTCACTGTGAAACTGCGCACGACGCCATCGCGCAGCTCGGCAACGTGGGTTTCGCCAGAGATCGAAATCTCGTCGAGGCCGTCCGCCCCGTGCACCACGAACGCTCGCTTTACGCCGAGTTCGCCGAGCGCCCGGGCGAGCAACTCCGTCAGGCTCGCTTCGTAAACGCCCACGACCTGCGCCGAAGCGCCCGCGGGATTCGTCAGCGGCCCAAGCAGATTGAACACGGTGCGCATCTTCATCTCGCGGCGCGCCGCCATCGCGTGGCGCGTGGCCGCGTGCATCGCCGGAGCGAACAGGAATCCGATTCCGATCTCTTCAATTGCTTGCGCGACGCGCGCCGGCTCGAGATCGATCCGCACGCCGAGTTCCTCGAGCACGTCGGCCGACCCGCAGCGCGAACTGATCGAACGGTTGCCGTGCTTCGCCACCCGCACGCCCGCGCCCGCTACGACGAATGCCGCCGCCGTCGAAACATTGAACGTGCCCGAGGCGTCGCCGCCCGTTCCGCAAGTGTCCACGAGCGCTTCGTCTGCCGCCCGCGAGTGTCCCGCGAAAATCGGCGTTGCATGACGCCGCATGGCCTTGGCGAAGCCGACCAGTTCGTCGACCGCCTCGCCCTTCATTCGCAGGCCCGTGAGCAGCGCGGCGATCTGCGCGTCGGTAGCGCGGCCGGACAAAATCTCCTCCATTGCGGCTTCCGCTTCCGCCCGGGTCAGATCTTCGTCGGCGACGACCTTTTCGAGTGCTTTGTGGATCATATTTCATTCCGGCATGGGCGGCCGTAAACACTGCCGTCCGCCTTGCCTGCCTCGCGCGTTCCAAGTACACTGGTGTGCTTTCATTAGTCTATAAATTCTAGCATTTCTAGGCTGGCTTTCGATCAGCCGAAGTCCGCATGAAGATTCACGAATATCAGGCCAAGGCAATTCTCGCTAAGTTCGGCGTCCCGGTGCCGCGCGGCGGAGCCGTCCTCAAGAAAGAGGACGCGCGCGCCGCAGCGGAGCGCTTGGGCACGCCTGTCGTCGTCGTGAAGGCGCAGATACATGCGGGCGGCCGCGGCAAGGCCGGCGGCGTGAAGTTGGCGAAATCGCCCGACGAAGCTGCCACGCTTGCCGGAAACATTCTCGGCATGACGCTGGTCACGCCGCAGACCGGCCCCGAGGGACGTGTCGTCCGGCGGCTGCTGATCGAAGAGGGTCTCGACATCAAGCGTGAGCTTTACTTGAGCATACTCGTTGACCGCGCCGTTGGCGCGCCTGTCTTTATGGCGAGCGCCGCGGGCGGAATGGAAATCGAGGAAGTCGCGAAAGAGCACCCGGAAGCAATTCTGCGGCAGACGATCCGCCCCGAAACCGGCTTTGAGCCTTATCACGCGCGCAAGCTCGCTTTTGGCCTGGGACTTTCTCCGGAGGTCGCGCACGCTGCGTTGCCCTTCCTAGAGTCGCTCTACCGCGCTTTTCTCGAAACGGACGCATCGCTCATTGAGATCAATCCCTGCGTAGTCACGGGCGACGGCCGCCTGGTCGCGCTCGATGCCAAGGTGAATTTCGACGACAACGCGCTCTATCGCCATCCTGAACTCGCGGCGCTGCGCGATCTCGACGAGGAAACGCCCCTCGAAGTCGATGCCTCGAAGTTCAAGCTCAACTACATCAAGCTCGACGGCACGGTCGGCTGCATGGTGAACGGCGCGGGCTTGGCCATGGCCACGATGGACATTATCAAGCTCTGCGGCGGCAGCCCGGCGAATTTCCTCGATGTCGGCGGCGGCGCGTCTGAAGAGCAGGTGAAGAACGCATTTCGCATCCTGCTCAGTGATCCGAACGTGAAGGCGGTGTTCGTCAACATTTTCGGTGGGATTTTGCGCTGCGATGTGCTCGCAGGCGGCGTCGTCAACGCCGCCAAGGAGCTGAAGCTGAAAATCCCCGTGGTCGTGCGCATGGAAGGCACCAACGTCGAGCAGGGGCAGGAAATCCTGCGAAACTCGGGACTGAACCTCACCATCGCGAATGGAATGAAAGACGGAGCCGAGAAGGTCGTGGCGGTCGCCGGGGGCGCGCGATGAGCGTCCTGGTCGATAAATCCACGCGCCTCCTCGTGCAGGGCCTCACCGGCCGTGAGGGCGGCTTTCACACGCAACAGATGCTTGAATACGGCACGAAGATTGTCGGCGGCGTCACGCCTGGCAAGGGCGGGACGAAACATCTCGGCGTCCCGGTGTTTGACACGGTCGCCGGCGCAGTGCGCGAGGCCGGCGCAACTGTCTCCGTGATTTTCGTTCCGCCGGCGTTTGCCGCCGATGCAATCCTTGAAGCGATAGACGCGGAGCTGCCGCTGGTCATCTGCATTACGGAAGGCATTCCGACCCTCGACATGGTGCGAGTGGCTGCGGCGCTGAAAAATTCGAAAACGCGGCTGATCGGACCGAATTGTCCGGGCATCATCTCGCCGGGACAATGCAAGATCGGAATCATGCCCGGCTCGATCCACCGTCCGGGGCATGTGGGACTCGTGAGCCGCAGCGGGACCTTGACGTACGAAGCGGTTGATCAGCTCACGCGGCTCGGTATCGGGCAATCCACTTGTATCGGTATCGGCGGTGATCCCATTATCGGAACGACCTTCCTCGACGCGGTGCGCCTGTTTAACGACGATCCGGAAACGCACGCGATCGTCATGATTGGCGAAATTGGCGGCAACGCTGAGGAAATCGCGGCGGAGTTCATCAAGGCGCACGTGAAGAAGCCCGTAGTCGGTTTCATCGCCGGGCAGACGGCCCCGCCGGGACGCCGCATGGGCCATGCGGGCGCGATCATCAGCGGCGGCCAGGGCACCGCGAAAGAGAAGTATGCCGCGATGCGCGCCGCCGGGATTCACACGGTCCAGAGTCCTGCGGAAATCGGCCAAACGGTAGCGCGAATAATGCAGAAGCCGAAGGGTGCGATAAAGAAACCCGTCGCCGCCAAAACGAAGCGAGTGAAGAAGAGAAAGTAGAGCGAGATAAACTTCCAGAACGGGAGACTGATCGAATGGCGGTTGAGAGAACTCTTGCAATCATCAAGCCGGACGCCGTGGGCCGCGGGCTCGCGGGTGAAATCCTGAGCCGCATTCACGCGGCAAAGTTCCAGATCGTTGCGATCAAGTCACTGCGCTTGACGAAGTCGGAGGCCGAGGGATTCTACGCCGTCCACCGCGAGCGGCCGTTTTTCGGCGAGCTGACGGAATTCATGAGCTCGGGAAAAGCCGTCGTGATCGTCCTGGAAGCAGAAAACGCGATCGCGAAATGGCGCGAAACGATGGGCGCCACCGATCCCGCCAAGGCCGCGCCCGGCACCATTCGCCGCGAACTTGGCACCAGCATCCAGTACAACTGCACGCACGGTTCCGACGCGCCGCAAACCGCCGCCTTCGAAATTGCCTACTTCTTCTCGGGCCTCGAACTGATCTAGCCGCTCGCTCCGGGCCAATCGCGCCGCGAATCGGGCTAGAATAGGCCTGGCAAGTCCATGGACCCGTCGCGCGAACTCGGAAAGCTGCTGCTGATCTTCGGCATCATGCTGGTTGGCGCAGGCGCCCTATTGGTGTTCGGCGCGCGCCTGCCCTTTCGCCTGGGACGTCTTCCCGGCGACATTTCCTATCAGGGCCGCCACGGCTCGTTCTATTTTCCGATTGTCACCTGCATTCTCCTAAGCGCGGCCCTGACGCTGCTTTTCTGGATCGTGAACTACTTCCGCCGCTAGCGATAAGATAGAAGACTGAATGAGCCAGACGCCTCTTTTCGATTTCGACCTGATGCCCGAGCGCCATGTCTGGAAAGTCAGCGAGCTGACTGAGCGGATCGGCGCGCTGCTCGAAGGCTCGTTCCCGGACGTGTGGATCGAAGGCGAAGTTTCCAACTATCACCCGGCGCAGTCCGGCCATCTGTACTTCACCTTGAAGGACGCTCGCTCGCAGATTCGCTGCGTCTGCTTTCGCGACCAGGCGCGCGGGCTGAAATTCCGTCCCGAGGACGGCCTGCATATCACGGTCCGCGGTTCGCTCGGCGTCTACGAGTTGCGCGGCGAGTATCAGGTGTACGTCAGCCACATCGAGCCGGTCGGCCTTGGCGCGTTGCAGCTTGCCTTCGAGCAACTGAAAAAGAAGCTCCAGGGCGAAGGCCTTTTCGACGAGGCGCGCAAAAAACCGTTGCCCGTGCTGCCGCGCTGCATCGGAGTGATTACTTCGCCCACGGGCGCCGCCATTCGCGACATCCTTCGCGTCCTCAAGCGGCGCTTCGCGAACGTTCACGTGCAGCTCTACCCGGTGAAAGTTCAGGGCGACGGCGCGGCAAAGGAGATTGCCGCGGCGTTGCGCTATTTCAATCGCATGAAAGTCGCGGACGTCTTGATTCTTGCTCGCGGTGGCGGCTCCCTCGAGGATTTATGGGCTTTCAACGAGGAAATCGTCGCGCGCGCCATCGCGGAATCGGAAATTCCCGTGATCGCGGGCGTTGGGCACGAAGTCGATTTCACGATCGCCGACTTCGTCGCTGACCTGCGTGCGCCCACACCTTCGGCTGCGGCGGAAATCGTGGTGCGTTCGCGACAGGAATTCGAGCGCCAGATCGCCGAGCATTACGGGCGTCTCGGTCACCGCATCCGCTATCTGCTTTCCGAGCGGCGGCACCGCGTTCGCGATCTCGAGACGCATCGCGGCTTCCGGCAACTGGAAACGCTCGTGCGGCAGCGCCGCCAGCATCTGGACGAGCTGTCTGCGTCGCTCGGTCTCGTCCTGCGCGCCAGGCTCGTCGCCTCGCGGCAACGGCTGACGAAAGCGGGCACGCAAATCTCGTCCTTCGACCTGCGCGGGCGTGCGGAGATGCTCCGGCGCCGGATTCATCAGCAGCAGGGCGCGCTCTATGCCGCGCTCGAACGCGGAGTGATGCGCAAGCGGCGGCGATTCAACGACGCGAGTGTCCGGCTCGCAAGGATTGACCTGGCCGCCCGCGTCGCTAGGCTTCGCCGCGCGCTGGAGCAGCGTTCGGCGGAACTCCGCTTGCGAATCGATCGCGCGCTCATCGCCAGGCGCCGCCGCTTTGAGGCGGCCCGAGTGCAGCTTGACGAGCGCAATCCTCTGAATCTTCTCGATCGCGGCTACGCGATTGCCTACGATGCTTCAGGTAGAGTGTTGCGCTCGCCCGATCAGGTCGCTCTCGGCGACGATATTTCCGTTCGCCTCGCCCGCGGCCAGCTCGACGCCACCGTACGCCGCAAGAAGGGAATCGACTAGGAATAAGCGTTCCATGAGGTGAGGGAAATGGACCCACAGCAACCCGTGGCAATTGTGCTGCGATTCATCGAACGCGTGAATGAGGCGGACATCGACGGCCTGTGCGCGGTTATGGCGGAAGATCACGTTTTCATTGACGGGTTGGGGAACAGTGTTGAAGGCCGCGAAAAGCTGCGCGCTGGGTGGAAGTCGTACTTCGCCTGGTTTCCCGACTATCGCATCTCGCACGAGGAGATTTTCGAGAATCACGAGGTCGTCGCGGTCTTTGGCTCTGCCAGTGGCACCTACGCCGTCGATGGCAAGCTTCCAAAAGAGAACCGCTGGGAAATCCCCGCGGCGTGGAAGGCGGTCGTGCGCAACGGCCTGATCGCGGAATGGCGCGTCTATTGCGATAATCAGCCCGCTCGCAAATTGCTCGGCGACAAAGTTCCTTAGTTCCCCGGCCGTAATCAACCTAGGCAAGAGTCCAATAGGCTTTTCCACTCGCAATCCGGTCCCCGCGTTCTAGCACGAATACATGGGCCAATGGGCCCAGAGTTAGAGCGCAGTCGGGAACGATGTCCGGCGGCGCTGGTCGTCGTCCCTGGCATCCCCAGCAGAGTAGGATTTGGACCCTGCACTTCTTCTGTACCTCGGGACAGTCCCACCGGATGCACGGCGTGCTAGCGTGGGAAGAGCTATGCGCGGACACATTACATCATCGAGCGGTCGACGAAGCGGCGGCCAACGCCACTCGCTTTTCTCCTCTGCTTCCGCTGTCTCCTTTGCATGCCCTACATCCCTTGCCTTCGACCTCCTCCTAATCGACACTCTGGCGATTAGAAACGCCCGCAACTCCCTGGAAAGAAACGATGGACGCACTTTCTAATCGACACGCTTTCGCGAGCGCTCCGCGCGGCGGCGGATCCTCTGGCCACTCGTCACTCGCCACCAGTCACTGCCTCTTACTAGACACTGACTGCCGAGTAGAATCGCCTGTAACTCATTCAAAACAAACGATCGGTGTGTCTTCTACCCGTCACTGGAAACGGGGCCTTTGGGGAACATCGTTCCAAGGAGACCCGCGCGGGCTACTCCTCGTCCGCGCTGCCGGCAACCTTCAGCACGGCGAGAAACGCCTCCTGGGGAATATCGACTCGACCGACGCGCTTCATACGCTTCTTGCCTTCCTTCTGCTTTTCGAGGAGCTTGCGCTTGCGCGTGATGTCTCCGCCGTAGCACTTGGCGAGCACGTTCTTGCGGATGGCGCTGATCGTTTCGCGGGCGATGATCCGGCTTCCGATCGCGGCCTGGATCGGGACTTCGAACATCTGCCGCGGAATCAGTTTTCGCAGCCGGTGGACGAGCTCGCGGCCGCGCTCGTAGGATTGGTCGCGATGGCAGATGATCGTCAGCGCGTCCACCGGCTCGCCGCCGACGAGCACGTCGAGCTTCACCAGATCGGATTCGCGATAGCCGGAGAGGTGATAGTCGAGCGACGCATAGCCGCGCGAAACGCTTTTCAGCCGGTCGTAAAAGTCGAGCACGATTTCGTTGAGTGGCAATTCGTAGGTCAGCATGATCCGCGTCGGCGAAAGGTATTCGAACTTTTTCTGCACGCCGCGCTTCTCTTCGCAGAGTTGCAGCACGCCGCCGACCGATTCCTCCGACGTGATGATCATCGCCATCAGGATCGGCTCCTCGATCTTCTGGATCGAAGTGGGCGGCGGGAATTTCGTCGGGTTGTCCACTTCCATCACGTCGCCGCTGGTGGTCGTGATGCGGTATTGCACGCTCGGCGCCGTGGTGATCAGGTCGATGTTGAATTCGCGCTCGAGCCGCTCCTGCACGATCTCCATGTGCAACAGGCCGAGGAATCCGCAGCGGAAACCGAAGCCGAGTGCGACGGAATTTTCGGGTTCGTAAAAGAACGCCGCGTCGTTGAGTTGCAACTTGCCCAGCGCGTCGCGCAGGAGTTCGTAATCCGTGGCGTTCACCGGGAACAGGCCGGCGAAAACCATCGGCTTGATGGCTTCGAATCCCGGCAGCGGCAGCGCGGGCCGGTCCGCCTCGACGATTGTGTCGCCCATGCGCGCATCGGCCACGCGCTTGATGTTCGCCACGACGAACCCCACGTCGCCGGCGGCCAGTTCGTCGAGCGCCACGGGCTTGGGTGTGAGCGCGCCGAGAGTCTCGACTTCGTAGACTTCGTTATTCGCGCACAGCCGGATCTTCATGCGCGGCGCGACGCGGCCTTCCATCACGCGGACCAGAACGACGGCGCCGCGATAGATGTCGAACCACGAATCGAAAATCAGCGCGCGCAGCGGCGCCTCCGCCGAACCTTTCGGCGGAGGCACGCGCGCCACGATGGCTTCGAGGACATCTTCGACTCCCAGCCCGCTTTTCGCGCTGATCAGCAGCGCGTCGTCCGCCGGAATCGCAAGGACGTTTTCGATCTGCTCTTTGACGAATTCGGGCTGCGCGGCAGGCAGGTCGATCTTGTTGATCACGGGAATGATCGCGAGGTTGTGGCGAGACGCGAGAAAAGCGTTCGCCACGGTCTGCGCCTCGACGCCCTGGCTCGCATCGACCACCAGCAGGGCGCCTTCGCAGGCGGAAAGCGCGCGGGAGACCTCGTACGAAAAATCGACGTGTCCCGGCGTGTCGATCAAATTCAGGCGATACTCATGGCCATCCCGCGCCGTGTAATGCAGGCGGATGCTCTTGGCCTTGATCGTGATGCCGCGCTCGCGCTCCAGATCCATCGAGTCCAGCACCTGCGCGGTCATCTCGCGCTGGCTGAGCGCGCCCGTGAGCTCGAGCAGGCGGTCGGCCAGCGTGGATTTCCCGTGGTCGATATGCGCGATGATGCAGAAATTCCGGATGTACCGCGGGTCCATGGGTTCTCTTGCCGATCGCAGCCCGGCGACTGCGGTGCGCACTCGGCGCGCGCCGGCCGCGTCCTTCAAACTATCGAGTGTGCCATAGTTTGCAGCGCGCGGCCAGCGCCCCGCCGGGATTGCAGAGTTTTAGAATTGCCTCGCGATGCTGCCGACCACGACGCGTGTCGTGTCCTGGTCGAACGCCAGCGCCGTGTTCCCATCAACGAGGTAGTAGACGAGCTTGTAGGTCACGTCGGGATCGATGCCTTCGAGAACCGCGGTCCCGCGGCCATTCGTGCCGGGCGCGGTGATCGAGCTGGTCGTGATGTTGAGCGGATCGTTCTTGAAGGCCGCGTTGAAGTTGTCAATGTCGAGGTTCCCAGCCACGCTCGTGCCGGTGACGGTGATCTGGCCTTCCGCCTCGGGCTGGGCGGAGCCGGAAATTTCGTGGAACATTCCCTGGCCGGCCAGGACAAAAACAAACGCTCCGCTCAGCGCGGGCGACGCAGGAAGATTCTGCTGCAAGGCCACGCCAGTGGAGACGGCGGTCGAGTCGAGTTCGATCACGACGGCCGGTCCTTGCGATGTCTGGTAAGCGGCAAAATTCGGGCTCGCCGGACAAGACGCTGCGACCATCAGAGCGATTCGTCCGGTTGTCCCGTCCACGCTATACGGGCAGGACGCGACCGTCGCGTTCGTGGTGACCGTCCCCGCGTTGTTCGTGTCCAGTGCACCGCCGGTGACGTGACCGCCTCCGTCCGAAGTAAACAATCCGCCCGCGCCGTACGCGCCACCGGACACCGTGGCCGACGTCCCGCCGCTCGTGAAAGCGTACGTTCCGGCGCTGAGGCTCGCCGCCGTGAAGCTGCTTCCGCTCACACCGCTGAACACGTCGCCCGCCAGGTAGGGGTGTCCGGTACCGTCGATTTCGATGATGTGCAGGTGCGTACTGTCGATCACGTAAAAGGCAAACTGGAGCGTGCCGGCGCTCTGGCTCGTAAGAGTCAGCGTCCCGCGCCCAGTGCCGGCATTTGCCGTATCGAACTGATAGGACCCGTGCAGCGAAGTGTCACCCGATGTGCCGCTTGCCAGCACGCCGGCGTCGTTGACGTCGAGGATCGTCGCCGACTGAGCAATGTTGCCGCCGCCGGCGGAGAATCGCCCCGCCATCGCCTCCGCGTGGAAATTCGCATCGGTTCCGGACGCGCTGAACACGTAGGGGCCGGAGACGATCGTATCGGAAGTCCCGAGGTCGTTCAGGTTCTGCTGGTCGATCGTTCCGCTACCGGTGGCGTTGGCATCCAGACGGATCATCACGGCGTGCTGGTTTGTGGTGAGCGCAAATTGCCATGTTGCGGTCCCATGGCCGTTGTTGATGATAGCGGTTGTACGGCCGTCCGGTCCAACGGTGTAGGTTCCGCTGAAGGGAAGCCCGGCGGAAACTCCCGTGAAGAAACTTTCGACGTCTTCCACGCCGCTCAGGATGTTGCCTTGGCCGTCCGCGACGAAGCTTCCCGCGGCCGCCAGCCAGCCCGAGGAGTCGTTGCCGGTGTAGGAGAAGGCGAACGGCCCATCGAGGGACTTATCGGAGTAAGTAATCGTTGCTGTCGCCGTCGCCGTGGTCGTGACCGTTGGGTCCGAGGCGGTGACCGTGATGGACGCGCCGGGCGGCGGGAAGTCGGGCGCGGTGTAGAGGCCGGTCGTGTCGATCGAGCCGATAGCGCCGCCATTCGTCGAGCTGACGGACCACGTGGCGTTCGGGTCGGCCAATCCGTTCAACGTAGCGGCAAATTGACGAGTTCCTCCGGCGGGGACAGTCACGGAAATGGGCGTGACCGCGAGACCCAGTCCGCCCCCGATCGTGACGACAGCCGTGTTCGAAGTGACCGTGGCGGTGTTCGTCGTCGAGCCCGGATTCTGCGGCGCCACCGCCGTGATGTTCATTTCGTTGTTGTTGGTGCCAGGCGCCACCGCGGGAGCCGTATAGATTCCCACCTGCACATCCGTGCTGGAGGCGACAATCGTGCCCGTCGTCGAGCTGCCGCCTGCCACGCCGTTCACTTCCCAAGTGACCGCTGTGCTCGTGCTGACCGACGAAGAAGAATTCAAATTGACGGTGGCGCTGAACTCCGCCGTTTCGTTGAGCGACACAGTAGCTGTAGTCGGCGTGATGGCGACCGATGTCACTGTGCCGGTGCCGCCATTGTTGCCGCCGCCGCCGCAGGCCAGCAGAGTCAAGGCGCACGCAACTGCAATCACGAGAAGAGACAGAGCATGGGCTCCATTTTTCATTGGGGAGTCGTTTTCCTTAGTCGCTTTGGTTACTGCGAGCAGACCGCCGTCGCACTGAACGCCACACCGCACCCCGCGGTTCTTTTGAGGACAGTTATGCGGCTGGGGTTGCCAGGGACGAGCCACCGCCCGGGCACACCATCTTAACAATTACCGACGCACGAGCAAGAGGTTCCAGAATTCTCTGCGTGAATCTCAAGTTGGGCTCAGCCATGGATTGCCGGGGAACCGACTGGAGGCGGCCAGAACGAGTTCCGAGAGGAACTCGCCGAGGCCGCGACCCGCCAGCTCGAACTCGCGGTCGCGGGTCGCGCGGTCGAGCCATCCGAGACATACGAGCAGCACCACTTCCGCCCACGCTTGGGCCGCGGACGGCGCAAAGCTCACATCCCGGAGCACGCCGGCAATGAGTCTGCTTTCTTCGTCTCCACGGCGGTGACGCGGCGGGCCACGCGCTCATCCTGGCGCGCCCAGGCCCGAACCCCGACTTCCGTGCGGATGCGATCGGGATTAGCGGTCCGCTGTACGAACCGGGCCCAGCGAGTCGCGGCGCCAGCGCCGCCTTCAACGAAATCGAGCGAACTCAGCTCGTCGCCTTCCCACCGGGCGAGCATTCTTTCGAGCAAATCGCTTCGGTCGCGGAAATGCCAGTAAAAGCTGCCTTTGGTGGCGCCGAGATCCCGAGCAAGCAGTTCCACACGCACGCCTTCGATGCCAACGTCAGACAGCCGGACAAAAGCGGCTCTGACCCAGTCGTCCGGATGGAGGGATCGGAGTCGGGCTGGAGCAGCGCTTGCCATACGGTACCGTATGCCGGGGAGGTTAGTTGAAGTCCCAAACACAGTCAAGCCTTCAGGGTTTTGTGCTCTGCGCAAGATCGAGCGCAGCAGACTGAACGGCAGGCTCGTCACCAAAGCCGGTCAGCCAATGAACCTGCGGTTCATTGCGAAACCAGGTAAGTTGCCTTTTTGCGAAGCGGCGGGTGGCCTGCTGGATCTCTTTGACCGCAGCGTTCTCGGTGATGCGGCCTTCCAGGTGTGCTCGCAATTGCGAGTAGCCGATGAACTGGAAGGGCTTGGCGTCCGGTGGCAAGTTGCAGGCGATCAGGCCACGAACCTCTTCGATCCAGCCCGACTCGATCATGGAGATCACCCGAGCGTTGATTCGGGAATAGAGCGTGGCGCGCGGAGGCAGCAGGCCGATCTTACGGATGTCGTAGCCTTCGAGGCCCACCCGGCCAGTGCGATGAATCTCGCCGACGGGCCTGCCGGCTAGGAGCCGGATTTCGATCGCGCGAATGATTTTCTGCGCGTCTCGCGGCGCGATGCGAGACGCGGCTTCGCGATCAACGCGCGCGAGAACGCGATGGAGGTATTCGGAGCCGCGCAGCCGAGACCGGCGGCGCAGCCGTTCGCGCAGTTCATCAGACCGGGTGGGCGCGTCGGCGAGCCCTTCGAGTAGGGCGCGCAGATAGAGTCCCGTCCCTGCAGTGAGAACCGGCAATTTGCCGCGCAGGCGCATATCGTCCAGAACTTCGATTGCCCGCCGGCGATATTCCCCGGCAGTGAAGATTTCCTGCGGCTCGACGAGATCGACCAGATGGTGCGGAATGCCGCGCTGTTCGGCGGGGGGAACTTTGGCCGTGCCGATATCGAAATGACGATAGACCTGCGTCGAATCGCAAACAAGGATTTCGCCGCCCAGCCGCTCCGCCAGCCAGATTCCGAGCGCCGATTTGCCGGAAGCGGTCGGCCCGAGGACCACGACGAGCCGCGGAAGATCGTTCATCCCGAGAATTTCCAGTATCGAAGGAGCAGAACGAGGAGCACCAGCGCGCCGAGAAGAAGGGCCCCAGCAATCTGGGCGCGGTTCAACTTCACCGGATGTTCACCTGGTCCGGAGGAATGTTGTAGATGAAGTAGATTCGAAGCTTCAGGTAGGGCCCGTGGAACTGCGAGGGCAGCGGCTCGAACGGATTCGAGGCGTGAATGGCGCCCATTGCGGCATTGTCGAGAGGTTCCTTGCCCGAGGTTCTCTCCAGCGTCGGATCGGGAGGAGGAATGCTTCCGTCCGAATTGATCTGGAACGTAGTGGAGACGATTCCCCTATCTCCCATCATGGCTGATTCCGGCATGATGGCGTACCAGTTGCGCTTCAAAGTGGCGAGAAGGCGCTGGATATAGCTCGAGAAATCGACGCCCTGCGTATCCGAGAGAATCTGATAGCCCTCGCCCATGCCCGGCCCCCCGACGCCGGGTGTGCCCGGGCCAGTGGGATAGACCCCGCCGCGATTACCTCCGCGGCGAATCGCATCGTCGATCTGGTCGTTGAGCATTTTTCCGGGAGAGGCCTGCGGCAACTGGAGGTTCAGCCGGTTCGGATTGGGTTGCGCCGGCTGAATGGGCTCGAGGCGCGAAGGCGCGGGTTGGGACTGTTGTGGGACCACGGAAGGCTGCGGCCGGGGCGCCTCCGGCAGGTCCGAGGGCGGCTTCTCCGGGCTCACGGGCGTGGGAAGCTGCGGCTGCTCGATGTGCGGAGCGACCTGATTCAGGGTCTTGGGCGTGATATGAATCTTCGGAGACGGCGGCGGCGCCGTCTTCGGAAGGTCGGGCGGCTGATAAATCCATTGCAACTGCTTGCGGGCCAGATCGATGTCCTCCTGCGTCGGAACATGCGGCGGGAAGATCTTGGGCGAGAAGATCAGGAAGACGATCAAGGCGATGTGCACGACAACGGAGAGGATGCGCGTGAGCAGGTCCGACTTCGGGTCGCGCTTGTCTTCAGGTTCCATCAGGAGGTTGGCGTCGCCGGTGAGGAACATGTCCGGTTCGACGACCTCGCGCAGGTCGGCGGTCAACTCGGGCGTGTGCTCGAATTCAAGAATCTCTTCCGGCGCGGCAGGTTCGACGTAGGCCGGCACGACGACGCGCGAGTCGAGGACGGCGATCGGCACCGACTCAGTGACCCGGACAAGCCTTTCCATCGGCTTTGCGGGCATGCCGCGGGGCACCAGCGTGCGATTGACGAGAACGTCCAGGGGAAAGTGAGCAGGGATCGTGGTCCGGCCATCGAGCGGCGGAGCATCGGACAAACCGGACGGCACGACCGTGCGGTCGTCCATATAGGTTTCGAGGCGACGCCCGGGCTTCCGTGCCTCGCCGTCCTTGAGAGGACGCACATCCACCGGGACCAAGATGCGGGGAATCATCGAATTTCCTGTGGGATCGCTGCACTTAATTGGACGCGGCGAGCGTGATCAAGGATGCTTGCCATCACGCGATCGGCGAGCTCGAGGGCGCGGCGGCCAGCGGCGCCGTCCACGAGCGGCGGCTTGCGCGTGCGAACGGATTCGGCGAATGCGCGCAGCTCCGCCCGGAGCGGCTCTTCGGGGGAGACGGGCAGTTTCTCGAACCCGATGCCCGGTTGCGGGCTTCCCGGCTGGACGCGAATGCGGAGCGCGTCCTGGCGAATAAAATCGAGCGAGATATATTCGTGTTCCTGGAAGAAACGCATCTTGCGGATGCGTTCGGTGGAGACGCGGCTGGCAGTGACGTTGGCAACCGCGCCCGTCGAGAACTCGATGCGCGCGTGGGCGATATCGACTTTGTCGGTGATCACCGGAATGCCGACGGCTTTGAGATCGGTTACCGGCGCGCCGACCAGCGAGAGAAGGATGTCCAGATCGTGGATCATGACGTCGTAGACGACGTCGATATCGAGGCTGCGCGGCGTGAAAACGCCGAGGCGGTGCACCTCAAAGAACATGGGCCGCGAGACAATCTTCTGCGCGGCGGAAACCGCGGAATTGAAACGTTCGACGTGGCCAACCTGAAGGATGCGGCCGGAGCGCTGCGCGGAAGCGATCAGCCGGTCGGCCTCCTCGATCGACGCGGCCATCGGCTTTTCGACCAGCACGTCCAGACCCGCCTCGAGCAGAATGCAGCCAATTCGCGCGTGCTCTTTTGTGGGCACGGCGAGGCTGACGGCATCGACGCGCGCGTCCGCAAGCGCGTCGATGGACGGGATCACTTGCGCGCCGAATTCGGCGGCCACTTGCCGGGCGCGCTCGGCGTTGGTGTCCACGATTCCAGCAAGTTCCGCACCTTCGAGCTCACGCCATACGCGGACGTGGTTCCGCCCGAATTCTCCGACACCGACGACAGCGACGCGAATGGGCTTGCGGGTCACGATTTTCGTTCCGCTTCGTTCCGATCGGGCGCGAACGCCTGAATCGCAATGCCCGCTTCGTCGGCGGCGCGAATCAGGGCGTCGCGGTCAAAGAGCAGCGTTCGCCCGGCATCGATGGCCAGCGCGGTAGCGTGCGAGCGGCGCATCACTTCGATAGTTTTCGCGCCGACGACGGGCACGTCGAATCGCATGTCCTGCCGCGGCTTGCTGACTTTGACGACCACGAGCCGTTGGCCGCCGGTGATGCGGGCGGCGCGCTCGATCGTTTCGTCGGTGCCTTCCATGGCCTCGATGGCAACGCACGCGCGGTCACGCACGACGACCGTCTGGCCGAGATCGAGGCCCGCGATCCGCCGCGCGATTTGCCGGCCGTATTCGATATCCGCGGCCTCCGCGGCATCGGCCGCGCGGCGCGTCAGCGTGCCCGGCGCCGGAAGCAGCGGGCCCAGGAATTTCGTGGAGTTCACCAGTTCGATGCCTTCGTCTTCGAGCACTCGAGCCACCGCGCCGATCAGGGAATCGGTGTTCTTCGCCGGGAGCGCGAGAAGAAGTTTCGCCAGGCGCCAGTCGGGCCGGATCGAACTGAAGATCTTGTTGTGTTTCACCTGCCCGGCCATGACCGCGTGTTTCACGCCCTCCTGATGGAGCAACTCAATTCCGCGGCTCAGTTGGCCGAGGCTGATCCAGTGGAACCGGTTCGTCGCGCGCTCGAGCGCAGGCGAAGCCTCCTCGCGGATGGCGATCACCGCCATGTCGATGCCGCGGCTGCGCGCGCCTTCCAACACGAGAAAGGGAAAATCGCCGTTGCCCGCGATAAGGCCCCAGTCCCGAGACACGACTTCTGCGATTGCGGCCATGATCGTCCTATTTCGTCAAGCCGCGTTCGCCGACGGACTCGATGAAGCGAATCAACGTTAAGATGTCCTCGGAGTGGGCGAGGGTTCCGCGCATCTTTTCGACGGCCTGGGTGGTGTTGAGCTTCGAGCGGACGAGATACCGGTAGGCCTGTTCGATGGTTTGGATGCGCTCGGGCGAGAAGCCATGGCGTTCGAGGCCGACCTTATTGATGCCGTAGCAGCGGGTTTCGCGCGGCCCCACGACGAGGGAGAACGGCGGGACGTCCTGCGTGATGACGGTGCCCGCACCGATATACGAGTGGCTGCCGACGCGCGCGAACTGATGCAGCAGGCAGAAAGAGCTGATCGTGGCGTAGTCCTCGACGATGATGTGGCCGGCCAGCTGCGCGCCGTTGATCAGGATGACGTGATTGCCAATGGTGCAATCGTGGCCGACGTGCGCGTAGGCCATGATGAGGTTGTGGCTACCGACGCGCGTCGTGCCGTCGCCCTTCAGCGTACCGCGGTGGACGGTGCAGTACTCGCGGAATTCGTTGGAGTCGCCGGCTTCGAGCCGGACGCGCTGACCCTTGTAGGTAAGGTCTTGCGGGTCGCCACCCACGATCGAGAACGAAAAAAAGTGATTGTGGCGGCCGAAGGTGGAAGGACCCTGCACGACCGCGTGAGGCTCAACGATGCAGCCATCGCCGAGCTCGACCTCGTCGCCGACGATGGCGAAGGCTCCGATTCGCACGCAGTTCCCCAATTTCGCAGAGGGCGAGACCACGGCCCGCGGATCGATTTCCGTCATTGCGCCTTCCCGGCGGGTTCGGCGGCG
Source organism: Candidatus Acidiferrales bacterium (assembly GCA_049523255.1). Lineage (GTDB taxonomy): Bacteria > Acidobacteriota > Terriglobia > Acidiferrales > UBA7541 > Palsa-295. The sequence continues at coordinate 11,865 of JBEKNB010000001.1, read as the reverse complement.
GAGGGCTGCTCGGTTTCGAGGTCAACCATCTTGCACATTAGGGTCGCTTCGGCCGCGAGATCGCCGTTGACAGAGGCGCGGCCCTGGAGTTTGCAGAAGCCCGCGCGCCAGGCGAGAACGTTCATTTCGATTCGCAGTTGATCGCCGGGCACCACGGGACGGCGGAAGCGAGCGTTGTCGATCGCGACGAAATAGAGAAGTTTCTTCTCGCGATCGGGGACCTCCTGAAGCAACAAAAGCCCTCCCGTCTGCGCCATCGACTCAATGATCAGAACGCCCGGCATGATCGGCTTACCCGGAAAATGTCCCTGGAAATAGCCTTCGTTGATGGAGACGTTCTTTATTCCGACAATGCGCTTCCATCGTTCCATTTCTTCGATGGCGTCCACCAGGAGAAAAGGATACCGGTGCGGGAGGATCTTCTGTATCTCGTTGATGTCGAGGAGCATCGTTGACCTCAGGCGGCACGCCTTTATCGCGTGGCCGAATCGAACAATTCTATACGAATCGACCGCACCGAGGGAATCGGCGAGTCCGAGTCCGGAGGACTTCGGTAATTCCGGAGACGTTCGCGGCCTTGCAAAAGCGCGACGTTGTGCATAGGCTCGACGACTTGGAACGACACACGAATACCGATGCCACGCACGGCCGGCATGCGCCCATGAAAGCCCTGCTGTCCGAAGCGAGAAGCCGCCGGAAAGAGATCGTGAAGCTGCTCGGCGGGTTCGTGCGTTGCGAATCGCCCAGCCACGAGAAGGCTGCCGTGGATCGCCTCGGGCGAATGGTGGCGCACGAATGGCAGCGCCGCGGCGCGAGCGTTCGCATCCTGCGGCAGGCACAGCGCGGCAATCACGTGCGCGCGGAGTTGCGGACTGAACAGAGTCGCGCAGCGGGGCAAATCCTGATCCTCGGCCACTTGGACACGGTGTATCCGCTGGGCACGCTCGCGAAGATGCCCTTCCGCATTGCCGACGGGCGCGCGTGGGGACCGGGGACATTCGACATGAAGGCCGGACTGGTGCTGGCGCTGGCCGCGGTTGATGCGCTCGAAGCGCTGGGAGTGCGGCCGCGCAAGCGGCTCGTCTTCTTTTGGAATTCGGACGAAGAAATCGGCAGCGAGACCTCGAGACGCGAGATCGAACGGGAAGCGCGGCGCAGCGAAGCCGTGCTGGTGCTCGAGCCGTCCTATGGGCGCGACGGGCGGCTGAAGACCGCCCGCAAAGGGGTGGGCACGGCGGAGCTGATCGTCACGGGATGGGCGGCCCACGCGGGCATCGATCCGGCGGCGGGAGTCAACGCGGTCCACGAACTGGCGTTGCAGATCGTCCGGCTGATGAAGATGAATGATGCGCGGCGAGGAATCACGGTCCAGACGACCGTGGTTGCCGGGGGAACAACCTCCAACGTGGTTCCGGACCACGCGCGGGCGAAGATCGACATTCGCTATTCGCATCTGGCCGACGCGCCAAGGATCGATCGAAAGCTTCACAGCCTGCGACCGATCTTGAAACACGCGCGGATCGAGGTGCGCGGCGGTGTCAACCGGCCTCCGCTCGAACGCAACGCGGGCGTGCTCAAGCTGTTTCATCTCGCGCAGCGGCTGACGCACGAGATGGGCTTGCCGCTAGACGAAGCCTCGACCGGCGGCGGCTCGGACGGAAATTTCACGGCCGCGCTCGGCGTGCCGACGCTCGACGGACTCGGCGCGGTGGGAAACGGCGCGCACAGCCTGCGCGAGCACGTCGTGATTCAGTCTCTGCCCGAGCGCGCGGCCCTGCTTGCGGGACTCCTCGCGGCTTTGTAGTTTTCCTAGCGGAGATAAGCGCGCTTGAGGTAGGCGACGGTCTGCTGTTCGAGGTCGGCATAATTCGAGTGCAGAGTTTCCTGCAGGGCGGCTTCGGTGGAGGGTGACGTTGCGATGCGATCAAGCAGGCGGCTGATATCGCTCACGCCGCCTGAGTCGATGATCGATTCGACCACCGCGAGCGACCAGGCATACGCAAACGCCGCCGAATTCCCGGAAAGCCCCATCCACGATCCTTCCATCGATCCGAGCGGCGGAATCGTGCCCTGACTGGCGGCGTCCACCAGCGCGCTGGCCGCGGAGGTGCTGCGGCGGCCCTCCATCCATTGGGCGACACCTTCCTGAAGCCAGGTCGGCGCGCGGCCATGCGATTTTTGCCCGACGAAGCTGTGCGTCAGCTCGTGTTTGAGCACGCGCGCGAGATCGGGAGTCACCTCGGTCAAGCCCTGCACGGGAATGCGGAGGCGACCGTCGTTGAGAGCGCCGACCCATCCGGGCGCACGGGTGATGTCCGCGAAGGACTGCTCCGTGTAAAGGATGACGGCAATCGGCTCGGGCGGCGTGTAGTCAAGCTGCGATTCGAGGTCGCGGAAGTCGTCTTCGAGCGCGCGCAGGATGCCGCGAGCGAGGTCGGGAGCAGCGCTGCCGTAATATTTCAAATCGAAGTGAGCCGTTTCGCTTTCCCGGTAGCTCTCTTCTTCGGTTTTGTCGCGCTGGGCTTTTTCGAGCGCCTGCGCCACGTCAGGGTCGGGGCGGAGCTGTTGCGCGCGCCTCCATTCCTCGATCGCCTGGTCCATCTTGTTGGCGCCGTAGTAGGCCCAGCCCGTCAGTTTGGCCACATCAGCGGAATCCGGCGAGACGCGCCGCGCACGTTCGAGCGGCTCGAGCGCGTTCTTAAACTGGCTTTCGCGAAGATTAAGGATCGCGAGGTTCAGGAGGAGCCCGACGTTGTCGGGGTCGAAGACGAGGGCCTGGCGATACTGGTCGATTGCGGAATCCGCGTTGCCCTTGCCGAGCAGGAATTGCGCAGCCGCGTGGTGCGCGGCCCCGAGCTTCGCGATGGCGAGAGCGGAGCCCGATCGCGCGTCCGATTCGAGGCGCGCCAGATACGCGTAATCGATCGCGTCGTCGTGGACCACCAGAGATGTGACGTCTTCGTAGCCGCGAACCGGTTCGATTTGCGGAGCGGAGATCGGCGGCTCCGAAGCGGCGTGGGACGCGGAAGGGTAGGAGAAGTCGTCGTGGTCGATCCGCGCCACCATGGACTTCGGAATGGACAACTCACCCGCGGGAGTCTGGTACGTAACGTGGCTCTCGTCTTGCGTGACGTCCGTTGCCAGAATGCGGTGGCCGTTCTTCAGAACGATCGTGTCGGCCTGTGCGCATGACCACACGACGAGCACGAGCAATACCGCTACTGGCGTTGCGGGACGCACGTCTCAATCTTACCAACCGGAACTGCGGGCTCATCTTTTTCGTGGCGAGCTGATGTTCTAAGTTGAACGCGATTATTGCTGGGACGTGGCGACTGCGCGCGGAATCCTTTTTGTTTCGGTGTCGCCGTTCCGATTGCGGCGATCATGATTCGACGCTCAGGCCCCGCCAAAGTTTTTTTCATTTGAACTTGCGTATAATCGCCTCCCGCCTTATCCTGTTGCGTCTTAAAAGTGACCTGGATCACAGAGTGCGGTGAGCCAGATCACAAACGAGTTCGGAACGAGACAGCAGGAAGAGTGAGTTCCGTTTGTGCCGGAACATTTTAGGGTCGCGAATCACGCGAGCCTTTGGCGCGTTGATTCCGAACCTACGATGCCCTTCAGAAAATAACAGGCATCCGTTACTAATACTGGAGCCGGGGATACTGCGTGGATCCTGAAGATTCTCAAAAAATAGCCGCAGTAGCAGAGCCAGAGCCGCTGTTGGGGCCCGGCCACACATTCGAGACCGTAACCGACAAGATCAGCGCGATCGTGCTGACACGTCCGGTGACGCCCGGCTGGGTATTCGGCTTCCTGATTGGATTCGCCCTCCTGATGTTGTTGAACCTGGTCGTCACCCTGCTGATGGTGAAGGGTGTGGGAATTTGGGGCATTCGAATTCCGACCGCCTGGGGCTTTGCCATCGTCAACTTCGTCTGGTGGATCGGAATCGGTCACGCTGGCACACTCATCTCCGCGATTCTCCTGCTGTTGCACCAGAAGTGGCGCACTTCGATCAACCGGTTTGCCGAGGCCATGACGATTTTTGCCGTGATGTGCGCGGGAATGTTCCCGTTGCTGCATATGGGCCGTCCGTGGCTTTTCTTCTACCTGATGCCGTATCCCAATCCGATGTGGCTGTGGCCGCAATTCCGCAGCCCGCTCGTCTGGGACGTCTTCGCGGTATCAACGTACTTCACCGTTTCGCTGCTGTTCTGGTTTGTCGGACTGATTCCCGACCTGGCGACGCTGCGTGATCGGGCCAAGAGCAAAACTTCGAAAATTATTTACGGAATGCTTTCGATGGGCTGGCGCGGCTCCGCCGTGCACTGGTCGCGGTATGAGATGGCGTCGCTGTTGTTGGCTGGCCTGGCGACACCGCTGGTGCTCTCGGTGCATACGGTCGTGAGCTTCGATTTCACGATCGGCATCATTCCCGGCTGGCATACGACGATTTTTCCGCCGTACTTCGTAGCCGGCGCGATCTATTCCGGTTTCGCGATGGTGCTGACGCTGGCGATTCCGATCCGCAAGTACTATCACCTTGAGGATCTCGTCACGATGCGCCACCTGAACCTAATGGCGAAGGTCATGCTGGCCACGGGTCTGATCGTGGCGTACGGTTACGCGATCGAGGCGTTCATGGCGATTTATAGCGCCGATCAGTACGAGCGGTACATGCTGATGAATCGCATCCACGGTCCGTACGCCCCGCTGTACTGGATGTTGATCACGTGTAACATCCTGATTCCGCAGCTGCTGTGGTCCGCGCGGGTGCGGCGCAACGTTACTGCTCTGTTCATAATCGCGCTGATCGTCAACATGGGCATGTGGCTGGAGCGGTTCGTGATCGTCGTGATCAGCTTGAGCCGTGATTTCATCCCGTCGTCGTGGGCGATGTACTATCCGACGAAGTGGGACTGGGCGACGTACCTGGGCACGTTTGGGCTGTTTTTCACTCTGTTTTATCTCTTCATTCGTTTCCTGCCGATGATCTCGATCGTCGAAGTGCGGTCGCTGTTACACGAAACGAACGAAGAGAAGGCGCATTCATAAGAGAGAGCGATTACCGGGCTGATGGCACAGATCTTTCATCGCAGCACGAACCTGATTTCGCGGATCAGCATTTATGGCGCCGTGCTGATCGTCGCCGGTCTGGGTCTCGCGCTGTACGCGATTGCGATGTCGCCGTGGTACACGGACCAGAACGTGACGCGCCAGCAGCCCGTGCCCTTCAGCCACAGGCACCACGCAGGCGAACTCGGAATCGACTGCCGCTACTGCCACACCTCGGTCGAGAAGTCGTCGTTTGCCGGTCTGCCTCCCACGCAGACATGCATGACCTGCCATTCGCAGATATGGACGAATTCCTCGATGTTGGAGCCCGTGCGCGAGAGCTATCGCGACGACACGTCCCTTGCGTGGACGCGCGTGAACGCGCTTCCCGATTTTGTCTATTTCGATCACAGCATTCACGTCGCGAAGGGTATCGGCTGCACCACCTGCCACGGCCAGATCGCGGAGATGCCTTTGACCTATCGGGCCGGCACGCTTTACATGTCTTGGTGCCTCGATTGCCATCGCCAGCCGGAAAAGTATGTGCGGCCGAAATCCGAGGTTTTAAATCCGTTCTACGTGCCGCCCTCGGGAGCGAAACAGCTCGAATTGGGGCGGCAACTCGTGAAGGAATACAAGATTAAGAGCCTGCAGTACTGCTCGACGTGCCATCGATGAAAGCGGAACAATGAGCGAAAACGTCAGCCCGAAGAACTCGATCGATCTCGCAGCGGTCCGCGCGAAGCTCGCGCGGCAGGGCGGTAAGCGCTTTTGGCAGAGCCTCGAGGAGCTGTCGGACACGCCCGAATACCGCAAATTCCTTGAGAACGAGTTTCCCTCGATTAGCGAGAAGAATCCTGACGGTTTCAATCGGCGCGACGTTTTGAAATTGATGGCCGCCTCGGCGGCGATGGCCGGACTCGGCGCCTGCACGAAACTTCCCGAGGAAAAAATCGTTCCCTACGTCCACCCGCCCGAGCAGATCGTTCCCGGCCGCCCGCTCTTTTATGCCACGTCTGTTCCGCAGTCCGGCGTCGGCGTTGGTATCCTGGTCGAAAGCCACATGGGCCGGCCGACGAAGATTGAAGGGAATCCGGAGCATCCCGGCAGCCTCGGCGGCACCGACAGTTCCACGCAGGCCTCAATCCTGCATCTCTACGATCCCGACCGCTCGCAGGTGGTCACCTACGAAGGGCGCGTGAGCACTTGGAGCGATTTCGCCGCAGCGATGGGAAACGTGCGAACACAGCTCGCTGCCGGCGGCTCCGGCTTGCGCATTTTGACTAGGACGATCACGTCGCCGACGCTCGGAGCGCAGCTTCACGCTCTGCTCGCGCAGTATCCCAGCGCCAAGTGGCACCAATACGAGCCGTGCACCGGCGATTCGGCACGCGAAGGCGCACGCCTGGCATTTGGCAAGCCCGTCAACACGGTCTACCACGTCGATCAGGCGGATGTGATCGTCGCACTCGATGCGGATTTCCTTACGGTAGGTCCCGGACATGCGCGCTATGCCCGCGAGTTTTCATCCCGCCGGGATATGTCCGCTGGCCCTGCGTCCAGGTTGAACCGGCTGTACGCCGTCGAAAGCATGCCAACGAGCACGGGATCGGTTGCGGACCATCGCCTGCCCCTGCGCTCCGGAGATATCGAGGATTTAGCGCGCCAACTCGCAGTAGCTGCCGGCGTCGTTGGCGTACCAGCCAGCGGAAATGCGGGTGCAAAGATTCCGGCCGATTGGGTCGCAGCCGTCGCGCAGGACTTGGCCGCCCATCGCGGCGACTCCCTGGTGATTGTCGGCGAGCAGCAGCCGCCGTCCGTCCACGCCCTTGCGCACGCGATCAACGCTACGCTCGGCAATATTGGCAAGACGGTGGTCTACACAGAGTCGCTCGAAGTGAACCCGGTCAACCAGATGGAATCGCTCCGCGATCTGGTGAATGACCTGAACGCCGGGCGCGTCGATTTTCTCTTGATTCTCGGCGGTAACCCGGTCTACGACGCGCCGGCGGACTTTGATTTTGCTTCCGCGCTGGGGAAGGCGAAGTTGCGCGTTCATTCGGCGCTGTACGCCGAGGAAACCGCTGAGCTCTGCCACTGGCATGTCCCTGCGGCCCACTTCCTTGAGTCCTGGAGCGATGTGCGCGGATACGACGGCACCATCGGAATCATCCAGCCGCTGATTGCGCCGCTCTACGACAATCACTCGGCGCACGAAATCATCGCGCTTTTCACGGCAGACGCCGGCAAGTCCCCGCACGACTTGGTCCACGATTACTGGCAGGGGCAGCGCCCGGAAAAAGGGAAGGCCTTTGAAGATTTCTGGCAGACCTCGCTTCACGACGGCGTGATGGTTGGAACCGCGCTGCCGCCGATTTCCCCTGCCCAGGGGCACTTGGATTGGACGAGCCACGCTTCGGGCCACCCGTCCTCCGGCGATGCAAGCGCACTCGAAATTGTTTTCCGCCCCGATCCCTCGATCGGCGACGGCGAGTTCGCCAACAACGGATGGCTGCAGGAGCTTCCGAAGCCGGTCACGCGGCTCACCTGGGATAACGCCGCGATGATCAGTCCGGCAACCGCGCAACAGCTCGGCCTCACGACCGGCGACTACGTCAAACTGCAGCTCGGCGATCGCTACATGGAAGCTGGCGTCTTCATCGTGCCCGGCCACGCCGAAAATTCGGTTACTCTCCACCTCGGCTACGGCCGCCGCCGTGCAGGCAGCGTGGGTACCGGGCCGGGATTCGACGCCTACCTCTTGCGCACGTCCGCGGCGCCGTGGATCGCGCGCGGCTTGCAGGTGGCGAAGACGGACAAGAAATACTACTTTGCGTCCATGCAGCAGCAGTACACGATCGACGTCGAAGGCCATGCCGAGGAAGAAGAGAGCGTCAACGAGCAGCAGCGCGACCTCGTGCGCATCGCCACGATGGACGAGTTCCGCAAAAACCCGGCCTTCGCGAAGCTCCGCGAGGAAGAAGAGACCAAGGACCTGACGATCTATCCGGGCTTCAAGTACGATAGCTACGCCTGGGGAATGTCGATCGACTTGAATCGCTGCATCGGATGTAACGCCTGCGTGGCCGCCTGCCAGTCCGAAAACAACATCGCCGTTGTCGGCAAGGAACAGGTAATGCGCGGCCGCATCATGCACTGGATTCGCATCGACACGTACTTCCACGGCGGTCTCGATAATCCTCAGATGTACTATCAGCCGCTTCCCTGCATGCAGTGCGAGAACGCGCCCTGCGAGTACGTCTGCCCGGTCGGCGCCACCACGCACAGCCCCGAAGGCCTGAACGACATGACGTACAACCGCTGCGTGGGCACGCGCTATTGCTCGAATAACTGCCCGTACAAGGTCCGGCGGTTCAATTTCTTCCTCTTCTCGGACTACAAGACGCCGAGCCTCTTCGGATTGCGCAATCCGAACGTCACCGTGCGCAGCCGCGGCGTCATGGAAAAGTGCACGTACTGCGTCCAGCGAATCAATGCGGCGAAGATTCGCTCGGAAGAAGAAGACCGCGCGATTCGTGACGGCGAGATCGTTACGGCCTGCGAAGCGGCGTGCCCCACGCAGGCAATCGTGTTTGGCAACATCAACGATCCGTCGAGCCGCGTTGCAAAGCTCAAGGCGCAATCGCGCGACTATGGTTTGCTCGAAGAGTTGAACACCCGCCCGCGCACCACGTATCTGGCCCGCGTGCGGAATCCGAACCCGGAAATTCGCGACTGACATGAAGCGGCAGCGCATTTACGGCTTGATGGCGGAATTCGAGACTCCTGAACAGGTGCTCGAGGCGGCCCACCGCACGCACGGCGAGGGTTACCGGCGTATCGATGCTTTTACGCCGATACCCGTCGAGGGTTTGGCCGAGGCTGTGGGCTTCGACTGGACGGCCCTACCGATCCTCGTCTTCCTAGGCGGCCTGGCCGGCGGCTGCAGCGGCTTCGCGATGTGCTGGTACGCGAACGTGCTCAGCTTTCCCCTGAACATCGGCGGAAAGCCATTCAATAGCTGGCCGATGTGGATTCCGATCACGTTCGAGCTCACGATTCTGGGTGCGGCGCTCACCGCGGTGCTCGGAATGCTCGCTCTGAACGGGCTGCCCACGCCGTACCATCCGACGTTCAACGTCGAGCGATTTGCCCTCGCTTCGACCGACCGCTTCTTCCTGTGCATCAAGTCGCGCGATAGGAAATTCGATCTGGCGCGGACGAAGGCGTTTCTGGAAAGCCTGCGTCCACATGGGGTGTATGAAATTGAGGAGTAAAGTCGACTCGCGCATCTGCAGGAACCGCGGCGCAGCGTCCGGCCGCACTTTCGTGCGTGCCTTGAGTGTGGCCTGCCTGGGCGCGATCGCGATCCTGCTTTCAGGTTGCCGCCTCGACATGCACGTGCAGCCGAAGTATCTGCCGTACGAGCCGACCGACTTCTTTTCCGACGGACGCTCGGAGCGGCAGCCCATTCCGGGTACCGTGGCGCGCGGGCAGTTACGGGTGGATGGTCTCTTCTACACGGGCATGGAGAACGGCGTCGAATCGAACCGCTTTCCCTTTCCGATCACGCGCGCGGACCTCGAGCGCGGCCGTGAACGCTTCAACGTCTATTGCACTCCGTGCCACGACTACACGGGCAGCGGGCGCGGCATGATCGTACAACGCGGATTCCCGCAGCCGCCGTCGTATCACATCGTGCGGCTGCGCGAGGTGCCCGTCGGGCATTTCTTCCAGGTGATGACCAACGGATTCGGTGCCATGTACAGCTACGCGGCGCGGATCGAACCCGCCGACCGCTGGAGGATTGCCGCTTACATCCGCGTCCTCCAGTTGAGCCGGAACGCCACGGTGCAGGACGTCCCGGATTCGGAGAAGACGAAATTGATGCAACAGTCCGCGCAGGCAAGCGCGCAGGGGCAGGAGCCGCAAGCGGTGGCGCAATCATCGGGGCGATCGGAATGAACTCGTCAGACGCAATTCAGCTGCGGCTTGGCCGCGGGCAGACGCGCGGGTTTCTGATCGGCGCCCTCGGCCTGGCGCTCTGCATCCTTTTCGGCTTTCGCAACCCGCAACAATTCTTCCGCTCCTACATTTTCGCGTTCATCTTCTGGGCCGGAGTTCCCCTGGGGTGTTTGGGCATCCTGCTCCTGCACAATCTGACGAGCGGCTGGTGGGGCTTCCCGATTCGACGGATCGTCGAAGCGGGCTCGCGCACGCTACCGTTCGTTTTCGTCCTATTCCTCCCGATTCTTGTCGGGATGAAGAGACTATACCCTTGGGCGCAGCCGGAAATGGTGGACGCCGATCCGATCCTCCAGTACAAGCACCCGTACTTGAATCCCGCTTTCTTCACCGTGCGTGCTTTGATCTACTTCGCCGTCTGGATTCTGCTGGCCACGCTGCTCAACAAATGGGCCGCCGATCAGGACCGCACGGGCGATCCCACGCTGCTGCGTCGCATGACGGGCCTTTCCGCGCCCGGCATGGTGATTTTCGTTGTCGTGCTGTCGCTGGCCGTAATCGATTGGGTGATGTCGCTTGAGCCACACTGGTTCTCCACAATCTACGGTTTCATTTTCCTGGTTACGGACGGCCTGGCCGGGATTTCGTTCGCCATCATGGTCTGCCGCAGCCTGTCCGATCGGGAGCCGCTGAAGGATTGCGTCCCGCCTAAGCGCTTCATCGATTTGGGCAACATGATGCTGGCGATGGTGCTCCTGTGGGCGTATCTCTCGTTCTCGCAGTTGCTGATCATCTGGTCCGGGAACCTGAAGAACGAGATCCCGTGGTATAAGGAGCGCGTTTTCGGCCCATGGGCGCCCGTCAGCGCTATCCTCCTGATATTCCATTTCTTCGTTCCGTTTTTCCTGCTGTTGCAGCGTAAAGTGAAGCGCCGCCTGCACGTGCTGGCGCGAGTGGCCGCTCTGATGTTCGTCGTCGTCCTCGTGGATATCTACTGGATCGTTGTTCCGGCGTACGAAATCTCCGGGCCCCGCATCCACGCACTCGACCTATTGGCGATTGTGGGCATCGGCGGAGTCTGGATCGGCGCGTTCTTCTGGCAGTTGAAGAAGCGACCGCTGCTGCCGCTGCACGACCCGCGATTCGAAGGAGCCTTGGAGCACGCTCATGGAGATTAGGCAGCCATATCCGCCGGGCGCTCCGCACGACCGGGGCGCTGGCTACGAGCGGCGCGACACGAACATTCGCGGGCTGATTCAGTTCGCGTTCTGGATGGCGGTTGTCCTCGCGGTCACGCTCGTTGGAATGAAGCTGACGTTCAACTACTTCAAGAAAGTTCAGCCCCTTGGGGCTACGACGTCGCCGATGGTGTCCGAGGGTGAGCGCGTGCTTCCGCCGAGGCCGCGTTTGCAGGTTCAGCCACACCTCGAACTGGCGGACTACTGCGCGGCCCAGCAGCAGGAAGTGACCACGTACGCTTGGGTGGATCGACAGAGCGGAGTCGTGCGTATTCCGATAGACCGCGCGATGGAGCTGATCATCGAGCGCGGGTTGCCGGCGCGATCTTCTGCGGAAGCGCCGGGCGGAGTGCTGCCCGCTACTGCGACGCCGCCGATTGTCAGTGGCGGAATGGATCTGCTGGGCCCGTGCGGCTATCTGAGCGAGCATTCGGTGGAAGCAGCGCCCATGGGTAAGAATGAATAAGCATCTCGTGGACAGATAAGGCAACGAAATGAGAACGGAAACAAAAGATCGAGCCTCGATCGAATCCGGAGGGTGCGCGACGCCCATCTGGTTTGCGGGCGCGGCCCTAGCGTTGGCGCTTTTGCTGCACGCATCGAT